>JBCDLX010000001.1:0-305343 GCA_038744785.1 Pseudomonadota bacterium
GCGCGATCAGTTCGTCGGCATTCCCCTCGATCCGATTGATCGTGATGCCCGTCGCTTCCGTGAAGTCCGAGTAAAGGCGTTCGTCCGTGTCATAGTGCCGCGATGAGTAAAGGTTCAACTCACCATTGGCAAAGGCGGGTGCTACGGCTCCGGCCAACAGTGCGGCAGCAGCGGTGGCGGTAACGAGATGGCGGGACATTCGGGTCTCCCTTGTTGCCAGATTATTCCTGAGTGCTTTACTCGGGAAAAGAAATCGCAAGGTCAAGCCCCTTTCTGACTGTTATAGCCAAAAAAACAGTGGATATTTGATTGATGTTTTCTATCGATCGCGGTCTACAACGACAGTTGCGTCGTAATCGTAGAGCCAATTAAAGCGGCGCATTGCAGCATTGGGCGCGAGCCGACCACCAAGCCAAAGCGCAGCATGCGCTGCGCGGCGCGCGGCACCGCGCAAGTGGTAATTCGTGGCGTTCGCCGTTGCCGCGTCGATTACCCGATTCACACGCTGCTCGCGCAGTGTCTGATAGACGTCTAGCGCCCTTGCACCATCGAATCGACCAAGTGCAGCCGCAAGCACCGCCGCATCTTCGAGCGCCAAGTTTGCACCCTGTGCCAGAAACGGAAGTGTCGGATGCGCCGCGTCACCCAACAAAACCGCGCCGCCCCCGTACCAACGCGCGGCAACCGGATGGCGGAAAAGGCCCCAAAGATTCACGGACTCGACCCGAGAGAGCCACGTGTGAACAGGTTCGGCAAACGCGGCAAACGCAGAACGGACGATCGTCGGATCGTCATCATAGTGCCAGCCCTCTTCAGCCCAGCCAGCGCGTTCTTCGACGGCGACAATATTGCGGAGACCCCGTGCCAACGGGTAGCTGACAAGATGACGACCAGGACCCATGAACACCTCGGCAACAGGCGCGGCGCCCGGATCGTGGATAATCGCACGCCAGGCGACTTGTCCGGTGAAGTGGGGTGTTTCATCGGGGTTAAGTTGCGCTCGATGCAAGGATTTCAGGCCGTCTGCGGCGACCGTCAGCCCCGAAGCGCCTGGAGCACGGCGCGCACCGAGCCGGATCATTACCCCCGCATCGCGCGCGCCCCTTTCCAAAACCTCGATCAGGCGGGCCCGGTGAACAAACAGATACGCACCGGAGGCGCGGCCAAGATCCATGCTAAGAACCGGACGCCCCGTTAGCCCGTCGCGCAGTACAACGCCCGCCCCCCTGACAGAGGTGCCGCACAACACCTCGGCCAGTCCGAGTGCTTTCATAACACGCATACCGTTCGGACTGATCTGTAGACCGGCACCGACTTCTTCGATGGCGGGCGCTTGTTCATAGAGCGTCACCTGTGCGCCGCCGAGTGCAAGCGCACGCGCCACGGCGAGCCCGCCGACACCCCCGCCCGCCACAGCAATCTGTTGCCCGCTCAAAGCCATTGCGGCACTCCGGAATGGCTTGAATTCAGACCTGTTCGCATACACCCGAGAAAGACGCCGCGCTACATCGGGTGTCAACCCAAACGGCCCGGACTTGATCTACCAAAGAAAAACGCCGGAACCGATAACGGCTCCGGCGCCCCTCCTCCTCCCAAAGAAGGGTTGGCCGCCCATCTCACGCGGGCGGTCCCAGATCTTAGTCGTCGCGGTGCACCTTCTCGCGCCGTTCGTGGCGCTCCTGCGCCTCCAAGCTGAGTGTGGTAGTGGGACGTGCCACGAGACGCTTTAGCGAAATCGGTTCGCCGGTATCCTGACAATACCCAAACTCGCCTTCGTCGATTCGGCGCAGTGCCGAGTCGATTTTGGCAACGAGCTTGCGCTGACGGTCGCGGATCCGCAGTTCCAGCGCCCGATCAGTCTCTTCGCTCGCGCGGTCGGCGATATCAGGGATATTGCGGGTGCCGTCTTGCAAGCCGGCAATGGTCGATTTGGACTCACTGAGCAGATCCTGCTTCTGTCTCAGAAGCTCACGCCGAAACCATTCAAGTTGACGATCGTTCATGAAGGGTTCGTCTTCGGCCGGACGATAGTCGTCGGGCAGGAAAACTTCGGGCTTCATTCCAGTTCCCTTTTCTGTGGCGGCGGTCGCGTTGGCACTCGAGTCACTCATTCGCGCCTCCTTGGAGCGGGGACATAACGCAAGCCCCCGCCCTTGTCACGCCCCCTTCGCGGCTTATTGAAGGCGGCTGTTTGCCGCGCTAGGTTGCCGCGAGCGATGTGGGCGAGATCATTGGAATTCCCATGAAATTTTCCGGAACCGACGCATATGTTGCGCCTCCCGACCTGACCGTTGCCGTAAATGCAACAGTGACCCTTGAACGCCCGCTACTGGTGAAGGGCGAACCAGGAACCGGAAAAACCGAGCTCGCGCGTCAGGTCGCGGAATCGCTTGGCCTTCCGCTGATCGAATGGCATGTCAAATCGACAACCCGTGCGCAGCAGGGACTTTATGAGTACGACGCCGTCAGCCGCCTCAGAGACAGTCAGCTTGGCGAGGCAAAGGTCCATGACGTCCGGAACTACATTCGCAAGGGCAAGCTCTGGCAGGCGTTCGAAGCGGATCAAAAAGTAGTTCTTCTGATCGACGAGATCGACAAGGCCGATATCGAGTTTCCAAACGACCTTTTGCAGGAACTCGACCGGATGGAGTTTCACGTCTATGAAACCGGAGAGACCGTCCGGGCCAGACGCAGACCGATCGTCATCATCACCTCTAACAACGAGAAAGAGCTGCCCGACGCGTTCTTGCGCCGGTGTTTCTTCCATTACATCCGCTTTCCCGACATGGAAACGATGCGTGCCATTGTTGAGGTCCATCACCCGGGGATCAAGGCGTCTCTGCTGACTGCGGCATTGACCCAGTTCTACGAGGTCCGTGACGTCCAAGGCCTTAAGAAGAAACCATCGACATCGGAGGTGCTCGATTGGTTGAAACTCTTGCTGGCCGAGGATCTGAGCGCCGAGGACCTCAAAACCGACGGCGGTTCAATGCTTCCGAAACTGCACGGGGCGCTTCTTAAGAACGAACAGGACGTCCATCTGTTTGAGCGCCTCGCATTCATGGCGCGGGGCCGAGGGTGATCTTGGTCGAACCGGTCGTGACCGCGGCGTAAAGCGCACTGTGGCATGCTGCAGGTTCTGACGCATAACATTCTGCCGATCTTTGCGATGCTCGCCCTAGGCTTTGCAATGGGGCGCGGAAGGATTGCCTCGGCGTCCGAGGCGCGCGCTTTAAACCGTATCGCGTTTCTGGTTTTGCAGCCCCCGCTGATCTTTCTTCTGATTACCCAGAACGACCTTGGATCGTTCGATCTTTATGCGTTGACGCTTTACTTCGTCGCCGAGGCGGTGACCTTCATTTTTAGCTACGCGGCGGCCAGATACCTGTTTCGGCGAGAGATCGCCGAGGCCTGGCTTCTGGCCATGTGCGTCGTGTTCGTAAATTCGCTTCTCTATGTGGGTCCGATTTCGTACCTGATCTATGGCCAGACGGCCGCGCTGCCGATCACCGCGATCGTGGTTCTGGACGCGACTGTGTGGTTCTCCTTCTTCATCATCTCGATGGAACTGATTGTGGGTCGCCCGACGAAACGCGTTGCGGCGCGGCGCATCTTCTCAAATCCGGTTATCGTGACCATAGCACTTTCGCTTGGCATCAGTCTTCTGGGCTTAGATGTGACGGAGCCAGTCAAAACAGCTGCCAACTTTGCGGGCTCCGCTGCCGCGCCCCTTACTCTGTTCGCCCTTGGAGTAACGCTTTCGGCACACAGTCTTACGCCGAACCCGACAGTCATCGGCATATCGGCGCTGAAGCTTCTGTTCTTTCCGTTTCTGGTCTGGGCGTGCCTAGCTGTCTTTGAACCGGGCAACCCGTGGAGTGACCTTTTTGTCCTGAACGCCGCCGGACCTTCGGGTATGATGGCCTTCGCCCTTGCCATGCTCTACGGCGTCAGGACAGACTGCATTGCACCTGTGATAATCTGGACCAGCACTCTGTCACTTTTATCCCTGGCCTGGCTTGCATGACGGTAACAATCCGTCCCCTCGCCCGCGCAGATTCAGCGGAATGGCAGCGCTTGTGGCGCGCCTATCTTGCGTTCTATGACACGCAGCTGCCCCGGGAAACGTACACGACCTATTTCGAACGCCTGCTTGGAAGCGATCCCCAAGATTACCACGGACTTTTGGCCGAACAGAATGGACAGCCCGTCGGTCTGGCCCATTTCGTGTTTCATCGCCATGGCTGGAAGGTCGAAAACGTGTGTTACTTGCAAGATCTATACGCCGATCCCGAGGTTCGGGGACAAGGCGTCGGGCGAGCGCTGATCGAGGCGGTTTATGTCGCCGCAGACAGTGCCGGCTGCCCATCCGTCTACTGGTTGACGCAGGATTTCAACCACACTGCCCGGCAGCTTTACGACCGGGTCGGACGACAAACCCCCTTCATCAAATACGAGCGCGCACTATGATCAGGCTTCTGCCGCTTTTTGCCGGGCTGGTCTTGGCAGCGTGTACAGCAACCGCGCCGGTCGAGCGCCGCGCCGCGCCCGAAATCGAACTGCCGCCGATGAAGACGTTCGGCACACCCAAAGCTCAGCGTCCGCAACGGTCGAACCGCACAATTGCGGCAGACATTATGGACCTGAGTTTTAGGCTGGAATCCGGGCGCGTGCTGCCAGTTCTGACCCGGTTTGAAGGACCGATCAGCGTCCGGGTTGTCGGACCGGCGCCGCGCAGTCTGACGACGGATCTCGACCGCCTGATCAAACGGATGCGGACCGAGGCAGGAATTGATATCTCGCGCGTGGCATCAAACACGGACGCGTCGATCACGATTGAGGTCCTGTCGCGCCGGGAGCTTCAGCGCGCAGTGCCGCAGGCGGCCTGCTTCGTCGTCCCCAGGATCACGTCCTGGGATGAGTTCCGCCGCAATCGGCGCGGTCCGGCGCTGGATTGGACCACGCTTCGCGTGCGCGAAAAGATGGCGATCTTCCTGCCCGGAGACGTCAGCCCGCAGGAAATTCGCGATTGCCTGCATGAAGAGCTGGCGCAAGCGGTCGGGCCGCTGAACGACCTCTATAGGCTGTCGGATTCGGTCTTCAACGACGACAATTTCCACACCGTCCTGACCGGGTTTGACATGCTGGTTCTGAGGACGCTTTACGCGCCGGAACTGCGGTCGGGCATGACCCCGCAAGAGGTGGCCGACCGCCTGCCCGCAATTTTGGCCCGGCTTAACCCCGGCGGACGCCGCGCCGCAGATGGAGCGATGGGCGACACACCGCGGGCCTGGATCGACGCGATCGAAACCGCGCTGGGCCCGCGCACCACGCCAACACGGCGACGAAGCGCGGCGCGCGAAGCAGTGCAGATTGCCCGCCAGCAGGGCTGGCGTGACACACGTGCTGCGTTCTCGCTCTACGCGCTAGGACGTCTTTCGATCGGAACGGAACCGGATTTGGCGATGACCGCCTTTCTGCAATCGGGCACATTGTACCGCGCGGGGCGCGACACCGATCTTCAAGCGGCCCACGTCGCGATGCAACTGGCCGCCTTCGCGCTTTCGGCAGGGCAAGCAGAAATCGCGCTCGAGATCGTGGACCGGAACATCGCGCCCGTGCGCCGGGCAGAAAACGCCGCCCTTCTATCCACGCTTCTCATGGTCAAGGCGGAATCGCTTGAAATCCTCGGCCGCCGCGCCGAGGCCCGCACAGTCCGCCAGGAAGCACTCGGCTGGGCACGCTATGGTTTCGGATCATCGACCGAGGTACGGCTTAGACTGGAAGAGATCGCGGCGCTTAGCCCACGTGCGCGGGCGCCGTCACTGTGATCCTTGCGATTTGTACAGTCTTGGGGGGCGCGCTTTGGGGCGCGAGCGTCGCGCGGCGTCGCGGCGGCAAGCGGGCTGATATGGCGCAATACGCGGCCGGCTACGCGATCGCTCTGACAGTGCTTGGGCTGTTTGTGTCGGTGCTGATCGGACAGTTCGGCTAAGCCCTTCCCCGCGCCTGCGATCTGCGCGACAAGGGTACGGATGTTTATTCCGTTCTTCGATACGCTCCGCGCCCATCGCATTCCGGTCTCGTTGCGCGAATACCTGGCCTTCCTTGATGGGATGGCGGCGGGGCTCGCGACTTACGACGTCGAAGGGTTCTACTATCTAGCCCGCGCCGCGATGGTGAAGGACGAACGCCACCTTGACCGTTTCGATCAAGCGTTTGCGGCGGCCTTTGAAGGGCTTGAAACCATACGCGTAGAGGACGTTCTGGACGCTGTCGACCTGCCGTCCGACTGGCTGGTGAAGATGGCGGAAAAGCATCTGAGCGTCGAGGAACGGGCCGAGATCGAGGCGCTTGGCGGCTTCGACAAGCTGATACAGACGCTGCGCGAGCGGCTTAAAGCGCAACAGGGCCGCCACCAAGGCGGATCGAAATGGATCGGCACCGCTGGCACGTCGCCTTTTGGAGCCTATGGTTTCAATCCCGAAGGCGTCCGCATCGGACAAGACGAAAGCCGTCACCAGCGGGCGATAAAGGTCTGGGATAAAAGAGATTTTAAGAACCTCGACGACACCGTCGAACTTGGGACGCGCAATATCAAGGTCGCAATGAAACGCCTTCGCCGCTGGGCGCGGGATGGTGCGGCTGACGAACTGGATCTTGACGGGACGATCCGGTCAACCGCCGAGCACGGCTACCTCGATGTCCAGACCCGACCAGAGCGGCGCAATGCGGTGAAGGTTCTGATGTTCTTTGATGTGGGCGGTTCGATGGACCCGCATGTCAAAGTGGTGGAAGAGCTTTTTTCGGCCGCGCGCGCCGAGTTCAAACACCTTGAATACTATTACTTCCACAACTGCCTTTATGAGGGCCTTTGGCGCGATAACCGCCGCCGCTGGACCGAGCAAATTCCGACACATGACGTGCTGAACACCTATGGGTCCGACTACAAGTGCATCTTCGTGGGCGACGCGTCGATGTCACCTTATGAAATCGCGATGCCTGGCGGCGCCAACGAGCATTGGAACCGCGAAGCTGGTTCGGTCTGGCTTTCGCGCGCCCGCGACCAGTGGCCCGAGAACCTTTGGATCAACCCGGTTGCCGAACGGCATTGGGGCTACACCCAGTCGATTGCGATGGTCCAGGACATCTTTGGCGCAGACCGGATGGTCCCGATGACCTTAGAGGGAATTGGCCGGGGAATGAGGGTCTTGGGTTGACTCTTTCTAAACGTGTATGCTCCCCTTTGACCCAAGGTTTAGCATAACTTCAGATAGGATGTTGGTGGGGAGGCACGGGTCTTGGTTTTCCAAGCCGTTCAGAATTCGCGGAACTCGTCCTTGCAGCGATGGATGCGTCCACGAAGCCGGAGACCTGGCCAGACGTTTGCGACACAGTCGTTTGCGCCTTTAATGCGACAGCGTTTTCTGTCTTTCAGTACGATTTTTGCGGTTTGGCGCCCCGACGATTCATACCTCTCGCGAACTGAGAACCACCGCAGGAGAGGCGATTGAAGAAACCCGATCTGGACCGCCGCCAGCAGAGCGAGACGTGTTCCGACGGTTTGCGGACGCTCCACCGATGGAACTGGTGGCCGAGGCAGAGCTGTACGGCGTGGCCCATAATCTTGATTATCCCCCCAATTCGCTTCGAGACAATGCGCTGAACGCGCTTAGATCGAGATCCAGAAACGCGGCGAAAATGAGCGATGTTGGTCCCTACGCGGATGTGGCATCGATTCACCATCCCGTTCTTGGCGCCTAGCTTCCCTGGGAGAAACGTGCAGGCGTGGCAGAGCTTATTCCGATTCTTGGAAAAGCCCTCGAATCCCAAGGGATCATCCAATCGCTTGCAGTTGCCTAAGCGCGCCTCATGACCCTCTTCGACCGGCTCGACTTCGGCGTCGCATTCTGCCGGGCCAACGGGCGCATTCTGTTCGCGAACCGAAGCTTCACGGCGATGGCCGCCGACCGGGACGGTACGACCAATCCAGATAAGGTGGCGGGTGCGGTGCATGAAGGTGACCTGCGCGCCCTTGCGGCGATGCATGCGGGCGCGCCGAACCCGCGCACGCCACATGACCGGCTTGTGGCCGCTATTCGCCGGCGTTCTGGCCAGTTGCCGCTGATCGTCAAAGCCATGCCGGTTCGCGAAACAGATATCCGACGGTCAGACACAACACGGCTGATCGTCCTCGACCCCGAAGACCGGACGCGGCTGAACGCCCTTGGCCTTACCGCCTTCGGGCTCTTGACCGAAGCCGAGCAAGAGGATTTCGAGATGCTGGTCCAGGGCCCTTCCGCCCCGAAATCGCACTGCGGTTCGACACCACCCAGGAAACGGCCAAAGGCTAACCCAAGACGATCTCTGCCAAGCTGGCATGCCGGTCCCTGCTGGACCTTGTGAGGCTCGCCATAGCAACGACCGCGCCCGTACGGGAGAATAAACGGTACAGGTAATCCACCGGCAGGGGATGACTATGCCTTCATGACGGGCGCCCAGTTGGACAGCCAAAACCGGTGCCGGGATCTCTGTGGTCAACATCCCCGATGGTCCTCGGGCAGCGCAGTACCAGATGTGAACTCTACCTGTTTGCCGAAGCGGCCTTTCGACCCCATATCAAGCCCATGTTGAAGCTCGCACCCATCCTTTTGGCCCTTGTCTACGGCATCGCCATGTACCGCTTCTCGGCGTGGCGCACAGCGCGGGAACTTGACGCGCGCTCAACAGAACTGGCCGATCCGGTCCTAAAGAAGTTGTGTGATCGGATGGCCGACGCGCTCGACCTGCCTCGGATAAAGGTCCACATCTATGAGATCGAGCCTGTGAACGGACTCGCCGCACCGGACGGGCGCATCTTCATTACCCGTGGCTTTTACAACCGCTACCGGTCGGGTGAAGTGACGGCGGACGAAATGGCCAGCGTCATCGCACATGAGCTGGGTCATGTCGCACTTGGGCATTCGCGGCGGCGGATGATCGATTTTTCGGGACAGAACGCTTTGCGTACGGCGCTTGCAATGGTTCTGTCGCGCTTCTTGCCTGGGATTGGGGTTATCATTGCAAACGGCTTGATGACCCTTCTTGCGGCCCGGCTGTCCCGATCTGACGAGTACGAGGCGGATGCCTATGCCTCGGCGCTGTTGACGAAAGCGGGGATTGGAACCGGACCGCAAAAGACGCTGTTTACAAAACTTGAGGCGCTCACGCGGACAAACCTGGGCGCGATGCCAGCCTGGCTTCTTAGCCACCCGAAAACAGCCGAACGGATTAAGGCGATCGAAGCTAACGAAGCAAAATGGGGCGAGGTCCCGGCGCCCTGAACCTTTCCATCAGGCGTGGATCACGCGACAATCATGTCCTCGGGTTCTTCGTCCTCGTAGGGCTCTGTGCTGTCAAACGATACCGTGGCCGACGGTTCAGTCAGAATGATTGACAAAAGCGGTTCTTCCTTAGGCGCGACCTGATCCACCAAAGCTACCCCGTCTTCGACGGACTGGATCGCTTCGTAAAGAAGCTCCCCACCATATTCGTCCTCCGATCCCGAATAGGCGAGCGTCAGATTGTTGGTTATCGCTTCGGCCACCGTGTCAGTCGTGACCAGATTGGCATCACCCGCGTCCCCATCTTCGATCACGTCGAGTTTGACGTTGTTCCCTCCGATCGTCACTTCAGTCTCATATATCCCGTCAAGCGCGCCGCCATGGAAGACAACCGAATACGTACCGGGATCGAGCGCCAGCGAGTAGCCGCCGGCCGCGTATGTCTCGGTCGTGTACACCCCCCCGGCGTTAAAGGCCGTCACGTGAACCTGCCCTTGACCTTCGCCGATATCGTAGAAATGATCGCCATCCCGATCGTCGATCACAACACCCGTCAGGTAGTTTTCCGGCTGGCTGCCAAATTTCTGTGTCACAAAGGTCGAGCCACGGTAGTTCGTCCCGTTGTACACATAGTCGCCTTCGGCGTATCCGATCCCGACAACCTCCCAGTTGCCATTCATCAGATTCTGCTGGTGGCCGGGCGAGGCCCAAAGATTGTCGTGGTGGCTTTCCGCACGATCGGCGTCGCTGTATCTGGTCGAGGTCGAACCTATCCAGCCGATGTTTTCCCCGACACCCCCTGAATAGCCCTCGTCCGCCGCGCGCGTTGTCGGCGTGGACCCGTTCAGCCCGGTATGGCTGAAATAGTTCTGGGCTTCCATGTCTTCAGAGTGGTTGTCAGCCGCCGCACTGAGTGAGGCATCGACCGCGAGGGCCTGTTTTGGGGCCGACGAAACGCCAGAAGCAAGACTAACCCCTTGATCGGCGGCTTCTCCTCTTGGATCAAGCCGCGCCGCATTCACCAGTTCAAGGATAAGCTGTTCCTCTGGCGACAAGCCGCCCCAATCCAGCGAGTACGCGGAATCGGCCACATCCGGGATATAAACCGTGTCTCCCGTTGGAGCAGCATCGGGCGTCGCGACCGTGCTTGCGTCGGTTGCCGATGCGCCTGCGGATCCTCCGCTGCCGCCACCGGCACCCGCGATCGGAGCAACGGGATCATCGGATTCGGCGCTGCGCCCAGTGCCTCCCTGTCCCGGCGAAAGGGCGTCATCGTCTCCGCCACTGCCGCCGCCACCGCCGCCGCCAGCAACCGCACCAACTGCCAAAAGCCCCGCAAGCATAGCGTAGATCGATGCAAACATTACCGAAGGTCCTGCTGTGAAAAGCGGACGTATGCCATGCGCCCAAAGGAAGCGCGGATTTCGGTCGCGCAGACACGCTGATGTCCGCCTAGGGCGCTTGTAGGTCGTCTCATCGACATTTCCCGCTTCGCCCCTCACCTTTCGCGTTACGACGAGATGGTTAATCGGACAAGCGCGGATTTGGAAACAATCTGATTATACCCCAGAGAGTTAGCAGGTAACCGCCGAATTCCCCAAGTACGGTCGGATGAAATCTGCCACTTCGCCCTGGACGCCCGGGGGCTAAAAAAAAGGGCCAGCGTAGACCGGCCCTTTAGCATCACAAGAGGAAAGTCGGGTCAGCCGACCAGTTCAATTCCGGCAAAGAAATATCCGATCTCCTCGGCCGCGGTTTCGGGTGCATCTGACCCGTGGACCGAGTTTTCGCCCACGGATTCGGCGAACTCTGCGCGGATCGTACCCGGCTCGGCGTCGGCGGGGTTAGTGGCGCCCATCACTTCGCGGTTTTTCGCAATCGCGCTCTCGCCTTCGAGGACCTGAACGACAACCGGAGCGGAGGCCATGAACTCGCAAAGCTCATCGTAGAAAGGGCGTTCAGCGTGCACCTTATAGAACTCTCCCGCCTGCGCCTTCGTCAGGTGGATGCGCTTTTGTGCGACAACCCGCAGCCCTGCCTCCTCGAACTTTGCGTTGATTTTTCCGGTCAGGTTCCGGTTGGTCGCATCGGGTTTGATGATCGACAGGGTGCGTTCGGTGGCCATCTGGTCCTCGTCTCAGTCAGCGGCAGGCCCCGTGCCCGCCGGAATTCCGCGGTCCGCCTAGCAGGTTGACCGAGGGATGAAAAGCCGGAACGGCGAACGGATTGACCGGGGGCGGGTCCAATGCCACATGGGCGGTCATGCTGCGGATCGATACCATAGGTTATGCCGTGGAAGGGCGACCCTTGTTCGAGGGCGCATCTGCCACTGTTCCCGACGGGCACAAGGTGGGGCTTGTGGGCCGAAACGGCACCGGCAAGACAACACTTTTCCGCTTAATCCGGGGGGAGTTGGCGCTGGAAACTGGCGATATTTCAGTGCCGAAGGGCGCTCGGATTGGCGGCGTCGCGCAAGAAGTGCCGGCGTCGCAGACCTCGCTTCTCGATACGGTTTTGGGCGCGGATGCCGAACGCGCAGCATTGATGGCCGAAGCGGAAACTGCAACCGATGCAACGCGGATCGCCGAGATCCAGACCCGGCTGGCCGATATCGACGCGTGGTCTGCAGAGGCGCGCGCGTCGTCGATCCTGAAAGGCCTAGGATTCTCCCATGCCGAACAAGCGGAGCCTTGCGCCAACTTCTCGGGCGGGTGGAGAATGCGTGTGGCGTTGGCCGGTGTGCTGTTCGCCCGGCCCGATCTTCTGCTGTTGGACGAACCCACAAACTACCTCGATCTTGAAGGTGCCGTTTGGCTAGAGGCCTACCTTGCCAAATACCCCCATACGGTGATCACAATCAGCCATGACCGGGGCCTACTGAACCGGGCGGTGGGCGCCATCCTGCACTTGGAGGATCGCAAACTGACGCTCTACCAGGGCAGCTACGATACGTTTGCGGAAACACGCGCTGCGCGGCTCGCCGTGGCGGAGGCCGAGGCAAAGAAGCAAGAGGCACGCCGCGCCCATCTGCAAAGCTTCGTCGACCGGTTCCGTTACAAAGCCTCGAAAGCGGTGCAGGCGCAGTCCCGGCTAAAGATGATCGCGAAGATGAAACCGATCACGACGCCGCAGGAAGCCGCACTCCGCGCGTTCAGTTTCCCGTCGCCCGAGGACCTGTCCCCTCCCATCGTCGCCACCCAAAGCGCGTCGGTCGGCTATGACGGCCAAGCAGTTCTATCAAAACTGGATCTGCGGATTGATCAAGACGACCGGATTGCACTTCTGGGAAAGAACGGAGAAGGAAAGTCTACGCTTTCAAAGCTCTTGACCGGAAACCTTCAAGTCCTTGGTGGTCGTGTCACTCGCGCACGAAAACTTCGGATCGGGTACTTTGCGCAGCATCAGCTTGACGCGCTTCACGCTGACGAAACCCCGCTCGACCACCTGCGGCGGTATCGCCCAGATGACCCACCCGCGAAACTTCGGGCGCGCCTTGGCGGCTTTGGTATCGGGGCCGCGCAGGCCGAAACCGTTGCAGGTCGCCTGTCAGGAGGGCAGAAAGCACGTCTTTCGCTGCTGCTTGCCACGCTCGACGCACCGCATTTGCTGGTGCTTGATGAACCGACGAACCATTTGGATATGGAAAGTCGAGAGGCCCTGGTAGAAGCGCTGACAGCCTATACTGGAGCTGTGGTGATCGTCAGCCATGACATGCACCTGCTGTCACTGGTCGCAGACCGGCTTTGGCTTGTGAAGGACGGTCTGGTCACGCCTTACGAGGGCGATCTTGATGCCTATCGCCGGACGATCGTGTCTGAACCGCTGCCGAAGCCCGACAAGCGCAAGGCTGAGACACCAAAGCGCCAGTCGCGCGATGCGCTTCTGGCGTTGCGTTCGGACGTTCGCACCGCCGAAGCGCGGATCACGAAGCTTGAAGAGATGCGCGACAAGCTGGCGGCGAAACTCGCCAACCCGGATCTTTACGATGACAGCCGCGTCGGCGAGATGGAGGTCTGGCAGAAGAAATTTGCTGAGGTGGAGGGCGCGTTGATCCGCGCGGAGGGCCTTTGGGAGGCCGCCGCCGAAAAACTGGAGGCGGCGGAGACAGCATGACAGGGCAGAGCTTGAGTATTTTTTCCAGTATGAAGGGCTACCGCATGCTTCGTTCGCCAGAAGGAGACTGAACCCGGCATGGATTGGGCCACCCTTCTGACCGCATTCGTCACGCTTTTTGTCGTGATTGACCCGGTGGGTTTGGCGCCCCTCTTTGTGGCGCTGACCCAAGGCAGCGCGCCTGCGCAGCGCCGGGCCATCGCGCTTCGCGCCTGCGGGATCGCCGGCGGGGTCTTGTTGCTGTTTGGGTTGGCGGGTGAGGCGGTCTTGAGTTTTGCCGGTATCTCGATGCCCGCCTTTCGGATCGCGGGCGGCATTCTTCTGTTTATCACGGCGCTCGACATGTTGTTTGAACGGCGCACCAAACGGCGCGGCGACCAACGCGCGCGCGCAGATGACCCGTCGGTCTTTCCGCTTGCGACACCCTTGATCGCCGGGCCCGGGGCAATTGCGACGATGATCCTTCTGACGTCAGGGCCGAACCGGGACGCGGCCTGGATCATTGCGGTACATGGAGTCATGGCCGCGAACATCGCCGTCTGCTTTGTCCTGTTTTTAGGTGCGGGCATCCTCGAGCGGCTTTTGGGCCCGACCGGAATAAACGTGGTCACACGTCTACTAGGGATGCTTCTGGCCGCACTTTCTGTTCAGTTCGTGTTGGATGGTCTGTCGGACCTCGATCTGTCGGGGTGAACCCCTTTCCAGGGACCACCCGTCCGCCTATCTCTACAGCATGACCGGAGACGAGATTGCCCGACTTGCCTATCTTGCACTTCTCGGCACGGCCGTGATCGGATGGGGTATTGCCGAAAGCCGCGGCGGGCTTGGCCCGATGCTGAAGCGGCTACTTGTCTGGGGCTTCATATTTCTTGGCGTCGTCGGGGGGTATGGGCTTTGGGAAGATATCCAGAACGACGTGGCACCCCGCCAGCTTGTGCAGAACGCGGGTGCACGGATCGAAGTGCCACGGTCCTTCGACGGGCATTACTACCTGACCTTGGAGGTCAATGGGCGGGACATCGAGTTCGTTGTGGATACCGGTGCGACCGATATTGTTCTGGCGGATGAGGACGCGAGACGGCTGGGCATTGACACGGACGCGCTGTCGTTTTCTGGACTTGCAAATACGGCGAACGGCACAGTGCGGACAGCACGCGTAGCGCTTGATCGCGTCAGCCTTGGCGGCCTGACCGAGCGCAACGTACCGGCGGTCGTGAACAATGGTGAAATGGACGGTTCGCTTCTGGGCATGCGGTATCTGCAGCGGTTCTCGAGACTTGAAATCTCGGACAATACACTGGTGCTCGAGCGATGAGGCGCAAAAGCCCTTTCCAAGGTAACGATCGATGACGCTGCATGTGACGTTCGACAACAGCTATGGCCGCCTGCCGGATCGGTTCTATACGCGCATGTCGCCAGAACCGGTCGCGGCCCCCAAATTGGTGTGCGTCAACGCGCGACTGGCGGACGAGCTTGGACTTGATGCGCGAGCGCTTGCGTCAGAAGATGGCGTGCACGTTCTTGCAGGCAATAACGTGCCCGAGGGCGCCGATCCCTTGGCGCAGGTTTATGCCGGTCACCAGTTCGGAGGGTGGTCGCCGCAACTGGGCGACGGGCGTGCTATCCTTTTGGGCGAGGTGATCGATCGGGAGGGTCACCGCCGGGACATCCAACTCAAGGGTTCTGGCCGGACGCCCTACAGCCGGATGGGCGATGGCCGCGCCTGGCTGGGGCCAGTGCTGCGCGAGTATATCGTATCCGAAGCCATGCACGCGCTTGGCATTCCGACAACCCGCGCCCTCGCGGCTGTGACGACGGGCGAACAGGTTCTGCGCGAGGCACCCTACCCGGGCGCGGTC
Source organism: Pseudomonadota bacterium (assembly GCA_038744785.1). Taxonomy (GTDB): domain Bacteria; phylum Pseudomonadota; class Alphaproteobacteria; order Rhodobacterales; family Rhodobacteraceae; genus Ovoidimarina. The sequence continues at coordinate 15,296 of JBCDLX010000001.1, forward strand.
CTGACACGCGTGGCGGCAAGCCATATCCGGGTCGGGACGTTTCAGTATTTTGCAGCGCGCCGCGATGAAGAGGCGCTGCGCCGTCTTGCCGATCATGCCATCGCCCGACACTATCCGGATGCGACCGGTGCACTTGATCTTTTAGATGCCGTCATCGCGCGCCAGGCAAGGCTTGTGGCACTTTGGATGGGTGTTGGGTTCATCCACGGCGTGATGAACACCGACAACACCACGATTTCAGGTGAAACCATCGACTTTGGCCCTTGTGCCTTCATGGACACTTTTGACCCCGGCAAGGTGTTTTCATCAATTGATCAGATGGGGCGTTACGCCTACGACCGTCAGCCCGATATTCTTGTCTGGAACCTTGCACAGCTTGCAACGGCTCTCTTGCCGATTATGGACCTTGATCAGGACGCTGCGATCGAGGCGGCGACGGCTTCGGTTCACCGGTTTCCCGATCTGTTCCGCGATGCCTGGGCAGAGGTATTCCGCGCCAAGATCGGACTTCGGACGGCAGAAAACGGAGATGCGACACTTATCCGTGACCTTCTGGCGCGGATGCACGCAAGTCAGGCCGATTTCACCAACACGTTCCGGGCGCTTGGCACAGACAAGGCGCGCGATCAGTTCACCGATCAGGCAGCCTTTGATGGTTGGTCCGAGGAATGGACAGCGCGGCTTGCCCGCGAAGGCGCTGCGCCGAAGGGACGCCGGGAACTGATCGAGGCTGCATCTCCTGCGGTCATCCCGCGCAACCACCGGATCGAAGAGGCGATCCAGGCTGCCATTGCCGGAGACCTTGCCCCGTTCGAGCGATTGGTGGAGGTCCTGGCAACACCGTTCGAACTTGCCGGGGACGATGCCGACCTGTCCAGGCCGCCCACAGACACCGAAATCGTCCGTCAGACGTTTTGCGGCACCTGAGCGGCGGGACGGTTCATCAACCAGAGCCCAAAGGCCACAAGGGCCAGGGCGACGAGGATTGCCGGTCCAACAGGCTCGCCTAGGATGGCCCACCCGAAGAACACGCCGAAGATAGGGGCGAGAAACCCGAACGCGGCGACTTGCGCGGCCGGATAGACGGACAAAAGCCAGAACCAGAACGCGAAACCGGCAGAGACAAGCACGACGATCTGAAACGCAAGCCCCCAAAGATGCAGCGGCTGAAGATCCCGGACCAGTGGCCCAAATAACGGCGCCGCCAGAAGCAAGATCGGCGCAGAAACCGTGACCTGCCACAGAAGCTGTCGCTCAGGCGGCTCGCTGGCAAGGGCCGACCCTTTGGCAAGAAGTCCGATTGCGGCCCAGCAGACCGACGCTGCAAGCGCGAGAAGATCGCCGGTAAGGCTGCCTTCTGATCCCCCTGCGCCGCGCGACACGATGGCAAAGGCCACACCAACAAAAGCGACGATCAGCCCGACCGTTTTGGTGGGGGTCAGGCGCTGGCCCGGGATCAGAAGATGCCCGCCCAGCGCCATCCAGATCGGCATGGTGTAGAAGATAACGCTCACGCGCGTCACCGTTGTCAGATCAAGCGCGATAAAGAGCATCAGAAACTCAAGCGCGAAACACGCGCCGATGGCGAGGCCGGGCAACAAAGTCCCAGGGTTCGGGCGCAGTGAGATGCCGCGTATGGTCATCCAAAGCGCGACGCAAAAAATCGAACCCGCCGAACGAAGGCCGGCGAAATACGCTGGCTGAAGGCCCTCGTTCACGACCTTGATGACGACCTGGTTGAAGCCCAGAAGCGCCGAAAAACCGATAAGAGAGACGACGCCAAAGGCGTCCAATCTGTCCTTTTGCACTGCCGCTCTCCCACATCTGTCCCGGCCGCTTTCGGGGCGCACAAGCGGCATCGCGTCGAAGCCAAACCCACCTACCGTCCTCGCAGGTCTCTTCGGGGTCTGCAATGCGGGCCTCGGGGACCTGCTGCAAGAGGGAAGGAAACCGGCTAGTTTGGAGGCAAGGGCGAGAGAGGTTTGATGCGTGAAAACGATGATCTGATCCGCGCCGTCCGCGAAAAACGCGCGGGCGACGCGCAGGACGCGCTAACGGCGGGCGCGGACCCAAACGCGACCGATATCGACGGGCGCCCTGCCCTTTTGATCGCGGTCGAACAAGACGATACCGCTGTGGCGGACGTCCTTTTGAGCCATGGCGCCACGCCCAACGCACAATGGCAGCCGCCGCCGCGCGCGCCGGACGCCGCGGTTCTGAATATGCTGGCGGACCAACCTGCCATAGCGCGCGACGCATACATCAGATCGTGCCAAGAGCCTGACTTGGTCGACGTGTATTGGACGTGCCTAAGTGCAGACATGGCACGCCGGCTTGTTCGTGGCGGCCTTAACCCTGCGGGCTTCGATCTCTACGTCGAAGACGACTGCCTCTTTCCTGCCGCGGTGGGCGCAGACAGGATCGCCCCGCGCGCTGTGGATAAAGCGACGTTTCGCGCCCATGCGAATCCGCGCCGGGGACGCGCCAATCCCGAGCCCCACCTGCCAGATTTCTGGTCCGAACAGATCCGTACGTGTAAAGCGGGCTTTGCCGCCGAAACTATGGTCATAGGCGAAGCGGGAACGACGCCCGGACCTGTTTGGTCCTTCGCCCGATTTGGCAGAAGCGCCACGCGGCTTCCCGACGGAAGCTGGCTTCTGATCGCTGGGGAACATGAAGATCACTACGATCCGGATTTCGCCATCTATGCCGATGCAACGGTCATCTCGCCTGATGGCAAAGTCCAACATTTCATCTATCCAGACGAGGTCTTTCCACCGACGGATTTCCATTCTGCAAATCTGATCGACGGAACGCTTTGGCTGATCGGAAGCCTCGGATACCCGGCTCGTCGGGGGGACAGTTGCCAGGTGCTGTCGATGGACATACAGACGTTTTCGGTGACAGGGCACACCACGACCGGCGACGATCCCGGATGGATTCACCGCCATCACGCTACGCACAGTGGCGATTGCATTCGTGTTTTCGGCGGCAAATCAGAACCCGGCCACCAAGACCGAACCGAAGTCCATATCCTCGACATCAAAACGCTGAGCTGGAGCCGCGCGTGACCAGATTCCTGATCCTCGATGTGTTCACCGAAGCACCCTTTGGCGGCAACCCACTTGCGGTCATTCCGGACGCCACGGACGTGCCCGAAGAGCGGCTTCAACGGATTGCGCGAGAGTTCAATTTTTCTGAAACGGTCTTCATCTACCCTCCGGCCGAGCCAGGCCATACCGCCGCGCTTCGGATCTTTACCCCGATGAACGAAATCCCCTTTGCCGGGCACCCCACCATCGGGGCGGCTGTGGTTCTGGCGAGCCTTGGACATGGGCCGGACATGGTGCTGGATCTTGGCGTGGGCCCAATCGCGGCCACGTCCTACGGGACAAGCGCGACCTTCACGACGACCGTGCCCCTCTCGCGCAAGGTCAAGCCGCTCCCTGCAGACGTCGCCCGGTGCCTCAACCTCTCAGTCGATGCCATCGAAACCCGCACCCACCCCCCCGAAGTCGTGGGCGTCGGGTTAGAGTTTTGCATGGCCGAGCTGGTGTCGGCAGACGCATTGGTGGCCTGCACTCCCGTTATTGCGGCGTTTCGGGCGGCGGTTGCGAAGTATCCCGGTTCACTAGACTTTCCGATTTTGGCCTATGTGCGCGATGGCGAAACAGTCCGCGCTCGCATGTTCGGCCCGCTCGATAACATCCCCGAAGACCCGGCCACCGGGTCGGCTGCCGCGGGACTTGCCGCCTATCTGGCTGAGTTGCAGGGCTGCGACGTTACCCTCGACATCCAACAGGGCGTCGAAATGGGCCGACCGTCGTACATTTCGGCCCGTGCAGCGTTTGAGGACGGAAAGGTGCATTCGGTCACTGTGTCAGGCCAGACGGTGCATGTCGCAGAAGGTCGGCTGACCCTGCCTTGACCCCCATCAGCGCAACGCCCTAAAAGCGGGTTCGCGGACGAGGGCCTGGGATGACAGACACGATTATCGAACGCTGTGAAGCCAAAGGACTGCGACTGACAGGTCAGCGGCGCACGATCGCAGCGGTTCTGGAAGAGGCGTCAGACCACCCCGATGTGGAAGAGCTCTACGCTCGCGCGTCAGCTGCAGACCCGAACATCTCGCTAGCGACGGTTTATCGGACGGTGAAGCTCTTTGAAGAGGCAGGAATTCTTGAGAAGCTCGAATTCGGCGACGGTCGGGCCCGTTACGAGGATGCCGAGCGTGATCACCACGACCATCTGATCGATATCCAGTCGGGTGAGGTCATCGAATTTGTCGATCCGGAGATCGAAGCTCTTCAAGAAAAAATAGCGGCCAAGCTTGGCTACGAACTACGTGGCCACAAATTGGAGCTTTACGGGGTCCCGAAAAAGTCCTGAAGCGGTCTTTCCACGGTGACTGGGATCGGGCATAGCCTGCCGATGACCACCCCTGTCCTGTCCGAAAACCTGCGCGGTATGCTGCTTATGACGCTTGCAATGGCGGCGTTCGCGACGGCCGATGCGGCGATCAAGCTGTTGGCGGCAACGCATTCGCAAGCACAGATTATCTGGATCACAGGATTGGCCGGAGCACTGATCTTTGCTGTTCTTGCCATAGTGCAAGGCCAGCGCCCCGTCACACGCGACCTTTTGGCGCCCAGCGTGTTGGCGCGGGTCGCCGCTGAAGGGATCGGTACAATCGGAATCGTCACCGCCCTGTCGCTTGCGCCCCTGTCCACGGTGGTTGCCATCATGCAATCGGTGCCTTTGCTGGTTACAGTCGCTGCGGCGCTGTTTCTGGGCGAAGTTGTGGGCATCCGCCGATGGATCGCGATATTTGTTGGGCTGGGCGGCGTGCTTCTCATACTCCGGCCCGGCGGTGACGGATATTCACCCGAAATACTCTTTGCGGTTCTAGGCGCCGTGATGCTTGCGGCGCGCGATCTTTTCACCCGCCTCGTGCCTCCAACGGCCAGTAATCTCCAACTTGGATGCTGGGGATTTGCCGGTCTGGTGCCAACGGGGCTGCTTCTAGGCGTTGTCTCTGATACCGTGCCAGGTGGCATAAGCGCGTCGGCGGTCCTGCTGTTCGGTGCCGTGACCGCATTAACAGTCCTTGCGATATGGGCGATCACGGCCGCGATGCGAGCGGGCGACGTCTCGGTTATCGCACCTTTCCGCTACACCCGGCTTCTGTTCGGGCTGACAATTGCAATCCTGTTCTTTGGCGAGCGCCCGGACTTTTCAACCTGGGCGGGTGCGGCCATCATTGCGGCTTCAGGACTCTATACGTTCTATCGCGAGGCCCGCCTGCGTCGAAAAAGTTAAGATCGAACAACCTTAAATTAACCCTTTGCCAATAAATTTCGTGTCAAAATTGTGGCAGACATTTGTTGCTGGGGGGCAGCATGCTAGTTTTCGATCTAGAATCCGTGGGTTCGCCAATCGCGCTTCCCGAGGGCGCCATTGATCCATCGGCGTTCGGTGCCCGTTACATTAGCCTGCGAAACGTCAATCGTTTCCTTGAGCAGGTCGAGGAACTTGATCCCGGGCTGATTGTTTGGCCGGGCGGAACAGTCGCTGAAACCAGAACGGACAGATACGGCTTCGAGTATGACGGTCTTTATGAACCGTCGACGGGTAAGCCCGGTCTCTACGAGATGATGGAGATTGCGGTCGCCGAGAATACCGGATTGTCGCTGATCGTTCCAACCGCCCGATACGCCGACGATCCGGATGCGCTGACTGCGGACCTCAACGGTTTCTTGGGTGAACTTCTGGCCGGCGACTTTGGCCCGTTGCCCAATGAACTGATCCTTGAGATCGGGAACGAATACTACGCCCATTTCGACGGACCTTCTGCGGCCTCGGATTATGCAGAACTGGCCGAAGCCGCGGTGACCGAAATCGCACTGGCACTGGCCGACCCAACGATCAACCAGATCGGCGCGGATATCGAGATTGCAGTGCAGTCCGGCAGGACATTGGAAGACGACACCTTGATCCGTGACGGGCTGTCGGATTTCGCGCAATCCAATGTGGATATGATCGTACAGCACCGGTTTGCGCTTCAACCCGAAGGGATTGATGCCAGAGCCGAACTCGCCGGGGACATTCTAGGCACCTGGACGGCTGAGGCTGCGGGGCTTGGTGCCGATGCGCCGGAACTGTTTGTGTCCGCCTGGAACGTCGCCTCCTATACTCGGAAAGAGGCGCTGGACGATTACGTTGCCGAGACCGGCGTGGACCCGGCAACCATCGATCTGGACGGACGGAGCGATGCCGCGTTTGAGACCTTTTGGCAGGATGAACTGGGACGCTTCGCCTATGGTCCCGAGCACTCTGCCTTTGTTCTGGAAGCGTTCACAAGCTACGTCGAAGAAGGTGCAGCATCAGCGGCGATTTTCGGAACGGATTCAATTCATCCCGGTCGGCTGAGCCTGCGCGACGTGGACGGCGATAATCGCGTCTTCGCAGGCGGTGAAATGTACGAAATGCTGCGCGAAAGCGTGGTGGGCATGTCGCCGATCGGACCGTCAGCCCCCTACGACCAGGACGCGCCAGCGACGGTCTACGGGTTCGAGGATGACGACAAGCTGATTGCCTTTGTCGCGGCCGGTGACACGCCACCGGGTGATATTCTAATTCCCCTGGATGGGATCAAGGGAGATTTCATCGGGGTATGGGCAGACAGCCTGAGAGCCGAAATTAACCCCAACTGGCGCGCCGATTTTGGTATACCCGATACGCCCGGCGTCGATGAAACACCAGAAGCCTGGACCTATGCCGATGGCATTCGCAGCGCGGCAGAAACGCACCTGGGCGATGACGTGTTGACGGTCGCGCTGGATGCACCCCACGAGATTGTGCGGATTGCCTTTGCTAAGACCGCCGAAGGCGCGGCAGAGATAGAAACCTGGAGCGACGGCGACGGCCAGAACCTTGAAGCCCAGGCAATTCTCGAAGATCTGCCCGTTGTCCCCGAACCGCCGATTGTCGAAGACGACAACCAGGAAGATGGCGAGGGTGACGGGCTCGGCGACGACGGCGGCGGCGGCGGATCAGCTTTGGCAGCGTTCGGGCTTTTACCGCTGCTGCTTCTGGGGTTCTAAAATCCGTTAGCGCTATCATTTCACAGGTTCACGCCCAATGCGACCCATGCTAGAGGGGGCCGACGGATTCCACCGGAGGACCCCATGAGCACGATCATCGACATAATTGGCCGCGAAATTCTGGACAGCCGGGGGAACCCAACCGTAGAGGTTGACGTTATTCTGGAGGACGGCACCTTGGGTCGGGCCGCGGTCCCGTCGGGGGCTTCTACAGGGGCGCATGAGGCGGTGGAGAAGCGCGATGGCGACGCAGACCGGTATCTGGGCAAAGGGGTTCTGGCGGCCGTCGAAGCCGTGAACGGTGAACTTTCCGACGCACTCTCGGGTCTTGACGCGACGAACAGGAAGCGATCGACGCTGCCATGATCGAACTTGACGGCACCGCGAACAAAGGGCGGCTTGGCGCGAATGCGATCCTCGGCGTCTCGCTTGCCGTTGCCAAAGCGGCAGCCGAGGCGTCTTTCCTACCGCTTTACCGCTACATCGGCGGCACACAGGCAAAGACATTGCCGGTTCCGATGATGAACATCATCAATGGCGGCGAACACGCAGACAACCCGATCGACATACAGGAATTCATGGTGATGCCGGTATCGGCGGACACGATCCGCGAAGCGGTCCGAATGGGGTCGGAGGTGTTTCACACGCTCAAGAAAGAGCTGTCGGCCAAGGGCCTTTCGACCGGGATCGGCGATGAAGGCGGGTTCGCACCAAACATTTCATCGACGCGTGACGCGCTCGATTTCATCCTGCGTTCGGTTGAAAAAGCAGGCTACCGGCCCGGTGAAGACGTTATGCTGGCTCTGGACTGCGCATCGACCGAATACTTCTCGGATGGCGTCTACGACATGAAGGGCGAAGGGCAGAAATTCAGTTCCGCCGACAATGTCGGATATCTGGAAGCGCTGGTCGCCGACTATCCGATCTTTTCCATCGAAGACGGCATGGCTGAGGATGACTGGGACGGCTGGGAAATGCTGACCGACGCACTTGGCGACAAGGTTCAACTCGTGGGGGACGATCTGTTCGTCACAAACCCGCTGCGCCTGTCGGACGGGATCGCGAAAGGTGCGGCGAACTCGCTTCTTGTGAAAGTGAACCAGATCGGCACCCTGTCCGAGACGATGGAGGCCGTGTCGATGGCGCATCGTGCGCGATATACCTGCGTGATGTCGCATAGGTCAGGGGAAACAGAGGACGCGACCATCGCCGACCTCGCCGTCGCCACGAATTGTGGGCAGATCAAAACCGGCTCTCTCGCCCGGTCGGACCGGCTGGCGAAGTACAACCAACTGATCAGGATTGAAGAGCTTTTGGGCGAAACGGCGGTCTACATGGGGAAACGTATCCTGCGCGCTTAAATGCGCTTGGGCCTCTTGCCACCCTGCGGCGCACCTGACAGCGTCTAGGTCATGCCCGACGCGCTGATCTTTGATGTCTTCGGTACCTGCGTGGATTGGCGCAGGTCGGTCGCGCAGGACGTGGCGGTAGCCCTGCCAAATGTCGATGCTACGGCGTTTGCGACGGCGTGGCGCGCCGAGTACGACCCCGCGATGGCGCGGATCAGGGATGGTGGGCGCGGGTATGTGCCTTTGGACGATCTGCACCTTGAAAACCTTGAAAGGGTGTCACGCGACTTTGGCGTCACTCCGTCCGAACCGACCGAGTTGAACCGGGCCTGGGAACGGCTTAATCCCTGGCCGGACGTGCGGCCGGGTCTTGCGCGCCTGAAGCCGGGTTTCATCCTTGCGCCCTGTTCAAACGGGTCAATTGCGCTGATGACGCGGCTTGCGCGGTATGCCGAGTTGCCTGGGATTGTATTCTTGGCGCCGAAATCGCGCAGGACTACAAACCAAAGCCGGGCGTTTATCTGGCATCCTGTGCTGCCCTGCGGCTTCCGCCTGAACGGGTTATGATGGTCGCCGCCCACAATCCGGATCTTTCGGCGGCGCAGGCGGCGGGCCTTAAGACTGCATTTGTGGCGCGTCCTAAAGAACATGGGCCCGGTCAAACGACCGATCTTGGTCCTGAGGGCGATTGGGACGTTGTCGCCCACGATTTTGAGGATCTTGCAAACCAGCTGCTTTCCCAGTGAGAGCGGGGTGGTTCGACAAGGCGTGCTTGCTCTGCGCCGCGCCGCGCACGCGCTGGCTTGACCACTATGGTCTGGTAGTTGGGCGGAATCCTGTGCCAGATGGGCGCATGACCGCAGACGAGATCATCACGCATCTGAACCTCGCCCCGCATCCCGAGGGCGGGCACTACCGCGAGACGTGGGTCGAAGACCAGGCCAAGGGCCGCCCTGCCGGAACCGCGATCTACTTTCTTCTGAAAGCGGGCGAGCGCAGCCATTGGCACCGGGTCGATGCGACCGAGATTTGGCACTACTACGCAGGCGTACCGCTGATCCTGAGCGTTGCTGAGGATCTTTCCGGACCTGCAACCGAATTGGTGCTTGGCCCCGACCTTTCGGACGGACAACACCCCCAGGCAATCGTTCCGAAGGGCCACTGGCAGGGCGCCAAGTCCACTGGCGACTGGACGCTTGTGGGCTGCACCGTCAGCCCAGGCTTCAGGTTTGACGGGTTTGAGCTTGCGCCACCCGGCCTTGCCATCCCCAAAGGATGAACTGCCGTACTACTTAGAAGCCGCCCCTGGTCGGCTCACCTGTCCGCCACCCACGGCCGCCGCGACCCCGGTCGTGCCAGGTGCGGACGTTGGCAAACCCCGCAGGACACGGACGGCCAAGAATGCAAATGCCTGCGCCTCCATCATGTCACCGTCGAGCCCGGCCTCTTCGACCGGGACCACCGGACATGCGATCCCAGCGGCCAACATCTTCATCATTACCGGATTTCGCCGCCCGCCGCCTGTCACATAAAGCCGTGAGGGCGGCGACGGGCAATGCGCCATGCCAGCGATCACAGAGGCTGCGGCCGCCGCCGTCAACGTGGCCGCCGCAGCCTCTGGTGGAAGATCCGAAACCGCATCCGCAAGGCCGGAAAAGTCGTCCCGATCCAGTGATTTCGGCGGGATCTTTGAAAAGTATGGCGCTGCAAGCATCGCTTCTAGCACACCATCCGCCGCCTTGCCCGTTGCCGCCCTGGCCCCGTCGCGGTCATAGGGTTCGCCCCACCGGGAAGACACCAGATCGTCAATTGGCGCGTTTGCGGGACCCGTATCAAACGCCAGAAGCGCGCCCTCTGCCGCCGGATCCGCAATTCGGGGGTCAATCCACGTTAGATTGCCCACACCGCCCAGGTTCAAGAAGGCGATCGGTTCGTCGGCGCCAAACCAGCGCGCGCAGGCATGATGCCAGAACGGCGCGAGCGGCGCACCCTGTCCGCCAAGACCGACATCGGAACTGCGAAAGTCCCAAACCACGGGACAGCCCAGAACCTCTGCCAGAATCCGTCCGTCGCCTATCTGAACGGTCACACCGCGATCCGGCGCGTGAAGCGTCGTCTGTCCGTGGAACCCGACGACGTCCGGCCGCTCGAATTCCGACAGGAGTGTCGCGTGGGCGGTTTCCACGATCTCGGCAGCGTCTGCCACGCCCGGCGCATCCATGGGCATTCCCAAGGCCGCGCGCAGCACATCGCGTTCCGCCTGGGAGTAACGTCGGTAGGCGGTTTTTCCGAATCCATAGATGTTTACGCCATCGGTGACGATTGCCGCTGCATCGACACCGTCCAGCGACGTCCCCGACATGGCCCCTAAAGCCCGGATCGGATCGGCGTCTGACATCTCTTCCCCTCATGCCCCCGCGCCGCTATAGACGGCGTCCGAGGGCCGAGAATAGACGAGTTCCCATGACCTACCACCCGAAATCGGAATTCCTGCATGTCATCATGGAGCGTGGCTTTCTGGCCGATTGCACCGACATGCAAACGCTGGACGAGGCTTTGCTTGCAGGCGGTGTTCCGGCCTATATCGGCTATGATGCGACTGCCCGGTCCTTGCATGTCGGTCACCTTCTGAACGTGATGCTTTTGCGGTGGTTTCAAAAGACGGGGCACAAGCCGATCACGCTGATGGGCGGCGGAACGACCAAAGTCGGCGACCCATCGTTCCGATCAGACGAGCGCCCGCTTCTGACGCCGGATGCGATCGACGCAAATATCGCGTCGATGAAGGGCGTCTTCGCGAAGTACCTTGAATATGGCGATGGGCCGTCCGGTGCGTTGATGCTGAACAATGCCGAGTGGCTCGACGATCTGAACTACCTCGATTTCCTGCGCGATATTGGACGACATTTCTCTGTCAACCGAATGTTGTCGTTTGAGAGCGTGAAATCTCGGCTCGACCGCGAACAGTCGCTGTCGTTCCTGGAATTCAACTACATGATCCTTCAGGCATACGACTTCATGGAACTTCACCGCCGCTATGGGTGCCTGTTGCAGATGGGCGGATCGGACCAGTGGGGCAACATCGTCAATGGGGTCGATCTGACGCGCCGGGTGTTGGAACGGGAGGTGTTCGGATTGACAACCCCGCTTCTGACAACTTCGGACGGGCGCAAAATGGGCAAAAGCCAGGGCGGTGCGGTCTGGCTGAATGCGGAACTGCTAAGCCCATACGAGTTTTGGCAATTCTGGCGGAACACGACAGATGCGGACGTCGGTCGCTTCCTTAAGCTTTACACAGAACTGCCCGTTGACGAGTGCGACCGTCTTGGCGCGCTTGCGGGATCAGAAATCAATGACGCCAAGATCCGGCTGGCCAACGAAGTAACCGCCCTCTGCCACGGCGCGGACGCGTCCGCCGCCGCAGAGGCAACGGCGCGCGAGGTTTTCGAAAAAGGCGGAACCGGGGAAGATTTGCCCACCCTTGCGCTTTCACCTGCGGACGTTGCCGATGGCATTTCAATCACTCAGCTGATCGTGCGATCGGGACTTGCGAAATCCGGGAAGGAAGCCAAGAGGTTGATTGCCGAGGGCGGGGCGCGGCTCGACGACGTGCCCGTAACCGATGCCGGGCTGATGCTGGATGCCGGTGCGCTTGGGTCCCCTGTTAAGCTTTCTGCCGGCAAGAAGCGGCATGCTCTGGTCACGCTAAGCGCATAGCAGCCCTACCCCGGCGCGCCTGCGTCAGTTGCCCAGCATCCATTTGCCGTCAGGCCAGAACGCGTGATAGGCGAACGCGAACATCACGTCATGGGGAAGGTTGTTGCCCGCCGCGTCGCGCACGCGCACCGTCCCAACCTCGCGCCCTTTGGCAATGTCGGCGGTATCCAACGCCGACGCCTGTCCCTCCGTCCAGGACAGGGTCACACCCGCCTCGGTAAGCGGGCCTTCAGCGCGCAACCGTTCAATCGTCCACGCGCGGTCCCCCACACGGACCACCCGGGCAAGCGCAGGAACGCCATGGGGCGGCATTTCGCCATTGTAGAGGAACGGACGCTGCGACGTGTCATAGCGCTGGTAAGGGTTCGATCCATAGGGGCGCGGCCATCCCGGCTCGTCCATCACGAGGCCGCTGGGGTTGCGAGTTCGAAATTCGGCCCAGCTTTCCATCCAAGTCGGAAGTGCTGTCAGCTCTACCCCAGTCATCTCACCGACAATCCCCTCGCCGATCGCCTGCTGCCACCAGCTTTCGGTCTCGCGATCGTACATGATCATGTCCGAGTTACGAAGCTTTCCAGAAACGCCGAAGCTCAACACCCTGCCATCGACCCGTCGATCGAACGTGATGCCCGAATTGCACAAGGGGCAAAACGTGACGGCCACCGGGGTCCCGCCGATCTCGTCATTGACGATTTCGTGCCATGTAAGATAGCGGATCGGATAGGCGCGCGGAGTTTGCCCATCGATTTCCACGGTGATTACCGGCTCACGATCACCAATCCGTGTTTCGTCGCCGACATCGATGAAATCGGGCCCATCAATTGCTGGAATGCCGTCTTTGGGCGGTCCGCCTGACAGGATTTCACCCCAGCTTTCGACGCTTGTCGTGTCGAAATCGGTGCGTGGCCATTCGCCCCGCCAAAATTCCGGCGACGCCAGGGCCAGAGCCGACCACAGCATAACAAACGCACCAGAGAACAGGGATGTCCTAAGCATGACCGCTCCTCCTTCGACGACCATCACCGTGCCAGAGCGGACGCGCCGCGCCCACCCCCACTCACGCGAGCGTTACGCGGAGGGAGGATCGGGCCGCCCGACTGGACCGTTTGCGCCATTTCAATTCTTTGATATGAGACGGCAATCGAGATCACGAATAGACGCACATGCTTCCCGAAGCCGGGTTCTTACTTAACGCGTCCCCCGACCTGCGGCGGCTGTTGGAGGGGATCGCACGCGAGGTTGCACTGCAGCCTGGGGAAATCCTGTGCGAACAAGGAGACGAAGGCGACGCGCTTTATGCGATCGTCGAAGGTGCGCTTGAGATCAGCATAACATCCGTGGATGGACGCAAACTGGCGTTGGACAAAGCAACACCAGGGGACCTTTTGGGCGAAATCGCGCTATTCGACCCGGGACCTCGGACGGCGACGGTTGCCGCGATCGGCCCCGCCCGGGTCCTTAGGATCAGAAACTCGGATATGATCACCGCGATTCGCGGGGCCCCTGATCTTGCAGTTGACATGATCCGACTAGCGGGCGAGCGCATGCGCTATATGAGCCGCCAGATTGGCGAACAAGCGTTTCTGCCGATCCCGGCGCGGCTGGCACGCAAGGTGCTTTACCTGCTGGATGAAGCCAACGACGGATCGGATAACCTCAAGATTTCCCAGGCTAATCTTGCGGAGTTTATCGGCGCTACCCGAGAGGCCGTTTCAAAAACCCTCGCTGAGTGGAAACGCGAAGGCGTGGTCAATCTCGGGCGCGGAACCGTGTCTGTCAACGACCGCGAAACACTCGAGAAGATCGCCGATCTCGATCTTATCTGACGCCTTTGTGATCCGGATCACAGACCCAACGGCGCGAATCCGCGATAACGGACATGCTCCAAGCCAAATTGGCTTATGCAATACGGTGGTCCCGGACGAAGCGGCACATCCCGATTGGTTTTCCCGAACCAAGCCGCGACAGGACCACCTGAGGTGTGGGGGCTGATGCGAGTGACGGGTGAAGTTCGCCCGACTGTGTTGAGTGCTACGGCTCCAGCTGTGGCGGAGACTGGACCCGACTGGTCCGCCATGGCAAGGATGCGCGTCCCCCTGGGGGAGGGCGCGCATCCTTCATTTCAAGCCATCTTTTTGCCTATCTGGCGACAGTCACCCTGTCCATTCGGTCGGGTTCGCCTGTAACGGCGCCATTCGCGGCCTGGCTGCCCTTCTTGATGGCATCGACGACGTCCATCCCTTCGATGACGCGCCCGACAACGGTATACTGGCCGTTTAGAAAGTGACCTTCGTCGAACATGATGAAGAACTGGCTGTTGGCAGAGTTCGGGTTCTGGGCGCGCGCCATACCGACGATACCCCGGTCGTAAGGCACATCCGAAAACTCGGCGGGTAAGTCCGGCATATCCGATCCGCCAGTGCCCGCGCGTCGCATGTCACCGCCAATGCGGCCATGTTCGACATCGCCCGTCTGCGCCATAAAACCGTCGATCACCCGATGAAAGACGACGCCGTCATATGCGCCCGCTTCGGCGAGCGCGGTAATCCGCTCGACATGAAGCGGCGCCACGTCGTCCAAAAGGTCGATCACAACCGTTCCGCTCGCCTCTCCGGCGACGGTGATCTGAAGGTTCGGACCGGGGCCGTCTTGGGCGATCGCGGGACCCGAGGCGAGGAGAGCGGCCAGCAAAAGGTTACGCATCGGCGGCCACCTTTACGCTGATCATCCGGTCAGGGTTCATTGGCGGCTCGCCACGGGCGATGGCATCGACATGCTCCATCCCCGAGATCACCCGGCCATAGACGGTGTATTGGCCGTTCAGAAAGTGATTGTCGCTGAAATTGATAAAGAACTGTGAGTTGGCGGAATTCGGGTTCTGGCTGCGCGCCGCGCCTAGCGTGCCCCGATCATGCGGCAGCTTGGAAAACTCTGCGGGAAGATCGGGCATTTCCGATCCGCCGGTGCCGGCCCGACGCAGGTTGAACCCATCTTCGAAATCGCCATGCTCCACATCGCCCGTTTGCGCCATAAAGCCGTCGATCACCCGGTGAAACACGACGTTGTCGTACTGGCCGCTGCGGGCCAACTCTTTCATCCGCTCGGCATGTTTCGGTGCAACTTCGGGCAAAAGCTCGATCGTTACCGTGCCATCCTTCAGCTCGATGAGAACGGTGTTCTCGGGGTCCTTGATTTCGGCCATTTGGGGCCTCCTGTTCGCGTTTTCGATTGGCGGCGACCCTAGTGCGGCGGTGGAGGAAGGAAAAGAGCCCGCGTGACGCGACTGCCGGTTGACGGCGCCGGGCCGCTGGGGTGTGTAGAGACACCCAGCCAAGGAGTGCAGCGATGCCCTGGAAGACGCTCGACGACATTGATCTCGGCGGCAAGATCGTTCTGACCCGTGTGGATATCAACGTACCGGTCGAGGATGGCCAAGTCACCGACGCAACTCGGATCGAACGGATTGTGCCGACCATTCGCGATATCCTTGCAGCGGGTGGAAAGCCTGTGCTTCTGGCGCATTTTGGCCGCCCGAAGGGTCAACCAAACCCGGATATGTCTTTGCGGGTTACACTGCCGGCGCTGGAATCTGCGATCGGGCAAACGGTGACATTCATTGAGCGTCCCAGCCGCGAAGCGCTGGAAGCTGCTCCGGAGGGGTCAGTTATTCTTGTCGAGAACACCCGGTTTACGCCGATGGAAGAAGCAAACGATCCTCAGATGGCAAAGTTCCTTGCCTCGCTCGGCGATGTCTTCGTGAATGACGCGTTTTCTGCCGCACACCGCGCGCACGCATCCACCGAAGGGGTGGCTCACCACCTTCCCTCGGCGGCGGGCCGGCTGATGGAGGTGGAGCTGAAGGCGTTGGAGGCTGCGCTGGGTGCCCCCAAGCGTCCCGTTGTTGCTGTGGTCGGAGGGGCCAAGGTGTCAACCAAACTAGAGCTTCTGGCCAACCTTGTGGAAAAGGTCGACACGCTTGTGATCGGGGGCGGGATGGCAAACACGTTTCTTGCAGCGCAGGGGATCGATGTCGGGAATTCCCTTGCCGAGCATGACATGACCGACACGGCACAAGATATTCTCGCGCGCGCGAAGGACGCGGCCTGCACGATTCTGCTGCCGGTCGATGTGGTCGTCGCCAGTGAGTTCAAGGCAGGCGCAGCATCAGAGTTGGTGGCCGCCGATGCCTGCCCTGCAAACGCAATGATCCTGGATGCAGGACCTCAGACTGTTGCACAGATCGAAGAGGCCTTCGAAACGGCCAGCACACTCATCTGGAACGGGCCCCTCGGCGCGTTCGAGATCGAGCCTTTCGACGCCGCCACGAATGCCACCGCCCGGAAAGCCGCAGATCTGACCGATGCGGGGGCGTTGATTTCAGTTGCCGGGGGCGGCGACACGGTCGCGGCGCTGAATAAGGCCGATGCAGGTGCACATTTTAGCTATGTGTCGACTGCGGGCGGCGCGTTCCTTGAATGGATGGAAGGAAAGACGCTTCCAGGTGTGGCCGCACTGGCCGGTTGACGACGTCGGTGTCGCCATGATTGCAACCCGCTCACGGCTTTCGTAGGAACGCGGTGAACGAGAATTTTTCACGAGGACAGAGATGGCGGATCAGGCGCAACGGGACAAAGTCACAGCCGGCAAAGGCTTTATCGCGGCACTGGATCAGTCAGGTGGATCGACGCCGAAGGCGCTGAAACTATATGGGATAGACGAAGACACCTATTCGGGCGACGAGCAGATGTTCGATCTGATCCACGCGATGCGGGCCCGGATCGTGCAATCGCCCGTCTTCAATGGTGATCGCGTTGTGGGCGCAATCCTATTTGAAAAGACCATGGACGGCGAGATCGGCGGCAAGTCTGCAGCCGATTACATTTGGAACAACAAGGGTGTCGTACCGTTTCTGAAAGTCGACAAGGGCCTGATCGAGCCATCGGACGGTGTGAAACTGATGAAGCCGATGCCGGATCTGGACGCTCTTTTGGATCGGGCCGCCGCCAACGGGATCTTCGGGACAAAGATGCGGTCGGTGATCGACGCAGCCTCGCCGACCGGGATCGTGGCAATCGTCGCGCAACAGTTCGAGGTCGGCGCACAGATACTGGACAAAGGTTTGGTGCCGATCATCGAGCCGGAAGTCACAATCTCGATTGCCGACAAGGCTGACGCCGAAGACATTCTTCTGGCCGAAATCACCAAGCAACTTGATAACTTGTCAGAGGGTCGCGAGATCATGCTGAAATTGACCTTGCCAAGCAAGGCGAACCTTTACAGCGCGCTTGTCGATCATCCGCGTGTCCTGCGCGTCGTTGCTCTTTCAGGCGGGTATGCGCGGGACGAGGCCAATGCCAAGCTGGCCCAGAACTCGGGCGTCATCGCAAGCTTTAGCCGGGCCCTGACCGAAGGTCTTTCTGCCGGGCAGACGGATACCGAGTTCGACGCGACGCTCGACCAGACGATCCAATCGATCTACGACGCGTCGGTCACCTAAGGAATAGGGGCAGGCCCTGCGCGGTCGGTAACACTGCGACACGGCAGATGGTTGCGAGATCACCGAACGCACCCTCGAATCAGGGCCAAAGCGTTGGACTTTCGCGCGGACGCATGCAGAAAAGGGATTCCCTTGGCCGAATCAGTATGACATGATTCGAGGCACGACGCGCCCGCCAGAGGCGCGCGGATCGAGGCAGAGTATGAAACCGCAACGCACAGCGATCGGTGATATCGTCTACTTGTCGCTGATGTGCGGCGCGGCGATGGTGTTCACATTCGCCTCTGTTCAAGGGGACCACGGGCTTTTCGCGCGTGTCCAGATCGAAGCGGAACGCGCCGCTCTGGAAGAACAACGCGCGCGTCTTGAAGCCGAAGTGGAAGCCCTGGAAAACAAAACCCGGCGCCTTTCGGATGCGTATCTGGACCTGGAACTGCTGGACCAGCAGGCGCGCCAGGTCTTGGGTATGGTGCGGCCGGACGAGCTGGTATTAAGATAACGCCTTCAGCGTAGCACGCGTTTCAAACCCGGAGTCCCTGCCAAAACTCGCTATGCATGGGACGCATGGCGGCGTTCCAGCAGCGATGGCAGATTCACTGGTGCAAGGCGGGACTGGATGCTGTAAGTGATAGTTCAGCACTAAACTATCTGCTGCCAAAGGGAGGGGTCGCCGGGCATGGCCACGCGCAAATCGACCGCCAAACCAAACGTTTCCAAAGACGAACTGCTGCATTACTACCGCGAGATGCTGCTGATCCGCCGCTTCGAAGAGAAGGCGGGCCAGCTTTATGGCATGGGCCTGATCGGGGGGTTCTGTCACCTATACATCGGGCAGGAAGCCGTTGTTGTAGGGCTCGAAGCGGCCGCAGAGGAAGGTGACAAGCGGATTACCAGCTACCGCGATCACGGACACATGCTGGCCTGCGGGATGGACCCCAAGGGCGTGATGGCCGAGTTGACGGGACGCGAGGGCGGCTATTCCAAAGGCAAGGGCGGCTCGATGCACATGTTCAGCCGCGAAAAGCACTTCTATGGCGGCCATGGGATCGTTGCGGCCCAGGTGCCCTTGGGTGCGGGTCTGGCATTTGCGGACAAGTACCTTGGGAACGGCCGGGTGACGTTCACCTACTTTGGCGACGGTGCCGCGAACCAGGGTCAGGTTTATGAGACCTACAACATGGCAGAGCTTTGGGACCTTCCGGTCGTGTTCGTGATCGAGAACAACCAGTACGCTATGGGCACATCGACGAAGCGGTCGACAAAATCGCCGTCATACTGGGAACGCGGTGCGGCCTACGGCATTCCTGGCGAAGAGGTTGACGGGATGGATGTTCTGGCGGTCAAGGCCGCTGGCGAGAAGGCCGTGGCCCACTGCCGCGCGGGCAAAGGCCCCTACATCCTTGAGGTTATGACTTATCGCTACCGCGGCCATTCGATGTCGGACCCGGCAAAGTACAGGACCCGCGAGGAAGTGCAGGAAATGCGCGAGAAGCGCGATGCCATCGAACACGTTCGCACTATGCTTCTTTCGGGCAAACACGCGTCCGAGGATGACCTCAAGGCCATCGACAAAGAGATCAAGGATATCGTCAACGAGGCGGCCGAGTTCTCGAAAGAAAGCCCCGAGCCTGCGCTCGAGGAGCTTTGGACCGACATCTACGCCGAGGCTTGAGGAGAACGATTATGGCAACTGAAGTATTGATGCCCGCCCTCAGCCCGACGATGGAAGAAGGCACATTGGCCAAGTGGCTGGTGAAAGAGGGCGACACCGTATCGTCCGGCGACATCATGGCCGAGATCGAAACCGATAAGGCTACGATGGAGTTCGAGGCGGTCGACGAGGGGATCATCGGTAAGATCCTGATCGCCGAAGGCACCGAAGGGGTGAAGGTAAACACCCCGATTGCGGTTCTTGTCGAGGAAGGCGAAGACGCCGATGCGGCGGTTGCGTCGGGTGGCGACGCTCCGGCGGCCCCGGCTGCGGTGGCGGACCCTGCCCCTGCTGCGCCCAGCGCGCCGGTGGAAAGCGTCGAGGTTGCAGAACCTGACATCCCGGAAGGCACCGAAATGGTCCAGACCACGGTGCGCGAAGCGCTGCGCGATGCGATGGCCGAAGAGATGCGGCGCGAGGAAACCGTGTTTCTGATGGGCGAAGAGGTCGCCGAGTATCAGGGCGCCTACAAGATCAGTCAGGGCCTCCTCGACGAGTTCGGCGAACGGCGCGTGATCGACACGCCGATCACCGAACATGGGTTCGCCGGGATCGGCGTCGGCGCGGCGTTTGGCGGCCTGCGTCCCATTGTTGAGTTTATGACGTTCAATTTCGCCATGCAGGCCATTGACCAGATCATCAACTCGGCGGCCAAGACGCTTTACATGTCGGGCGGCCAGATGGGGTGCCCCATCGTGTTCCGCGGTCCCAATGGTGCAGCGGCCCGGGTCGGCGCGCAGCACAGCCAGGATTACGCCGCGTGGTATATGCAAATCCCCGGCCTGAAGGTCGTACAGCCTTACTCGGCCTCTGACGCCAAGGGTCTTTTGAAGACGGCGATCCGCGACCCGAACCCGGTGATCTTCCTTGAAAACGAGATCATGTACGGGCGGACATTCGATGTGCCGAAACTGGACGATTATACCGTTCCGTTTGGCAAAGCTCGGATCTGGCGCGAAGGGTCCGATGTGACCATCGTCAGCTTTGGCATCGGGATGCAATACGCGCTTGAAGCGGCTGATAGACTTGCAGAAGACGGGATCAGTGCCGAGGTGATTGACCTACGGACCTTGCGTCCGATGGATACGGCGACGGTTCTGCAATCGGTGCAAAAGACGAACCGCTGCGTCACGGTCGAAGAAGGGTTCCCGCAAGGGTCTGTGGGCAACTATGTCAGCTCGGTGATCATGCAGGAAGCGTTCGACTGGCTCGACGCGCCAGTGATCAATTGCACCGGCAAGGACGTCCCCATGCCCTATGCCGCAAACCTGGAAAAGCTGGCACTGGTGACAACCGACGAAGTCATCGCCGCCGTCAAGCAGGTGACCTACCGCTGATGGAGATCATAGGCCGGGATAGCGCACGCGAAGCGTACCGGGTCGCCGCACATGGCGTCACCGGGTTGATCCCGGACCATGTGATCGCCTCAAATATTAGATTGACAGGTGGGCGAGGCCATCAGACCGCTTACGAGTGGATTGCCCGCCACGCCACCGACATTGAAGATACGCTCAAGGCGCTGTCCGGCGCACCGCACGCAAAGCGGCGCATCGCGGGACTGGTGCTGGAGGAGGACGAATAAGATGCCAACCGAAGTTCTGATGCCCGCGCTTTCGCCAACGATGGAGGAAGGCACGCTTGCCAAGTGGCTCGTGAAGGAAGGCGACACCGTGTCCTCGGGCGATCTTCTGGCCGAAATCGAAACCGATAAGGCAACGATGGAGTTCGAGGCGGTCGATGAAGGCACGGTCGGCAAGATCCTTGTCGCCGAAGGGACCGAGGCCGTGAAGGTCAACACGCCCATCGCGGTGCTTCTCGACGATGGTGAAAGTGCCGACGATATTGGCGCGTCCTCCGCCCCTGCTGCGCCCGCCGCCGCACCCGAACCGGCCCAACCAGCCGCGGAAGCCGCACCTGCCGCGGCCCCTGCCCCGGCGGCCCCCGTGGCGGCCTCGGGCGAACGCGTCTTCGCCTCGCCGCTGGCGCGCCGCATTGCGAAAGACAAGGGCCTTGATCTTTCTCAGATCAAAGGCTCGGGCCCCAAGGGCCGGATCGTGAAAGCGGATGTCGAAGGCGCACAGCCTGGCGCGGCTACGGCTGCCGCCCCTGCCACGGCGGCAGGCCCGGCACCCGCAGCCACGGCCGCGCCAACGGGTCCGTCGACTGATGCGGTGCTCAAGATGTTCGCCGACCGCGAATATGAAGAGGTCACGCTTGACGGGATGCGCAAGACCATTGCGGCGCGGCTTGGCGAAGCCAAACAGACGATCCCGCATTTCTACCTGCGCCGAGACATCCACCTTGATGCGCTTCTGAAATTCCGGGGCGAGTTGAACAAACAACTCGAAGCGCGCGGTGTGAAACTGTCGGTGAACGACTTCATCATCAAAGCCTGTGCCCTGGCGCTTCAGCAGGTGCCGGATGCCAACGCCGTGTGGGCCGGGGACCGGATGCTGAAGCTTGGCCCGTCGGACGTCGCGGTGGCCGTCGCGATCGAGGGCGGGCTGTTCACCCCGGTCCTGAAGGATGCGCACCAAAAATCGCTATCAGCGCTTTCGGCAGAGATGAAGGACCTCGCCGCCCGCGCTCGTGACCGCAAGCTCGCGCCGCACGAATACCAGGGCGGGAGCTTCGCAATCTCGAACCTCGGCATGTTCGGCATCGACAACTTCGATGCGGTCATCAACCCGCCCCATGGTTCGATCCTGGCTGTTGGAGCGGGCGTCAAGAAGCCGGTTGTCGGAGCCGATGGCGAGCTGACCGTCGCCACCGTGATGAGCGTCACATTGTCAGTCGATCACCGTGTGATCGACGGCGCGCTTGGCGCGCAATTCCTCGACGCGATCAAGCAGGGGCTTGAAAACCCGGTGGCGATGCTCGCCTGACACCGGAGGGGCATTAATCCAGCCGACGCTTGCCCGGCGACATTGCGTTCGAACGCTCTTTTGGGTGTGGAGCGAGGAAGGCTAGCGCCCTCCTCGCCGGGGACAGCGAGCAGCGGACCCGCTACTCCGCGGCCATTTGCGCAGTCGGCGACGACCGCGAGATATCCCACTCTTCTTCGGTCATCTCTTCGGCAATACCCTCAAAAAGTGGCGAAGACAGGTACCGCTCGCCCGTATCGGGCAACATGCACAGAATTACAGAGCCCGCGGGCGCCGTTTCGGCGACTTTCATCGCGACCGCGAAGGTCGATCCGCCGGAGATGCCGGTGAACACACCCTCTTCCGCGGCGAGCCGCTTTGACCAGGTAATGCCCTCTGGTCCCGGTATCGGGATCATCTCGTCGTAATACCCGCCATCGATTGCTTCCTGCAGAACATGCGGGATGAAATCGGGCGTCCAGCCTTGAATCGGATGAGGCTCCCAAGCCGGGTGACCAGAGGCAGGCTCCTCGCCATTGCGGGGCTGTGGGGTGCCCGAAGTTACGAGCGCCGCGTTCGCAGGTTCGGTCGCAATGATCTTGACGTCAGGGCGCGCTTTGCGAAGCACGCGGCCAACACCGGAAAGCGTGCCGCCGGTGCCGTATCCTGTCACGAAATAGTCCAGCCGCTGTCCGTCGAAATCGTTCATGATCTCGCGGGCCGTGGTGCTTTCGTGGATGTCGGCATTGTCCGAGGTTTCGAATTGGCGCGCCAGAAACCAGCCATTCTGTTCGGCAAGTTCTTTTGCCTTGTTGTACATGCCGACCGCCTTTTGCGCCCGTGGTGTAAGAACGACATTTGCGCCGAGAAACCGCATCAGCTTGCGCCGCTCGATCGAGAAACTGTCGGCCATGATACAAACCAGAGGATAGCCCTTAGCGGCACAAACCATTGCAAGGCCAATACCTGTGTTTCCGCTGGTCGCCTCGACGACAGTCTGACCGGGTTTCAAACGACCGTCCCGCTCTGCAGCTTCGATGATGTTGAGGGCCAGCCGGTCCTTGACGGAAGCGGCCGGGTTAAAGGCCTCGGCCTTGACGTAAACTGTGACGTGATCCGGCGCGATACGGTTAATCCGAATACAGGGCGTATCGCCCACGGTATCCAGAACACTGTCAAATAGCCGACCACGGCCGCTGGTTTGGCGAATGGACATTTCGGGAAATCCCCCTCTTTCGAATGATGGGAGACGCTACCACAGCGCGGTCGCCCGGGCGACGGCACAATGGTTTCGATGATGTTTCTATTCTGTAACGGGGATCTCGCCGCTGGTTTTGCGGATCAACTGATCCATCATCCGCGACGGTTGCGAGCAACCTGCCTCGCCAACGATTCGCGCCGGAACTCCCGCAACTGTGGTCTTGCAGGGCACTTCTTCCAGAACCACCGAGCCCGCCGCGATCCGCGAGCAGTCGCCGACTTTGATATTGCCCAAAACCTTTGCCCCGGCACCTATAAGCACACCATCCCCGATCTTCGGGTGACGGTCCTCTTCCTCCTTGCCGGTGCCACCGAGAGTGACCGAATGCAGCATCGACACGTTGTCGCCGACCACGGCGGTTTCGCCGATAACAATGGAATGGGCGTGGTCGATCATGATGCCCTTGCCGATCTTTGCGGCAGGATGGATGTCGATCCCGAATACCTCGGATGTGCGCATCTGGATGAAATACGCCATGTCGTCGCGGCTCTGTTTCCAGAGCCAATGCCCGATTCGGTAAGCAAGAACCGCCTGGAAGCCCTTGAAGTAAAGAAGCGGCTGCAGCATCCGATGGCAGGCCGGATCCCGGTCAAAGACCGCGACGATATCGGCCCGGGCCGATGCGCCGATGGACGGATCCGCCGTCAGCGCCTCGTCCGCGATCTCGCGCAGAAGCTGCTCGGACATCTCTGCCGACGCCAGTTTCATCGACACCCGATAGCTCAACGCCCGCTCAAACGTGGGGTGATGCAGCACCGAAGAGTGGATCAGCCCCCCAAGAAGCGGCTCTTCCGCGACGGCTTCTTCTGCCTCGCCCCGAATACGCGACCAGATCGGGTCAAGTTCGGCAACCTTGCGACGTGTCTCAGCCATATCCTATCCTCCGGCGTGCGCCCGTCTTACACTATCTAGGACGGCCGCGCCAAAGCTGAAACCTGACCGATACATTATTTTGCGTGATGACCTCGATATCGCCACTGTGAAGGACCGGCTTGCAACAGCACTCGCCGCCCTTGATGCCGAAGATGCAGCCGGGCGCGACGAGCAGGCAACCGTTACGCTCGACCAGCAATCGGTTGGGCGGCTAAGTCGGATGGACGCAATGCAGCGGCAGGCCATGGCACAAGCCACCGCACGGCGGCGCGTCGCCGAGCGGGCGCGGATCCGGTCTGCGATCGCGCGGCTCGACGAGGGCGAGTACGGCTATTGCACCGACTGTGGAGAGGATATTGACCCCGCCCGGCTTGAGGCGAACCCAGCCGTGGCTCTGTGCCTGACCTGTGCTCGCGGGTAAGGTCCCAACGCCTCCAGCACCATAATCAGACATGCGCGGTATTCGGCATTATGAAGCCCTGGTTCTGCGCAGCGCCGTCTTCGAAGGGCCGCGGTCATCAGGGTTCCGTCGCCCCACCGTCCGTGGGTCCGACCGGTCTTTTGGCGGTGCGCTTCGGCGCCCGCCGCCTCGTGAAGAATACGGTCGAGAACCCAAGGACGGCGCCCTACCTGTTGGGCGAGCAGGGCGCGTCCAACCGCCACGAGGTCTCCGATCGTCACGGGACGAATGGAATGGAACAGATCATCCACGCGGCAAGGCCAATTCCGCTACATGCACTGCCAGCCGGACGGTGCCACCCGCGAAATCGCCGCCTTCTGCGGTCAGCGTTAGCGCGGTATCCTCATAATAGGCCAGCGGCGACGAGGTGAGCCCGCGCACCCAGCTGTCAGCCACAAGGCCCAATCCGCTACCGTAGCGGTCATCCGATGCGCTACCGATCCCAAGCCGCCAAGCGGTAGCGGTGCCGGTGATCTCTGCTACGACCCGGCCGGTGACACCGAAGACAAGGGTTTGCGCCGGGATGACGGGCACGGTGACGGAGCTTGCGCCCGCCCCGACCGGATGATCGATCTCAATCACACGCATTGTCATTGCCGCACCGTTTGGCGACACGGAACCCGTGCCTGTCAGCCAGTCCACGCCGTCGAACATAGCTGGCGCACCTTCGTCCGCGATCCAAGCGCGCCAACCGGTTGCCGGCGTCAGATAGGTCCAGCCTTGGTTCAGCCACAGCGCCACCCGGCCGTCCCGACCTTCCCAGGCGCCGGTCGCGCCCGCAGGAACCCAATAGGCCGCACCGTCGGTTTCGTCAATTGGCGCGGCGCCAACGCTGCGCGAAACGAAGGTAAGTTGCGTCAGCGTGTCCACACGTGCGAGTGCTTCGTTCACCGTGACGTGTTTCTGTGCCTGACTGGCTTCCACCAGCGGCAGGCCGAGTTTTACTGTTTCACCCATCGATCTCGATCCTTCTGAAGAGCCCCGGCCCGTACCGGTCAGATATCTGTGCCACTTCGACGCTGAAGGTTTCTGGCGTGCCATCGGCTGTGCGCTGGGCTGCGCTGTAGGTCCAGGTCGCGCTCGAAGTCTGCACCTCGCGTATCAGCGCATCGGCCACGAAGACCCGCACCAGGTAGCGTTCGCTGTCCTCGCCCAGAGGCACGTCGAACCCCGCCCAGCTGTCCCCGTCGATCCGGGTGCGCCGTATCCAAGAGAAGATATGGCCTCCTGCACCATCCGGTGCGATCCGAAGGTGTGCGGGTGCATAGGGTCGCAGACCTACGGCGTCGAAGCCCCGGGTCTCGGCAACAAAAATGTCGTCATCGACGGGCATCCCGACGGGCCCAATCCGCCACGCGCGCGCGAGCCCGCGTTCAGAAACCTTCATCTCGGGCTGCCGAAGGGCCGCGTTCAGTAGGACAAAACGGCTTCCCACAGGCCAGTTCATCGTATCCAAGGCATCGGTGCCAAGCTGGCCGCGCAGTCGGACGGACACGTCATAAGTATCGGGTCCAACCAGGACCGCATCGCGGAACTGAAAGAGCTCCCAACGATCATCCTCGCCGCTTCCGATGGCGGCGACGTTGGCACCGTTCAAAAGCTCCGATTCCGTAACGGAACTCAACGATCCGCCATAAAGCTTGACCCGCAATGCCGGCCCCCGGTCCCAAAGCCCGGGTGCTGCCGCCGCCAACCCGGTTTCGGTTTCGCCGACGATGGCCGCGCTTTCGACCGTTCCGGCGAAAGCAAACCCGTCTTCGGTGGGCGATTTGTAGACCGCCACGGTTCCCGGCCAGGGATCGGCGGTCACGGCGATATGGGGGGCGTGCGGAACCTCATCGCCGGTAAGTAACGGCAGATCCAGAAACACCGGAAAGACCGGTGCAGGCGCAACGAAAGCGGGGACCTGACGGGGTTCAAATACATCTCCGCCCGCAGGCAGGTAGCCATCGGGTTCGACGCGGGCAGCTTCGGCGATCTGAAGGCCCGCGGACTCGATCTGGTCGATCCGGTACAGCGCCGCGCCGCCCGGCTCGGCAATCGAGACGAGATCACCGGCGGACAGATCGGTCCTAGATGGTGGGATCGCAAAGCGCACACCGTCGCGCGCCACCCGCGCTTCAAACAACCAACGTTCCGCAACGGCGCGGGATTCTGCATCAGTCAAAAGAAGCGGAAGATCCATCTGCGTGACCGAATGAACAGTATCATCGGGGAAAATCGCTTCGCTGGAGCGCACCCGGTAGTCGCCCTCGGGTTCGACAACACCAATCCTGACCCGCCCAACGGTTTCGGCATCTGGTGTCCGCGTCCGTTCGATCCGACCGTCGACCTCTTCAGTTTCGACCAGATCGTCAGGGCCGACCGTGCCTGCGGCGCGCCCATGGCGGGTGCGGAATACAACCTTGCCGTCCTTTTCGATCGCATCGAAGCCGTAAGCCAGCATCAAGGGTTGCAGGGCGGCCCGGCCCGTCACACCTGCACCCGGTTCAAATCCCCGCACAATTCCATAGAGCTCCGATGTGTCGATATCCGTGACCCCAGAGTTCGCACAGATTTCGCGCACGACCGAAGCAAGCGAACGCGCAGACATACGACCGTTCAGCCAATGGCCACGGTCATAGTTTGCCCCGTCGCTCCAGACATTCAAACGGTTTGGAAAGTGTGGGAACGGCCTGGCATCCCAGGCCCAGACGAAAGCCCGGTCCATATCGATCATCCGCCCGCCATAGACAGACGAAATCGGATTATTCGCAGGGTTGTCCCAATATGTGAACTGCGCCGTCAAGAACTGCCACTGCATGAAATCGTCCCGGCGCCCATTGGAATACGGCGGCAGAGCGGATTCCGACGATTTCGGATCGAAGAACAGGTTCGGTGCGTTGCCGCCCTTGTCGACAGCCGGACAGCCGATTTCCGTGAACCAGATCGGCTTGCCTTGGGGCACCCACGGGGTGGGCGACTGCGCGCGGACGCCCCCAGGCCGGTTGTAGTGCGGATTTGACCACCAGGCCTGGAAATCCTTGTAACGAAACACCCAGTCTTCGCCGTAGGCACCATCGCTGATCGGCGACCGGGTTTGAGTGGCCGCAGCTTGTGGGGTCGCGTAATACCAGTCAAACCCTTCACCGCCCGCGATGTTTCCCCGCAGATAGTCAAGATCGTAGACAGACCCCCAATCGGCGTCAGCATGGTCTGCCCCGTCACGCCAATCCGAAAGCGGTGTATAATTGTCGATCCCAACGAAATCGATCGCCGGGTCGGCCCAAAGCGGATCAAGGTGAAAGAATACGTCGTCGGACCCGTCCTGTGGGTGGTAACCAAAGTATTCGGACCAGTCGGCGGCGTAGCCGATCTTCGTGCTTGGTCCCAGGATGCTGCGCACATCCGCCGCCAAAGTCCGAAGTGCGGCAACCGCCGGGAAGCTGTTCTGGGGGCCCCGGATCTGCGTAAGGCTGCGCAGCTCTGAGCCGATACAAAACGCGTCCACACCGCCAGCCTCTTTGCAAAGCCAAGCGTAGTGCAAAATGAACCGCCGGTAGGAAAACTCGGCAGGACCGAGATAAAGAATGGTCCCGGCGACAGGTACGAAGTTACTGGGCGCCGCGGTCCCAAAGAACGCCTGGACCTCGGCTTCGGCGGCGGCGGTGCCGTCCGGCGAAGCAGGGCGCCCCGGCGCTTCGGACAAAGTTATACGGCCCCGCCAAGGCAAAGCCGGTTGATTGCCAGCGCTGCTCCAGGGGTCAGGAAGGCCATTGCCCGCCAATTGTTCCATCAGCACAAAGGGATAGAACATGGCCTTTCGTCCGCCTTCACGCAGCGCCGCAAGCGCTTGCATCACCGAGGCGTCCGCCGGCGTTCCGCCATAAAGCGGGCGACCGTCGACATAGGGCACCTGCCCGGCCGTCCAGCGTGTGACCCCCGAAGCGCGCCAAGGCATGCCCTTGCCGTCGGCCTGTTTTTGCTCCACCCGAGGCGCGATTTGGCAATTGCCGCAACGCAGATCGGTCCCGAACCAAGACACAATCAACGAAGTGGCCTTCTGTGCGGGAAGTTCCGCCCGCATCGTATCAAGCGAACTTCGAAAATCCGTGAGCCCTGAGGGGCTATTGATGTTGGCGGCCCGGCTTTGCCCCGGACCTGAAGCCAGGTAGACGGGCTGGGTCGCCAATGCGTACTCTCCGGTTCCCGGCACCAGCGCGACCGCCCGCACCTGGCGTGGCAAGTCCGTTTCAGGATTGGATGGAACCTGCTCGGGCCGGATGATCTCGAAATTGAACTGCGGCACGCGGTTCCCGTAGGCTTCAAGCTGCAGATCCTCGATCACCACATACGCTGTCCCGCGGAATGCCGGTACGACGCCCGCCCCTTCGGTGGCCTCGATCTTGGGGTCTGGTGTCTGGTTGTTACTGCCCGGGTAGACCCGAAAGTTCAGACTGGCCTGCGAAACCTCGCTTCCGTCGGCCCAAATCCTGCCCACATGGCTGATCTCTCCTTCGCACAACGCGATCGCCAGACTGACCGAATAGCTGTAGCTTCGGACGGTCGTGCTCGAACTGCCGCTTCGGCCACCCCTACCCTTTCCGCCACCACCACCGCCGTTTTCAATCACCTCATCCGTTGCAGTTTCCAAGAACTCTGATGCCCAAATCACCTGACCCGCTACTCGGGTCCGGCCATGAACCTCTTCGATGCCAGCCCCCTCGCTTGCGCCGCTTACACGGAAGCGGTCGACGCGGCCTTGCTCGACAAGTTCGGCCCCCGTGCCCAGCACCTTCTGGCCGAAAAGCCTCTGGTCGATGAACTGGCCGACCGTGGCACCCACCGCTCGGCCGATCACCGCAGCAGACAGACCAAGCGCACTGCCGCCGATGGCCGATCCGGCTGCTGCACCGACGGCGGAAAGGATCAGGGTTGCCATGGTTCAGACCTCCGTCGGGAAAGCGAACGCCGCGACCACGCGCCGCCGCCAAGGGAAAGACAGCGTGCTTTCGACGACGCCGTGTCGGGCGTAGGCGTGCACGAAGCGCGGTTCAGGACCATTCAAGCTTAGAATGCCAAGGTGCTTGGCGACCATCCCGTCGCGCATCCGAAAGAGCAGGACGTCACCTGGATAGGCAGCGTCAGGCTCGCGCGGCGACAAGTGCCGGGCAGCCCCGGCCCAAAGCTCTTCTTCGCCGCGTACCTCGGACCAATCCCAGGAGTAGCCCGGCAAGCGCTCGGGCTCAGATCCGATGACGTCCCGCCAAACGCCGCGCACAAGCCCCAGGCAATCGGCGCCTGCACCCCGGCATGACGCCTGGTGGCGATAGGGTGTCCCGACCCACCCCCGCGCGGCCGCTACGATGTCTTGTCGACCGCTCACCCCAGGCTCCCCCCGCCGTTTCGACCGCCCCGACGGGGATAGGTGACCAGCCAATCCTCGCCAGGGATGTTCGGAAAACCTCTGAAATTCAGTATGTTGGAGAACTTGGCGCGGCATGTGGCGCTGCGTTTATCGCATCCTGCCACCACCCGAACCCGGTCCCCAACCGCCAAAGGGGCGCGAAGCACCTCCCACAGCGTCAGACGCCGCATTCCACCTTCGTTGGTGTCCGTTTTGACAACGCCAGTCAGCCCAGCCGCCGCGCCATCCAAAACCTCAAAGCGCCCCCGCTGAAACCAGCTTTCAGCGAAACCGCCGGGATCGGCCAACTCGATCGTACGACCATCCGAAATCGACGCAAGGGGACCTTCTAGCACGAAGCCGGGCTGGCTCAGATTAACCCCGCAGCGCGCATCCCCAAGCACCGCCGAGCAGCGGGGATGGTAGACCCGTCCGCGAGGCTGGTTCAGCGCGTCGGCGAGCCCACGCAGCTCGCATCGAAATGCTTCGCCGGACCGCGTGATTTCGCCCAGGCTGCCCCGGAATTGCAGCATCCGTTCTTCGGGTGCCATCCAGTTGACCAGCCAGGCGCGCACCTCGGCCCCGTCAAACCGTCCCGCTTGAATATCGGCCTCGGTAATTGCCGGTGCGCTTAAGGCGCCCAGCGCTTCTGTATTGTCCACCGATAGCCCGGTCGATTGTTGCAAGGCGCGGGCCGTGAGCCCGCTATCGGCGCGGAACGTGATCCCGTCGAAGGACAACTCACGGTCATGATCGGTGAACCCAAGCGTCACTTCATCCGAGCGCGTGACCGCCCAGCATCTGCAAACACAGGTCGCACCCGTTGTAAGATGGGCCTTCAGCGCGTCAGCGGTCATATCCGCACCTCGACCACCGGAACCGACGGCGCATCGCCTGCCTGAAAGCTTGCGACCGAAGTAAGAATCCTGTCGGTGTCAAACCGCACCGGCACGTCGAACTCGAAACCGGCCGAGACTTGCGCACCCGCTGTTGGGGGCGACGCAAAGCTAAGGGTTCCAGATGCCGGGTCGACCGTAAAGTCGGGGCCTTCTGTCTGTTCGACCCCATCCAGACCCGCCCGCACGGTTCCTAAGACAGGCTTCAAGATGTCGCGCACGTAAAAGGCGGTTCCCGAGCGATAGGTCTTCTTCAGCCCAAAGTCCGTGGTCGCGCCGTCACCTGTACCGACCACCTGATCGTCAAAGGCGGGTTCAACGCTTGCGAGCGAGGATTTATAGTCGGACCAGTCCTTCCAACGGAACCCATAAAGCTCGCCCTGTCGCGCCTCGAAGAACGCAATCAGCGTTTCGATGTCTTCCAGCGAGCGCAGCCCAAGCCCGGCATCATAGCGGTGTCGAGACGCGGCCCAGGGCGTGTTGCGTTCTTCGTAGCCGTTGGCGAGCGTTACAATCTCGGTTCGCCGTTCCGGGCCACCAGACGAGCCGAAACTCAGGTTCGCCGGAAACCTTACCTCATGAAATCCCATGACCCTCTCCTCATCGGTTGCGTTGTCCGCGCGACAGGGCCCGCGACATCTGCGCCGCGATCTGCGCTTGGGATCGTTCGAAGCCCGCGACATCCGGCGTGGTGACGTTGATGGTCACGTTGGCCCCGCGCGCACTGCCCTGTGCGGCGACCCCAAGCCGACCATCGGCGGTGCGCGACAAAGGCAGGATGGCCTCGGGTCCTGCTTCGCCCATCAACCCTGTACCTCCGCGCAACGGAAAACTGACCGGGCCCGTCACAATGCCGCCTGTGGCGAATGGGACCACACGACCCTGACTAAACGGTGCGCCCTTGGCGAAGGGCAGAAGCCCGCCCACAAAATTCTCGATCCCGTCGCTTAGTAGGCCGCCCACTTGGTTGAAGACGGGATTGACGGCAGATCGATAGATCGAGCGGGAGATGGTGTTGCCAAGATCGCGCAGCACGTCCGACAATCGTTCTCCATCAAATAGCAAATCCTCAAAGGATCGCTTTAATCCCGCAGAGATCCCGCGATTGAGGCCCTGCAGCTCGAGGTCAGTCAAGTTCAGCTGGCGCCGGACACCTAGAACATCGCCTTCGACGCCCTGCGCTTGTTCGCGCGCGTAGCCCAGCGACCGTCCTATCGCTTCGATCTGAAGATCGAATTCGTCGATCCTGTCCGCATCATCCATGGCCGCTATCCCTTCATTTGTCTGGCCAAGCCCGTGACAGGGCCTCCAGTCGATCCCGCGTCAGCGGTCCCTCGCCCGCATCGCTCCCCAGAAGAAACGCAAGCTCCGCCGGGGTCAGACGCCAAAAAACCTCTGGGCTTAGTCGAAGGCCTCTGAGCCCCGCGCGCATCAGCGCTGGCCAATCGAAACCAGTCATGTGCCCGGGCCCGAGAACGCCCGCACCAAAAGCTCTGCGGCGACGCGGCCTGCGCCTTGGAAACCGCCTTCGATCTCGACATCTGTCAGATCTTCGGCGCGTCCCCGCCATCCGCCACCCCGCAGTCCTGCGACGATGACAGCCAGGACGTCGCGTGCGCCTGCCTGGCCTCCTTCGAACCGCTCGACCATCTTGACAATTGAGCCGTCGAGGCCCCCTTCAAGCTCTGCAAGTGCGCCAAGCGTCAGCTTCAAAACATGCCGCTTGCCGCCCAGCATAATCGCCACTTCGCCTGCCCAGGGGTTGGCCATCAGGCCGCTGCGAAGGTCATCTGCCCCGCCGAGGCGAGTGCGAGTTCGTACGTCGCTTCGCCATTGTGGCTGCCGGCATACTCGATCGACGTGATCTGAAACGCCCCTTCCACAATCCCGAAATCAGGAATGATCACCTGAAAACTCGGGGTTTCGCTGTCGAAAAAGATCTGCCGCGCGCGTGCATCGGTTGCCTCGTCCTTAAACACCCCGGACCCCGAGATTGCCGCCGACTTCACGCCCGCGCCGCTTAAAAGCTCGCGCCAGCCGCCCTGGCTTTCGAGGTTCGTGATATCAACGCTTTCCGCGTTGAAGCTCAGCCGCGTCGCGCGCAGGCCTGCAATGGTCTCGTACTGGCCGCCGCCGGTCAGATCGAGCTTAATAAGAAGGTCTTTGCCGTTCTGGGCACCCATGGTCCTACTCCAGCTTGTTAAGTGTCAATCGTCTTCCAGGCGCGCGCGGAACGTCAGATCGATCCGTCGCGTCTCTCCCTGCCGCACGCGACGAGCCCGCGCGCGAAGGAAATCAAGGCCCACAAGCCGCCCCCGCGACAGGATCAACGGCGCGTCGATCAGCGCATCCGACACGGCCCCGGCAGCCGCCTTGGCGGTTTGAAACCCCGCCGCGTCTGTTACGACGCTAACGACAAATCTGTGTTCTGCTCCGTGATGGGTCTGGTCCGACCGCTCGCCCACATCCTCGGGTCCAAGGCTTACATAGGTGCCAGGCACATCACCCGGCGGTACAACGTCGTAGATTGCGTCGCCCACCTGTGTGACCAAAGCCGTATCCGCCGCAAGCCTTTGATAGACGGCCTCTTGCAAGGCCGCCGCCATTCCGTAGCTCATGCCGCCACCTCCTCGGTCGCAAAGCAGGTCAGATAGCGGCCCCGATCATCCCGATCGGACACGGCCAGGATCCGAAAAATGCGCGTACCTTCGCGAAATCGCTGATCGGGCCGTGGGCGCGATGCGGTGCCCGGTGGCGCGGCACGTACGGTGATCCTGTAAGGGACGCTTGCGACCGTCACGAAATCTTCGGCCCGCTCACGTCCCGTTCCGGGACGTACCTCGGCCCAAAGATCGCCTAGGACAGTCCAGCTCCGCTGATATCCACCGGCGCCGTCTGGCAGGTCCTGCGCCTCTTCCAGCGTCAGCTTTCGGCTTAGATTGGGCAGGGCCATCAGCGCCGCCTTCCAAAGAGGCGCATCGGTCGCCAGGGCGCAATCAACGCCTCGACACCGTGCGGCATGGTCGCCCCACCTGCGGTCTCGTGTCGATTCTCGTGATAGTGCGCAGCAAGCAGGAACACAGCCTGGGCCAGATCGTCCGGCACACCGGACCAATCCGCGGCAAACCCCGCATCGAAGGCAATCTCGGCAAGCCCGCCCACAGGCACGGTCGGTAATCCCAGGCTGCGCGCGGCAAGTACTGGGCGGTGAGTATCGGGCTCTAACCCGTAGGCGACAGGCGATATCACCGAGACCACGCCATCGGCACTTAATATGCGCAGCTCGGTGATTGATGTCACAGGTCCCACTGGGAGTTCTTCCTTGGCGTACCCGCGCCAGGCGTTGAGCGTCCATAGGAACGACCGCTCCAGCAGGACCTTGCCCGTCCGCCGCTCGACCGCGCCGGACGCCGCTCTAAGCAAACGTTCCAGCACGGCATCCTGCACGGCCTCGTCGGCGAAGCCTGTTCCCAGCCGCAGGTGGTCGCGGAAGGCCGCAACCGGCCAGGCCGCCGTTGGCACGCCGGTTTCTTCGACTAACATCATGCCATGTCTCCGATACCCGTTCCCTCGAATGCATTGTCAGACAGGGCGCGCGCCTCCGCATCGTTCGGACGGAGGGAGCAGCTTGACGACACGGAAATTCCCGGCGCGCGCCCATGAGGCGAAACCGGAAATCCGGCCCGCCCCATCACAACCTCTAGGAGGCCGCGAATTTGAGGACTTTGATCGCTGCAAAGTCGCTTACGTCGCCGCCCACGCGTTTGGTGGCGTAAAACAGCACATTGGGTTTGGCGCTGAACGGATCACGCAGGATCCGCAGATCGGGACGTTCGGCAACGGTGTAGCCGGCTGAAAAATCGCCGAAAGCGATGGCATCGCTTCCAGATGCAACATCAGGCATATCCTCCGCGACCAGCACGGGATACCCCATCAGGCGCGCAGGCTCGCCCGCAGCAAGACCGTCCGACCAAAGGAACCGACCATCGGCGTCCTTGATTTTTCGGACCTGGCCTGCGGTCTTCGAGTTCATCACAAAACTCGCGTTCGCCCGGTACTGCGCGCCCAGCGCATAGACGAGGTCAACAATCGCATCAGCTGGGTTGGCTGCAGCGAAATCGCCATCGACGCCTGTCGTTACGTACCCAAGTGCCCCCCAGGCCCAGCTGTCATTGGCGATCTGCGGCTTGGTCAGAAATCCTGTAGGCTTATCGACACCGTCGCCGGACACGAAAGCCGCCGCTTCTGACCTGGCGAACTTGTCGGCGATCCGGCCCGCAAGCCAGGCTTCGATGTCAAACGCACTGTCATCCAGAAGCCGTTGCGACGCTTTCGGCAAGGCCGACAGCTCGTGCAGCGGCACAACGATCCGCTCTATCTGCGGTGTGTCGGTTTCGGTCTGCGCGACGGTCTCGGACGCCCAGCCTGCGCCCACATCGGTGTGGTCGACCAACACGTCATAGGACGTCGCGTCCACGTTCACGATGTTTGCGATCTGACGGATCGATGCGGTGGATTTCAGCACGCTCCTTATCGTTTCAGCGGTCTGAGGGTCGACGAGATAGCCACCCTCAGCCGCAACAGACGTCGACAGTGCCTTGCCTTCCAACTCAAGCCCGCGCAGCGCATCATCATCGCCACCGCGGACATAGGCCGCAAACGCCTTGCGGTGCGGGGCTTCAGTCTCGGCGGTCGCGGCGAGGGCCGGACGGCGCAGTTGAGTGGATTTCCGATCCAGCATAGTCAGTCGCTCTTCCTGCTTTTCCATTCTGTTGATGATGTCGCCCATGAATCCGGCCAGCGCGGTCTTCACCTCGGCGGCCGGGTCCGCGGCCTGGGGCACACTCGCCCCGGCCCGAGCCTTGGTCTCGGTCTTCTGCATGTTCAGGTCCTTGCGGTCTGAGGTTGGGTCCGCTGGCTCAGCCTTGGGCCAGCTTGTGGCGCGCGTCCTTGAACACGGCCGCCAGGTCACGCATGAAGGCGCTATCGGGCTCTTCGCCCTTTGACCCCACGCGCGCTTCGGGGAGCATTGGAAAGGTCACGAGTGACACTTCCCACAGCTCCAGGTCCGCCAGAATGCGGCGTCCCTTTTCGTCCTTCCGGGCGGATACTGTGCGGTATCCGATCGACAAACCGTCTATTGCACCGGCCTCCAGCAGCACGCCCGCCTCGCGTCCGCGTGCCACGCCGTCCAGAAGTCGGCCGCGGACATAGAGACCCTTGGAATCCTCGCGCACCTCGTCCCATACACCGATCGGCTGCGCGGGATCGTGCTGCCACAGCATTTTGACCCGTCGGTTAGACGCTATGAGCGCCTTCAACGACTGCGCATAAGCGCCAGGCGCAACGATATCGCCGCCGCGATCGGGTTGCCCAAATATCGAAGCGTATCCCTCGACGACATGCCCGTCTTTCAGGCTCAGGGCATCGCCTTGCCCGCAATACTTGCGCTCCAGCGGTGTGTCGGTTTCGCTCTTCCAATCGGTCATACTTCGTCCTCTCCGGCCAGGGGTGGAAGCCCCAATAGATGCCGTTTCTCAGGGTCGCTCAGGAAATCGGCTGACCCGACGCGCCGCCAAAGCGCGTCGCGCTCAGCAGCAAGTGCAGGAACTTGCTCGAGATCAGGGCGTATCTCGGCTGCTCCTCCCGACCAAGTGTTCAACCAATGGGCAATCGCGGCTGTCATGCGCTGTGCCAAAGGCACGACTGTCAGCCGGTAGAACGCCCGGTTCGCTTCTTGATAGTTGGCGTATGTCGCGTCCCCGGGAATGCCCAACAGCATCGGAGGCACGCCAAAGGCCAGCGCGATCTCGCGCGCGGCGGATTCTTTTGTTTTCTGAAACTCCATATCCGACGGACTGAACCCCATGGGTTTCCAGTCAAGCCCGCCTTCCAAAAGCATCGGGCGGCCAGCGTTTCGGGCGCCTTGGTGATGGCTTTCCATCTCGGAAAGAAGTCGGTCGTACTGATCCGTCGACAGCGTGCCCTGCCCGTCCCCCCCTTTGTAGACAATTGCACCGGAAGGCCGCGCGGCATTGTCCAGCAATGCCTTCGACCAATGAGACGCCGCGTTGTGGACATCGATCGCACTTGCGGCAGCCTGCATCGGAGAGAACCCGTAATGGTCGTCCTGCGGGTGAAAGTTTCTGATATGGCAGACGGGCGTTGGGCCTTCGCTTAGCCGAAACGTGTGTTTGCGCCCCCCTACGGCGTACTCGTAGGCCACAGGCCACCCATCGGCGCCGGGCACGATCTGGGTCCGGTCGGACCGCAACACATGCAGTTCCACCGGCAGACCTTCGCTGCCGGTAACCGCCTCGAGAAAGGCGTCGCCTGACAGCAAGAGTTGACCGAACGCAGCCTCAAGAAACTCTGCGCGTCCCTGCATCGGGTTTGGCCGCGCCAAAAGGCTTGCCAGCGGATGGGTGTCGAAGCGCCTGCCATCTTCGAGCACCTGTAACGGCAAGGCCGCCGCAGCCTCGGCAATCAGCTTCACGGAACGGAACCCAACCGGGTTACCCGTGAACCCTGCCCGCGTCAGGCTGCCCGTATCGCGCGGCGACCACGCAACCCGGCCCGAGCTTTGATACGCTATCACGGGACCGGTCGCGCTTGCTTTTGCTTCCGGTGTCGGCACACGCCCACGCTTCAGGAAGTCGAACACCATTGAAGAAACCTCCAAGCCCTCGGTCAGTGAAATCAATTTGACAGAAAGGTATCGCTGGCCCGTTACCCCAGCGTACGCACCTGTGGACGTTGCCATCTGGCGGCCGGTTCGATCATCAGATCCGTCAGTGCCCAAACCAATGCATCAACGCGATCGGGGCTGCCGCGCCCGTGAAACCCATCGCGGGCCATCAAGCGCATCTGATCTTCCAGATCGCGAAACACTCCTACATGATGAACCCGTCCCTGTTCATAGAGCGCGGCCACAGGTTCGGCCCGCACGACCTTCCCGCGTGATGCATGGACAGCCCGGTAGGACACCATCGGATCGACCTGTCGCACCACTGTCTCGACCAGATCGCCGCCTTGGTTCACTTCGGCGACCAGCCGGTCTGCCTTGTGACGACGCATCGCAGCGATCGCTGTTTCGGCCCAGAACGTCGGAGAGGCACCCGCAACAGTCGCATCTTCCAAGACCACCGCCCGCCAGGTGTCCGGTGCGCCCCCGGCGATGACCCCCGCGACCACGATGCCGCAGGCGTCCGAAGTGCTTTGCCCTTTCGCGGGGGGATCCACAGCGACGACGATCCGGCTTAGGTCAGGCACAGTTTCGATCCGCGCAGCTTCGATCCCGGCGAGCGTCCACAATGCACCTGTCACATCCTCAACAAGGATCCCGTCCAATTCTTGGCGCTCAAGAAAGCTGCCGGCGTAGCGCGCGCGGACTTCCTCAAGGAAAGACTTAGCAAGGTTGGCTCGGTTCGCCTCGGTCGGCGCATGGGTCGACACTGTGCTCGGTTGATCAAGAAGACGTTTCAGTATGGGAACGTTCCGTGGAGTCGTGGTCACGCATTGGCGGGGATGCGGCCCTATCCGCAGCGCGAACTGCAGCATGTCCCATGTGTCTTCCGCCTTTGGCCACTTCGCCAACTCGTCAATCCACGCAGCATCAAACTGCGGTCCGCGCAAGGCTTCGGGCTCGTGCGCAGAGAACAGCTGCGCCGTTGCGCCGTTCGGCCAAACCAACCGCCTGCGCCCTGCTTCCCAGGCGGGCCGACGGTCCGGCGGGCTAGACGCCAGAATCCCGCTTTCGCCGAACACCATGACGTCGCGCGATTGATCATAGGTCTCGCCAATAAGCGCAAGACGAACGGACTGCCCGGGATCAGTCGGGCGGGCACCTTCAACCTCTTGCCGGACCCACTCTGCGCCGGCTCGGGTCTTACCGGCACCGCGCCCGCCAAGGATCACCCAGGTGCGCCATGCCCCCAGGGGCGGGATCTGATGCGGCATCGCCCAAAAATCAAACAGGTAAGGCAATGCACGCAAACTGTGCGGGTCCAGCGCGTTCAGAAACTCAGTCTGTTTCTTCTTGGTCCCTGAGGCGATCAAGGAGGCCCCCGACCGTATCCCGCGCTGCGTCAAGATCGATCGCTCCATCGTCGGTTCCATTGCGTCGCTCCTCGTCTTCGAGTTTCAGCCGGATCGATAGAAGCGTCTGGATCGCCGCAAAGTACGCCCGCGCGGTCTTTTCGACCTCATTCCCCGGAACGTCCTCGCCCCGTTTCACGCGCGCCAGCGCGTCCTGAAACAGGTCAATTGCATCAGCATAGTGAAGCTGCGCCTGTCGCAGGATGTCTTGCGCCGCCTCGGCGGGTCTGTCCCTGGTATCATCACCTTGCATCCTGTCCCCGCCATTGCGTTGGACCGCAGGCCAATAAAAAACGGCCACGGGGGTCATGCCCCGGGCCGCTCTCTAACGTCCTCCAACGTGCCCGATTGCTACTTCAGGTTGAATGAAGAGTCAAATGATCCTGCATGTTTGGACAGGCCGTCCGCAGGGTAAATCGAAGCTTAATTTCCGCTTCGTTCGGCCTCGATCGCGCGCCACTTGGCAACGTTGGCGTTGTGCTCCGCAAGCGTCTCTGCGAACGCGTGCCCCCCTGATCCATCGGCCACAAAAAACAGATATGTGGTCGCTTCGGGGTTTAAGGCAGCCTCGATGCTTGCCTGTCCCGGATTTGCAATCGGTGTCGGGGGCAATCCGTTAATCACATAGGTATTCCAAGGGGTTTCGCGCTGA
This sequence comes from Pseudomonadota bacterium, assembly GCA_038744785.1. GTDB lineage: Bacteria > Pseudomonadota > Alphaproteobacteria > Rhodobacterales > Rhodobacteraceae > Ovoidimarina. The sequence goes on from JBCDLX010000001.1 coordinate 55,162, forward strand.
AGCTCGCTTCTGCGCAAACCGCGTCCCAGGACGCCGCGCCCTTCGGTTACGCCATAGATCACTGTCGGATCGGTTTGCAGGCGCATGCCCCGATTCAAGCGGTTGACAAACACGCTCGACACCTGACCACGCTCATCCGCGATGGCAGTTTCCTTTTCGATAATCGAAGCAAGGATCAGGGCCTCTTCCGGGGATGCGAGCGGAAGGTCCGGCGCACGGTTCTGCCATGCAGCATCAAGGCGCGTTTTTTGGCGCGACGCCATTTCAGTCAGGATCTCGGCCCTCTCCGAGCCAGAGCGTACCTCATAGCTGTCCGGCGCGAGCGCGCCTTCTGCCGGGATTTCAGAGACTTCTCCGGACAGGAACTCGGCCGCTTTCAAGGCTTCCACGACCTGCCAGCTCGTCACACCTTCTGCCAGCGTGACACGGTAGCGCGTGTCAGCCTCATCGCGGACGTCCGCATAGGTCGCCAGCGCCGCAGCGTCCGGTGCGGGATCATCTTCGCCGGGCGCAGGATCGAATTCTGCGATTGCGCGAAACCGATTTGTCGCCGGATCAAGCTCGCGGACTTGAACCTCTTGCCCCGCCACGCCAACGCGGAAAACCACCTCGGTCCCACATGTGCTGCGACCGCCGCGCGTTACGGCATCGACGATGTCTTCCATCGACGCGCCCGCATCGACAAGGAAGCTTCCAGCCTTCAAGTCTTCGGCGCGTCCCGAATAATCAGCCCCAATCCGAAACAACATGTCACTGGTGACAGCTCCCTCTTCGGCAAGGTCGAACGACACCGAACGCATCGTCGCACCGCTTTCGACCCTGAGGCAGATGGCCGTTTCAAGCGGTCCTTGCGCCCGATACTGCGCTTGCGCCCAAGCCAGAAACCCGCCCAGCGCAACCAATCCAACGATTATCAGCGTCAAAGCGTTCGCGACAATATGCTTCCACATCAGGCGGCAACCTTGCCGAGGATCAACGACGCATTGGTTCCGCCAAATCCAAAGCTGTTCGATAGGGCGACGTTGATTTCGCGCTCGCGCTTGGCATTCGGCGCCAAATCCAGGCGCGATTCGACGGCAGGGTTTTCAAGGTTGATCGTGGGCGGCGCGACCTGGTCGCGGATCGCGAGAATCGAAAAAATCGCTTCCACCGAGCCCGCCGCACCCAAGAGGTGACCGACCGATGACTTGGTCGAACTCATCGTCGCGGCCGCGGCGGCATCGCCCATCAACCGCTCGACTGCGGCAAGCTCAATCACATCTGCCATGGTCGAAGTGCCATGCGCGTTGATGTAATCAACAGCCGACGGCTCGAGCCCGGCGCTATTCAGCGCGGCGCGCATCGAACGTTCAGCGCCGTCACCGTCCTCGCTTGGCGCTGTGATATGATAGGCGTCGCCCGACATCCCGTAGCCCAGCACCTCTGCATAGATCCTTGCGCCCCGTGCCTCTGCATGCTCAAGCGCCTCGAGCACCACAACACCGGCGCCCTCCCCCATCACAAATCCGTCCCGGTCGATGTCGTAGGGGCGGCTTGCCCGCTCCGGCTCGTTTCCACGTTTCGTGGACAGTGCTTTACAGGCATTAAACCCGGCAATACCGATTTCGTTGATCGGGTTCTCTGCGCCGCCAGCAATCATAACGTCCGCGTCGCCCCATTTGATCAGGCGTGCCGCATCGCCGATCGCATGCGCGCCGGTGGAGCACGCGGTTACAATGGCGTGGTTCGGGCCCTTGAAGCCGTAGCGGATCGACACCTGGCCTGAGGCAAGATTGATCAGAGCGCTTGGGATAAAAAACGGCGACACGCGGCGCGGTCCACGCTCTTTCAGCAGCACCGCCGTATCGGCAATCGTTGACAATCCGCCAATACCAGACCCGATCATAACGCCGGTGCGTTCACGCGCCGTTTCGTCTTCGGGCATCCAGTCGGCATCTCTCACCGCTTGTTCAGCCGCCGCGATGGCATAGAGGATAAAATCGTCGATCTTGCGCTGTTCCTTCGGTTCCATCCAATCATCAGGATTGAAGGTGCCGTCGGTGCCGTCGCCGCGCGGAACCTCGCAAGCGTAGGTCGTCGCCAGATGCCCGGCGTCAAAATGGGTGATCGTGCCCGCGCCGGATTGCCCGGCCAAGAGTCGTGCCCACGTGTCCTCGACACCCGACGCCAGAGGCGTCACCATACCAAGTCCCGTTACAACAACTCGACGCATCCCAATCGCCCCTTGCCAGTTCCCAGCCCGTATTTCAGACGGCTAGATACACGCGGGCGGCGGGTGGCGCAATCGCGCAAACCTGTACCTGCACTCGGAAGTTTGCCGTTTCCGGACTTCAGATAAATTCCGCCCGCGGCTCGACCGCGCGCTGCGCCTCTGTCAAAGCGTCGGCAAGATCGACCGTTCCTTTCACAAGGGCTCGCCCGATCAAGGCACCTTCAATGTTCGGGATGTGCTTCAGTCGCGCCACGTCATCGAGGGTGTGGATCAGGCCTGATGCAATCACCGGCGCGTTCGCATGGACCGCGAGGCCCGAGATCACGCCCAGCGACGCCTCGGTCGCATCAATATCGTTGTCGATATCGGTAATTTTGACGGCGGCAAGCGGTGTCTCCGAAAACTCTTCGATCAAGGCACCCGGCGAGATGACGCACGGTTCCTGCCATGCATCCGCCATGACTTGTCCTTTCCATACATCGACCGACAAGACGATCTGGTCTGGGTGATACTTTGCCATCTTGCGGGCCCAGCCGGGATGCCGCACCGCGACCGTGCCCATGACAATCCGGCCCGCGCCCATATCCAGAAATTCGCGAATCCGCGCTTCGGTTCGGAACCCTCCCGAGACCTGCACCGGAATTCCGGCGCGCAAAATGATCTCGCGCACGAGATCGCGGTTCGTTTCCTCGCCGAACATTGCGTCAAAGTCTGTGACGTGCATCCAGGTAGCACCGGCAGCGGCAAAGCCCAGCGCGGCCTCTACCGGATCCACATCCCAGGGCATCGGCTCGCCTATCCGTCCCCGGCGCAAGCTGACAGCACGGCCCTTCATCAATTCGAGTGTCGGATACAATTGCATGGCCAATCCTCCCGGAACCTCTGACGGCGCCTCGCAGCGGCGCAGCATGATGCTAGACCACAACGAACCCACCCAAATGAAAACCCACTAATTCGACGTGGTTGCGCATAAACCGCAGTTTAGCCGATCTCGCCGCAAAGCGCGCACTGAACAAATTGAATTTGCGAGCCACTGTGAAACATCCAAATGTAACAGGCGGGTGGCGCTGCGCAGGCGTCGTTCTTGTCACCGGCTTTCTTGGGGTGAAGAGACCGGCAAATGCACCTTGCGACGATGCGCTGCGGCTGCAAGATCTAATGGCGGCCTACACTGCGCTTCTTGCCGACCCGGCCAGGGCAGGCGTCCAAGGCCACGTCCGCGCGATCCTTGCTGTTCCGGAGGGCGGGTACGCAGACCATGTCTCAAAGATCTGAGATGCGGTTGACGCAGCCGGAACGCTGCCCTTGCAGACAGAGGGCCGCGTGCCCGCCGATCCACCCCTGGTGCGCCCTGCGTCGGGAAGACGGATTGGATTGGGAAACATGTCTTGCGGTCAAGATCAGCTGCGGTGGCATGAAGCTTGCGAAGGACGCAGAACTGCCACCAGGAACACCGTTAGAGGTCCATATGACCGACAGGCCAACCACCATCAACGTGGTCTAGAGCAATCCACTCGATGCCGGATTGAGGTTCGGGCAACTTCTGGCTGAACGGGTCGTCGTCGATACTGTAAGAAACAAGATGCTGCCGACACCAATTGCAGAAACCAAAACGGCGCCTCCGAAGAGACGCCGCCCGAAACTTCCAGCCCTCAGGCTCGCCCGTTCAAGAAGCTTCCTTGATGAACTTGGCTGCGTCGCCAAAGGTCTGAATTGTTTCGGCCGCATCGTCCGGAATTTCGATCCCAAACTCTTCTTCGAACGCCATCACCAGTTCAACTGTATCAAGACTATCCGCGCCCAGATCATCGATGAAAGAGGCGTTTTCGACAACCTTGTCTTCTTCCACTCCCAGATGCTCGACGACGATCTTCTTCACGCGATCTTCGATGTCGCTCATATCAGTTCCTCACAATTCCTCAGGGCCTAGCCCGTTCCAAGTCCGGGCCTTCGGCCCTGTTATTCGGCGTTTTTTCTTCGCCGCATTCACAGCCGTCGCGCCCTGCGCCCGACCGAAAGGTGCGCCGCCTATATCACACCGGACGGCCCGTGCAAATGAAATCACCGGGCCCGAAATCGACGTTAAAACATCGCCATTCCACCGTTCACATGCATCGTCGCGCCGGTGACGTAGGCAGCTTCGATGCTAGCGAGATAGAGAACCGCTCCCGCGATTTCAACCGGCTCCCCCATGCGTCCGGCAGGCACTTGACCAAGGATCGCTGTCTTCTGATCCTCGGTCAGCTTTTCAGTCATCGCGGTGCTTACAAAGCCCGGCGCCACACAGTTTACGGTAATCCCACGGCTTGCGACCTCATAGGCCAACGATTTCGACATCCCGATCATTCCGGCTTTGGATGCCGCGTAGTTTGCCTGACCGGGATTGCCGGTTGCGCCCACAACGGACGAGATATTCACGATCCGCCCCCAGCGCGTCTTCATCATTCCACGTATAACGCCTTTGCAAAGCTTCATCGTGGCCGTCAGGTTCACATCGATCACACTTTGCCATTCTTCATCCGACATCCGCATAAAGATTTGGTCGCGCGTGATCCCAGCGTTGTTGACCAGGATATCGACGCCTCCCATCGCTTCAGCGGCCTGCTTCGGCAGCGCATCGACGGCCTCGGGGTTGCTCAGATTACACGGCAAGACGTGGGCACGTTCGCCCAGCTCTGCCGCCAAAACCTCTAGTGGCTCCATCCGCGTGCCGGACAGGCCCACCGTCGCACCGGCCTCGTGCAAAGCTCGGGCAATCTCGGCACCGATCCCGCCCGATGCGCCGGTCACCAGCGCCGCTTTTCCTTTCAGATCGAACATGTCCTTCTCCGTTCTTTCATCAGCCAGCCGCTGCAGCCATCACATCTTCGACCTTGCCCACCGGGCGTGTGGCCGCGTCCTTGGCGATGCGCCGGATCATTCCGGACAACGCTTTGCCTGCGCCAACCTCCCAGAACTCGGTAACGCCCTTGTCTAACATCCACTGAACGCTTTCACGCCAGCGAACGGCACCTGTTACCTGCTCGACCAAAAGACGTCGCACCAAGTCTGGTTGGTCGACTGCCTCGGCACGAACATTCACCACAATCGGCACTTTGGGTGTCCGGATCTCGACATCCACTAGTGCTTCTGCCATCGCATCGGCGGCCGGCTGCATCAGCGCGCAATGAAATGGCGCGCTTACAGGCAGTGGAACCGCGCGCTTGGCACCGGCCGCTTTCGCGTGCTCAATGGCGCGTGCCACCGCATCTTTCGTGCCTGAAATCACAACCTGGGCCGGATCGTTGTCGTTGGCAGCCGCCAAGCATTCACCTTTCGCTGACGCCGAAACCACTGCCTCAACTCCTGCAAGGTCCAGCCCAAGGATCGCAGCCATGGCCCCCTCTCCCACCGGGACGGCCGCCTGCATTGCCTTGCCGCGCGCCCTTAAAAGCCGGGCCGTGTCTGCCACGCCCAATGCGCCGGCAGCGCACAGGGCGGAATATTCGCCAAGTGAATGCCCGGCCACAAAGGCCGCGTGATCTACACCGATCCCCTCTGCCTCAAGCGCCCGCATTGCGGCAAGCGACATCGCCATGAGGGCCGGTTGCGCGTTTTCCGTTAGCGTCAGGGTTGCGATATCACCGTGCCAGATCAGGTCGGAGAGCCTTTCACCAAGCGCCGCATCGACCTCCTCGAACACCGCACGCGCGCTGGGGAAAGCGTCAGCCAGATCGCGGCCCATGCCCACGGCCTGCGCCCCTTGTCCTGGAAATACGAATGCCCGCGTCATTCCCGTGCTCCTTTTCGTCTGCGCCAGCCTCTATCGGCTCGCTCCGCTGGGAACAAGCGCTCTGCACTTTTGCAGAGAACCCGTGCGCCCTTACCGGTTGGACCCTACAGTTCTTTCCCCTATTTCCCACACGAGATAGGTCCACAGGCAAAACCCAATGACCCTGACCAACACAGTACTTCGTTACGGCCCCGTCAGTCGCATGTTTCACTGGCTGACCGCGCTTTTGATCCTGACGGCGATCCCACTTGGATTGGTGGCGAACGGGCTGTCTTTTGACACCGACGCCGAATTGGCGCGCAAGGCTTTGGTGTTTTCCTTGCACAAAACCATCGGTATTGCGGCCTTCTTTGTAGCGCTGGCCCGGATCCTATGGGCGGTGACACAAAAAAAACCGGCACATCTTCATCCCGACCGAAAACTGGAAACTGCGCTGGCCGAAACGGTTCACTGGCTGCTCTATGCCTCGCTCGTGATCGTGCCGCTCTCGGGGTGGTTGCACCACGCCGCAACAACCGGTTTCGCACCAATCTGGTGGCCATTCGGTCAAACTCTCCCATTCGTGCGTGAAAGCGAAGCGGTGGCAAAGTTCTTTGCGGCCTGGCACCTGACCTTCACAAAAGTGCTGGGGATGGCTGTTCTTCTTCACATCGCCGGTGCCCTGAAGCATGCCTTGATCGACCGCGATGCCACCCTTGCACGGATGGTCTCTGGCGTTGAGGCCGGAACGCCCAGCGGCGCACATAGCCGAGCTCCGATACTTTTTGCCGCCATGCTATGGGGCGTCGCAATCGCGATTGGATCGGCGCTTGGCATGCCCAGCGACAAGACCGAGACCGCGACCCTGGACGAGGTGCAAAGTGAGTGGCAGGTCCAAGAGGGCTCGCTTGAGATCACGGTAGTCCAACTGAATTCCCCTGTGACCGGAAGCTTCGCCGACTGGACAGCTGCCATCGCGTTTGATCCGGACGTGGACGATGACGTAAAGGGGTCGGTCGAGGTCACCATAGCGATCCCGTCTCTGACAATCGGAACAGTGACCAGTGAGGCCATGAAGCCAGATTTCTTTAATGCCGAAGCGTTTCCGACGGCGACTTTTCTGGCTGCGATCCGCGAAGACGAAGGCGGCTATGTGGCCGAAGGCACCCTGACCGTTAAGGGCCAAAGCGCCCCGCTCACGATGCAATTTACTCTGTTGATTGACGGTGAAACAGCCACGATGGAGGGTGGCATCACACTCGATCGCCGAACGTTTCAGGTGGGCGAGAGTTACAGTGACGAAACCTCGCTCGGCTTTCCGGTTGAAGTCGCCGTCTCCCTCACCGCGGTCCGGCAATAAAAGCGCGTTCCCAGATCGGACTTGACCCCGATGGATGCCAGATCGCGGTTTTGCCCCCGGGGTCCCCGGTAACGTATCCGGAACCATCCCTATCAGGGCCAGGGGGCCGGGTGGTTCCGAGCCTGCGGCAAGGTATCCGCGGCAAAGCGGTCGCACGCCCCGCGCCGGGTATGTTTAAACAAACAAAGCCGCCAGGGTGCCGGCGGCCTTGCACGTGCCACGACCGACCGCGGCGATACTGAGTGGCAATCTTAGGAAACGCCGGCCTCGACCGAGATCTGTACCTCGACCTCGTCTGACACGAAGGGCGCGAAAGCACCGACATTGTAGTCGCTGCGCAGGAGGGTCGTTGTGGCGTCAAATCCGGCCCATTCCTTCTGTGCCTGAGGATGCATCCCGGTCCCGTTCAGAACGGCATCAAGCACCACCGACTTGGTCACCCCATTCAGCGTAAGGTCGCCGGTGATTAGCGCCGTCATCTCGCCGGTTACTTCGATACCGGTTGAGGTGAAGGTGACAAGCTCTTCTTCGTCCGCACCAAAGAAATCGTCCGCCATGAAGTGCTGGAAGCGGCGTTCCCAGCCGGTGAACATCGAGCGGACGGGGAACGATACCTGGACCGAAGAGTTTTCCGGGGCGTCTTTGTCGAACTCGATCGTACCCTCAAACCCAGAGAACATGCCCCACGTCGTGGAGAACCCAAGGTGATTGTAGCCAAACACGATTTGGCTGTGGCTGGGGTCAAGGTCGTACTTTACGGCATCGGCGAAGGCAGCGGTCGACGCAAGGACGGCGGCAAGCGCGAGGGCAGAGGTCTTCATGGGGGGCTCCTTATGGGTTGACTGTCGCCCGATATACATCGTCCGACTCGCGAGGGTCTCAACCCCCACGAATTCAACACATAGTGTTCATTGCTGCACGGTTTCGGATGAAATCGGCCCAAGTTTGCGTTGGGTACGGAACGGGAGTTCCCGGGCAAGCCTTCGGTTGATCCGCTCTTCGATGGGGCGAAGATCGTACGACAGGCGTCGATGCAGAACCAAAAGGTCGCTCTCTGGACCGGTGGCCACATGCATCACTTCATCCCGGTCGCGCATTTCAAGGAACAGCTGCGGCTGCGACGCACCGTCCTTCGTCCGCGCAATGAACGCACTTGCCACCTGCCCCATAGGGAAAACGGCCCTCAGGCGCGCGTTTCCCCGTCCTTTAGTCTCGGTAAGGCGCAGTTCCCGGCGCGCAAGATCAACCTGAAGGTCGATTTGGACCGACCGGCTTGCGCACCAGTAGACCAAAACGCCCAATACCCCGAGAGTAAGGGAGACGATCGATCTGGCCAGGCCGGATTCAGGTCCATAGAGCACGGCGGGCAGCAACCACTGACCATAGGCACTCAAAACCAGCACAAGCCCGCCGAACCGCGCCGCTGCCCGTCCCAGAGTTTCGTGCTCGAACCGATCAAGTTGTTCGTGAATGACGTAGCCCCAATGCGTGTCCGTCACCCGCGGTATGCGCGCGCGTGTGTCTACGTCCACCTCTGTCGTCGCCGCAATTTCCATCGGCTCTGTCCCGTCGTTCCAGTGACCCGGCGAAACAGTTTGTTTACGCAAAAAGTGTCGGGATTGGGGCCTCTTGCGCACGATTTGGGGACTTGGGCTTGCGTCGCACAGGCTCGCGTGTATAAGCGCGCGATCGCCGCATACTGCTTGACCAGCGCAGCCTCTCGTGACCGGGCGCGGCGAAACACCTCCGGTCTTTGAAGTGCGCTCGAATGAAAAGGACAATCGCATGCCGCTCTACGAGCATGTCTTTATTTCGCGTCAGGACCTGTCCAACGCGCAAGCCGAAGGTCTGATCGATTACTTCGGTTCTATCTTGGCCGACAACGGCGGGAAGGTCGACCACCAGGAGTACTGGGGGGTCAAGACTATGGCCTACAAGATCAACAAAAACCGCAAAGGCCACTATGCCTTTATGCGCACCGAAGCGCCGGCCCCCGCCGTGCAAGAGATGGAACGCTTAATGCGTCTTCATGACGATGTGATGCGCGTTCTGACGATCAAGGTAGACACGCATCAAGAAGGCCCTTCGATCCAAATGCAAAAGCGCGACGAGCGCGAAGGCCGCCGCGAGCGGCGCTGAAAGACAGGAGCTTAAATCATGGCATCCAAACCGTTTTTCCGCCGTCGCAAAGTCTGCCCGTTCTCCGGCGATAACGCACCGAAGATCGACTACAAGGATACGCGGCTCCTGCAACGCTACATCTCGGAACGTGGTAAAATCGTCCCGTCCCGTATTACGGCCGTATCGGCTAAGAAGCAACGTGAGCTGGCCCGCGCGATCAAGCGCGCCCGCTTCCTGGCGCTTCTTCCCTACGCCGTGAAGTAAGGAGGACACGCAGATGCAAGTTATTCTTCTCGAACGGGTCGCGAAACTCGGCCAGATGGGAGAAGTCGTGACCGTCAAGGACGGCTACGCCCGCAACTTCCTGCTGCCGCAGAAAAAGGCGCTTTGGGCGTCTGAGGCGAACCTCAAGGCGTTTGAGGACCAAAAGGCGCAGCTTGAGGCCCGGAACTTGGAAACGAAGAACGAAGCCGAAGCGCTTGCCGAAAAACTCGGCGGCGAAACCTTCGTTGTGATCCGCTCGGCCTCTGATTCCGGGGCGCTCTATGGGTCTGTGACCACGCGCGACGCGGCGGAAGCCGCGACCGAGGCTGGGTTCACTGTAGACCGCAAGCAAATTGCACTCTCAACTCCGATCAAGGAACTGGGTATGCACGACCTTTCTGTCGTTTTGCATCCCGAGGTTGAGGTGACGATTACCCTCAACGTCGCGCGTTCCACGGAAGAGGCAGAGCTTCAGGCTCAGGGCAAATCGATTCAGGATCTTGCGGCTGAGGAAGAAGCAGCAGCCGAATTCGAGATTGCGGAACTCTTCGACGACATTGGTGCTGCCGGGCTTGACGATGAAACCCTGGAAACTGCCGGTGAAGCCGAGGCGCCTGCCGAGGACGACGAAAGCAAGTCGTGATCCGTTCGGCACAATAGCCAACAACACAAAGAGCGCCATTTGGCGCTCTTTTTTTCGGACCTTGGAACACGCACCGGCGTCGCACGCGCCATATCAGACATCTTCGGCCCGATGCGGCAGGCGTCGACAGTCACGCCGGAAGACCGACTATTCCGCCGCGATCATACGCGGAAAACCGGCGTCCCTCTGCACGCAAGACTGCACCAACGCCTGCGCCTCTGCTCGGCGAAGCACGGGGCGGGCGGATTTCCACATCTCAAAGCCTAGCTCTTCGGCAAGACCCTTTAGTTCGGTCGCAAGCCTTGGATCTTGTCCAAGAACCCAGTCGCCCGGGAAAAAGCTCTCCGTGGGCGCGCCGTTTGCGAATATGATCTCATGGCGATCAAACAAGAGGTGAAAGTACTGCACCTCAGGCACCCGCACGCGGGTGACCTCGATCCCGTCGATAAGGTGTCCGGCCCGGGCAAGCACCTCTCTGCGCGCAAACAGAAGTTCCGTTTGGCACGATCCCAGAATGATACCATGGCACGGCGAAACCTCCAGCGGTCGCGTGTTTCCGACCCTCCCGGTCTCTAACCGGATCGGTGCAAGGTCTCTGTTGCCGGCGACAGTTCGGTGGCCGGTCCAACGTACCCTTTGGTGACCGTGATCAGCAGTAACGACATAATCGCCAACCCGAAGGTTTTCGACTGGGACGACCCCGTGGGGCGTATCGATTTCAGTGCCGCGCGTGTAGCAAGGCACCCCAAGGGACGGCAGGGTCGTCGACCCTTGCCCGGTGACGAACGTCGCGCTGACAAAAGTTCCGTTTTGCAGTACCGACCCGTCGGTGGGCGTAAAGACCCGTTGTCCGTTCGCAAGGTAAAACGTGGTTCCGGTATAGGTAACGTCCCCAACGCCGGGCACATTGATCGTGACCGTGTCGCCAGGCCAGGACGCAGTGATATCGGACCCGTTGACGCTGTCGGCATTGAAGCGATCAAGATCACCGTCATCGTTCTGATCGGTGTAGGCCAGGTTTACAAAGCTCACCGCTGTCCCAGCCGGTGGTGGATTGGCGGGATCAAACGTGTAGAACTGGTCCGTTCCTGAAGTCGGCATATCCGCCCCGGTCCATCGTCTGTCGTGTTTCGGCCCCGCCGAAGTCTCTGCGAAGAATTCGGCGAGAATGAGGCCCGCACCTTTTCCTGCCTTGCGTCGCCGCAATGGCCCCGGTGACGTCTATCGACCCGGACGCTTGTTCCGGGGTTAACGACAGGAAGGGTGAGCTGGCGTGTACAGCAAACTTGGCATCCAAACGCAAGCAGCAGCTTAACATCTCAAATTCAAGCAAAAGAAATTGCCACTAGGCGGAGAGCGCATCTTGAAACAGCGCATCTATTGATACATATATGTCTCATGTCAAACATTCGTGTATCATCGCGCCTCGCGATCCTGGAAGCCGCTTTCAGGGTTCTCAACGAAAACCCAACCGCTACCCTTGGCGAAATAGCCACGCGGGCGGGTGTCGGCCGGGCCACGCTTCATCGGCATTTCCCGGGCCGCGCCGAATTGCTGCGGATCCTAGCCCGGACAGCGATGGACGAACTAGACGCGGCGGTGGAATCCGCGACTGCCAGGGCCGCATCGCACACCGATGCGCTGCGCCTTTCGCTTGAAGCGATGATCCCGCTGGCCAACCGCCAATGGTTCCTGGCGAACGACCCCATTGCGCACGATCCAGATATCGCCAAAGCGCTCGCTGTCGATCGCAGTCTTCTGGACGACACGATCGAAGCTGCCCGCGCCGAAGATGCATTCGCGCCCGATGTGCCGACAAAATGGATTGCGGAGTGCTATGATGCGGTTCTCTACGCGGCCTGGACCATGGTGCGAGATGGCGACGCAACCCCACGTCAGGCAGCCGATCTCGCGTGGCGCACACTCATGACCGGTATCGGAGAACACCAATGACCGCTGAACTGATGAGCGATTTTGCAACCCAGATTGACGAGGTGTTCTTCCTGATCGGCGCCGCAATTCTTCTGATCGAGATCGGGGAGGCCTTCTTTAAGGGGAACCTCAAGGGACGCAAAATCGGAGAGGCGCTAGCAAGCGCTTCGACCCAGATCCCCTATCTTCTGATCGAAACCTTCCTTCTGACAGGGGCTTACGGGATCTACTATATTCTTTCCGAGACGGTCATCCCTTGGTCGATCCCGATCGCGTGGTACACGCTTGTCCTCGCTGTCATCCTTGCGGACTTCACCTATTACTGGGAACATCGGATCGCGCACCAGGTCCGGCTGCTTTGGACCCAGCACGCGGTTCACCATTCCTCTCGCGACTACAACATCGTCACCGGTATCCGGTTTGGGCCGCTGGAGGGCCTGTGGTCGATCATCGCGCACCTTCCGATGGTCGTGTTGGGCTTTCCGCCAGAGCTGGTCTTTGCCGGGATAATCATCGTCCTTGCCTACCAGACCTGGCTGCACACCGAGTTGATCGGAAAGCTTGGTCCCCTGGAATGGGTCCTGAACACGCCGTCGCATCACCGCGTCCACCACGGGGCTGACGACAAATACCTGGACAAGAATTATGGCGGGATCACCATCGTCTGGGACCGTCTATTCGGAACATTCCAAGTCGAAGAGGAAACGCCACGCTACGGGCTGAAGCGTGATTTCGAAAGCATCAATCCCGTCGCTGTCTGGTTCTCCGAAATCCCGGAACTCGTTAGAGATCTTGCGCATGCGCGAAGCGGACGCGACGCCTTAGGATATCTCTTGGGACGCCCCGGCTGGAAGCCCAAGTAGGCGCAACACCACCTCTACCGACCAAACAAGAAAAGGGCGCCCGCGGGCGCCCTTCCCCTTTGCTGCTGCCAAGGGAGAGATCAGCAGCTGTAATACATCTTGAATTCCATCGGATGCGGGGTGTGCTCGAAGGCATAGATCTCTTCCCACTTGAGTTCCATGTAGCCTTCGATCTGATCCTTGGTGAACACGTCACCTGCCAAGAGAAAATCCATGTCGGCTTCCAGCTCTTCCATGGCTTCGCGCAAGGACGCACAGACTGTCGGGATGCCTTCCAGTTCTTCCGGCGGGAGGTCGTAAAGGTCCTTGTCCATCGCCTCGCCCGGATCGATCTTGTTGGTGATACCGTCAAGCCCCGCCATCAGAAGCGCCGAGAAGCAGAGATACGGGTTCGCCGCCGGGTCGGGGAAGCGGGCCTCGACACGCTTGGCTTTGGGGCTTTCCGTCCACGGGATACGCACACAGCCCGAACGGTTCCGAGCCGAATAGGCACGTAACACGGGCGCTTCAAATCCAGGTATCAGGCGCTTGTAGCTGTTGGTCGATGGATTGGTGAAGGCATTCAGAGCCTTCGCGTGCTTCAGTATGCCGCCGATGTACCAAAGTGCCTCCTGGCTGAGATCGGCGTACTTGTCACCCGCAAACAGCGGTTTGCCGTCCTTCCAGATCGACATGTTGACGTGCATCCCAGTGCCGTTGTCGCCTGCGATGGGCTTCGGCATGAAGGTCGCAGACTTGCCATAGGCATGCGCGACGTTGTGTATCACGTATTTGTACTTTTGCAGGTGATCCCCCTGTGCCGTCAGGCTGTCGAAGATCAGACCAAGCTCGTGCTGGCAGGACGCAACCTCGTGGTGGTGCTTGTCCACCTTCATGCCGATCCGCTTCATCGTGGACAGCATTTCTGACCGAATGTCCTGACCATCATCAACAGGTGGAACCGGAAAATAACCGCCCTTAACGCCAGGACGGTGGCCCATATTACCCATCTCGTATTCGGTGTCAGTGTTCCAGGAGGCATCGAGCGCATCAACCTCGTAAGACACTTTGTTCATCTCGACCGAGTACCGGACATCGTCGAACAGGAAGAATTCGGCTTCCGGGCCGAAGTAAGAAACATCACCGACGCCCGACGACTTAAGATAGGCTTCCGCCTTTTCTGCTGTGCCGCGCGGGTCACGCTCGTAAAGCTCGCCCGTGTCGGGCTCGACGATCGAGCAGTGCACCGCCATTGTCTTTTCCGCATAGAACGGGTCCATATAGGCAGAGCCGGTATCCGGCATCAGCTTCATGTCCGACTGGTCGATCGACTTCCAGCCCGCGATCGACGAGCCATCGAACATGAAACCTTCGTCCAGGAAATCCTCGTCGACTTGATCCGACATCACAGTGACGTGCTGCAGCTTGCCGCGCGGGTCCGTAAAGCGGATGTCGACGTATTCGACCTCCTCGTCCTTGATGGTCTTGAGCATATCAGCCTTACTCATGATCGCCCTTCTTCCTTTGTTTTCTGGTTCTCTCCCAAGGGGCTACGCCCCATTTACTACAATGCGTCCCCGCCGGTTTCACCAGTGCGGATGCGCAATGCGTTCTCGACCGGCGAAACGAAAATCTTCCCGTCTCCGATCTTATCGGTCTTAGCCGCGCCTACGATGGCTTCAATTGCGGCTTCTACCTGATCATCCTCCAAAACGACCTCGATCTTCACCTTAGGCAGAAAATCCACGACATATTCCGCGCCACGATATAGCTCTGTGTGACCCTTTTGGCGCCCGAACCCCTTCACCTCGATAACCGACAGACCCTGGACGCCGATGTCCTGCAGCGCTTCTTTTACCTCATCGAGTTTGAACGGTTTGATGATGGCTTCGATCTTTTTCATGGCCGCTTCATTTCCTCCCGAAGGCTCCACGCGCATTCCCAAGGGGCGTGAGACCACTTCCAGTAGGGGGTGCCAATTCGGTAGGGTCACGGCATGCCGGTACCAGCCACGAATCCGCTCATTGTGCCCAAAAGTTGTGCAGAACGATGCGGAATTCAGCGATATGCAAATCAAGGTGCGTCAACATGACCGAACTTCTGACCGCAAAGCAGATGAGGGCCATCGAACAGGCGGCCATAGACAGCGGCAGTATAACTGGCCTTGAGCTTATGGAACGCGCGGGCCGCGGCGTCGTCGAGGCAATTTTTGAGAAGTGGCCCGAGCTTCGCGCGACTTCCCACCGGGCGGTGGTCCTGTGCGGTCCGGGCAACAATGGCGGCGACGGGTTCGTGGTGGCGCGCCTGCTTTGTCAGAAAGGTTGGGAAGTGGAGGTGTTTCTCTACGGCAACTCGGAAAAGTTGCCTCCGGATGCGCGGACAAATTGGGAGCGCATAGCGGAGGGCATACAACGTCGCGAATTCTATTGGCCAGAACCGTCAGATGATCAGGTTTGTGACTTTCGTGAAGCTGCGTCTCATGTTCGCGACCTGCAAAAAGATCCGGCGAACGAGAACCTGCCGCCTTTCATATTGGTCGACGCACTGTTTGGAATCGGGCTTGGGCGGCCGCTTTCAAAAATTGACCAAATCGTCGAACACTGGGACTACATCACCAACTTTCGTGACCTGAACTACGCACGAGTGGTTGCAATTGATATCCCAAGCGGGTTGGACGCGGACACGGGAGAGATCGTGCGCGGGGAAAGCATGTCCTTTACTGGCGTACTTCCAAGCGATCTGACGGTCACATTCCATGCCAAAAAGCGAGGATTGGAGCGGGGGCCAAACACTCGATTGTGTGGAGATGTCGTCGTCGCCGATATTGGCCTTGCGCGCTGGGACAATGCCCGTAACTCGACCTGACCGCCCCTTCACCTTGGCACAGATACTCGCACCGGAGGCATAAATGTTCAGAGACGCGCAAGTCATCACTGGCGGCCCGGCGCTGCGCGAAGCGCTGGCCAAAACGCCGGAAGCCCACAAATATTCCCACGGCCACGCCCTGATCCTCTCTGGCCCCGCGGGCCAAACCGGTGCAGCCCGCCTCGCCGCGCGTGGCGCGCTTCGGATCGGCGCGGGGCTTGTGACCGTCGCCGCACCGCCTGACGCGATGGCTGAGAACGCCGCCGACCTTACCGCCATCATGCTGCGGCTTGTTGCGGATGCGGGTGTGCTCTCGCAAACGCTCAAAGACCTGCGCCTCAACGCCCTTTGTCTTGGGCCGGGACTGGGCGTCTCTGAACATACCCGCGCGCTCGTCACCGCAGCGCTCGCCCTGGTTCCCCCTGCCCTAGAACCGGGTGAATCCTTCAAACCCGGGACGCGGGCCATCGTGCTTGATGCTGACGCGCTAACGGTCTTTGCCGACGACCCCGAAGCGCTCTTTGCCCAGCTTCACGAGGCATGCGTCCTGACCCCGCATGCAGGCGAGTTCGCCCGTCTTTTCCCCGACATTGCGGAAAAGCTTGCCGAACCGCCCACGAAAGGCCCCGCCTTTTCCAAACTCGACGCCACGCGCGAAGCCGCCGCCCTCGCGGGCTGCACGGTCCTTTTCAAGGGTCCCGAAACCGTCATCGCCGACCAGACGGGCGCAGCCAGCATCAACTCGGCCCACTTTGACCGCGCCGCCCCCTGGCTTGCCACTGCAGGCTCCGGCGACGTGCTGGCAGGCTTCATCACCGGGCTTCTGGCGCGCGGGTTCAGCCCGATCAACGCCGCGTCGACCGCCGCCTGGCTTCACGTTGAATGCGCGCTTAGCTTTGGCCCGGGCCTGATCGCCGAAGACATTCCCGAGGAATTGCCGAAGGTCTTGCGAACCCTTGTCGCCTAGCCAGAAAGCGCCCCGGCTTCCCAGCCTCTCAAAAGCCCACGGGCAGGATCGACGCTGTGAAACTCCGGAAACAACTCCAGAAACTCTCTCCGCGTTTCGCCATCCATCGCTGCAATCGTGGCAGGGCCGGGCCGAAAACTCTCGGCCTGCGCGCCATTCGCCCAGATGATTTCATGCGCGTCGAACATCATGTGAAGATAGGTCACGCCGCCAGGCGCGAAATCCAGCGCGATGCCGGGTCGTCCCACTAGATGCTTGGCCGCCGCCAGCACCTCGCGCTCTCCAAACAACAATTCGGCCTTCCACCCCCGGATCAGCACCCGATGCTGTTGCGACACGACCAAGTCCCGGTCAGGTAGCCCGCCCCCCAGGGCCCCCATTTCTATTCTGACGGGCAAGAAACTGTCCTTAGCTGCAACATCGGCAGGTGACACATCGGTCCTGCCGATCCATCGTACGGGCTGGGGTCCGCGATCCCGCGTTAGAACAAGACTGCCAACGCAAAGATCCTCGATCCTGCGCTCCCCCGAAGGAACCGCGATCCGTGTCCCTGGCGTAAAGCAGATCGGAAAAGCGAACTCTGGCGCCGCGATGGCGGGTTGACCGAAATCGCCCGGACCTTCGCGGGTATCGACGACCACCAGATCCACACCGGTCGGAGGAAAACCGCCCTGCCCGCCGACAAAAGCCAGGCCCTCGACTGTGGCGTAGGATGGCGAGCTGTCGCGCAGGTTAACGCCGACGGCCGTGTATTCGATCCCTGTGTTCGGATCGCGAAGCACCACCGTGTACTCCGCTTCGACCACGGTCTGGTTGCTATAGGACGTCCCATTTATGGTCTGTGCCCCGTTCAGGCGCTGGTTGCCATCATTGTCGTCAAAGTCGCTGTCGCTACCGCCATCGCGCACTTCGACCTCTGTAAGGTTCAGCGCGTCGAGCCGAATGGTTTCGCCGTCCAAGTGCGATGCATCGCCTTGAGTGAAACCGGACAAAGACTTGCCGCCGCTGACAGATATGTTCAGCCCTTCGACAATCCAAATACTGTAGTCTGCCACGCCAAATCGCTCGCATGTTGCGCGTTCTCCAAAGTTAGAGACCGGTTGCCGCGAAATCAAATAGCGCGTGACGTGTTTGGGGTTTTCACGTTCGCAGGTTTGCTTTATTCACCCGGCGTCGTGCGGGTGTGGCGGAATTGGTAGACGCACCAGATTTAGGTTCTGGCGCCGCAAGGCGTGGGGGTTCAAGTCCCTCCACCCGCACCATCACAAGTGACTTTCGCATCGTTTTTTCAGTAGCTAAGTTCGCAGAGCTGCCGGATTCTCGTACCGACGAGCTACCCTTTATGTTGGATTCAGTGTGGACCATACCTTTCGATCCATAGCAGGAAGACATCCTGGTTCCTTCCCTCAGCCGGAGGAAGTCCCTAGTTCAAGCTCGGGCGTGCGCCGCAACAAAGCCCTCTACAACCAACGCTGCAAAAATCTGTCCTTTCGACAGGGATCGTTGCAGACCTCTAGAGACGTTTCCGAACTCGCTCGGCGTATTCGGATGGATGACTGCCGAACTGCGCGTAGAACGCCGATCTGAAGCTGTGGCCAGATGCATACCCGACCCGATTTGCGGCCTGAACAACTGAAGCACCGGCTCGCAATGCCGATGCAGCCCGATCCATACGGAGCGACGTCACGAAAGCATGTACGGGCATCCCTGAGGTTCGCAAAAACATCCGGGCAAAGTGAAATCGGCTCACTGCTGCAACGTCTGCCAGCACACTAAGCCGCAGGTCTTTGTCTAGGTTCGCATCGATATAGGCGGCGACACGTTTCACGCGGCGATGGTCGAGACCAAGCTCTTTCTTCGGCCTTGGCCGAGCACCAGCCGCCTCCAGACTGCGCGCAATCGCGTTTCGCAAACGTTCTTCAAGTTCCTCGTGCGACAGCGACATTCCGCCAAGCGCATGCGCTCTGACCCGCATCGCAAGTGCGCTGAGTGAGGGGTCACATCGGTTCCACAGCCTTTCGTGATCCTGGAATGCTTCGGCGCGCATATCGGATACGACCTCACGTCGAATCCAACCCGCAGGTCGCACTTCGACGAACTCCGAAGGCCCATCGGTTTCAAGAAAGCGCACCGTGTCGCAACCAACCGCACCGCCAGTATGCCGCAAGATAGGCAGTTCTTCGATGCCTCCACCACGATGCTCTACCACAGTTCGTTCGTGTTCCAGAAACGCGAAGTCCAGGGCAAATGGCTCTGCAACCAGATCTCCGATTTCGCGCCGTCCAGAGCCACCCATGCGTCCATAGGTCACTGCGGCAACGCTGAAGTCGTCACGAAACATCATTTGGATGCAGGGGCCATGTACGTTTCTTGCGCAATTGATCCAAGCACGTAGAACGAATTGCTAAAAGCCCCACCTTACTACGCGAGGAACGACGAAATGACCCGTCAAAAGCGCAGGAGGCCATCTATGTTGAGGCAAAACAGCAAAATCAATCCGTCACGTCGCGCGCTCCTTACCGGCGTTCCGGTTGCCGTGACCGCACTTGCCCTCGGGGTGACGCGCGCCGCAACGCAATCTTCGGACAGCACGCGAGCAAGCGGACTGGGACGCCGGAAGCTCGGCGACTTGGACGTTTCCGAGTTGGGATTGGGTGTGCAGAACATGCACCGGACCTTTCACTCCATTGTCCCGGACAGGGGCGAGATGATTGGGCTAATCCAGTCAGCTTTCGACCAGGGCGTGACGTTCTTCGACTGTGCCGAGGTCTATGGTCCATTCCATTGCGAAGAAATTCTCGGCGAGGCGATGGCCTCTTTTCGTGACGAGGTTCAAATCACAACCAAGTTTGGCTTCAATGTAGATCCAGAGACCGGCACATGGGACTTCACTGTCAACAGTCAACCCGCGCAGATTAGACGGGCGGTCGAAGGATCCCTTCGGCGGCTTGGTACAGACCGTGTGGATCTTTTGTATCAGCACCGGGTTGATCCAAACGTTCCGATCGAGGATGTGGCAGGGACCGTCCAAGACCTGATTGATGAAGGCAAGGTCTTGCACTGGGGCCTGTCAGAGATGGGGCCGGCAACGCTTCGAAAAGCGCACCAGATTTTACCGGTCAGCGCAGTCCAAAGCGAATACTCCATGTTATGGAGGGGCCGCGAACAGGATATCCTTCCGCTAACTCGCGAGCTTGGAATTGGCTTCGTTCCTTTCGCGCCACTCGGATACGGGTTCCTGACCGGGGCGATCGACATGGAAACGACCTTCGCGCCGAGCGACTTCCGCGCCGCGACATCACGAATGGACCCAGAAAACCGCGCGGCAAACATGGAACTGCTTCAACTTGTGCGCGCGTGGGCAGAGCGAAAGCGCGCCAAACCCGGTCAAATCGCATTGGCGTGGCTCCTTGCCCAAGGCGACGACATCGTTCCGATCCCAGGAACGACCCAGATGTCTCATCTGCGCGACAACGTCGCAACGTCAGAGTTAAGTTTCACAGAGGACGAATTGACCGAGTTGAATGCCGCACTTGATGCAATCGAAGTGAAGGGTGTTCGAGCACCTTCCGTCGTTGCGGAATGGTCCGACGTTGAAGCACCCGACGCTACTTGATTCTCGCTTGATCGGAACGGGCGTTAGGGGCTGCTGAGGCAACCCCTTTTGCCGATCAGGGCGCACCGGTCGATGTTCGTCCACCTAAAATGCAACTCTGAGGTCTTTGGGCGCTTGTTGGAGCTTCCCATGAAGGTTCAGCATGCGTGCAGGCGATCGCGACGCGCCTCGCCTTGGCAGGGAACGGTCCTTCGCATGCTCCGACATTCATCCCCCCAGCCGTCTCTGGCAAAGGTTGCCTACGTTGTTTCGCCCCAACGAGTTGGATACCAGTTTGATTTGGCTAATGCTGAAAATCGATCTATTGATGCAATATGAGGATCAATTTTGATTTCTTCGATCTTGAGGCGTTTCTTGCGGTCAAGGAAACGGGGTCATTTCACGCAGCCGCGGACCGGCTGGGGCTGTCTCAGTCTTCGGTGACCCGCCGGGTGAGAAAGTTGGAAGAGGCACTTGGAACGACGCTTTTCGAGCGCACAACTCGCGACGTGCGCCCCACCCTGGCTGGCAAGCGGCTCCAACTCAGGGCGGACGCCATGCTGCAGGAGGCGCGTGAAACAACGCGCGCCCTTCGCGACGAAAGCGCTGCCTTTGCCCATCAACGTGCCCAGACAGTAACGCTGGCCACAATTCCAACCGTTGTGGCTGCGCTTGTGACGCCAGCGATCCGCAGCTTGCAAAGCGACATAAAACCAGTTCGCATCAGGCTTCTCGATCTTGCCGCAAACGAGGTTGCAGAAGCGGTCGCACAAGGCGAGGCCGACTTTGGCCTCTGCTCGGTGCCCATGCTGGAACCAACAACCGAATTCACTCCATTGTTCGAAGAGCCGCTCGTGCTCGCGGTGCACCCAAACCATAGGTTGGCAGCAAGAGATCAGGTCTATTGGCATGATTTGAGGAATGAGTCGCTAGTTTTGCCTGCACAGGGAACCGGCAACCGCCTTGTGATTTACGAAGCGCTTGCCCGCAGCGGCACGCCAATTCGATGGAGCTACGAAGCCAGGCGGACCTCGACCGCGCTGGATCTGGTTGCGCAAGGTGTGGCGGTGTCGCCGGTCCCCAAACTCGTGTCATTGCACACGGCAAACCGGGACATCGCATGGAAGGATCTGGCCGACCCATCGGTATGGCGCCCGATCGGGTTACTGACCCGTCTTGGCCAAAGCCACACGAAGGCCGCAAGTGCATTTAAAGAGAAGATTCTGGCCGCCGCGAACGCACTGCAGAAAGATCTGACGGTTCGAACTATTCCATAGTTCAGTTGGCAGCCGCTCAGTGGTGAGTCTAGCCTGTGGAACTTGGTCGTTGCGGCTTCCCCTGCCGCGTTGACCTCCAATCATTCCGCACCTTTCGCTGGGCGCTGCGGTCAGTACTCTTCAGACAGATCCTTCGGAGTTGCTACATACGCCGATGGGCGGAGCCACGAGGCGCTCCGCCCATCGGGGACCGGGAAAACGGGATGAGCCCGGTCTTTTGGGACACTGATTACCTGGAGGAGCAAGCGCCAACCCCCTCAAACGGAAAACATGGCTAAAACTGTGTTCAAACACCAAATCGCAAACACTTCCAGGAGATTTAGGGCGCGGACGGCGCGATACCGTACGGGACGAATGAGCCGAGCCGTCCGCGACCCCATCTCCCCCAGATCTATACTTTAGTATACAAATCAGGCAGGCACAATGCTCCGACGCGTGCAAGGCCGTGGACGGAACTGGTCGTAAGGCCGAAAGCTAACTTGCCTGTGTCCGGTCCGTCAGCCCGATCGTTCGTGGGCCGCAAGTCTATCGGCCTCTTTCTCTGGCCAATCGATCCATTCGCGGCTGCGACGGGCGTTCACATGACACGGTGAATGGTTCCCGCCGGCGTCAAGATGAGCCTGGCGATGGCAATCGGGGCACAGCGCGATCGCGACACTGTAGTCCTGCCCCGTCGTTAAGTCGCTAATGTACTCTTCGCCGCAAATCTCCAAAAACTTGCCGTCTTTAAGCAGTTCACCAAGCGTGATGCTACAATTGTGGCACCGGTCCGCTTCAAGAGCGGCTGCTGCGTCTTCCGGCTTCAGATTTTTCTGAAAGCGGCACTCAGTTGGGGGCATGCCCTGGTCTCCAAGAACGCAAGTCGATCGGTGCCGCGCAACCTCGGGACACGCAACACCTATACCAAAGCATAGTTTATTCTGGAATTCAAATGGCGCGATTCACATCCCCAGGAGACGCGCGTCAGCTTGCTATGTTGTGCAAACGGCCGGGCTCCGTAACCCAAGGCCCTAGAATATGTGCTTTTCCTTTGCCAGAACAACGGCCTGCGTTCTATTGTCGACACCCATCTTAGACATAATGTTCGCGACATGGAGCTTGGCCGTAACCAGCTTCACACCCAGTTCCTCGGCAATCTGTTTGTTCGACCGGCCGAGACACAGTTTTTCGAGCACTTCCAATTCACGGGTACTGAGGTCCCAAGCCTCCTTCTTGTGCAGAGCCGCCTGACGTTCGATATCATCCACCGGGACAAAGCCTTGGCCATCAAGGATATCACGGACTGCCGCGATCATTTTGCTCACTGGCAGTGATTTAGGAAGGTATCCCTCGGCACCCTGTGCAAGAGCATCGCGAACAACCGTCGGTGATGCCACGCCGGACATAAGCGCGACGCGAACATCCGGGAACATGGCGCGGACCTGTCCCAGCCCATCAAGCCCGTCCATTCCCGGCATCCTGTAATCGAAGATTGCAAGATCTATGTCGCCACTGTCGCGCAGGATCACAATCGCCTCGTCCAGATTGGCGGCCGTATGAACCGTAAAATCAGGAGCTGCAGACAGGTAGGCCGCGATCGCTTCGCAAACCAGATCGTGATCGTCTGCAATAAGGAGTTTGTGCATCAAGAGTCGGGTCGCAGTTAACAAAGTTAGGGTGGGCAGGATGCCCGCTTCGGACCGCAGTTACAATTCTGAAGAGTGTCGCATCAGGCGGTTCGCCGAACGCGTTGAAAAACTGTACACATGTGCGAGTCGCGATGAGGAAAGACCCAAAGAGATGATTAGAATGGCAACAAGCAGGCAACTGATGGCGGCTGTTTTGGCAATGGGGCTTTCGGCGTCACCTGCGGCACCCCAAAGCAACGTTCCGCTCGAAGTGATCGGTCCAGATGGACAAACCTCTGTCATGACCCGTTCAGAAATCGAGGCGCTTCCTCAATCAGAAATCCTGACGACGACCATTTGGACCGATGGAACCATTCGGTTCTCGGGCGTTCCGATGGCACGTTTGCTCGAGCATGCAGGTGCCGAGGGCACGGTTCTAATCATGACGGCACTAAACGACTACAGCATAGAAATGCCGATGGGCGATCTCGAGGCGGACGCCCCGATTGTGGCAACGCGGATGAATGGCCAGCCGATGTCGGTGCGCGACAAGGGCCCCTACTGGGTCGTCTACCCGTTCGACGATCATCCAAAATATCAAACAGAAACGACGCATGCCCGGTCGGTTTGGCAGCTAGCACGTATTTCGGTGATCGAGTGATTGCCGTCCCGTACCCATCCAGCGCGGGTCGGCCCGTTGTCCGACGGCCTGACCGATGAAATGTAGCCGCATCGCCATTCTAGTTGCAATCGCAGCGCTCTGTGTGCTTCTCGCGGCCATGGGTCAGCGGTTGTTCCGCGATCTGCAAAGCCTGACAAGCGCCGCGGGCGAAAACCTCCAATGGACAATCCTGCAACTGGATACCGAAACCGCGCGACTGCACGCGGCGCTCCTTGAACAACAACGCTTGCCGCAGCCAAATTCAAACGTGGTCGCGCTGCGGGCGAATATCGCACTTAGTCGGATCGGTCTTGTACAAAAAGGCAACGCGCGCACGGTCTTTTCTGAAGACGAGGCTGCCCTGGAGCTTCTTGATGGGCTCGACGAGTACGCCAGGAACATTGTGGCATTGCTCGACGCCGAACCCGAAGTATCGCCAAATACGCTATCAGAGTTACTGGCGCTCACGCGCCAGATCCGGCCGGACGCGCGCCGCCTGGCAATACTTGGGAACAGTATTGGAGCGCGCCAGGCCGAAGCCCGTCGGATTGCCCTGGCCGGGCAGCTAAGACGTACAGGTTTGGTGGCCATCGCGGTCATTGCTGCCCTGACAGCTGCGCTTATTGTTCTAAATCGGTTCTTGCGGATTGCCGACCAGCGTGACGAGGACCTACGCGCATCCTCCGCACGCCTGGCTTCGACGATCGCGGCATCTCTCGATGCAATTGTGACCACCGACGAACAGGGCATTATCAATGGATTTAACGGCGCGGCCGAGGTCATGTTCAGCTGGAATGCCGAAGATATCATCGGGAAAAATATTGACGATACTCTTAGGCCCCGCCCGGCGCATACCACTGCTGAACCCAACGTGAAAACCTGGGCAGAAGCTTCCTGTACAGGTCGGATCGAAATCTCGGTACGTCGGCGGACTGGCGAGTCCTTTCCCGCTGAGATGAACGTCACCACGTTAGGACCCGACGGCGACTGGGTTTCGGTTTGCTATTTTCGGGATATCAGCGAACGGAAAATAGCCGAGATGCGTCTCATCTTCGCACGTGATCGCGCAGAGCGCATGGACCGCGCCAAAACGCGTTTCCTGACGATCATGAGCCATGAGATGCGCACACCGCTTCACGGTATTTTAGGGCTTCTTGATGTGATGCGTTCGAAAGACCTGACCGCGGAACAAGACCGCTATGCGCGGGTCGCCATCGGCTCTGCTGAACTTCTGCTTCGGCAGGCAAACGATGCGCTTGACGTGACACGTATCGAGTCGGATGTCCTGACACTCTCGGATGTCGAGTTCAATCTTTCGGAAACGCTGCGGGATACGGTCACACTCCTTACGCCCCTTGCCGACCGCAAGGGGTTGGACATTGATCTGCGCATCTCACCCGACTTGGACATCTTGTTTCGCGGCGACGAAGACCGCATCCGGCAGATTGCGACAAACCTGATCGGAAACGGCATCAAGTTCACGTCGACCGGAACAATCAAGATCGAACTTTCGGGAATCCATGGTCAGGACAGCACGGACATCAATCTCGTTGTCTCGGACACCGGACCCGGTATCCCGCAGGCGCAGCAGGACGCGATTTTCGAAGACTATGTGGTACTTGCCGAGCCGTCAGGGCGTGACAAGCGCGGTGACGGCCTTGGTCTTTCGATTTCGCGGAGAATTGCGCGTCTGATGGGAGGTGATCTGTCCGTAAAGTCTGAGGACAAGACGGGTAGCACGTTCACGCTATCCCTTTCGCTTCGACGCAGTTCGCCTGAGCACCTTCCATCGGTTACTAGGTCCGGTGTTGATAACACCCGAAATCCCGCTCTCGTGCCAAGAAGGATCCTGGTCGTTGAAGACAACTCGATCAGCCAATCGGTGCTTTGTGAGATGCTAGAATTGATGGGAAACCGGGTGACTTTGGCATCGGACGGACAGGATGGCTGCACAATCGCCGCTTCTGAACCTTTCGACTTGATCATCATGGATATCAGCATGCCGGTGATGGACGGTCTGGAAGCCACCCGGCAAATCCGCATGGGCGGAGGCGTCAACCAAGCCACCCCAATCCTCGGATTAACGGCCCATGGTCCCCAAGAGTTTCGGACCAAGGCCGAAGAGGCTGGCATGACAGACTTTGCGACAAAACCTCTGCGGTTCGGCAAGTTGAAGGAACTGCTCGAAACCGTGGATCGAACCCCGACAGAAGCGGGCACGGTATTCGAGGAGCTCGTGGGTGCTCTTGGTGCCGAGCGGGTGTCTGAGATCGCGCAAAAGCTACGTGGAGAGATCGCGCGGGCAATTGCGCGACTCGAGCACGATGATCGTCCTTGCCGAAAATCGGAGGTGGCAGAGCAGCTTCACAAGCTTCAAGGCGCGGCGGCGCTTTTGGGGTTTCCGGCGGTTTCGCAGGATCTAGAGGCCCTGCGCAAAAAGTGCGTTGGCGGCGCGGACCGTGCTGCCCCAGATGAAATCACTGTCCTGACCCGCGACCTAAAGCGGATCTCGCAGAAATTCGATGACCGGCTCAGCGCGACTCAAATCGCGTAGGCAATGATCAAATCATAGCCCAATCCGTGAAGCGGTAGGTCCGGGGCGACCGTCGCGGTTCGGTGGGCGGGCGCGCCCTGCGCGGGTCTTCATGGGGGTTTTTGGGGGCCATCTTATACGCTCCTTTCATGCCGTTGGCGCAAGCACGCTGACCCTGTGATGTTTCCGTCAAATGTCCCACCGCGTTTCAAACGTAACCGCGCTCTTCACTTAAAGCCTCGCCATGTCCCGTCTGTCAGACAAGAAATCCCGAACGTCCAGAAGCGACTTTTCTTCCATCGACACATAGACAAGCGCCATGTTGGTCCGCTCTTGGATCATTTCGCCCGGAAATGGCAGATAGCTTAACTCACGCGTCCCAAAGGACGGCGACGCGGTGCCAACTTGCCATTCGGTCGTCAGCGCCACATCCACAAGCTTCAGTGCGGTTGCCCCACCTTTGCCCGGTCGCTCAAAGGGCACGCCGGCAAGCCGCAAGTAGGACGCCTTGTCGCTTGCATTGACAAACCCGTCGATAAACTGTGCCGCCAGCACCTGAAGTTCTCCGGCAACGTCTTCGGGCGCCATATGGCTGTGCAGATGGTCATGGGTGTGATTGTGCCCGATATGGCCGTTCACAATGTCATGTGGCATTGGACCACCTCCGGCCTTCAAACTCACCACACGGGATCGAGACAGGTTTGTCGATATGCGCCTTGTGGGTACCAAGCTTGCCTGAAGCTACAAGCGAGCCCAATACATCCACAATCACCCGGGTCCCCAATAGTGCGGTGATATCAGAAGTGTCGTAGGGTGGCGAAACCTCGACCAATTCCATTCCACAGATCCCCTCGGCCGCCACCTTGGACGCCAGCGCCAGTGCCTCGCGCGGCAGGAAGCCGCCGGGTTCGGGCCACCCGGTGCCAGGGACAAAGCCGCAATCGATCGAGTCGATGTCGAAGGACATATAGACCATGTCGACACCGTCCCACGCCATCTCAAGCGCCATCTCTGCGGTCTTGTCGACCCCCATCCGCTCCATGTCCGACATGGTGATGATGTTCGTTTCCCGCTCTCTGGCAACTTTCACCGCCTCGCGCGGCACCTGCCAGCCGCCGATCCCGACCTGAACCAGGTTCTTTGCGGGCACGTTCGGAAGGTTTGTAGAATGGAACCAGGGCGTTGTATGCATCCGCTCATCTAGGTCTTTCTCTTGGATGTCGGCGTGACGGTCGAAATGCACGATCCCGATCTTCTTCGATGTGCACTCGGCAATCCCCCGTACGCAGGGGAACCCGATTGAATGGTCTCCGCCGATCATGATCGGAAGCGACCCCGAACTGAAGACATGGCTCACGGCGCGGCTGATCTGGTCGAAACTCTTTTCGATGTTGGCGGGGATGGTGAACACATCGCCCGCGTCGCACAGCGTCATCTGCTCGCGCAGATCGACCCCCATTTCATAATTGTAGGGTGTGTAAAGCGCACTGATTTTACGCACACCCTGCGGTCCGAACCGGGTGCCAGGGCGATAGGTCGTGCCGCCATCAAAGGGAATGCCCAGAACCGTGGCGTCATAATCCTTAACCTCGGTGACGTCCTCGGCATAGGGCGCCTTCAGGAATGTGTTGATCCCGGCGTAGTGGGGCAGCTCTCCCCGCGCGAATGTCGGGATGGATTTGTCTTCGATTGAATCGGCGCCCGTCAGACCCATCCGGAGCGCCCAGCGCCGTTCCTCGTCCCAGCGGCCTTCAGGGATGTCCGCTTCGGCCTTCATCGACTTCCACCCCTGGAGCTTGGTTAGGTCGGGGTGATGAAAGCGCCGATCGTCGCGCGCCATATCGGCTGGGTGGTACGAGCGGGTGCGCTCAGGCGGGGCGAAATGCATCTTGATCCTCCGTGATGCGCTGAAACGGGATGCCACCGTCGCGGGCATCGAAATCGTATGTGATCGTGGCGCCATAGGCGTTCGGATCGTGGGGGTCCCAGCGCGGCTTGTCGAACACCAGAACCCGGTCGCCAAGCTTGAAGCCTTCCTCAAGATCGTGTGTCACCATGAATACGGTCATGCCGGTATCGTCGCGAAGTTCTGTCAGAAAGGCATGCATGGACAGGCGCGTGCCAGGATCGAGCGCGCCGAACGGTTCGTCCAGCAGCAGGATGCGCGGTTTCGCGGCCAACGCCTGTCCAATGGCAAGCCTTTGCTGCATGCCGCCAGACAGCGTCGCAGGATATTGGTCAGCCACATGGTCAAGCCCGATCCGCGCAAGCGTGTCGTCCGCCCGGGTCTGCGCGGCGCGCTGCGAGCTGCCGAAGTACCGCCCGAACGGACTGCGGAACGCCTCGCCCGCAACAATGTTATTGCGCACGGTCATATGCGGAAAGACCGAGTAGCGTTGAAAGACGACCCCACGGTCAAGGCCCGGCTCGACCGCAGGCGCGGCGCCTGCGACCCGGATTTCCCCCATTGTTGGCTGCTCCTGCGCCAGCAAGAGCCGAAGGAACGTTGACTTTCCGCACCCCGAAGCGCCCACAATGGACACGAATTCCCCCTCGTCGACCTCGACGTTTACACGCTCCAGGATCGGACGCGATCCGTAGGACTGAAAGATGTTGTGGGCGACGACGAAACTCACAAGCTCGCCTCCGTCCATGGGAAAAGCTTGCGCGACATCGTGCGCAAGATGAGGTCCATCAGAAACGCCAGAAGCGTAATCCAAAGGACGTAGGTAAGGATCACATCCATCGCTAGAAACCGGCGGACCAGAAAGATGCGATACCCTAGCCCCTGTTCCGAGGCGATCGCCTCGGCAGCGATCAGAAACAGCCAGGCAGGACCAAGGGACAGCCGGACCGCCTGAATGAGCCGGGGCAGCATCTGGGGCAACGCAACACGTAGCGCGATCACAAGGCTCGACGCGCCAAGCGTCTCTGCCTTCACGATCATCTCGCGCGGGATTTCCAGAACACGTTGGCTCAGATCGCGGATCAGGAACGGCAGAATGCCGACGATGATCAGCACGACTTTGGAAACCTCGCCCAAACCGAACACAATGAACAGGATCGGAAGTACGGCAAGCGGCGGGATCATCGATACAACAGCAACAAACCCGGCCAGTGTCGCCCTAATATGCGGCAGAAGCCCGATCAAAAGACCCAGAACCGTCGCCAGGGCCGCCGAAATACCGACGCCCAGCAAAAGGCGGCGCAGACTTGCGGCGGTATCGTGCCAAAGCAGGACCTTTTCTGAACGCCGGTCAGGTTCTGTGAACAAGCGCTCTGCCGTCATTGCGATGGTCGCAGGCGACGGCAGAAGCTTATCAGACGGGTTTGCCGCCAATCGCACCTCGGACGCGATCGAATAGGCCAGAAAAACAGCGACGAACGGCACGGCGACAAGGGCGGCGCGCAACACGACGCCCGGTTGCCGGTTGATTAGTCGCACGTGCCTGACCTCTTGACCGGCGCGCTACTCAGAGCGCGCCGTCAGCAGCCATCTGCATAAACGTCGTGTCGAAACGGAAGTTGACGTTGTTCACGTCTCCGGTGGTCGAGCCGTCGGGATAGGCAACGCCGATGTAATCGGCCGAAGGCGCGCCCTCACCAAGTATGCCCTTGTCGAAAAGGAACTCAGCCACACTGACCATCGTTGCTGGCAACTCGGCACTTTGCGTGAACGCCACGGCGTCGGCTGGATCATAGAACATCTCGGTCGATGCAAGTTGGGCCTTGTAGCCCGCAAGATCGGTACCTGAAGCTTCGGCCATCGCTGTAAGGACGGTTTCGTCGCCCGCCGCCATCAGGCCCATCACTTCGTACCACGCGCCGACAAGCGCCTTGCCGAAGTCAGGATAGGTCTCAAGCACGTCGGTGTTCACGACCATCAGGTCGATGATTTCTCCGGGGATATCAGAGCTATCGAACAGCTTCTTCGCATTCGGATCTTCAAGGATCGTCGAA
The DNA here is from genome assembly GCA_038744785.1 of Pseudomonadota bacterium. GTDB lineage: Bacteria > Pseudomonadota > Alphaproteobacteria > Rhodobacterales > Rhodobacteraceae > Ovoidimarina. Next base: position 85,752 of record JBCDLX010000001.1, read on the forward strand.
ACAAGCGGGTTCCACGTGACCACCGCTTCAACATCGTCGGTTGCAAATGCAGCGATCATATCTGCGTCGGACGTGTTGATCACGCTTGCAAGGTCGCTTTCCCGCAGGTCGACGCTGTCAAGGGCGCGCGCCAGCAGATAGTGCGACACGGACAGCTCCACCAGATTGACCGGTTTCCCGGCGAGCCCGGCCAGATCGCCATCGCCTTTGACGATTACTGCGTCGTTGCCGTTCGAAAAGTCTCCGACGATCAGCGCAGTGGTGTCGACACCCCCACCTGCCGGGATCGACAGCGTATCCATGTTGGTTGCGGACACGCCATCGAACGCGCCCGCGGTGTATTGGTTGATCGACTCGACGTAGTCGTTGATCTGAACGATTTCGACATCGATCCCGTATTTCTCGGCCCATTTGTCCATGATGCCAGAGTTTTCCAGGTATCCCCACGGCATCCAGCCCACATAGATCGACCACGCGACCCGGAACTCGGTCCGCTCTTGGGCAAAGGCCGGTGCAGCGCACGCCATTGCAAGGGCGGTTGCTCCGGCGGCGATTTGACGTAGTACGAACATGGGTCTTCCCCTGTGCCAGGTTCCGCCGGGACCAGAAAATCGGGGGGACCGTGGCGGAACGCGAGAGACCGGACTTCCCCAATTCGCAGTGCTCTCCCGGGATTTTGCCCCGCCGTGTACCGATCCGGAGTTTGCCGGACAGGTGGTGTCTCTCGGACCAGACCCTCAAGGGAGGAGGAGGCGGAACCCTAGACACCCTGCTTGGACCTACGGTGCTTCGGCGCGCTGCTGAGTCACGAAATGAAACTGACCTGTTCACGGTATCCGCCGCATTTGCCGAATAATTTCGCAATCAGCGCGTGGAATGACGCGGTATTCAGCAGATTTGCGGCCCGACCTATAGTGCGCGCTTCGCGCGCAGGGTCGGGGTTCACCTGTCGGAAAAGCTGGGGGGATTGTGCGGCAGCGCCTCGGCCGAGTGTCCATCCGAAGTGAAGAACCACCCGCGACGAATCCACTTGCGATGCAAGAACAGGAGCTCTCCGTCCAGGCGACCGATGATCCGCGCCGTGCGCATAAAGAGGCCAGCAAAAACAAAGATACCGCACGCGATCGCCCAGGTTTCACCCGAAAACAGAAACACGCAGACACCGCCGACCATAAACGCGCCGGAAACAGCCCAGAAATCAACCCAGGCCTTGCCCGACCGCATGATCAGTTGAGCGTATCGGTCAAGGTCCTGCCGGACCTCTGCATGATCTGCTGTTTCCGACCCTTCCTGCACGGGGTTCCTCCTGGCGTTTCCCGGACAGCAATCCCTTTCAAATTGTTAACACAGATGCACCGTACCGCGCTAGCGCCACTGCATTTGCGTCCTGGCGCTTGGCCTGTTCCACAAAGCTAAATCCACAAGTCCGTGTGCGACCGGAATCGGGGTCGGTCCAAAGTGTTTCGCCTTGCGCCCCTGCCCCATCGCCCCTATTAGAGCCGCTGATTTACCGGACGGTCCGCCGCATCCGGCGCTGGACCTATCAGATGAGGACAAAGATGCAGGTCACCGAGACCCTGAACGACGGCCTTAAGCGCGGCTATAAGATCACCGTCACCGCGGCCGAGTTGGACGAAAAGGTCAACGAAAAGCTGTCGGAGGCGCAGCCCGGCATCGAAATGAAGGGGTTCCGCAAGGGTAAGGTTCCCATGGCTCTGCTCAAGCGGCAGTTTGGCCCTAGGCTTCTTGGCGAAGCCATGCAGGAAGCCGTTGACGGTGCCATGACCCAGCACTTCGAAGACTCGGGCGACCGCCCCGCGCTTCAGCCCGACGTAAAAATGACGAACGAAGACTGGACCGAAGGCGACGACGTCTTGGTCGAGATGAATTACGAGGCGCTCCCAGAAATACCGGATGCCGATTTCTCGAAATTGTCGCTGGAAAAGCTTGTCGTCACACCCGACGACGCAGCAGTGGAAGAAGCACTCGACAGCCTTGCCGAAAACGCGCAGTCGTTCGAGGACAGGCGCAAAGGTTCCAAGGCCAAGGATGGCGACCAGATTGTAATCGATTTCCTGGGCAAGGTTGATAATGAAGCATTTGAAGGCGGGTCGGCCGAAGACTACCCGCTGGTTCTGGGCTCGAATTCGTTCATACCGGGCTTCGAGGATCAGTTGGTCGGCGTTAAGGCGGGCGAAGAGAAAGACGTCACTGTCACCTTCCCCGAAGACTATCAGGCCAAAGACCTCGCCGGAAAAGATGCCGTGTTCGCCTGCACGGTAAAGGCCGTGAAAGCCCCAGCGAAAGCCGAGATCGACGATGAGCTTGCCAAGCGGTTCGGTGCCGATACCCTCGATGCGCTTAAAGAGCAGATCACGGAACGGCTTCAGGCAGAATACAGCGGCGCTGCGCGGCAGGTTATGAAGCGCGCGTTGTTGGACGAATTGGATTCCCTTGTAAAGTTCGATCTGCCGCCAAGCCTTGTCGAAGCCGAGGCAAAACAAATCGCCCACCAGCTTTTTCATGAGGAGAACCCCGACGTAGAGGGCGAGGATCACGACCCGGTGGAACCAAGCGACGAGCACAACACGCTTGCCGAGCGCCGCGTGCGTCTTGGTTTGCTGCTCGCTGAACTCGGGCGCAAAAACGAAATCGAAGTGTCGGATTCTGAGATGACTCAGGCCGTAATGACACAGGCACGCCAGTACCCGGGTCAGGAGCGTCAGTTCTTCGAATTTGTTCAGCAGAACCCGCAGATGCGTCAGCAAATCCAGGCCCCGATCTTCGAAGACAAGGTTGTGGATTACATTTTTGAGCTTGCGAAGGTGTCGGAAAAGTCGGTCTCGAAAGATGACCTGCAGAAGGCCGTCGAGGCGCTTGAAGAAGAGTAAGGACCTCACGAAACCGTGATACGAGGCCGCCCTTTCGGCGGCCTCTTGCGTTAAGTCGGCGCGAATCCAAGCCAGTTTCCGCCGATTGTCCCGGGGTCCTGGACATTTAGCACCACAATGCCAGCCGATTGCCAAAAACTGGACACATTTCGGCGCGACGGGTGGGACAGACAGGAAACAACGCCGATCTTGCGAGGAATGCATGGCGACGGCTTTGCGCGCATATGAAACGGACTGGCCGGTCGAGGTGGCGCCCAAGCGGCGCGCTCAACGGTTTGACGAACTATGCCCGGCAGGACATCCCAGTCCGGTGCGAGACTTGTTCGAGGGCCTGGGATTGCGACTTGAGCAAGGCTCGATTCGGGAAGAGCCAACTGATTTCCGCGACCGGCCCGAACGGCGTGACCCAATTGCCTGCCTGACCGTCTACGCGATGAGCGCAGCTGTGATGGTATTCTTCTTCCCTTTGGGCTTTGCGCTAATGATCTTCAACATCCTCGGCGGTGAAAACCTGCGCACAACCTCTCACGTCCTGGCGCTTACCGGATTTGGGATGACGCTTGTTGCGGCTGGGTTCGCTGCTGTTATGCCCTCTGGGTTCTAGCCTATTGCCCTGACGAGAGCGGGTTGGCCACCAAAGCAGCCTCCGCCACGTCCGAAAGCGCACCACGAGCAACAACGTATGTGTGGATCGAAAACACGATCGCGCCCGTGACCGGAAGCCGGAACAACACCTGATATTCTGACCTTACAAACCGGCCCGACACCGCCTCGTTGCGCGCGTCGGTTTCTGTTCGTGGAGCAAACAACGTGGGATCGTCGTAGAAATGTGCGTTGGCACGCCAGACCGGGCGCCCGGGCTTCAGACCATCCAGCATCCTTTGTACGCGTGGTCCCACCTGATGATAGCGCGCCACCGGAGCGTGGATACGACCGAGCGGACGACCGATCTTTTCCGCCAGAGTCCAGCCAGCGGGAAAACAGAGGACTGCACCGGTCAGGATATGCTCCGTACTGCCGCCTAGTTTTTGAAGAATACAAAGATCCTCCTGAATAAGCCGTCCGAGGGTTCCCAGTGGATCCGAGCGTTTTAGCACGATCTGTTTGCAGTCGGGACACATTGCCGTCTTGGCGCCAATCGCGAACCCTTCCATTCGGGAAAGGCGCGAAAGCCCCATATCATATAGCTCTGCCGCAGCGGCTTTTGCTTCTGGTAGCAAGGCCAGCACGTCCCCTCTCTGTTCGCTAATCAGTTGGTTCCGCAGTCGCATTTGCCCCGCGTAAGCATCGTCGACCTGCACCCATGCGTCCGGGTCAGCGAGCTGCGTCCCCGGCAGCCGCCAGACACGCGGGTCGGTCCACGGGGCCAAGGGCAACATTTCTTGCAACACCACCGCCATGGTCCCGGGGTGCCGTCCAGAGCCGCAATTTGCAAGCAGATGCGGGCAGTGCAGTCCAGCACTCGGTTCATTTGCGACCCGGCAAAATGTCGCATTCAGAATTGCTACAGTCGACGAACCGCTGAAATTCTTCTGTCGGAGGAGCCGCCGATGAACGAACATTTTCGCGATTTCCGCAAAATCGACCCGGGGCGCGGGACCCATCTCGGTGACGGCACCCCGAACGACGCAAACCGTGTCGAAATCGGACCTACAGCACTGGCCTTCCGCGAGTGGGAGGCGGCTGGGCTCGCCCTCCCCGACCTTGCCGAGATGCGCCGTTTCCGGTGGGCGCGTCTCACCCAGCACATCGTTGATCGCGACTATGGCGGCCTTTTGTTGTTTGATCCTTTGAACATTCGCTACGCCACCGACACGACGAATATGCAGCTCTGGAACACGCATAATCCGTTTCGGGCCGTGCTTCTTTGTGCAGACGGCCATATGGTGATCTGGGATTACAAGAACGCTCCATTCCTGTCCGGCTTTAACCCGCTCGTCCGAGAAGTGCGCTCTGGCGCCTCATTCTTTTACTTTGTCACGGGCGATGCGTGCGAGGCAGCAGCATCAAGCTTTGCCGGCGAAGTGGCTGATCTTCTTCGCGAGCATGCTGGCGACAACACGCGGCTGGCTGTCGACAAAATCATGATTGCGGGCCTAAGGGCGCTGGAAGCGCGAGGCCTTGAAGTCATGGAGGGCGAGGAAGTCGCTGAAAAATCGCGCTCGATCAAAGGCCCAGATGAAATTCTCGCAATGCGTTGCTCGATCCACGCTTGCGAATCCGCGATGGCCGAGATGGAGTCATTCACACGCGCCAACGTACCAGGTGCAACCGAGGACGAAATCTGGTCTGTCCTACACGCTGGCAACATCAAGCGTGGCGGTGAATGGATTGAAACCCGGTTATTGGCCTCGGGTCCGCGCACCAATCCCTGGTTCCAAGAATGCGGACCGCGTCCGGTGGCAAACAACGAGATCGTGGCATTCGATACAGATCTGATCGGCGCCTATGGGATCTGTACTGATATTTCCCGCACATGGTGGATCGGCGACGCAGCCCCGCGACCCGACATGGTCGATGCCATGTTGCATGGGATGGACCATATCTTCACCAACATGGAGATGGTGAAGCCTGGCGTTTCGATTGAAGAACTGTGCTTCAACGGCCATCAGCTCGAAGACCGCTACTGGAAGCTAAAGTACAGCTGTAAGTTCCACGGTGTTGGGCTTTGCGACGAATGGCCCATGGTGCCGTACCCTGATCACTGGGTTCCTCGGTCGTACGATTATCAGCTTCAGCCTGGGATGGTTTTGTGCGCCGAGGCTTTGATTAGCCCCGAAGGCGGCGACTTCTCGATCAAACTGGAAGAACAGATCTTGGTCACAGACACAGGATTTGAGAACCTGACCGCCTACCCGTTCGACCCAAAGCTTACCGGGCGTACGTGAACGGCCCGGCGATTGATCTCGAAAGGTACCCGATCGACCAGGCTGGTCCCAAGCGGGACGCACTGGTCGCGAAGTGCCAATGTGAACTGTCTCGAGAAGGTATGTTCAACCTTGAGGGTTTTCTGACACCATCAGCCCTCGATACGTCGCTGGACTTGATCCGCCCAAGGCTTGCAACCGAGGCTTTCACACACGCGCGCCGCCACAACATATACTTTGAGCCCTCGATCCCCGGTATTCCAAAAGACCATCCCGCGCTCATGCAAACCGAAACGGTGAACCGCACGCTCTGCGCCGATCAACTGTGCGACACGCCGGTCCTCCAAGCGTACGTGTATCCGCCGCTCGGCAAGTTTCTTTCGGAAATCATGGGGTTGTCCATGCTTTACCCGATGGACGATCCACTGGCAGCGCTTAACGTCATGGGCTACGGCTCGGGCGAAGCGCTGAACTGGCATTTCGATCGGTCACAATTCACAACGACGTTGCTCTTGCAGGCTTCGGACGCCGGTGGCGCGTTCGAATACAGACCGGATCTGCGCTCCGATGATGACCCGAATTTCGACGGCGTCGCCCGACTTCTTGCCGGAGAGGATGATACAGTTCGAACTCTCTCGATGTACCCCGGCACTTTGAACGTCTCTCTTGGAAAAAACACCGCCCATCGCGTCACCCCGGTCCAAGGCGAACGACAGAGGATTGTTGCGGTGTTCTCTTACTATGATCGTCCTGGCGTCCGTTTCAGCCCGGCAGAACAGCGGGGCTTCTACGGGCGCGTGGCATAGTTATGCTGCACGGCTATGCGCGCCAAAAGACCGTGGTGATCCGATCCGGCCCGGGGACGCAGAACGGTTGTCCCCCGTCCACCCGACGCCAGCACATGGTCGATCGATAAATTCAACAGAAACCGCTTGTTTCGCAATGTCACCCGTGCAGGGCCGATGGGTGCGGTTCGGCTTGCACGTCCGATCGTACGCAAGGCATGTGACCAGCGCACCATATTGAAATCGCCGCCAATGATGGCTGGCGAATCCCATTCCTGCATCACGTTAGATAGCACTTCGATCTGTTCGGCTTGCGAGTGGGGCCACGGCCAATGCAAATGGACCGACGCAGCAAGGATCGGCCCATCCGGCGTTTCCAGGGCAACAGTGGCAAGCCCCAGACCCTCCTTGCAACCCCCGCTGCCGGGGACCTCCGGCAAGCGCGACAGCACCGCGGCGCCTCCCACCCGGAAAGAGGGGCAGATCCGCTGCACCGGATAGATGTCGCGGAGCGCAGCCAAAACTGGTTCGGTCCTTGGCCCAACCTCTTGCAGTGTCACAATATCCGCGCCCGACCCCCGGATGTCCGCCACGATTTCGGCAGGATCGGGCAACCTGAACCAAAGGTTTTTCTGATAGACAGCGATCACTGCCTCAGATGCCTGGACCCGCCCTGTGAACGAAACCCAGTGCGGGAAGACTGTGGCAAGCGCCAATATCCCCGCGCAGAGGCCTCCCATTCCGATTAACCTTGCACCTGTGACGAGCGCGGCAATTGCGCCGACAAGCGTTCCGATCGCAATGGGAACACGGAAGACCGCCAGGCTATCTCCGGCCGCGTGATAGCTTCCGACAAACCCGCCGAGGATGGCCAAGGCGCCAAGGCAGGTGGCAACCGATGCAACCCAAGCCCATGTTCCTTGTTTCACCCCGATTGGCCCTGCCCTGCGCTATCACATCGCTCCTAGCCGTGCAGTCCGACCCTTGTCGAGGTCGCGGGGTTCACTGTAACACCCGCTCACCTTGACGTGACGCATTCACCGACCCGCTTGTAACAGAGCGGCCCGGTTCCCACTCTGTTGCGGCAAGCCCCAAGAATTTGGTCAGGAGACCGCAAAATGCCCACCGACCGCATTACATTCTCGGGCCGGAACGGTCAGAAACTTGCCGCACGTTTGGACATGCCCGATGGGCCGCATCTGGCGACCGCACTTTTTGCGCATTGCTTCACCTGCTCAAAAGACATCCCCGCCGCACGGCGGATCGCCGGACGGCTGGCCGCCATGGGCATCGCGGTCTTGCGTTTCGATTTTACTGGGCTGGGGCATTCTGGCGGCGAGTTCGAGAATACGACGTTCACGTCAAATGTGGAGGATCTAGAGGCCGCGGCCGCCTGGCTCGCTGAAAACGGAAAGGCGCCATCCCTGATCATCGGCCATTCGCTGGGCGGTGCTGCGGTTCTGAAGGCTGCGCCGCGTATCCCGTCCTTAAAGGCGGTGGTCACGATTGGCGCCCCGTTTGATCCCGAGCATGTCACGCACAACTTTCACGACGCACTGGACACGATCCAGTCTGAAGGGGTGGCAGACGTCAACCTGGGCGGGCGACCGTTCCGGATCCGGCGCGAATTCGTCGAAGACGTCGCGGCCGAGCAACTTGGTCCCACGATCGCTGGCCTGAAGAAGGCACTCCTGGTCCTTCACGCCCCCAAAGACGATGTCGTGTCGATCAACAACGCAACCCAGATCTTTGTGGCCGCCAAGCATCCCAAAAGCTTCGTAACGCTTGATGATGCGGACCATCTGATCACACGCGGCAGCGACGCCGAATATGCAGCCGAGGTCATCGCGGCTTGGGTTGGACGCTATCTTGACCTTACCCCCCCAGCGCCACCGATCGGCGCGCCCGAAGGGGTGGTCCGTGCGTCAGACGCTGACCCGGAGGGATTTCTGACCGACATCAACGCGGGTCCCTTCCATCACGCGCTTGCGGACGAACCCATCGCCTACGGCGGCACCAATAAAGGAATGACGCCCTATGGTTATTTGTCCGCAGCGCTTGGGTCCTGCACATCGATGACGATCCGAATGTATGCCCGCCGCAAGAACTTGCCGTTGGAGCACGTCAATGTGGATGTCACGCATGACAAAGTCCACGGGCAGGATGCGGGCGGCGCCGCAGGCCAACGAATTGACGTTTTTCGCCGGGAGATCCGTCTAACTGGCCCGCTAAGCCCCGAACAGCGCGCACGGCTTCTAGAGATTGCCGACAAGTGCCCTGTCCACCGGACGCTAGAGCAGTCTTCGCATATCGAAACCGTTCTGGCGGATACGCCGCTGCCATCACCGGTTTAAAGAGAACGCGGCCCGCCAAGGGGCCGCGTTCTAGCGCCAAAGTGACGAATGGTCAGGCGCGCGCCTGCCCCACAAGCTTCCATGCCGCAGGGATCAGCAGCGCGGCCAGCGCCAGCTTCATCGCGTCGCCCAGAAGGAAGGGTGTCAGGCCCCAGGCCAGGATTGGCTGGTCCCAGCCATAAAGCTGGCCCAGCCACAAAAGTCCGGGGATATAGATCAGCGCGTTGCCGATCAGAAGTGCCACGACCATGCCGACAACGCTTCGGTCAAGTCCGCGCCGCGCCGCCATACCGAGGGCAAGGGTCGCCAGTACATACCCCACCAGATAGCCGCCCGTGCCGCCCATCATGTAGGTCACACCAAGGTTTTCAGCCGATGACGAAGCGAAAACGTCAAATCCAAGTGCGCCGACAATCATGTAGCCCAGGATCGTCGTCAGACCCAGACGCGGGCCATAAGCCGCCCCGATGGTCAATACGGCAAACGTCCCCATCGTAATCGGCACAGGACCCAATGGCACCTTGATCTTCGCGGCCACAGCCAATGCGGCAATGCCCAGCACGACCAAGATCGCCTGCTTCACCCGCAGTGCTGCACCCTGATCCGGCCCGAAGGCCTCGGTCAGAACCTTATCGGTGGTGGTGGTCATGCGCCTCTCCCGTCTGCCACAACTGTCTGCATATCTGTGTCGCCCATGCCCGAACCAAGCGCAAGGGGCGCGTACTCTGTGATCATCCGGTAATCCTTCCTAGGCCCTGTTACGCACCAGACCGACCGCCAATTTGGCCAGTCTGTGAACGCGTAGTGCACCCGGTACATGTCAGGATCACAGAAATGCGCGGCTTCCGGGGCGTCCTGAAGCGAGAACCAGTGAAAAGGCCGACCATCACTGAAACAGACCTCGATCCGCGCTGGATCGGGCTGCGTCCAAAGATAGCTTCGCTCGGCGCGGATGGGCGGATTGTTGGCCAACCGCAAGAGCCCCGTCTCACGGTAGTGAAGTCCAGCACCCTCAGCGCGGAAGACCGCGTCACCATCCATATGGCCCGCCGGGCCCCCGGTATAATCCTCGATCCTCCGAACCAGGTGCCATCGGCCTTCGAACGCGGCCAGTTGATTGGGTTTGCTTGTCGCCATCGGATACCCAGTCTATGACCCGGGCGACGTTCTTGAAAAGGTCTGCCGTATGATCCCCCGATACTCTCGCCCCGACATGGTTGCTGTCTGGTCGCCTGCAACCAAGTTTCGGATCTGGTTTGAGATCGAGGCCCATGCCTGCGACGCGATGGCTGATCTGGGCGTCATCCCGCGCGAGAATGCAAACGCGGTCTGGAAGGCCAAAGATGTTGAGTTTGACGTCGCGCGTATTGACGAGATTGAGCGTGAAACACGCCATGACGTGATTGCCTTTCTGACCCATCTGGCCGAGATCGTGGGCCCGGACGAGGCCCGCTTCGTGCATCAAGGAATGACCTCGTCTGATGTGCTCGACACCTGTTTCAACGTCCAACTCACGCGCGCCGCCGATCTTCTGATCACTGGAATGGAGTCCTTATTGGCCGCGCTGAAGCGCCGGGCACTGGAACACAAGGACACGATCCGTATCGGCCGCAGCCACGGAATACACGCTGAACCAACGACTATGGGGCTGACCTTTGCACGGTTCTATGCCGAGATGGACCGGGGTCTCGCGCGTCTCAAGACCGCGCGAGAAGAGGTCGCAACAGGGGCCATTTCCGGGGCGGTAGGAACGTTTGCCAATATCGATCCATCGATCGAGGCACATGTCTGTGCCAAGCTGGGGCTAAATCCGGAACCGATCAGCACCCAAGTTATCCCACGCGATCGGCACGCGGCCTTTTTTGCTACGCTGGGCGTTGTTGCAAGTTCAGTTGAAAACATCGCGGTTGAAATCCGCCACATGCAACGCACTGAAGTTCTGGAAGCAGAAGAGTTCTTTTCTAAAGGCCAGAAAGGGTCTTCGGCAATGCCCCATAAGCGCAACCCGGTTCTGTCCGAGAATCTGACCGGCTTGGCAAGGTTGGTCCGAATGGTCGTCGTCCCTGCGATGGAAAACGTGGCGCTATGGCACGAACGCGACATCTCGCACAGTTCAGTCGAACGCAACATCGGGCCCGATGCGACCATTACGCTCGATTTTGCTCTCGCGCGCCTGACCGGGCTGGTCGACAAGCTCGTGATCTATCCCGACAACATGCTTGCCAATTTGAACCAGTTCCGCGGGCTTGTGCACTCCCAGCGGGTCCTTCTGGCACTGACCCAAGCCGGCGTCAGCCGCGAGGACGCCTATCGCCTTGTGCAGCGCAATGCCATGAAAGTCTGGGAAGAGGACGCTGATTTCAAAGAAGAACTTCTGTCTGATGCTGATGTGACGGCGGCCCTAACGCCCGCGGAAATCAACGAGAAGTTTGATCTTGGGTATCACACCAAGCACGTCGAGACGATCTTTGCGCGGGTGTTCGGCGACGGCTGACACAGCGTCTTGTATTGCCCAGAAAAAAGGCAATCGCAGGTCCACGCTCGGCGATCTCGCACACGGCATTTGTGTTTTGCGGGCCGCGTGCTACCATTTTCAGCACAAGAACAGGAGAGCCACATGAAGACCACTAAGACCCTTTTCGTCGCACTGGCCTTTGCGGCACTTCCTTCGCTTGGTTTTGCGATGGGCTGCAACTACGGCGAAAGCCATGCCTCAATGTCCTGTGCAGACGGTTTTGTCTGGGACGGCGAAAAAGGGGCGTGCGTCCAGCCGACGGGCTAACGAAACGCAACGGATTTCGAATCGGGCGGCTTCGGCCGCCCTTTTCATTTCTGTGTTCGGCTTTTCCCCATCGTGCGCCGGATATGCGGCGCGTTCAAACCGTCTGTTAACCGAGGCCATGCGAAGGTGCGGTCAAGCTGCGGCGAAGCAGGCACGATGGATTACGAACCGACACCGATCTCTCTCGACGGTGCCTTGGCGGGCGCTGCGGATTTGCCCCCACTTCCGCGGATCGAGGCGGGGGGGCCGGCGAAAGCGAATGTCGGACTTTCCGGACCAGAAAAGGCGGCCGTGATCGTCCGTCTGATGGCGGGCAGCGGGGCCAAATTGTCGCTGCATTCCATGCCCGACGCCGTTCAAGCTGATCTGATCCGGCAGGTCGCCCAGATCGGGAATGTGCCGCCGGACGTGGTGCGGGCAATCGCAGATGAGTTCGCCGAAAAGGTTGAAACAGCGGCCATGTTAGGCGCAGGCGGGTTGCAAGAAGCAATCTCGCTTCTTGGCGATTCCGTCGATGCCGGTGTTGCGGCCCGGCTTCGCCAACAGAGCTTTGCGGCCGGTGACGTCGACCCATGGGGCCGAATTGCCGAGAAAGACGCTGAAACCCTCCGGCCCGTGGTCGAGGCAGAGAGTGTGGAAGTCGGCGCCGTAATCCTGTCGAAGCTTGGCGTGTCGACAGCGGCAGAGCTTTTGGGCCTTCTTCCTGGAGACAGAGCCAGGCGCATCACCTATGCGGTGTCGCAGATTTCGGGCATCCGGCCTTCTGTGGTTCGTCGCATCGGATTGGGCCTGGCCGACGTCCTTGAAATCCAGCCTGCGCGCGCCTTTGACGATGGCCCGGTGGAACGGGTCGGCGCGATCCTAAACTCGTCGCGCGGATTGACGCGGGACACAGTGTTGGCCGGGCTCGACGAAGACGACGCCGACTTTGCAGAGGAAGTGCGCCGGGCGATCTTCACATTCGCCAACATTCCCGAACGTATTGCGCCACGCGACGTTCCCAAGATCACCCGTCAGGTTGAACAAGATGTCCTCGTTCGAGCACTGGCGGCGGCGGAACCGCAAATGCCCGAGGCCACAGAGTTCATACTAGGGGCCATATCTCAGCGGATGGCGGACGCGCTGCGCGGCGAAATCGAAGATCTGGGAGAATTTGACGAAGACGCGGGCGACGAAGCAATGAGTGATCTTATCGCAGTCATCCGAGAGCTTGAGGCCGAAGGTGAGATCCACTTGGTTGCAGCTGACGACTAAAGTGTACCGCTCGCAAACCGGTTCTGCCGTCGAAATGCGACGCCCTCTCTGACCGATGTTTCCCAAGAAGACGCCCCGGGCGCCCGAAGCCGATCAGGACTTTCGCAACCGATCCCGATGCATCGACAGCCATTGTCCGGTCAGAATAAGGGGGGCATTTGAAGCTTCTCCTGTCGCGATTAGCTCCATCAGAAGTGAAAATGACAAGATATGGCCAAGAATATCTTCTTCTTCCTCCGCGACACCGCCAAGCCCCGCTGCGTCGTCAGGCAAATCGGCGATGCCGACGTAGCTCCATAGAAACTCTGTCACCCCGCCAGGCGACGGGTAGTACGCAGCCACTTCATGGAGCGCTCCGATAGAAACATGCGCTTCCTCCACCGCTTCTCGCCGCGCCGCATCCTCAGGCGTCTCGCCTGGATCGATCCGGCCCGCGACCGGCTCTAGCGACCAGGGACGCGGGTCACCACGCATGTAAGGTCCAAACCGAAACTGTTCGATCAGAAGCACGCGGTCTCGCTCGGGATCATACGGTAAAACGGTTACCGCATCGCTCATTATGAATGCTGCGCGGGTGACGGTTCGGCTTTGCCCGCCATCGAACCGGGGAAACCGCAAGTCCTGTTCTGCCACCGCGAAGAACCGGTTGTAGGGGTGGCGCGTCGCCTCGACAGTAACGCTGTGCCCGCCCGGGCCTTTTCGCACGTCCATCGGGGCAGGACTGTCGGCGGCCCGAAGCTTGGAATGCGCCCGTGCCAGGATCGAATTGTAGCGCTTGCCAATCTCTTCCGCGGTAAAGGCGTCCATCAATGCCATAACATCTTTGGCCGCCAGCGTCACAGGTGCACCGTGGTGCAACGCCCAGTCTTCCAAGGACCAGGCGGCGTTCGTCGCAACGGGTGGACAGCTTGGAAAATACACGTGCGCGGCACGGGCACCGTCTGCCGTTTCGACGCACGCCGGCCGCAGATCGAAATCGTGAGCCGCTTCATAGTAGTCAAGCCGGGCGCGCTCTGGCTCCGTGACGGCGATCAACAGACCTTCGGCCACCTGACCATCTAACTTATGAAGCGCAGGATAGGTCCTGTCCCGAACCTTCATAACGCAATGATCCTGCAACTGCGCGGGAACGCCATTGGGTTTACGTCCCAAAACCACCGACAAAAGCGGCAGATGACGCAACGTGCCGTAAAGAAACAGCGATGTCATTGAGGTCATGACCAGCGGTGCGAAATGAACTCGACAATCAGGCCAAAGACGAGGCTACCCAATAGTGCCATCGCCATGGCGTTTGGCGTCGCAACAAATACCCAATAGTCGAGGATCAGCCCACCCATCCCGGCAAGCGCATCACCAGGATCGTTGTATCGGCCGGAGACTGCGCGCTCAATCATAGTGTAAGCCGACCACCAAACCAGCGCCAAAACTGTGGTGACAAAGAACGTTGTCAGACCAAAACCAAAGGTCGACATATATCCTGTACCGGCACGCGTTCCGACAATCCGCCAACCGATTGCCCCACCAAACAATGCATTTACGGGACTTAGCAGATCGTTCCCGCGCCCCTCGCCCGGCATCACCTGTTTGACTTCTTCCGTTACGAAAAATGCAAGCGCCGCGAACAGGATCGCCCCGAAAAGCTTGGCTGCGGTAGGCATGTTCTAGACGGGCCTTCGAACCGTGATCTGTGTCACGTCGCAGTTTCTGCTTTGAAAGCCACTGGCGCAAGAGGTCAGATACAGATTCCACATGCGTCGAAACCTGTCGTCAAAGCCCAGCGCCGAAATCTCGTCCCACCGGGCGTTGAACGTGTCGTGCCAGCGCCGCAACGTCTGGCTGTAGCTTTCCGCGAACTCAAAAGATCGGGCAACCTCAAGCCCGGCACGTTCCACCTGCAGCCGAAGTACTTTGGGCGCGGGCAAAAGGCCACCAGGAAAGATGAATTTCTGTATAAAATCAACACCCTTACGGTAAGCTTCCCAACGTTCATCTTTCACTGTGATAATCTGAAGGGTCGCGTTGCTGCCGGGCTTCAGGCAGGCTCTGACGCGGTCGAAGTAGACTGGCCAGTACTTCTCTCCGACGGCTTCAAACATCTCAATGCTCGCAATGCCGTCATACGTGCCCTTTTCGTCACGGTAATCCTGCAATCTGATATCGACCTGGTCGCTCAGCCCAGCGCGGGCGATGCGATCGACGGCATAGTCGCGTTGTTCGCTGCTGATTGTCAGGCCCGTCACCCGCAAACCGCGATGCGCCGCAGCGTATTCCGCGAACCCTCCCCAACCGCAACCGATTTCAAGCACATGGTCGCCGGATCTTGCGCCCATTTCGTCGATTAAGGCCGCGTATTTCTGTTCCTGCGCCGTCTCGAGACTCTCTTGTCCCGTCTGAAAGTAGGCCGACGAGTAGGTCATCGTCTTATCCAGCCAGAGGCCATAGAAATCATTGCCGAGATCGTAGTGGTACGAGATGTTTTTGGGCGCCTGCTTGCGGGAGTTCGATTGCAGCCAAAAACGCAATCGCTCAAACGCGCGGACCAGACCCATTCCCGGAAAGCCGTTGTAGATCCTATCGTTATCCTCGTTTAGAAGGTCCATAAAAGCCTGAAGGTCTGGCGACGACCACCACCCTTCAAGATACGCTTCCGAAAACCCCAAATCGCCTTCGCGCACTAGCCGGGTAAAGATCTCGGGGTTGTGTATCTCAACCTCGGCAACCGGGCCCGGTCTAGCACCTTCGGCCCGAAAGCGTCGCTTGTCCGGTAGGACGATGTCCAGCCGTCCCGTATTCATCTGTCTGGCGATGTGGAACACCGCACCGAAGTAGCGGGGCAGATTGGTCTGCCCATCGGTCGTCGTCAGTACTGTCACGTGTCCTCCCCGCACCGTTCCAAAGAGGCTAGCGGAGCCCGCCACACCCAAGCAACTGTTATTGTTGTTTGTTCCATTAGAACTCCCGCATCTCATAGGCAGTAAGCGCACGCTTTCGCCCCTCTTCCGCTGTTACCACCGGATCGGGATAGACCATGCCGGCAGAGAGGTCCCATGAACGCGGCACAGCGTCGAAGTAGGACAAAGCCGTCTGGCTGGGCCGCGGATCGCCTTCGGCAATCCAGCGGTGGGCATAGGCGCCATCTGCATCAAACTTCTCGAGCTGCGACACCGGGTTGAAGACCCGAAAGTACGGTGCTGCGTCTGGGCCCGATCCAGCGGTCCATTGCCAGCCCATGGCGTTCGATGCCGGGTCCCAATCGGCCAGGCAATTGCCAAACCAATTCAGACCGATCCGCCAATGGGTTAGAAGATGTTTAGTAAGGTAACTTGCTACGATCATACGGGCGCGATTGTGCATGTGCCCGGTGACATACATTTCCCGCATCGCGGCGTCGACAAAGCGCAGGCCGGTACGGCCCTGCGTCCAGGCCACAACATCGGACCGGGTTTCGTCCTCGTTCCAGGGAAACCTGTCCCAGCCTTCGCGCCAATTGCGGGTCGTGATATGCGGCGTGTGGTAGATCAGGTGATACGCGAATTCTCTCCAGACGAGTTCCTTAAGGAACGTTTCGGCACCAGCAAGACCCTCGGCCAGCGCACGCTGGCCGGCGTGCCAGGCAACACGCGGGCTGATCTCGCCATACGTCAGGTTCTCAGATAGGCGCGACGTTGCCGGGTCGGCCGGAAAGTCGCGGCGCGCGCGGTAGTTGGCGATCCGGTCGCGAAGAAACACCGCGAGCCGGTCCGCCGCCGCGCTTTCACCTATCGCCAAGTGCTGTCGAACCACCGAAGCGCCACGGTGCATCGCCGCCGCAAGGTCCCAATGGGCTGGATCGTCACTCGCCGGCCAAACGTCCGGGCACTCGATTTTGCCCGGCGCAGACAGCGGTGCCGGTACAGAGCGACCCTGAACCGAGCGCCAGAAGGGCGAATAGACCCTGTAGGGCTCGCCTGTTTTTGTCTCAACCTCCCAAGGCTCGAACAAGAGATGCCCGGGGATGCTTTCGGCGATCCGACCATCCGCCTTCAAGCCTGCCTTCACGGCTTTGTCACGCGCGATGGCGTCGGGATCATAAGCGCGGGTCCAGAACACCGCGCCAGCACCCGCCTCGGCCGCGACATCGCGAAGAACCTCTAACGCTGGACCACGGCGGAACACCAACCGCGACCCGACCGCAGAGAGCGCTGCACCGAGTGCTTCGGCACCAAGGCCAAGCCGCCAACGCGAACAGGCGCCGCGCCCGGCCTCGACCTCGTCCAGGATGAAAACCGGTATCACAGGCCTGCCACGATCCATAGCTGCCGACAGCGCCGCGTTGTCGACTAGCCGCATATCGCGCCTGACCCACCAGATCGTTGAGGTGTTATTAATGGGTGCGTTCAGCATTCTCGGCGATCTAGCGCACAAGCGCCGAGGTCAACCTGACCAAAGGTCAGCTTGGGGTCACAGCACAGCGTCAAGCACCTCCATCAGACGCCCGACTTCTTTCTTGGTCGTGGTGTGAACGAAGCTCATCCGTAGTACGCCATGTTCCATGTTCACGCGCGATGCCTCAAGCGCACGAACCGCGTAGAAATCTCCGCCATCAGCCATAATGCCGTGTTCCGCCATCGCTTCGGCAATCTCTCGCCCCGGTCGCCCGGTCTCGATGGCAACCGTTGGGGCACGGGCTTCGGCCTCGGTCGGCCCAAGAAGCCGGACACTATTGCGCGCCTTCAGATCGTTCAGAAGCGGTTGCAGAAGTTTTGTCTCGTGGCTTCGCATAAGGTCGTGCACTGCGCGCCCCCGCGCCGCAGGATCGGCCGCGGTGAAGTGACGGCCGTGTAGCGCATCCAGATAGTCGGCGATCCCTGCGCAAGCTGCCACTTGCGCGTGATCGGGTCCCGCAGGTGTAAACCTCTTGGTAACCACGCTTGCGTTGAACCAATGGCCCTGCGCGGGCAGTGCTTCGGCCAGATCGCGCCGGATGGTCATGACACCCTGATGAGGTCCATAGGTCTTATAGGTCGAAAACAGATATATATCCGCCCCAAGTGCCGCCACATTTGGCAGCCCGTGCGGGGCGTAGCTGACGCCGTCGACACAGGTGACGGCGCCCGCTGCATGCGCGCGCGCGACAATTCCCGCCACATCATTGATTTCGGCGATAACGTTCGAACAATGCGGAAAGCAGACCAAACGGACCCGACCGTCCAGAAGCTCGTCCAACTGTGCCGGGTCAAGGTGACCGGTGTCCGGGTCTACCGGCCATTCGCGGATCTCGATATCCCGGGCCGCCAACCGCCGCCAGGGCCCCGAGTTCGCTTCGTGATCTTGGCTGGTTACAACGATTGCATCGCCGGGCCGCAATGCATCGCCAAATGCCTGGGCGAGCACATAAGTGTTTGCCGTCGTCGAAGGGCCAAAATGCACTTCATCTTCGCCCACACCCAAATATGCCGCCAAGCGCGTACGCGCTTCGTCCATCTCCGCACCGCCCTTTTGGGATGGTTTTGAGGGGCCGTAAGGCTGCAGTCTTCGGGCCTTGTAAAAGCGGGTCAGCCGGTCAATGACCTGGCGACAGGCGTAAGACCCCCCTGCATTATCGAAATGCGCAAGTCCCTTCAGAGACTTCTCTGAGAAGGCGGGAAACTGCCCCCGCGCAAACTTGGTATCGAGTTTCATGGCGTCCAAGTCTGCTCGGGATCAAGGCAGGTGGTCAAGGCTCCAATGCTTGAACGGGCCGCGCGCCCGTCAAATTGGAGTCACGCGTTCACATCAAGAACCACCCGGCCCTTTATCTGTCCTTTCAGGATCGCCCGACCAAGATCCGGCAGATCCCCGAGCGTCGCGGGTTGAACCATCGCTTCCAGCTTGTCCATCGGTAGGTCGGATACGATGCGCGCCCACGCGCGTTGTCGGTTCTCGAAGGGCTGCATGACGCTATCGATCCCCAGAAGTTTGACGCCGCGCAGAATGAAGGGTGTGATCAGCGCACCTTCGATCGCCGCCCCGCTGGCAAGCCCGATCGCCGCAACAGAGCTGCCATAGTTCATCTGCTTCAGGACCCGGCCCAGCATGGCACCGGCCACTGCATCAACGCATCCGGCCCAGCGTTCGCCCTCCAACGGCTTGCGGGTCACTTCGGTCAGTTCGTCTCGCGGCACGATTTCCGTGGCGCCAAGATCGCTTAGGTAGTCAGCCTGTTCGGCTCGGCCCGTCACCGCAGCGACCTCGTGGCCCAGTTTGGCGAGGATCGCGACCGCGACCGAGCCGACGCCCCCCGCTGCACCGGTGACGAGCACTGGTCCCTGGCCCGGCTCAAGCCCATGATCTTCGAGCGCCATGACCGCCAGCATCGAGGTTAGGCCAGCCGTTCCCACCGCCATGGCCTGCCGCGTGTCCAGCCCGTTGGGCAATGGCACCAGCCAATCCGCCTTCACGCGGGCCTTTTGGGCGTATCCGCCCCAATGCACCTCGCCCACGCGCCACCCTGTGAGGACGACTTTATCGCCCGGGGCATAGCGCGCGTCGGACGAGGTCTCTACCGTGCCCGCGAAATCGATTCCCGGCACATGAGGGTAGTTCCGGACCAGACCGCCCCCCGGTCCGATGCACAGCCCGTCCTTGTAATTTACCGTTGAGTACTCGACGGCGACTGTCACCTCGCCATCAGGCAACCGGTCCTCACTAATATCGGTGACCGAAGCATGCGTTTTGCCGTCTTCGTCTTTGTCTACGACCAGTGCCTTGAACATCGGTGTCCTCCCTCATTCATGTTTGCATCAAGAAGCGCAGCGATATGCGGATTGTTCAACCCCGGATCGGTTGCCAGTGCAAAGTACGGCACCCGGGACCACGCCAGCCCCCGGCATCACGACATTTGCATAACGAACAGATCGGTGTCATCGGGTTTGGCACCCGCCGCCGTCAGCATTGCGTGCACCTGTCCCCTGTGGTGGGTCTGATGGTTGAAGAAATGGGTGACACAAAGCGCCACGGGACGCTCGACCTGGGCATTGATCGCGCCAGAGAACCAGTTGAGAGGGCCGAAAAGGTCACCATCGCCAAGGGCTTCGGCCCAAGCGACGATCCGGTCGTCCATTTCCTGTCGGCGCGTACGGAACTCTTCCCATGACTTGGTAAACTCAGCGCTTCCTGGAATTCCGATGTTTGGTTTTTCGCCATGGTCGAACCGGCTCATCCAGATCGTGTCGCCCCAGAGCAAATGGTTGAACGTTCCCCAGATCGAGCCAAAAAAAGCACCGCGTTGCGCGCGGCGGGAGCTTTCGCCAATGCCATCGGCGGCGCTCAAAAGGCTTTGGTTCTGCCAGTGATTGTACTGAGCCATTGTTCGGCAATATTCGGGTGTAATCATTCAGCTTGCCGCCTCGTCTACGACCTATCGCCTGCTTGTCGGGCATGGCCGCGCGCCGGTCAACCGCAGGACGCTGAAATCCCTTGCAGGGCAATGCGAAGGCCAATAGCGTCCCGGGCCAATAACAAACCCGGGAGACTATAATGCACACTTTGTCGCGCCTTCTTGGCGCCACTGCTCTGAGCGCCGCCGCCGCGGGCGCAGGCGCACAGGATTCCGAACTTCTAATCCTAGATTGGGCCGGATTCGAAGAAGACGGCTATTGGCAGGACTACGCCGCCGAATACGGCGAGGGTCCGACCTACACATTCTTTGGGGAAGAAGAGGAAGCGTTCCAAAAGCTGCGCTCGGGGTTCCGGGCCGATTTGGCACATCCCTGCTCGCAATCGGTGGACAAATGGCGGCAGGCCGGACTGATCGAAGCCTGGGATATCTCGAAGATCCCGAACTATGCAGGCGTCGCCGATCAGTTCAAAACAGATCCGGTATTCACGAACGGCGATGACGTCTATTTCATTCCCGCTGATTTTGGCACGACGGCCATCGCCTATAACGCCAACGAAATCACAGAAGATCAGGTGGGATCGCTTGAGGTCTTCAAGGACCCCGCACTCGCCGGACGTATCTCGCTTCCCGACAACCCCGAAGACATCTACGCGCTGGCGTATCTTGCGACCGGCACGACCGATTGGACGACCGCAACGCAGGAACAATTCGAGGCCGCCTCCGCCTGGCTGCGCGAGGTGCACCCCAACGTCCGCGCATACTGGACTGACGGGTCGGAACTGGCGCAGCTGATGGGCACGGGCGAAGTCCTAGTGTCCTGGGCTTGGTCGGAAACGCCTGCGACAATGAACGGCGAGGGATTCAACATCGGCTTCCAGCGCGAGGCCGCAGAAGGATCATCCGCATGGCAATGCGGCTACGTGAACCTTGTTGATGGGCCGGGTTCCGAGGACAAGGCGCATTTCTTTATGAACCAGTGGCTCGGCCAGAAAGTTGCCGACTACATCGTTTACGAATGGGGCTACGGCCACTCCAATGTCGAGGCGATGAAACAGTACACCGCCGAAGATCTGGACGCCGCCGGTCTTGGCGAAATCAATGCCCCAATCCTGTTTCAACTGCCTATGGACAACGGCTTGCGCGAACAAATGATCGCAGAGTTCGAGAAGATCAAAGTCGGCTTCTGAGCCATCGCCATCTTTTGGCGAAAGATTTGAGGCCCGGAGTGATCCAACTCCGGGCCGCGTGCGTAAATTGGGCTAGACACACTAATGTTGACAGCCCGTGACAGACATCCTGAACATCCTGATTGCTTTATCCTCTATCGGCCTTGGTGCGATTGGCTGGCTCGCGCCGCGCTACACTATGGAAGTGCTGGATATTGCACCCACCAGGTCGACCATGGGCCTATCCGAAGTTCGCGCCGCCTCTGGCGCGCTATTTGTAGGTATGGGGCTGGGCGCGTTGATCCTTGGCACGCCGCTAGCCTATGCGATGGTCGGTTTCTGCTGGGCCGGTGCGGCAGTGGGGCGGCTGACCTCGATCTTCGCCGATGGCCCGCCACACCCACGCAAGCTTGTGTTCTTCGCAGTCGAGGCCGCCGTCGCAGCGCTTGCGCTCGGGCTAAACCTTTAGGTTTTCATCAACCAACCACGTTGTAACCACGGCCCCGCATGCAATTGCGGATGATCCGTTCTTTGTTGCGTTGCTGATCAAGCGCGCTGCCAGCAAGTCCGGCCAAGGCACCGACAGCCGCCGCTTCGCCAAGGTTGTCGCTATTGCCATCAAGAATAACGGCGCCCGCGGCCCCAACCCCGGCACCTACGGCAACATTCTGCCCGGCAGACGAACCGAGGTTCCCCTGTTGCGCGGCGAGCGCCTGACACTGTGCCAGATCATTGTTGTAGTTTGGCCCGACGGGCCCATCGATGATGGGGATATAGTTAGAGCCCGTATTCGCACAGGCTGCCAACACGGCAAGGAAAGCTGCGCAGGTCATCGTCCGGTAGTGCATGGGATCCTCGTCATGAAATGAACTCGCGAAGCCACTCTAGCGCATCTCTTGCTCTGCCGCGAGATCAACTCTCAGAGACGGCTTGCACATTACACCCTACCCGCTTCCAATCAGGATGCCCGCCGCCAGCACGAGCCCCCCACCCACGACAACCTGAAGCGTGGCGCGCCAGAAGGGCGTGTCCATGTAGCGTTTTTGAATCCAAGCGATAGCCCAGAGCTCGAAGAAAACGACGATGACGGCGGTAATCGTCGCGGTCCAGAAATCGGGAATCAGATAAGGTAATGCATGGCCCAAGCCCCCAAGCGCGGTCATAACGCCGGATGCGATGCCGCGTTTTAAAGGGCTGCCCCGCCCCGATAATGCGCCATCGTCCGACGCGGCCTCGGTAAACCCCATCGAGATGCCCGCACCGACGCTGGCCGCGAACCCGACCAGAAACGTGTTCCAGGTGTCGCCGGTGGCAAAAGCGGCCGCGAAAATCGGGGCAAGCGTCGACACTGACCCATCCATCAGCCCTGCAAGCCCAGGTTGCACCCAAGTCAGAATAAACTGCCGTTGCGACCGTCGGTCCTCGGATACGACCGCATCGTCCGTCAAATGGGACTTGGCGAGTTCACCTGCCCGCTCTTCATGCCGTGCCTCTGCCGCGGCCAACGTTCCCAAGACTTTCCGTGTGGCAGCGTCCTGTGTGCGGGACGCTGCCATCATGTAAAAGCGCTCTGCCTCTGCCTCCATGTCCGCTGCGATTTCTCGGATACGGTCCAGCGGCAGGTTTTCCATCAACCAGATCGGGCGCCGTGCATAGAATCCTGACACATGTTCGCGACGAATAAGCGGTATCGTATCGCCAAACCGAGACTGGTGCAGATCGATCAGGGTCTGGCGGTGCCCATCCTCTTCAACCGCCATCCCATCAAACAGTTCCGCAGTCGCCGGATAAGCGCCCCGAAGACGGCCTGCAAAACCGCGATAGATGCGCGAGTCGTCTTCTTCGGAAGATATCGCAAGTGCGAGTATCTCTTGCTCGCTCAGATCTTGAAATCGTTTGCGGCCAGACAACATGGATCGCATCGAACAGAGCCTTTCTTTAGAATCATTCTAGTCTAAGGAACGCGTCCTCGCTGACAAGCGGTGCGACCGACCCCAATTTACCGTATCCAAGAGACGCGCGGCCAAACTCCAGGCGCGTAAGAAGCAAATCAGACAAGAGCACCAAGAGTAAAAACCATTATTATTCATAGAATTATGAAAGATATCTAATGCGATTCTCAACCTCCCCGCCAATCCTAGGTGCTTGAAACATTCCGTGGCTTGGATTACGTCTGCCATGTTCGCTACTGCGGACTATGGACATAAACGCGCCCGTAATAAGCGGATCGGACCCGGGGGCGGTACCCGGCGGCTCCACCAAACTCCTTCGTTGGGGGATCATGGGGCCGAAACAGGATCGACGGACGTCTAAAGGGGTTTGCTTTGTCCCGGTGAGGTACCACCGTTATCGGTCCGATTTGCATAGTTGCCAACGACAACCGTGCTCCGGTCGCAGTCGCTGCTTAATCGCAGTCACTAAGATCGAACTTTAAGCCCTTAGCTCTAGCAAGCTAAGGCGGGGTTCGCAGGCACCTGGCAACAGAAGCCTGCATTCCAACCCGGATCGACAAACGCAATCGTGATTGCAAGCAGGCAGCGCATTTCGCATGCTGCACCAATGCCTTGGATGCCACGCTTCCGTTCCGGCCTTGCCGCTTTGGTCGCCCTGACCGCTGGACAAGCCGCCGCCTGCTCTACAGCGCTTCTTTTGGCTATCGACGTGTCAAACTCCATCGACTCAGGCGAGTATCGCATCCAGCAAGAAGGGTTGGCAGAGGCCTTACTAGACCCGGAGGTACGCGAAGCACTTGTCACCGGCCAGGTCGCCCTCTCTGTCGTGCAGTGGTCGGGCCGGGGCAGTCAGCAGGTTGTCATGCCCTGGGTACGGATCGGCACAGATGCGGATGTATTGGCGCTGGCAGAACGCGCCCGGAACATGCGGCGCGCATTCATCATGTCCGACACGGCGGTCGGCGACATGCTTCGCTTCTCGCTCGACCAATTCACCGACGTGCCCGATTGCACACGGCATGTGATCGATGTCTCGGGCGACGGCACCGATAACGCGGGCACCGATCCTCAGGGCGGGCGCGCGCTAGCCGAACGCCGAGGTGTGCAGGTCAACGCGCTCGCCATCGAGGGCATGGGCGTATCGATCACCACGTTCTTCCGTCGCCATGTAATAACGCGGGACGGGTTTGTGATGACGTCGCGCGGGCACCATAGCTACGCCGAGACGCTGCGCCGCAAAATTAAGCGCGAGGTGAGCCAGGTTTTATTCTGAGTGCTTTACACCCATGCTTGACCGAGACCCCGCGTCGGGAATAGGGAGTTCCTAAGGGGCACGCGAACGCCCCGTAAGGCCAAGGCCCAAGTTTCGCATCCTTTTTACGTTGCAAAACGAGGATGCACCCATGCCAGAGCCTACAGAAGTAAGTCCCGAACAACTGATAAACCTAATCGGTCGTCCAGATTGCCCCGCAATCGTCGACGTTTCAACCAATGGCGATGTCGATGAAGACCCGTTCCTGATCCCGACCGCATTTCGCCACTCGCACACGGACGCAACCGGCCTTGCTGACCGTTTGGCGGGCCGCGCTTCGATCATAGTGTGCCAGAGGGGCCGGAAACTTAGCCAAGGCATCGCGGCTTGGTTACGGAGTGAGGGCGTTTCTGCGCGCTACCTTCGCGGCGGCAACTACGGCTGGCGCGCGGTTTCGGGCGCACCTCGCATCCCCATAGCCACGATGAACGTCCAAGCCGACGGGCGCAGCTTTTGGACCGCAGAACATCGGCCGGATCTGGAAACCTTGGCGGTCCTTTGGTTGATCCGCAGGTTCGTCGACAGAAAGGCGCGTATCCTGTTCGTCAACCCCAGTGAGGTCGAAGGTGCGGCCGAGCGGCTTGGCGCGATTGCGCTTTCCCATACGACACCCAGCCCGCTTCATGGATCGAAGTCCGCGCCCTTACTCAAGGCGTTGGCGCATTTTCACCTCTGGTCACCAAGCTTGGATCTGGTCGCGCAAGCTGTTGAATACGCTGCGCGTTCAAACACGCCGCACGGGTCCGAGACCCCCGGTTTGCAGACCCTGTACATAGGCCTTTTGCGCCAGCATCACGAAGACCAGGACTTGCTTGACGGTATGCTGCCCATCCTTGATGCGCTCTATCTTTGGGCTGGGATGCCAAGTGATCCGACCTGTGCCCATCAAAGCAGTTGTACCCAATGAGCGTTTCTTTACTTACTTTGACGCAGATCTTCGCCCGCATTGGTTTTCTTTCGTTTGGCGGACCGGCCGCACAAATCGCGTTGATGCACCGCGAACTTGTCGAAGAACGTACTTGGCTCGACGAACAAACGTTTCTTCGCGCACTGTCCTTCACGATGCTTCTTCCCGGACCAGAAGCAATGCAGCTTGCGACCTATGCCGGGTGGAGATTGCGCGGCGTATTTGGGGGGCTGATTGCCGGGCTGTTGTTCATCGTGCCGGGCGCCGTTGTGGTCCTGGCGCTTGCGGTCGCCTACGCCTATTGGGGCACGTTGCCCGTTGTTGATGCGGTTTTTCTGGGCGTTAAGGCTGCTGTCGTTGCGATTGTGATCGAAGCGCTTCTAAAGGTCTCTCGACGTGCCCTGAAGGGACCTGCGCATTGGGTGATCGCCGGCCTGTCGTTCCTTTCGATCTTTATCCTCGGCTTACCGTTCCCAGCCATCATCGTTTTGGCTGCGTTTTGGGGGGCGTGGGCCGGCGGCGGGCAGGTCGATAACGAAGTTCCATTGCCGCAACCCGGCGGCACGGGGCGGACGGTGGTACTCTGGCTCACACTCTGGCTGTCGCCGATTGCGGTTCTCTGGGCTCTGGACGCCCAAATGCTGACCGAGATCGCGATTTTCTTCTCGAAACTCGCGGTTGTGACGTTCGGGGGCGCATATGCCGTTCTGGCGTACATGACGCAAGAGGTCGTGGTGGACCGGGGTTGGCTGGACATTGCGGAAATGATGGACGGGTTGGGCCTTGCCGAGACGACACCCGGGCCGCTGATCCTGGTGACCGAGTTTGTCGGATTCTTGGCCGGTTTCCGCGACGGTGGCCTTCCGCTTGCACTGCTTTCGGCTGCGGTCACGCTTTGGGTGACCTTTGTACCCTGTTTTCTTTGGATCTTTGCGGGTGCGCCATATCTCGACTGGATTTCAGCCCGCCCGCGACTGACCGGTGCATTAGCGGCCATCACGGCCGCAGTCGTCGGCGTAATCCTGAACCTGTCGATCTGGTTCGCCGCGCACGTCATTTTTGCGCAAGTACACTCGGTTACTTTCGGTCCATTTCGTACGATAGCGCCCGATCCCGTCTCGCTCGACCCGGTCGCGCTTGGTTTAGCGGCAGGTGCCGCATTTGCCCTTCTGGTGCTTGGCTGGCCGCTCTTTCGCACGCTTGGGGTTGCCGGGCTCCTAGGCGCAGTGACGGCGTTTCTGCCGTGATGGTACGATACCGGCGAACCGCCCTTTTCTTCGCCCCCGAATTTCGCCTAACGTGGCTAGGAACCCGGGAAGGTGCAGCCGATGTCCCAGAAGATCGATTACGGTAACCTGATGCATCGCGCCATGCGCGGGCTGATCCAGGACGTGCTGCGAGATGTCGCCAAAGACGGCAGTCTGCCTGGCGAGCATCATTTTTTCATCACGTTCAACACGATGCACCCGGATGTCGAAATCGCTGACTGGTTGTCGGATCGGTACCCCGACGAAATGACCGTCGTCATGCAACACTGGTTCGACAACCTGGACGTCTCCGACGAAGGCTTTTCGGTAACACTTAATTTCGGTGACAGCCCCGAACCGCTTTACATCCCATACGACGCGATCCGGACCTTTGTGGATCCATCGGTGGAATTTGGTCTTCGGTTCGAGACCCAAGAAGACGATGACGACGTACTTGACACTGACCTTACAACAGCGGGCGAAGCACCCGCCACGTCGGCCAAGGATGATGAGGCCGGACCGCATCGCGATGCCGAAATCGTGAGCTTGGATAAGTTTCGCAAATAGCGCCAGAACCAATTTTCTGACATATTGCTGTGACAATAGGTCGCCGGAACCAAATAAATCGACGGGGAGCTTGCGATGTTCCTGCGCGCATGGCGCGACAGCACGGAAAGGGTCCTGCGCTACCGGCACTTCGCACGGGCTGATTTGCCGCTGCGGATTGCGCCTGATTTTGCAGAAACGGCTTTTGCCGAACCGCTTGAGCGGACGCTTGCCGCACGCGCATTCGGCACCGTGCGGGACCACGAGGTTTTCTTCGATGCCTCAGGCGAACCCGAGGCGCTGCGACTAGATCTTGCGTTGATCTCGGACCGACCGCAGGTCGTATCTTGCGTCACCGATTTTCTGGAGGGGCTGGACGCACCGGTGGGCTCCGCGCTGAGCGACCAGGGTGGCACAGATTTGGCGCAGTTTGGAAGCGCCGAAGGTTTGGGACTATACCTGCCGGCTCAAGATGCGACAGAAGAGATACGCCTTGATATTGCCGAGGCATGCACCGACGCCCTTGGGGGCGCCGGCCTGTATCAGGGTTCGGCGCATTTCATGGATAAGACCGCGCTTTATTTCTACGGCGACAGCTTCAACAAGATGCGCGCAGCACTGACCTTTGTGATTGGTCACGACCCGAAGTGCGATGGCGCGGTCGTACGGCGCTTAACTTGAAGTACCGCCCGTAAAGCATTGCAATCAGAGAATTGTGACCCGGTTTCATCTGCGGCACCCTCAAAGGGAATATGCCTCAGCGGCGCGTCACAGGCGATTGGACATTGGGCGCCATCAGCCTAAAATGAACATGCGGCTCCGGTTGGTGTGCGGTTGTCGCAGTCTGACCAACCACGGTTGGCAGATTGCGTACCCACTGTGCGCGTCCTATAGCTCACCCCGGTCAACCCGAGGAGAGCGCTGCCATGACCCAGACCCGCACCGAAACCGACAGCTTCGGACCGCTAGAAGTCCCCGCAGACAAATACTGGGGTGCACAGACGCAGCGTAGCCTGATCAACTTCCCGATCGGGTGGGAAAAACAGCCCGTGGCGATCGTGCGGGCGCTGGGTGTGATTAAGCAGGCCTGCGCAGAGGCCAACAAGGCGTTGGGGAAGCTTGACGGGGCCACGGCCGACGCGGTGATCCAAGCGGCGTCCGAAGTCGCCGAAGGCAAACTTGATGATCATTTCCCTCTTGTCGTCTGGCAGACAGGATCGGGCACCCAATCAAACATGAACGCAAACGAGGTGATCGCGAACCGCGCCATCGAGATCCTGGGAGGCACCATCGGTTCCAAGGACCCTGTGCATCCCAACGACCACATAAACATGGGACAATCCTCGAACGATACTTTTCCTACGGCAATGCATATTGCGGCGGCCCGCACGGCGCATGATGTGCTGCTGCCCGGTCTTGGAATGCTCCATAGCGCGTTGGAAGCAAAGGTTCGGGAATTCGAGGGCATCATCAAGATCGGCCGCACGCATACGATGGACGCGACGCCATTGACGCTTGCACAGGAATTCTCAGGCTACGCCCATCAGGTTGCGATGTCGGTCGAACGGGTTGAAGCGGCCCTTCCCCGCATCTACGAGCTTGCCCAAGGCGGTACAGCCGTGGGAACGGGGCTGAACAGCCCTGTCGGTTGGGGAGAGATGGTTGCCGCCAACATGGCGCGCATCTCTGATCTGCCTTTTGTCACCGCTCCAAACAAATTCGAAGCTTTGGCGGCGCATGACGCGATCGTCGAAATCTCGGGAGCCGTCAGAACGGCGGCGGCCAGCCTCTTTAAGATCGCCAATGACATCCGGCTCCTGGGGTCCGGACCGCGTTGCGGGCTGGGAGAGTTGATGCTGCCTGAAAACGAGCCGGGCTCATCGATCATGCCCGGCAAAGTGAACCCGACACAGTGCGAGGCGATGACACAGGTTTGCGCCCATGTGATCGGCAACGATGCGGCGGTCGGGTTCGCGGGAACGCAGGGTCATTTCGAGTTGAACGTCTACAAGCCAATGATGGCTTACAACCTTCTGCAATCGATGCAGCTTCTTGGCGACGCCACGGTCGCGTTTACTGACAATTGCATGTCGGGCATTCGCGCCAACACCGACCGGATCGAAAAGCTTATGCGTGAAAGCCTGATGCTGGTCACAGCGCTTGCCCCGACGATCGGCTACGACAACGCAACAACCGTTGCCAAGACAGCGCACAAAAACGGGACGACGCTTCGCGAGGAGGCGATCAACCTGGGCTTCGTGGACGAAGCAACGTTTGATGCCGTTGTGCGGCCCGAACAGATGATCGGGCCAAAGTAATACGGGTCACTCCCATTGCCATGAACGACGGTCCGATCAACCTGAACAAAGCCCGCAAGGCACGCGCGCGAGCAGAACAGCGCGCAAAGGCAGATTCGAACGCGCTAAAGTTTGGTAGGACAAAAGCCGAAAGATTACGGGACGCGGCGAAGACAGAGCGCGCAAACGAGCGACACGAAGGACATCGGATGCGCCGTGCCGACGAAAGCCAGCAAGAATGACCGCGCGCCCAGTCAAGCGTTCGCTGACGTTGCGTGGGCACCGCACGAGCGTATCGCTCGAGGAGGAGTTTTGGGTTGCGTTCCGACAGATTGCGGCGCAGCGCGGCATCGCCCTGAACGCGCTTGCAGCCGAGATAGACGCCGCGCGTGGGACCAGCTCGGGCCTGGCCTCGGCTATTCGCGTCTTCGTTCTGAAGGAGCTCCAGGCTCAGACAGGCGCCGCAGACCCGTAAAGCGCATCACGGACACGGCGCGAAATCGAAAGCTGACGCCGATCTGACTTGCTCATACGCAGAATGTCCGTATCTGTGGGTTCCAGCGCACCGTCGAGAAGCCTTTGATAGTCTTCGCGACATGGATGTTCATCCACCAAGGTGGGCGGAACGGGCCGTCTGCGCGTCCAACTTGGAATCGCGATTCGGACGACGGCACGGCTTTCGTGTGCTCTCGGCACGATAGGCAGCTCTACAGACATCAAGTAACCCCAGGCAGTCAAGGCAGCGCATTCACAATGCGAACTTACGACAGACACCCCAGCACACCCGCCCGACAACCCACCCCTGGGCACATGCGGCTGTGGGCAACTTTTCGCCGATTCGGTGAAACGGACAAGCACAAAGCGTAAAAGAGTTGTGAATTGCGGACATGACGTTGCGGAAACGCACAGTTTATCGGCCACTTAGCCGAAGGAAAATACCTTCGCGCGACCTGACAGTCAGAAACGCAACCGGTACGGGTGGCCGCCCTGTCCCTGGGGATAAATGATATGCGCCTGTGAGTATCGCCAGCAGAAGGGGTCCTTCCGCCATCGCAAAACTAGCGCCCGGACATACCCTAGGCCCCGCAGAGAACGGCATGTAGGCGTCGCGGGCCGAGGCCCGCCCCTCGGGTGTTTGCCAGCGCTCGGGGCGAAATACATCCGGTTCGTCCCACAGCCGTGCGTGTCGGTGCAGGTGCCAAGGTGACAACACGATCTGGCTGTCCAGCGGCACCGGGCGGCCCCGAAAAGTCTCGGGCCGAGCGGCCCGCCGCACCATCATCGGCACAGGTGGATAGAGGCGCAATGTCTCTCGAAACACATCCCGTGTGAACGGAAGCTTGGACATCACTTCGGACCCTGTAGCGTCTTCGAGCGCGTGTGCCTCCTCTGCGACGCGAGCTTGTGCATCGGGATGAGTCGCCAGAAGATAGAGCGCCCATGCAAGCGCCGCCGCGCTTGTTTCGTGTCCTGCCAGAAAGAAGATAGCCACCTGATCGATCATTTCTTCGACATCAAAACCTGCACCGGTGGCTGGACATCGCGCGGTCATGATCCGAGTCGAAAGATCGTCAGGAGCGGTGCCTTCCGCGATCTCACCCGCGCGCCGGGCCACCAACTCTCCGAACAACGCCCTGATCCGTGCAGCGGCCTTGCGGGTTGACTGCCGATGACCGCGCGGTACCCACCGCGGCAACGGCAGCAGCGCGCCAAGGTTCAGGATCGGCTGAGCCCGTTGATACGCGCGAAACGCGTCAAAGGTTTCACGGGCTTGTTCCGCCTCGATTGGCATTGAGAACAGCGTGCGAAAGATGACATCGGCGGCAGCATGTGAAGCGACTTCCTCGACCTCGTGCTCACCGGGACCGATGCGGTCCCGTGCCGCGCGCCCGGCCGCCAACATCGCGGGGAAGCTATCCTTAAGCCCCGCGCTTTCGAATGCCGGATCGATCAAGCTGCGCTGACGATCCCAGGTCGCACCGTTTGTGACAAAGACGGCATTCCCAAGAAGCGGGCGCAATCCTTCGGTCACACGTTCGGACTTTGGAAAGTCGCAGGGCCGCTCTTTCAGCACAGTCCGGATCAGCGCAGGTTGATTGACCAGGAAGGACCGAAACAAGGGGGTCCTGAACTCGGCCATCCAGGCGCGATAAAGCCGGGCGGGTTGGGCCGAAAGAATGTCAGACCGAAAGAGCCGCAGATACCGAAGCAACGGCACGCGCGCTTCGGCGCGGGGCGCGGGTTTTGGGGGGATCATACGGCCATGGACCGATATCCCGAAACTGCCACATCGATCCTGCTGTTCGAGGGTTTGCGCTCTGCGAACCTTTGGCCGAGCGTCTGCGGCCCCGCCGTGATTCGGAAGTAGTCGTAGCTCCCCGGAATGTCGAACGCACAGAGGTACTGAAAATGCAGCCGGAAGAAGCGCATGCGCAGGGCATCGCGTGTTTCTTCGGACAGCGTTTGCGAAAACGCAGCAGACAGAACCAGGGGCCAGCGCGCACCTGTCTGGGGCGTAACGCCGGTAACCGCCACCGGATCACACAGCGCAAAGCAGCCGCCATCAGAAGGGGCAGACACGTCGACCCAAGTGATCGCGTCTGACGCCGCCAGATCATGCAGATCGCGGCGCAGCGCACGGGCATCGGGCAGGAAGGACACCATTGGAATGGCCTGTCCCAGAGTCAGCAGGGAAAGGGCGGGGCCGTCCGGATGCGTCGGTTCGTTGCGCGCTAGCCTCGCAAGCGCCGAGACGGCCAGTTGCGCGCCCGATGAATGCCCCACCACCAAAACTTCATCGACCGGGTCCGCCAAAGCCGCAGCGATACGTTCGGAAAATGTACTGATCCGCGCATCAAGCTCGGCTGGATAGGCGCCGCGCGCCTGCGCCGTATATGCAAAGTCGTGCATCAGGTAGTGCGCAAATATTCTGCCATCTATCGCTCGAAAACCTCGGAGGACGCCGTAGCCCACCGCAGCGAACACCAGCCATCCCAAAAGCCAGTCCGCCCATTCCCAGACCAGCCCAGCAGACCAGGCCCCGGCCCCGAATAGTCCGGCGACACCGTCGAGGCCCCGAGCCAACCCGCCCGTTACAATCGTAGCGGCCAGTTTACCCAAAAGCGCCGCGACAATCGCCTGTGCCAAAAGCGCCAGAACGGGGAAAAACCCAGCAATGATCGGGCCGCGCCGCAGCATCGCCAGCCGCCAAAGCGCGCCGGTTGATATGTAGGTCCACGTGACCTCAAGCAATTGCCGATACGTCGCCAGCAAAGACCGGTCCATCGTCCCACGGACGATATCCGCCCAGGCAAGCACCTCGATCCGGCTGTGTGACTTGCCCCCCTCCATGGCGGCTGCTGCTTCCCACTCGACCGGCGCACCTTCCCGGGCACGGACGGCGATCATATAGCCTGAGATTTCGCCCTGGCGTTCTGCTTCCGTTCGGTAGAGCTCGCGGTAACGTCGTGGCGGGTGTGGATCGTATCCAGGGATGTAAAACACCCGTCGTCGTCGAACAGTCGGCAGTTTGCGGTCAGACATGTGCGTTCGTCCGGCTTTGATGCCCACCCATTCCGAACTGTCGCCGAAGGGCCACCCGTGCGCAAGCCCCACGACAAGGTCTTGCTCCGCTAGCCGAAGGCCTGCAACGCGGGGAACTGCTCGTTCAACCACCATGCGAAATCGGTGAACTTGCCCGTGAGCATCAAAAGACCGACGGTCCAAAGAAGGACACCCATAACCCGCTCAATCCGCTGCATATTCCGTTTCATAAACGACATAAGACCGGTTAGCTTCGGAAAATAAGCGGCGACCAGCAAGAATGGGATCCCAAGGCCGGCGGCATATGCGGCCAATAGCGTGGTGCCGCGCGCCAAATCCGCCTCGTTGGCGGCAATGGATAGGATCGCCCCCAAAATCGGGCCGATGCAGGGGGTCCAGCCGAACGCAAAAGCAAGGCCAAGGACGTAGGCACCAAAGGCCGACCCACCCCGATCGCCGGCATCCACTCGCATTTCCCGGTCCATGAACCCAATGCGAAAGACGCCAAGAAAATGCGCACCAAATATCATGATGACGATACCGGCGGCTGTTACAAACCATTCTTGGTTTGAAAGAAAGAAGCGGCCAAACACTGATGCCGTAAACCCAAGAAACAAGAAAACCGTCGACAATCCCAAGACGAAGAAAAGGGCAGAGGTGACGACCCTCGCCCGCCCCTCGCCCCGGTCCGACATCTCGGTCATCGAGATACCACCCATATAAGCGAGATAGGGTGGCACGATGGGCAAAACGCAAGGCGACAGGAACGATAGGACGCCGGCCGCCGCCGCGATTGCAATGGCGGGCAATAGGCTCGCGTCAATGATGTCGATGCCGAACATATGCGTCCCTAACTCGTCGAGCCCCTTGTGTAGGGCACCCGAGCGCGAAGGTCACGCCCGCCAGCCTCACGATCAGGTGGACAAATTGTAACATCCCGCTTACCTGCCGGCGTATGGAGTACGACGACGATCTGGATGCCTGCGGGCTACTTTGCCCCTTGCCTGTTTTGAAGGCCGCCAAACGCATGCGCTCCATGGACACTGGTCGCGTTCTTCGGCTTCAAGCCGACGATCCGGCCGCTGTCGTCGATGTACCGCACTACTGCGCCGAGAGCGGAAACGTGTATCTTGGTCTTGAAGAGGTTGAGGGCGCCCAGCATCATTTCTTGCAGAAATCGAAATAAGGCGCATCGAGACCCATCGGAAGACTGCCGATGGGTCTCGATGTCTTGAAACGTTTATCGTCCGATATTCCACCAGCCCTTGCGGCGCGGCTTGTCGTTTTTGTTCTCACCGCCGTTTGCAGTCTCGAGTACGGGTTCCGGATCGGCTTTGACTGCTTCCTCGGCCTGCGTTGCGGGCTCCGCCACTGGCGTGGAATCCGGTTCCGTAACTGGATCCTCGACCGTTGCCGCGGACGAAGCGTCTGCCGTTTCCGCAGGCAACTCTGCCGGTGGTCCCTCTGCTTTTGGCTTGCGGCGCGCACGCGATCGCTTGGGTTTTGCCGTCTGATCGTCCGAAGGTATATCCTCTGCCGGGACAACTGCTGCGTCAGTGGCGGTTTCCTCCGCCGTTTCCGTATCCTTGTCTGCTTTGCTCTTACGGCGTGAACGGCTACGTTTGGGCTTCGGTTTCTCCTCAGCAGGGTCGGTTTCTGCTTCTGCGGCCCCGGCAGCCAGAGCCATGCCATCGCTCGGCTCTGATATCGCGTCGGGTTCGGCCGTTGCGCCCTCTTCAATGGGCGCAGCATCGTTCTGGCCGTCCTCAGGCTGGCCACCGCCACCCCGACGACGGCGACGACGCCGGCGTTTCTTCTTTGGAGGGCTTTCACCCTCTGTGGCATCGGTTGCTTCCTCGACCTCCAATACCTCGGCTTCTGCCGCTTCATCGACATCTGCCATGATCGAAGCGTCGACCGAGACGACAGGCGCGGCCTCGCGCACGGGCCGGGTTGCCGTTTTAAACTTTTCCATCGAGAAATCGGGACTGACAAGGAACGGATCCCCTTCGATCCGCACGCTCATCCCATAGCGCTCTTCGATCCCGGCGATGTGCTCGCGCTTCTGGTTAACGAGGAAATTCACAATGCCAACCGGCGCTTTAACCAGCACCTCGCGCGACCGCCGCCGCGTGCCTTCCTCTTCGATCTGGCGCAAAATTGTGAGTCCAAGGCTGTCGTCGGACCGCACAAGCCCGGTGCCATGACAATGCGGGCAAGGCTGCGTTGTTGCCTCAAGCATGCCGGGGCGCAAACGCTGGCGGCTCATTTCCATCAGGCCGAAGCCGGAAATACGGCCGACCTGGATGCGCGCGCGGTCGGTCTTCAACCTTTCTTTGAAGCGTTTCTCGACCGCGGCATTGTTCTTGCGCTCGTCCATGTCGATGAAGTCGATCACGATCAGCCCGGCAAGGTCCCGCAGGCGCAGTTGCCGCGCCACCTCTTCTGCGGCTTCGAGGTTCGTCTTAAGCGCGGTATCTTCGATCGAGCCTTCTTTCGTGGCGCGTCCCGAGTTCACGTCGATTGCAACCAGCGCTTCGGTCACACCGATCACGATATACCCGCCGGATTTTAGCTGGACCGTCGGATTGAACATGCCGCCCAGGTAGCTTTCGACCTGGTAACGCGCGAAAAGCGGCATCGTGTTGGTGTAGTGTTTTACGTTCTTGGCGTGGGACGGCATGATCATCTTCATGAAGTCCTTCGCGGTGCGATAGCCTGTTTCGCCCTCTACGAACACTTCGTCGATCTCGCGATTGTAAAGATCGCGGATCGATCGTTTGATCAGGTTTCCTTCCTCATAGATCTTTGCCGGGGCAATGGATTTAAGCGTCAGTTCACGGATCTGTTCCCAAAGACGCCCAAGGTATTCGTAGTCGCGCTTGATCTCGGTCTTCGTCCGCTTGGCACCCGCCGTGCGCACGATCAGCCCGGCCCCTGTCGGGACTTCGATCTCGGACGCGATCTCTTTCAGCTTCTTGCGGTCTGCGGCGTTGGTAATTTTGCGGCTGATGCCACCGCCGCGCGCGGTGTTGGGCATCAGAACGCAGTACCGGCCAGCGAGCGAAAGATAGGTGGTTAGTGCGGCCCCCTTGTTGCCGCGCTCTTCCTTGACGACCTGCACCAGCAGGATCTGGCGAACCTTGATGACTTCCTGGATCTTGTATTTGCGCGGCCGGGGCTTCCGGCGCGGCCGGATTTCTTCGGCGACATCCTCTTCGGCCACGGACTCGATCGTATCATCGCGCTCGGTGGCAGCGCTTTTTGGTTCTTCGTCCTCGTCGTCGGCTTCATCCGCGTCGCTGGCGGTTGCGGCCGTATCGCCGTCGACTTCGGCAGCCTCTGGCTCGGCAATGGCTTCGCCATCATCTTCGGACACGGACGGTTCATCGTTGGTCGCCTCTTCGGTCTCCGGCTGAGCCAAATTCTCATCCGCAGGCGCGTCCGACGCGTCTTCGGCAATCGGGGCCTCCGCTGCACCCTCGGTCACCGGCTCGTCGGCGTCAGGGGCTTCGGCCACCTCTTCCTCGGGCTCTTCTACCGGGGTTTCGCCGACACGTTCCATCGGTGACAGGCCCTCGATGTCGTCGCCTTCGGGCTCGACGACATCCATGCCGGGGATCCCGGCCTCGGGCTCGCGGGTCTCAACCGCATCATCGTTTACGGCTTCTGCCGCCTTGGACTTCGATCTTCCCCGGCCGCCACGTGACCGCGAGCGGCGCTTGGGTTTCTCTTCCTCGTCCTCTTCGGCCTCGGCGCGGGCATACGCTGCCTCTTCGGCCAACAGCGCTTCACGATCGGCAACCGGGATCTGATAATAGTCAGGATGGATTTCGGAGAATGCGAGGAACCCATGACGGTTTCCTCCGTAATCCACAAACGCCGCCTGAAGGGACGGTTCGACACGCGTCACTTTGGCGAGATAGATGTTGCCAGCTAGTTGGCGCTTGTTTTCGCTTTCAAAGTCGAATTCCTCGACCTTGTTTCCGTCAACCACCACGACGCGGGTCTCTTCCGCATGGGTGGCGTCGATGAGCATCTTTTTAGACATATTGACTTTCGGCACGCGCGGCATGGCCTTTGCCCTGGCGGAGAAAGGCACTTCGCAGCGTGACTGTTTGGGGCGAAGGTGCCGGGAACGCCGAACGGCCGGGCCGGTGTGGCCCCCTGGGTCCGCCTCGTCTCCGCTCGCACCATCACGTTTCTTCTCCGACGTCCGACGGGACGCCAATTCATTCGCCCGGCGGCGTTGCGCGCGCAGGCATTCTCCTGACCCTCTGCGGGTCGATCTTCCATGTTTCAGAACAGTCCGTTAACCGCGGAACCTCAAGCTCCGAAACAGCGAAACCAATGCGGGTCCATCATCCAATCGCGGCCCGTCCCATCCTTCTAAGGCGAAGTTGTGCAGATTGACAATCGAAAACAGACGAAATCCCCGCCGGGGGCACTAGAGCTCGAAATCGAGAATGAGTGGACGGTGGTCTGAAACTTCCGGTTCTGCCGGTACATCGAAGCCAGAAACACGGATCTCTTGCGAGACAAGCATGTAGTCGGCGTAGCGCTGCGGCTTTGTGTAGAGAGAGGTGCGGGTGTCCGCGTGGCCGCGACCGGTCACAAGATCGCTAAGGCCGATGGCGGCCAGTTCATCGAACATCGGATTGTCGGGTAAGACGTTCAGATCTCCCGCCAAAATGCAGGGCTCCCCAGGCCTGCGGATCTCTGCCAGAAACGCGATCACGCGTACGCTTTGGGCCCGGCGTGCGGGCGTGTCGCCTTTTCCGGAAGGGTCGCGAAGACCGTGAAATTGCGCGATCAGCACCGTGCGCCCACTGGAAGGGTCCCATATACGCTGCGCCATGATCGCGCGCGGCACGGGTTCGGCGCCCCAGCCATTCGGTCGGAACGTTCCGTGGGCAAAATCATGGCGTTGGGCCGTAACCGCCAGATGAGGGGCGACCCATGACGCGATGCCATGCTCGGACAAGACCGGCCTTTTCCCGTCGGAAAGGTTTCCCCGCGCGGCGGGCGCGAAAGAGGCCTGGTGCGTCGGCAAGAGCGCTGAGACGTCGGCGTAGAGGTCCGAGCGTTGGGAAAGAGTGCGAAACGGATCCTTGTATTCAAGCCATTCAGGGCTTGCGACGGGTGCGCGTATGACCTCTTGCAAGCAAAGGATGTCGGACCCGACACGTGGTACCCAATCCGACAGGGCAGACCATTCCCGCCCGCCCCAGGCATTCAGACTGACAATGCGCATGTTGGCTTAGAGATAGTCCGAACGTTGCAGCCCGTACTTGGCCATTTTCTCGTTCAGGGTCCGTCGCGGCAGGCAAAGCTCTTCCATGACCGAGGCGATCGAGCCTTTGTGGCGCCGCATCGTATTGTCGATCAGCGTCCTTTCGAAGGCTTCGACATACTCTTTGAGCGGCTTGCCTTCGGTCGTCATGGCGGGTGCAGCGGCCTCGTCATCGGCCATCAGAAGCGATGCGATCGTGCCGGTGCCCCGGCGGCTTTGCAGGACGGCGCGCTCGGCGACATTCACCAATTGCCGGATATTGCCGGGCCACGGGGCTTGAAGAAGCTGCGCGGCCTCTTGCGCTCCCATCTGCGGAGCCTCGCAGCCATACTCTTCCGCGAATTGCTCGGCAAATCGGCCAAACAGCGTCAGCACATCTTCACCGCGCGTCCGTAAGGGAGGGATTGTCAGCTTCATCGCCGCAAGCCGATAGTATAGATCCGGACGCAGCACATCCTCGCAAGTTTTGCCCTGCGCCTGCAGGTTCGAGATTGCAAAGATGCGCGTTTCGGGCGGCGTCCCCTGATCATTGATCCAATGCAAGAGCTGCCCTTGCAGGAGTTCTGACAAAGCGTCGATATCTTCAAGAACCAGCGTTCCGCCGCGTGCCTCTTCGACAAGCGGGATCAGGCCGCCTTCGTCCAGCGGGCCAAACAGGCGTTTTCCCAATCGTTCTTCGTCAAGCGACGCACAGGAAAAAAGCACGAACTTACGGCGCGGGTTCGCCCCGACCGCGTGCAGAGCGTGGGCGACCAACGTCTTGCCCGTACCGGTTTCCCCGTCGATCAGCACATGACCGTCGGCCTGGCCAAGGTCCAAAATGTCCTCACGCAGCCGGTCCATAACCGGAGAGGCACCGACAAGCTTGTTCATGAAGGTGCCATCGCCCAATTCGCGACGCAGTGCTCGGTTGTCCAAGGTCAATCGACGGTTGTTTGTTGCCTTTTTTGCAAGTTCGGTCATCCGATCGGGGTTAAATGGCTTCTCAAGGAAGTCATACGCACCGACCCGCATTGCTTCGACCGCCATCGGCACATCGCCATGGCCGGTGATCATGATGACGGGAAGACCTGAATCCACGCTCATCAGTTTCTTGAGAAACTGCATGCCGCCCATGCCGGGCATTTTGATATCGGACACAACGACGCCGGGATAGTCTTGCCCAACCGCTTTAAGCGCATCTTCCGCACTGGCGAATGTTTCGGTATCGAAACCTGACAATGCCAGCCACTGGCTGATCGATTGCCGCATGTCCTGTTCATCGTCCACGATGGCGATCTTCATCGATTGGGCCATCACCGGCCTCCTATTCCGCCGCCTGCGCCCCCGACGCATTGTAAAGGGGCAGTCTAATCTCAAAAACCGCGCCGCCTGCCCGCCCGTTGCGCGCAGTCAGCCGTCCGCCAAGGTCGTTGACGATACCGGAAGAAATGGCAAGGCCCAGTCCGACCCCATCGCCCGGGGCCTTGGTCGTATAGAAAGGTTCAAACAGGCTATCGAGATCTTCGATGCCATGGCCGTTGTCCCGTACCGAGATCAGCACCGTTTCACCGCCTGTCAGCAGGATCTCAAGCTTTGCCTGCGAGACGCCTTCTGTCGCGTCCAGCGCATTGCGAAGAAGGTTGATCAGCACCTGTTCAAGCCGCCCCTGATCCGCCATGACAATCACCGGATCTGTTGGCAATTGCCGCGCGATCTCGACGTGTCGCCGCTTCAGCTGCGGTTCCATCATCTCAAGCGCCGCTGTCACGCAGCCCCTTGCGTCCACGGGTTTTAGGCCGTCTTCGCCTTTTCGGGCATAGCTTTTCAGTTGCCGCGTGATCGCGGTCATCCTGTCGATCAGCCCATCAATCCTTTGAAACGAGCTCAAGGCCTCGTCAGGGCGTTTGCGGCGCAGTAAAAGACGTGCACCCGCCAGATAGGTTTTCATGGCTGCCAAGGGCTGGTTCAACTCGTGGCTCACGCTTGCGGACATTTCGCCGAGCACCGCAAGTTTAGAACTTTGCTGAAGCGTCTGTTCGGCCACTTCAAGGTTTCGTTCTGCCCGCTCCCGTTCGGCAATTTCCCGCTGCAGCGCTTCATTCAACTGGCGAAGGTCCGCCGACTCGCGCTGGAACCTCAGAGTGCGGGACTGTGCACG
Source organism: Pseudomonadota bacterium (assembly GCA_038744785.1). Taxonomy (GTDB): domain Bacteria; phylum Pseudomonadota; class Alphaproteobacteria; order Rhodobacterales; family Rhodobacteraceae; genus Ovoidimarina. The sequence goes on from JBCDLX010000001.1 coordinate 126,448, forward strand.
TCGGCTCACCAAATAGAATCCAAGCGCAAGAAGAATCGAAAATGCCATGATCTCTAGAGCAATCACAGCATTCACCCTCTCGCGGACGCTGGCGTAGGTCGTGAACGACGTCATTCGCCAACCCTGAAACCCGATCCTGCTTTCCTGCCGCATGACCGCATCGCCCCGGAACAGCGCCTCGACAGGCAACGATGTCCAGGCGGTGGTTGTCCGGATCGCACGTTCAATTGCCGAGGGCGCCGAACGAACCGCCAGCGCCTCTTCTTCGGTCAATCCCCGCCAACGGCTTTCGGTGGCCAGCAGGATCTCTCCCTCGCTATCGGTCACCATCACCGCGTCGGTGAACCCTGACCACGAGGTTTCGAATTTCTTCAGGTCAACCGCCACGACGATGACGCCGATCAGTTCGCCCGCGATCTCAATCCGGCGAGAATAATTGAAGTCGATCGCGCCCGACTCTTGCCGGAAAGTCGTGAAAACCGTCTCGTTCGACCGAAGAGCATCCACAAAGTACGCGCTTGACCGATGGTTGGAGCCGATCAGATTTCGGTCCGTCGCGGCGACTGCCCGCCCATCGCCGTCCAGAAGCAGCAGGCTCGCCGCGCCGATCTCATCTCTGTAGCTGATAAGACGTTGCGTAGATTGCGAAAAATCTCCAGACGTCAATGCACCGATTAACGCAGGGTCCCGGGACAGAAGGAGGGGCACAACTGAGTTCCGCTGTAACTCGCTCCGCAGGTTTCCCGAGTAAAGCGCAAGCCGCACCTCAGCCCGGCTGCGGGTCGACTCGGTAAACCTCTGCGTCAGCAGATGGTTGGTCACCCACACAACCGAAACAGCAATAGCGACAAACAGAAGAAACACTGCCCGTATGCGCCAGATCGCACTGGGTTCCCGACTGTCGAGGAAAGAGGAAGCTCGTGCCTTCATGCCAACAGTCTAGGCCCGGCGCACAGTTCGCTCAAGCATCCACCAACGCGCCCGCGAGACTGCGGAACAAGGACCCGCCGTCCTGGCTAGGGTGTGCCTGGTCGGTCGCGCGCTCTGGATGCGGCATAAGACCAAGAACACGACGGTTTGCCGACAGAACTGCTGCGACGTCACCCGCCGACCCGTTGACCGGTTCAGCGTACCGGAATGCCACCCGATCTTCGTCGGAAAGTTTCTGCAAAAGATCCGCATCGGCGGCATAGTTTCCGTCATGATGCGCCACTGGCATGCGAACAGTATCTCCGGTCGCGTAGCGCGAGGTGAAGACAGAGTTCGCTGTCGCAATCGTCAGGCCCACCGTCCGGCACACAAACTTAAGTCCGGAATTTCGCATCAGAGCCCCCGGCAAGAGCCCCGTTTCGGTCAGCACCTGAAAGCCGTTGCATATTCCAAGCACATAACCGCCCCTGTCGCCATGTGCCTTCAAGGCGGCCGTCACAGGTGAACGGGCCGCAATCGCCCCGCAGCGCAGGTAATCGCCAAAAGAAAACCCGCCCGGCACCCCGACCAGGTCGACACCTTCGGGTAACGCGGTGTCCTTGTGCCAGACCATCGTGACATCCATCCCGGCCTGCCGAAACGCCACGGCCAGGTCACGATCGCAGTTGGAACCGGGGAAGACTAAAACGGCAGCTTTCATACCTGTCCTCAACTCAATAGATCTGTGACCACCGCTACACCGGGCGGCGTCGGGCCGTTGAACGCCCGCAATTCGTCCGAAACCCCCGAAAGACCGATTTCCCGGGCAATCATCGGCGAAACATCGATGCGGCCGCTTTCGATCAGGCCAAGAAGGCTTGGATATTTGTGCGCGGGCATACCCCGCGTGCCGAACAGTGCAAGGTTGCTCATGTAGACCGCGTTCATATCTATTTCCATGCGCGCCGTATGCCCGACAGGCATTCCAACCTGAACATGGCGCCCCAGCGGTCGCAGACAATGAAGCGAGCCGTTGGTCGTTTCGGGTATGCCCAAAGCTTCAACACTGACATGTGCCCCACCGCCGGTCATCTCGCGTATTTCGGCCGAAACATCGGTTGTTGTCGCATTGACCGCCGCCTCTGCGCCGAGGCTCAGAGCATGATCCAGCTTTTCGTCCACCACATCGACCACGATCACCCGCGCACCCATCGCTCGGCCGAGGATCAAGCACGCCAGTCCTATCCCTCCGGTGCCGTGCACCGCGAGCCATTCCCCAGGCTGAAGGGCCGCGGGCCCGGTCAGGGCGTGCCAAGCTGTTGTCACGCGGCAGCCCAGTCCCGCCGCGACAGTGGGCGACAGCGCGTCGGGAAGACACGCAAGGTTGTGATCGTAAGGGACCGCAACATACTCGGCGAAGGCGCCCGGTTCGACAAAACCAGGTAATCTCTGGTTTGGGCAGGTATTCGAGTGCCCCGAATGACAGGACAGGCAGGATCCGCAGGCCAATATGAACGGGGCCACCAGCGTATCGCCCACGGTCCAAGTCGAACGCGGACCCGCTTCGACAACCTCTCCACAATACTCGTGTCCGCCGATTTGACCTGGCTTTACACGCGGATGTTCCCCCGTCCATCCGTGCCAATCCGACCGGCACACCCCGCATGCAAGAACCTTCAGAACCACGCCGTCTTCGGGACATATCGGGTCCGCCACCTGTTCCAGCGACAAATCCTCGTTGTAGGTCCGCAGGACGGCGGCGCGCATCACAGAAGCTCGACCCGGTAGCTTTCGATTACAGTGTTTGCGAGCAGTTTTTCGCACATCTCCGCGACAGTGTCCTCGCCCGTCCCATCTGCCAGATCCAACTCGATAACTTTCCCCTGCCGCACACCTGCGACGCCCTCGAACCCCATCGCACCCAGCGCATGGCGTACTGCTTCGCCCTGGGGATCCAGAACTCCCGTCTTCAGCATCACAGTGACCCGTGCCTTCATCGCGCCCCCTGCCCCTTCATCCTGGCAAAAATACTCACAATCCTGACCTCCGACATCCCCGGCGTCGTCAGCTAATTGATCAGCGTCGGCTTTGTCGTATGCGTCACATTCGAGGGCAGAACGCCCAAACGCCGCGCCACTTCGGTATAGGCGTCGGCGAGCGACCCCAAATCGCGTCGAAACACGTCCTTATCCAGCTTCTGGCCCGTCTCGATATCCCAAAGCCGACATGAATCGGGACTGATCTCGTCGGCAACGATCAGGCGTTGATAATCGCCGTCCCAAACGCGCCCGATCTCGATTTTGAAGTCCACAAGCTTGATCCCGACGGCAAGAAAGCAGCCTGAAAGAAAATCGTTCACTCGAAGTGCAAGGGCCACCATGTCATCCAGATCCTGCTGGCTCGCCCAGCCGAAGGCAATGATATGCTCTTCGCTGACCAACGGATCGCCCAAGGCATCATCCTTCAGGCAAAACTCGACAATCGGGCGCGGCAGCGCTGTGCCCTCCTCGATCCCCAACCGCTCGCTCATCGATCCCGCCGCGAAGTTTCGCACAACGACTTCAAGTGGAATGATCTCGACCGACCGGATCAGTTGTTCGCGCATGTTGATCCGCTTGATGAAATGGGTGGGCACGCCGATCTGGCCAAGGCCGTTCATAAAGAACTCGCTCAGGCGGTTGTTCAGCACCCCCTTGCCGTCGATAACGTCCTTCTTCTGGGCGTTGAAGGCCGTGGCATCGTCTTTGAAATACTGGACCAGGGTTCCGGGTTCCGGGCCTTCGTACAAGATCTTTGCCTTACCTTCGTATACCTTCTTGCGGCGCGCCATCGTCACTCCAATGAAATAAGGCGCGTAAGGGGGTCCCCCGCGCGCGTGCCGCGTCCTCATACGGTATACCGACAGGCGCGGCAAGAACGCGCTCTTGGCAAGCCGGACGTGCGACGCCATATCGGTTAGGAACGCGCAATCCTATTTTGGGAGAGACCCATGACGACCTTCGACGAGCGCGAAAGCGCCTTCGAGAACAAATTCGCCCACGACGCGGAAATGCAGTTCCGGGCCGAGGCACGTGCCAACAAGCTTCTGGGGCTTTGGGCGGCAGAACTGATGAACAAGACCGGCGCGGACGCTGACAATTATGCCAAGGATGTCGTGAAATCAGATTTCGAGGAAGCCGGCCACGAAGATGTTGTGCGCAAGGTTGCAGGCGACCTTGGGGACATCGCGTCGGCAGATGAAATTAGGTCCAAACGGGCCGAATGCCTGTCAATGGCCAAGGCACAGCTGGCGGCAGAAGCCTGAACCTTCTTCGATTTCATTCATCATCTTCTTGATGAATATGCATTTGCTTCATGCCGCGTTCTCGTGGCAAGGACAGCGTGTAGCGGCCGCGGCATGTTCCGCGGCCGGTTCTTGATTCAGGGGCACAATCATGGCCGACGCGCTGTCCGATCTTCTGACGAAGCGGGAGTGGATTCTTGCCGACGGGGCGACGGGGACGAACCTGTTTAATATGGGGCTGACGGCCGGCGACGCGCCCGAATTCTGGAATGTCGACCGTACCGACGATATCCGAAGGCTCTACAGCGGCTTCGTCGACGCCGGATCGGACTTGTTTCTGACAAACACATTCGGCGGCAATGCAGCGCGGCTTAAGCTTCACGACGGCCAGAACCGCGTCAAAGAGCTAAACCGCGCGGGCGCAGAGATCGGTCGCGAAATCGCCGATGCGGCGGGGCGTCCCGTGATCGTCGCAGGCTCAATGGGACCGACCGGTGAGATTATGGCGCCCATGGGGTCGCTCACCCATGAACTCGCGGTCGAGATGTTTCACGAACAGGCCGAGGGGCTGAAGTCCGGCGGTGCAGACGTTCTTTGGGTCGAAACGATCTCGGCACCAGAGGAATACCGGGCCGCCTCCGAAGCTGCAGCCCTCGCGGATATGCCCTGGTGCGGGACCATGAGCTTCGACACCGCTGGCCGGACGATGATGGGTTTGACGTCATCCGACATGGTGAAAATGGTCGATCGGCTTGATCATGCGCCGATTGCCTTTGGCGCCAACTGCGGTGTCGGTGCCTCGGACCTGTTGCGCACCGTGCTGGGCTTTGCCGCACAGGGGTCCGCGCGCCCCGTGATCGCAAAGGGCAATGCAGGTATCCCGAAATACGTTGATGGCCACATCCACTATGACGGAACGCCGGACCTGATGGCGGACTACGCCGTCCTCGCCCGCGACAGCGGAGCGACGATCATTGGCGGGTGCTGCGGAACGACGCCTGCCCACCTGTCGAAGATGCGCGCGGCACTGGAAACACGCCCCCGCGTGGCCCGTCCTGCCCTGGAAGAGATCGCGGCAACCCTTGGCGGGTTCTCCTCCCCATCGGACGGAACGGGCGAAGAAGCGGCAGAGCCTCGTGCACGGCGGCGGCGGGGCGGACGCCGCGGCTAGCGCGCTCTGCGAAAAACCTGAACCGCTTCTCGCTGCCTGAGATCCAAGATTTGGCCGCGAAAAGAGTTTCGTGACGATTCGAGGCGTCAGGCAAAGGCCTTGGGCCCGCGGCTCAGAACAAACTGAGCTGCGCGCCGGACCTTTGCGGCACGGAAAAAAGGTCGGTTCTGAGCGCAGGCAAATCGCGTTGGAACCCAAGCTTTCGAACAGCCAAAGCGAACCTCTGCTGAAAGAGGTCGGCATATAACCCTTCGCCTGTCAGCCGCTTGCCCCACTCGGGATCATAGTCGCGCCCGCCGTGAAGTTCGCGTACGCGTCCCATGATCCGCTTCGCTCGCTCGGGAAAGTTCTCCGACAACCACTCTCTGAACAATGGCGACACCTCGCGCGGTAAGCGCAAAAGTATCGCGCTAGCCGCCGTCGCACCGGCGTCACGGGCTGCGTGCAGGATCGCCTCGGTTTCATGATCGGTAAGCGCCGGCACAACCGGAGACACCATCACGCGCACCGGAATCCCGGCCTTCGCAAGGCGTTCAATCGTCTGCAGGCGGCGTAGAGGGTGCGGGACGCGCGGTTCCATCAGGCGCGCCACTTCGGGGTCAAGTGTTGTGACCGACACCCCAACATGGGCAAGCCCCGCCTGCCCCATTTCCCCAAGAACGTCTATGTCGCGTTCGATCAGTGTGCCCTTGGTCACGACACCCACGGGATGGCGATGCTCGGACAGTACATTCAAAAGACCCCGCACCACCTGCAAGCGACCCTCGATTGGTTGATAAGGATCTGTGTTCGTGCCGATCGCGATCATTCTTGAACGATAGGATTTACGCGCAAGTTCTGCCTCCAGAACCTCGGGCATGGCCGGGCGCGCAATCAAGCGTGTTTCGAAATCTAGCCCCGGCGACAGTCCCAGCCAGGCGTGTGACGGGCGCGCAAAGCAATAGATGCAGCCGTGCTCACAGCCCCGGTAAGGATTTAGCGAGCGATCGAAGCTAAGGTCGGGAGACGTGTTCCGCGTGATGGCGGTTCGGGGCCGTTCAAAAGCGACCTCGGTTCGCACGGGTGGCATGTCCGGATCCTGAGGCCACCCGTCGTCAACGGCTACAGTGACATAGGTTTCGTACCGATTGGTGCGGTTCGTTATTGCGCCCCGGCCCTTACGCTTCGCCTCAGGCACAGTGTCTCGTTCAGCTTCAAAGCGCATGACTCCATGTAAGAACAAAAAGTGAACATGTGAAAGGAAAAACCCATCAAACCGGATCACAAAACGGCTACATTCACGAATTTTCAGGGGGATAGGTCGGTCGCAGCAAGGCTGATGTCGCATTCCGCCAACTTGTGATAGGCCAATCCCGGCTAACTCCGGCGGATAGGCTCATGTCCCGGCTTGGTGGCGTGTTGTGGAGTGTGCAATGTCCGACGAAGACGAAATCATCCTCTCCGAGCTCGGCGATGAAGAGCTTGTTCAACAGATGTTCGATGACCTCTACGATGGTTTGAAGGAAGAGATCGAGGAAGGGACGCATATCCTTCTTGACCGCGGATGGGCGCCATACCGCGTTCTGACCGAAGCGCTGGTCGGAGGCATGAAGATCGTTGGCGACGATTTCCGGGATGGCATTCTGTTCGTGCCAGAGGTGCTTCTGGCGGCAAATGCCATGAAGGGCGGGATGTCAATTCTGAAACCACTTCTCGCCGAAACTGGCGCGCCACGGGTTGGCAAGATGGTGATCGGAACTGTTAAGGGCGACATCCACGACATTGGCAAGAACCTTGTTTCGATGATGATGGAAGGGGCTGGCTTCGAAGTCGTCGACCTTGGCATCAACAACCCTGTCGAGAAGTACCTCGAAGCCCTGGAAACCGAACAACCCGATATCCTCGGCATGTCCGCGCTTCTGACCACTACGATGCCGTACATGAAGGTTGTGATCGACACGATGGTCGAAAAGGGCATCCGTGATGACTACATTGTTCTGGTGGGCGGCGCGCCACTGAACGAAGAGTTCGGCAAAGCCATCGGCGCAGATGCCTATTGCCGCGACGCCGCTGTCGCGGTTGAAACTGCCAAGACCTTTGTCTCGCGCAAACACAATCAGATGGCGGCAAGCTGATCGGCCAACGCCGCCGCCTTGACCGATGAACGATGACGCAACGCTGACCACGGTTGGTCTTCCTCCCTCTCAAGACGGGCGCGTGCTTTTGTTGGCCTGCGGCGCGCTTGCCCGTGAAATACTTGCGCTGAAGGAAATCAACGGCTGGGATCACATGGATCTCGCCTGTTTGCCCGCGATCCTCCACAACCACCCGGATCAGATCACCGACCGCGTTGCTGCGGCGGTGGAACAGCACCGCGCGAACTATGACAAGGTTTTCGTGGTCTATGCCGATTGCGGAACGGGCGGGCTATTGTTCGAAAAATGCAAGGAACTTGGGGTTCAGATGATCGAGGGGCCGCACTGTTATTCGTTTTTTGAAGGGAACGCCGCGTTCGCAGAGCGTTCAGAGACCGAGTTCACGGCCTTCTACCTCACGGATTTTCTGGTTCGGCAGTTCGACGCTTTTGTCACGAAGCCCCTGGGGCTGGACAGACACCCAGAGCTTCGGGACGCGTATTTCGGGCACTACGAAAAGCTGGTGTATCAGGCGCAGACGGATGATCCCGCGCTCACGAAGAAGGCCAAAGAGTGCGCCGACCGTCTTGGCTTGACGTTCGAGCGTCGCTTTACGGGCTATGGGGATCTGGAAGTCGCCCTGGCGAAAAGCGCAGGCTAGCTGTTGAATTCTTGCGGCCCGGCGGGGACACTCCTATATCTGGAGGCGCACAGTCGGAGAAATGGCATGGACCTCGCCCTGCCCCCAAAAGTTACGTCACGCGCTTTCGAGCGTCTGGCAGAGATCAACGCCGAGGCAGCGGCGCCAAAGGCGCTACGCGTTGCTGTCGAGGGTGGCGGATGCTCGGGGTTCCAGTACGAGATCAAGCTGGACGAACCGTCCGACGACGATCTGATCTTGGAGGCGGAAGGCCAGAAAGTCGTAGTTGACAGCGTTTCGCTGCCCTTCCTGTCGAACGCAGTAATCGACTTTACTGAAGAGCTAATTGGCGCACGGTTCACGATCGAAAATCCGAACGCCACATCCTCTTGCGGCTGCGGTACGTCTTTCTCGATGTAATCGCTCGACAATCCGCCAGCGGAGTGGCCCTGTAACGCGAAACAGGATGCCAATCATGCCCCATGCCGTGACGCGTACAGATATCGAAGCAGCCTATGCGTTGATCGCTCCACATGTGCGCAGGACACCCACGATTGATATCGCGCCGGCGGACCTGGGGCTATCGGCCAGTTTGCCGCCGGTCGCGCTTAAGCTGGAACAGTTGCAACACACCGGATCTTTCAAGGCACGCGGCGCCACGTACACCTTAATGACCGGAGATACGCCAGCCGCTGGCGTGGCCGGCGCCTCGGGCGGAAACCATGGCGCGGCCCTTGCGTTTGCGGCTCAACGTGCGGGCGTACCGGCGAACGTCTTTGTCTTCACCTTTTCACCCGAAGCCAAGGTTGATCGCATCCGGTCCTACGGCGCGACCGTTCACCGTGCTGCGGACAACTTCGATGATCTAATGGAGACCACACAGGCCTTCGCGAGCGACACGGGCGCGCGCATCGTGCACGCCTATGACCAGCCCGGCACATTGATCGGCCAGGGCACAACGGCGCTTGAGTTCATGGAACAGGCTGCGCCCGATACACTTCTAATCGCTACCGGCGGCGGCGGCCTAATCGGTGGCATGGCAGCTTACATCGAAAACCGCGCCAAGATTGTGTCGGTCGAGCCGGAAAGTGCACCCACCCTATTTGATGCTTTCGCCGCGGGGCACCCTGTTCAATCGCCGGCAGGCGGTATTGCCGCCGACAGTTTGGGACCCGGGCAGGTCGGCGATCTGATGTTTCCGATTGCGCAATCCTATGTTGATCTGGCAGTGACCGTTCCGGACAGCGCAATCCGCGCGGCATGGCATCTTTTGTGGGACAGGCTCCGTTTGGTCGTTGAGCCGGGTGGTGCAACCGCGCTTGCGGCCCTAACCTCGGGAGCCTACAGGGCCGAGCCCGGCGAACGGCTTGGCGTCTTACTGTGCGGTGCAAACACGAGTGTCGTCGATTTTCCCAAGTAAACTTGTGCGTATCTGTCAAACAGGCAAGACTCTGAGCGAAAGGGGACAGCGCGGTGAAAATCGCAACTTTCAACATCAACGGGATCAAGGCCCGCGCCCAGGCTCTGCCTGACTGGCTGGACGACGCGCAGCCCGATGTCGCCGTGCTGCAAGAGATCAAGTCCATCGATGCAGCCTTCCCGCGCGAGATCTTCGAGGATCGAGGATACAATGTTGAAACCCATGGACAAAAATCGTTCAACGGCGTCGCGATCTTGTCGAAACTTCCGCTAGAGGATGTCACGCGGGGGCTGCCGGGCGATGATAACGACGAACAGGCCCGCTGGATCGAAGCGACGGTCGTCGGCGACAGTGCAATCCGGGTCTGTGGGCTTTACCTGCCCAACGGCAACCCGACGCCTGGGCCCAAATATGACTACAAACTCGCTTGGATGGCGCGTCTTCAGGCGCGGGCCGCTGACCTTCTGGCACGCGAGGAGCCGGCTCTGATGGCAGGCGATTACAACATCATCCCGCAGGACGAAGACGCCGCCCGCCCCGAGGCATGGCGAAAAGACGCGCTGGCGTTGCCGGCGTCGCGTGCGGCGTTTCGGCGAATCCTGAACCTGGGCTTCACCGAAGCGATTGCGACAAAGATGCCCGGACCTGGGCAGTTTACATTCTGGGACTATCAGGCGGGGGCCTGGGACCGAAACGATGGAATTCGGATTGACCATGTATTGATGACCCCGCAATGCGCGGACCTGATGACCGATTGCGGCATCGACAGCGCCATCCGCGGACGCGAGAAACCATCGGACCATGTACCCGTCTGGGTCGAGTTGGCGGCCTGACGTGCTGGGTGACGTTGGCACAACGGATCTCTTCGGTTGGATAGCGGCGCTTTTGACGCTGGCGGCTATGGCGATGCAGACCATGATGCCCCTGCGTGTTTTTGCCTCGGTAGCAAGCGGCGTATTCTTGCTTGGGTCGGCCCTATCCGGATCGGTCATTCTGGCCGCGCTGGCCGCAGCCATCCTATGCGCCAATCTCTTCCGGCTTTTGCAACTTCACCGAAGCACGGCAGAAGTCGCCAACGCCCGGGACGGAGCCTTCAATCTGGAGTGGATAGAAGACGTAATGCGACCGGTCGATTTCTCTGATGGAGAGATCATCTTCCGGAAAGGGGACGCACCGCATTACATTTACTTCTTGCACGAAGGATCTGTTCTGCTTGAGGAAATCGGGATCAAGCTGGGACCAGGTGATATCTTTGGTGAAATTGCTTTCTTCTCGGCCACGAAGGAACGCACGCTGACGGCCCGTTGTACCGGCAAATGCAAGATAATGGTGATCCGCGAGTCGGACTTTATGAAGCTTCACGCCCAGAACCCCGCCTTCGGCCTGTTCGTTCTGCGGCTTGTCGCCTCGCGCCTGCTTGATGGGGTCGAAAACAATCCAGACGCATACAAGCCGATCTCACCGCTCGAGCGGAAGCGGCGCGACGGTTAGGGCCAGCGCAACGTGATTGCAAAAAACGCGGGGCGTACGACTAATCCGACGTGAACTAGTCCGCGCTACTCTGCCGCCACGCGTCTGGATTTGAGCATATCCTTCAGGTACCGGCCCGTGTGGCTGCGCGGTTCTTCTGCCACTTCTTCCGGTGTGCCCGTGGCAACGATTTCGCCACCCCCGTCCCCGCCTTCGGGGCCAATATCGATAATCCAGTCCGCCGTTTTCACGACATCCAAATTGTGCTCGATCACGATCACCGAGTTGCCCTGATCAACCAGTTCGTGCAGCACTTCCAACAGCTTTCTGACATCCTCGAAATGCAGGCCCGTGGTGGGTTCGTCCAAGATATAGAGTGTCCGGCCCGTCGACCGCTTCGACAGTTCCTTTGACAGTTTCACCCGTTGCGCTTCGCCACCCGAGAGGGTCGTCGCTTGCTGTCCGACCTTTATATAGCCCAGCCCCACGCGCACCAGTGCGTCCATCTTTTCTCGGATGGACGGAACCGCCTTAAAGAACTCCTGTGCGTCCTCAACGGTCATATCAAGGACATCGGCGATGCTTTTGCCTTTAAACTTGATCTCGAGCGTTTCTCGGTTGTACCGCGCGCCCTGGCACGTTTCGCAGGTCACATAGACGTCCGGCAGGAAGTGCATCTCGATTTTGATGACCCCGTCGCCCTGACACGCCTCGCACCGGCCACCCTTGACATTGAAACTGAAGCGGCCCGGCTTATAACCCCGGGCCTTGGCCTCCGGCAGACCAGCGAACCAGTCGCGGATGGGGGTGAACGCACCGGTATAAGTTGCCGGGTTCGACCGGGGCGTCCGTCCAATTGGGCGCTGATCGATGTCGATCACCTTATCGAGGTGCTCCAGGCCCCTAATCGTTTCACAAGGCGCGGGTGTCTGCCGCGCACCGTTGAGCCGCATCGACGCGGTCTTGAACAGCGTCTCAATCGTTAGCGTCGACTTGCCGCCCCCCGAAACGCCGGTCACACAGACGAACTTGCCCAGCGGGAACTCGGCGGTCACGTTCTTCAGGTTGTTGCCTGTCGCTTTCACCACAGTGAGCTTCTTGTTGTTTCCCTTCCGCCGCGTGGCAGGAATGGCGATCTCACGGGCACCGGTCAGGTATTGCCCCGTAATGGATGCCGCGTCAGACGCGATGTCGGCCGGTGTTCCACGAGAGACGATTTGACCGCCGTGAACGCCCGCCCCGGGACCGATGTCGAACACATAGTCGGCTTCGCGGATCGCCTCTTCGTCGTGCTCCACGACGATCACGGTATTGCCCTGATCTCGCAGGTTTTTCAGCGTCTGCAAGAGCCGCCCGTTGTCGCGCTGATGCAATCCGATCGACGGCTCGTCGAGCACATAAAGCACGCCCGTAAGCCCAGAACCAATCTGGCTCGCCAGTCGGATACGCTGGCTTTCGCCCCCCGATAGCGTGCCCGCATTTCGCGACAGCGTCAGGTATTCCAGACCCACGTTGTTCAGGAACCCCAGCCGTTCGCGGATCTCTTTCAGGATCGCGTGCGCGATTTCATTTTTCTGTGCGGTCAGGCTTTCGGGCACGGCGCCAATCCAATCCGCGGCTTCACGGATCGACATCTGCACCACTTCGCCCACATGAAGGCCCGCGATCTTAACCGCCAACGCTTCGGGCCGCAGCCGGTGACCGCCGCAGGTCTGGCAGGGCCGGTTGTTCTGGTAGCGCTCGAACTCTTCCCGGATCCAGCTGTAGTCCGTTTCGCGATAGCGGCGCTCCATGTTTGGGATCACGCCCTCGAACGGACGCTTGACCTGATAGACCCGGCCCCCTTCGTCATAGCGGAACTGGATCTCTTCACCGTTCGAGCCATAAAGGAACACCTGCTTAACATGCGCAGGCAGGTCCTTCCACTTGGTGTTCTTGTCGAACTCATAGTGCTTGGCGATCGCTTCGATCGTCTGCAGGAAGTAGGGCGACTTTCCCTTTCGCCAGGGCGCAAGGGCCCCGTCATAGACCTTTAGGCTTTGATCCGGCACCACAAGGCGTTCGTCAAAGAAAAGCTCTACACCCAGGCCGTCGCAGTCGGGACAGGCCCCGAACGGTGCGTTGAAAGAGAAAAGTCGCGGTTCGATTTCAGGAATTGTGAAGCCCGAAACCGGGCAAGCGAAGTTCTCGCTGAAGGTAATGCGTTCCGGGTCGCCTTGCTTCGGCGCGGTCTCGAGAACCGCTATCCCCGAGGCCAAATCCAATGCCGTCCGGAACGAATCCGCAAGGCGCGTCTCCAGACCCTCGCGCACCACGATCCGATCAACGACCACATCGATGTCATGGCGATACTTCTTGTCGAGCGTCGGCGGTTCGTCGAGCTCGTAGAATGCGCCATCAACTTTGACCCGCTGAAAGCCCTGCTTGCGAAGCTCCAGAAACTCCTTGCGGTACTCGCCCTTACGATCGCGAACGATAGGTGCCAGAAGATAGCCACGCGTGCCGTCTTCCAGTGTCATGACCCGATCGACCATGTCCTGCACCTGCTGCGCCTCGATCGGCAACCCGGTCGCAGGGCTAAAGGGTGTGCCTGAACGCGCGAAAAGCAGCCGCAGGTAATCGTAGATTTCCGTCACCGTTCCGACAGTTGAGCGCGGGTTCTTCGAGGTCGTTTTCTGCTCAATCGAGATCGCGGGGCTCAGACCCGAGATGTGGTCCACATCTGGCTTTTCCATCATGTCAAGGAACTGCCGCGCATAGGCCGACAAGCTTTCGACATAGCGCCGCTGGCCCTCGGCATAAATCGTGTCAAACGCAAGCGAAGACTTGCCTGAGCCGCTGAGCCCGGTGATCACCACAAGCTCATCGCGCGGAATGTCGACATCCACGCCTTTTAGGTTGTGCTCGCGCGCTCCGCGCACCTCGATCTTCTTCAGTTCGGGCATGAAATCCTCACGTCGGACGGAAGCTCAACAGATAGCGGGCCGTCCACCAGACTCAATGGCATTAATGGAACATTACGCGAACATCTGGATCACGTCACGCGGTTTCGGCAATCTTTCTGTGGATAAGCCAGAGCGCGCCCAATCCAACGGCAGAGATTGCAACCGCCATGATCACTGGCCCGGCCAAACCCGCCCCAAGAGTTGCCGCGAACAGGGGGACCGAAAGGAACGTTCCAAGGTTCCCCATCTGTGCCAGCGCCCCGTTTCCACGCGCCCGATCAGCGGGATCAGGGTTAAGCGCGGGGATCGTTGCGAACGATCCGCCCGGAATCAGACCGATCAGTACAAAGACGAACAGGGCGAGGGGGGCCCGCAGTCCTTCAGGCAGCAATACAAGAAGGATCAGACCCGCAATGCTTGACGCGTATCCAAATGCAGTGATCCGACCGGGGGTGATGCGGCGCGCCAACACGCCTGCTCCCATCGTGCCTATGAGGGCGGCGATTGGAAGAACGGGCCCGGTCCAGGCCCCCAAAAACCGCGGCAGAAAGGTCAACAGGCCAAGGAACGTGGCCGCGTGCCAAAGAAACCCGGCCGCCCCAGCGAAGATGCGCGGATTACGATAGATCGCAAGATGGCGCGCAATCAATCCTTCGCTGCCTTCCGCGCGCACCACCGCGCGCGGCAGAAGCGGCCAGAGAAAGACTGCCAATCCCAAAAGTCCGACCCCGTGGGCGAGGTACACTGTCGATGGTGAACCAAGCAGGGGCACAAGTACTGCGCTCAAGGCAAATCCTACGCCAAAGAAGGTGCCCCAAAGCCCCATTGCAACCGGGATGTCTCGCGGTGCGGCGACAGCCGACATCAGCGTCGGCGCGGCGACCACAAGCGCCAAATGTGCGGCACCCTCGGCCAGACGTAAGGCCATAAACACCTCGAATGGTGGCATAAGCGCCTGCAAAGCCGACAAAACCGCGCCTGCAGCCAAAGCGCCAATCAAGACATGTCTTACACCGAGGCGGGCAACCACAACCCCCGCCGTAACCCCGAACAAGATGCCCATCACCGACTGAGCCGAAACCGCAAACGGCAGCGCGCGCGCGGGATACATCGCTTCCAGGGGCTGAAGCGTGAGTGCAACTTTGGCAAACTGCGCCGCAGCGAACAGGCCAACCAAGAAAAGAAGAAGGATCAGACGCCAATCAGTGCGCATGCCGCCTTGTCCGCCGCGACGCGGTCCACGTCAACCTGGATCGGATGCGATCAACAATCTGTTCGAATAGCAGACTTCGTTCGGCGCCCCGCTTCCCAGCTGATCACGGGCCAGACACGTCGCGCACGCCCCTTTCAATAGCGGACCTAGACTGCGATAAACTGAAAGCGGTCTGGCGTTTGTCTGAGCGCTATCCTGTAGAGCCTGGACCACCAATGTCTTTTGATGATTTCGAGAACGCACCGGCGACGCTCTGCATGATATCCGGGTGTGGCCGGTCCGGTTCCAACCGTCTCCTCGACATTCTGGATTTCAGTGCCATGACCGCCTGTCGGAACGAACCCGATGAAATCAGGGGAGGTCGGCTCAATCAGATTGGCTACCAGTTGTTCGACACAGGCCTTGGCGCGCCAGAAGTGAAGACCCTACACAGGGCACTGATCGAGGCCGGGACTGTTCGAAGCGAACGCGACAGGTTCGACCATACGAACAAGCAGTTTCTCACATCCGCTGGCAAAGCACTGATCCCGGTTATGGCGGTCGGCAGGGTGCGCAAACTTGCGCACGCGGTTGGAATCATGAACAGCCCGGCAGAGTGGAACCTGCCAGGATTTTCCTTGAACGACGCACCTTTCCTGCCTGTTCTAAAGCTGAATTCGCGCCCGATCTGGGCCGAACAAGCTGCCAAAGCGGAACCAAACCTCCGCCTCGTTCACAATATCCGTCAGCCTTGGGATTATCTTAACTCCTGGTTCAACCGCTTTATTCTCCGGAACGACAACGTTGCGGGATCCTTCACCGAACACTTCGGGGATGTGCCCAGGGTGCTTGAATTCTTTGGGCGTGATGACGCCGATCGCCTTGGCGATCCTTCAATCCAGAACATTGTAGAAGTTGAGTTGTGGCGCTGGCGCTATACGAATGAACGGCTGATGCGCCTGGGCTCCGAACACGTGCGCTATCTCAGGGTGACCTATGGTGAGGTCGACGAAGATGTTTTGGCCACCGCGCGCAGCCTTTATGAGTTTCTGGGTCTGCCGATCACACCGAACATCGAAACTGGCATCGCGTCGATGCGGAACAAGATCTTCCCTAACCCGCACAAGCGACGCCTGGAAGACGATGTTGTCCGTGCGGCAATGGATATCGCGTTAGCAGACTGTCCGCTGGAAACCGTCTTTCCGAACGGATTTCTGCGACACTAACGACCCTGTTGAGCTTCGCCTGCGAACTGGTTCAACGGGGCATTCCGGCCTTTGGCACCATCGAGCTGCCACCCGAAACACGCAGGCGGCAAGTCCCTACGACCCACCGCGCAAAGGCGACACTCTGAAGGTCTATTGTCGGTCGCGGATGACCTGCGGGAACGCTCAGAACGCTTAGATGTGTATCACCCGGTCATAGGCATCCAGCACCGCTTCATGCATCGCTTCCGAAATCGTCGGATGCGGGAAGACCGTGTTCATCAGATCTTCCTCGGTCGTCTCGAGTGTGCGCCCCACAACGTAGCCCTGGATCATCTCGGTCACTTCCGCGCCAATCATATGCGCGCCAAGAAGCTCGCCCGTCTTTGCATCAAAAACGGTCTTGATCATGCCCTCGGGTTCCCCAAGTGCAATAGCCTTGCCGTTGCCGATAAATGGGAAGCGGCCAACCTTGACGTCGTATCCAAGCTCTTTCGCCTTCGCTTCGGAGTAGCCGACCGAGGCGACCTGCGGATGGCAATAAGTGCACCCGGCGATGGTCTCGGGCTTAACTGCGTGGACGTGGTTCTTGCCCGCGACAAGCTCGGCAACCATCACGCCCTCATGGCTGGCTTTATGGGCAAGCCAAGGCGCACCGGCAATGTCACCGATCGCATAGAGGCCTTCGACCCCAGTCCGGCAGAATTCATCGGTCACCACATGCGTGCGGTCGACCTTCACGCCCAGCGCTTCAAGCCCCAGCCCTTCCACATTTCCGACAATTCCGACCGCCGAAATGACCGTATCGAACTCAACCTTTTCAGTTTTTCCACCTGCCTCAATATGCGCGGTCACCTTGCCCTTCCCGCGGTCAAGCTGTTTCACCATGGTCTTCTCCATGATCTTCATTCCCTGTTTCGCGAAGGCTTTCTTTGCGAACGCGCTGATCTCGGCATCCTCGACGGGCAAGATCCGGTCCATCACTTCGACCACTGTCGTGTCGGCGCCCAACGTGTTGTAAAAACTTGCGAATTCGATCCCGATTGCGCCGGATCCGATAACGAGCAGCTTCTTGGGCATTCGGGGCGGCATTAGCGCGTGCTTGTAGGTCCAGACGAGGTCGCCGTCGGCCTCGAGCCCTGGAAGTTCGCGCGCGCGGGCGCCGGTGGCGAGAATGATGTTCTTGGCGCTCAGCTCCTCGGTGCCCTTGTCGGTCTTGACGCTGACCTTGCCTTTGGCGGGCAGGCTCGCCTCGCCCATGAAGGTCTCAACCTTGTTTTTCTTCATCAGGTGGCCGACGCCGGAGTTCAACTGTTTCGCCACGCCGCGTGATCGCTTGACCACAGCATCCAGGTCGTACCCAATTCCTTCAGCTTTCAGCCCGAACTCCTTCGCACGGTGCATCAGGTGGAACACCTCGGAAGACCGAAGCATTGCCTTTGTCGGAATGCAGCCCCAATTCAAGCAGATACCGCCCATATGTTCGCGTTCCACGATCGCGGCCTTCAGCCCAAGTTGGGCGGCGCGGATCGCAGCAACATAGCCCCCGGGGCCCGCCCCAATCACGATCAGGTCGAAGGTTTTGGCAGCCATGTCGGTCTCCTCGGGCACGATGGTTTGACGTTAAACTATCTGCCACAGGCCGAACGAATTGTCACCCGCCCGGCAATGCCGTTTGGGAAACGCCGCTAATCGCATTCCGCATGGCTGATGGGCATTCCAATCCTCTCTAGTTGGGTTCTCGCGCCGCTGCCTTCGTAACTATCTGAGAATTGGAAGGGGCGATCCAGATGGACCGCCCCTGCACACGCCTTGCGCGATTCCTCAATTGTTCGCGGTCAGCGGATCAATGATCTGCGGAACTTCAGTGATTGCGCCGGCCGGTATTCCGCTTAGTTCCGAGTGTTTGCGGATCGTTTCTTCGCTGTCAGCCAGATAGACGCAGAACGTCTTGTCGCCAGCCAAGTAGCTGTGCTGCCACTGAATACCGTTACCGATCTCGTCCAGAGCCTTGTTGGATGCGCGCGCGGCGCCACAAAGCTCGGTCAAGGACATCGCTCCGATCCCAGGAATCTCGCGTTCAATAATAAAGCGTTTCATTGTCATACTTCCCTCCGTCAAATGCCGTGACCCAAGGATGACGGGTCCGAACCTGAACGCCTAACTCAATTTTCTTTGCGTCATTAAAGATCAGCTTTTGCTTTCACATAGATTTTTGGCTAAATGAAAGGTAATCTTTAGGAATGGCCGTCACAACCCACCTGCGCGCGCTTCAAGCGCTCGACATTGCGCTCCGTCACGGGTCGCTAACAGACGCCGCGCGGGAGCTTGGTATCTCGCCCGCCGCGGTCGGGCAGCGGATTCGCGGACTGGAAGACTATCTTGGGACCGAGCTGTTGCTGCGGGGACGGTCCGGTCTTCGGCCGACACGCGAAATGGAAGCGGCGCTGGACGACCTGCGCACCGCCTTTGCCGCGCTCGACCGGGTCACGGACAAGCTTGATTTTCAGAGAGTGACAGAGATCCACATTGTAGCCGAACCTGACTGGGCGGAACTGTGGCTCCTGCCCCGTCTTGTTGCCTTCCGTGAAGAAAACCCAAACATTCTGTTTTGTATCAATGGCGAGGGCGACGTTCCGATGCGCCTTGGTGCGCCCGACCTGCGCGTCGAATATGGCGGCGGCGAAGGTGAGGCGCTTTACACCGACGTGCTTGCCCCGATCACCAGTCCCGACAACGTTCGACGCCTGTCGGACTGGCATCCCGACTTAGGGATGGAAGGGATGCCGCTTCTGCATCTCGAAGACCATCGCAGTGCGGGCGATCGGCCTGGCTGGGTTGCGTGGTTCGACACCTTTGGGCATCGTCGCGAGGGTCCTGATCGCGGCCCTTACTACCGGCACGCCAGGCTTGCGCTCGAGGCGGTACGCGAAAATGTCGGTTTCCTTTTGTGCGGCTTGTCGCTGGCGACACGCGACATTGCGCGGGGAAGCATCGTGCTTCCCTTACCGCGCGAACAACACCTTGTTGCACCCAGGCCTTACCGCCTGTCGATCCGGCGCGACGCACTTGCGAGGCCCCAAACGCGTGTATTTGTCGATTGGATGAAGGCCGAAGTCGCCGCGACCGTAGCCGAGGTTGATCATCTCGTAGGCACGAGCCCTACCCGCCGAGGATCGCCTTGACGTAGCCTTGCGTTTCGCGGAAAGGTGGTACCCCGTTGTGACGCGCCACAGCCTCTGGCCCTGCGTTGTAGGCAGCAAGCGCCAGCTTCCACGATCTAAACCGAACGTATTGTTCCCGTAGATAGCGCGCGCCACCTTCCAGGTTCTGGGCCGGATCGTCTGGGTCTACGCGCAGATAGCGTGCGGTCGCAGGCATCAACTGCGCAAGTCCACGCGCCCCCTTGTGGGACACCGCCCGAGGATTCCAGCCCGACTCTTGCTGCACAAGCCGCAAGAACAGGTCCTCAGGGATATTGTGCTTCCGCGCGGCACGTTTGGCGAGGTTCAAATACTCGCCACGGTAGCGCCCATCATAGCGCGGCAGAACCGGCGCTCGCCCGGGGATGTTGTATTCAGGCTGAAGACGAACCGAAGAGGCGTACTGGCTGGCAGCTCGATTATCCAATACGCGCGTCTGGTTCTTGAAAATCTTGGCCCGGTTCTTCGACGAAACGCTAAGGGTTTCGGCCATCACCCCTGTCGCCCCAATAGAAAGCCCCGCCAAAACGGCGACAACACCTGCAAATCGCATCTCGACCCTCAATCCGTTCTGCACACAATAAGGGCAAATGCCCTCAGTTCCAATAGTGCGTGATTCACGCGTTGTTAACTGTGTTCGCCAAATGTACGGTCGCCGGAACCAGCGGAATCGATGGAGGCGGACGATATGGCAGGCTCGGTGAACAAGGTCATCCTTGTGGGCAATCTGGGACGCGACCCCGAAGTGCGGACGTTCCAAAACGGCGGAAAGGTCTGCAACCTGCGTATCGCCACTTCGGAACGCTGGAAGGACCGAAACACTGGCGAACAGCGCGAGCGGACCGAATGGCATTCGGTCGCCATCTTCTCTGAACCACTGGCTCGAACCGCCGAGCAGTATTTGCGTAAAGGGTCCAAGGTCTATCTGGAAGGCCAACTTGAAACCCGCAAATGGCAGGACCAGTCCGGACAGGACCGGTATTCGACCGAGGTTGTGCTGCGTCCATACACTTCGACGATGGTGATGCTAGATGGTCGCGGCGGCGGTGAGGGTGGCGGCTACGGTGGCGGCGGCGGATATTCGGACGACCAATCGCGTGGCAGCGGCTACTCAAGCCCGGCCCCGGCTGGCGATATGGACGACGAGATCCCGTTCTAGGCATCGTCAGTGCCGCTGGGAAAGCGCCTCCCTTAGAACATCGAGGACCGCGTCGCGCGGAACGTCGTCGGCTACAAACGCCTGGCCAATTCCGCGCGACAGAATAAACCGCAGGCGCCCATCGATCACCTTTTTGTCCTGGGCCATCAGGTCCAAAAGAGCTTCGGCCTGCGGCAAATCCCCAGGTATATCTGACAGGTCGGTCTTCATGCCCATCGCTTTAAGGTGCGCGCGCACCCGTGACGGATCCTCCTGCGCACACAAGCCAAGGTGTGACGACAGCTCGAACGCCAGGGCACAACCAACCGCGACGCCTTCACCATGAAGAAGCCGATCAGAATATCCGGTCGCGGCCTCTAACGCGTGGCAAAACGTGTGGCCAAGGTTCAAAAGCGCCCGATCCCCCGTCTCGGTTTCATCGCGGGCGACGATTTCGGCTTTCATCTCAACCGACCGCCGAACCGCCGTTAGCCGAGCCTCGACGTCGCCTTGGGCAAGCGCCGCGCCATGGGTTTCCAGCCACTCAAAAAATGCCGCATCGCCAAATAGCCCGTATTTGACGACCTCGCCGTAACCCGCCAGAAGATCGCGCGGCGGCAGAGTGGCAAGCACGTCGATATCTGCCAAAACGAGCGACGGTTGATGAAAGGAACCGATCAAGTTCTTGCCCTGCGCAGAGTTGATCCCCGTTTTGCCACCGACCGAACTGTCGACCTGCGCGAGAAGCGACGTCGGGATTTGCACGAACCGGACGCCGCGCCGCAATACGGCCGCAGCGAACCCGGCAAGATCGCCGATCACACCGCCCCCGAGTGCGACAACCACATCGCGCCGTTCAATCCGTTCTGACAAAAGCCACTCGACCGCGCGACTGAACTCTGGCCAACCCTTTGTGGCTTCGCCAGATGGCAAGGTAAGCGCGCTGCACTCGATACCCTGTTTCTCGCAAGCATCCAGAAAGGCAGGCAAGTGCAAAGACCCCACATGGGTGTCGGTCAGGACCGCAACCCGCGGTCGGGCAAGAATCGGGGCAATCTCGGCCCCGACCTGCGTTAACAGATCAGGTCCGATCCGCACATCGTAGGACCGCGCACCAAGTTCCACATGCACGGTTTCCGTCGTCACGCCGTTTTCTCCAGTACGTCCGGGCGTGTCAAAAGCGCCTCGATCACCCGTTCCGCCATTTGCGCGATGGAATAGTCGAGCTGCGCATCCACGACAAGCGCCGCCTCGGCATAAGCTGGAACGCGCGACTTAAGCAGTGCCGCAAGCGTACCGTAGGGATCGGAGGTCCGTAGAAGCGGCCGCGTATCTTTGTGACGCACGCGCGCCCAGAGAACATCAAGATCGGCCCGCAGCCAGACTGCCACGCCGCGCTGAGCGATAAGGGCCCTGTTGTCCGCATTCAGAAACGCACCGCCGCCAGTCGATAGGATCGCACGCTCTTCTTCCAAGAGCCGGGCAATCACCTGTGCTTCCTTTCGACGGAAGAATGCCTCTCCGTCGCGTGCGAATATCTCCGGGATCGACATATTGGCAGCCGCGACAATCTCAGTGTCACTGTCGAGAAAGGGAACATTCAGCTTCCGCGCCACCGCCTGACCGATCGCAGTCTTTCCGGCACCCATCATGCCAACCATCGCGACTGTCTTGTGCAGACAATAGCTCACTGCGACCCTACCTCCCCTTTTTCGCGGTTTTCCGCCTGAATGGCGTGATCTTGAGGAAAAGACCACATATAATCGTGGAATACCCGTCGACAGACGCGGGGAAGCCCAATGAGGCGAGGCAGAGAGGCGACGCGCATGATCCGTTTCCTAAAGGTTCTAGGGGTGCTTATTGTACTGGCCGTGATTGGTTTGGTCGGTTTTGCTTACCTTGGCGATCTTACACCCGAGCAGGATGACCGCTCGGTCCCGGTGGAGCTGGATGAAGGCTAGGGCTACGTTCCTGCTTGGTCTACTGGCCACACCTGCGCTTGCGGAAGCACCGCTTTCGGCGATCGATTGGCTATCGGACAGTGTTGCCGCACCGGGCGACGCATCTCCCGCGCCCTTGCCAAGTACGACGGGCGACGCCGCAACCGTCGCGATAACTGTCACGTCGCTTGACAATCCAGACGGCGAAGCGGCGGGGCTGTTGACATCGGAAGAAACCGGACTGCCCAAGGATCTTTGGGGGTTGGCGACCGCCGACGATGCCGCCCGTCGAATCGAGTCTGTTCCGCGCGATCTTTCGCCTGCGTTGACCGATCTACTTACAGTGGTTCTGCTGGCCGAAACAGACGGGCCGGGCGGCGGTGGCGATGGTGATGTCTTATTCTTGGCGCGCGTTGATCGGCTTCTTGAGATGGGCGCCCTGGACCACGCGTTGGAGCTGTTGGAGCTGGCGGGCATCGACACGCCTGATCGGTTCAGACGCTACTTCGATGTGGCGCTGCTGAAGGGCCGCGAGCAGGCCGCGTGCGACGTATTGCGGCTGAGCCCAGGGATTGCCCCGACTTATCCCGCGCGGGTGTTTTGTCTGGCCCGCGCGGGGGACTGGAACGCGGCAGCTGTTACGCTTGAGACAGCAAATACCCTTGGAATACTCTCGCCCGAGGAAGATCTGCTTCTGGCGCGGTTCCTTGATCCTGACATTCTCGACGATCCCGATGTTGCTCTGGAAACCCCGACGCCTTTGACGTTCCGCCTGCGCGAGGCCATTGGCGAACCCTTGCCAACAACAGCGCTACCACTGGCATTCGCTTGGGCAGACCTGCGTGACACACGCGGTTGGAAGGCCCAGATCGAAGCCGCGGAACGGCTGGCACGCAGCGGTGCCTTGTCCGCAGATGGTCTTTTTGACCTCTACTTAAGGCAGCGCCCGTCAGCGTCGGGCGGTGTCTGGGCTCGTGCGGCGGCGGCGCAGGCCCTTGACGCGGCAATCCGCACGGGTGACGCCGCAGTTGTAGCCGATGTCTTAGCAGAGGCCTGGGATGCGTTCGCTCCGGCCGGGCTGGAATACACGCTCGCCCGCCAGTACGGCTCTGCACTCGCGGGTCTTGCACTCGATGGACGTGCTGCACAGATTGCTCTGACGCTTGGACTTTTGTCACCGGAACAGATTGGGCTGCCATTTGCGACCCGCAGCGACGACCCACGTACGCGCTTTCTTCTTGCCGTGGCACGGGATGTTCCTGAGACTGCTGTCGCTCCGGATTCACTGTCTGCTGCCGTTCGGGAAGGTCTGTTGTCGGAAACCGTCCCCGCCGCGCTTTCGCAAGCCCTTCAAGAAAGACGTTCCGGCGAAGCGATCCTGCGCGCCATCACACTATTTTCCGAAGGTGCATCGGGTGATCTCGACGGTGTAGCGCAAGCCATCGCCACGCTCCGGGCTCTCGGTTTGGAAGAGCAGGCGCAACGGGCGGCGATAGAGCTTCTCTTGCAGGACGGCATCGGATGACCGGTAAAGATACGCACCATATCGCGTCATTTCTGGATGCAATCGCTGCCGAACGTGGCGCAAGCGAAAACACGATCGCCGGCTATCTCCGTGATCTGAGTGATTTTTCCGACTGGCTGGCGAACAAGAGAGTTCCGCTGACATCGGCGTCACAGTCTGACATCGAGGCGTATCTATCCCACCTTTCGCAACAGGGTTATGCCAGGGCGACACGAGCCCGGCGCCTGTCGGGAATCCGTCAGTTCTATCGGTTCGCGCATGAAGAGGGTTGGCAAGACTGCAATCCGGCAATTCGCCTGAAGGGTCCGGGGCGCGATAATCGCCTGCCCAAGATGCTTTCTGAAGACGAGGTCGACGGGCTGCTGACTGCGGCACGCGAAACTGGGCGAGAGCAAAATAGGCTGCGCAATACTTGCTTGATGGAACTTCTTTACGCGACTGGGATGCGGGTGAGCGAACTTGTCTCGCTTCCGGCAACCGCCGCCCGCGGCGACCCACGGATGCTTCTGATCCGCGGGAAAGGCGGGAAAGAGCGGATGGTCCCCCTGTCAGAACCGGCACGCATGGCACTGAGCGCATGGCTGAAGCACCGGGACGCCGCAGTTAAACGAGAGGCTACCATTGGTCGCACCAGATCGGCCTTTTTGTTCCCTTCAAATGGTAAGGCCAGCCATCTGACGCGGCATCGGTTTTATCTGCTTATCAAGGAATTTGCGGTCGCTGCGGGGATTGATCCTGCAAAGGTGACGCCGCACACCCTACGGCACGCCTTTGCCACGCATCTTCTCGCGAATGGGGCAGATCTGCGCGCGATCCAGACGCTTCTGGGCCACGCCGACATCGCGACAACAGAGATTTACACGCACGTTCTGGACGAACGTCTAAAATCGCTTGTGTTGGATCACCATCCCCTCGCGAAACACGCGTGAGCGATTGGTTTCTTGCCCCTACCCCTTATCTTCCCTTAACTCGCCAGAGCAACGCTAACCCGCGGGAACCACATGGATACCGGTCTTTGGATCATCGCAGCCGCCATTTTGGGGCTAATTTTCTCATCCGCTTTCTTTTCGGGCAGCGAGACGGCTTTGACAGCCGTTTCGCGCGGCAAGCTGCGCGCCCGCGCCGACAAGGGGGATAAAGGGGCCGCACGCGCGCTTCACGTAACAGAAGACAGCGAACGCCTGATCGGCGCCGTTCTTCTGGGCAATAACCTTGTGAACATCCTCGCCACCGCGCTTGCCACCGTTCTGTTTACTGGGCTTTTTGGCGAAAGCGGTGTGGCTTGGGCAACGCTTGTGATGACCGCGCTTGTGGTGATTTTTGCCGAAGTCCTGCCCAAAACCTACGCGATCACCAACTCTGAAACAGCGGCGACGCGGGTCGCGCCAGTCATCGGCGCTCTGATTACTGTTTTCTCGCCCATTGTTACGTTCGTGCGCGCGATTGTACGACAAGTATTGCGCCTATTCGGGGTCGACGTCGATGCAAGCGCCAATGTGCTTGCCGTGCGGGAAGAGATCGCTGGCGCGATCGCGCTTGGCCATTCAGAAGGCGCCGTAGAGAAAGAACACCGCGACCGAATTCTGGGTGCGCTCGACCTTGATGACAGAGCAGTGGAAGAAATCATGCTCCACCGCAGCCAGATTGAAATGATCGACGCATCATGGTCCCCCCGCGAGATGGTCGAGTTCGCGCTTAAGTCCGCGCACACGCGCCTGCCGATTTTCCGCGACGATGCTGAAAACATCGTTGGCCTGATCCATGCGAAGGACCTTGTTCGCGCGATCTACGGGCTGCAAAGCGCCGAAACCGACGATCCGCTTTCGAACTTTGATATCATGAGTGTGGCGATGGAGCCCTACTTCGTGCCGGAAACCACGACGCTCGACGAACAGATGCGCGAATTTCTGCGCCGACGGACGCATTTCGCGCTGGTCGTCGACGAATACGGTGCCTTGCAGGGGCTGATCACACTCGAGGATATTCTGGAAGAGATCGTGGGCGAGATCACGGATGAATTCGATGCGCCCGACGCCCACCATTGTGTGCGGACCGAGACGGGCGATTACCTTGTCGACGGCGCGATGACGATCCGCGACCTAAACCGCGCCAACGATTGGGCATTGCCCGACGATGAGGCGAACACCGTGGCGGGCCTCGTGATCCACGAGGCGCAGATGATCCCGACGGAAGGGCAGGTCTTTTCCTTCCATGGCTTCCGGTTCGAAGTGCTGAACCGCGAAGAGAACCGGATCACACGCCTGAAAATGCGCAAACTCGCCTGATCAAACCCCGGGGAGCCCGTCAACGCCCCTTGAAGAAACCGCCCAGAACTCCGCGCACAATCTTGCGGCCCGTCGTGCCCTGAAGTTCTTTGATGACCGCCGTCGTCAAAGCGCCCGTTATCGTATTGCTTCGTTTCACCGGGCGCGATGTCGATCGGCTGACCCGCGTACCGGAGTACCGGCGCGCGGCCTGGAACTCACGCACGGCGGAGGTGGCCTCTTCTGCCGCCTTCTCGGCTTCCTCTGCCTCGGCGGACGCTGCGTTGGCCCGGGCCCGCAGCATCTCGTATGCGCTCCTTTTATCCTTGCGCTCATTGTATTTCTGACCCAGGACCGAAGCCGCCATAAATTCCTGACGCTCGGCGTCAGAGATTGGTCCAAGCTTCGAAGACGGAGGTCTGATCAGCGTCCGCTCCACCACGCCCGGCGCACCTTTCCGCTCCAAAAACGATGTGATCGCCTCTCCGGTACCGACCTCGCGGATCGCATCTTCGGTCGAAAACCGTGGGTTCTCGCGATAGGTCTCCGCCGCCATCTTGAGCGCTTTGCGGTCGCGGGCGGTGAAGGCGCGCAAGGCATGCTGCACCCGGTTGCCAAGCTGGCCGAGGATATCCTCGGGTATATCGTCCGGGTTCTGTGTGACGAAATAAATGCCCACACCCTTCGAGCGAATAAGGCGCGCGACCTGCTCGACCTTGTCCACCAGCGCCTTCGGCGCACCATCAAATAGCAGGTGCGCCTCGTCGAAGAAGAACACCAGTTTCGGCTTTTCCGGATCTCCGATTTCGGGCAGCTCTTCGAACAGCTCCGACAAAAGCCAAAGAAGCGACGTCGCATAGAGCCGCGGCGACCCCATCAGCTCATCCGCTGCCAGGATACTGATCCGGCCGCGACCGTCGGGGGCCTTGCTCATGATGTCCGCGAGCTCGAGCGCCGGTTCGCCGAAGAACCCCGACCCGCCCTGATTCTCAAGCACCAGCAGCGCCCGTTGAATGGCCCCTATAGACGCGCCGGACACATTGCCGTAGCGCAGGCTGAGATCGCGCGCGTTCTCCCCCACCCAGACAAGAAGGGCCTGCAGGTCTTTGAGATCAAGAAGCGGTAGCCCGTCTTCGTCGGCCACGCGGAACGCAATGTTCAGAACACCTTCTTGCGCATCGGTCAGTTCCAGAAGCCGCGCCAGAAGAAGCGGTCCCATCTCTGCCACTGTTGTTCGAACGGGGTGGCCCTTCTCTCCAAAGAGGTCCCAGAACGTCACCGGAAACGCATCATACGCGTAATCCGTAAACCCGATCTTTTCCGCCCGAGAGGTGAACGCGTCGTGTAGCTTGAACGCCTCTGTCCCAGATCGTGCAAGCCCCGAAAGATCTCCTTTCACATCGGCAAGAAACACCGGAACACCTTGAGCAGAAAAGCTTTCGGCCAGGATCTGAAGCGTCACCGTTTTCCCCGTACCGGTGGCGCCGGCGATCAGCCCATGGCGATTGGCGTAGTTCAGCAAAAGGTGCTGGGGTGTGCCGTAGGCCTCGCCGCCACCGCCCACGAAAATCTTGTCCTGCTCCATCGCCGCGTCCCCTATGCCACCTTATCCCGGTGGAGATTAGCGGCTCTGTCAGGCAACGCCACCGTTTGTGCACAGCAGCGGGGAAACAGGCCTAGTGGCACCTTGATCGACACATTCAGTTGGCGTTCCAAGCGTTTGTTTCCCGGCTGTTTCCCGAGGTCATATGTGCTTTAGTCTAGCCTGGTTTTCCCGGTTGACGCATGGGGATAAAGCGACTAGCGTCACGCGCAATAACTAAGTCGGCCCGTCCGGCAGGGAGATACCAAAGTGAAAAAGGACCCTGGTTCAGGGTCCTTTTTTGCGTCTGTGGGTTCGATCGGCGGACTTTCGGATTATTGCATTCGAGACCTGACTCTCCCCCTCGCTCGTGCTAAGCGGCGTGCAGGCAGAACCGGGAAGATGTTCCGCAAGCATGAGGATAAAGATGCAGTTCAGAATTGCCGTAGCCGTCGTGGGGATCGCCATCGCTGGCGCTGCAACCGCGCAAAACGATCAAAACCAAGGCCTGTCAACGGGCGTCGCCGTCGCCCCAGACGGCGAGGCGATTGGGTCCACATATACCGAGGAAACGTTCGGTGACTGGGAAAAGCGTTGTGTCCGCACCCAAGATGGGAACGACCCGTGCCAGATGTATCAACTGATCACTGATACAAACGGCGGCTCGGTTGCAGAGATGACGATTTTTCCTGTTCCGGGCAACGACCAGATCGTGGCGGGGGCGACGGTCATTACACCGCTTGAGACACTTTTGACCGAAGCGGTCACAATTAGCATCGATGGGGGCCAGGCCCGGCGCTATCCGTTCACGTTCTGCACCGTTCAGGGGTGCGTCGCACGGATCGGACTGACCAACGCCGATCTCGACGCTTACCGCGGCGGCGCAGCGGCACAGGTTCGGATTGTTCCGGCCGTCGCGCCAGACCAGGAGGTACGCGTAGACGCATCTCTGTCGGGCTTCACCGCTGCCTATGAGGCTATAACGCCATAGATTCTCGGCCTAGGGGCGGCTCAGCGCCAGAACGGCGTTGAGACCGCCAAACGCGAAGGCGTTCGATAAAACAACATCGACCTCTGCATCGCGGGCCTCGTTCGGGACCACATCCAGCGCGCATTCGGGATCAGGCTCTTCGTAGCCGATCGTCGGGGCGACTACTCCTTTGCCCAAAGCCATGATACAGGCAAGAAGCTCGACCGCGCCAGTCCCGCCAATCAAGTGACCGTGCATAGATTTTGTCGATGATATCATAAGCTTATCGGCATGCGCGCCGAACACGTCGGCCACCGCCGCGCATTCGGTCTTATCGTTGGCGGCCGTCCCGGTGCCATGCGCGTTGATGTAACCCACGCGTTCCTTTGCAATGCGCCCGTCCCGAAGCGCGCCTTCTATGGCTCGGGCTGCCCCTTGTTTCGTCGGCATAACAATATCGGCCGCATCCGAAGTCATCGAGAACCCAATCACTTCGGCAAGGATCTCGGCACCCCGCGCCTTTGCATGCTCGTATTCCTCGAACACAAACACCCCCGCGCCTTCGCCTTGAACCATACCATTGCGGGTAGCACTGAAGGGACGGCAGGCGTCCTTTGACATCACCCGCAGCCCCTCCCAAGCCTTGACGCCACCAAAACACAGCATTGACTCGGACCCGCCGGTCACCATCACGCGCGCGGCCTCGTTCCGGATCAGCCAAAAGGCTTGGCCCATCGCGTGATTGGACGAAGCGCATGCGGTCGCAACGGTAAAGGACGGACCCTTCAGATTGTATTGCATCGACACATGGCTGGCCGCTGCATTGTTCATGAGCTTCGGCACGATGAACGGATGGACGCGGTTCTTGCCCTCTTCGTAAACGGCCCGATAGTTCTCATCCTGGGTGTTCAGCCCGCCGCCGGAAGTCCCAAGAACCACGCCCGCCTCGGCCGCGAGCTGACCCGAGAAACTTAGCCCCGCTTGTGCCACAGCCTCTTCCGCGGCCAGCAGCGTAAACTGGGTGAACCGATCATAAAGCGCCTGCTGCTGTCGGTTGAAGTGACGATCTGCCTGATATCCACGGACTTGACCGCCAATCCGGATTGCGAGCCGGTCCACATCGCGAATATCAAGCTCGCCAATTCCGCACGCGCCCGATGCCATAGCGGCATAGGTTTCGGCGACGGAATGGCCCAGCGGGTTGATCGTCCCCGCCCCGGTGACAACAACGCGTTTCACGCCGCCTGTTCGGAAACAAGGCGTTCCACAGCCGCAACGATAGCCGCTACAGACGAGATATCGAAGTCCGAGGCGTCGGGTTCATTGGCGTTGAACGGGACCTGGACATCAAATGCTTCTTCGATCGAGAAGATGGCTTCCACAAGCCCCATCGAGTCAATGCCTAAATCGTCCAGGCTTTGCTCCATCGTGACATCGGATGGCTCCAGCACCGCCTGCTCCGCAATGATCTTGATGACCTTCTGCCTTATCTGTTCCGACATATGTGCCTCGTCCGGATAGAAGGCTGATTTAGTCACTGGCATCGCGTTTTGAAACTGCTTTCTTCAACTCCGCCACATCGCGGTAGATCCGGGGAAGACGCCGAATATTTTTTGAAGCCTCAATCTGTTGGTCCATCTTAATCGCCGGATAACCGAGAACGACCCGGCCCGCCGGGACATTGGTCAGGATGCCCGACCCGCCGCCTGCCACCACATCGTCGCCCACAAAGATGTTGTCGGAAACACCAACCTGGCCGCCAAGTACCACGCGGTTTCCGATCCGTGCAGACCCCGCAAGGCCCACTTGGCCGCAGATCAGACAATCCACACCGATCACGCAGTTGTGGGCGATATGGACAAGGTTATCCAGCTTTGTGCGGTCCCCGATCACTGTCGCACGTATCGTGCCACGATCAACAGCGGAACCTGCTCCGATCTCGACATCGTCGCCAACTTCGACACCACCGAGCGAATGAATGCGAACCCAGCGCTGGTCCGTATGGTCAACATGCGCGCCAAGGGTCTCGCGCGCCTGTTCGACGTTCGATTTTTCAGGCGTTACGAACGAAAACCCGTCGCCACCGAGGACACAGTTCGGCTGTGCGATAAATCGGTCTCCGATACGCACGCGATCGGCAATCCGGGCACCCGCGTAGATCAGCGCATCGGCACCGATCACCGCATTCGCACCGATACTGACATGGCTGGCGATGCGGGCGTTGTTCCCAATCTTTGTGCCCGGCCCAATTGAGACGAAGGGACCGATGGAGGCCCCTGAACCGATCTCGGCACTCGGGTCGATCGCAGCCATAGGGTGGAGACCGGGAACAAGATCCGGGCCAGTGTCGATCATCTCAGTAACTGTGGCCATCGCCAGGCGACCACGCGGTGCGGCTACCGCACCCTCTAGGCCCAGCGCCCGCCAATCGGCCCCGTCCCAGACGAGCGCCGCACGCGCCGCACCCTCTGACAACGCCGACGCGTAGCTTGGGTTCATTGCAAGCGCCAGATCGCTCGGCCCAGCCTGTCCTGGCTCTGCTGCGCCGTGAATGCGCAAGCTACCGTCACCCAACACGTCGGCCCCCAGCGCGGCGGCAATCTCTGCAAGTGTGAACGGCATTGTCCCTGGCCCCTTGATACAGGGCCGAAGACTTAGCCCCGAACGGAACGTAACGCCACCCCGGCAGAAGTCATCGCGGCCCAAATCCGAGCGTCGCGACCGTAGATATCGCGGCGGTGCTGAAGCCGGCGCTTCGGTTCGGTAAACGCCGTCCGGTAATCCAGGTGAACCGGGACCGCGGCGTCCAACGGAACAATTGTCTGCTTTCGGCTGCTCAGGATGCCTTGAAAGTATGGTTCCGGGTTCTTTATCTGCCGCTTCAAAAGCACGTATGCAAAATCATGAGGATCGTGCAGCCGGATGCAACCGGAAGAAAAATCTCGGACTTCGCGCTGGAATAAATGCCGCTGCGGCGTGTCATGCAAATAGATTGCGTGCGGGTTGGGGAACATGAATTTCACGGTTCCCAACGCGTTCGACCGTCCCGGGGGCTGACGCACAGTGAACGGGAAGGTCTTGGCCGTATACTGCGAAAAGTCGATGGCATTCCGGGGCACCACGCGGCCGCTACGATCAATCAGTTGCAGGTATTGCGCAGCGTTCGGGTTCTGCTTGAACTTCGGCAGATAGTCCCGGCCAAGGATGGACCGCGGCACCGTCCAGTCAGGGTTAATCTCCATGTATTCCATCATATCGGAAAACTCGGGGGTGCGTTTGTCCCTCCGGTTTTCGCCGACGACCGCTCTTGTCTCGAATGTGACCCGACCCTTGTCGTAAATCCGCGCATGAAAATCGACGAGGTTGACCCAGACATGCCGGTCGCCACGGCCTTGCGGATAGTTGATCCAGCGCTCGCGTTCCATCGCAACCATAACCTGCGCAAGGCGGTCTTCCGGGCTCTTGTTCACCTCGCCAAGCGTCGCCGGCCCGGCAACACCATCGGGCCTTAGCCCGTGGTCATGCTGGAAGGCAGCGACAGCTTTCACCATCTTATCATCAAAGGCCGTCTGCGACGTTCGCTTAAGATACTCCATCCGGATCAACCGGTTGCGAAGCGCCACCACGGACGGGCCGGCCTGCCCGCGCTCAAGCTTCTTCGCCCGAACCGTTTCGCCCCAACCGCCTTTGCCGACCACTCTCTCAAGCCGAAGCTTTTCCTTCATCAGGCCGGTGTACTCAGGCGTCTTCGGTGGCAACGCCTTGAAGAACCCAGCAGGTGACGATTGGGTCAGCGCCTCCAAAAGCCCGGTACGACTGCGCAAGGGGACTTTGCGAACCAACTCGCTGTCGACGCGTGCGGGCGTAACAATGCCGGTCTGAACATCGCGAGCATAGCGCAGGAACAGGCGGCTCATTTCAACCTCAAGCCGTCCCAGATCGCGTTCGCTGCGTACCCCGCGGATATTCGTTTCGATAAGCTGCGGCGAGTAGCGCGATGCAGGCAGCCCATGGTCACCTGCTTGCGCGATCGCCTTCACAAAGTGCTGCCGGCGGGCTTTGTCGCGCGTGCCCGACCCGGTCCAGATTGGGGCGTAACCCGTCGATTTGTAGAAGGCCGCAACCTCTTTGTCGGCCGATGCAGCCTCGGCCACCGCCTGCTTGAACGAAGCAGCTTGCGCTGACGCGGTGCGTGGCAGAGCGGCAAAGGCAGCAAGAGCGGCTGCCCCGGCGATCATGTCCCGACGTGTTACGTTACCCATGAAATGTGTTCCTTAAGGCCGACCTTCACCAGCGAAGGAATAGCCGAGTTGCGCCAAAGGCTGATAGCTGATGCGTTTGCATTTTAGTTATCTCACCTCAGCCTGTCGCTGGTTTGCAACGTCGCAGGCCGGCAAAGCGTCGCCATCCGGCAACGCAACTTGAGCAAAATCCCGCCGATTTGCGGCTATTGTTTGTCGAAATTAACCAGACGTGTTGGATAGGGGGATAAAAGGTGAAATAGCCCAGGACGCGCCTGGGGATGAGGCAGCAACCACCGTGCAACGCCACGGTCGGCAAGAACATCGGGACACAAACGGGACCCATGACGACAGACAGATCGACCGCTATCTCGCGGCGCGGGGTGTTAAGGGCGTTTGCCGCTACCGCCGTTGTCGCAGCACCAACTTATTCGAACGCATTTGGCCTTCTTCGGGGGTCGGGCGACATCCGGAAACTTCGGATGTACTCGGGGCGAACCGGCGAAAGCATGGACACGGTCTATTGGGTCGACGGCAAGTACGTCGACGAGGCCTTGAAGGAAATCTACATCTTCATGCGGGATTGGCGGAACGATAAGACCGCACGGATCGACACACGCGCTGTCGATATCTGGGCCGCGGCGCACCGAATGATGGATACCGACGAACCGTACATGATGCTATCGGGTTATCGCTCGCCACAGACCAACGCGATGCTTCGGTCCCGCTCGCGCGGCGTCGCGCGGAACTCGCTCCACATGAAAGGCCAGGCTGCGGATCTTCGGCTGCAAAGTCGATCAGTCGGCCAGATGGCACGCGCTGCCGCAGCCTGCAATGCTGGCGGCGTCGGCAAGTATTCGCGGTCGGATTTCGTGCATATGGACTGCGGCCCGATCCGCACCTGGGGCCGCTGACCTCGGCTGCCTAGCCCGCGCATCTTTTGCACCTCCGCGTTCGCAGGGCGCAGTTTGTATTAACCAGGTCCTTGAAATGACCTTGTCCGTTAAGGTATTGCGACCGGATGCGCTGCACGCAGCGCTCTCTGATCTCGCAGCCCTGCGCATCTCCGTTTTTCAGGACTGGCCCTACCTCTACGACGGCGATGCCGGTTATGAGGAACGCTATCTGGAACGCTTTGCAGAAGCGCCGGGCGCGATCCTTGTGACAACCTGGGACGGCGACCATATGGTGGGCGCCGCGACGGGCGCGCCCCTTGGTGAACACGACGCTGCGTTCGCCGAACCAATCGCCGCCGCCGGGTTTGATCCAGCACGGGTCTTTTACTGCGCAGAAAGCGTGCTTTTGAAACCGTACCGAGGCCAGGGAATGGGCCATCGTTTCTTCGATCTGCGCGAGGCGCATGCGCGCGCTCTTGGTTTCGAGTTTTCTGCATTCTGCGCCGTGATCCGGCAAAGCGACCACCCGGCCCGACCGCAAAGCTACCGCGCGCTCGACAGTTTCTGGCGCGAACGCGGGTATGCAGCGCTTGATGGCGCGATTGCGAAATACGATTGGCGCGACGTCGGCGCGCCGCGCGAGACCACAAAACGCATGCAGGTTTGGATCAGATCACTCTGAATCCGCAATAAAATCCCCGGGACGGGCGCGCGGCCGGGCGTCGGACAATGGGCGACAGTAAACCTGGCGTCTTGTGTAGGCTTGCATATCGCGTCGCTTCCAATCGTTGCGGATCGGTCCCCAATCCGCCGCGACGCCGCGCCACCGCTCTGTGCCCTTCATTGCGATGGCGTTGTCGCGTGGCACTGTGATCGCCATAATCCGAACTGCACAAGACAAGTTCGATGGTCCATGACGCAACTCACCGCCGGACTGCGCACGACACCCACGAAACTCGGCTGTTGGCGGATAGATCTGCATCAACCCGAACCAGCGTCCACCTCCGCCGACGGCCCGCGCGTCGAACGTGCTTTCATAGCGCGCAAGCGAAGAAAGCAAAGCCATCCAAAAGGCGGCGCGTTCAGGTTCGCCGTGACCCGGATAAGCAGGGCACCATTCCGATATGTCGTCGGGAACCGTGTTAAGCAGCGGCGCACCGTGCGTCCGAACAGCCGACACCGCGACCCGCGTCCACAGGCCACCATCGGTCAGACGTTCCCACCGTGCGCGTGGCAGATCAGGCTCGCGGGGAACCGGACGTGTGGTCTCGGGTCCTGCCGGACCGACGACAGGCGGACCCGGGCGCGGCGCAGGCGCAACAAGCGCTGTTTCGGGTCCCGGCCCGCTAAGCTTGACGGCTGGGTTCGCCCACCCCGCTTGTCCAATCAAAAGGCCGCCAAGTGCCACGGCGACGGCAAAATAATATTCTCGCAAGAGCGCCTCTACGATCATTCCGCCAAGAAATCTGCGCGATCAGTACCCACAAGCGCAAGCACAGCGTCGCGCAGCCCGGAAAACCGGCAAAACCGGGCCGCCTACGGTATGTCAGAAAGACGATTAAATCCCTAGCGCAGCGGTGTCTCTTGGGTGCTGGCGAGGCTTAGCCTTTTGTTTCAACGCGCATCGGACGCAAGAGCTTACGCGCCTTTTCGCGGTAGACCTCTGCCCCTTTCAAAAGCCCGTCCTGCACCTCTTGTGACAAGGTACGTTTGATCTGCCCCGGAGACCCCACAACCAGGGATCCGGCCGGGATTTCCGTGCGTTCCAGGA
The DNA here is from genome assembly GCA_038744785.1 of Pseudomonadota bacterium. GTDB lineage: Bacteria > Pseudomonadota > Alphaproteobacteria > Rhodobacterales > Rhodobacteraceae > Ovoidimarina. The sequence goes on from JBCDLX010000001.1 coordinate 162,327, forward strand.
TGAGCGCCCCGGCCGCGATCAGGCAGTTCCGCCCGATCCTGGCACCGTTCAGGACGATGGCCCCCATTCCCACAGTGGTCCCGTCGCCAATCTCGCAGCCATGGAGTATCGCGCCATGGCCGATCGTGACATCCTCACCGACGCGGACGGGGAATCCGGGATCCACATGCAAGACGGCGTTTTCCTGCACATTGCTGCCCCGACCCAATTGGACCGCTTCATTGTCACCTCGAACCGCCGCGCCGTACCAAAACGAGACGTCCACACCGATCACGACGTCTCCAACCACGGCTGCAGTGGGCGCGATCCAAGCCGTGCCTTCGGCTGGCAGCTTCGGCACAAGGCCTTCATATGCCTGAACGTTCCCCATGTGCATGCCCGGCGGTGCCGCCTCTTTCTTTGCCACGTCGGGCCTTTCTGGCGGAAGGCCCGGGATCGCGTCAAGCATGCGCGTCTCCAAAGCTTGGCTTCGGCCAAGACCAAGGCGTGGCTTCAACCCAGAAGGAGCTTTCCAAGCGCATCAAGTTCCGATTGACGCAGTTCATGACCGCCGTTGTGCAGATCAGTCACCACGTTGGCGCCAGCGGCCTGGAACCAGTCGATCAGCGTAGCACTCATCGGCCAAGGCGCGATCGGGTCGCGCGCCCCAGCCGTTATCAACACGTCGCGCCCTGAAAGGCCTGCGACGGGATCAGGCTCCCACGGGATCAGCGGGTGCAAAAGCCCCACCCGTTCAAACAGGTCTGGCCGCTGGAACACCATGGATGCCAGGATGTTCGCCCCGTTGGAGTATCCGTAGGCAAAAGCGGGGGTGCCAGGGTGCTGGGCTTTTGCCGCTTCGACAAACCGGATCATCTTGTCCGTCCGCAGCGCGAGGTCGTCCATATCGTAGACACCCTCGCCCGTCCGCCGAAAGAACCGCCTTGCGCCAGCCTCGGACACGTCGCCACGGGGCGAGACAATGCCCGCCCCGGGCGCAAGCGCCTGGGTCAGGGCGACGAGTTGATGCGCGTCGCCCCCCGTTCCATGGAACGCAAAGATCAGGGGTTTCCCGACCTCGGGGTCCACGAAAACTGCCTCATAAAGTTCGCTCGACACGATGTTCACTCACGCCGCAAGCTTGGGCAGAAGGCTTTCGATCCGCGCGCGGTGTGGCTCGTACCGGGTTGGCAGCTTCAGAGCCTCGCCCAGATGCGCAATGTCTTCGTCGCGGTCAAACCCAGGTTCATTGGTCGCAACCTCGAACAATACCCCGCCGGGCGTCCGAAAATAGATCGCCCAGAAATAATCCCGGTCGATGACGGGCGTCACCTGATAGCCAGTCTCAAGCAGCGCCTGTCGCACACGAAGCTGGGCATCGCGATCTTCAACCGCAAAGGCGATGTGGTGGACAGATCCAGCCCCTTGTCCGGCTGTCTTGTCACGCGGGGCCTGCTGCAGATCAATCGTGTCGGCGGCGTTCCCGCCTTCGATCACGTATCGCGCCAGATCACCTTCCGTTTCGGCCTTCTGGTATCCCATGTAGCTCAGCAGCTCGCCCGTGGCCGCTGCATCGCGCAACCGAAACCGGGCGCCGTGAAAGCCCAGAATACCGGCCGTTTCCGGGACCCCTGCCCCGGTCCACGGCGTCCGCCCGCGCGGATCGCTTTCGACAAGTGCGAAACCGTCACCGTCAGGCCCGGCGAAACCCAGCCGCGCCTCGCCAAAGGCAACCTCCTGAGAAAGCCCATCCACGCCCGTTGCGCCAAGCCGGTCTGCCCAGAAGGGCAGGCTTCCGGTTGGAACCGCAAATTCTGTGATGCCAACTTCGCCAACGCCCCGCCGTCCACGCGGCATGCCGCCAAATGGAAAATAGGTCATGACAGAACCCGGGGTTCCGTTTTCGTCGCCGTAGTACAGGTGATAAACCTCGGGCGCATCGAAGTTTACGGTCTTCTTGACCCGGCGCAGCCCAAGCACGCGCGTGAAAAAGTCATTATTCTCGGCTGCATCCGCCGCCATCGACGTGACGTGATGCAGACCCTTGATGTCCTTGATCATTGCTTGGTCCTTCCAGGTTCAGAAGCGTTCCGACCGAAGATAGGGCCCCGTATTGCTTTAGATAATAGTGGTATATCTCCATTTACTATTGCGAATTTTGCAATAATCTCGATGCCATGGACGATCTGAAATCCATACGAGTATTTCTTGAAGTTGCTGACCAGCTTAGCTTCTCAAGGGCCGCACAGGCGCTGCAACTCAATGCGGCGTCGGTGACGCGCATCGTATCAAAACTTGAGGCGCACCTGGGTCAGCAGCTTCTCGTGCGCACAACGCGGCAGGTTTCCATGACAAGCGCCGGGGCGCAGCTTGCCGCCCGCTATCGTCCGGTAATCGCCGAGTTTGACAGGATCACCGGGGACGTCTTGCGCGCGACAAAGCCCGATGCGGGACGTCTTCGGATCAACGCACCCTTGTCGATGGGCGTTCGGGTGATGCCGAGGCTTACCCAAAGCTTCCGGCTGGCTTATCCGTTGATCGATCTGGAGGTGCATTTGACAGACACATTGGTCGATGTGATCGCCGAAGACTGCGATCTGTCGATCCGGATTTCAGGCCCCCCAAAGGACAAATCTACAATCTGGCGCAAAATTTGCGAGGTCCCGCGCCATGCGGTCGCGGCGCCCTCGCTGTTCGAACGGGTTCCGATGCCCCGGTCTCCCGACGATCTCGACCCCGCCACGCTCCTTTCGTACAGCGCGACAGGGACGACAGAGACCTGGACGTTTCACAAAGGTGCGCAGCAGCGCATCGTTCGCGCGGGCACGTCGGTCGTGTCGAACAACGGCGATTTTCTTTATGGGCTTGCGCGTGCAGGCGGCGGCATCTGCGGACTGCCGGACTTTATTCTGCACGAAGGGCTCAAAAGCGGAGAGGTCGTCAAAGTGCTGCCGGACTGGGATTTGGGGTCGCTCTGGCTGACGCTATACTATCCGCCATACGAGAAGCTTCCGCCGCTGGTCGGAACATTCACGGATTTCTTCGAGGCCTACGTGAAGGAGCTTGACGGTCTGACCTTCGCCTGAACCGCGGGTTACATGGACCGTTGGACAACCTCCACGATGCCCGCGTATGCATCCCCGATCAACAGGACCCAAGGGACGATAGCCGCCGTGTCACGCATTCCAGGCAGTATCATGGGCGACGTCTGGCCGGCTGTGCTGCCGGGCGCGACGGACGCGGATTATGGTTCAGCGCATCTCTCCAGCGCAGGGCCGTTCCCCGCGCGCAGCCTTCAAACCCTTAGGTTGACCTACACCGCCGGTGAATTCGGGTTGGACGACACTGGCGCAATAAAGATTGTGCAGCGGTGGACACAGGACGGCGGACCGTTTCAGTTCGATGATCCCACCGCGGCGAATTATGTCACAGCGCGGGCGTCAAACGGGGTGGCGCTGGACCTTCACCAAGAGCCCTACCCCCACCAGCGGCCCTGGTACGCGGGATTTCGCGTCACCGTCACGCGTGGCAACATGGCGCCAGGGGATACAATCACGATGACACTCGGCGATGTTGATGGCGGCGGTCCCGGACTGCGCCTGCAAACCTTCTGCGAAAAACGGTTTGAGTTTGTGGTGCTTGCTGACCCGTGTGCAACGGGGGTGTTTCTTCCGGTTGGGACAACAGGATTTGAGATCGAAGGCGGCCCCGCAGAAACATGGGTGCTGACGGCGCCCACCTTGCGCAGACCCAGTGAGCCGTTTTCGCTTGGGCTTCGCGCCGAAGATCGCTGGGGCAACGCAACCGGCGACCATGTCGACAAGCTCAAGCTTGCACCGTGCGATGGCATCGATGGATTGCCAGACACGGTGCGATTTCCGCGCGGCAAACGTGGGCTTCGGATCGAAGGGCTGGTCGCCGAACGTCCGGGCACGTACCGGTTTGAGCTGTTGTCAGACACAGGCGACCGGCTTGCCGTTTCAAATCCGCTCGTGATCGCAGAGGGTGACATCGCTGCCTATTGGGGCGATCTCCACGGTCAAAGTGGCGAGACTGTCGGGATTGATACCATTGAAGAGTACATGACCTTCGCCCGCGACATCGCGTTTCTGGATGTTACAAGCCACCAAGCCAATGATTTTCAGCTGACAAACGCGTTCTGGGACCAGATCAACGCGGTCACCGCGGCGTTTGACGATCCGGGGCAATTCACAGTGTTTCCAGGATATGAATGGTCGGCTAATACGCCCCTTGGCGGCGACCACAACGTCTTTTTCCGTCACGAGGGCGAACAGATCCACCGATCCTCCCATGCCCTGCTTGAGGACCGAAGCGACCTTGCAAGCGATGCCCCCACGCTGGAAGAGCTTTTTCATAAACTTGAGGGCCGGGACTGCGTGATTTACGCTCATATCGGCGGACGGCCTGCCGATATTGCGCGCGCCGACGCTCCAAAGCTCCGAAGATCTGTGGAACTCCACTCGGATTGGGGCACATTCGAGTGGCTTTTGTTTGATGCGTTCGCGCTCGGCCACCGGGTCGGCGTCGTGTGCAACAGCGACGGACATAAGGGCGCGCCGGGCGCTTGTTATCCGGGCGCGTCCGAGTTTGGCGCCTACTCGGGCCTTACATGCTTCTTGGCCACGGAATTGACCCGCGACGCCATATTCGACGCGATGCGGGCGCGGCGCCATTTTGGCACGACGGGCTGCCGGATGCACATCGATCTGACCGCCGCCATCGGGCCATCCGGCCGGGTGTTTGCAGACGACCCGCGCTGGTCCGAAGCGCCGCCCATCCCGGCAGAAATTGCCCAGATAGGCGACATCATCACGTCGGATGAAACCGAGGTCGCTATCGATTTCCACGTCACCGCGCAGGCCCCGATCGAACGGATCGATGTGTTTTCCGGGTCCGAGATCATCAAGACGCATCGCCCCTTTCAGACCAGTGAACTGGGAAACCGCATTCGCGTTGTCTGGCAGGGGGCCGCGTATCGCGGTCGCGGTCGGCAGACCCACTGGCATGGCGACCTGACCATCGGCGGCGGCCGCATCAACCGGATGGCGTCCTTCAACCTTTGGAACCATGACCGGCCTACGGGTTTGGTCGACGCCCATAAGCTGGGTTTTGATATCGTGACCACAGGCAATTTTGCAGGCGTCGATCTGTGGGTCGACCCCGGCGCGGATGCCGACATTCGGATAGAGTGTCCCGTGGTGCAAGCGAAGGTGCCCATTGGCAGTCTTGGATTGGAGGATATCGTCGTCGATGCCGGTGGGCTTGATCGCAAGATCCGCCTTTTCCGTCTGCCCGAAACGCTGAGCGACCGTCAGATGTCGCGCCGAACCTACATTCCAAGAAACAAAGACGGGCGCGACACACCTATATGGATCAGGGTCACGACCGAAGACGGCCACCGGGCCTGGACCAGTCCGATCTACTGGATCTGAACTGACACCGCCCAATCCGGATTGCCCAAAGCGATCCGGACCCTAGCGGGGCGGTGCTTTGGTGCGCGTTCCCGGCTCAAGATGCGCTGGCTGAAGACTTTCTTCAAAGAAATCCCGCGGGACCCAGGTGGCCTCTTCGCCGAGTTTCTGGCCGTCTGTATCCAACCAATCCGACGCAGCCCGGCGACCCACGTCAAAGAGCTTTTCTAGAAATGCGGGCTCGGCATTAAGTTTGCTCGACGCACCAAAATCTCGAAGTTCGTCCTCGGCTTCGATCATGTGTAGTCGGGCATCGCGATAAGCAGCACGGTCCAGGCCTTCATGGGTAATGACCTCCCACAAGAAGCCGACCGAACGCAGTTCCTTGATCAGACTGCTGTTGAATGTGATTTCGTTCAGCCGGTTCTCGATCTCGGCAGCAGTCTTGGGTACCCCGGGCCGCTCAAAGGGGTTGATCTGCACCAGAATTATGTCCCGGGCGTCGGTTTCATCAATCAGCGGGAAAAGCGGTGGATTTCCCATGTAGCCACCGTCCCAATAGGCCTCACCTTCGATCTCGACGGCCTTGAACAGCGTCGGCAGGCACGCCGAGGCCATCACGGCATCGCAGGTGATATGCGGTTGGCGAAAGATCTTCGGACGTCCTGTGCGAACGTTCGTGGCACATAGGAAAAGCTTGATCGCCCCAGACGCATTGATCACGTCGAAGTCAAAGCAGTTGTCGACGATCTCCTGCAGCGGATTGATGTCCATCGGGTTGAACTGATAGGGCGAAAAAACACGCCCAAAAATCTGGGACGCCAGATAAGAGGGCGAAAAATCCAGCGTCCACCGGCCCAGAAACTTGTCCACCGGGCTGCGCCTTATCGGACTAAGCGCTGCGGCATCGCTCACCTCGGACCAGTAATGGCTCAAAAGCTCGGCTGCGCGCGTCGGGCCGCCCTGGCATAATCCCTGGGCAAGCGCGACCGCGTTCATCGCGCCGGCGCTAGTGCCAGACACCCCTCGTATCCTAATCCAGTCCTCTTCCAGGAGCCGGTCCAATACACCCCATGTGAACGCACCGTGCGATCCACCGCCTTGTAATGCGATATCGACATGCACGTGTAAGGTTTGCGCAGTTTTGCTTGCCACGTAAGTCCCTCGATCAGAGATTGAAAATCTCATTTGGTCCAATGCAACGCCGAAATCGTTACGTGACGTGTTTCGTCCTGTCTACAGCGCCCGTGCACCGCGGGTTTAAAGACACATTTGCCAAGCGTTTTGCACAAGATTTTCGCAAGACCTTATCCAAAGGAGAGCCGAACTTACGGCGTTCGGTGATCCAGAGACTCCGCGCCACCGTAAGTGTTAGGACTGTTAACTTCGGGCGCAGACAACTGTGCCTGCGACAAGAGAGATATTGAGAAGATGAACACGACCGCAGATCATATCGCGACCATCGCGAGCACCGACATGCCGGTAAAGCTCAGTCATGCTGAGGCAATGGCAAGGCTGGCGGCATTAGCCCGGCAAGCCGCCACACAAAAGTACTTCTCTTGACGCGTCAGTACCGCCTATGAATATCGTTCTGGCCCAATCCACTGCTCTTCTGAGTAGCGATCTCCATGCGCCCAGCCGACCGGCAGTGTCGCTTCAATCCGTGCAAGATCGTCAGGCGAAAGAGCAAGAGTGGCGCCCGCGACGCATTCATGGAAATGACTAACCGACCGCGATCCGGGGATTGGGATCACGTGATCACCGCGTGTCAGAAGCCACGCAATTGCAAGCCCCGCCGCCGTTGTCCCCATATCTGCCGCAAGGTGCCGGAAAGCCTTGGTAACGCGTAGGTTCTCAGTCAGGTTCGGTTCCATAAACCGCGGGCTAACGGCCAGAAACGGAATGTCTGCAAGACGTTGGCGCGGAATGGGCGCATCGGTCAGGAGCGATCGGCCTAGTGGCGAGAACGCAACCATCGCTACGCCCAATTCGGCGCAAGTTTGAACAAGACCCAGATCCGGGAAGCGTGTAGACAAAGAGTACTCGGATTGAACCGCTGCAATGGGATAAGCGGCCATTGCCCGGCGCAGCGTCGTTGGTGCAACTTCCGACAATCCGATCGCCCGTGTCTTACCCTTTTCAACCAGGCGGCCGAGGTTCGCGGCGGTTTCCTCCGGTGTTAGTCTCGGGTCGCGGCGGTGGACGTAGAACAGGTCAACCCAATCCAACCCCAATCGCGCAAGGGAACGATCAAGCTCGGCTTCTAAATGTTCAGCCGAGTTGTCAATTACCCGATTTCCGCTCGCGTCGTTTGTGATCGAGGCCTTTGTCGCGATAACAAATTCGTCCCGCGCACCGGGATGCGCGGCCAGATAGGTTCCGATCGCGCTTTCGGATTTTCCCATCCCATAGACATTTGCGGTGTCGAGATGTGTAACACCCAAATCGCGGCAAGCATCCAGAATGGCGTGACTCTCGGCCTCGTTCGTGGGGCCATACATGTCCGAGAATGACATCGCCCCATAACCGATTTCGCCGACCTCTGGCCCGTTCGCCCCAAGCTTACGCTTCTTCATACCTGCCCGCCTCTTTCCGGAACGACACCCGACATGGATATCCGGGCGGGTTGCGGGCGTCCATCGCGGTGCGCGTCAGACCAGAAGTTCCGTCCGATAGCGATCAAGCATATCGGGGTCCGGCGCTGTTCCAAGGCCGGGCGCAGTCGGTACATGAACATCGCCATTCCGGACGGGGAACGGGTCAACGGCGATATCGGCCTTGGCATAATAGGTCGACATGTAGAATTCACACCCAAGAACAAGCTCGGGCACCGCTGCCATCAGATGCGCGCCTGCGGTATGCGCGATCGAGGTTTCGAACATGCACCCTCCGTAGACCTCGATCCCGGCCGCGCGTGCAATCGCCGCGATCTCCAGGCAGCGGCGCATCCCCCCCGACTTGGCGATCTTCAAGGAAAAGATGTCGGCCATACGCAAGGCAGCCCCGCGAAACGCATCGCGCGTGTCCATCACGCTCTCATCCGCCATTATCGGCACATCCACGGCACGAGTGATTTCCGCCAAAGCCTCGCGTTCGAACATGCGCACGGGTTGCTCTACAAACTCGGGCGCAAAAGCTTCGAGGTCCTTAATGCGACGGATCGCATCATAGGCCCGCATCCCTTGATTGTAGTCGATCCGAAGGCGGATCTCTTCGCCGTAGCGCGCACGTAGTTTTTCAAGCCGCATAAGGTCGAACCGATGGTCGGAAAACCCCGTCTTGATTTTGTAGATCCTAACGCCCGCGTCCCACATCGCCGCGACGTCATCCAAATCCGCATCAAAATCGGGGTTCGCAATGGAAAAACTCAACGGGATGCTGTCCCGATGGCGACCGCCCAACAGTTCTGAAACCGGTAGCTCGGCGATTTGTCCCACCAGATCCAGTAACGCGCATTCGAGGGCCGCCTTGGCCTCGGTATGGCCAACAAGTGCGCGTTCGGCAGCCGTCATGATCGGGTCGACAAGAACCGGGTCGCGTCCCAGAACAACGGGGCGCAAATGGGTGTGAAGCGCAGCCGCACTGCCCTCGAGCGTTCCGGTGAACACGGGCCAAGGCGATGCCTCGCCCCAGCCCGTCAGCCCGCTATCCGTCCGAAGCTCGCACAAGGCCACATTGATCGCAGCCACGTCGCCTGAGCCGTGCGAATGAACCGCCTTTGCAGGGATCGACAAGCAATGCACGCGCATCTCTGCGATCCGTTGATCGGTCACAGAATTTCTCCTGGAACTCGAACATCATCCAGATCAAGCGGAAAACGTCGCGGCAACAGCGCCGACTGAAACCACAGAAGATAGGTGTAGATCGAGAAAACCGGCCGCCCGGTTGCTCGGCGAATGTCTGCCGCGTATGGTACCATATTCGTGCATTCTAGGAGAATTGCGCCAACGGACGGATGGTCCGACACCAGCCGCCGGGCTGCAGCGATATTGTCAATACGTGCCTGATCAAAGTCGATCTCTGACGCATCATCAAGCACGCGCGTCGTGAAATGCGATCCTGACCCGGTTCCGGCGACCGGTGTATCAAGCGGAATGCCGGATGCCCTTAAATGGACCTCCGTCAGAGTCTCGGAAGAGATCGTCAGAATTCCAACACAGCAGTCTTTCGGCAGTGTTCGGGCGATCATCGGCGCCTGCAGAAGTGACGAGGCAGCCACCGGGACGCCCAGAGCAGCGCACATCTCGTCCTGAAACGGTACGAGAAACCCGCAGTTCGTGGCAACCCCGTCACAGCCAAGATCGACAAGCTCGCGGCCTGCGGCCAAGAACGCTTCAAGAAGGGGGCGCGCATCCCCGCGCACCACCTCGTCGGGGGTTGCATCCCTCACAACCTTGAACTGAACCGGAAACGGCCAGGTTCCCGCGTTTCCAATGTCGCCCGGTACGCGTGGAAAGCGCGTGTTTAGCATCAGGATCCCAAGCGTGGCCCCGAACACTGTCTTTCCCCCGGGCGTGGTCATTGCGCCGCGCTCCGCGGGGCATAAAGATCGGCAAAGGCCAACCGCACGGCTTCGGTCGCGTGACTTGCCCTATGCTCGATATGTTCGCGCATCGCATCTGCCGCACCGGGAGCGTCGCCACGCCAAACGTGGTGCAGGATCATACGGTGGCGTTCGGTCGTCGTGCGACCGGCAGCCTGCAATTGACGAAGATCAGCGGCACGAACGTACCGGATCTTGTCATACACTGTCTCCAGCATCCGCACGAGTTCGGGGTTTCCGGACAGAATACAAAGCTGCATGTGAAATGCCTCATCCAACTCCAAAAGCCGTAGCGGATCCGTGCAGGCAGCGTATTCTTCGGCGGTCTCATCCAGTGCGGCATCAAGCCTTGCTATGTCCGTTTGGTTTGCACGCTGCGTCGCACGGCGGACCGCCTCGCATTCAATAGCAATCCTGGTCTCATACAGATGCACGATGCGTTCCGGCGTCAATGACCGGCAAAAGAAACCGCGGCCTGCCTGAAAATCGATGAACCCCTCGGCTACCAACCTGTTGAGTGCTTCGCGTAAAGGGGTACGGCTGGCACCCAACGTTCGGGACAGCGCCGATTCGTTGATCCGTTCACCCGGCTTGAACTCGAACGCCGCAGCCATCGTGCGCAGCCGCATATAAAGCGCGCTGACAGTATCCTCAAAGTCTATTGCCGCTTGGTCCACTGGGACGACATCCTTTTCCTCGATCAAGTCTAACCTGCCTGTTGCCCAAGAGACAACACTGTGTATTGTGCTGTATACAGTACTGTGTCAGCACGCAAAGCCAGCTTGGGGACCGGACATGTCAAACCAGATGACGGGTGCAGATGCGATGGTGCGAATGCTACAGGCGCACGGCGTTCAGCACATATTCGGGCTTTGCGGTGACACCACCTTGCCGCTCTACGATTCGCTTCTGCAGCTCGATCACGGGATCACGCATGTCCTGACCCGCGACGAACGCTCGGCCGCTTATATGGCTGATGGATACGCACGGGTCAGCGGGCGGCCGGGCGTTTGCGAGGGGCCGTCGGGCGGCGGGGCAACCTACATCTTGCCGGGCCTGATCGAGGCCAGTGAATCAAGCTACCCGGTTCTGGGCATAACGTCGGACATCTCTGTGGCGAGCTATGGAAAATACCCGCTAACCGAGGTGGATCAGGAAGCTCTTATGCGCCCCCTGACAAAGTGGAACACCGTCATCAGACAAGCGTCGCATATACCAAGAATGGTCCGGGCTGCATTCCGGGCAATGGCGACGGGTCGCCCTGGTGCCGCACATCTCGGTCTGCCGTACGACATCCAATACGATCCGGTGGAGGCCGAGGATATCTGGGCGGACGGCGCACTTGCCTGCTTTCCCGCCTACCCTGCAGCGCCGCAACCGGGCGCCGTAGAAGAAGCTGTCGCGGCGATTCTGTCGGCGAAGTCCCCACTAATCGTCTGCGGCGGCGGTGTTGTCATCTCTGGCGCGATGGAAGAATTGAGCCGGTTGGCACTTCGGCTTGATATCCCCGTTGCCACCTCGATCTCGGGTAAGGGTGCGCTTGCCGAAACCCACCCCAACGCCGTGGGGGTTGTCGGTTCGAATGGCGGGACCGACGAGACCTGGGAAGCGATGGAAGCCGCCGACCTTGTGGTGTTCATGGGGTGCCGTGCTGGGTCGACCACGACCGCGCGCTGGGAGGCTCCGAAACCTGGGACCCGCATCGTGCATTTCGACAGCGACCCCATGGTGATTGGCGCCAATTATCCGACCGAAGTCGGGATCGTTGCCGATCTGCGACTGGCGCTGGCAGAGGTAAACCGGGTTCTGGACACGCAAGATCAAGGAGAAAGCACGTTTGGTGGCGCGGCGGCCGTAGCAGATCTAAAGGCGCGCAAATTTGCAGCGTTCACCGCGATTGCTGAAAGCACGTCGACCCCGATGACCCCCGAGCGCGTGATCGCGGCGCTGCAGGCGACGCTCCCCGAAGAGGCAGTCATCGTCTCCGATCCCGGCACAAGCTGCCCGTATCTCTCGGCTTACTTACAGCTTCCTAAGCCAGGCCGCCACTTCATCACAAATCGCGCGCATGGGGCGCTTGGCTATTCGCTCTCGGCCGCGCTTGGGGCGTGGTACGGACGACCTGGGGCCAAGACCGTCGCACTTATGGGCGACGGGTCGTTCGGTTTCACCTGCGGTGAGCTTGAGACGGTTTGCCGGTCGCGGGCGAACATCACCTTCGTAGTTCTGTCGAACGCAAGCTTCGGCTGGATCAAGGCCAGCCAAAAGGCCGACAAGGGCGCAAGATACTATAATGTGGACTTCTCACGCACGGACCACGCCGCGATCGCGGCGGCCTACGGCGTCAAGAGTTGGAGCGTTGAGGATCCCACCCATTTGGAAGGCGTCTTGCGCGAAGCTATAGCGTATGACGGTCCAACACTGATCGATGTCGCGACGCAGCCGTTGGAACAGGCGGCCGCCCCGGTCCGGCGGTGGATGGGGTGACAAGTAAGCCCTTGATAAGCGCGCGATACCGGCAAAGACTGCCCGCCAGGAATGTCGGGGGATAGCGCGATTAGAATGCGGGTGACCATAGCCGGTGCCGGGATCGTCGGGGTATCGACCGGCATCTGGCTAAAGCGCCTCTCAGACGCAGACGTCACAATCATTGACCGGCTTCCACCCGGCGAAGGGACATCGCACGGCAACGCCGGGGTCCTAGCAGCCTGTTCGGTGGCCCCGGTCACTGCACCAGGACTTGCCCGCAAGGCACCGCGAATGCTGATGAACCGCGACTTCCCCCTGTTTATGCGGTGGGGATATTTTCCGAAGCTTGCCCCATGGCTGATGAAGTACCTCGCAAACGCCAACGATTCTGACACGCGCCGGATTGCACGCGGGCTGACCACGATCGTCAGCGACACGGTGGACCAGCATAAGGCTTTGGTCGCCGGAACCGACGCGGCCGTTTGGGTGACGGAAAGCGATTACTCGTTTGCCTATGCCAGCCGCGCGGCCTTCGAGGCGGATGCATACACCTGGGCGCTTCGTCGTGATGCCGGGTTTGAGCCTGTACTTCGCGAAGGCGATGCGTTGCGCGACTTTGAGCCGAGCCTTTCCCCGTCGATCCGGTTCATGGCGACAATGACGGACCACGGGTTCATTCGCGACCCCGGAGGCTACGTAAAGGCCTTGGCAAAGGAATTTGAGGCATTGGGCGGTACGTTCCGACAAGCAGAGATCGAAGACTTCGAAGACACAGACGGTCGGGCGACCGCCGTTCTGACATCGAAGGGGCGGTTTGAATGCGACCGCGTCGTCCTTGCTACCGGTGTCTGGTCGAAACCACTTATGAAAAAGCTCGGTCTGAAAATCCCAATTGAAACTGAACGCGGCTATCACATCGTTTTCCAGGAGGCGGAAGGCGGCCCGGGCCACCCGGTCATGGTCGCCAGTGGTAAATTTGTTGCGACACCGATGGCGGCAGGCCTCCGATGCGCCGGTGTCGTCGAGTTCGGAGGGCTTGCCGCAGGGCCGAACCAATCGGCGCTCGATCTACTGCGCAGACACACGAAGGCCGCGTTCCCGAACCTGCAGCATGGCCGGGAAATTGAGTGGCTGGGTCACCGGCCTGCCCCGTCAGACAGCCTCCCATTGATTGGCGAGGTCAGAAATACCGGCATCTATACGGCCTTCGGTCATCATCATATCGGATTGACCGGAGGCCCGAAGACCGGAAGGATGGTGGCTGGTCTGGTCGCGGATCAGCCGGTGAACACCGATATCGGCGCGTACAGCCCGATGCGGTTTTCGTGACGCAGCGACCCAAAAAATGAAAACGGGACCAACAAGGAGAAAGACATGACAGAGTTGAAAACAACGTTTGCGGCACTCGCCACTTCGGCGCTTGTAGCACTTCCCGCCTTGGCGCAGGAAAAATGGGACCTACCCATGGCCTATTCGGGATCAAACTTCCATTCGGTAACGGGGGCCGAGTTTGCCAAATGCGTGACCACCGGCACAGGCGGTGAGATCGAGATCACCACGCACCCGTCAGGTTCGCTGTTTGCCGGGGCAGACATCAAGCGCGCCGTGCAGACGGGACAGGTGCCAATCGGTGAACGGCTGCTGTCGGGCCATCAAAATGAAAGCGCGATCTTCGGGTGGGATTCGGTGCCGTTCCTCGTGTCGTCCTTCGACGAGCACGACAAGCTTTACGCTGCCGCTAAACCCCATGTTGACGAGCTCTTGGCCGAACAGAACCTGACGATGCTCTATTCAGTCCCTTGGCCACCTCAAGGGCTGTACTTCAACAAAGAAGTAAACGCCGTGGCCGATATGGAGGGCATCAAGTTCCGGTCCTACAACAACGCCACAGCGCGCCTTGCAGAGTTGACCGGTATGCTGCCTGTCCAGATCGAGGCCGCCGAGATCAGCCAGGCGTTCGCTACTGGTGTTGCTGAGTCAATGGTGTCCTCGGGAGCCACAGGCTACGACCGGAAGGTCTGGGAAAGCCTGAGCCATTTCTATTCGGTCGATGCCTGGTTGCCCAGGAACTACATGCTGATCAACTCGGACGTCTGGGCGGATGTATCGGACACCAACAAGAACGTGATCAACGCCTGCGCCGCGATGGCGGAATACGCCGGTACGTGGCGCGCGAAAGAGTACACCGGGTTCACGCTTGCAGGTTTGGCGGCAGGTGGAATGGCAGTTCAGCCTGCAGGCGATGCACTGATGGGCGAACTGAAAGGTATCGGTGAAACAATGACGTCGGAATGGCTGGAAGCAGCCGGGGAAACCGGTCAGGCCATCGTCGACGCCTTCAACGCGCAGTAATCGCGCCCAGCCCGAACCGGCACGATTTGCTCGGTTCGGGTGTCCTTCCATCAGTGGAGACCGCCAAATGACCGCTGTGCTGCGTGGCCTGCGCCGCGTCCTTGATTTCATATATCTCGCCGCGGGCGTTCTGGCCGCACTATGTCTGGTTGCGATCCTCTTGTTGATCGTGGCGCAGATGATTGCCCGCTGGACCGGAGAGATCTTTCCAGGGGCCGCGAACTACGCCGGCTATGCGATGGCGGCGGCAAGCTTTTTTGCGTTTGCCAACGCACTAAACCGAGGCTCGCATATCCGGGTCTCTCTGGTTTTGAATGCCGTTCCAAAGGGCGCCCGCCGCTTTATGGAGATTTGGTGTTTCGCGATCGCGGCGGCGGTAATGTGGTATTTCACCTATTACGCCTACTGGTTCACCTATTGGTCCTGGAAGTTCAACGAAGTCAGTCAGGCGCAGGACGCGACCCCGCTCTGGATCCCGCAATCGGTGATGGTCATCGGCGGCGGCATTCTGGCAATCGCCCTGACGGATCACCTGGTTCACGTAGTCTTCCGGGGCAACCACCGGATCCGGCGCGACCTCGTCGATCAGAGCTTTGCGGAGTAAGGGGCGATGGAAGAACTCTACGCGATATCCCTGTTTCTTTTCATCCTGTTCCTGCTTCTGGGAACCGGGGTTTGGGTCGGCCTTGCCTTGATGGGCGTTGCCTGGGTGGGGATGGAGCTCTTCACGTCGCGCCCCGTCGGCGACACGATGATCACGACTGTCTGGGCGTCGTCCTCAAGCTGGACGCTCACCGCCTTGCCCCTGTTTATCTGGATGGGGGAAATTCTGTTTCGCACGCGCCTCTCGGAGGACATGTTTCGCGGGCTGTCGCCTTGGCTGGCGCGGTTGCCGGGCGGGTTGGTGCACACAAATATCGTTGGTTGTACCGTGTTTGCCGCTGTGTCGGGTTCGTCGGCAGCAACACTGACGACCGTCGGCAAGATGTCCATCCCAGAACTTCGCGCACGCGATTATCCCGAACGGATCGTGATCGGCACGCTTGCGGGCGCTGCGACACTTGGGCTGATGATCCCGCCGTCGCTTGCGCTGATCGTCTACGGCGTCACCGTAAACGAAAGCATCACGCAGCTTTTCTTCGCTGGCGTTTTTCCCGGTTTGTGCCTTGCTTTGATGTTCATGGCCTATGTAGCCATTTTTTCGAAGGTCTCGAGCAAATGGAATCCAACTCAGGAAACCGGATTGTCGTTCGGTGAAAAGCTTCGGAACTCCCGCTTCTTGATCCCGGTCCTGTGCCTGATCTTCGTCGTCATCGGATCGATGTACGCAGGCTATGCGACTGCGACAGAAGCCGCCGCCATTGGCGTGATCGGCGCGCTTGTTCTTGCGGCAAGCCAGGGATCGTTGACTTGGTCGACCTTCACCGAAAGCCTGATGGGCGCCACACGGACATCGGCCATGATCGCCCTGATCCTCGCGGGGGCCGCGTTCCTGAAACTTGCGATGGGCTTTACGGGACTGCCACGCGCCCTTGCGGACGGTATCGCGACGATGGAGCTGTCGCGGTTCGAGCTTTTGATGATCCTGATGGTATTTTACATCGTCCTTGGCATGTTTCTGGACGGCATCTCATCGGTCGTTCTGACCATGGCCGTGGTCGAGCCCATGGTCCGAGAGGCCGGGATCGACCTGATCTGGTTCGGCATCTTCGTCGTTGTCGTGGTGGAGATGGCGCAGATTACCCCACCCATCGGGTTCAACCTTTTTGTCCTGCAAGGCATGACCGAACACGAGATGGGTTACATCACCCGTGCCGCGTTCCCGATGTTCATGATCATGGTACTGATGTGCTTTGTTCTAATCTGGTTCCCGGACATCGCGATGTGGCTACCTGAAACGATGCGACAGGCACCCTGACGCGTGGTCAGGTTGCTCGTCTGGCTGGGGCGTCAGGGGCGCTCTTGCCTGATTGCAGGGCTTTTCGCCGGGCTCCTGTTTCCAACCGCGGCCGAAGTGTTGCGACCTTGGATCGGGCATATGGTTGCTGCGTTGCTGATCGTCACCGGTGCAAGGGTCGGCTCAAACGCAGCCTTTGGGCACCTTGGCGCGCTTCGGCCCACGCTTTGGCGGGTTTTCGCGCTTCAAGTTGTCCTGCCGCTTGTGGCGCTTGCAGCCCTCGCAGGGTCTGGATTGCTGGACATACCATTTGCGCTTGCCGTCGCATTGATGCTGTCCGCGCCATCCGTGACCGGTGCCCCAAACTTCGCCGCCATGGTCGGGCTCGACCCCGCGCCCGGGATGCGGATACTCGTGCTGGGAACGGCGCTTTTTCCGCTGACGGCGCTTCCGGTCTTTCTGCTGCTGGATCCGGTCGGCGGCGATACATTCGGCGCGCTGTCTTTGTCATTGAACCTGCTTGTCGCAATTCTTCTATCGGTCGGGCTTGGATTTGCGATCCGCTGGTTTCGCCCAACACTTGGCGAGCGGCAGGCGCAAGGCGCGCTTGATGGGTTGGCGGCCCTGCTGCTTGCCGTTGTTGTCGTTGGATTGATGAGCGCCATTGGCCCGCTTGCGCGCACGGACCCGGCGACGTTAGGCGCATGGCTTCTAGCGGCGCTTGGGATCAATTTCGGGCTGGTTCTGGCGACCCTGTTTCTTTGCCTGCGATTTGGCATCGCAGAGCCCGCCGCCACCGCCGTTTACGCGGGAAACCGCAACATCGCGCTGTTTCTGATCGTCCTACCTGCCGATGTCGCAGCACCCTTGATGATCTTCATCGGATGCTACCAGGTGCCCATGTACCTGACACCAATCCTTCTGGGACGGCTGCGGCCCTTAATGCCCTAACAGGGTGCGTCAGTAAGATTCGGCATCCCAATTCAAGAGATCGGGCCAAATATCCACCCTATGCCGCCCCCTCTGCCATATGCGTTCGCACCCTATCGCGCCAGGCAGCGGCGTAGGCGGGAAGCCCCGCTTGAACGTCCCGGCGCGGCGGAACCTCGACAACCGGCCGATCAGCACGCGTGCCACCGACCAACAAGGCCGCGCCCACGCTCGTGCCCGTCGTCCCCCCCGCCGCAATCGTGTTCCGTCCCGTCGCTGCCTCTAGCATGTCTAGGTACAGCCGATTTTGGCCAAACGGCCCCTCCACAATTATCGGTCCGGACGCCGCGATCAGGTCTAGGGACACTGATGTCATCAAGGCAAGGTAGTAGGACAACGCGGCAGACTTCTCTTGCGGCGAAGCCGTCTCATCGCTCCAGCCGCCTTTGATGCCTTGATATGGACCCGAGGTTGGCTCAACCGACGGCATAAAGAACAGGCGTCCAGACGTGACCCGTGCAATCGCGGCGTCATCCGGTTGCGCCGTCTCGTGCGCCAGCAATTCAAATTCCCGTCCGCCAATGAAACGCGCAGACGGAACCGGGCGTCCCATCGCGTCGACATTCACCAGCGTGTCACGCTCGGGCGTCAGATCGACCTTGGCACCACCAACACCCATCGAGATCACCCAGGTGCCCGTTGAAACCACAGCGAACGGGGGCGTGCGGTCCAGAAGATGCGGCAATAGCGACGCGTTCGAATCGTGAATTCCGCAATAGACGGGGGTTTCGGCGGACAGACCGGTCGCACGTGAGATTTCCGGCAGTACCGGACCAAGGCACGTGTCAGCCGGCGTGACCGGCGCCATCCGCCCCGCCAATCCAAGCGTTTCTACAAGACCACTGAACGCGCCCGCATAGGGCGCCCAAAGATCGGTGTGCGTCCCAAGCGAGGACGGATCACATCGCACACTGCCGGACAAACGCCCGGACCAGAACTGGGGATATGTCGCGACCAGAGCCGTCCGGCTATCTAGCCCGGCTTGCGTTTCAAACAGCCAGTGGATCTGGGCCCCAAGGTTCAGTCCCATCGGCAGGCGCGGCGACCCGGTTTCCGTAAAATCTGGACGCAAGGCGTCATAGGCCGCGGCTAGATCATCCGGTCCTGTGTGCTCGTAATCCAAAACCGGGCAAGCCAGCCCGCCATCCGCGTTCAGGAGAACACCCGACGCCCCATGCGTCGTAACACTGATCGCGTCGACCCCGTGCGCTGCCTGAAGGTCTGACAGGCCGTCCATCATAAAAGACCAGATACCGTCCACGTCGAAATGGGGATAAGGCGCAGCATCCTTGACCGCGTTCGGCCGGGTCAACACCGCGATCTCCTGCATGTTCACGCCGTCGACCAGGGCCAGCTTAGCGTTTGTCTTGCCGATGTCGATCACTGCGACGTGGGGGGCGGCGCGGCGCGTCACGGCAAGTGAAACATCGTTTGAAGCGGCACAACCACGGGCATGTTGCCTGGCGCCGTTGCCATAATATCGGCCATATGGGCCCACCACAGCTGCATGATCTCATGTTCTGGAAGCTGCGCCATCGTGTGATCATCGGTCCGCCACAGGACCCCAAACAGACAATGGGTCTCTTCGTCGAGATGGATCGAGTAGTCTGAGATCCCGGCATCCTTCAGAAGCGTCACCAGTTCCGGCCAGATCTCATCATGGCGTTTCTTGTATTCCGCCTGGCAACCGGGGTTCAGCTGCATTCTGAACGCAAATTTTTCCATCAGGCGCGCCACATCTGCCAAAGCCTTGGAAGGGCGATCACACCGATCAAAAGGCATCCAATGAAGATCGACATGACGATCCCCGGCACGTTCAATAGTCCCAGGCCAAACGTCACCAGACCCATGACAAAGGCCGCAATAACCACACCCGGGATCGAACCCGATCCGCCAAGGATGTTGACGCCGCCCAGGACCACCATTGTCACAATCTCAAGCTCCCAACCAAACGCGATCGACGGCCGGGTCGAGCCCAGCCGTGAGGTCAGGCAAACAGCGGCGACACCGGACATCAGCCCGGTCAGCAGGAACAATATGAACTTAACCCGCGCAACCCGGATGCCCGAGAACATCGCGCCGGTCGGATTGTTGCCAATGGCAAAAACGGCCCGTCCGAAATTGGTGCGGTGCAGCAAAACGCCGTAGATCAGGGCCAGGATTGCAAACAACACGAACTCGAAGCTGATCACCCACCAAACGTATCCCTGGCCGAAATAGGCAAAATCCGCTGGGTAGCCGCGATAGGCCTGATCGCCGAGCACGATGTACGAGATGCCACGAAAGAGGCTCATCGTGCCGATTGTGACAACGATTGAGGGCAGGCCAAGGCCGGTGACAAGAACGCCGTTGAACGCACCGCATGCAAGCCCCGTGCCCAGCCCGATCATAACGATCATCGCCGTGCTGACATCGAACTGTGCTGCGGCCCCCATGGCCGTCGACGCCAGTGCGATAATCGACGCGACGGATAAATCGATTTCGCCCGCAATGATCAGCATCGCCATTGCAAAGGCAATCATTGCCTTCTCGGTGAAATTGAACGTGGCATCAGAAAGGTTCCAAGCGTTCAAAAAGTAGGGAGAGGCAAAGCTGTTGACGGTAAAGATCCCGATCGCAACGGCGAGCAGAAGTGTTTCCCAGCTCTTGATCGCGCGGTTGACTGGGCTTTCCAGCCGGTTTGGAATGGAACGGGTCGCGTCGGTCATCCGGCACCCTCCGCCTTTCGCAATATAATCCGACCCTTGGTTCTTTGCGCGCGCGCATTGAACGCAACAGCGATGACAATGGCACTGCCCGAGATTGCCAGCTGCCAGAAGGGCGAGATTCCGATGACGGGCAGTGCGTTCTTCACGATCCCAAGAAACAGAGCGCCCAGGATCGCGCCAACGACCGTACCGGCCCCACCCGCAATCGAAATACCGCCGATCACGCAAGCCGCCACTACTTCAAGCTCGAACCCTCCGGCGATGTCAACATACGCTACCGAGTACCGCGCGACCCACAGATACCCGGTCAATCCCGCCAGCGTTCCCGAAACTACGAAAGCCATGAACTGGGTTCGTCCGACGTCGATACCCGTATAAACGGCCGCGTGCGGATTGCCGCCCACAGCGTAAAATGCCCTCCCCAAAGGTGTGCGGGCAACCACAAGGACGAAAAGAACTGCCACCACGATCGCAATCCAGCTTAGCACCGGCAGCCCTGCGATCTCGACCCTCGGGAACCCTGTGAAGGCCGGGCTCATCTCGTGTGCGTTGATCCATTCCCCGTCCGAGATCAAAAAGATCACCCCACGAAATATGGTCATGGTCCCCAACGTCACAACAATCGGAGGGATTGAAAGCGTCCAGACCAACACCCCGTTGATCGCACCAAGGGCAGTGCCAAGGAGCATCGCAACAACCAGAATCGCAGCCACCGGTAGACCGGGCAGCGCCACATTCAGCATCGCGCAAACCATACCCGTCAGCGCCAGGTTGGCGGCCACTGAAAGATCAATGCACCTGGTCAGGATCACTAGCGCCTGCCCAATGGCCAATATGATCAGCGGCGCGGTGTCGTTGAACACATTGGCCAGGTTCGATGAAGCCGCAAAACCGGGAAACCGGACCGCAATCAGCACTAACAGCCCGGCGATCACTCCAAAAAGCAGGGCTTCCCTGGATCGCAGAAACGTGCTCACGCCGCGTCTCCAATCCCAGCCGCGTGCCTGACCAGGGTTTCAGGGGTCAACGCATCGCCTTCAAGCCTCGCCGCAATCAATCCTTCCCGCATCACGATCACGCGGTCGGACATGCCCAAGATCTCTGGTATCTCGGAACTGACCATGATCACGGCCAAGCCTTGGGCCGCCAGTTCGGACATGAAGGCATGGACCGCCGCTTTCGAGCCGATGTCGATCCCCTTGGTCGGTTCATCCAGAATGATCACACGCGGAGTTGTCGCAAGCCACTTGGCGATCACCACCTTCTGCTGGTTCCCGCCTGACAGATTTCCGACGTCCTGATCCAAAGCTGCGGCCCGCAAATCCAGCCGTTCGGTATAATCGCGGGCCAGTTTGAATTCTTCCGATAGGCGTAAGAACCCGGATTTCGATGTGCCACGAAGCGACGGAAGCGTCACATTCTGAAAGATCGGCAAGCCGATGATCGTGCCTTGCTTGCCGCGATCCTCGGGCACATAGACGATCCCAGAGGCGACGGCGTCACTGGTCGATCCAATCCGGGTTTCCGCCCCGCCGACAAAGATCGTTCCCCGCGAGGGTCGCGTGATACCGAAAATGGCCTGCATCAGCTCGGACCGCCCTGCCCCAACAAGTCCGTAGAAGCCAAGGATCTCGCCCTCGCGCAGTTCGAACTCGATCCCATCGAACTCGGTCGGGTGGCTGTAGTCCGAGACCTTAAGAACCGTCTGCCCGATGTCGTGGGCGGACTTGGGAAAGATCTGGTCGACGGACCGGCCCACCATCATCTGGACCAATTCGCGTTCCCCGACATCGGAGATGTGGCCGGCGCCCACATGCTGCCCGTCCCGATAGACGGTGTAACGGTCAGCGATCCGAAACACCTCGTCGAACTTGTGGCTGATGAACAAGACCGCGCGCCCTTCGGCCTTGAGCCGTTCGATCAGCAGATAGAGTTCTTCGATCTCTTTCTGACTAAGCGCCGCCGTCGGCTCGTCCATGATCACGACGCGCGCATCGACCGACAGAGCCCGCGCAATGGCCACAAGGTGTTTGCTGGCAATGCCAAGTTCTTTCAACGTCGTGTCCGGATCTAGCGGTGCGTCTATCCGGGCAAGGATCTCAACGGCGTCGCGCCGCATCTTGGCCCGATCAATCAGCCCGAACCGATTGCTCGGCGCGTGGCCGATAAAGATATTCTCGGCCACACTCAGTTCATCGAACAGCACCGTCTCCTGGTGGATCGCTGTGATCCCGGCCTTGGTCGCCGCATGTGCCGTGGGAAAACGCGTCGCGGTGCCGTCCAACTCGATTGATCCGGCATCGGGCTGATAGATACCAGTCAACACCTTCACGATGGTCGATTTTCCGGCCCCGTTCTCGCCTACCAGGGCTGTGACCTCGCCGGGGAACAGCTCAAGCGAAACGTCGGACAACGCCATGACGCCCGGGAAGGACTTAGTAATCCCGGAAAGCCGCATAATCGGCTGGGCCGAGGACAGAGAGACGTCAGATGTGTCCGCGCTCTGAAGCATGTCGGATTTCCGGGGTTGACGAGTGGCCCAGTCGGCAGACCGCCCGGGCCATAGAGAAGGATCAGAAGATGTCCTTGAACTGATCGATGTTCGAAGCGTCGTAGACGAACGGGTCCGCCATCGCCCCTTCATTGTTGTCATCAAGCGTCAGGGACCCCATCCGACCCATCGGGATCTCTGCGCCCGGCCCGGCCTCTGCCGCATCGGTGGCCAGTTGATAGGCCAGCATCGTCGCGGAGTATCCAAGGTCAATCGGGTTCCAGATCGCAAAAGACTTCGAGGCACCCGATTGAATTGCGCCCGCCATCTCGGACGGGAGGCCAAGACCGGTGACATTGATTTCGCCAACCTTGCCGGCATCTTCAACGGCGCGCGCGGCCGCCACGATACCAACCGACGTCGGCGCAATGATCGCGTCAAGATCAGGATGGCTTTGCATAAGCCCCTGGGCTTCGCGGTAGGATTTATCAGCCAGGTCATCGCCATATACCGTGCCGACGACACTGATCCCGGGGTAGTTGCCCATCACCTTCTCCATCTCGGCGATCCAGGTGTTCTGGTTCGTCGCGGTCGCCGATGCCGACAAGACGGCAACTTCCCCACCGTCGGGCAGATGATCCGCCGCCAGCTTGATGATCATATTGCCGATCAACGGGTTCGAGGATGGGTTCAGGTGAAGTTCCCGGCCTTCGGCTGCGACGCCCGAGTCCCAGCTGATCACCGTGATGCCGCGCTGCATGGCGCGTTTCAACGCTGGCACCAGCGCATCGGTGTCATTGGCGGAGACCGCAATGGCATCAACCTGCTGCGCGATAAGCGAGTTGATGACCTCGATCTGTCCCTCAGCCGTGGTATCCGTCGGGCCGGTGTAGATCACTTCGACATTGCCAAGTTCCTTGGCCGCCTCTTCCGCGCCTTCGGCCGCCGCTTCGAAAAAGCCGATGCCAAGGGCCTTCACTACAAGCGCGATACGGACGTTGTCCTGCGCGTGCGCCGTCGCGCCAGCCAGCAGAAACGCCGCAACGGCCGTTCCACCGAATAGTCTTCTTGAAATGCTCATGATCTTTCCTCCCTGAACGAGCATAGAGGTGTGGGGTTACCCCGCACCGGTTTCCTGAGCGGCGCCCCCTTGCGCCACGATGAGTTCGATTTCCGCCGCCTCCAGCATGGCCGCCGCCCGGCCGCTGATCCCGTCATCGGTGATCACCACGTCGATTCTGTCGAGCGGACAAAGTACAAGGCTGGATCGGGCGTCGAATTTGCTGCTGTCGACGAGGACAACCAATTGGTCTGCACGGCCGATCAGTTTTTCCTCTGCCTGGATGAGCAGGGGATCAGCCTCCATCAGACCCAAGGGCCCCAAACCCTGCGCCCCCATGAACATGCGACGGGCATAGAAGTTGCGCGTCACGTCATTCTCAAATGGCGACAGGATGATGTTCTGTTCGCGATAGATCGTCCCGCCGGACAAAGTGATCGTGTTCTTCGAGTGCCGAAGCAAATGGTCAGCAATCGGAAAAGAGTTAGTAAAGATCTGAAGCCGGCGATGCGCCAGCGGATGCACCATCTGAAACGTCGTCGTGCCGCCGTTGATGATGATCGAGTCGCCGTCATCGCAAAGCGCGGCGGCGGCCCGCGCAATTGCCTGTTTCTCGCGCATGCGGATGGTTTCGTTAACGGCAAACGTCCGGCCCGCAAGCCCGACAAATTGGGGAGGTGCGACCGCCTCGGCCCCGCCGCGCACGCGGCGCAGCTTCTTTTGGACATGCAAGGATGCAATGTCGCGCCGGATCGTTGCCTCGGAAGCGCCGGTTAGACCGCAAAGATCGGAAACGGTGACAACAGGTCTGTCCTGAACGGCGGACAGAATGACCCTGTGGCGTTCGGATTCGTGCACCGCAACCTCCCTTTGGCCCTGACGGTGCGCAGATTCGAAGTTTCTGTCAATCAAATTTCATCACATACAATCATGCTGCAGCGCAGTATGATTATTAGTGCGCGTTTGTGATTGACTTTTCGCATACCGGGCCGCAGCCTTTGATCGCGACCTGCAGAGCGACACCGTGCGGCATGGGGAGGACGTGATGCTGAAGACGTTTGGAAATCGGCGCCTTTTGAACGGTTGGGACGATGCGCTTGCTTCTGAGATGAGCGAATCTGAGAAGCTGCTTTACCGATCGAACCTGCTGGGGTCGGACAAGCGCATCACGAACTACGGTGGCGGCAATACATCGGTGAAAGTGTTAGAGACCGACCCCCTGACCGGCGAACGTGTCGAAGTGTTGTGGGTCAAGGGATCGGGCGGCGACATAGGCTCGATGAAGCTGGATGGATTTGCCACGCTCTACATGGACAAGCTTAACGCGCTAAAAGATCTGTACCGCGGTGTTGAGTTCGAAGACGAGATGGTTGGCTATCTGCCCCATTGCACCTTCAACCTGAATGCTCGTGCAGCCTCGATCGACACGCCGCTTCACGCTTATGTCCCACGAAAACATGTCGATCATGTCCACCCCGATGCGATTATCGCCATCGCCGCTGCGAAAAACTCCAAAGAGCTGACGCAACAGATCTTTGGGGATGAAATCGGCTGGCTGCCCTGGAAACGCCCAGGCTATGAACTTGGTCTATGGCTTGAACGGTTCTGTTTGGAGAATCCTGCAGCAAAGGGCGTCGTGCTTGAGTCGCACGGGCTGTTCACGTGGGATAACGACGCCAAGGCTTGCTACACTTTAACGGTCGACGTCATTCAACGCGCGATGGATTGGTTTGCAGACCGCGCAGCAGACACTCAAGCGTTCGGTGGCCCGGCGCACGACAGCCTGCCCGAACACGCCCGTCGCGATATCGCTGCACAATTGATGCCCGCAATCCGGGGCCTGATATCTGGCAAACAGAGGATGCTTGGACACTTCGATGACAGCCCCGCCGTTCTGGAATTCGTCAACGCCACGGAGATGAACGCACTGGCGGCACTTGGAACATCGTGCCCTGACCACTTCCTAAGAACCAAAATTCGTCCCCTGGTGATCGCCTTTGATCCCGATACGCGCAATCTGGATCAGGTGCTTGACGGTTTGCCAAATCAGGTTGCCCAGTACCGCGACCAGTACATCGCATATTACAATCGCTGCAAACGCGCTGATAGCCCACCGCTGCGGGACCCCAACGCGGTCGTATACCTGGTTCCAGGTGTCGGGATGATTACATTTGCGAAAGACAAGGCGACGGCCCGTGTCTCTTCAGAATTTTACGTCAACGCGATCAACGTCATGCGGGGTGCATCCTCGGTCAGCGAATATGTCGGTCTGCCAGAGCAGGAGGCCTTCGATATCGAATATTGGCAGCTTGAGGAAGCAAAACTTCAGCGGTTGCCGAAACCAAAATCGCTCGCCGGTCGGGTTGCACTTGTCACCGGAGGGGCGGGCGGTATCGGGTCTGCGATCGCCGAGCGCTACTTGTCCGAAGGCGCCTGTGTCGTGCTTGCCGATATCGACGCCGACGCGCTTGAGGCGGCCTATGACCGACTTGCGGAAAAGAACGGGCAAGATGTGTTGCACAGCATTGTTATGGACGTGACCGACGAAACCACCGTTATGAACGCGCTGGCCGAGGCCGCGGCAGAATTCGGCGGCATCGATATTCTGGTATCCAACGCAGGCATCGCCTCTTCTGCGCCGATCGAAGAGACCTCGCTTGCGCTTTGGAACCGCAATATGGAAATTCTAAGCACCGGGTACTTTCTGGTCAGTCGAGAGGCCTTCAAGCTTCTGCGACGGCAAGGCATTGGTGGATCGGTTGTATTCATCGGATCGAAGAACGGCTTGGCGGCCAGCCCCAATGCATCCGCCTATTGCACGGCGAAGGCATCCGAGTTGCACCTGGCCCGCTGTCTCGCGCTTGAGGGCGCAGACGCCGGGATCCGCGTGAATGTCGTGAACCCCGACGCCGTCCTGCAAGGGTCAAAGATCTGGGAGGGCGAATGGCTCGACCAGCGCGCGGCAACCTATGGCACCGACAAGGACGGCTTGCAGGAGATGTACCGCAACCGGTCGATGCTGAAGCGCGCAGTGCTTCCCGAGGATATCGCGGAGGCGGCGTATTTCTTTGCCGCCGAAACATCTGCGAAATCAACCGGTAACATCCTGAACGTTGACGCAGGCAACGTTCAAGCGTTCACACGGTGAGGTGCGTATGATCAGTACCTATGACACCGCAAAAGCCGTGTTCCAGGAGTGGGGCGTCGATACCGAAGCTGTGATGAATCGGTTGGCAGATGTGCCGATCTCAATCCACTGCTGGCAAGGGGACGATGTCGTGGGGTTCGAAACCCAAAGCGGCACCTCGGGCGGTGGCATCCAGGCGACAGGAAACCATCCGGGCCGTGCCCGCACACCGGACGAGTTGCGCGCCGATCTGGAATTTGCGCTTTCCCAGATCCCCGGAACGCACAGGCTAAACCTGCATGCCATGTATATGGATACCGACGAAACGCCGGATCGGGACGAGATCGAGTACCGGCATTTCGCGTCGTGGGTCGATTGGGCCAAGGACCAAGGGATTGGGCTTGACTTTAACCCGACATTTTTTGCGCATACGCGTGCGGACGACAACCTGACGCTCAGCCACCCGGATGCGGGCATCCGCGAGTTCTGGATCGAACACGGTCGTCGCACCCGCGAGATCGCCGCGCAATTCGGCAAGGCGTTGGGTTCGCCGTCGGTCAACAACGTCTGGGTCCCTGATGGGTACAAAGACGTCCCGGTCGACAGGATGGCTGCGCGCCGGCGTCTGGAAACCTCGCTCGACCAGATGTTCGCACCGGAGCTGGATGGCGCGACGATGCGGGACGCTGTTGAAAGCAAATTGTTCGGCATTGGCGTCGAAGCCTGCACCGTCGGCAGCCATGAGTTCTATCTGGGATACGCGATCCGAAAGAACGTGGTGCTGTGCCTCGACATGGGTCACTTCCACCCCACCGAGAGTGTCCCTGACAAGCTAAGTTCGGTCGCGCTCTCGGTCGATAACATCCTCTTGCATGTCTCACGGCCAATGCGGTGGGACAGCGACCACGTCATCCTCTTGAATGACGACATCCTGTCGATTGCGCAGGAACTGGTGTTTGCAGATCTCCTGAAGAGCACGTTTATAGGGCTCGATTTTTTCGACGCCACGATTAGCCGGACCGCAGCCTGGGTCATCGGAACGCGCAATATGCAAAAGGCGCTCTTGAGGGCAATGCTGCTGCCACATGCAATGCTAACCCAAGCGGAAGTTGCGCTGGACCATACAAGACGGCTGATCCTGACAGAAGAGCTTCGGGACCTGCCCTTCGCTGAGGTCTGGCAGGAGTTTTGCGTTCGAATGGATGCCGCGTCAGGACAGCATCTGATCGCCGCATTGGATACCTACCAGAACAGCGTGGCTGGCCGGGGCTAAACCGCCCCAAAAGGAACGCGTGCGAGGACTGTGTTTGTGCCAGAAACGCAGCGTTTCCGAAAACGGTCGTCCTGCCACAAAAAAGTCGACAATGTAGCACATTGCCGACCCAATCATACGCTCACCTGAAATCCACTCACTCACACACTGTACTCGGGCAGACGCGAACATCGAAACTCATGTTCGCGTCTGCTTCCGTTCGGGCGCTCGATATACTCACAACATACCACGTAACTTGTTATTCACTCGAACTGGTTGAGCGCCTGTCCGTTGAAGACACACTGTGCCAAAGTACAGTTGGGAACAATTCTCTATTTCTTTAACTTGATGGGTATATTTTTGATACATTGATGGGTGATTAATCACTCATCAGAACTCGCCACACCGATTGGCGGTTCAAAATCTGATAGCGGCTCTTCGACACCGGTGTCATTCCATACTTAATTTTATTAATATCAGTATGTTAAGCTATTCGCCGGTGCACCCATCGGATCATTCAAACAAGGACAACCCGCTTCGCCTATTGCGTGAGTGAGAGCTAAAAATGCACACCACCAGGGCTATCACTCCACGCCGTCGCGGGGTCAGACTGGGCAACCTGACCCGAGATGGTCAGCAAATCAACCATTGCGGGGGCCAAAAGGAATCACCCTGCTTCGGCGTTCTGCCAATTAAATGGTCGCGCGCATTTAGGCCGCGGCAGAGGTGGCAAGCTCGGTGGCGTAAGACAGTGCCCGATCGGGGCAGGGAAATGGGAAGTTTGCACAAACTTGCCGCTTACCCGGCCCCACTTGAAAAAGACCCGAGTAGAAGGTGCCTGTGCCGATTTCAGTTGCGCACGGAACCCAGCGCCCTCCGGGGCCTTCGACGCCTTGGCCAATGCGGACGTTCACGGACCCTGGCGGGGGTCCGGATAACTGCACTGTGGGCCCAAGAAGATCGGTAAGGTTCATGGCGGTTCCTTTCGCGCCACGAAACCTCCACATCAATCAGGCTAAATGATGTCGCCGGTAAGGCAGGCCGCGCTAGAACCAAAAAAAACAATGAGTTCAGGCGCCCGCACCACGTTTCTGTCGGCGCAGGTCAGTTCCGCGGCCTTCCCCGACTACCGCCAAATTGATCTAGTTGCGCCTTCTTTCGCACCATGTCCCTTGCGAAACTACAGGCTAAGGTTGTTGTTGAGTTGCTTTCATAATTTAAGCGTACTCCCGGAGGCCCCGTGTATCAGACCAAAAGCACAAGTGGCGTGACTGTCGCGATGCTGCGCGCGTTCGTGTGCATGAGCCGCACGTTGAACCTTTCCAAGACCTGTCAAGAGCTGGGCGCCACGCGCCAGACTGTGCGACGCCACCTGACCGATCTTGAACGGATCAAGGGCGAACCACTGTTTCGCATCATCGATAGGCAGTACGAGCTAACGCCTTTCGGGCAAGCCTCGCTCGAAACTGCAAAAGCGCTTCTTTTGCAGATAGACACTTGGTCCGGCCAGTCATCACTGACCAAGAGATTCTCGCAGGGATTGGAGTCCAGCAGGTACGTTGACGCCGATGATCGCGAGTTCTTTTCTCAACAACACCCAGTATCGAAGATCGCGCTGGACGGGTTGCCGCTTGTCAGAGAGGCGTTTGTTGCCTGGGGCAATGCCGAAACACGGATCGAACATCCTGCGATGGAAGCCACCCGCCCCTACTCCGTCCTTTATCGCAAAGGACCCGTTGGCTGGGTGTTCGTCGATATCGGAACCGAGTCGGCCTATGCCAAGTGGTTTGGCTGGACCTGGTCGAAAAGCGCGATCGGTAAGCTGATTACCGAAGACAACGTGGGCGACGAGTTTAACGAGTTCATCTCAGGCGCATACACGCGGATCTACAATGAAGGGGGCGTGCGCTTCGACCACCTTTACGCCCACCTGCCCAAGGACGGCGGAGACCCCGTGCCTGTTACATTCCAACGTCTGCTTCTCGGCTGCGTGTTCCCTGATGGAACACCGGGATTAAGTGTCCTGGCGGTCATCACGCAAAAGGTCGAAATCGACGCCCTTAAGGACAGAAGCCTGCCGGATCTGCCCGAAAGCGTGATCATGGATTCTATTTCCGGACAGCCATAATCAGTGGCCACCCAGCCACAAACATTCAGCACCACGCATAAATCGCAGATATTGCATCGATTTCGATGCTGACGCCTTGGATTTCCGTGCTACTGTCTCTTTTAGGCTGTGGGCAGTCTGATGGGGCACTCAATGTCAGGACGAAATCTCGTCGGCATGGTTATGAATGTTTCGGGCATCATCCGAGAGCTCGAGACGACGGGCATGCGGGTCGTCGTAGGTGACGATTTCTCGGAATATCGGCTTTACCGATCCGAACAAAAGGGCCGGAATCCGATCTATCCGATGTTTGATGTCGCAAGCTCTTACATCGATGATACGAACGGGTTCTGGATATGCGGGTTCAACCAAGATGACGAACTGATCCATACTCAGGCTGTCCGCCTTCTTGATCTTACAGGTCAGTCACTGGGGCATCACCTGAATGTCCACCGGCACAAGTACATTACTCCAGACACGACACCTGATCCCGACGTGACGTTTTATTCCGGTCCAGAGGCGCTGAAGAAAATCACCGGAAAGGTTTGTTATCACGGTGAGTTCTGGCTACCCGCGACGGGGCTTGGCGGGCCCAGATCGCACGGCGTGACGCCCCTTCTTTCGCGCATCCTGTTTGAAATCCTGGTACGCAAATGGAACCCGAGCTTCGTGTTCGCATTCGTTCCAAAGCAGCTTGCGGAAAAGG
Source organism: Pseudomonadota bacterium (assembly GCA_038744785.1). Classification (GTDB taxonomy): domain Bacteria; phylum Pseudomonadota; class Alphaproteobacteria; order Rhodobacterales; family Rhodobacteraceae; genus Ovoidimarina. The sequence goes on from JBCDLX010000001.1 coordinate 193,440, forward strand.
GCGCGCACCTGCGTTACGGGTATAATCACTGCGAACCGGGAACGTGGGTTGGCCCGGACCAGCAGGTCACCGAAGAAGACTACATGATATGGATGAGCGCCAGCGACATGACAAAGGCGCTTGCACGAAAACCACAATCGCTTCGTGGTGCCGCAAAAGTCGCACCATTGAGATCCACACTGAAATCGGTTGACACTAGCGGGTGATATGGTCCTGATGTGCGCTCGTTGTACAAAGAGATTTGCAGACGCCCGCGCACATGTCGGACTCTAGCTTGGCCGAACCGATATCTGTATCTTCCAATCGTGTGATCGCCGGCTCGATCGCAGTGGGCATCGCGTTCGTCATGGAACTGACGCTCGTCCCGCTTCTGCTCCCGGCGATCCAGGCACAATTTGGCCTTTCGATCAGCCAGTTGGCATGGGTCTTTAATTCTTACGGTGTGTCGGTCGCACTGGGCGTTTTGATCGGTGGCTGGCTGGGCGACGCGTTCGATACAAGGCTGATCTTCCGAATTGGTGTTTTGCTGTTTGCTATTGGTGCCGTGATCGTAGCCTACGCGGGCGGATTCGAAACGATCGTCGCAGGACGGATCATCCAAGGATTCGGCGGCGGGATCTTCTTACCCCTCATTCCCCTACTACTGACGCGCGCCGCGCCCCACCGCCCCGGAAAGGTCCTCATAATCTGGGGCAGCATCGCCGGCTACGTTGCAGCCTTTGCACCATACCTCTATGGTAGCACACTTGCGGTCTACGGCTGGCATCTGGGCTTTGTGATCTTCGCCCTTGTCGCACTCGTCGCCCTCGCTATCGTCAATGGGTCGGGTGGCGGCGCGCGGCCACCGAAGATGGGCGATCGGCAGTTTAGTTATCGCGTTCTGCTAAGCTCTAGGGAGTTGTGGGTGATGTTCGTCTACGTGTTCTGCACGTACGGATCGATCACCTACTATCTTTTCAGGCTTCCCCTTTGGCTTGCTGAAAACAACATACAGGTCTCGGGAATCGGGTTCGCCCTTTCGTCTATGTGGTTGAGTTTCTCGGTCGTCAGCACACTGTTGAGAAACAAAGTCGATGCGCCGCACATTCGTGGCATCCTTATTGTGGCTCCCTTCCTGATCGCTGCCGGTTTTCCCCTTGCCTATTTCGGCAGCAATTCCGGTTGGCTGATCTTGTCATCTATTCTTGTCGGTGCAGGTCTTGCCTGCAGTAACGCGCCTTCGACACAGCTGATCTTGAAATTCGCGCCAAACGGGATGAGCGCGGCTGCCGCGAGTTTCGATATCACTTTCGCGCGCCTTGGCGGTGTTGCAACGGTAGCGCTTCTGGCCGAGTCGGCCTTTGGTTACGCAGTAATATCGATTTCGGTTCTTTCCTGCGCCGCCCTGCTTTGCGCGCTGCTCGCCGTGAAGAATCTCAATGCGGCCCTTGCGCGTGAGGTCGCTGCCTAAACCGCTGAAAGCAGGGCCCTACGCATGCCCACTGCGTGACGGGCACGGCGCACGGCGGTTCGCCGAAGTCAGAACGCCTGTTTTTGGCGAATCCCCCAAAGTGCATAGAATGGCTCCATTCCAACGAGGCAGGTTTCGGCGATGACGTGCCATTTCAGGGCACCTCATCGCATTAGCCCCACCAGGGGTTGTTGATGTCATCGATCTTATCTGTAGGCTTGCAAAAAAGTGGCGGGTTATCGGCATGAAGTTAGTCGTTTCGACGATGAAGAACGAGGCGCCATTTCTTCTCGAATGGCTGGCCTATCATCAGGTCATTGGTTTTGACGCTTTCCTGATCTACACTAACGACTGCACCGACGGCACGGATTTCATGCTGGAACGCCTGACCGAGCTTGGCCACGTCCGCCATGTTCGAAACCAAGTGCTTCGTCGGGGTCCACACAAGTCGGCTCTGAAGTACGCATTCGAAGACCCAATGGTTCATCAAGCCTCTTGGGTTTACGTGACGGATGCAGATGAGTTTCTAAACATTAAATCGGGCGCTGGACATGTCGAAGACCTGGTTGAGGCCTATCCCGATGCCGATGCCATACCCGTCACTTGGCGGCTTTTTTCGAACTCGGGACAGATAGAATTTCCATTTGGGCTTTGTCTTGAAACGATGACCGATGCCGAACCGGCCTCTGGCGGCAATGCACTTCGCTTTGTGAAGTCGTTGTTTCGGCCGGACCCGCGGCTTTCAAAGCTGGGGTTGCACGCGCCTGATTACGCAGAGGAAAAAAAGGATGACATCGTCTGGGGATCACAGTTCGCGCGCAAACACCCAGACGGAGAACCACGCCGCCCGTCCGAGACTTATGGCTACGAGATCGCACAGATTAATCACTACGCCGTCCGCTCGGTGGATTCCTACCTGCTTAAACGGGATCGCGGACGGGCCAACCATGTCGGAGAGACGCTTTCGTCCGAGTACTGGTTGCGGTGGAATTTGGGCGGAGATGCGGATCTGAGCATTCAACGCCACCTTGACGCTGTCAAAACGCGGTTGTCCGAGCTTCGCCAGGACCCCGAGCTTGCATTTCTAGAACGGGCAGCGATTGCCTTAAGCCGATCCCGGCTGGCGGAACTTAAATCTGACCCCGAGATCGCCAAACTTCGCGACAGACTGGTTAAGTCAAATGAAGATACGGCATCGCCCGTTCGCCTCGCAAATGCGCGGATGCGGAAACAATCTCCCAGCCGCTTCAACAACCGCCGGGCATTTCTAGAGAGAATGCCAAAGGGCGCGTGCTGCGCAGAGATCGGGGTCTGGCAAGGAAGTTTCACGCTGGAAATTCTCGAGGTCACGAAACCAAAGGAACTTGTTCTGATGGACCCCTGGGGGCTGATCACCAAGCGCGACAGTGCCGAATGGACCCACACCAGAAACGAAGATCAGGAATTCATGGAGCGCATGTACGAGGATGTGGTTGAGGAATTTCGGGACTCGGATGTTGTGAAAATTCGCAAAGGGTTCTCGCAAGACCTCATGGCGGAGTATCCAGATGCCTATTTCGATTGGGTCTATATAGACGGAAATCACCGCTACGATTTCGTGAGAGCCGACATCGAACTTTGTGCACTCAAAGTGCGGAAAGGCGGTATCATTTCGGGTGATGATTTTCGGTGGAAGCGTGACGGTAGGATGCATGTAAAAGACGCGGTGACCGATGCGATGCAAGCGCTCGGGCTCGCACCTAACCGGCTGTCACTTCAGGGACAGCAATTCTGCATCACGCTTTAGACAGGCGACCTTGAGCCTAGCGCACGCCGACTGATGTTGGCACCGTTCCGAGCAATACCGGTTGTGCAATCACTTCATCGCTCGACAGCACGACAAAACGCGGCAGGGTTGTTAATCCGAAAGCTGATCGAGAAGCCTGCAAAACCCGGTCGCGATCTGCCCAGGGCTCGTGTCTTCGGCAAAGCGGCGGGCCGCAGCGCGGTGCTCGATCAAGTCTTCTAGCGGCATCTGGATGACCTCCGCCATCTTCCGCAACAGACCGCGCGGGTGGCTGGGATCATAAAGAAACCGGTGGTTGGCGGCTGCAACCGATTCACGGAACGGCCGTGTGTCCGGCGCGACAACCGGCTGGCCGAACGTCTGCGCCAACATCACAGAACCCGAACTGAACATATCCAGGTACGGCGCAAGGAAGACCTCGCTTTCTGAAAAAAGTGCCGGCACCTCACTATCCGGGAACCGCGCGCCATCCACATCGACGCCGTCGATAGTCCGCAGTTGGTTCAGAAACTTTTCCTGGCGGCGAAAACTTCGCCCTCTCATCAGCAATTCAAACTGATATCCGCGCCTTTCCAGCCGCGCGGCTGCATCCACAATTGCCTGAAGCCCTTTAGCCGCCCTGAACGCCCCGAAAAACAGGAACCGGCGTCGCTCGCCAACCGCGCATTCTCGGGCTTGGGTCGTTTGTGCGGGCTCGTAGACGCCAAGATAACTGGGATGCGGCACCACGTGAATCCGTTCTATTGGCGCACCATACTCTTCGACCATATGGTCCTGGGCATGCGGAGCGTGAACATGGATCGCGTCAGCCAAGGCGCACATTTCGTGTCGGGCAGCATGAAAACAGGCTTCATCCCCACGCTTGTGGGGCTGGCGGTTGTGGATCGTCCATAGAAGGCGGCCGCCTTCAGCCTTGAACGCCCCGATCTCGTTCAGAGTCTCGTCCATATGGGCGGTGTTTGCCGCAGGGTCTTTGCTTCGACCAAAGATGCGGTCATCCCAGTGCAGATGTAGAAGCCGCGACCCGTGCGAAGCGGCGTGACGGCGGATCTGCCGGACCGCCCGTTTGGGCAACATCACCGGTTCGTACGGCGGCTGATACAACAAGCGTTGATAAGGGTTTGTGTCGGTGCCCGGAACGTTCAGGACTGGCCGAGGGGTAGTTTCTTTCAAGCGGATTCCTTCGGGATCTGGTCTTGAACGCGCGCCTCCGCAGATGCCCGCGTAAAGCGCACGCTTGGTCTAGGGCGTCGGGGAAAGAAAAGCCAAGCCGCCCAGCTGTGGCAAGCTGAAACAGCGATGAACCGCACTTGTGTTGCACGCGCGAAAACCGCGCAGAATGCGGAAAACCGCCGGTAGGCCCTCCTGGCCTCCCTGATCAACCAGCCTGCAAACTCTCCAAGTCCAGACCTTCAAGGTAGGCTTCCAGGTCCGCCTCCTCGATTTCCGCGCGCATCTGCAGAAGCTCAAGACAACGAAGTGTCACATCCGTTAGACCGTAGACACCTGCCGAGATCAGCGCCATTCGGCCAAGATCGTGAGAGCTTAACGCGTCGGGCTTCGACAGATCACGAAGGTAAAGAATGTCCCCGTCCAACATTTGGGCTGCGTGCCGATTGTTCATGGCACTTCCCCATTTGGACAGGACAATCCTTTTTTCGATGTGTTGAAAACTATGCGGCACAAGGCCGAACTGTCGAAGGTAAACATCGATCTCACCAAACCCCGGCTGGTCATCATAAAGCGGAAAAAAGTTCACCTCGGTCTGAACCGCAAGTACGGACCCCAGTGTCCGGGCACCGTTCTCAAAAACGGACAGTTCCCCGCCCTGGATGTCGATCTTCAAAAGATCGACCCGCCCGACTTCCGATATGTCGTCAAGCCGGGACGTCTTGATATTTATCGTGCCCTGTGGTCGTGCGGCCCGGCGCAGGCCGCGCAGGTACCCAAGTGTTTGACCCCTAATCGTAAAGATCGACGCCAAGCCAAAACCACGATAGAGGTTCAACGTGTGTGTTTCGCCATCCCCGACCGCGTCTGGCAGATAGGTCTCCAGATCGCTTTTCTGTTCGATAAGCTCTCTCATCGTGTCTTCTTGCGGCTCGAAACCGGTCACGGTGCAAAACCCGTGCTTTAGGAAGTCTGCGTAGGGTGCAGCGTGGTTCATCGGGTTGGCCCCGATATCGGCGATCCTGGGCAGATCGGGCAGGTTCAGCAGGGCTTCAAGCTTCCGGAGGAGCTCGACATCTTGAACATTTGCCATGAATTCTGGGTTCCCTGGGTTTTGCTGAAGATCGCCGCTGACTGTGGCGACGCCGAAGTGACAAACCTCTGTGACACCAAACAACACAAGTCTACCTTGACTACAGCACAAATCCGCCCGGTCAATCGGACCTTCGGTTGAGCCACCGTTTTGGTCGGTTTGCTGACGGACCCAGCCGTGGGGGCCATTGCGTCAAGCGATCGTCGACGCGGGCGGAGTTATGTGTTGCAGGCGCCCGACCAGGTGTTACAACATAACAAAACGGTTGTTGACTGACGCAATCCTTCGGCATCGGTTGTCGACCTCCTCTCATGTCGCCCGGATGTTTCATCCCAGCCATCTTTGCAACACCTGACAAAGGCCACGTCTGCGGTCCTCGGATCGCCGGTGGTGGAATTGAAAAGGACGAACGCGGTTCATGGTCTTTGAAGAGGAGATCGGATTTCCTGATCACATGCGTGTTGCGGTCGTCGGTGCAGGCCCTGCGGGACTTGGAGTGGCGAGAGTTTTGCGGGACCTGGCTATTCCAGACGTCTGGGTCCTGGAACGCGGAAAGATCGGCCAAAGTTTCCTGAACTGGCCCGCAGAGACCCGTTTCCTCACCCCGTCCTTCCCCGGCAATGTATTCGGCGTTACAGATCTAAACGCCATAACCTATGATAGCTCGCCGGGCTGGTCTCTTCGCAGCGAGCATCCAGACGGTTCATCCTACGCCTTGTACCTTGAACATGCGGCCGATGCGTTCGGCCTAAATGTTCAATGCGGTATCGATGTTCAGTCCATCGAACCGACGGGAAACGGATTTGCTCTCAGGACGGACCGTGGTGCTTGTCAAGCAGACTTTGTAATTTGGGCATGCGGTCACTTTAACGCACCATCCAATGGGGGATTGCTTGGTGCTGAGTTTGGTCGGCACTACGGAACAATCCGCAGTTGGCAAGATGTCCCGGGGAACCCAGTCTACGTAATCGGCGGCTACGAAAGTGGGATTGATGCGGCCATTGGGATTGCCCAGACAGGCAAGGATGTTGTTGTGTTAGACCGGGGCGCGCCGTGGCTCGACCGCGACAAAGACCCAAGCCGTAGCCTATCACCTTATACGCAACAACGGCTTCGAACGTTCCGAAAATGTCTGTCGATTACTCTGTTGCCCGACGCGGATGTGATTGGCTTGGAGAAAGACAAGAACGGCGTTCTTATCTTGGGTGGCGATGGCCGATCCTGGCACTCTGAAGGCCCGCCAATCCTGGCTACCGGGTTTGGCTCCGGAACTGGCCCGGTTTCAGAGTGGTTCGACTACGATCCGGACGGCGTTCCTTTGATTACTGCGCAAGACGAATCCACGGCTATGCCCGGTCTATTCTTGGTGGGCCCGGAAGTGTCGCATCAGGGACATCTCTTTTGCTTTGTCTACAAGTTCCGCCAGCGTTTCGCCGTGGTCGCAAGAAGCATCGCCGGACGCATCGGCGTCGATACGACACCGCTCGAAATATATTACGATAACAACATGCTGCTCGACGATTTGTCCTGCTGCGACGACGACAAATGCCTCTGTTAGTTCTTCGAAACACGGCTGTCCGCAAGACAGGGATGCGACTGCTATGAACTTGCCAGATCAGCCGGTGTTGTCGGCAGATGCAAAAAACAAAGCGTGGACGGAACCTGCCGCAGCCAAAGCGGCCGTACTGTTCATCATTGCAATCGTCCTTGGGTCGGGCCTCGGTCTTGCGGCCCCGCGCGCTGGCGAGGTTCTGGCACACGGTATAGATGCCACACTGCTTGCTATGATCAGCCTTTTGTTCATCGAGATGCGCTTAGGTGCCGTCTTTAAGGCGTTCGGCAAAATCAGGTTTCTAGCCATCGCGTGGTGCGCAAACTTCATCTTGGTACCCGTAATCGGGTTTACGATCGCAAGCCTTGTCGTGCCCGGGCAGCCAATTCTTTTTGCAGGGTTGATGATCTACTTTCTTGCCCCCTGCACCGACTGGTTTCTTGGGTTTACGCGAATGGCAGGAGGCGACGCCGAGCTTGGCGCATCCCTAATACCAATCAATTTGATCACTCAGCTTTTGCTTTTTCCGCTTTGGCTTTGGCTCTTCACAAAGCACTCCGGACTGGTGGATTTTGAGGCAATCCCTGGCATCTTTGCGCATTGGTTCTTGCTGCCACTACTGGCGGCCCAAGCTCTACGCATCAGCTTGGCGTACCTTGCACCTGAAAAACTGCTTGAGGGTTTCCTTGATTGGGTGGGACAGCTGATACCGCTTGTCCTTGCGGCCCTGATCTTTCAGATATTTGCGTCGTACATAGGCATGATCGTTACCGGCCTGGACGTCTTTGCAAGGATCGCGTTGGCAGTCTTTCTTTTCTTCGCTCTAACATTCGTTGTAGGCGCAGCACTGGCAAGAAGGTGGGAACTCCCCCCTCCGCAACGAACGCTGCTTTCGATGACCATGGCCGCCCGCAACGCGCCCTTGATGCTTGCACTTACAGCTATCGCAATCCCCAACCAGCCGTTGATCCTTGCCGTCATTGTGTTTGGCATGCTGGTGGAGATCCCCCACCTGACAGCTCTCAAGCAACTGATGCTGAAGACCCGCGATGCGACGTGACCACACCGCAGATTCGGCGGTCTCGGAGCGACCGAAAGTTGAAGAAATAGGAAAAAATGTCATACATACCAGATACTTATGAGAGTTGGAAACACTGCATCACTGTGAAGTGTGGTATTCCGCTGACGCCCGGTTACGTCCAGGAACGGATAGCAACGTTGACCAATGAATCGGATTTCCAAACCCAACGGTTTATCGAACGGTGGGGCGCCGCGCACCATGCACGCACGTTGGCCTGGTTCAAGCAGGCAGCCGAAGAGCTTGGGCTATAGACATACCCCTTACTCTGCGTTGAGGGTGGCGACCGTCATTGGCCATGGATCCATAAAGTCATGGCCCGCCTTCCACGCGGCAATCTCCTCTTCAGAGCAAAAGCACGCCGCTAAGGCTTCCACAAATGCGTCCAGCTCGGCCTCGTTTCCGATCACCGTCAACTGACAGCGGCGGTCACCGAAATCAGGATGGGCGTCTATGAGTTTGTTGCGCATCGCATCCTTTTCCCAGTCCGACAGGTTCAGGCTGCCGTCTTCCAATGCACTGATCTTCCAATAGTTGACGATCTCCAAACCAACGTTGCCCCCGGTTTGGTTCCACAGGAGCACAAGGTTGTCTCGGGTGGGCAGCCAGAAGAACCCTTTGCTGCGATAAATTCCGATCCCGAGAAACGTGTTGTATACGTCCCAAAGCCTTTGGGGATGAAACGGGCGCGGGTCGCGCAAAACGCGGCTACCGATGCTATAGCTTTCAGGCTGCGCCATCGAATCTTGCCCATGCTCGGCGTCCCATTGCGTCAACTCAGCGCCCAGTGTCTCCACCTGGGCGAAGTTGTAGGGCGGTAAGGAAAGGAGCTTTTCCAAGTTTGCATTACCCCATTGCATGGCAACAATATCGGCATAGGGGTTAAGCGGGTGCACCGCCTCTGCAACCTGCTGAAGAACGGTGCCTGAAACCTTGTCGCTTTTGCTGAGCAGCACTTGGTTCGCAAACATGATCTGCTCTGCCAACAGATTCTCAACGCCACGCCGGCCCGCTTGTAAGTTCGCACTGGCTTGCCGATGGATCGTGCGACCAAGGTCGTGATCCTGCTGAAGAACGACCGAATCTACGACCGAGAGAAAGCCATGAAGCGAAAGCTCGGGCATATCTTTCAGCGCGCTCAAGAGGGGCCAAGGATGGGTACTGCCCGACGTTTCAATGATCACATGCGTCACCGCGCCATCGGCCAGCACACGTTCGATTGCCGTCTTGAATTCAGACAGCCCATCCGCACTGCTGATGCTCCCGCCAGGGATCGACGCAAAATGCAGGCTTTCCCTTGAAATCACCTCACTTGTGTCCAAGACGGACCCGTCGACATCAAGCGTGCTCAATTCGTTGACCACGATGCCCAGGGTCACGCCATCAAGGTTGCGCGCCTGAACCAAAAGGCTCTGCATCAGGGTCGTCTTTCCTGCGCCGAGAAACCCGTTCAGGATCGTTGTTGGAATAGTCATGAATGTCTAATGCGTTGCGCCATCAGTGCTACAACATAACGCCCGCTTTACATCCAATTGGCAAGCTGAACGGCCACACCCTGCGTGCCCGAAACGTGCGGGCCAGGGTCGGCGCACCTCAGCCAGCGTTCAGCCATCCAGAACAGTCGCGGCGCGCACCAATCGTAGAGCCGCCACTGCCAATCTTTTCCCGGCACGCCCAGCACAGCAAGACAACCGACAAAGTGCCGCGTATCACGTTCAACATGCGCCAATCGCAAGCCAAGTCTCGCGGGATCTGACCCATGTTCTTTCGCCTCATTGCGATCCTTGCGTTTGGCATCAGCACAGCGTCACCATCCAACGCACACAGTCCGTTGCCCGGAATCGAAGGCTTCTATGTCGGCCTCCTGGATCCTTTTCGCGCCGTTCCGCAATTGCTCGCGCTTGGCGGGCTTGCCCTGCTGGTCAGCGGGTTTCAAACCGTGCGCATCCCGGTTCTTTGCGGTCTGTTCCTTGTCGCTGCGCTTGTTGGAGTTGTCTTTGGCGCAACGCTGCCGCATCCCAGCACGGCTTTGCTGTTCTGCGCCGCGCTTGCCGGTCTATGGGCCAGTTTTCTGCCCGGTCGATTTGTACCGGTTGCAGGCGCATTGGTTTTGGCGACAGGTGTTTATCTTGGCACGATATCGATCCCCGATCCGGGTCCACACACTGCGCGCGTGGTCACGGTTTCGGGTTCTTTGGTTGGGCTGAATGTGGGACTGATCTACCTCGCTGGCGGAATTCTAATGATGAAAGACAAGTTTGCTGCCGCGGTCTTTGGCCGAGTGTCGCGGTTCGCCGGTTTGATCTTGGGGTGCGCTGCAATCATTGTACTGGTACAAGGCAGTGTACCGCTGCAAGCACCTCCTGAAAGCTAAGCAGAATTGCATGATGAGCAGAAAAGTAGGGATTGCCCTTCTGATCGGAGCGCTGCTTGCCGCTCCGGCACTCGTGTTGAGCGTGGGACAGCTGCTTCGACCAGTGCCCCAAGGCGCCTACACCGCACCCGAAATGGAACCGCTGACGGTTGAAGACGCCCAGAACCGCATGTTCGAGCTTTTGCCCGCGTTGCTTTTGGAGGTCTATGACGCATTCGGACGGGTGGAAGAACAGGACATCTACGACACTTTAGCAGCGGCCGCACACGGCGAGGCGCTTGAAGCCCTGTACCTAGAACGGGCGGGTGCAATGGTTGGTGGCGGTCTGACAGAAGCCGATCAGGAAATTCACGAGATGCGCTTAAAGGGGGCCTCGTCCCGACAAACGGGTGAGACCTTTCGCCTGGATGCCGAGTGGGAAGTCATCGGCACCGTGGGTCACAGCGAACATCTGCATGTGCGCGGCAACACCTACCAAGCCAACCTTACCATTGCACCGGTAGAAGGGTCGTGGAAGATCATTGAATTCGAGTTGACGGATGTTGATCGGTCGGCTGTTGGCGAATTCATCGAGGCCGATCGCACGTGGTCGAACTAAAAGATATCGAGTTTTCCTATCGTGAAGGACGGTTTCGGTTGCAGATACCGTCGCTCACGGTCGCCGAGGGTGAACATGTCGCCGTTGTCGGACCCAGTGGGACGGGGAAAACAACGCTCTTGAACCTGGTGTCGGGTATCATCCGTCCCAGCGCGGGAAGCCTTCGCGTCGCCGGGGTGCCCCTTGAAACAAGGTCGGACGACGCGTTGCGGCACTTCCGAGCGTCGACGGTCGGATTTGTTTTTCAGGACTTTGCACTTCTGGACTATCTATCGGCGCGAGAGAACATTCTTTATCCCTATCGGATTAGCCCGGCTTTGCGCCTCAATACCGAAGTGCGGCAGCGGGCCGAAACACTCGCGGATCAGGTGGGTCTTGGGCAAAAGCTTGAGCGACATCCCACCGCACTCAGCCAGGGCGAACAACAGCGGGTGGCGATCTGTCGGGCGCTTGTGACACAGCCCAAACTGGTGCTTTCGGATGAGGCGACAGGGAACCTCGACCCGGACAACAAGACCTTGATTCTTGACCTATTATTCAAGCAGGCCGCACTTGCCGGCGCCAGCGTCCTAGCCGTGACACATGACCACGCGCTGTTGCCCCGCTTCGACCGCGTGATCGATTTTGCTGCGTTTCAATCCGCGACCACGGTAGCAGCGGTATGAACGCAGTGTTTCTTGCTGTTTCCTACCTGCGCTATCACTGGGCGCGCAGCATGGTCTTGATTTTCACGCTTGCTCTGATTTTCGCCGTACCGCTTACAACCCGAATATTGCTGTCCGCAAGCGAAGCCGCTTTGACCGCTCGGGCCGAAAACACTCCGCTTCTTCTCGGACGCCGTGGCAGCGCGCTCGATCTGACGATGACGGCGCTCTACTTTTCGGACGACAGGCCGGACACGCTTCCGATGTCCGAGGTTGAAGCGATCTGGGACAGCGGTCTGGCGGTGCCAATCCCGCTGCATACTGCGTTCGAAACACAAGGATTTCGGATCGTCGGCACGTCGCTTGATTACTTCGATTTCCGCGGACTTCAAGTCGCCGAGGGGCGCGGGCTTGTCCTGTTGGGAGAGGCTGTGGTGGGCGCGGCAGTAGCTCGGGATCTTGGGCTGTCCGTGGGGGACGCTCTGGTTTCGGCACCGCAGAACCTGTTTGATCTTGATGGGGTCTACCCGCTCGAAATGCCAGTGGTGGGTGTCCTTGAACCGACGAATTCTCCCGATGACGAAGCCGTATTTGTCGATGTGAAAACCGCGTGGGTTATCTCCGGGATCGGGCACGGCCACGAGGATGTGGTGACAGCTGCCGAGGTTGCCGCAGGCGAAGACGTGGTGGCCGCCGCCAGCATCGTCGAATACCAAAGGATTACCCCCGAAAACATCGATAGCTTCCACTTTCATGGCAACCAGGACGACTATCCGGTCACGTCGGTCATCGTAGTTCCGAATGACACACGCGCGGCGACGATTTTGCAGGGTCGCTATCTGGATCCCGGGGGCACATCGCAGCTTCTGCAGCCGGTAAAGGTCATTGCTGGGCTGATTGACCGGGTCTTTCGAATTCGAACTGTTTTGGACGTGGTCACCGCCATTATTGCCATGGCGGCCATGGCCGCGCTGGGCCTGGCGCTTTTCCTCTCCTACCGATTGCGGGCCCGCGAAATCGAGACCGCCACCAAAATCGGGGCGCGCCGCGGCGCAATCGCCCGGCTGTTACTGGCCGAAACGGTCATGCTGGTGTTAGCATCATGTGCGATAGCTCTTGGGTGTGCGCTTGCGGTACGCGCAAATGCCACCGCCTGGGTAGCCTGGTTGCTGACTTTAGGAAATTAGAAATGACGGAGGTTTGATTATGTCGCGTGTCTTTCTTGCCTCTTTGGTGGCATCGGCAACTGTGGCGTGGCCTTTGCAGGCGCACTATGGAATGATAATCCCGTCAGATCCAATGATCAGTCAAGAAGACGGAAGAAGCGTGGACCTGACGATGTCGTTTTCGCATCCGTTTGAGCATGATGGGATGGTTCTTGAGCGTCCGGCGGCATTCACAGTGACGCACGAGGGCGAAACTGTTGACCTTCTTGGAAGCCTCTCCGAGGCCACCGTGATGGACGAGACAGGATTTACCCTGACCTACGATCTGGAACGCCCCGGGACCTATGTGTTCGCTATGGAGCCCGAACCCTACTGGGAGCCTGACGAAGACGCCTTCATCATTCACTACACAAAGACATATGTTTCCGCATATGGCGACGACGAGGGTTGGGATACCGAGTTGGGACTGAAGACTGAGATCGTGCCGCTGTCTAAGCCCTTCGCACTGTGGGAGCGGAATGTCTTTCAAGGGATCGTCAAACTTGACGGTGCGGCTGTGCCATTTGCCGAGGTCGAGGTCGAGTTTTTTAACGAAGGTGCAGCAGCGACCGCGCCCGACGAGTTGATGATCACCCAAACGGTGAAAGCCGACGAGAACGGCGTTTTCACCTATGCACCACCGGGCGCCGGTTGGTGGGGCTTTGCCGCACTCAACACCGCGGATTACACCCTGCCCCAGGACAGCGAAGACAAGCATGTTGAGCTGGGCGCGGTGATCTGGGTGCATTTTGAGGACTGGACGGGGCAATGATCAAACGGGTCATTGGCCAGCTGGGATGTGTCGCAGCGCTCATTGTCTTGGGCGTTACCGCCGAAGCTCACCAACTGAACGTCTTTGCGTCCACGGACTGCACAACGGTGCTGGTCGAAGCCAAGTTTTCGACAGGCCGACGGCCCATATCGGGTGACGTTCAGTTTATCGATGGCGAGGACAAGGTGCTTGCAACCGGGACCCTGAACGACGATGGGACGCTGCGCGTACCGTGGACGGACCTCGACACCTCGACGGGACTTCTGATCACGGTATCGACCGGCGCTCACAAGGATTTCTGGATCATGACACCGGAAGACATTGCCAAAAAATGCCAAAGCTAACGCTATGGGCCGCCGGTCTATTCGTGTTGTACGGCGGGCTGTTCTTGCATCCAGATGTCGCCAGATCCGAAGAACACCCCCGTGTAGTGGCCGTCAACTACGCCCTCAGCTATTTCGCAGAGCGACTTGGACCAGACGAGATCGAGGTCGATTTTCCTGTGCCGGATGGGATTGACCCGTCGTTCTGGCGTCCAGGCATCGCGGACATAAGCGCAATTCAGAGCGCCGATCTGATCTTGCTGAACGGTGCTGGCTTCTCGACTTGGACCACAAAGGCGTCGCTGCCCCGGTCGCGCATCGTCGACACCTCTCGCGGGTTTTCCGATCATTTCATTCAAACTGAGACCGTAACCCACAGCCATGGCGCAGACGGCGAGCATTCGCACACTGGCTTGGCTTCATACACGTGGCTAGATCAGGATCTTGCAATCCTTCAGGCAGAAGCGGTCGCTGCGGCGCTGGAGACGCGCGGGCTGGTCGACGCAGACCTTCTGGCCTCGAGGCTGAAGGGTCTTATCGGCGACCTTCAGGCGCTTGACGACGCGGCCACAGATTTGGCGAACATCGCGCAGTCCTGGGTTTTGATCGCCACGCATCCCCGCTACCAGTACCTTGCCGAAGCCTACGGGTTGAACATTCGTTACCTTGAATGGGAGGCAGGAAGCGCTCCCAGCGAAGGGCAGCTTGCCGAACTGCGGGATCTCGTCGCAAAAACCGGGGCCAAGGTCCTTCTGTGGGAAGACAATCCTCCGCCAAATGCACGGGCGGATGTGCGGGCCCTAGGTCTGGCGGAAATGGTGTTTCCAACACTCGCGCAGCGCGTTGAAGAGGACTACGTGGAACAGTTCGGTCGCAGCATCAACGAGTTATCGTCCCTGCTCCGCGGCGTCATTCAGTAAGCATCGGACCAGCTTCTGTTCGTTTTGCGAACCAGCAGCCCGCGCGGGTCCGCGGGCAAATGTGCCTATCAGAGCCGGAATCAATTGTGGACATTCCGTCCCGTCAGTCTGGCGGTCTGCCGCCCGGCAATATCCCGGTGGAGCACCAAACGCAGCGCGAAGGTCGGGATGCGCCCAATTTGGCCGCACCGCAAAACATGGATGGCGCGCTAGCTATTGCTGGGTATTTAGGACGCGTCGAGGTTGGTCATGGCCGGATGATCTCCGATATCCCAGAACAGCCCCGCCATAAGCCTTAGCGCATCCAGAGAAACGGATTTCAGGATGTGCTCGTTTGGCGCGTGCTGTGAACACCCGCGGTACGAATGAGGCACCCAGACTGTCGGAAGCCCAAGCGTTTCTGCAAACACTTCATTGGGAAGCGAACCGGCCAGATTTGGCAGGATGTGAGGATCCCTTCCTGAGGTCTCTTTCAATGATCGTGCCACGAACCCGACCCAAGGATGGTCCGGTGACAATCGGGTGGCGTTGAAGAATCCCCGTTCGTGCGGGACAATCTTTACGGACGTGAAGCCATGTGCATCTAGGTGACGGCGCAGCGCCGGAATGATCTCGGCCTGATCGGTTCCGACCACGTACCGAAGTTGGCAGGCGGCGACGGCACTCGCAGAAATTGCGTTGACCGGAGCTTCGGGAACACCGCTCTTCATCGCGAGCACCGCAAAACTGTTCCAGCCAAAGACGCGCTCTGCCGGGGTGAGGTCCTCCTCGCCCCAGTCCTCGTCGATTTCGGGCCCGCCGTCTCCCTTGATCGGCAGGTCGCGCAAGGCACGGCGTATCTCGTCACTCAGGCTCGTCGGGCGCCACTCCGGCACCCGAATCTGCCCGCGGGCGTCCGTGATTGTCGACAAGGCCTGTGCAAGTATGATGGCGGGATCCGCCAGCAGGCCGCCCCAGTTTCCAGAGTGATGCGCACCGTCGCGCAAGTCGACCATAAGATCAAAAGAAACACCGCCCCGCGCGCCCATGAACATTGTAGGGTTATCCGCTTGCAGGCGCGGCCCATCAGAGGCGATCAGAACATCGGCCTCAAGCGCGTCTTTCTCGTCCTCGCAAAATGCAGCTAATCCGGGCGAGCCCATCTCCTCGCCCATCTCAATAAGGATCCGGCAGTTGAAGCCAAGCGACCCGCGGATCTCGAGCACGGTCTTGAGCGCCGCGATGTTGATAAGATGCTGGCCCTTGTTATCAGCTGTGCCGCGCCCAAAGATCCTCTCAGCATCCTCCACCGCGCGGAACGGGTGTAGCCCACTGCGCCACTGATCGGTTTGCGCGCGGATCACGTCACCATGTCCATAGGATAAGACGGTTGGAAGCTCATCTCTCTCCAGCCGCTCCGCGATCAGAAGCGGACCCGCACCGGGCACAGGATTCTGGTGGATTGCACAGCTAAATCCCATCGCGGCCAGGCGCGGAACCATTGCCTCATCCAGATAGCGCCCAAGCTCGTCGGCCTTTGCCGGGGTCTGGCTTTCGGTCTCGATTGCAACCAGCGTGCCAAGGTCTTCGGCAAAGGCACCGGATTCGAAGTAATGCGAGACACGGTCGATTGCAGCTGTGCGCGTCATTGGCGAGCCATCAAACGGGTGGATGTACGTCGTCAGGAATGGGACACGTGTACGGAGTATGCTGCAAGTGCGCCTTGTGAGTTTCTCTCGCGGCCGAGATCAATGACTGGTCTTCCACAAGTCGGCACGCTGTGGCCGCCATCGTCTTAGCGGCATAGATCATTCCCTTGTGCGCTGCAGGCGCTTTGCCCTGTGCCACGGTTTGCCAGGTATGAAAGGGCGTGCCGATGGCGCAGGTTGCCACGCGAGCCTGAACCGTGGGGACGGCCCAACTGACGTCGCCCACGTCTGTCGACCCCTCGCCGCCGTCGCTTTTGCGGTCGAGCGGGGCGACAAAATCGCAAAGCGCAAGGCCCTTCTGAGGCTTGGCACCAATTCGCTTGAACGTGGTGCTGATGTCGGCGGTTGTCAGCGTCGACTGGATCTCTTTGGCGAACGCGACATCCGCATCATCGAAGACGATCGGCCCGAGTTTCTCGAGTTCACTTTGCATCGTCTCTTCAAGAGGACGGTTTCCAAGAAGGTTCGACACACCAGAGAAGACCTGGCTTGTCACCTGGGTCTCGGTCATCAGCGCTGCGCCTTCGGCGATCTTGCGGACGCGCGCGATCATGTCGTTCAGTTCCGGCAGCGAGCCAGCCCGGACGAGTTGCCGCACTCTTGCCTTCGCCTGAACTACGTTTGGCGCGACGCCACCTGCATCGAGGTAAGCGTAATGCACGCGAGCGTCGTCGGGCATGTGCTCTCGCATGTAGTTGACGCCAATGTTCATCAACTCAACTGCATCCAAAGCGGACCGCCCCAGTTCAGGCGCGCCTGCAGCGTGCGCCGCCTTGCCATGGAAGGTAAAGTCGATCCGCGTGTTCGCCAGAGAGCGCGCCTCGTTCACACCGGTGAATGTCGCAGGGTGCCACGAGATTGCGGCATCGACGTCGTCGAAAAGGCCTTCGCGCACCATGTAGGTCTTGGCAGCACCTCCTTCTTCGGCCGGGCACCCATAGTACCGGACCCGGCCCTTTATGCCATTCTCGACCATCCAGTCCTTTATTGCGGTCGCTGCCAGAAGCGCGGCAGCACCAAGAAGGTTGTGTCCGCAACCATGCCCGTTGCCCCCTTCTTCAAGAGGCTGATACTCGGTGACACCTGGGGCTTGGCTTAGGGATGGAAGGGCGTCGAACTCGCCAAGGATGGCGATCACCGGCCCTCCCTCTCCGGCCTCGCCGACGACGGCGGTGGGTATGCCGGCAGCGTTCTCGGTCACTCTAAAGCCTTGTGCTTCCAACATGCGTTTGTGTTCGGCGACAGATTTGTGCTCGTTATAAAGCGTCTCTGGAACATCAAACACACGATCAGAGAGTTCCACAAAGGCATCACGATGGCGGTCGACATGCTCCCAGATGGGATCGGCATTTTTCACGGGAGTCTCCAGATTACTCTCTCAAACGGTTTCTGTGTGCTCAACAAGGCAAGCGGTTTCGCGACCTTTTTGTCCAGCCTTGAGTTCAGGGACGCGGCTCCGGCATTCGACCGTCGCAACCGGACAGCGTGGGTGGAAGGTGCACCCAGACGGCGGGTTCAGCGGCGACGGGATCTCGCCCGCGATCGGGGCAAACTCACGCCGCCTCTGGTCAAGGCGTGGCGCCTCGGCAAGAAGGGCCTTCGTATAGGGATGACGAGGATCCGAGAAGATCTCTTCCGTCGAGGCGTTTTCGACGATCCGTCCTAGATACATAATCGCAACGCGATCGGCGATGTGTTCGACAACGCTCAGATCATGGCTGATGAAAAGATAGGTCAGGCCAAGTTCCTCGCGGAGATCCATAAACAGATTGATCACTTGCGCCTGGATCGAGACGTCCAGAGCCGCAATCGCCTCGTCACAGACAAGGAACTTTGGCTTCACGGCCAAAGCGCGGGCAATCCCAATCCTTTGTCTTTGCCCCCCCGAGAACTGGTGCGCGTAGCGCCGCTTGAGCGATGGATCGAGCCCGACCTTTTTCATCACGTCGTCGACGTACTCAGAAAGCTCTGTTCGGGCGACGATCCCATGCATTTGCGGCGCTTCGCCGATGATATCTTCGACACGCATACGCGGGTTAAGGCTGGCAAACGGGTCTTGAAAAATCATTTGTATGGCTAGGGTCGCAGCACGCTTTTCGGCGCCGGTCAGCGTCGCGACATCTTTGCCCTGATAGAGCATCTGACCTTTCGTTGCCGCATGTATCCCGGCGACAACACGGCCAAGGGTGGACTTGCCGCATCCCGACTCTCCAACCAACCCTAGAACCTGCCCGGGCTGGATCGAAAGGCTGACGTTTTCGACAGCATGAACCGTTTCTTCACGGACATTCGCGCCCAGGCGCTGCGCAATCTTGCCAGCCACATCGAGCCGCTTGGTAAAGCGCTTTGAAACGCCGCGGATTTCGACGAGGTGTTCCGTCATTGCACGACCTCGATCTTTGCCTGTGGGTTGAAGCAGCGAAGTTGCCGCCCGGACACCTCCTCGATTTCGGGTCGCGCTGAACAGGACGCCGTTCTGGCCTGGCATCGCGGACCAAAGGCGCAGCCTTCGGGTAAGGCCAGCATATTGGGTGTCATCCCCTCAATCTGGAACAGGCGCCGTCCGCGCCGGTTGGCTGTGGGAACGGATCCAAGCAATCCAACCGTATATGGGTGCAAGGGATGGTCGATGACGTCATCGATCCCGCCCTGCTCCACAACGCGGCCAGCGTACATAACCGAAATACGGTCTGCGAGACCGGCCACCACGGCAAGGTCATGCGTGATCCAGATCATCGCAGTGCCGGTTTGCTTGGTCAGTTTCTGCGCTTCATGGATGATCTGCGCCTGAATGGTTACATCCAGCGCAGTCGTCGGTTCGTCCGCGATAATAAGATTGGGTTTGTTCAGGAAAGCCGTGGCAATCGCCACGCGTTGACGCATGCCCCCAGACAACTGGTGGGGATAGGCCTGAAGGCGCTCCTCTGGCGATGGGATCCCAACAAGACCGAGCGCATCGCGGCTCATCTCCCACGCGGTCCTTCGGCTGACCTTTTCGTGTGCAAGGATCGCTTCGATCATCTGCGTATCGACCCTTAGAACCGGATTGAGTGTCATCATCGGGTCCTGAAAGATCATGGAGATCCGATTACCACGAAGGGTTTTAAGGCGCTCCTCTGGCGCATTTGCGATTTCGTCACCGTTGAACCGGATGGAGCCTTCAACAATCCGTCCCGGCGGGTCGATCAAGCCAAGGATCGAGAACCCGGTGATGGACTTGCCCGATCCGGATTCCCCCACAAGGCCCATAACCTCACCCTTTGAAACGGTGAAATCGACGCCGTCCACGGCTTTCACAACACCGGCATGCGTGAAGAAGTGCGTCTTCAGCCCGCTGACCTCAAGAACCTTCGTCATTTCTTCAACCGCGGGTTCAGGACATCTCGCAAATGATCCCCAACCAGATTTATGGACACGACAGTCATAAGCAGTGCGAGACCGGGGAACACGGATATCCAGTACCGCCCCGACAGCATGTATTCGAACCCGTTGGCGATCAGCACACCAATTGATGGTTCCGTCTGCGGAAGGCCCACACCGAGGAAAGATAGCGTCGCCTCCAGCGAAATCGCGCTCGCCGTCTGGACCGTGCCGACGACAATCAAAGGCGCCATGCAATTGGGCAGGATGTGCCGGAAGACGATGCGCATGCGGGAAATGCCAAGGCACTGCGCGGCCTCTACGTACTCTTTGTTCCGCTCGACCAGCGCGGTGGCACGGACCGTGCGTGCGTAGTAGGCCCATTGTGCCACGACGAGCGCGAGAATGATCTTGTCGACGCCCTTGCCGAGAGCTGCCACCAGCATCAACGCGACCAGTGACGCCGGGAAAGAAAGCTGAAGGTCCACCACGCGCATGATAAACGCTTCGGTCCGTCCGCCCATATAGGCGGCAATCAGACCGACTGCCATGCCAATCAAAAGCGCGATTACACCCGAGGCAAGACCAACCGAGAGTGATATGCGCAACCCATAGAGGATCGCAGAATAAAGGTCCCGCCCCGCGCCATCTGAGCCAAGCCACATCGTGTAGCCATCGAAGGCCTCGGACCCAGGCGGCAGACGGCCATCGAGAACACTCACCTGCGCAAGGTCGTAGGGGTTTTGTGGCGTGATCCAAGGTGCAAGAATCGCGAGGGTAACGATGATAAGAAAAACAGCGAGCGCCGTTGTCGCTATCTTGCTCTCAAAGAACTCCGCACGGAAGCGCTGGAACGGTGTTTCGATCCTAGCAGGTGCGGTTGAAACAGCAACCACTTCTGATGTCGCGTCGCTCATGCGCCCTGATCCTGAATGCGGACCCTTGGGTCGAGAATGGAATAGACTATGTCGACGATCAGATTGATTACGATAAAGAAGAGAACAATGATCATCAGGTAGGCGACGACGACAGGCCGGTCGAGCTGGAGGATCGCGTCGATCAGAAGCTTGCCCATACCCGGCCAGGCAAAGATCGTTTCGGTTACGACGGAGAACCCGATCAGACTGCCGAATTCCAGCCCCATCACAGTGACGACGGGTATCATGATATTTTTCATGACATGGACAAAGATAATCCGACGGGTCGAAAGGCCCTTTGCACGGGCGTACTTTACATAGTCCTGCCCCATCGCCTCACGCACGCCGGCACGGGTCAGTCGGATCGCCAGCGATATCTTTAGAAGCGCAAGATTCAGCGCGGGAAGGAAGATGTGACTCAGCCCGTCGCGCGTAAACAGGCTGCTTTC
Source organism: Pseudomonadota bacterium (assembly GCA_038744785.1). Taxonomy (GTDB): domain Bacteria; phylum Pseudomonadota; class Alphaproteobacteria; order Rhodobacterales; family Rhodobacteraceae; genus Ovoidimarina. The sequence goes on from JBCDLX010000001.1 coordinate 214,819, forward strand.
CATGCCAAGTAAAGAACCCATATCCCCGCGCCCGGTCGCCGGAACCCAGCCGAGTTCGACGGCAAAGAGCATGATCAGCATAAGCCCGACCCAAAACGTTGGAAGGGAAAATCCAAGGATCGAACCGGCCATGATCCCCTTTGAGATCGCGTTGTCCGGATAGAGACCAGCGTAAAGTCCAAGCGGAATGCCGATGATGATCGCCAGCATAAGCGCTGTAAAGGCCAGTTCCATGGTCGCTGGCATATGGTGCAGGATCAGCTGCAGCGCGGGCTCGCCAAAGATAAAGCTGTTCCCGAGGTCGCCCTGAGCCGCACCTTTCAGAAACAGCCAGTACTGTTCCCAGATCGGACGGTCCAGTCCGAGCCTTTCGATAGTCGCCGCGATGTCGGCTTGATCTGCATCGGGGCTGACCAGCATGTAGACCGGATCGCCGACGATGTTTACGCCAAAAAAGACAATCACCGACATCAGGAACACGACCAGAAGCGCCTGCAACAATCGGCGGATCACGAATACAGTCATGAGATCTGACCCTCGGACGGGTTTAGCCGGGCCGCATTTAGGCGGCGGCCCGGCAGAGTTGCGGTTACTCTTTCACCACGCCGATGGCGAGCGTGTACTCGTCCGTGCGGGCAACGTAACGCAGGCCTTTCTTTGCCGCCCAGGTATTGACCTGGAAGTGCGTCGGAATGATCGCAACGTTGTTGATCGCGCGCTCGGTCGCCGCCGCTAACAATTCCTGCCGCTTGACGTCGTCCACGGTGCGCAGAGCTTCTTCGATCAGGGCATCCGTATCGGGATCGGAATGCCTTCCGCGGTTCGAGGACCCGAAACCCTTATCGGGGTTAAACGTGTGAATCAGTGACTTCAGCGGAGATGATGCTTCGCCCGAACCTGCTCCCCAACCGACAAGAATAAAGCTGAACTCCGGCAGATCGCCCTCGGCCCCACGTGATGCGCGACCGAAGTAGACCGAGCGCGGCATCGTTTCGACCGCTGTCTTGATGCCAATCCGCGTCAGCATCTGCGCGACGGCTTCGGCGATTTTCGCATCATTGATGTACCGGTCGTTCGGCCCGTGGATCGTCATCTCAAAGCCGTCGCCATAGCCTGCTTCGGCCAGAAGTGCCTTGGCGCCCTCAGGATCGTACTCGACGACCTCGAGGTTGTCAGACACGCCGAAAAAGCCCTCGGGCAGAAGCTGGCCGGCGGGCAGCGCAACGCCTTCCATCACCCGCTCAACGATCGCATCGCGATTGATCGCCATGCTGATGGCTTTGCGGACACGGACGTCCATCAGCGGGTTCTTGATGTCGCCGCCGCCATTGGCTGTCACAAAGGGTGAAGCCTCGCGGAACTGATCCATGTGAAGATAGATAACCCGGTTTGATACGCCTTGGCTAAGTTGCAACTCTTCATTGGCACCAAGCGTCGCGATGTCGGTCGTTGGAACCGCAGCAATCATATCAACGTCGCCGGCCAGAAGCGCGGCCACCCGGCTGGGCCCGGAAGAGATCGGCCGGAACTCGATTTCCGACCAAATCGGAGCGTCGCCCCAATAGTCACCGTTGCGCTCCATGACAATCGACTCGCCCGGCGTGTAGCTGACGAATTTAAACGGGCCTGTACCAATTGCCGCAACGCCTGAGTTAAAGTCTTCTGTCGCAGCTCCGCAGCCGGTCTCATCCGAGATGATCCGAATGGTCGAGATGTCGTTGGCCATAAGGGGATAGGGCTCGGCCGTCTTGAAGTGGACGGTATAGTCGTCAACCTTCTCGACCGTTTTCCCCTTCAGGTAAGTTCCAAAACTGGACGGGGAATTCGGAACGTTTGGCGCACGTTCAACCGTACAGACCACGTCGTCGGCATTGAAGTCGGACCCGTCGTGGAATTTCACGCCTTCGCGCAGCTTAAACTCCCACGTTAGATCATCGATGGGCTGCCAGGATACTGCGAGACCCGGTATGAGGCGCTGCTTCTCATCTTGATCGACGAGTCGATCAAAGATGTGCAGCGTCATGGCGTTGTTTGGCCCGAGGTTGTGAAAATGCGGATCCATTGCCGTGGGTTCAGAGGCCAGACCGATAGTCAGTTTCTCCGCAGTGGCGGCACCGGCTCCGAACGCCAGAATGCCCGCAGCGACAGCCGTCGCGGCTTTGAGTTTTTTCATCAAAAGACTCCCTGTTCAATTGGCGCTTGTTTGGGCCGGAGCTTCGTCCAGAGTCGCGCCATTCCAAGATGCTAGCTACCACAAAAAGCATTGCCAACACCCAATACTATGCTTTCTTGCATAGACTAATCTCGTTCGACACGTGGAGTTCGGGTGACGGAGGCACAAGGATCGGCTGTCATGGCAGAGCATCGGCATCGGCTGCGCGAATTTGAATCGCTTCGCGCATTGGTCACCACCGGAACGACGATCGGCGCGGCACGCCGTCTGGGGGTTTCGCAATCGGCGGTGAGCCGATCGCTGTCTCAACTTGAGGCAAGAGTTGGACGATCTCTTTTCGTCAGGCGGTCAGGACGGATCGAACCGACCGACGAAGCACTCCGGCTGAACGCGAAACTTGACCCGATCTTCGAAACGCTGGCGCAAATAGAAGGGGCGGACTGGGCGGATCCCGAAGATGAGCCCCTACGCTTAATCGTTCCGCCGACGCTTGCCCATCACTTCATTATCAAGCGCGTCGCGAGCTTCCTAAAAGCCAATCCTGGTAGACGCTTGCAACTCGACATACAGGCAACCGACGTCTTGGTGTCCGGTATTCTTGATCTTCGGTACGACCTTGGCCTTACCAGCGGCATGATCCGTCGTTCGGGCGTGCGGCTTGTACCGTGGCGCCGCAGCCAGGCGGTTTGCGCGATGCCCGCCGATCACCCTTTGGCAGCAAAGAAGGTCATTGCGCCGACGGACCTTGATGGCGTGGAACTTATCGAATTTCTGCGCCGCCTCGGAACGCGCGCTACGACGGAACAGCTTTTTGCCCGGGCCGGCGTCCGGCCGCGCCCGGTGGCAGAGACAGCGACGAACATGGCCGCGCTAGAACTCGTTCGCGAAGGGCTTGGAGTGACGCTGATCAATCCGTTTCCCCTACTTTCGGACGGCATCGATGGGATCGTGGTTCGACCGTTCGATGCGCCGATTACCTATGAGACAAGTTTTGTCCTTCCGTCGGGTGTGCCGCCGTCGCAACTGGCCCGCCAGTTCATGAGTTTCGTGAAACTGACGACCCCGCAGCACAGATACTCGGAGCCGGTTTAGTGCTCACCGTTTTCCGGCCAGACCACATCTTCGTCCATCGGAAAATTGGGTCGGGGCAAATGCACGAAAGGCCAGCGGTCGTGTACCGGGCTCGTCAGCCCGCCGGTGTCAACCTCAAAGACCTGTTTCGGTTTGAACCAGCGGGAAAATCCCGCGCGAAAATGTCCACGGGATTTGACGACAATACTACGAGCCTGATCGATTTCGAGACCGAGCATATGGAAGAACACCGGATCGGCTGTCTGTGTTCGGTCAGAAATGACGACAACCGTGATACCTCCGATCCGGAGTGCGGCCGCTGGGCCCAGCACCAGCCGACGTCCCGCGGTCATACCACGCTCGCCAACCACGTTTCCGTCGTGGAGCGCCAGAACCTCGGCCTTGGCTTGAAACGGAACGTCCCAACGGGCCCAGGGAACCTGTGTGTGCTGAGAGCGATTGAAGCGCGCCGTAAAGCGCCCGCCGACCTTTATCGAATGAGCTTCACGTGCAAGTTCAGGGTCGCAGAAAGACCCGATCAGGCAGCCTTTGACACCCGCTTGGTGCAAAGCAGCAAGAAATTCAGTTGTCCGACCACTTCCGCCCCCTCCCGGATTATCACCCGCATCCGAGAAAATTACCGGCGAGCGATCGGACTGGGTCGCCAGCGCTACCGCTTCGTCCAAAGGCGTCAAACGTCTCACAAAATCGCCGCGCAACGACCAAGCCATTTCTGCAAGTTCCGTAGCAAGCTCTTCGGCAGCCTTGCGGTCGTCGCGCGCGGTTACGACGATGCTCAGGCCGTTGTCCGGTGTGTCCGAGAAAAGGAAAGTCCCGAAGATCGAGACATTGAGGATCTTGCTTCGATATTCCGCTTGTCGCCGCTGGCCGTGGTCAATCAACGTGCCGTAAGGATGTTCGGCTGTCAGAAGCGTTATCGACGCAGGCGCGATGGGCAATTTTATGTGCACCATCTCCGGCCGCCCCCCAGACGCGAACACCCGGCGGATCGAAAACGCAGCTTCTTCGCCACGCTCAATCTGATCGACATGCGGGTTCGTCCGATACCCAACGATCAGATCGCAGGCATCGACCATGCGCTGCGAGATGTTTGCGTGCAGGTCCAGCGTGGACACGATCGGGACATCCGGACCCACGACGGCGCGGATGCGCGACATCAACAACCCGTCCGGATCGTGGTCATGCTCTGCTACCATCGCGCCGTGATTGCATATGTAGACAGCATCGACGGGACCGGCAGCGCGCAACATCTCCTCGCAGGTCCCGATGATCTCTTCGATAACTCCCTCGCGCACAGGGCCAGCTGGGTGGCTGGCTGCCAACATGCAAGGTACCGGATCCCAGCCTCCGGTGGCATCCATGGTCCGGACGAAAGCCGCGAACTCCGTCGCAAGCTTCGGAGTTTCGGATCGGGCCTCTTCCACCAGTGGCTTACCAGTCAGCCAGGTCAGAGAGGTGAAATCGTCCAACTCAGCGGGTGGAGCGAACCGGTTCGATTCAAGAATTGCGCCAAGCAGGGCAACCCTGGGTTTCGTCATGGGACCGCTCCAGAATATCCAGTCAAAAATCGAGGAAACATCAAGCGATGAGACAGATCAACATTCCCAACGATTATCCGGTCGATCTCGCCACACCCGACATCGAACCGTATGCTACAGGGAACACGGGTATCCCCTATGTTTGGTGTTTCGAAAGTGGCCAGCCGGGGCCAAACGTCATGGTCAGCGCCATCGTGCATGGGAATGAACCTTGTGGCGTCATTGCGCTGGAATGGCTTCTTCGTAACGACATCCGACCGCTTGCAGGTACCCTGACACTCGCCTTTATGAACGTCGAAGCCTACCGCGCGTTCGACCCGGCGGACCCCAACAAGACGCGATGGATTGACCAGGATCTGAACCGCGTTTGGGGCGAAGACGTTCTGGACGGTGACCAGAGTAGCCTTGAACTTGAACGTGCCCGTCAGGTGCGACCGGTCCTCGAAGACATCGACTACCTTTTCGATGTTCACAGTATGCAGCACCTTGCACCACCGCTAATGATGTCGGGACGGCATACCAGAAGCAAATACCTGGCTGCCAAGATCGGCGTTCCCGAGCGCGTCGTTGCCGATGCAGGACACGCCGCCGGCAAGCGGATGCGGGACTATGGCGGCTTTGACAAAGCAAACTCGCACAAGACGGCCCTACTCATCGAATGTGGGCAGCATTGGGAAGCCTCATCAGGACGACTCGCCATTGAGGCGACGGTCCGCTTTCTTGCCGTGACAGGCACAATTTCGTCAGAGCATGTGCAATCTTTTTCAGAACCCGCGCAGCAACGGTTCTTTACCGTCGTAGAGGCCGTCACGATCGAGAGCGACGCCTTTGAATTTGCCAAACCCTTCACAGGTGGCGAGGTCCTGCCCGACGCTGGGACCTTGATCGGACATGATGGCGACCGGCCGATCAACACGCCCGCAGAAAATACGATGCTAGTGATGCCCTCGAAGCGGCTTTGGAAGGGCCAGACAGCCGTTCGGTTTGCGGTGCCCGATGGGCAGGGGTGAATGAACGGACCCAAAGCTCAAGGACGTATCCGACGACTAGGATCGCTACGCCAAGGTTGGCATGGCATTTGGGCCATTCGCGTCGGCGATAAGATCGCCGAGAACCACAGAGGCCTTATGTCGTTCAATCGTGCCATGGTCTGCGAGTTACTCGGCCGGAGTAACAAGGGTTTTCTCGAACGCGTCGTCGATGCAACAAACCCTTCCTTCATCGACACCCACGAAGCCCGCATCCCTTCAACTGAAGCATGAAACAAGTGTCGCTCTTGAACACAGCCATTATGGATGCAGGCATCTCTAATTTGGCGATCAACCGCTCAAGAAAAGTGAAAGACCACACAAGGCACAGGGAGCCGAGATACTTCCTAATCCGGTGGTGCTATGAGCAAGCAAGACGCCACATGAAGAACCAAAGAGAGACCTTCGTAAAACGTTATAACGCGCCAACATAACGCGCCAAATCTGTGTTTGTTCTGCGTGAATTCGTCGTTTCGATTAATACGTCATTGATTTAATTGATAAATTTGGCGCACCCGAGAGGATTCGAACCTCTGGCCTCTGCCTTCGGAGGGCAGCGCTCTATCCAGCTGAGCTACGGGTGCCTCGGGCGAGCTATAGACGCAGCCGCCCGGCCCTGCAAGGGTCAGGCGAAAAGCTCGTGCGCGAGCTCCAACGCATCGATCAGAATATCAACCTCGCCAGTTGTGTTGTAGAGCCCGAAGGATGCCCGGCAGGTTGCCGGAACACCCAAATGATCCATCAGCGGCCCAGCGCAATGATGCCCGGCACGGACGGCCACCCCCTTTTTGTCGAGAATGGTCGAGATGTCGTGAGCATGGGCCGCCCCATCAAGTGTGAATGAGAAGATCGCGGCCTTACCCGCGGATTTCCCCTGCACCTGAAGCCAATTCAGCCCGTCCAACCGGTCGCGGGCATAGTCGCGCAAATGACGTTCGTGGGCTGCGATATTCTCCATCCCAAGCCCCATCATGTAGTCCAGCGCCACACCCAATCCGATCTGCTGAACGATACCGGGCGTGCCGGCCTCGAACTTCATCGGTGGATCGGCCCAAGTGATCTCGGTCTTGTGTACCTCGCGGATCATGTCTCCGCCACCGAGGAACGGCCGCATCTCGGCCATCCTTTCGCGGGCAATCCAGATCGCGCCTGACCCCGAAGGCCCATAAAGCTTGTGGCCGGTAATCGCATAGAAATCGGCGCCAAGGGCCTGAACATCGACCGGCATATGAACGGCCGCCTGGCTACCATCCACAAGAACCGGAACACCCCGTTCGCGCGCGCCGTCGGTAATCGCCTTGATATCGACGACTGTGCCAAGAACGTTCGACAGATGCGTCACAGCCACGAGTTTGGTGCAGGGACCAATGGCACTAAGCACGCTTTCGGGATCAAGATCGCCATTGGCGTCCACATCGACCCACTTCAACTCTACACCCAGCCGTTCGCGCAGAAAGTGCCAAGGGACGATATTGGCGTGATGCTCCATCACAGATAGAACGATCTCGTCGCCCGCTTCCATCCGCGGCATCGCCCAGCCATACGCAACAAGGTTGATACCCTCGGTCGTCCCTGAATTCATCACAATTTCGTCTTCGGACGCGGCGTTCAGGAACCGCGCGATGGTACCGCGAACCGTCTCATACTTTTCAGTCGCGATATTTGACAGGGTGTGCAACCCGCGATGGACGTTCGAATATTCCATCGAATACGCCTTTGTGACCGCATCAATAACGGTCTGAGGCTTCTGCGCCGAAGCACCATTGTCTAGGTAAACCAGGGGCTTGCCATTCACCTCACGGGACAGAATCGGAAAATCGGCCCGGATTTCTTCGACGTCGTACATCAAACTCCCCCGGCTTCGATCGGGATGCCAATTCCCAGAATTGCCAGTACCAGAGACAGGACAAAGGCAATGGCGAATGTGGAAACGAGGATCATGACAAACACTTGCCCGAGCGACCTGAACCCGTGCAGGACTGCAACGAAATTTGTCAGAAGCCACAGGAACAGCGCCAAGCTGAGCACCAGAATGATGCCCACCATTCCGGGCAAAATGAGGGCGGCCACGAGCTGAACCACGGACACCAAGAGCATTACGAACTGAAGCCAAGCGGTTAGCAAAAGGGCTTCTGGAAAGCCGCCGGTACCGCCCATCGCTCGACCGATCGCGTGGGTTGCGCCCGCAATCCCGAAGATCGCGACAAATTGCATGATCGCGAATGGAATTGGTGAGATGACGGGGCCGTTTACCGGTACACCACCCCGCACCACCGCAGCAATCGATGAAAGCTCATTCAGGATGACCGACAGAACCACAACCAGCATCACGATCATCCAAAGCGCGTCGCGCGGAATGCCGAGCGACAGAACTTCTGACGCACCTTCGCGCGGGTTCTGAACGGTTCGGCCGGCCATGGCCAGAAGGCTATTCAAACTCAGGTTCATGCTGGTCCACGCTCTACCTCACGCAGTCCTGCCCCCCAGAAGATCAAAAATGCAACCCCTGCCAGAACCCCAACAGCAGAATGAGCGATCCCGTACCCCAGGAAGCCTTGTACCAGCCCCACGAAGAGCCACGCTGGTGCTGCTGCGAGGAGCGCCCAGAACAGAGCCATGCGCGCCTCAAACCAAGTCGCCTTCCCGCCGAATGGTCGAGCCACCGCATGCGACAAAGCAGCGATCAGATAAAACACAAGCGGCATGATGAATACCCAACCCATCAGCGCCGACGACATCAGTTGGTCACGTTCTAGCGTCGGATCCAGATACGCCCGCCGCGTTATTCCAGGCATCTGTGCCGCGAACATCAAAATGCAAGCAGACATCAGCGTGATCAACGCGCGCGGTTCGTTAGGCGGGCCCGTAACACGGCGGCGAAGAACCTGCCCCGGCGTACGATATGTCCGGAGGATATCCAACGTGACACTCATGGCGCGTTATCTGCGGCGCCGCAGCCAGCCTTCAAGCCGGGCCCGCATGTCGTCCGCCAGTGCCTCGTCCTCAATCTCATCAATCGCTTCTGCGACGAAGGCTAAAACCAGCAGATCCTGTGCATCCGCAATCGGCACACCGCGCGAGCGGAGGTAGAACAAAGCCGTCTCGTCAATCGCGCCCGACGTCGAGCCATGCGAACACGCAACATCATCGGCATAGATTTCAAGTTCCGGCTTCGCAAGGAACTGGCTGTCTTCATCGAGAAGCAGAGATTGGCTGATCTGGTAACCATCGGTTTTCTGCGCACCCGGCTTAACAAGGATTTTCCCTTGGAACACGCCGGTCGCGCCGTTCCGAAGAACCTTCTTGAAGACCTGTCGGCTTTCGCAACGCTCCGCATCGTGGGTAACAAAGACCGTGTCGTCGTGGTGAAATACCCCGTCGCCCAGCGCCGCCCCGGCCACATGGGCCACCGCATCGTCGCCGGTTAACTCAACGACATGTTCGTTGCGCGTCAAAATGCCGTTCGCGGTGAGCGTGAACGATTTATAGACGCTCCCACAGCCAAGCCGGGCGAACATGTGGGTCATCGCGCGACGTTCGTGATCACGCCCCTGCGCGCGGATATGATGGAACGTGCCACCATCCGCTACGTCAATTTCCATGCACTTGTTGAACCGTGCTGCAGCCGGACCGCTTTCAAGCACCGTCAACTCCGCGCCCGTTTCAACCCGGATCGCATGGTGCAGCGTGGCATCCGACGCCTCGGCTTCATGCAGATAAACAAGAGCCACCGGGCGTTCCGCCTTGCCCGTCGCTCGGATCAGAACCCCGTCCCCCGCCGTAGCCGTGTTCAGCGCTGCGAAAGGACGTTCAACCGGGGCGTGACCGCGCGCTTCCAGCACCCCGTAGAGATCTTTTGCCCAGTGGATGTCTTTAGATTGCGCGACGGCCAAACGATCGATCTCGACGCCCGCAAGGCTCAAATCGTCCGAGCTTCTGGGGCAGAAAACGCCATCCCGAAACACAATCTTTAGCCGATCGATCTCGCCAAAAACGGGCGGTTCATCACGGCTGTCGTGCACCTTGGCCGGGGTTGCTTCAACCGAAACAAAGTCCGCGGGGTTGGTGAAACGCCAGTATTCATCCCGGCGACCGGGAAGGCCCATCTTGCGCACCCGGTTCAGGGCTGCGTCACGCGCGTCGCGCGCCCATACCGCGCAATCAGGCAACTTAACACCTGCCAGGCGCATATCTGTAGCGGCAGTCTTGGCTTGCGGCAACGCCATTAGGCCATCTCCCTCAGGATACCGGCATACCCGTTTTCTTCAACTTCAAGCGCCAGCTCAGGCCCACCGGTCTTAACGATCCGCCCATCGGCCATTATGTGAACGACGTCGGGCTTTATGTGGTCCAGAAGCCGTTGATAGTGCGTGATAACCAAGAACCCGCGTCCTGCGTCGCGCAATGCGTTTACACCTTCCGCAACCAGCTTCATCGCATCGACGTCAAGCCCGGAATCGGTTTCATCCAGAATACACATCTTCGGTTCCAGGACCGCCATCTGCAGGATTTCGTTGCGCTTTTTCTCGCCACCCGAGAACCCGACATTGACAGGACGTTTCAGCATGTCGCCGTCAATCTTTAGTGCCTTGGCCTTTTCACGAACGAGCTTCAGAAACTCGGCCGCCGACATCTCTTCTTCGTCGCGCGCCTTCCGCTGCGCATTCAAAGCGGTGCGAAGAAAGGTCATGTTCCCGACACCGGGGATTTCGACGGGATACTGAAACGCCAAAAATATGCCCGCCGCTGCACGTTCTTCCGGTTCCATTTCAAGGATGTCAGCACCTTCCAGGGACGCCGATCCTCCTGTGACTTCGTAGCCATCCCGACCTGACAGGACATAGGACAGTGTCGATTTTCCGGAACCGTTCGGACCCATAATCGCATGCACACGGCCTGCCTGGACCTCGAGATCGACGCCTTTCAGGATCTCTTTGTCTTCTTCTTCCAGCTTAACTTGCAGGTTTTCAATCTTCAGCATGGCAGTCCTCATTATAGAATGCCGCAAAGGGGCCGCCGCCAATGCGGGACCCCGGTGCAGGTGAGTTATTTGTCAGGCGGCTTAGCCGCCGGGGAAGATATCCAGGAACGTATCGGCCTGTCCCGCGCCCACGCCTGATAGCAGATCCGTGTTCAGGACAATCTTGGAGTTGGAGACCGTCTCCCAAGTCTCCGGCATCGTTTCGAGCGGTGCGGAGCTGGCCACTGCTGCGGCCACAAAGTCTTCTGAGAACATCGGAACAAAAGCGTCTGGCGCCTGCCGAATCACAAATGCCTCGCCCAGCATGAAGGCCAGGAATCCGGCGCAAAGCATGATGCGACGCAGCCCCCTTTCCAGCGAGAACGCCCACCCGAGGGCTATCAGCAGAAACGCGGCGACGCCGATATCTGCCGTCAAAAGGATCAACTCGGCCCATTCCGGCGGAAGAGCCTCGGTCTGCAGTGTTAGCTGAAACAGCGCGACCCGGCCGGCGAACATGCACAAGGCCCCGATGAGAAAGGCAAACGGCCAGCTCAACACAATCAAGAGTGGCGAGGGCGCATCCAATGGACGGGCCTTTTTGATCCGCGCACGACGCTTCTTCTTCCAGCTTTTCCGTTCCTTGGCCTTCGGTGCGCCTTCCTGAGGACCGATATATATAGTGCCCGACGTGTTCGGACCCCCCGTCTGGATACGGCGGATACGCTCGTCGAACCCAAGACGCTGAACGTCTGCCATAGCGGCCATTGCCATGCTCCCGTTGCTCTGACGGAAACAGTTCTGACCTTAAGATGTGTCTAAAGAAGGGCAAGCGAGCGACGATTTGCGACCGCTCTGTGCGATTATGTGTGCGATTGATCACAATACCAGACGCGGTCGGGGCCTTGGACGCGCACGGTATCGACGCAATCCTCGGTTCCGCCGCATCACCGCATAGGGCACTACAACTAAACAATAAATATCTCACAGGACTGTCACCGCTGTCCCGCTAGCTGACACCATCAGCATATTGTTGATGACTTCGTAGTCTAGATCTACGCCAACAACGGCGTTGGCGCCTCTTTCAGCGGCGCGGTCCTGCAATTCGCCCAGCGCAGTTTCGCGCGCCTCGCCCAGCGACTCTTCATAGGCGCCCGATCGTCCACCGATGATGTCTGTGATCCCCGCAAAGACGTCGCGAAAGATGTTGGCGCCCAGTATCGCCTCACCAACCACAACACCATGATAATCGGTGATGGCCTTGCCTTCGACGGATGGCGTCGTCGTGACGATCATTTCCCTTGCTCTCCAGGGTTATGCGGCGGTGTAGACGGGTGTCGGTGTTAGCCCACCGATCCTTCCAGCGAAATCGCAACCAGTTGCTGGGCTTCCATTGCGAATTCCATCGGCAGGGCCTGCAGCACTTCCTTGGCGAAGCCATTGACGATCAGTGCAACCGCCTCTTCTTCGTCCATGCCGCGCTGGCGGCAGTAGAACATCTGGTCGTCATCAACCTTCGAAGTCGTCGCCTCATGCTCGACCCGGCTAGAATTGTTTTTGACCTCGATATAGGGAACCGTGTGCGCCCCGCACTTGTCGCCGATCAGCAGGCTGTCGCACTGGGTGTAGTTTCGGCTGTCTTGCGCACGGGGGTGCATCGACACGAGACCTCGGTACGTATTCTGCGCACGCCCAGCACTTATCCCTTTGGAAACAATGCGCGATTTCGTATTCCTACCAAGATGCACCATCTTCGTGCCGGTATCGGCTTGCTGAGCATTGTTCGCGATGGCAATCGAATAGAATTCCCCTTGGCTTTCATTGCCGCGCAGGATGCACGACGGGTACTTCCACGTGATCGCAGAACCGGTCTCTACCTGTGTCCACATCACCTTTGACCGATCGCCACGGCAATCGGCCCGTTTGGTTACGAAGTTGTAGATCCCTCCCTTGCCGTTTTCGTCGCCTGGATACCAGTTTTGTACAGTCGAGTACTTGATCTCGGCATCCTCGAGCAGGACAAGTTCCACGACAGCAGCATGCAGTTGGTGCGTATCGCGCATCGGTGCGGTGCAGCCTTCGAGATAGCTGACGTAGCTCCCCTTATCTGCAATGATCAGTGTCCGCTCGAACTGGCCGGTGTTCTCTGCATTGATCCGGAAATAGGTGGACAGCTCCATCGGGCAGCGAACACCCGGCGGGATGTAGACGAACGAACCGTCCGAAAAAACAGCGCTGTTTAATGTCGCAAAAAAGTTGTCTGACTGTGGGACAACAGACCCCAGGTACTTTTTCACGAGCTCAGGATGATCCCGGACAGCCTCGGAGATCGAGCAAAAGATCACACCGTGTTTTTCTAGCTCTTCCTTGAATGTTGTGCCAACGCTCACACTATCGAACACTGCGTCGACTGCGACCTGGCGATCGGTGCGCCCATCGGCAAGGGTGCCATCTGCGCCCTCGACCCCGGCCAGGATCATCTGTTCTTTAAGCGGAATGCCGAGTTTGGAGTAGGTTTCAAGCAACTTGGGATCAACTTCATCAAGGCTCTTGGGTTTTTCCTCCATCGATTTCGGGCGCGCGTAATAATACTGATCCTGATAATCAATCGGCGGGTAATCGACCATCGCCCAATCCGGCTCGTTCATCTGCTGCCAGCGTTCAAAAGCAGCGAGCCGCCAATCCTTCATCCACTCTGGTTCGCCGTTCTTCTCTGAAATCAGCCGCACAATATCGGCGTTCACGCCTTTGGGCGCGTATTCCATCTCGATATCCGTGTCCCAGCCGTGCTTGTACTTTCCGGAAAGCTTCTCGACCGCATCGACCGTTTCCCGATCGACGCCGTCCTTAACGTTCACGTCCAGAGCGTTCATCCGCATTTCCTTCCTCATGCCGCCCTTTGGCGGAACTTTTCGTAAGCGGCGGCCCAAGCGTCGGCGAACCGCATCACCTCGTCTTCCGTATTCTGAGGTCCGAGTGACACCCGAACGGCGCATCGCGCCACGTCCTCATCAAACCCCATCGCTCGCAGTACCCGGCTTTCCTTCACCTTCCCGCTTGAACAGGCAGAACCAGCCGAAACGGCGTACCCTGCAAGATCCATACGCATCACCTGCGTTTCACCCTTCCAGCCGGGCGTCGCAAAGCACGAGGTGTTGGGCAGCCTTTGACTGGACTTCCCAATAAAAATAGTTCGGTCGGACACCTCTGCCAGAGTCTTTTCTAGAATATTTCTAAGTTCTGCAACTCTCGCCCACAGCCCGGCCTGCAGTTCCGCCATTGCGGCCTCTGCCGCTGCACCAAACCCTGCTATGCCCGCCACGTTTTCGGTGCCAGAGCGGCGCCCCATCTCTTGACCGCCTCCAACCTGTAACGCGCTGATATCAAAACCATCTTTAAGGATCAGCGCGCCGACCCCCTTGGGACCGCCCAGCTTGTGGGCGCTCATGACCGCCATATCCGCACCCGACCACGCAAACGACCACGGAATTCGGCCGATGGCCTGTGTCACATCCAGAAGCAGATACCGGGCGCGAAATGCGTCATGGCTATACCCGTCTTCGTCCTTCTTCGGCGGATCAGAGATCACGCCCGTCTCAGAGTTGGCCAATCCCATGGCAAGAAAATTCGAACCTGCCGCGGCCCCATCAAGATCGATATGCGCAAAAATGGCATCATGCGCCGTCTCTTCCACGCCGATGGCTGAGTGATCGGCGATCCCTGCCAGCACACTGGCAGCCTCGGTCGCGCCTGAGGTAAAAACGATTTCGCCCGGTTTTGCGCCCACGGCGGCGGCGACTTGCGCCCGTGCACGCTCAATAATCGCCTTGGCTGCGCGGCCCTCTGCATGGACGCTCGACGGATTCCCGACCACATCTAGGGCCGAAATCATTGCCGCCCGCGCCTCTGGCCTAAGCGGGGCGGTTGCGTTCCAGTCGAGATAGACACGCTTCACGATAGCGTTCCCCCGAAAGCTTCCAAACTCATCGGGAAACAGCCGCAGCCGGAAGTTGGGCACGCAGCCGCAGGGGCGCGATCAGGTCGTAGGATTTGCAGTTGCGCGTTCACGCTTCGTCAACCACAGTCAGAAGCTGCGGAACTGCCGGGCAAGGTGCCAGATCATTGCTTACCACATCCGATAGCCGGGTCTGGTGCAGAAACACGTAAACATGTGCACTCAACCCCTCCCATAGTCGGTTTGCCATTGATTGCGCACGTGTACCGGACATTCCGCCGGAGGCCCCTGCACCGTGCTCCATCGCGCTGACAGTTTCGTCCACAGCTCCAAGGATCTCGGCGACCCTTATCTCGCTTGGCGGTTTGGCCAGTGCGTAACCGCCCCCCGGTCCCCGCACGCTTTCGACAAGCCCAGCGCGGCGCAGTTTGACAAAAAGCTGTTCGAGATATGGAAGCGAGATATCCTGTCGTTTCGACAATTCCCCAAGGGATACCAGCACACCGTCTGGGGCATGCGCTAAATCGGCGAGCGCAACCATCGCGTACCGTCCCTTCGTACTAAGCTTCATGCCCGAGACCCCGTCTGTTGTTGACGCCGGGGACAACGCAGCTTACCTGCTTTGCAGCCCGGCGCGGGGAGAAACCCCGCAGCTTAGAACAATTCTAAAGACCCTGACCAAAACCGTCAAGATTTGTCGGACAGGTCCAGTGGCAAAAAATGGGGACCATATGCCCGAGGTGATTTTCCCGGGGCCAGAGGGACGGCTCGAAGGACGCTACCACCCGCAAAAGGTGAAAGACGCACCGATCGCGATCATCTTGCATCCGCATCCGCAGTTTGGGGGCACGATGAACAATCGCGTCGTCTACAATCTGCATTATGCGTTTCACCAGCTCGGGTTCACAGTACTGCGATTTAACTTTCGCGGTGTCGGCCGCAGTCAGGGCGAATACGATCAAGGCATCGGCGAACTGTCCGACGCGGCTTCTGCGCTCGATTACCTACAATCAATGAACCAAAACGCGAAACACTGCTGGGTAGCGGGATTCTCGTTTGGCGCCTGGATTGGAATGCAGCTTCTGATGCGCCGGCCCGAGATTACCGGCTTTATATCAGTGTCTCCGCCTGCGAACATGTACGATTTCTCGTTTCTTGCCCCCTGCCCGTCTTCGGGGCTGATTATCAACGGCACCTCAGACCGCGTCGCGCCGCCACGCGATACCCATACGCTCGTAGAAAAACTCCACGAGCAGAAGGGAATCACGATCACGCACACCGAGATCGATGGGGCGGACCATTTCTTCCAGGATCCGTATATGGAGGAAATGATCGGCCATGTATCATCTTACGTCGAACGGCGGTTGACCGAGACAACGCGCTAACCATCACCCTACCAGAACCAGCCCTTGCGGGGAGCGCGCTGGGGAACCAAGGTCCGCTTAATTTCTGCCATACCGGTCCGCACGGCGTCCGCGCGCGCACGGCGCATGGCATCCGTTGCCTTGGTGGTATTGATTGAACCATCCTTTAGGAAGAATTCGTTCCGGTCGTTCCACATTGTGCCGCTCCTTCAGGTTTTTCCATGTCTTCGCAAACCCAGAGTGCCCGGTTGAACCGCCTCATACTTTGAGAGCATCTTTAGATTTCGTCACGGCGATCTTCATATTCTTGCGGAAGTCTCGATGAAGCGGTTGAGTGGCAACATGAATGCATCAGACCCACAGATCTTCCACTTTGAGGCGTTTACGCTCGACACGGCTGCGGCAGAGCTGACCCAGGGCGGTACCGCAATATCGATCGAACCGCAGGTGTTCGATCTTCTGCTCTTGCTCGTCCGCCACCACGACCGGATCGTCACGCGCGACGAAATCATTGAAACCGTCTGGTCAGGGCGCATTGTGTCCGACAGCGCAATATCGTCCCGCATCAACGCTGCGCGCCGCGCTTTGGGTGACGACGGCACCGAACAGCGGCTGATCAAGACAGCCCACGGGCGGGGCTTTCGCTTCGGCGTAGAGCCCGAAATCACCTTGCCAAGCCGTGTTGGAGTGCCAGGAGCAAGAACCTCCGAGAAACCGTCGATTGCCGTTCTGCCCTTCTTGGCCATGGGAGATGGACCAGACCTTGAGTTCTTTGCCGACGGGATCGCCGAGGATATCTTGAACGCGCTTTCGCGGTTCCACGAACTTTCGGTGATCGCCCGCAACTCCAGCTTTACCTACAAAGGCCAGACGACCCCGGCCCGTGAGGTCGCCGAAAGCCTTGCGGTCAAGTACATCCTGGAAGGCTCGGTTCGGCAGATTGGGGCCCGCATCCGGGTCGCAGTCCAGCTTATAGATGCAGGCCAGGACAGCACGATCTGGTCTGACCGGTACGACGGCGAAATGACCGACATATTCGAGGTGCAAGACGAGATCACAGCCAAAGCGGTGCGCGCTATTGCACCGCAGACCCAATACCACGAAATGTCGTCGGCCTTCCGCAAAGATATAACACGGCTCAGCGACTGGGAGCGGGTGATGCGCGCCCGCTGGCACATGGACAAGTTTTCGCGCGACGACACCGACACCGCGCTTGCTATCCTTGCCCAGGTGATTGAGACCGCCCCGGACCTGGCGCTTGCCCATTCCACCAAGGCGTTTTGTCACTACCACAAAATGCTGAACGCCTGGTGCGCAGACCCGATTGAAGAGATTAGAGCTGCAGAAACGGCAGCACGCCGCGCGGTTGCCCTTGATGCCTATGACGCCGGCGCCATCGCCGTTCTTGGCCTCGCTGCCATGTTTTCTCGACGGTTCGAAGAGTGCTTCGACAGATTGGACGCCGCCGTTCTGATCAACCCAAATCTGGCCAACGGCTACGGGTTCATGGCCACAGCGTATGGCTGCAAGGGCGAAATCGGACCCTGTCTGGATACCTTTGATCGTGCGATGATCCTAAGCCCCGCCGACCCCACCCGAACGCTCTGGATGTCTGGGAAGGGCATCGCGTTAATACTGGACGGTCAGTTCGATGCCGCGCTTGAGAACGCCGCCAGAATGCTTCAGATCGATCCCGACTACGGCCCTGCACTGCGCCAGCGCGTCTCAAGCCTGTCTTATCTTGGCCGCAAGGAAGAAGCGCGCCACGCACTTGGCGAGCTTATGGAAAGGATGCCTCACCTGACGGTACAGCGTCTGGCCAAAATGGTCCCTGTGGTGCCCGATGCGAATGAAAAGACCTGGCTCGACGGTTTGCGCATGGCGGGTCTTCCCGAAGCTTGAACCCCGGCTTGCCCATAGCACAGAAACCTGCGACCCAGCACCAGACAGATCGCCAAAGGCACGCCGACCATGTCTCGTCTTGATGCCCAACTTGCCTTTTTGCATGAAGCCGACCGCCTGAAAACGGTGCTCCGTGGGACCCCGATCCATGACGGATCGCGGCGCGAAAATTCGGCCGAGCACAGTTGGCATATTATGCTGTATGCCCTGACGCTTGCGGAACACAGCACTGTTTCTGTCGACATAAATCGCGTCCTCAAAATGCTTCTTCTGCATGACATTGTTGAGATCGACGCCGGTGATAATCCGATCCATGGCGATCACGATCCGGCCGAGATGGAAGCTGCCGAACAGGCTGCCGCCGACCGCCTGTTCGGACTTTTGCCCAAGGACCAAGCGGCCGAATACAGGGCGCTTTGGGACGAGTTTGAAGCGGCCGAAACGCCGGACGCCATGTTTGCCAAATCGCTTGACCGGATACAGCCCGTGGTCGCCAACCTTTGGTCCGGTGGCGGAACGTGGACAGAGTACGCGGTGACCTACGAACAGTTGGAAAACCGCGTCGGCATCAAAGCAAAAAGAGGTGCGCCCACTGTTTGGGCGCATCTCCTGCCTAGGATCAAATCCTGGTTCGGCGATTGATCAACCGACAATCCCGTTCAAGGTTGTCGAAGGGCGCATTACAGCCGCGGTCTTGGTCGCATCGGTGTGGTAGTAGCCACCTGTATCGGCGGCCGTACCCTCGCCCCTCTTCAGCTCAGCCAAGATGGTTTCCGATTTCTCCGCCATAGCTGCAGCCAATGGTTTGAAATGCGCAGCAAGAGCGGCATCGTCGGTTTGCGCCGCCAGCGCTTCGGCCCAGTACTTGGCAAACTGAAAGTGGCTAGTACGGGTGTCGTTCTGGCCGACCTTCCGCTCTGGCGAATCACCGTTTTCAAGGACCTTCTGCGTGGCCACATCCACGGCCGCGCCAAGGACACCTGCCCGTGTATTCCCCGTCGCGCCTGCCAGAAAGTTGAGCGCCTCGCCCAGCGCACAGAACTCCCCAAGACTATCCCACCTCAGGTGGTTTTGCTCCATCAACTGCTGGACATGCTTTGGTGCCGAACCACCCGCACCGGTTTCAAACAGCCCACCGCCCTGCATGAGCTTCACGATCGACAGCATCTTGGCGGAGGTCCCCAATTCGAGGATCGGAAACAGATCCGTCAGGTAGTCGCGCAGAACGTTGCCCGTGATCGCGACCGAATCTCGGCCTTCGCGGATTTCTTCAAGTGTTGCGCGTGTCGCCTGACGCGGCGCCATGACCTGGAATCTGTCGGCCACGCCCTTCGCCTCAAGGATCGGACGCACGTATTTGATCAGTTCGGCATCATGCGCCCGCGACGCATCCAGCCAAAAGATCGCCTGCGCCCCTGTCGCCGCCTGCCGGTCGATGGCAAGTTGTACCCAATCCTCTATCGGCGCTTTCTTCGCCGTCGACGACCTCCAGATATCGCCCGCCGCGATCGTGTGCTCGTGCACAATATCGCCGTTTGCGGTTATGTAGCGCACGACACCGTCCGTCGGCAGTTCGAACGTGGTGGGATGCGATCCGTATTCTTCGGCCTTCTGCGCCATTAGACCGACGTTTTGCACCGCGCCAGAGGTCGATGGATCAAGCGCACCGGTATCTTTGAAGTACCCAATCGTTTCGTCATAGACCGGCGCATAGGACCGATCTGGGATCACGCATTTGCAATCCGCCGGCGCGCCATCTGGACCCCACCCCTTGCCGCCCGCCCGGATCAGCGCCGGCATCGACGCATCGATAATGACGTCTGACGGGACGTGAAGGTTCGTAATGCCGCGATCGGAATCGACCATGTAGAGCGGCGGCTGGGCGGTCATCGCGGCCTTTATATCGGCCTCAAGTGCCGCGCGGCGATCTGCCGGAAGCTCGGCCATACGCGCCTCGAGATCCCCGATGCCGGAGTTTGGATTGAAACCCATATCGGCAAGCGTGGACCCATGTTTGGCAAAGACCGCGGCAAGATAGGCCGACACAGCGTGCCCGAACAGAATCGGGTCGGACACTTTCATCATCGTCGCTTTGAGATGCAGGGAAAAAAGAACGCCCTTGTTATTGGCATCCGCAATCTCGGCATCCAAGAACGCCCGCAGCGCCTTGGCCGACATGAACGTCGCATCGACGACCGTTCCCTCGGCAACGTCCAGCCCGTCCTTCAGAACCGTCTCGGCGCCGTCTGAACCGGTAAATGTGATCTTTGCCGGTCCCGCCTGCGCAGCCGTTATGGTGGCAGAGGTTTCGTTGCCGTAGAAATCCTGCCCGGACATCGAGGCGACATGTGTGTCGCTATCCGCTGACCATGCCCCCATCGAATGCGGGTTGGCCTTAGCATAGTTTTTAACCGCTTGGGCTGCGCGCCTATCCGAGTTGCCTTCCCGGAGAACCGGGTTGACTGCAGACCCCTTGATCGCGTCATAGCGCGCGCGGATCGATTTTTCTTCGTCTGTCTGGGGCGCTTCCGGATATTCCGGCAACGCGTAGCCTTGGCCCTGCAGCTCTTCAATCGCCGCCGTCAGCTGCGGCACTGACGCCGATATGTTCGGCAGTTTGATCACATTGGCCTGTGGCGTCTTCACCAAATCACCCAGGACGGCAAGATCGTCACTTTGACGCTGATCTTCGGTCAGGAACTCGGGAAACGCGGCGATAATGCGACCAGCAAGCGAGATGTCACGCACGCCAACCTCAATTCCGGCGGGGGCCGTGAAGGCACGGATGATGGGCAAAAGTGATGCGCTTGCCAGTTCTGGCGCTTCATCGACTTTGGTGTAGATGATGTCAGGTTGTCCCATCTCGGATCGTCTCCTCAAGGATTTTGCGTTTGGGGCTACCGGCGTGCATGTGGAACTCCGGGCGTGCGCCCGACACCGTCCCCCGGGTCGCGCCTCGGGTATCGGAGCGGCCTAGACAAGTCAATGCATACAATCGTATACCGCCGGTGGCAACGCGCCGCAGCGCAGCAAAAATCGACCTGAGGCAGCAAAGTTCGCGCTCGACCCGCCCGCATTTCGCGGTAAACAATCGCGTCCACTCTCCATCGGATCCGAGAGGCCCACCAAGATGTCCAAGATCAAGGTAGAAAACCCCATCGTCGAGATGGATGGCGACGAGATGACCCGCATCATGTGGGCCTTCATCAAGGAAAAGCTGATCCTGCCATACCTCGACGTCGATCTCTTGTACTACGATCTTGGGATCGAGGAACGCGATCGCACGGACGATCAGATCACGGTCGATGCCGCTGAGAAGACCCGCGACGTCGGTGTCGCAGTGAAATGTGCGACGATTACACCCGACGAGGCCCGCGTCGAAGAGTTTGGACTAAAGAAGATGTGGCGGTCGCCCAACGGAACAATCCGAAACATTCTGGGTGGCGTGATCTTTCGCCAGCCGATTATCTGCCAGAACGTTCCCCGCCTGGTTCCGGGATGGACACAGCCGATCGTCGTTGGCCGCCATGCCTATGGCGACCAGTATCGGGCGACCGACTTCAGCTTTCCCGGTCCGGGCAAGCTGACGCTGAAGTTCGAGGGTGCCGACGGCACGGTGATCGAGCGCGAGGTGTTCGATGCCCCAGACGCGGGCGTCGCGCTGGCGATGTATAATCTGGACAAGTCGATCTACGACTTTGCACGGGCGTCGCTGAACTACGGCCTGAACCTGGGCTGGCCTGTCTATCTTTCGACGAAAAATACGATCCTCAAGGCCTATGATGGCCGGTTCAAGGATGTTTTTCAGGAGGTGTTCGAAAGCGAATTCAAGGATGTGTTCGATGAAAAGAAAATCTGGTACGAGCACCGCCTGATCGATGACATGGTGGCGTCTTCTTTGAAGTGGTCGGGCGGCTACGTCTGGGCCTGCAAGAACTATGATGGCGACGTTCAATCCGATACGGTGGCCCAGGGCTTTGGGTCATTGGGGCTTATGGCCTCGACCCTGATGACGCCCGATGGCAAAATCGTCGAAAGTGAAGCAGCGCACGGAACGGTCACACGCCACTACCGGCAGCACCAGGCCGGTCAGGCGACGTCGACGAATTCCATCGCGTCGATCTATGCCTGGACCGGTGGGCTGAAGCACCGCGCAAAACTTGACGGGAACGCAGAACTGTCGCGCTTCGCCGAGACCCTGGAAAAGGTTGTCGTAGCAACCGTCGAAAGCGGGTCGATGACCAAGGACCTGGCGCTTCTGGTCGGACCGGACCAAAGCTGGCTGACGACGATGGGTTTCCTCGACAAAATCGACGAAAATCTGCAAGCAGCGCTTGGCGCCAAGAGCGTTTGACGAACAGGTTAGTCACTTGCAAGACGCGGGGGTCACCCCCACCCTTCTGAGATGTTCCTGCGCGCCGTCGTAATCCTCGTCGCAGTCGCCGCAGTGTCGGTCGGCCTGACATTGTATTTCGGCGAAACCGTCCTCGTTGCGCTTGGGCTGATCCTTACGCAGCTCAAATTCGTGGCGAAGAAGTTGTCAGCGGTTCAATGGCCGTCGGTCCTGATCTGGCTTAAGTCCGAGACCCAGTCGTTCTTTCAGATTGAGCTTCTGAAGAAGTGGATGATGACCTCGCTTATGCCGCTTTTGATTGGCAGCGCGGTCTTGCGCCGAATCGACCGGTTTATCGCGGGCTATACGGAATTGGTGCGACGCCAGTACGTAGCGTTGTTTGACTGGTACACCGGGCTCCAGTGGTACGAAAAGACCGTGGCGGCCCTGATCCTTTTGTTCACGCTTCTGGGTCTCACCGTATCCTCGCTTGGGCTTTGGCTAATCCTGTTCTCTGTCAAGCTGCCGCTTTGGATCCTTGCTGCATTGGCATCGGCCTGGCAGATCACTTGGGCCTCGATCCGCAAGATGGCCTTCAGAACGGTTGCCTTCCTTCAGCTTAGCTGGCTTTGGCGGGAATTGCGGCGGATGCTACCGCAATCCTATCTCGACCGGAAACGACGCCTGGATTTCCGGATGGCGCGGATGGTTGTAAAGAAGCGCCGGATGACGCTTCGCCAACTCGCCTCGCAAAAGGACAGCTGGCGCCTGAAATGGGCCATCTGGACCGCTCGGTTCCGCCGTCTCGATCGCTGACGTCAAGGGGCTTGCCCTTGTCTCTTGGCGCAGCTACCCGAAGGGCA
This sequence comes from Pseudomonadota bacterium, assembly GCA_038744785.1. Classification (GTDB taxonomy): domain Bacteria; phylum Pseudomonadota; class Alphaproteobacteria; order Rhodobacterales; family Rhodobacteraceae; genus Ovoidimarina. Next base: position 238,027 of record JBCDLX010000001.1, read on the forward strand.
ATGTCCACGCAAACCGAACCCCACAAGCGCCTTCACCACACCGTCTATGAAGACGCCATGGCCTTTGTCCTTGGCACCTCGATGTGCGCCTTGGGCGTTCTGTTTCTCACCCATTTGGGTCTGGTCACGGGACAGACGGCAGGTTTAGGTGTCCTTCTGGCCTACGTGTCCGATATCTCGTTCGGTTGGATTTTCTTCGCCTTGAACCTGCCGTTCTACATTTTGGCTTGGGTCCGTATGGGACCGCGGTTCACCGTCAAGAGCTTCATTGCAGTCGGTATGGTCTCTGTCTTTTCAGAGGTGTTCCCCCGGCTGATCACGCTGGGCGAGGTCAATGCGCCCCTGGGCGCGGCGCTGGCAGGCGCGATGATCGGTCTGGGGTTAATCGTGATTTTTCGTCACGGTGCCTCGTTGGGCGGTATCGGGGTTCTGGCACTTTATCTGCAAGACCGGATCGGATTTCAGGCGGGCTGGACCCAGTTGATTTTCGATGCCGTCCTGTTTGCCGCTGCAATTGCACTTCTCGACCCTACACTGGTGATCTGGTCGCTACTTGGCGCAGTGATCACCAACCTGATCATCGCCGTGAACCACCGCAAGGACCGCTATATCGGCCGCTAGGAAAGCCGCAGATGCCCTACCTTTATCTGATTGTCGCCGTTGCGTTTGAAACCCTCGGAACTTCGGCCCTGAAAGCAAGCGACGGATTCTCAAAAATTGGTCCCTCGGTCCTTGTAGTGATTGGCTACGGCATTTCGTTTTTCTTTCTTTCGCTTGTGCTGAAGACTATTCCGGTCGGCATCGCCTATGCGATCTGGTCGGCGCTCGGTATTTTCTTTATCGCGATCATCGGCTGGGTCGTTTTCGGCCAGCGGCTTGATGCGCCAGCAATTCTTGGGCTCGGGCTGATTGTGTCCGGGGTCGTCGTGATCCAGGTATTTTCTTCGGCAGTGCAGCATTAGGGCGCTGGTCTTTCCGAGCAGGTCGCGCTACCTCGCGCCCCGACACACCCGGAGAGCCCCATGGACCTGCGCAACATCGCCATCATCGCCCATGTCGACCACGGCAAGACCACATTGGTGGACGAGCTTCTAAAGCAATCAGGCGCGTTCCGGGAAGGTCAAGCGGTCGCCGAACGGGCGATGGATTCCAACGATCTGGAACGCGAACGCGGGATCACCATCCTTGCCAAGGCGACCTCGGTCGAATGGAAAGGCACGCGGATCAACATTGTTGACACGCCCGGGCACGCCGATTTCGGTGGCGAGGTCGAACGCATTTTGTCGATGGTCGACGGGGTCTGCCTGTTGGTCGATGCCGCAGAAGGCCCGATGCCCCAGACGAAGTTCGTCACCTCAAAGGCGCTGGCATTGGGGCTGCGCCCCATCGTCGTGCTGAACAAGGTCGACAAACCCGACGCCGAACCGGACCGCGCGCTGGACGAAGTGTTCGACCTGTTCGCAGCACTCGATGCGAATGAAGATCAACTTGATTTTCCGCATCTCTATGCCTCGGGGCGCTCGGGCTGGGCGGATGAGGACGTCAATGGCCCGCGAAAGGACTTGTCGGCCCTCTTCAATCTGATCGTGAACCATGTTCCGCGCCCGCGACAACAAGCCAGATCGGACGAAGATTTCTCGATGCTTGCGACAACACTTGGGGCGGATCCGTTTCTGGGGCGCATCCTGACCGGTCGCATCGAATCAGGCACTCTCAAGATGGGCGCGACAATCAAGGCGATCAGCCGGGTGGGTCAGCCAATCGAGCAGTTTCGTGTCTCGAAAATTCTGGCGTTCCGCGGGCTTGCACAGTCCCCGATTGATAAAGCCGATGCAGGCGACATCGTTTCCATCGCAGGCATGTCAAAAGCAACGGTGTCAGATACGCTAACGGCACTTGCGGTCGACGAGGCGCTTCCTGCGCAACCGATTGATCCACCAACGATTTCCGTCACTTTCGGGATCAATGACAGCCCGCTTGCCGGTCGGGACGGAAAGAAGATCCAATCTCGCATTATCCGAGACCGGCTGTTGAAAGAAGCCGAACAAAACGTCGCGATCCGGGTGACCGATACACCGGGCGGCGAAGCGTTCGAGGTGGCCGGACGCGGCGAATTGCAGATGGGTGTTTTGATCGAGAACATGCGGCGCGAAGGGTTCGAGCTTTCGATTTCGCGCCCTCAGGTGATCTTCCGCGACATCGACGGAGCGCGCCATGAACCCATCGAAGAGGTGACGATCGATGTCGACGACACCTACTCCGGCGCGGTAATCGAAAAAATCACCGGTGCGCGCAAAGGCGATCTTATTGAGATGCGCCAGGCCGGTGCGGGCAAGACCCGGATTGTCGCGCATGTGCCGTCACGGGGGTTGATCGGCTATCACGGCGAGTTTCTGACCGACACACGCGGAACCGGCGTCCTGAACCGGGTGTTCCAGGGCTGGGCGCCGTTCAAGGGCCCCATCCCGGGTCGCCGGGCGGGCGTTCTGATCTCGATGGAAGCCGGCGTGTCGGTGGCGTACGCGCTTTTCAACCTTGAAGATCGCGGGCGGATGTTCATCGGCGCGCAAGAACAGGTCTATCAAGGCATGATCATTGGCGAGCATTCGCGCGACAACGATCTTGAGGTCAACCCGCTTAAGGGCAAAAAACTGACCAACGTACGCGCGTCGGGCAAAGACGATGCGGTGGTGCTAACGACCCCTGTCCGGTTCTCGCTGGAAGAAGCGATCGCCTATATCGACGATGACGAGTTGGTTGAAGTCACCCCTAATGCCGTGCGTTTGCGCAAGCGGTTCCTTGATCCACATGAGCGCAAACGCCAGGCCCGCGCGGCAAGCTAGGGGCTAACCTCGCGCCGGATGAACGGCTGCGCCAAGTTCCAGCGTCCCGGGCGCAACAACGCTGGCATAAAAGCCGCCGTGGCCGCGCATGGCCGTGTAGCCGCCTGGGCCCAGCGCCTCTTCCATGCGCGAACATGGCGGGCACGGGCCAGTGATCTCGACCACCGCGGTTCCAATCTGCAATCGTGCCTTTCGGAACGCCGCTAGGTTTAGGCCAGAGATCATAAGGTTGCGACGCAGCGCGGCCGGATCAACCGCGTCCAGACCTGCAAGCGCCGCGATCACAGGCAGATGTTCAGCTTGGATCAACGTGACAGCGCGCTTGCCTGCCGCGGCATGATCGGCTTCGAAACCATCGCTTGTTAGATGAGCGCTTTCAGGTGTGGCGGGCAGCGCCCGCCGGGCGGCGCGCAGACCGATCCACTCGACCCGGCCCCGGCGGGCATAGCGCGCCATCATGTCAGCCAGATCGCTCAGGCTGGTGCCTCGTCCAAGATCATCAGCTCGCGCGTCGATGCGGACTTGGCGATCTTCACCGCCTCTTGGTACCGTGGTGACTTATAACAGGCCACAGCATCCTCAAACGACGGGAACCGCGCGACCACATTTCGTGGGCGGTCCGTGCCCTCGAACTGCACATAGCGCCCGCCACGGGCCAGAAAGACGCCACCATATTCGGCAATCGACTCGGTAGCGATCGCGGCGTACTCCGCATAGGCTTCATCGTCATGCACGGTCACGTGCGCAATCCACAATGCGCTCATCAAGCCTCTCCCAACAGCGTCTCTGCCGCCGATATCGCGGCATCTGAGTTCGCAGCGTCGCGTGCCCCGCCCTGGGCAAGGTCCGGTCGTCCACCACCTCCCTTGCCGCCGAGCGCCGCAACCGCCGCGCGCACGATATCGACCGCCGAGATCCGTCGGGTCAAGTCGTTTGTAACGCCTGCCGCGACCGCCGCCTTCCCATCAGCATCGGCAATCAGCAAAACCGCGCCTGACCCGATCCGCGCCTTATGTTCGTCGATCAGGGACGGCAGGTCCCGGCCCGACACACCCGCAAGCGCGTGCGCGACAAACGCAATCCCGTTCACGTCGCGCACAGCTTCGACGCTGCCACCACCGCTCATCGCCAGTTTGCGGCGAAGCTCGACCAGCTCGGACTGAAGCGCCTTTCGTTCGTCAAGAAGCGCACGAACGCGGTCGGGCACCTCTGCAGCCTGGGCCTTGAGGACAATTGCGGTGTCGGCCAGCCGGTGATCCTGTTCGCTGAGGTAACGAAAGGCGGCCGCGCCGGTCAGTGCTTCGATCCGTCGGACGCCCGCAGACGAGGCGCTGTCGCCGATTGTGACAAACATGCCAATGTCCCCGGTCCGAGCCACATGCGTGCCTCCGCAAAGCTCGATCGAATACGTTTCGCCATTCGTCCCTTTGCCGCTGTTGGCATGGCCCATGGAAACGACACGTACCTCGTCGCCGTACTTTTCGCCGAACAGCGCCTGGGCGCCAATATCGCGCGCCTCATCCGGTGTCATGATCCGCGTTTCGACAGGCACGTTCTGGCGGATGAAGGCATTCACCTCATCTTCGACACGTGACAATTCTGCAAGGCTCAGCGCTTTGCCGTGGCTAAAGTCGAACCGCAGCCGGTCGGGCGCGTTCAACGAACCCCTTTGCGCCACGTGATCGCCCAGAGCCGCACGAAGTGCCTCGTGCAGAAGATGCGTCGCCGAATGGTTCGCCCGGATCGCGCCGCGTCGGTCATGGTCAACGGTCAGATGCACCGCATCCCCAACGGCCAAGACCCCAGTCTCAAGCCGGGTTTCATGCGCAAAAACCGCCCCGCCACCAAACCGCTTAGTATCCGAAACGACGCCAGCTATCGCGCGATCTTCAAGCTTGACCATAAAGCCCGTATCGCCAACCTGTCCGCCCGCTTCGCCATAAAATGGCGTCTGGTTGGTGACGATCCAAGCGGTGCCCGGGGCTCCCAGCCGGTCCAGCTTTTGGCCATCCTGAACGATCGCCGTGATCTGGCCTTCGGCAACCTCTGTGTCATAGCCGAGGAACTCACTTGCACCTTCGGCTTCGGCGATATCGAACCAATGGCCCGCGTCGGCCGCTTCGCCTGATCCCGCCCATGCGGCGCGCGCCTTCGCTTTCTGCTCGGCCATCGCGGCATCGAAACCTTCGACATCGACGCCGCGGCCCTTCTCGCGAAGCGCATCCTGCGTCAGATCAAGCGGGAACCCATACGTGTCATAAAGCCGGAATGCCTGTGCGCCTGGCAGGTCTGCGCCATCGGGCAGGTCCTCAAGCGCGTCGTCCAGAAGAGACAGACCCCGATCCAGTGTTTGCCGGAACCGGGTTTCTTCAAGGCGCAGTGTTTCCTCGATTAAAGGCTGCGCGCGCCCAAGCTCAGGGTAAGCCTGCCCCATCTGGCGCACGAGTTCCGGGACCAAACGGTACATGAGCGGATCCTTCGCGCCCAGAAGCGCGCCATGGCGCATCGCCCGCCGCATGATCCGGCGCAAGACGTATCCCCGGCCTTCGTTGGACGGCATCACCCCATCGGCGATCAGAAAACTCGTCGACCGCAGGTGGTCCGCGATTACACGGTGATGGACGTTGCCGGGCCCGTCGGGATCGACGCTCGTTGCATGCGCGGACGCCTCGATCAGCGCCCGCATCAGATCGGTGTCATAGTTGTCGTGTTTGCCCTGCAAAAGCGCGCCGATCCGCTCAAGCCCCATGCCTGTGTCGATCGACTGCATGTCCAGGGCTTTCATCGAACCGTCTTCGAACTGCTCGTTCTGCATGAAAACGATGTTCCAGATTTCGATGAAACGGTCACCATCCTCGTCGGGGCTGCCCGGTGGTCCACCGGGAATATGGTCGCCATGGTCATAGAAGATCTCGGTACATGGCCCGCAAGGTCCCGTCGGGCCCATCTGCCAAAAGTTATCGGATGTCGCGATACGGATGATCCGGCTTTCCGGCACGCCGGTCTTTTTCCAGATCTCGGCCGCCTCGTCGTCCGTGTGGTAGATCGTGACCAGCATCCTGTCTGCATCGATCCCAAAGCCCTTGGTCAAAAGCTCCCACGCATAGGGAATCGCATCGATCTTGAAGTAGTCTCCAAAGCTAAAATTCCCGAGCATCTCAAAAAAAGTATGATGCCGGGCGGTGTAGCCCACGTTGTCGAGATCGTTGTGCTTTCCGCCCGCGCGGACACATTTCTGGCTGGTTGTCGCGCGGCTGTAGCCGCGGCGTTCGACGCCGGTAAACAGGTTCTTGAACTGCACCATGCCCGAGTTGACGAACATCAGTGTGGGATCGTTCCGGGGAACGAGGGGCGAAGACGCAACCACCTCGTGATCGTTCTGCGCGAAATAGTCGAGAAAAGTGCTTCGAATGTCGTTCAGGCTGGGCATAGGTGGGATCTCAAGGCTCCGGGAAGTCGCTGTGATGTAGCGCCGCGCGCCGGGGCTGTCCACAGACGACACAGGGCGCAGCCTGTGCCGCGCCCTTCACCCAAAGTGTCTCAACTGGGTCTCCCGAAGTGCGGCCATCCCAAGTGGCAGCTCCGGGGTCGGGGTCCCTAACCTTCCAGTACGTCGTCATCCTCCGCGTGGCTGGTCTCGGGCATATCGAAATCAAGCCCGTGAGCCGCGCGGATCTTGTCTTCTATCTCCAGGGCCACTTGGGTGTTTTCACGTAGGAACGACTTTGCGTTCTCGCGTCCCTGCCCGATCCGCTCGTCGCCATAGCTGAACCAGGATCCGGATTTTTCAACGACGCCGGCCTTGACGCCAAGGTCCAGAAGCTCGCCCATCTTCGAAATGCCTTCGCCGTACATGATGTCGAATTCGACCTGCTTGAACGGCGGCGCGACTTTGTTCTTCACCACTTTCACCCGGGTCTGGTTGCCCACCACCTCGTCTCGGTCCTTGATGGACCCGATGCGGCGGATGTCCAGCCGGACACTGGAATAGAACTTCAGCGCGTTTCCACCCGTCGTGGTCTCAGGGCTGCCGAACATCACGCCAATTTTCATCCGGATCTGATTGATGAAAATCACCATGCATTTTGATCGGCTGATCGAGGCTGTGAGCTTCCGCATCGCCTGGCTCATCAGGCGCGCCTGTGCGCCAACGGTCGCATCACCCATATCGCCTTCAAGTTCGGCTCTGGGCGTCAGGGCGGCGACCGAATCGACCACCACAAGACTGACAGCGCCCGATCGCACCAGCGTGTCGGTGATTTCCAGCGCCTGCTCACCCGTGTCTGGCTGCGAAATCAGAAGCTCGTCCAGATCGACACCAAGTTTGCGAGCGTAGAGCGGATCCAGCGCATGTTCAGCATCGACAAACGCACAAACTCCGCCTTTTTTCTGCTCTTCGGCGACGCAGTGAAGCGTCAGCGTGGTTTTCCCGGAGCTTTCGGGCCCGTAGATCTCGATGACACGGCCTTTCGGCAGGCCGCCGATGCCCAGCGCGATGTCAAGGCCAAGTGACCCCGTCGATGTCGCTTCGATCTCTTGCGCCGGGCTGTCGCCGCCAAGCTTCATGATCGAACCTTTGCCGAATTGGCGTTCAATCTGCTGGAGCGCCGAATCGAGCGCCTTTTGTTTGTCGGTGCTGCGCTTGTCGCTCATATCCAGAATATTCGCCGTGGCCATTGGTCCTGCTCCTTATTTCACTGCCGCCTTGCGGCGGCAACCGGTTCTGGCCGACAGCGTACAGCTGCGCGCGGCCGCTACTCATGTTCGCCTCTTGTTCTTGTCCACTTGTATGAGAACAAAACGCGAAAACATCAACAGTTTTATTCAAATCCGAATATGGGGCGCGATGGTTAACCCATGGTTTACAGCGCTTGAGATTTCGCTGCCGGGCGTGGGGGCGCTAGTGCAACTGGGCGTGAACTGTCTCGATCAACTGGTTCAACGAGAACGGCTTTGGCAGAAACACTGAGTTTGGAATTCGGGCCTGTCCTTCAGTCACGCTTTCCTCGGCATACCCTGATACAAAGACCACCCGGGTGTCGGGCCGGTCGCGCAGCGCCTCTGAAACCCAAGTCGGACCGTCCATCCCCGGCATGATCACATCGGTTACGAACACATCAACCTGCAGTGCGCCGTCGGCAAGTTTATCAAGAGCCTCTTCTGCATTGGCCGCTTCGATCACTGTGTAGCCACGAAGCCGCAGCGCGCGCGAAGCAAAAGCGCGCACGGGCGCCTCATCCTCGACCAGAAGGACGACCCCACCGTCATCCGGCGACCTGGTCTTGGGCGTCGCGATAGGCGCGGTCTCTGTCGCCACGGTCGGTTCTTGAGCCGGAAACAACATCGTGAAAAGCGTTCCAACTCCAGGGGTGGAGTCAGCGAAAATATATCCACCGGTCTGCTTCACGATACCGTAGACAGTCGACAGACCAAGCCCTGTGCCCTCGCCCGCGCGCTTTGTTGTGTAAAACGGCTCAAAGATCTTTGACAGGTTGTCCTGGTCGATCCCGACACCCTCGTCGCGCACCCGGATCTCTACATATTCACCCACGGGAACGGAGGCCCGGTCACGGATCAGTACACTTGCGATCCAGCGGGTGCATATCTGGATCTCAATCCGGCCGCCGTCGGGCATGGCGTCACGTGCGTTCACAACAAGATTGATGATCACCTGTTCCAACTGACGCCGGTCGGCGCGGACGAGTTTCGTATCCGCTTCATGGTTCAGATCAAGCGTGACCGTTTCACCGACGAGCCGGTTCAGCAGATGCCCCAGGTCGCCCATTGTATCGCGCAGGTCCAGTATTTCGGGGCGCATGTTCTGTTTACGGGAAAATGCCAAAAGCTGACCAACCAGCGCCGCTGCGCGATTGGCGTTTTGATTAATCTGATCAAGGTCAGCATAGTCCGGATCTCCCGGGTCGCGACGTAAAAGTAGCAAATCGCAGTGCCCCGTGATGGCAGTCAGAAGGTTGTTGAAGTCGTGCGCCACGCCCCCAGCAAGCTGACCGATTGCCTGCATCTTCTGGCTTTGCACGAATTGCGCTTCGAGCGTCTTTAGTTCGGTCGCATCGTTCAGAACCGCAATCGAACAGGGGACGCCGTTCTCTTCATATCCCGACAAGGTGACTTGCACGTAGACGTCTTGTGGCGCACGCGCCGCACGCAGGAATTCATGTCGGCCGTTTCCCCGGCCCTCGGCCGCCTCTGAAACCCAGTCTGAAAGCGGGCGACCCAATCCTTCAACGAGCGAGCCGAAGGTTACGTCTTCCCCAACCGAGAAACCGAGAAGGTTTCGTGCCATTCGGTTCGACATCCGGACGTTTCCGTCACGCGACAGCTTTAGCAACGGGACCGGAAGCGCATCGATCAAATCCCAATCAACCGGATCGGCCCTATTTCTTACCGGCAGAACATAGATCTCACGCCGCCCAGCCACCCCCGGCATCTCGACCAGCGTCACGCGACGATTGCCCTGCTCGGTCGTTACTGTGTGCAATTCGCCCGACCGGATCGGCAGATCAAGAACCATCCGATCAAGGGTCTTGTGCCGCGCCCCTACAAGGCGGCGCAGTGCCTCGTTCATGTGCACGACTGTGCCCGATTTTGTCACCGACAGCATCGGCAGGCTGATGCCGTCTGCACCCTGGGCGCGTGCGTTGTTCGGCACATCGTCGAGGCGCCACATTAGGGTCTTATCCGCGATTCTGTGAGTAGAAAGCCGCAAGTGTCCGCGACGCATCGCAACGTCGTTGCGCGCGGCACCGTCAACCTCGGCCCGGATCCGAAGACGTCGGATAATGGCCTCTGGCGAGGCAAAATGCCCCTGCAATGCCGCGACAAGCGTCACGCCCGGCGGGGCACCAAGTTGGGTCGCCGCGGCACGGTTGCGATAGGTGATAACCCCTTCGGCATTGGTGACGAAACAGGGTGCCGCGTCATGCTCTACATACCGCGCCGCGACGGATCGAACACCGCCATATGCGCGAAGGCTATACAAAAACAGCATGGCCGCCGCAAACCCGCCCGCGCCGACGATCACCCAGATCGACAGAGCTTTGGGAACATTCGCCAAGGTAACACCAATCCCTGCAACGCCCACCAGGATGGCTGCCATCCCTGCCATCCAAACGCGACCCGTCTCACCTCGGCTCCGCCGTTGAACACTGTTTGCCGCTTCTGACACTGGCGCGCGCCCCCAAAAGATTCGCGTTTCGTTCTTTTGTCCGGAGAAACGGTTAACCGCGCCTTAACCCGCCCCCTTGCCGAGGGGTGATGCGCGAAATGCACTCCATGGTTGATCAATACTATGCTCAAGCGTGTGTAAGTACAGCAAGAAAAAAGCCGTCGCCGCCCTCGCTTGGCCGAAAAATCCGAGTTTCAGCACACCGCCATCCGGGGTGCCGCGCCAAGAAACCAATGATTTGATCCTGATTTTCGGCGTTGAGAATGGAGCATGTGACATAGGCAAGGCGCCCCCCTTGGCGAACCATCGGGGCCGTCCTATCTAGAATAGCTGCCTGGGCGGCACAAAGCTCGGCCAGACGCTCGGGCGTTAAGCGCCATTTTGCCTCGACCTGGCGCCGCCACGCGCCACTTCCTGAACAGGGGGCGTCCACAAGGATCAGGGGCCAAGGGGCACCCTTCTCCGCTTCTTTTCGGGTCACTTGCTCAACCCTGACCCCTGCGCGGGCGACGCGATTTGAAAGGTCTGACATTCGCCCAGGGTTGGCGTCATATGCGCTGACGACCGCACCAGCAGCTGCCAACGCCAATGACTTTCCTCCGCCGCCAGCACAGTAATCAAGGATCCGCAAGCCGGCGACATCGCCCAAAGACTGGGGCACGGCCTGGCTGGCGGCATCCTGAAGTTCGACAAGCCCGTCGCGATATGCCCGCGCGCTGCGGATCCGTCGAGCATTGGCAACCACATGCAGCGCAGTCTTGGCCAGCCGGTGCGGCGCAGTCTCAATACCGTCTTCGCGCAACGCCGCTTCCGCCCCGGCGCGATCCGTCTTGGCAAGGTTGACCCGCAGAAATACCGGTGCGCGGCGACGAAGCGTTTCAAGTTCGGTGGAAAAACCTTCCGCAAGGGCGCTCCGCAAAGCGGGTTCAAGCCAATCGGGATAGTCTAGCCGCACACTGTCCGGCAACGCATCCCAATCGGTGGATGCGCCCTCTGCGGGCGAAAGCGGTGAAGGTGCGTACCCTTCACCGGTGAACACGGTTGCCGGATCGATGCCCTCGGACATCAAAGCCCCGATCATCAGCCCCCGGCCAGTCTCGGCACCGCCAAGCGCCGCGAAGGACCGCCGGCAGCGGATTGCGCCGAACGCGTGATCCCGCACCGCCGCGCGATCACCCGAGCCTGCATACCGGTTCGCTCGCGCCCAGTTGGTCAGCGCCTGCTCAGCGGGCTGACCGGCAAGGATCCGATCCAGAACATCGATCGCCGCCGCGACGCGCGCAGCGGGCGTCATGCCAACCGGTAGTTCGGGCTTTCGCGGGTAATCTGCACGTCATGGACGTGACTTTCCTTTAGCCCGGCCCCAGTTATCTTAACGAACCGGCAGTTCTGGCGCATTTCATCGACTGTTGCGCAGCCAGTATAGCCCATCGCGGCACGCAAACCTCCGACCAGTTGGTGGATCACCGTCCCGGCAGATCCTTTGTATGGCACCTGCCCTTCGATACCCTCGGGAACCAGCTTGTCCGAGGCCGCATCTGATTGGAAATACCGGTCCGCCGAGCCACGCGCCATCGCACCCAGTGACCCCATCCCGCGGTAGCTCTTGAAGCTTCGGCCCTGGTACAGGATCACCTCACCGGGACTTTCATCCGTGCCCGCGATCATCGAGCCGACCATCGCGCAACTCGCGCCCGCCGCGATTGCCTTGGCGAAGTCGCCAGAAAATTTAATGCCGCCATCTGCGATCACCGGAACGTCTCCTGCGGCAGCCGCCGTATCCATGATCGCGGTCAGCTGCGGGACGCCGACGCCCGCCACCATCCGCGTGGTACAGATCGAACCGGGGCCAATCCCAACCTTCACAGCGTCGGCCCCGGCGCCAATTAAGGCACGCGTCGCCTCAGCCGTCGCCACGTTGCCCGCGATGATCTGCACCTCGTTTGACAGCCGCTTCGCCCGTTCCACGGCGTGGGCCACACCTTCGGAGTGACCATGAGCGGTATCGATTACGATCACGTCGCAACCTGCGTCAACCAGGGCCTCTGAGCGTTCGAAACCCGCATCCCCCACGGTCGTCGCGGCTGCCACCCGAAGCCGGCCCAGCCCATCCTTGCAGGCTTGCGGGTTCAAGATGGCCTGTTCGGTGTCTTTTAGCGTAAGAAGGCCCGTCAGGTTGCCTGCGCTGTCGGTCACCAGAAGTTTTTCGATCCGCCGCGCCTTCATCAGACTTTTGGCTTCGTCGAGATCGGCAGGTTCCTGCAGAACGGCCAGCGACTCGGACGTCATCATGACGCGGACGGGCGTATCGTCGTGTTCAGCGAACCGCATGTCCCGGTTGGTGACAATGCCCAGAAGCCGCCCGCTATCACCCACCACGGGGAACCCCGTGATCTTATAGCGGTCCTGAAGCGCTTTTGCATCCGCCAGTGTTTGATCGGGCGAAAGCGTAATCGGGTTATAAACGATACCCGACTCAAACCGCTTAACGCGCCGGACCTCGCGCGCCTGCGTGTCGGTGTCTAGGTTCCGATGGATCACCCCCATCCCCCCCGCTTGGGCCATGGCGATTGCCATGCGGGCTTCGGTCACCGTGTCCATCGCCGATGACAGGAGCGGAATATTCATTGCGATGTCCCGGGTCACGTGCGTCCGCGTGTCGGCAGTCGACGGCAGGACCGATGAGGCCCCGGGCACAAGCAACACGTCGTCAAAGGTAAGGGCCTCGCGAATCTCCATCTGGCTCTCCCGCCGGTGATGTCGTTTGGCGCTTCCCTATCCCACGGGCAAACCGGTTTGAAAAGAGCGGAGTTTGAGTATTTTTGCGAGGATGAAGGTTGGATCGATTGCTCGGATGAAAGGGTGAGACCTTAGGCTATCCCAGCGTTCGTTCTTGCTGCGAGGCTGCCATCGGCCCACTGACGCAGAATTCGATAGGCGATCGGCGGGATGACCAGTGTCGCAAGTATGATCGCACACCCAGGCACGACCGGTGGGACACCGAATTCTGTGTGAGAGTGGATCGCAACCCACGCGCCCGCAAAGGCGGCGACGGGGAATGTGAAGGACCCCCAGAAAGGAGAGAAACCGGCTGAAACAATCCACCGCAAACGGCAAAGCAGAACGAAAAACAAGAGGCACGCCCAGCCTAGCGCGGCAAGCGCAAGGCAACCCTGGCCCGTGTGCGCCGCGCCGGCGGCAATGAGGCTCACAGGCGCAAGATGAATGACGTGGAGCGGACGCAAAGGCGCAGGCGTCGTTCTCCGAAACATGCCCGGCAATGTGAGAACCAAAATGACGAACGCAGCGGCCGTCGAATAGTAAAGGATCCCCTGCACAAAGAGGTCGCGCCCAAGCGGAATGGCGGCAACAGGCGAAACTGCGACGCCCGCAAAAACCAGGTAAAGCGCAGGTGAAACCGGGCCAATGATGTCGGGGCGACGCACCAGTTGAACCAGAACGTAGAAGATGAGCAGCAAGTGGAAACCCAATCCGACGGTCAGGATCAGGCCCGCCGCCACAGGGGTGTAGGGGACCAGCGCCGCACCGAAAAGCATGGTCCCCATAGTGAGCGCCGCCAACCCGATGCGCCCGGGCAATGGGCGCAGATCCTCAAGTAGAACGCCGCGTCTCAGGCGGAGTTTCGCGAGATAGCTAACGGAGAAGAATATGAAAAGAAGGCTGACAGATCCCAGGATAAGCTCGGCCACGGCAGCCGGTGCGCCGAACAGATCATGCCCCGCACGCCAAGTTATCCCCATGCCAAGCAGTCCAAGAATGGGCGAGAATAACGCGGGCGGTGTCCTTCGCAGACGTCCGGCCGTCGCGGGTGGTGGCGGGGTGCGCGGAACGCGGGGCGGCGGGCTTGTCTTCATCGCCGCTGCGCCTTGCCATATATCCTGGATGCAGGAAACCCCGCGACCGGGGTTTGTGTTGAGGCGCACTTTCTGCTGGAATCCCGATCAACAGACGCTAGATTTGCGTTCCAGCAAAACATCAGAGTTTGCATATTTGGGAGGAAACACCATGACCCGTCTTTTGGGCCGCGCCGCCGCAGCGGCGCTGATTACCGGATTTGCCAGCGAAGCGGTAGCGACCGAGTGGAACGTGTCCCTTTGGGGCCAGCGCAGGGCCTTCACCGAGCACGTGGAGAAACTTGCCGAGCTTGTCAGCGAAAAGACCGGCGGTGAATTCACCATGAACATCAGCTACGGCGGTCTGTCGAAGAACCGCGAGAACCTGGACGGGATTTCGATCGGTGCGTTCGAGATGGCGCAGTTCTGCGCGGGTTACCACCGAGACAAGAACCGTGCGATCACCGTGCTTGAACTGCCATTCCTAGGGGTCGCGAACCTCGCCGAGGAGGTGGCTGTGAGTCACGCCGTTTACAACCACCCGGCGGTGGCGGAAGAAATGGCGCAGTGGAATGCAAAACTCGTGATGACTTCGCCGATGCCACAATACAACCTTGTCGGCACCGGTGAGCCGCGTGACGCCGTGTCGGAGTTCGACGGGATGCGCGTGCGTGCCACGGGCGGCCTTGGCGAAGCGTTCTCGGCCGTGGGCGGTGTTCCGACCTCCGTGACGGCCACCGAAGCCTATAACGCGATGGAATCGGGCGTCGTTGACACCGTTGCTTTCGCGCAGCACGCCCACCTTTCGTTCCGCACGATCGACATTGCGGATTGGTGGACAGAGAACCTGAACCCTGGGACCGTGAATTGCCCTGTGGTGGTGAATATCGACGCCTACGACGGGTTGTCGGACGAGCATAAGGCGGCCTTTGACAGTTCGGTTCCAGAAGCGATCGATCACTACCTGGCAAACTACGCCGAGCTGATCGAGCGGTGGGAGGGCATCCTGAGCGAGAAGAGCGTCACCAAAGTGACTGTTCCCGATGAGGAAATCGCGAAATTCAAGGACGTCGCCATGCCGATCCACGAAAAGTGGATCGCCGATATGGCCGCCCAGGGTCTGCCCGCGCAGGAACTTTATGATCTGGTGAACGCGACGCTAGAAGAAGCGCAGGCGACAAACTGATACGTGAGTAATGCGCAAGCGCGCCCCGGGTTTGTCCCGGGGCGCGCTTGCGATTTTAGGACGCCCCGGGTCACGCCTGGGGCATCTTTCAGAAAGGGCCAGGGCCCATGTCGACCTCTCCCATCCTCGCCGATGATAGCGCCGTCTCGCGGTGGGATCGGGCGTATCTGAAGCTTGAAGCATTTCTGAACTTAATCTCAGGTTTTGTCTTGTTCGCGCTTGTCCTGTTGGCCTGTTACAACGTGGTCGCGCGAAAGCTATTCAACGCGCCGGTGCCTGGCTACGTCGACTGGACGGAACAGTTCATGGCGACCTTCGCTTTTCTGGGTCTCGCCTTTTGTCAACGCGAGGGCGGCCATATCCGAATGGACATTGTTGTGGGTCAGTTGCGGGGCCGAACGCTTTGGGCAGCCGAATGGCTTGGCATCCTGTTCATGCTTTTGCTTACGACCGCGCTAATCTACGGCACGTGGTTTCATTTTGACCGGTCATTTGACTGGAATGCGCCCCTGTGGAGTCGTGACAGTTCGATCGATATTGCGCTGCCCTTGTGGCCCGCGAAACTGGTGGTGCCATTTTCGATGGCGGTCCTTTGGTTTCGCTTGGTTCTTCAGCTTTGGGGCTATGGGCGCGCCTTCCGCCTGAACCAACACGCGCCGGTCGCGGTGCCTTTGGTCGAAGACGCCGCAACGCAGGCCAACCGCGAAGCGGAGAGCGCCGGTGGATAACGTCATTGATATGAAGGCGCTTCTGGAAGGCGTTGATATCTTTAACCTCTCGCTTTGGCTGTCTGGACTTCTGATTGTCCTGGTGGTGATCGGGGTAAGGGTAGCGTTCGCGACGGCGTTCATCGGTTTTCTGGGGCTTTGTGTTTTCTTCATGCAGAAACAGGGCTTCGACCGCGGGCTGGTGACAGCAATGAAGCTCGCCGGTCAGGTTCCGCATTCGAAATCAACTACTTATGCGCTTTCGCTGATCCCGACGTTTATCCTAATTGGGTATCTGGCCTACTATGCGGGTCTAACCAGATACCTGTTTGAGGCCGCGAAACGTTGGGTTGGCTGGCTACCGGGGGGCTTGGGCGTCGCAACGGTGTTCGCGACAGCCGGGTTCGCCGCCGTATCTGGCGCTAGCGTCGCGACGTCTGCCGTTTTCGCCCGGATCGCGATACCCGAGATGCTGGCACTCAAGTACGATAAACGGTTTGCCGCCGGTGTTGTTGCGGCGGGCGGGACGCTCGCCTCGCTGATCCCGCCATCGGCGATCCTTGTGATCTACGCGATCATCGTCGAGCAATCGGTGGGCAAGCTTCTCCTTGCGGGCTTCCTGCCCGGCGCCGTATCGGCCCTGATCTATGCGGGGCTTGTCATTGGCCTCGCAAAACTCCGCCCCGACCTTGGGCCGACGGTGGGCGGATTCACTTGGGGGCAGCGTTTTGCGTCTCTGCCCGGCGCCCTGCCGATACTTTTGGTGGTCTTCATCATCGTCTATTCGATCTACTTCGGGTGGGCCACACCGACAGAAGCGGGAGCACTTGGCGCCTTCGTCGTTCTTGCCATGGCGGTGTGGCAGGGCATGAAGTGGGGACAACTCAAGGCCGCGCTTATGGAAGCCGCGAAGCTCACCGTGATGATCTTCACGATGATCTGGGGTGTCCTGATTTATGTCCGGTTCCTGGGATTTGCCCAACTGCCCAACGCGTTTGCGACCTGGATCGGCAGCCTAGAGTATTCACCCTATGTGATCCTTCTGGCGATCCTTCTGGTCTATGTGGTCCTTGGAATGTTCATGGACGCAATCGGGATGCTGATCCTGACGCTGCCGGTCACGTTTCCCGCAGTCATTGCGCTGAACGGGGGCGAAGGCGTCGCACGCGCCGATAGCGCCTTTGGAATGACGAGCGAGGAATGCGCGATCTGGTTTGGCATTATCGTTGTGAAGATGGCTGAGCTTTGCCTAATCACGCCGCCCATCGGGCTGAATTGCTTTGTCGTGGCCGGTGTCGCACAAGATGCCAAAATGCCCGTGACGGTTCAGGACGTGTTCAGGGGCGCGACCCCGTTCTTTGGCGCCGATGTCGCGACCGTTGCTGTCCTTATCGCGTTCCCGGGCATCGTGCTGTGGCTGCCAAGTCTTCTTTAGGGGGCGCCATGGTTCGGTTGAGCGGTGCCCGCGAGCCTCGGTTTCCTTATGAGTATTTTTTCCAGGATGAAGACAGGCGTCAGCTGCTGACACCGTTCGCCCGCCCAAATTCGGTGTAGAAGTGCGGGCTGCGCAATTCCTCAAGCCGTTCCTCCGGGACGGTCCGGGGGTCTGCATAGTACTCGGTGATCCCGGTGCCTTCGAGAATGCGATTCATCAGACTATTAAGGCCACAGGTTTGGATCGCTTCAAACAGAGCGTCTTCCGACCATCCCGCTGCATAAACCGCGTCCGCGTCTGCCTCGGTCATCATTGCGGGCGATCTGGTGAGCTTCGACACATACGCCAAAAGGGGGCGCATCGCCGGTTCGACCGGGGCCGTATCGGGATCGGCCATCAGGGCATCGATCACATCGGGGTCGATCCCGTGGGCCCGGGCCATGGTTGTGTGCGCGCCGTGGCAGAAGGCACAAGCGTTCAGGCCCGAAACATAGGCCGCGATC
This sequence comes from Pseudomonadota bacterium, assembly GCA_038744785.1. Lineage (GTDB taxonomy): Bacteria > Pseudomonadota > Alphaproteobacteria > Rhodobacterales > Rhodobacteraceae > Ovoidimarina. Next base: position 255,741 of record JBCDLX010000001.1, read on the forward strand.
AGTTCTTTCTGCCCCGGGCTTAACGCGCCCGGATCGCGCAACAGCCGATCATGGTAGTCAAGAAGCGGCGCGATCGTACGCGGGAACTTGGCGACGACATCCCCAAGCCGTGCGTCCTCAGGAAGTGACGGGAAAAGCCGTTTCATGGTCGTCCTCTGGTCCCTAAGGTTCTGCGCGAAGCGGGTACCGGTCGGGCTCTTCGAAGACATCCATGAACCGACTGCCAGCGTCGACAATGGCCGAATGGCGCGCGCCGGCCGGAATGTCCCAACTGTCGCCCGGTGTGCAGACGCGGGTTTCGCCATCAACGGTCAACTCTAGCCGCCCAAAGAACATATGGCCCCATTGCGCGCCGTGGTGATGCTCCGGCACGACGAGCTCCTTGAGCACTGTGAAGTACACGACAAGCGCGTCGTCGGTCCGCAAGGCATGGGTCCGCGCCACGTCGTCCGGGAACGGGACATCGAGCGATGGCAGGTCCTGTATGAAATCCGGGTAGTCCACTGGGCGCTCCTCCTCGTGAGAGAGGTTACGGGGATTCGGGCCTTATGCAATCCGACGATGTTGGGCGGATTGAAGTGAACCCCACCTCTCCAGCGAAGCTCTCGGCCAATCAGATCATAGTACCCCCGTCAGGGCGCAGACCCGTCAGTGCGGTGATACGGTCACGTTCTGGCCGTCGGGGTAGAGAAGTGACACGCCATCCTTGAACACGTGAACCTTCGCAGGCTCTGCGGTCAAACGCGTCACCTGACCACGCAGGTCCTTATGAATGCCGGGAAGCTTGCCGATCACCGGATCCTCGCCCGCCTCGGCCGTGAAGTAGAGAAGTGTAACTTCGCCCAGCGCTTCGGTGATGTCGACCTTGCCTTCGTAGATGAACGATCCGCCTGCGGGTGCTTCGACGAAATCCTCGGGCCGTACGCCCACATTTACCGACGCGCCCGTCAGGCTATCTGGCGACGGAACAGCGCTGACGGCCCGCCCCCCGCCTGTCATCTCGATGATCGTCTCGGCGCCTGTGCCCACCACTTTACCCGGCATCAGGTTCATCTTGGGTGAGCCGATAAACTGCGCAACAAATTCGTTCTCCGGCCGCTCGTAAAGCTCAAGCGGTGTGCCGACCTGCGCCACGCCGCCACCGGCAAGCACCACGATCCTGCTGGCAAGTGTCATCGCTTCGACCTGATCGTGCGTCACGTAGATCATCGTGGATTCGGGCATCTGTTCTTTAAGGCGCGCGATCTGAAGCCGCGTGGCAACGCGCAGCGCGGCATCCAGGTTCGAAAGCGGTTCGTCAAAGAGAAAGACCTTGGGGTCGCGCACAATGGATCGGCCAATTGCCACCCTTTGTCGCTGCCCCCCCGAGAGCGCCTTGGGAAGACGATCAAGGAAATTCGTCAATTGCAGCTTGTCGGCTGCAGCCCGGACCGCCGTATCAATTTCGTCTTTCGACTTGCCCGCAAGGCGTAGCGCGAACGCCATATTGTCGTAGACCGTCATGTGCGGGTACAGCGCATACGACTGGAACACCATCGCGATCCCGCGTTCGCTGGGCGGGACATCGTTCACTACTGTTCCGTCGATCTCGAGCGCACCGCTAGTGATGCCTTCAAGCCCGGCAACCATCCGCAGAAGCGTCGATTTCCCGCAGCCAGAGGGACCGACAAAAACAATCAACTCGCCGGTCCGGATGTCGAGGTTGATGTTTCGAAGAACCTCAACCGTTCCGCCATAGGCCTTGCCCACATCGGTCATCTTTAGGTTGGCCATATCTCTCCTCCCAGAGGCTTGGGACGCCTCTTTGTTAGCTCTCTTCCGTCGCGTAGATCGCGGACCATGCAGGTAGTTGCGCAGTGTTTCCGTTCAGGTCAGCCGCAAACGGGGCGGCGGTGTCTTTCAGCCATTTGCCGTCTGGCAGCCTGACATCCTGAATGTCGTTCGACAGATTGAACGCACAGTATAGGCGCACTGACCCGAGCGAACGCACGAAGCTAATCAGGTCATCCCGCTCTTCGACGATTTCAAGCGTTCCCTTCGCCAGTACTCTGTGCGTCTTCCGGAACGCAATCATCCGGCGATAGAATGACAGGGTCGATGCACCATCGCCCTCCTGCATGCCAACCGAACGTTGCAGATGCTCCATCGCCGCTGGAAGCCATGGCTTGCCGTCGGTGAAGCCACCATACTGGTTGTCGCGCACCCAAGGCATCGGGGTGCGGCAGCCGTCGCGCCCTTTGAATTTCGGCCAGAATTCTTTGCCGTAAGGATCCTGCAACTCGTCAAACGCGACATAGGCTTCGGTCAGCCCCAACTCCTCGCCCTGATAAAGGCAGACCGAGCCGCGCACCGACAGAAGAAGCGCCGCGTAGGCTCGCAAGGCGGCTTCACCCAGGTGCCAGCGCGACGCGTGGCGCGCCACATCGTGATTAGAAAATGCCCAGCAGGCCCATCCGTCCCCGAGGGTTTCGTTCGCTTTGGACAGAACACGTGCAAAGAACGTGCCGGTTGGCGGCTGGTTCGATAGAAAATCAAAGTCGTAGCACATGTGCAGGCGGTCGCCGCCCGCGGTGTACTCGGCCTGAATTTCTGCGCCCCGCTGCGCCTCGCCGACCTCGCCCACGGTCGTTGGACAGGGGTACTCGTCCAGCAACGCGCGCAGCCGCTTTAGGAAAGCGATGTTTTCAGGACGGTTCTTGTCGTAGAGGTGATTCTGGAAGTTGTAGGGGTTCACCGAAGGCGCGGTGTGGTCATTTACTTCTTCGGGCTTCAGCGCGGGATTGTCGCGAAGATCAGGATCGTGAAAGTAGAAATTCACGGTGTCTAGCCGAAACCCGTCGACACCCCGGTCAAGCCAAAACCGCGCCACATCCAAAAGTTCATCCTGGACGAGAGTGTTATGCAGATTGAGGTCCGGTTGCTCTTTGAGGAAGTTGTGCAGGTAGTACTGCATGCGTTCGCCGTCCCACTGCCACGCAGAACCGCCAAAGATCGACAGCCAGTTATTTGGCGGCGTGCCATCGGGCTTGGGGTCCGCCCAGACATACCAATCTGCACGCGCATTCTCGCGGCTTGACCGGCTCTCGACAAACCAAGGGTGTTGGTGCGACGTGTGGGATAGAACCAGGTCGATCAGGACCTTCAGCCCCAATTCATGCGCGCGTTCGATCAGTGCGTCGAAATCGCCAAGGGTTCCGAACATCGGATCGACGTCCCGGTAGTCCGAAACATCGTAGCCGAAATCGAGCATCGGCGACCGAAAGAATGGCGAAATCCAGATTGCATCGACCCCAAGTGACGCAACATGCGGCAGTCGGTGAATGATGCCGGCAAGATCGCCCACACCGTCTCCGTTGGAATCCTGAAAGCTGCGCGGGTAGATCTGATAGATAACCGCCCCGCGCCACCAGTCCTTGTCGACGGCCATCGCAGGACCCGCACTTGGCGCCGGATCAAGAAGGTTCATGTTCATTTGTCCTACTTCACCGAGCCGGCCAAAAGGCCGCGCACCAGGTATCGTTGCATCAGAAAGAAGACCGCAAGGGGCACCGCGATCGACACAAAGGCAGCCGTCGCCAGGATTTCCCAGTTGCCGCCCCTCGTCCCCAGAAGCTCGACAATCTGGCGTGTCATGACAGTCGTTTCTCCTGTGGCGTCGATCAGAAAAACGAGCGCGACCAGAAGGTCATTCCACGTCCAAAGGAACTGGAAGATCGCGAAGCTGGCGAGTGCGGGGAACGACAGGGGCAAGATGATTTTCACGAAGATCTGGAAATCGGTGGCCCCGTCAACCTTGGCATTTTCAATAATGTCGCGCGGCAGACCGACCATGTAGTTTCGGAGCAAATAGATCGCGAGCGGCATCCCAAATCCCGTATGCGCAAGCCAAGTGCCGATGTAGCCCTTACCGATCCCAATCTCATTGTGGAGTTTCAGAAGCGGGATCAAAGCAAGCTGCAGGGGCACCACGAGAAGTGCGACGACTGCGGCAATCAAAAGTGCCCGGCCCGGAAAATCCATCCACGCCAACGCGTAAGCTGCGAACGCGGCAACGAGGATCGGGATGACGGTCGCCGGGATCGTCACCGTCAGGGTGTTGAAGAACGCTTTGGCCATCCCCTCACGATTGTCCGCACCCAGGATGTCGCGGTAATTGTCTAGTGTGAATTCGGGCGGCGCCGTGATGGTAACGAACACGCGCTCGCCGCGCCGTCCCTCCATTTCAGTGTCGGATTCAACGCGGTAACTACCGTCGGCATCGACGGTGATCCGCTCACCTCCGCGAGCAACGGCCGTTTCATTGGGCGAATAGGCCGCGACGTCGCGCGCGGATGTGCCCCAAACCGTTATCTCTGCCACAGGCCTCTCGGCGAGTTCGAAAAGGTTGCCTTCGGTGACGAACACACCGTCCGCTTGGACTTGTTCGCTTGGAGGTGCGGTTCGCAACTGGATCGATTGTTCTGCCGGGAACGGCGCCGCCCACCACCCTGACGACGAGATCTGGTCTGCCGTCCGGAACGACGACACCAAAAGCCCAAGCGTCGGAAAGAGCCAGAGCGCCACCAGCACCGCGACCGATACGTGAACAGCCCAGGTCAGACCGGATTTCTGTCCCGCGATACCATCCATCACTTCATCTCCTTCCGGGCGTTATAGACGTTCCAGACAAGGATTGGGGTCACCAGAAGCATGATGATCATGGCAGAGGCCGAGCCGACGCCCCAGTCGTTGGCCCGGAAGAGCTTGTCATACATGTAATTGGCCAGAACCTGCGTTTCCCATTGACCATTCGTCATGGCGAACACGATGTCGAACACCTTCAGAACGACGATTGTAATGGTGGTCCAGACGACGACGATCGTACCCATGATCTGCGGCACTTTGATTTTGAAGAAGATCTGAAACGGGTTCGCGCCGTCGACGATGGCCGCCTCGACCGTTTCTTCGGGGATGCCGCGGAGTGCGGCCGACAGGATGACCATGGCAAACCCGGTCTGGATCCAGATTAGCACGATCATCAGGAAGAAGTTGTTCCAGAAGGGGATAGTTAGGAACGTCACCGGCTCGTCCCGCCCTAACGCCATCAGAAACGCGTTCAGGATGCCGATCTGTGTCGTATCGACAGGTCGGACATCGTAGACGAGCTTCCAAATCACCGCTGCGCCTACAAAGCTGATCGCCATCGGCATAAAGATCAGTGACTTCGCGATGTTGCCCCAGGAGATCCGGTCGGTCAGCTGGGCGGCCAATAGGCCGAACGCGGTCGAAAACGCGGGCACAATGATCAGCCACAGCATGTTGTTGCGCATCGCTTCCCAGAACTTTGGCTCGGCAAACATTTGCGAGTAATTCGCCCCTCCGACAAACGCGCCATCCAGTTCACGATCTGTCACCGAAAGCCGAAAAGTCTCCACAACGGGATAGGCCAGATAGAGGCCAAGGACGAAGAGAGCAGGAAAAAGAAACAGCCATGGCCTTATCATGTTGGCGCGGTTGATGTTTCGGCCTGCGTTTGGCCCCCGGGCCGGAAACAGCACTTTGTCCAGAAAGATGTTCGAAAAATAGTAATATGCCAGACATCCGCCCACCCCCAGGACGATGGTGACAATGCCTTGTAATGCAGGATGCATGTTGTTTGTCCCCTCCCCTGGGCCAGCGCCTTTTTACGCCCGCGGCAGCAACCGAAGGCGAGCGCCCCGGAATCGTTCCGGAGCGCGCTTGCTGTGTCTTGGCGCTACTTCAGCGCATCCCAGCTTGACTGGATTTCGGACGTAACCGTCGCGGCGTCTTTCGAGCCGGAAGAAAAGTCCACCATGCCCGTCCAGAACGTGCCTGCACCAACGCCACCCGGCATCAGGTCAGACCCATCAAAGCGGAACGTCGTGGCCCCGAGCAGAATATCACCCAGCGACTTGCGGACATCCGAGACATAGACATCCGTGTTTACCGATTTCAGCGGCGTCAGGAAACCGCCACCCTCCTGGCTCATCCAAAGCTCATGCGCGATCTCTGTCTGAAGGAAGCGAACGAAACCATGCGCTGCGTCATTCTCGTTGGTAATCGCAAACAGCGTTCCGGCACCCAAAACGGGCGAGCCTAGATCTTTCTCGGCAAAGGCCGGGAAATAAAAGAAATCGACGTCTTCGCCAACTTCCGTGCCCTCTGGAAAGAACGCAGGGATGAACGATGCTTGGCGATGCATCATACATTGCGGCGGGCTGTCAAATAAACCCTTGGGGCTGTCCCGGAAATCGACTGCCGCGGTATCGGCCGCGTTTCCCGCGACATAGTCATTGTTACCGGTCAATTCCTGATAAAGGTCCAGAACCTCGATCACCTTGGGGTCGTTGAAAGGCATCTCGTTCGTGACCCATTGGTCATAGACATCAGGCGAATGTGTGCGGAGCATTAGGTCCTCGACCCAGTCGGTCGCCGGCCAGCCCGTCGCACCGCCGGATCCAAGCCCGACGCAAAGCGGCGTTTCGCCATCGGCGACCATTTGGTCCATCAAAGCGCGGAACTCTTCCATCGTCTCGGGGACCTCGTAATCGAAGTCTTCGAAGTTCTCGGGCACGTACCAGACCAACGATTTCACGTCGGCCTTGTAGGGAAATGCGTAAAACGTGTCAGACCCGTCCTCGCCAGCGTAAGACCCAAGCGCGACCCAGCTTGGACCGGCTGCATAGTTTTCGCTCATCCAGTTTGCTGCTTCGTCACCTAGTGGTGTCAGGAAACCGTCTTTCGCCATATCGGCGGCCAAACCTGGCTGCGGGAACACACCAATGTTCGGAGCAGAGCCGGCTTGCGCATCGACCATGATCTGCTGTTCAAAGCTGTCGGATCCCGTGTAGCGAACATCGGCGCCCGTGGCCTCACGGAAGTAGTCAAGCACCCGCTCCAGCGCTTCGGCGTCCGGCCCGAGCCAGGGGCCAAAGATCGTCAATTGCTCACCCGAGAAATCGTTTGCTTCGGCGAATGCGTTGTAGCTGTCCCAGTTAAAACCGCCCTCTCCAGGCGCGACCATCAAATGCCCATCGGCATTGGCTATCCCGGCACAAAGCGCAAGTGCCGCCGCACCTGCGTAATAGCGTGTCATCATGTCTTCCTCCCGATATCCCGCACCTGTGTAGCGCGTGGGTCTTCCCTGCGCTCGGAGTTCTTACCAAAGCGCTTTGAATGTTGAGCACGTTCGCCCAATCACCCAGCAGAGTCAATCCGAGATTCGCGATCAACTTGTTTTTTATAGTAAATTTACACGCGCAAATTAACCGGCCAACTCAGTTCTCTTTTGACGTAGCTGTACATGTCGCGATAGGCTGCGTATGAAATCAAAGCGCTTTGATACATGTTGTGCCATGAATCTCAAACAGTTGGCTGAGTCGCTCGGGCTATCGCAAACAACGGTCAGCCGTGCTCTAAACGGATATCCGGAAGTCAGCGAAACCACACGCAGCCGGGTCTTGGCGGCAGCCGAGCGCGTGGGCTACCGGCCGAACACGCGCGCCAAGGCGCTGGCAACTGGCCGATCGATGATGATCGGGCACGTGATTCACCAATCCGACCGGCACGAGATGCTGAACCCGATCTTCGCCGACTTCATTGCCGGGGCATCTGAAGAATACTCGGTTCATGGTTACGACATCATCCTGTCGATTGCACAGGACGGCGACGACGAACGCGTCTACCGCGACATGGCAGCGAAGGGTTCCGTTGATGGGCTGATCCTGCATTCGCCGAAGCGTGATGAACCGCGCATCCCTTTGCTGCAGGAAATTGGTCTTCCTTTCGTTGTCCATGGCAGATCTTCGGATGTTACGTCGACTTATAGCTTTGTCGATGTCGACAATCGTCGCTCATTTCAAAGAGCCACCGATTTCCTGTCCGATCTCGGGCACAGCAGGATTGCCCTGATCAACGGGCTTGAGCATATGGATTTCGCCCACCGTCGTCGCAGGGGATACATCTCGGCACTTGAAGGGCGCGGCATCCGCCCTGATCCCGCACTTATGTTTAGTGGGGAGATGACAGAAGCCCACGGATTCGAGGCAACCCGGCAGCTTCTGGAACTTGTTCATCCTCCGACCGCGATTCTATCGGCCTCACCGATTACGGCCTTCGGCGTCCGGCGCGCCGCCGAAAGCCGCGGTCTGACCCTTGGATCCGATATCTCGGTGATCACCCATGATGACGATCTGTCCTACTTCCGGAATGGCGGGGATGCGCCAATCTTTACAGCGCTACGGTCTTCAGTGCGGATCGCTGGCCGCCGCGCCGCGGAAAGCCTGATCGACCTGATCGACCGGCCGGGCGAGGCCCGGCAGACGATGCTCGAAACTGATTTTCTGATTGGTGCATCGACGGGCCCTGCCCCATCTGCGCCAAGACTGAGGAAAGCCTGATCCTATGCGCCACATCAGAACCGATTTCCCCGAAGGTTTTCTTTTCGGCACTGCAACATCGTCCTACCAGATCGAGGGTCATGCCCAAGGGGGTGCAGGGCCAACACATTGGGACACGTTTGCTGCGACACCCGGAAATGTAGTCCGCGCCGAGAACGGTGACATCGCCTGCGACCATCTGAGCCGATGGGGAGCGGACCTGGATCTTGTGCGCGATGCGGGATTTGACGTCTACCGGTTCTCGACAAGCTGGGCGCGGGTTCTGCCAGAGGGGCGTGGCGCGCCCAATGCGGAAGGGCTCGATTTTTATGACCGCCTGGTCGATGGAATGCTTGATCGTGGCCTGAAACCCTCTGTGACGCTGTATCACTGGGAATTGCCTGTTGCGCTTGCAGATCTCGGCGGATGGCGAAACCGCGACATTACCGGGTGGTTTGCCGATTTTACTGAAGTCGTTATGGGCCGGATCGGCGATCGGGTCTGGTCGGCCGCGCCCATCAACGAACCGTGGTGTGTCGGGTGGCTATCGCATTTTCTGGGGCATCATGCGCCAGGGTTGCGCGACATCCGGGCGACGGCACGGGCCATGCACCATGTCCTTTTGGCGCATGGCCAGAGCATCGAGGTGATGCGCGGACTGGGCATGATGAACCTCGGCGGGGTCTTCAATATGGAGTACGCCCATCCGGTCGACGACAGCCCGGCGGCGTGGGCGGCGGCGGATCTCTACGACGGTTATTACAATCGGTTCTTCCTTTCCGGTGTGTTTCAGAAACAGTATCCTGAGAATGTCCTTGCAGGCCTCGGTCCGCATCTGCCCACAGGTTGGCAGGACGATTTCGAGACCATTGCTCAGCCGCTCGACTGGGTCGGTATCAACTATTATACGCGCAAGATCATCGCACCGAACGACGGCCCCTGGCCCGCGCATGACGAGGTGGAGGGCCCCTTGCCCAAGACCGATATGGGGTGGGAAATCTACCCCGACGGGCTGGAGTTCTTCCTGCGGCGCACGCACGAAGAGTATGCTAAGGGGCTTCCGCTTTACGTGACCGAAAACGGAATGGCGGCCCCCGACCGGGTCGAAGCCGGCGCCGTGGCCGACCCGCATCGCATCGACTATCTCGACGCCCACCTTGGTGCCGTTGCACGTGCACTTGATTCAGGAGTTCCTGTTTCGGGCTACTTTACGTGGTCGCTTCTCGACAACTACGAATGGGCGCTTGGATATGATAAGCGCTTCGGTCTTGTTCACGTTGATTTCGACAACTTGAAGCGAACCCCGAAAGCGTCCTATCACGCCTGGGCCGCTGCCCTATCCAGATGAACGCCCATGACACGCGAACCCGACACTTTCTCCCTTGTCGCTGACATTGGCGGTACCAACACGCGCGTTGCCCTGGCCAAGGGTCCCGATCTGCTGCCCGAAACGATACGTCGGTATCGCAATGCGATGTATCCAGATCTGGAAACGGTGCTGCGCCTGTTTGTGCAGGAAGAGGGAGACGTGGACTGCCGGGCGGCCTCGGTTGCAATTGCGGGACCTGTGCGCGACGGGCGCGGAACACTGACAAACCTTGACTGGACCATCGACGAGGAAACACTTGCGCAAGCCACTGGCGCCGAATTCGCGGCCGTATTGAACGATCTTCAGGCGCAGGGACATGCGCTAGGCCGGATCGCTGGCAAAAACCTGCGGCCGGTGATCGAAGGCCCGTTACCAAAGGCAGATGCCACGCAGCTGGTGATCGGTATAGGGACCGGCTTTAACGCGGCACCGGTCCATCACTTGGGTTCAGCCCGCCTGGTCGTCCCGTCCGAAGCCGGGCATGGAAATTTGCCGATTCAAACGGCAGAGGAACTACGGCTTTGCCGTTTCGTCCAGGCTGCGCACGGCTTTCCTGCGGTTGAAGAAGTACTTTCGGGCCGGGGCCTGGAACGCGTACATGGGTGGCTGGGCCAAGAGGCCGGTGATGACACCCCGCTTGGCGCCGCCGACATTATGGCCGCCTGCGCAACCGGAGAAAATCCGCGCGCCAAAGAGGCCGTCGCGGTGTTCGTTCGGCTTCTCGGCCGCACAGCGGGCAACCTGGCTCTTGACCACCTCCCCTTTGGTGGGGTGTATCTTGCTGGTGGCGTAGCTCGGGCCATGGCCCCTTATTTCGTTCAGTTCGGGTTTGCTGATGCCTTCCGCGACAAAGGGCGGTTCGCCGAGTTCATGCAAGGTTTCTCGGTCGCTGTAATCGAAGACGACTACGCCGCGCTGGCGGGATCGGCAGCGCATCTCGACCGAATTTCGGATCCAGCGTGAAATCCCAAAATCCGTAACGCGCCTTTAACCGGTCGGCGCCTAGACCCATCCCGATCTGCAAGGACGGGGATGACCATGGCCGATGCACGCGCGCACTCTGAATTCGGGAATGACCCCGGCGAACCTTTACAGCTCTCCGAAAAGCTGGATCTCCGGGCTTCTCTGGACCTTCTGGCCGATCTTCGCGCGCGGCGTGGTTCGGATCTGGCGATAGACGCGGGGCATGTTCAGCATCTCGGGGCCCATGCGGTACAAACACTTTTGGTGGCGGCTGATAGCTGGGCGCGCGATGGGAATAAGCTGGTCGTCGAAAACCTGACCGATGCGGCACGCGGTCATCTATCGATCCTTGGATTGCGGCCAGAGCAGCTCTCTTCCGGAGGTGCAGCATGAGCATGACCGTTCTTGCCGTCGATGACAGCCGCACCATTCGCGATATGCTGAATTACACCCTGTCACAGGCGGGCATGACGACACATCTGGCCGAAGACGGCGAACATGGGCTGGAAATGCTCGCACAGGTGACCCCGGACGTCATTATCACCGACATCAATATGCCAAGGCTGGACGGCTTCGGCTTTATCGATGCGGTTCGCGCACAAGACGCATACCAGGGCCTGCCTATTCTTGTGCTGACCACCGAAAGCTCATCAGACTTGAAAGCGCGTGCTCGTAACGCCGGCGCAACCGGCTGGATTGTAAAGCCCTTCGACCCCGAAAAATTGGTCAAGGCGCTTCAGATTGTAGCGGGGTGATCGATGTCTGACCCCATGCTGGAGATTCGTGCATCATTCTTTGTTGAATGCGAAGAATTGTTGGAAGCGCTGCAGGATGCACTGCAGTCGATGTCGGATGGTGCAAACGATAGCGAAACCATCAATGTCGCATTCCGAGCGGTTCACTCGATCAAAGGGGGCGCGGGCGCGTTCGGCCTCGATCAACTCGTCTCCTTTACGCATAGTTTCGAAACGGCGATGGACGAGGCGCGATCCGACCGACTTGAAATCGGCAGAGAGGTCATCGCTCTGTTCTTTCAGTGCGCCGACGCGCTTTCTGATCTCGTGCGCGCGGCACGGGAAGAGACGACGCTTTCCAATGATGCGCTTGAAGGGCTGCTGGGTCAGTTGACCGAACTTGTCGGCGGCAAAGAGACAGGTGATGCAGAAGACGCCCCAACAGATGAGGATCTTGAGTTTCAGCCCACGGGAATTTCGCTTGATCTGCCTGGGCTTGAGCTGCCGAACCCAGAGACCGGCGACCCGCGCCAAGAAGGGGACACCGACCGATTGGCGTCCGAAGACCTATTGAGGCCGGTCGGCATTCGCTTTGCGCCGACACCGGAGCTTTATTCCAGCGGAAACGAACCTGTGTTCCTGCTCACGGCCTTGGCTGGCTTTGGAAATCCGACGACCGCTTGCACTATTTCCACTCTTCCCGATCTTGAAACCTACGACGGCACGGTTTCGCTCTTGTCGTGGGACGTGACGCTGGAAACATCTGCTGATCGCGACATCCTTCTGGATATCTTCGATTTTGTCGACGGGCTGTGCGATCTAAAGATCACGGACCCGGGAGAGCAACCAACTGAAACCGCGCCGCAGAACCAAGCGGAACGGACGGAAAACGTCGAAACGCCCCAGCGGTCTGAGGCGGTCATATCGGCGGCCAAGCCTGAGGCCGCCAAAGCAAGTCCACCGCCCAAAGAGCACGCGCCAAAGGAACCCGAAAAAACGGCACAGTCTGTGCAACCGCAGTCAAGCCCTGCGGCTACCGTCCGCGTCGACCTTGACCGGATCGACCGTCTGGTAAATCTTGTTGGGGAACTTGTGATCAATCAGGCTATGCTGGCGCAGTCATTTGGCGCCTCCGGCCTCTCTGGTAACACGAAGATCGCGTCGGGGCTGGATGAGTTTCAGCAGCTAACCCGCGACATTCAAGACAGTGTTATGATGATCCGTGCACAGCCGGTGAAATCTCTGTTTCAGCGCATGGCCCGGATCGTTCGTGAATCCTCTGCCGATGTCGGAAAGACGGTGCGCCTTGTGACCGAGGGCGAGGCGACGGAAATCGACAAGACGGTGATCGAACGTTTGGCGGACCCTTTGACCCATATGATCCGAAATGCTGTCGATCATGGGTTGGAGAAGACGGAGGATCGTGAGGCGGCGGGAAAACCCGCCGAGGGGATCGTGACACTAACCGCAGCACATCGCTCGGGGCGTGTGTTGATCGAAGTCGCCGACGATGGCGGCGGGATTAACCGTGCCCGAGTGAAAGCCATCGCTGAAGATAAAGGCTTGATCCCGCCAGGCCAAGAGCTGAGCGATGGTGAGATCGACAATCTGCTATTTCTGCCGGGTTTTTCCACAGCCAGTTCGGTGTCCAATATCTCGGGTCGGGGTGTGGGAATGGATGTCGTGAAGAACGCGATCGGGGCGCTGGGCGGCCGCATTTCTATCCTTTCGGAAACGGGCATCGGGACAACTTTCTCTATCTCGCTTCCGCTGACGCTTGCCGTCCTTGATGGCATGGTGGTTCGTGTTCGTTCCGAAACACTCGTTGTGCCGCTCAGCGCGATCTCGGAAACGCTGTCACTCAAGAAAACGGATGCCCGCCCGCTTGGACCAAGCACCCAGGTCGTTCGCGTGCGCGACAGCTTTGTCCCACTGATCGACCTGGGAGCCGAGCTAGGATACTCGACGCCACGCGAAAACTACGAAGGCGCAATTGTTCTGCTTATCAGCCACGAGGACGGCGACCGAGCGGCGCTGGTCGTGGACGAGATCGAAGATCAAAGACAAGTCGTGATCAAGGGGCTTCAGGACAGCTATGGGCATGTTCCTGGCGTGGCAGCCGCGACCATTCTTGGCGATGGGCAGATTGCGTTGATCCTGGATCCAGCCGACCTGCTCGCGAACGCGACCGGTCACAGTCGTCCCGCCTTGGTCGCAACAGGTACCGGATAGGAGATATAGATGACCGTTTCGGAGAATGACCAGACGAATTCCGGCGAGGTTGAATTGCTGTCCTTCCGCGTTGGAGATGCGGAATACTCGGTCGACATCATGTCGGTTCGCGAGATACGCGGGTGGACGCGGGCGACGTCTCTGCCCCATTCGCCGTCCTATGTGCGCGGTGTGATCAATTTGCGCGGCTCAGTACTACCGGTCATCGATCTGGCGCTGAGGCTTGGACTGGATGCCAGGGATCCAAACGATCGCAATGTGATAATAGTTGTCGATGCGGCGGGACGAAACGTCGGGCTGCGGGTCGACGCGGTCTCCGACATCCTCTCCTTTTCGCGAAGTGATCTACAAACTCCGCCTGACATGGCCGCTGATCGCGATGTCGGATTTGTCCAATCCCTTACCATCGTGGACGGTCGAATGATCCGCATTCTCGATCTCTCAGCGGTCGTTCCGACTGCGCAGGACGCGGCCGCATAGGCGTGACAGTCCCGTTCGATATCTCCGATCAAGCTGTGGTGCTGGACGCCGCCGCTTTCAGACGCGTCGCTGTGATCGCAGAGCGCCAAGCTGGCCTCTCAATACCGGAGGCGAAACGATCGATGGTGCAATCCCGGCTGACCCGCCGGCTAAAGGCCACCGGTCTTCACCAATTCGAGGACTACCTGGACCTTGTAGAGTCAAAGGCGGGATCTGAAGAGCAAGCGCATATGATTTCAGCGCTTACGACCAATGTTTCGCACTTCTTTCGCGAGGACCACCATTTTTCGATCCTGCGCGAGATGGTCACGAAGATCCAAGACGATCCGTCGCGACAACGGCGCCTAAGGATCTGGTCGGCCGGATGCTCGACGGGTCAAGAAGCGTACTCTGTCGCGATGACGCTCTTGGATGTGCTGGCTGACGCGTCAGATTGGGATATCCGAATACTCGCGACTGATATTGACCGGCGCGTACTTGGTGTCGCCAAGCGCGGCGTTTACCGAGAAAGCGAACTAACGTCGATAGACCCAAAACTCCGCAAGCTGGGTTTCCGACAGACCGGAGACGGCTTCGAGATATGCGACGATGTTCGGAAACTGATCGCGTTTCGGACGCTAAACCTGATTGCCGATTGGCCGATGAGCGGCCCGTTCGACGTTATCTTCTGTCGAAACGTATTGATCTACTTTTCAGAAGACACCCAAAGAACGCTTTGGCCACGTTTCCGTGGCCTGCTTCGAGTTGGCGGAACCCTGTTCCTTGGCCATTCCGAACGCATTCCAGACCCTGCCCAAGACGGTTTCAGGGTCACAGGCATCACAACTTACTGCGGAATACCGCAAGACGGGCAGGAGCCGGGACATGGCGCTTAGAGATCAGCTTCGAGTTCTTGTGGTGGACGATATGTCCACAAGCCGCGGGCTCATCACTCAGGCATTGGAAGGCCTTGGCGTTCGCAGTATTTCGACCGCTCTTGATGGTCCAAGCGCCTTGGATAGCATTGATCGAAGCCCGGTCCATCTGGTCATATCAGACTACAACATGCCGGGAATGGATGGTCTCGCTTTGCTGGAGGCGCTTCGAAGGGCTCAGAAAACCGCCGGCGTTGGATTTCTGCTGATCACAGGCCGGGCAGATCGTGACATCATTGACCGTGGAAGAAGCCTCGGGATGAACAATTTCATCAAGAAGCCATTTACACCCACGGACTTGAAGTCGGCAATAGAAGCGATCGTGGGTCGCCTATAATGGGCAAGGAGTTGGCCGTTAAGCCAGACGAGTCTCTCGTCCGATTGGGGGCGCTCGCCCGAAACGCAGCGGCGGAGTGCAGCGAAATAGCGTCCGCAATTGACAGTTTGCAGGAAGAGATCGGAAAACTGATGCGGACAGGCAATCTTACTCTTGACGGCCGATCGATCGAAAAACTGCAGGAGACAGATCGCCTGTCGCAGACCCTGTGCTGCCTCGCACGTGCACTCGAACGCATCGATCCGGAACTTGCTGATCTATCGATTGACCGCTCTGAGTTGTCCGGCGCGATTGGGCTGGAAAGCGTGGCGGCGCGCTTGCTTGCAGACTAGGCTGGCCAGAGCCCAGCCATCCGGAAGCTGGACCAGCAGCCAGAGTCCCTTGCATCCCGAAAACCAAGCAAAACGCCTCCGACGGTCAAGCCGTGCTACGCCGAAAGTAATCAGGAACCATACGACGTACCCCCGGACATCGCATCCTGACAAGCATCGGTCGACGGGCAGATGCCCGGCTCCGGCAAGAGTTCGCAGAGATGAGCCAACCCGTCCGATCACACTCCTATGTCCCGCGAGATAGAGGAACCCGATTTCCTCAACCTTGCAGGACGACCTGAACTGGGTGCGCGTGAGTGGACGCGTTCGGTCGCATGCCAGAGGCGTGCCCAGTCAACTGACTGGCATAGGAGCCTCGCCCTACAGCCCAGAACCTTTTGCATCGCAGTTGCCAATTGACCCGACGCGCGGCACAACTTGCACTATGGGTTGCACCTGCGTGTTCGCGCACGTCCGGATCGACCACCCCAAGAACAAAACCAAAGGACTGCGGGACGTCTGCATATGAGCCACGGGGGCAACCTTCTTCTTCTGATTTCGCTTCTGCCGTTTCTGGGTGCGCTTCTGCCAGGGTTGATGATACGCGCCGGTCGGACGACCTGCACCGTCGCCACCGCCGTGCCAACGGCCCTGGCCCTGACCATGCTTGCCATTTTGGCACCCGAGGTCCTGAGGGGTGGCATTGTTCAGGCCGAAGTGACCTGGTTGCCGCAACTTGGGCTTACAGCCTCGTTTTTCTTGGATGGGCTTGGGCTCCTTTTTGCTGGGATGATCCTTGGCGTAGGGTTGCTGATTACGCTCTATGCGCGATTCTACCTGTCCAGCGAAGACCCGATGGGGCAGTTCTACACCTATCTCCTGCTTTTTCAGGGAGCGATGCTGGGGATTGTACTGTCCGACAACATACTGCTTTTGCTTGTATTCTGGGAACTGACTTCGCTGTCGTCGTTCCTGCTGATCGGATACTGGAAACATCTGCCAGAAGGTCGGCAGGGTGCCCGCATGGCCCTCACCGTGACCGGCGCAGGTGGACTGGCCATGATCGGGGGGATGCTGATCCTTGGCAATATTGTGGGTAGTTACGACCTGACCGACATTCTGGCGTCCGGCGACATAATCCGCGCCTCAGACTGGTACATGCCCGCCCTTATTCTGATCCTTCTCGGGGCGTTCACGAAGTCTGCGCAGTTCCCGTTCCATTTCTGGTTGCCGCATGCGATGGCGGCCCCGACCCCGGTGTCGGCCTACCTACACTCAGCCACGATGGTGAAGGCCGGGGTGTTCCTGATGGCGCGGATGTGGCCTGCGCTCGCAGGCACCGACGCATGGTTTTACATCGTTGCGACCACCGGGCTGGTGACAATGGTGTTAGGTGCCGCAATCGCGCTTTTTAAGGATGATCTAAAGGCGCTTCTGGCGTTCTCAACCGTAAGCCACCTTGGTCTACTGACCATGCTTCTAGGATTTGGAACCGAGGCGGCGGCCGTGGCGGCGGTGTTTCACATCATCAACCACCTGACGTTCAAAGCCGCCCTCTTTATGACGGCGGGGATCATCGATCACGAGGCCCATACACGCGACATCAAACGTCTTGGCGGGTTGAGACACCTGATGCCTGTGACCTTCATCATCGGAACGATCGCTGCGTTGTCGATGGCCGGGATCCCACTCTTCAACGGCTTTCTTTCCAAGGAGATGATGCTGGAAGAGGCATCGCACACAGACTGGTTGGGCAGTCACCTGGCAGTTCCGGTCACAGCCACGTTCGGGGCGCTTTTATCGGTCGCCTATTCGTTCCGTTTTGTGGTCCATGTGTTTTTGGGGCCAAAGCGCGACGACTATCCGCACACGCCCCATGACCCGCCCTTTGGCATGTGGGCGGCGCCTGCACTTCTTGTAGTCGCGGTTGTTGTGATCGGCGTGGCGCCGTACCTGGTCGAAGGTCTTGTGACAGCGGCCGCGAATGCCGTGACCGGAGCTGATCTGCATCCTCACCTCAAGATCTGGCACGGGTTTACACCCGCGCTTTGGATGTCGGTCGCCGCCACGGTCGGGGGTGCAGTCTTACTGTCTCTCTACGCCCCACTCAACAAAATCTGGATCAATGCGCCACGACCGGAAGCGAAGGCGATTTTCGATTGGTTCATGGCCCGCTTGGTCGCAGTGGCTGGCTGGATAACCGAAACGACGCACACCGGTGCAATCAGCCGCTATTTGGCGATATTCACAGTCACGGCTGTCGGACTGGGTTGGTTCGCGTTCGCTGGCGGCGGGCTCGCGGCGCCCACCCGCGCTCTGTTGCCAGTTCCCCCGGTGATCGCGGTGGGATGGGTGATGCTGGTCGTCGCAACGATTTCCGTTGTCTTCATGCACCACCGTCGGTTCCGGGCGCTCGTCCTCATCGGGGTCATCGGGCTTTCGATTTCTGCGGGGTTTGTCTACCTCTCGGCCCCCGATCTTGCGCTGACACAGATCTCGGTCGAAACCGTAACAATCATGCTTTTGCTGCTGGCCTTGCATTTCATGCCTCAGATTACGCCAAAGGAAAGCCCGGTCGGCTTGAAGCTGCGGGATGGTACCATCGCCGTTGCTGCCGGGAGCGGGGTGGGCGCGCTGGCTTACGCGTTCTTGCTTCGCGACGTCGACACGATCTCGGGCTATCACCTTGATAACAGCTACGAAGGCGGCGGCGGCACCAACGTCGTGAACGTCATCCTGGTCGATTTCCGAGGCTACGATACCTATGGCGAGATCATTGTTCTCGGGATCGCAGGTCTTGTGATCTTCGCCCTGATGCATGCGCTTTTGGACGGGCCCGCAGCCAAGCGACTAAAGGCAACGGTCTACGACTACGACCGTTCGCGCGACCGCCATCCCTTGATGATGGTCGTGGTGACCCGCGTCCTGATGCCCATCGCGTCGCTTGTGGGTCTCTATATCTTTCTGCGCGGCCACAACGAACCGGGCGGCGGGTTTGTCGCAGGATTGGTCATCGCCATCGCCCTGCTGATGCAGTACATGGCGTCTGGCTTTGCATGGACGCAGGAACGCAAACGGATCGAGTATCACACAATGATCGGCCTAGGCGTCGTGATCGCAGGTCTGACTGGGGCTGGCGCATGGCTTCTGGGCCGTCCGTTCCTGACGAGCGCCTATACTTACGTTCATATTCCACCGATTGAAGAGTTCGAGTTGGCCACGGCCATGCTTTTCGACCTTGGTGTTTTCTTAACTGTCTTGGGCGCCGTCATGCTGATGCTCTACAGCCTGTCTCGGATCGCGCGTTTTGCTGGCGAGACGGTGAACCCCGAACCTATGGATTATGACCCCGGCGAGCAAGCAGAAGACAAGGCGGGCACCTGAGATGGAACTTATCGTCGCAAGTGCGATCGGCGTTCTGACCGCTGGCGGGGTCTATCTGATGCTGCGATTGCGGACGTTTCCCGTCATTTTGGGCCTGGCTTTGCTGTCTTATGCCGTAAACGTCTTCATCTTCGCCAGCGGGCGGCTGGCCATCGACATGTCGCCGATCCTTTCGAAATACGGCGACGCGACGTATACTGACCCGCTGCCGCAAGCGCTGGTGCTGACAGCGATCGTGATATCGTTTGGCATGACCGCCGTCTTGGTGATGATCGGGCTTGGCGCGTTTCTGGAAGCACAAAACGACCGGATTGATCTTGATCAGCCAGAGGACGACGGCGGGACAAAGGACCACCGTTCATGATGCATTGGATCGTTGTTCCGGTCGTCCTGCCGGCGATCTTGGCGCCCATCATCGCCTTTGTGATGCGTCACGATATGACGCTGGCCCGGACGGCGTCGATGGCAGGCACTGCTGTGCTGTTTGCGGTTGCGCTGGGGCTTGTGCTCGTGGCCGCTGACGGGGACACCCATGTCTACCGGCTGGGGGACTGGCCTGCACCATTTGGAATCGTGCTTGTCCTTGATCGCCTGTCCGCTTTGATGGTGTTTCTGACTGCGCTTCTGGCCATGATCGTGCTGGTTCATGCTGTCGCGACAGGGTGGGACGCGCGCGGACGCCATTTCCACGCGCTGTTCCAGTTTCAGCTTATGGGCATTTGCGGCGCCTTTCTGACGGGCGACGTATTCAACTTATTTGTCTTCTTCGAAGTGCTGCTGATCGCGTCTTACGGGCTGATGATCCATTCCGGCGGGCGTGAGCGGGTACAAGCCGGGTTGCAATATGTGGTCATGAACCTTGCCGGATCGACCCTCTTTCTTTTTGCTCTGGGCACGCTCTACGGTGCAACCGGCACGCTGAACATCGCCGATCTTGGTGTGCGGGTCGCGGAAATCCCGCCGGACCAAGCAGCGCTTGTCAGGGTCGCCGTCATTCTTTTGATGCTGGTTTTTGCTGTGAAGGCCGCGCTTTTCCCGGTGCAGTTTTGGCTTCCGGGAACCTATGCAAATGCACCCGCACCAGTGGCAGCGCTGTTTGCGATTATGACAAAGGTCGGGGCCTACGCGATCCTGCGTGTCCACACGATCGCCTTCGGTCCGGGGATCGCCGGGACAGAGGATCTGGCCGGAACGTGGCTTCTGCCCGCCGCGATCTTCACAATCGCGATCGGCGCGTTAGGCGTGGTCGGCGCACGTCGGCTGATGCCTTTGATCGCGTTTTCGGTCGTGGGGTCGATGGGTACACTCTTGGTTGCTGTCTCCGCCTTTTCGCCCACGGCGACGACGGCGGCGCTGTATTATATGGTCCATTCGACATTCGCCGCCGCATGCCTGTTTTTAATCGCCGACCTAGTTATCACCCGGCGCGGTGCAGACACCTTGTCGACTGCCCCGGCAACTGCCCAGAACGGTCTGTTTGCGGCCCTGTACTTCGCGGCTGCAATCGGGATGGCCGGCATGCCGCCACTCAGCGGCTTTCTTGGAAAACTTCTTGTGCTGGACGCTATGCGGGAACCCGCCTCGCTTGCCTGGGTATGGTCCGCGATCCTGATCGGGTCGCTTCTGACGATCATCGGCTTTGGCCGGGCGGGCACCACGTTGTTCTGGAAATCCACAGCACTGGACGCACCTGACGGCGATACCCCCGCCGCCCCCAAAGCGACGGCCGCGGAGATTGCTCCCACGATGGCGGCGGTCGCGGCGCTGTCCGGTCTTACGGTCTTCGCTGGCCCGATTGCAGCCTATCTTGAAGACACATCTCTCCAGCTCTTTGATCGTTCGGGGTACATCTCCGCCGTGCTTAACCCCGGGCCGGAGGTTTAGACCATGCTTCTGCGCCTGTTACCCCACCCGCTTCTCAGTCTGACGCTAGTGTTTGTTTGGCTTGCCCTTGTCAACACATTCACACTTGGAAACTTGATCCTTGCTGTGGCTTTTGCGGTAATTATACCGATGATGACAGCCGCCTACTGGCCTGACAGACCCAAGATCAAGAACCCGCGGATGATCGTCGAATACGGGTTGATCGTCCTTTGGGACATCGTTGTCGCCAACGTGCAGGTCGCCAGCATTATTCTGTTCAAGCGCGAACCCGAGATCCGGTCCCATTGGATTGTCGTTCCGCTTGAACTGACTTCAGCAGAGGCGATCACTGTTCTGGCCGGAACGATCACCATGACGCCTGGGACCGTATCCGCCATGCTGTCCGCCGATGGCGGGTGCATTCTTGTTCATTGCCTTCACACGGACGACCCCGACGACGTTAGAGACGGCATCAAGTCGCGCTACGAACGTCGCCTGATGGAGATATTCCCATGATCGAATTCGCGTTGATCTTTTGCGCGCTCTGCTATGGGCTCGCCCTGCTTCTGGACTTGTGGCGTATCTCGATGGGACCCGACGCCGCCGATCGCATCCTTGCGCTCGACACGATGGTGATTAACGTCATCGCCCTACTTGTGCTCTACGGCATTTGGCGCGGGACCGGTGTCTATTTCGAAGCCGCGATGCTGATCGCGATGGTGGGGTTTGTCTCTACCGTCGCCTATTGCCGCTATGTCTTGCGCGGCGACATCATCGAATGAGGGTGCGGCATGAGCTTTTTTGCTGAACTTGTTATCTCGATCGCTCTGGTCATCAGCGGTCTCTTCGGGTTCGTAGGGTCCTACGGTCTGATAAAGCTCCGAGACTCGGTGCAGCGGCTGCACGCCCCAACCAAAGCCACAACACTTGGTGTTGGCGGCGTCCTGATCGGATCAATGGTCTATTTCTATGCGGATACCGGACATGTGTCAGTACATGAGATGCTGATCACGCTTTTTCTTTTCCTAACTGCTCCGATCACGGCAAACTTCATCGCGAAGACCTATATGGCGCGAAACGTTGGTGAAACCGATCTTCCGAAGAGCACGGGGACGTTTGGCTGGTCCGTCTATGACGATCCACCCGATGGCAACACGGCAGAGTAGTCCCCGATTGGCCGTCCGCCGAAAGTCCGCTGCAGGTTCGTAACCGCTAAATGGCGTATCAACAGTGTTTCTCTCATCAGGAAACAATCAGATTGTGGCGCGAAAGACGACAGAAACCGGGCCACCAATTCGACCCCATTGTATCCGAGAAACCGACAATGGATGGCTTTTCTTAGGTCGCGGTGGGTTCCGCGCTGATCGATTGTCCCGGTTTCGGGAAAAAGGGCACGCCTACGCCTTAATGTTTCGTTCGGCGCGATCACAAAATCGTCACGGAACCGAAGATTTCGGACCGACTCTCGCCCTACCCCCCGTGTCTAACGCAATTGTGGTAGCGAGTGAGTGAGTACGGCGCGTCAGGATCCTTCCTGGCGCGTCTTACTATACGTTGGCGCATCAGACGTGGCTTTAAGCCCGCGGTTCCAACGGGTATATCGTCTCTATGTTTGCCGATTTTCTTGCCCGCCTCACCCGCCCCGATCCCGAACCGCTAAGCGATCCGGATGCGCGACTTGCGCTTGGGGCGCTGCTGGTGCGCATCGCACGATCCGATGGAGACTACGCGGGCGACGAAGTTTCGCGCATCGATCGGATTCTGGCCAAACGCTTTGATCTCTCACCGTTTGAGGCCACGGCACTCAGGCGCCAGGCCGAAACGCTGGAGACTGAAGCACCCGATACCGTGCGGTTTACCCGCGCCATTAAGGACGCGGTGCCTTACGAAGAACGTACCGGCGTCGTCGAAGCGCTTTGGGACGTGGTTCTAGCCGATGGTGTTCGTGACGATGAGGAAGACGCGCTTCTGCGTCTTGTGGCGAAGTTCTTAGGTGTGAACGATCGGGATTCTGCCCTTGCACGTCAAAGGGTTGAGGCACACCGCGCGTGATCGCCAGCCTTCCGATGTACGATCGGGCCGAAACCGCCAGGGCGCTGGATCGGCTTTGGGCTTTGGTCCGCACGCATCTTACAAGCGCAAGCCCCAAGGATCTGACAAGGTCGGAAGATCTCTGGTCGCATTGGCAGGCACCGGATCTTATTTTGTCCCAAACTTGCGGCCTGCCCTACCGGACACGGCTGCATGGACAGGTGGCATTGGTTGGCGCGCCAAACACCGGGCTCGACTGTGCGCCAGGCGACTACTACAGCGTCATCGTCGCGCGCGCGGGCGACCATCGAAGCGGTTTCAACGATTTCGAAGGCGCGCGGCTTGCCTATAACGAGCCACTTTCGCAGTCGGGTTGGGCAGCACCGATGACCCTCGCCACCGAGTATGGCGTCACATTCGGCGGTTTCATCCGAACCGGAGCGCATCGATCGTCGGCAGATGCGGTTGCGCGTGGCGCGGCCGACGTTGCAGCAATTGATGCTGTGACATGGCGGATGATTGGACGCTGGGACGACACCGCGTCCGAGCTTCGCGTCATCGCCAGGACAAAGCCTACGCCCGCTCTGCCTTTCATCACCGCCAAGGATCGCGCAACAGAGCCAGTCTTCCACGCACTGACGGCGGCAATTGCGGGGCTGTCGCGCCCCGATCAAGAAGTTCTTTCGCTCTATGGTTTAGTGGAGGCCCGCGATGACGCCTACTTGGCCGTGCACACCCCTCCGCCGCCGCCCGAATAGCGGGCGTATCGGCACCAGACGCGCGTGCAATTTCCAATTATGCATTGCAATTGCGGGCGTTCCGCGCCTTACTTTTACGCCGGGACCCCAAGACCAAGAGCCGCCGTGACAAGCGCCACGCCAGTGATTGAAATTCGCGACCTTCACAAAGCCTATGGCGCGTTGGAGGTTCTTAAGGGCGTGGACCTGACTGCCGAGCGTGGCCACGTGGTGTCGCTGATTGGTTCGTCGGGTTCGGGCAAGTCCACCTTGTTACGCTGCGCCAACCTTCTGGAAGACAGCCAAAAGGGCGAGATCCTTTTCGAGGGCGAACCGATACAGTGGAAAGGCCACGGGCTTGCCCGTCATCCGGCCGACAGGGCGCAGGTAACGCGCATTCGCACAAACCTGTCGATGGTCTTCCAGCAATTCAATCTTTGGGCCCATTTGACGATCCTGCAAAATGTGATGGAAGCCCCCGTTACGGTGCTGAGGCGCGACCCGTCTGAAGTCGAGGAAAAGGCCCGCAACTACCTGTCAAAAGTCGGGATCGGCGACAAGTGCGACGTCTACCCGGCACAGCTTTCCGGCGGGCAGCAGCAGCGCGCGGCTATTGCCCGCGCCCTATGCATGGAACCACGCGCACTTTTGTTTGATGAGCCAACCTCGGCCCTTGACCCGGAGCTTGAGCAAGAGGTGGTCCGCGTGATCAAGGATCTGGCCGCCGAAGGCCGGACAATGGTCATCGTCACGCACGACATGCGGATGGCAGGCGACGTCAGCGACCATGTCGTCTTTCTTCACCAGGGAAAGATCGAAGAGGAAGGCACACCCACCGACTTGTTCGGCAGCCCCAAAACGGACCGGCTTCGGCAGTTTCTGAGCGCAACTGCCCCGGCCTGATCAACAAGCACGCGTTCAAACGGGAGTAACCAGATGAAACAGCTGATCCTTTCGACCGCAGCCCTGGCCTTGGTGGCCGGTGCCGCGTTCGCGGATGGCCACTCGGTCATTCGTATGGGCACCGAGGGCGCCTATCCTCCATGGAACTTCATAAACGATGCAGGCGAAGTCGACGGCTTCGAGCGCGAGCTGGGCGACGAACTGTGCACGCGCGCCGAGCTTACGTGCGAGTGGGTTACAAACGAATGGGACTCGATCATCCCGAACCTTGTTTCTGGGAACTACGACACCATCATCGCCGGTATGTCGATCACTGACGAGCGCGATGAAGTGATCGATTTCACCCAGAACTACACACCGCCCGACCCGTCGGCCTTCGTTGCGATATCCGACAATCCTGACCTGGAAGGCGGAGTGATCGCGGCCCAGACTGGCACAATCCAGGCCGGATACATCGCATCGTCCGGCGCAACTCTTGTAGAGTTCGCAACTCCGGAAGAAACCATTGCGGCCGTGCGCAGCGGCGAAGCCGATGCGGTTTTGGCGGATAAATCGTATCTCGCCCCGATCGCGGAAGCGGATGCAGATCTGACCTTTGTCGGCGACGATGTCCCGTTGGGCGGTGGCGTCGGGATGGGCGTACGCGAGTCCGATGGCGAACTGAAAGCTAAGTTCGATGCGGCGATCCAATCGATGAAAGACGATGGTACACTGAACGAGCTGATTACGAAATGGGAGGTCTCTTCGACCTTCTGATCGGATGACGCGGGCGGGCGCGGCCCGCCCCTTCATCTTGGCAACCAGATACACATCAAGCGGCAAGGGGGTGTGCCGCTACGAGAGGAAAAGCGCTATCTTTTCGTTTTGCACCGATCCCGAGACGCTTGGCACCTTTCAATGGTTCGCCTGTTACCTGACCACGGGTAAGCACGCCAACTTCTACGTTGCATTCGGAACCGTGCTTCTGCTTCTGGCGATCACCGCGCCCACTGCACTGGCATTTGGCTTCGGGGGCGCGATTGCGGCCCGGTCGCGGATTGCGCCCCTGCGGTGGTTCGGAAAAGGCTACACGGCGATCGTTAGGGGCGTACCTGACATTGCGTTTTTCCTGTTCTTCGTCATCGCCCTTGATCAGGCCTTCGAATGGCTACGCCACCAGATCAAGTGCCCTGAATGGGACGAACCGATCCGGCAGGGCAACGATTTCGTAGTCTGCACGGCTGCCAAGCTACCCTTGTCGAACGCGCCCCAATGGGTGCATGAGTCTTATGGATTTGCCCTGGCCGTATTGACCTACTCAATTGTTTTTGGCGCATTTGCAGCAAACGTTCTTTACGGTGCAATGCGGGCGGTGCCACGCGCACAGATCGAGACAGCCGAAGCCTATGGGATGACCCAGCGCCAAACCTTCTGGCGCATCCTGGTGCCACAGATGTGGGTTTACGCTCTGCCTGGTCTGTCGAACCTTTGGATGATCCTGATCAAGGCCACTCCGATCCTTTTCCTTCTAGGCGTCGAAGACATCGTTTACTGGGCCCGAGAACTGGGCGGAACCGCGAACCCGCGCTTCACCGACTATCCCCATGGCGACTGGCGCATGTGGTACTTTTTGGTGCTCCTGGTCTTTTACCTTGGCTTCACGCGGGTCAGCGAGATCGTGCTGGAAAGCCTGATGCGCAAGCTGACCCACGGGCAGGCGACCGTCGGGGGTGAGGCGCAGCGCAAGGCAGCCGCAGCATGAATTGCTTGGAAACGATCCAGGCCTACGGGCTTCGGTCGATCGGGATCGGCGAGCGGCTGTTACCGCGCGAGGACTTCACACTTTGCCAGCATTTCACGCTGATCGGTTCGGGCATGATCTGGAACGTATATTTCGGCCTGCTGGCTCTGACCTTCGGGTTTTTTCTTGCATCAGCGGTGGCCCTCGGAAAAGCGTCATCCAGCGTCTGGGTCCGGAAGCCCTCGGAATGGTTCATCTTTGTCTTCCGGGGTTCCCCGCTTTTCATACAGTTCTTCTTTGCCTACTTCCTTTTTCTCAGTCTCAAGGGCGTAAGCCCGATTTTTGATCCGTTCACAGCCGCCTGGCTGGGGGCGCTGATTGTTCTGTTTTTGAATACGGCGGCGTATTCGGGCGAGATATTCTATGGGGCCCTGCGGTCTGTTCCAAAGGGCGATATCGAGGCAGCCGACGCATACGGGTTGACGGGCTGGGCAAAGTTCCGACGGATCACCTGGCCAACGATGCTGCGGCTGGCCTGGCCTGCCTATACAAATGAAGCAATCTTCCTGTTCCACGCGACAACGCTGGTGTTCTTTTCGGGCTTTCCCGCCTGGCAGCAACGGGGCGACGCGCTCTATTACGCCAACTACTTTGCCGACAAGACGTTCAACCCCTTTGTAGCCTATCCAATCGTGGCAGGATATTTTGTGGTGCTAACACTCACCGTCATTGCGGTGTTTGGAATGATCAATGGACGCCTCAACCGTCATCTTCCCGATGCACAGAACACACGTCTTCGGGTGCGACCAAACCTGATCCGATGAAAATCATCAGAACTTCGCCCCGTCAGCAGCTGGCCTGCCATGTGAGGGCAATTCCCACTTCCCTAACATCGCCTGTGTGTGTTTCTAGCAGCAAGGAAAAGACCGGAGCCGCCGCCCGATGAGTTGGCTTCAGGAGCATCCGCAAGTGCGGGCAATCCGTACTGCTGTTGCGGATCTGAATGGACAAGCACGGGGGAAGCGGCTGCCCGCGCGTCTTGCGGACAAGGTACTGGCTGGAGAGGCGCGCATGCCCCTGTCCGTCCTAAATGTCGACATCTGGGGCGACGACATCGAAGGCAGCCCGCTTGTCTTTGAAACCGGCGACCGGGACGGCATTCTTGAGCCAACCGGACGAGGGTTTGTTCCGATGCCGTGGCTCGAGACACCTACAGCCCTGCTGCCGATGTGGATGTATCGCGACGATGGCAGCGCCTTTGCCGGGGATCCGCGCCACGCCCTGGCGGGCGTTCTTGCCCGCTATGAGGCGCGGGGCTGGCGCCCCGTTGCGGCAACAGAGTTAGAATTTTACCTTGTCGACGACAGTGGCGCGTCGTTGCACCCCCCACCTTCGCCCTGGTCGGGCAAGCGTGGGCTTGGGGGCGACATGCTTTCTATCCGTGCGCTCGACGCCTTCGATGACTTCTTCAGCGCTCTCTACGACGCATGCGAGGCGATGGGCATACCCGCCGAGGCCGCAATCTCGGAATCTGGGATGGGGCAGTACGAGATCAACCTGACCCACGGACCCGCGATGCGTGCCGCCGACGATACCTGGCTGTTCAAGCTGCTTGCACACGGGCTCGCGCGCAAGCACGGATTTGCCGCGAGCTTTATGGCGAAACCCTATCCGGAGCACGCAGGGAACGGGTTGCACATGCATTTTTCAGTGATCGACCGGGATGGCGTGAACATCTTCGACGATGGATCGGAGACCGGGTCTGATAAACTACACGCAGCCATCGCAGGCTGTCTGGATGCCATGGGTGACAGTGCCCTGGTTTTCGCGCCGCACGGGAATAGCTATGATAGGCTGGTGCCGGGTGCGCACGCCCCCACGGCAATCTCCTGGGCCTATGAAAACCGCACGGCGGCGATCCGCGTGCCCAGCGGTTCAGCCAAGGCTCGCCGGATTGAGCATCGCGTGGCCGGGGGCGACATCAACCCCTACCTCTTCATGGCGACGGTTCTGGGTGCGGCGCTGATTGGGATTGAAGACAAGCTGACCCCGCCGGAACCCGTGACCGGCAATGCTTATGCCATGAACTTGCCGCGGATCGCGCCCGATTGGGGCGTGGCAATCGACAGGTTCGAAAATTCGGGTCTTATGAAGCGCATCTTGCCGCGCGAGCTTGTCCGGAACTACACGGCGACAAAGCGACAAGAGTTGCTTTACTACGCTGAACTAACGGATGCCGAGCGGTTGGAGCTGTATCTCGATACGGTTTGACCCCCTTGCCGCGCACGCGGCGCGGGCCTAAACCCTCTGGCATTCAACACAATCGGGTGCCTGATGCACATCGGACTACTTCAAACCGGCCATATGGTGGACGAAATCGTCGCCGAGATGGGCGATTACCCGGAATTCTATAGCCGCCTTCTGAACCCCGAGGGACTGCGACTGACCGCGTGGCCCGTCGTTGATGGTGTGTTCCCGGACCATGTCCGTGACGCAGAAGGCTGGCTGATTTCAGGCTCAAGGCATGGGGCCTACGAGGACCTTGATTGGTTGCTCCCGCTTGAGGCGTTGATCCGGGACATTTATGCCGCCGGTGTCCCGATTGTTGGGATTTGCTTTGGACATCAAATCATCGCCAAGGCGTTGGGCGGAACCGTAGAAAAGTACTCTGGTGGTTGGGCTGTTGGGCGCCACACGTACGACTGGGACGGTGAGGAGGTTGTGTTGAACGCCTGGCATCAGGACCAAATCACCGCCCTGCCGCCGGGTGCGGAAGTCGTCGCTTCGTCGCCCTTCTGTGACTACGCCGCACTCACCTACGGCGATGGCATCTTCTCGGTGCAGGCCCATCCCGAATTCGACGCCGACGCTACGAAGCTCCTCTTGGACATCCGCGCGCCAGGCGTTGTTCCTGACGACAGGATAGCGGCGGCAAGGGCAGACCTCGATCGCCCGACCGACAACGCCCGTCTTGCCCGCGAGATCGCGGCATTCTTCAGGAAGGCGAAGTCGCATGACCAAGTGGCTTGAAGACTGTCCCGAAGCGGTGCGCCACTACATCGGAAGCGGACGTCTCGACGAGGTCGAATGCATCATCTCAGACTTGCCCGGGATCGCGCGCGGCAAGGCTATGCCTGCCACGAAATTCGCGCGTCAATCGCGGTTCTTTCTTCCGAACTCTATCTTCTTTCAGACGATCACCGGCGACTGGGGTGAGGCAGCCGGCGAGGAAGGTTTTACCGAACCTGACATGATCCTACGCCCGGATCTTGGCACGACGACCGCAGCACCTTGGGCCGGGGATAAAACCCTGCAAGTGATCCACGACGCCTATGACCAAAAGGGCGAGCCCATTCCGATGGCACCACGGAATGTGCTTAGGCGGGTTTGCGCGCTTTACCGGGCAGAAGGATGGGAACCGATCGTGGCGCCCGAGATGGAGTTCTATCTGGTTGCCCGCAACACGGACCCACGTCAGCCCGTCGAAGCGATGATGGGGCGCACAGGCCGCCCAGCCGCCGCACGGCAGGCCTATTCCATGAGCGCTGTCGATGAATACGGACCCGTGATCGACGACATCTATGATTTCGCCGAAGCGCAAGGCTTCGAAATCGACGGCATCACACAGGAAGGCGGCGCAGGACAGGTCGAGATTAACCTGCGGCACGGCGACCCGATAAAGCTTGCTGACGAGATTTTCTATTTCAAACGCCTGATCCGCGAAGCGGCGCTCCGCCACGATTGCTTTGCCACGTTCATGGCGAAACCGATTGAGGGCGAGCCAGGCTCGGCGATGCACGTCCATCACTCGGTTGCTGATCTGGACACAGGTCGAAACCTGTTCACCGGTCCGCAAGGTGGCGAGACGGATGCATTCTACAATTTCATCGGCGGACTACAGAAACATCTTCCGCAGGTCACAGCCGTTCTGGCACCTTATGTGAACAGCTATCGCCGATATGTGAAGGACCACGCCGCCCCCATCAACCTTGCGTGGGGGCGCGACAACCGTACCACCGGCCTGCGTATTCCAGTCAGCGAACCCGAGAGCCGACGGATCGAAAACCGGCTCGCAGGAATGGACTGCAATCCTTACCTTGGCATCGCGGCATCGCTGGCCTGCGGCTATCTCGGACTCAAAAACGAAGAATGGGCCGGGCCGTCGTTCAAAGGCGATGCATACGAAACCGACGATCAGGAAACGGAACTGCCAAGGTCGATGTACGATGCCTTGCAATTGTTCGGAGACGCGACCGAGCTGCGCGCTGTGTTGGGAGAGCGGTTCTGTGAGGTCTATGAAATCGTCAAAAGAACCGAGTACGATCAGTTTCTACAGGTCATCAGCCCGTGGGAGCGGGAGCATCTGCTGCTGAACGTCTGATGGACACGTTGTATCGCAATGATGTTCGCGGCACGTTTCCGTCATCCTGGTATGCCGCAAGCGTGGATGTCCCGGCGCTGCGCCCAAATCTGGACAGTGATGTACGGGCCGATGTTTGCGTGATTGGGGCCGGGTTTACGGGACTTTCTGCGGCGCTGGCGCTGGCATCGCGCGGCTACACCACCGTTGTGCTTGACGCCCACCGGGCCGGTTTCGGCGCATCGGGACGCAACGGCGGGCAAGTCGGATCGGGATACAACAAGTCACAACGCTGGCTGGAAGCAGAGTTGGGGGGAACTGCGGCCCGTGCACTTTGGGACATGGCCGAAGCTGCGAAGGTACAACTGCGCGATCATGTGGCACGTTTCGCGCCGGAGGCACGCTTTCGGGCTGGTGTTGCGCATGGCGCGTACTCGGCTTCCGAGGCACGCATGCTGGCCGAAGAGGCCGAGTTTCTTGCCAAGACCTATAATTACGATCAGTCAGAGCCCCTTAACCGCAGCGACATGCAAGATCTTGTGAAATCTCCGCTGTACCAGGGTGGACTGATCGACAGAGGCGCGGGGCACATTCATCCCTTGCGGCACGCACTTGGGCTTGCGTCCGCCGCCGAGGCCGCAGGCACCCGAATTTACGAGATGACCGAGGCGACCAGAGTGCAAGATGGCTCGCCCTGCAAAGTAGCTACTCCCGCTGGCACGGTGACGGCAGATCACGTGATTTTCGCTGGGAACGGCTACCTCCCCGATCTTGAGGTGCAGGTGACCTCACGCGTCATGCCGATCAACAGTTTCATCGCTGCGACCGAGCCGCTTGATGACCCTCGGGCCGTACTGGCCGAAGATATCGCGGCCGCCGACTCGAAATTTGTCGTGAACTACTACCGTATGTCCGAGGATGGCAGATTTCTGTTCGGAGGGCGCGAAAGCTACGGGCTTGGCTTTCCGACAGACATACAAACCGCGCTGATCCGCCGGATGCACAGGCTCTTTCCGCAGCTTCGGGGCGTTGGCATCAGCCATGTATGGGGCGGCACGCTTGGGATCACGATGACCCGGCTTCCGCTGGTCGCACGCTTCGGTCAAAACACTCTGAACGCCAGTGGCTTTTCGGGGCATGGGGTGGCGCTTTCCGGATTTGCCGGAACCGTTATGGCCGAGGCGATCGCAGGTCAGTCAGAGCGGTTCGACATACTGTCGAAACTTCCGATCCCGACCTTCCCAGGCGGCAAAGCTGTGCGGGCACCGTTGCTGACGCTTGCGATGACCTGGTACTCGATGCGCGACCGTCTGGGCCTTTAGGGCCTGCACATCAAATGTGTCGGCACTGACCGTCCATGGCTGTGGCCGTGCCCGACTTGACCCAGCTGAAGCTCAGCCTTGAGCTTACCCGCAGATCGCCGCCATCCTCCCCGGAAACGCGACACAGCCGTTCGCCCCCAGTTGATCCGGATGTGCCAGGGCGACCATCAACGACACAAGTTCCGTTTCCTAAGAACGCGGCCTCGAACGTTGCCGTTGCGGAATCGGTGCACCTGAGTGCTCCGCTTGTTCCGCCCCCTCCGCTTAGCGACCCGGCCGTGGCGGCAAGCGGCATAGCAGCAATCGCGACAATCAAAGCGAAACGGATCATTTGAGGCACCTCCGAGTGTTGCGGCCAGCATGACCCATTGTCCGACGGCGTTCAAAGAAAAAGGCGCCCCGAAAGGCGCCCTTTGTTAACCTGTGCCGGAACAGCCCTATCCCTCTTCAAGGGACAAGGCCACAAACCGTGGATCGCCGCCACGGCGCACAAGCAGCAGCAGTGATTTACGGCCTGCTTCACGGGCTGCTTCGATCCGGTCTTCGAGATCGGAAATTGAGCCGACAGCTTCTTGACCGGCCTCGGTTATGACATCGCCGGCACGTAGACCTTTCTCAAAGGCCTCGCTGTCCTCCGCAACATCCTCGACCACCAGACCTTCCGACCCTTCGCCCAGACCAAGCTGCTCACGCAGTTCGTCGGTCATGGTCGAGATCGAAAGGCCCATGATTTCCTTTTGCTCTGGCGTTTCGTCAGCTGGCGCTGAAGCGGGAATAGCCGCCTCCGCTTCTTCGCGACGGCCGAGGGTGACCATGACGGTCTGGGTTTCGCCATCGCGCCAAATTACGACGCGCACCGCTTTGCCCACCTCGGTGTTGCCAACGCGGCGTACAAGTTCCCGTGTGTCTGCGACATCTGCTCCGTCGAAGGACAGGATCACATCGCCCTGCTCCAGCCCCGCATCCATTGCCGGACCTTCTGGCACGTCGGTGACCAAAGCACCGGCCGTCGCCTCCAGACCAATCGCTTCGGCGACATCGTCGGAGACATCCTGAATGCGCACACCCAGCCAGCCGCGGCGCGTCTCGCCGAACTCCTGAAGCTGATTGATCACATTGGTGGCCACGCGGCTCGACATGGCAAATCCAATCCCAATCGAGCCCCCATTGGGCGACAGGATCGCGGTGTTCACCCCGATCACTTCGCCACGCAGGTTAAACAGCGGCCCGCCCGAGTTGCCACGGTTGATGGCCGCATCGGTTTGAATGTAGTCATCATAGCTGCCCGAAAGAGCGCGACCCCGCGCAGACACAATGCCCGCGGATACAGAAAACCCCTGACCAAGTGGATTGCCCATGGCCATCACCCAATCGCCCACGCGCGCATCGTCTGAGTTACCCCATGGCACAAATGACAAAGGCTCCTCAGCTTGGACTTTCAATAGCGCAAGATCCGTGTTGGGATCGGTCCCGACAATCTCGGCTTGAAGTTCAAAGCCCTCAAAGAACTCGATTAGTATTTCGTCGGCGCCTTGGATCACGTGATTGTTTGTAACGATGTAGCCATCTTCGGAGATCACGAAACCCGATCCCAGTGCCTGGCTGCGGCGCGGGCGCCGCTGTCCATCTTCATTCCGATCAAGGAAGTCGCGGAAGAAGTCTTCGAAAGGCGAGCCTTCAGGGACGATCGGTTGCGGACCGCCAGTTGCACCCGCGACTGTGGTCGAGGTGGTTATGTTCACGACCGAAGGGCTGACCGTCTCGGCAAGATCAGCAAATGTGTTTGGTCGGGCCTGCGCGTGTGCGGTGATGGTCTGCGCGACCAATAATGCCGCGCCCAGGACCAACGCCCAAAGGACAAAGGCGGGATGCGGCATTGCGCGTGTAGCTGCGATTGCCTGTGCGTTCACAATAGTCTCCCATTTTGGCGGTGCGCTGGCCGCAATAGCCAGCCCTGCGCCGCGCTTCAGTGTTCTAGATAGACTGGTCGCACGCCAACGCAACGGTTCTTCGTTCCGGGTCACCCGGCCGTGAAAAATCGAAACACTGTCGTTTGCCTTTCATCCTGTCCTTAGCACCCGATAAAGAAAGCACGTTCCTTCGCTGGATCCCACGATCCTTTCCGCGAGCCGACCGACAACTCAGACGCCCAGCGCGCGGGCCATCCAGATCAACGCGACGCCGATCGCGACCGCCAACAGTCCGATCAGGCGCCGGGTCTCGGGCGGCAGACTTTTCAGAAGATCAAGCGCCTCTTCAAGACGCGATGGGGCCAGTGCGAACACCAGCCCCTCGATCACTAGGACAAGGCCTGCCCCTAGAAAGATCCAACCCATTACTGGCTGAGAGTCTCGTCGCCGTCGCTGGTTTCAGAAGACGGGGCCGCAGGCGCAATGCCACTGTCTGCACCCAAAAGCGATTCTCCCGGACCATCAAAAAATTCGAAGAACTCACTGTCTGGCGTAATGACGAGAGACGTGTTGCTCCCTTCGAGCGCGCGCTCGTAAGCAGCCATCGAGCGATAGAACTCGAAGAAGTTCGGATTGGCACCAAAGGCGGACGCGAAAATGTTGTTACGCTCGGCGTCAGCCTCACCGCGGACGATCTCGCTTTCCCGCCGCGCTTCCGAGACCAGTTCGACAACGGTCCTGTCGGCCTGAGCGCGGACCCTTTGCGCAGCCTCTTCACCGCGCGCGATCTCGTCTGCCGCTTCTCGTTCCCGCTCTGCGCGCATCCGGGCGAACGTTGCGTCAAGGTTTTGGTCAGGCAAGTTCGTTTGCTTCAGGCGAACATCGACAACCTCAATGCCCAGCGCCTGCGCGCGAAGTTGTGAAAGTGTGCGAATGCGTACCATCAAAGCCGCGCGATCTTCCGAAAGGATCGTGTTCGACGTCACGCCTTCGGAGCCCAAAACAGCCCGCGTCTGGGTGGTCAGGATCGACGCCAATCGGTCTTCTGCCGACCGGATACCGCCAACGCCGACCGCTTGGCGAAACTGAACCACATCAGAAATTCGGTAGCGTGCAAACGCGTCGACCACGAGACGCCGGTCATCCGACGGCGTAACCTCGATCGGTGGTGTGTCAAGCGACAGAATTCGGGCATCGTAGCGCACGACTTCCTGGATCACAGGGATCTTGAAGCCAAGCCCCGGATCTTCCTTGACCTGTTTGATCTGCCCGAATTGCAGAACCAACACCTTCTCGCGTTCGTCAACGATGAAAAGCGACGACAGGACGATGGCGAACAGCACCACCAGTGCGGGGATCAGATAGGTGACCTTGCGCATATCAGTTTCCTTCCGTCACAGCGGCACCACGGCGCAGTTCGTTCAGCGGCAGATAGGGAACAACGCCCGATCCGCTACCTCCTGAGTTTTCGTCCAACAGGATTTTATCCGCACCGCCCAGCACGCGCTCCAATGTTTCCAGATACAAGCGCTTTCGCGTGACTTCAGGCGCGGCTTCATACTCGGTTAAAACCGCCAAGAAGCGAGAGGCTTCACCCTGCGCCTCGTTCACAACCTGCGCACGGTACCCTTCCGCTTCTTCCAAAACCTGCGCCGCTTCACCGCGCGCGCCCGCGAGTACACGGTTGGCATAGGCGTCGGCCTGGCGTTGCAAACGGTCGCGTTCTTGTTCGGCGGCCTGCACCTCTCGGAAGGCATCGATCACTTGCTGGGGCGGGTCGGCGCGGTCAAGGTTAACGCGGACGATGTTGATGCCCGAATCGTAGCCATCAAGCGTCGTTTGGATCAGCTCAAAGGCGTTTTGTTCGATCAGGCCGCGATCCCGGTTCAAGATCGGCGCAAGCTCGGATTGCGCGATGATCTCGCGCATTGCCGATTCCGAAACAGCCCGAACGGTTTGCGGGCCATCACGCAGGTTGAACAGGTACTTCGCAGGGTCGTTGATGTTCCAGACCACCTGAAAGTCGATGTCGACGATGTTTTCGTCGGTTGTCAGCATAAGCCCGTCACCGCCCCGGCCGGACCGCGACACGCCGATGTCTTCATTCTGTTCGCGCGTTACCGGCAGAACCTCGTAGGTTACAAGCGGCCAAGGCGCAAAGTTCAGCCCAGGATTGCCGATCGCGCTGAACTCGCCAAGGAAAAGCTCCACCGACTGCTCTTCGGGTCGGACCGTGTAGAATGACGAAAAAGCCCATATACCGACGGCTGCGATCGCACCAAAGATGAAAGCGCCACGCGGGATACCTTGCCCGCCCTCGCCGCCCCCGGCACCGTTCGGACGCTGGCCGCCGCCGCGCCCGCCCATCAGCACCTTTAGCTGTTCCTGGCCTTTTTTGACGATTTCGTCGATCTCGGGGATCTGAGGTCCGTCGTTTCCGGGCCGACGTGGGCCTCCGCCGCGGCCATCATCGCCGCCTCCGCCACCGCCGCCTCGGGGGCCACCGCCCCAGGGTCCGCCATTATTTCCGGCCATCTAGGTCTCTTTCCGTTAATTCGGTCCGTTGTTCGCTTGGTGTCATACCTGTGTGCAAAACTGCATATTTCAAGCCGTTCTGACCGGTTTGCGCATTGTCACAAGCTCCTCGGAAATGGTCGGGTGAACCGCCACCGTCCGATCAAAGTCTTCCTTCGTCGCGCCCATCTTTACAGCGACACCTGCAAGCTGGATCAGCTCTCCGGCATTCGGCGCGACGATATGGCATCCCAGAACACGGCGCGAGTCCTGATCGACAATAAGCTTGAACATCACGCGATCCGTTTTCCCGATGAATGCCGTCTGCATCGGCCGAAACGAGGTACAGTACACCTCGATCCTGTATTCGTCGCGCGCTTGTTCTTCGGTCATCCCGACCGACCCGTATTCGGGCTGGGTAAATATCGCCGATGGCACAAGATCGTGATCGGCCCGTCGCTTTTGACCGCCAAAGACCGTGTCAGCAAAGGCGTGGCCTTCCCGGATCGCGACCGGCGTCAGATTGATCCGGCTGGTAACATCGCCCGCCGCAAAGATCGTATCGACGTTTGTCTGCGACCACTTATCAACCTTAACCTCCCCCCAGCGGCCAAGTTCGACGCCCGCGTCCTCTAGTCCGAGACCCTTGGTATTGGGCGCGCGACCGGTAGCGAAGAGAACCTGATCGAACTCGTACTCGTGCCCATTCGCGGCCTTGACCCAGATCCCGCCTTTGCGCCGCTCCATATCGATGATCGTCGTCCCAAGATGCAGGTCTACACCCTGATCCCGCATCGCTTCGGCCAAAAGACCCCGCGCTTCCTCGTCGAAGCCGCGCAGGATCTGCGCGCCCCGGTAGAACTGCGTGACTGTCGTGCCGAGACCGTTGAAGATGCAGGCAAACTCGCAGGCGATATATCCGCCGCCCACGACCAGAAGACGCTTCGGCACCTCTTCAAGGTGAAAGATCTCGTTTGACGAGATCCCAAATTCCGCGGCGCGATCGTCCGGAAATTCGGGCCGTCCACCGGTCGCGACAAGGATCGTTTTCGCGCTTAGCTCCCGTCCGTCGGCCAGCTTGATCGTGTTTGGACCGCCCACAGTGGCGCGCATATCGAAAATTTCGACATCCGCTTTTTCAAGGTTGGTCCGATAGATGTTCTCCAGCCGGTCAAGCTCGCCGTGAAGGTGGTCACGAAACGAAATCCAGTCGTGGGTGCCGACGCTGACATCCCAGCCATACGCCTTGGCGTTTTCGATCTCTCGGCTGTAGCCAGAGGCAAAAACCATGAACTTCTTCGGCACGCAGCCCCGGATCACACAAGTCCCGCCCATCCGGCTCTCTTCCGCGATACCGACCTTGGCGCCATGTTCTGCACTTGCGATCCGGGCTGCCCGTACCCCGCCCGAACCGCCACCG
Organism: Pseudomonadota bacterium; assembly: GCA_038744785.1. Taxonomy (GTDB): domain Bacteria; phylum Pseudomonadota; class Alphaproteobacteria; order Rhodobacterales; family Rhodobacteraceae; genus Ovoidimarina. The sequence continues at coordinate 293,623 of JBCDLX010000001.1, forward strand.
ATCACAAAAAGATCGAAATCGTAGCTCATCTGCTTACTCCGCAAGGTCCGAAAACAGGTTCTCGGTGTCGATGAAATCGATCACCTCCTGTTCTGTCGTCCCCGTATTGATGTCCTTCACCTCGACGCGGCCGTCCCCATGTCCGATGACAACCACGTCGCATATGTCGATGAACAGACCATTTTCGACGACCCCGGGGATCTGATTGATCACAATTCCGAACTGGCGTGCATTGCCGATGCGGTTGAGATGCATATCAAGGATGTAATTGCCCTCGTCAGTCACAAACGGAGCCTCGTCGTTCATCCGCAGTGTCGAGCTGTCGCCCAGCACATCCAGCGACGACAGGGTCTCCTCCAGCAACGCCTTTGTGGTTTGCCAACCGAACGGCACGACCTCAACCGGCAACGGAAACGCGCCCAGCGTTTCGACCTGCTTAGTTTTGTCGGCAATGACGATCATCTGGTCCGACGCGGTTGCCACGATTTTCTCTTGCAGAAGTGCACCGCCCCCGCCCTTGATCAGGTTCAACTCTCCGTCGAACTCGTCCGCGCCGTCGATCATGACGTCGAGCCATTTGGCCTCGTCCAGGGTGACCGTTTTTATTCCGACCTCGCGCGCAAGATCGGCGGTGCGGGTCGAGGTCGGGACGCCAATAACGTCAAGCCCGTCTTGATGCACCATTTCGCCAAGGCAACGCACCATCCAGGCCGCGGTTGAACCGGTTCCAAGTCCAACGCGCATCCCCGATTCGACATAGGCACACGCCCGTTTTGCAGCCACAAACTTCGCAGTATCGATGGGCGACAGATTTGGGGACATGCACGTGGCTCCATAGGATGTTCGCCGCGTTATAGGCGGATTGCCGATCAGGCGCGAGCCGGTTTTCGGCCCGCCCAACTCGCAGGTTGTGATCGCAGGTCGATCTCATCGCTCCCACAGGATGAATCCGAAGAATTTCAGGGCGAAGCCCCTTGCCAAAGGGACCTGGACCTATCACCTGTCCGGAATCGAATATGCGAGATGTGCGATGTTCCTTTCGGTTTTCGAAATGTTCAAAGTCGGCATCGGGCCGTCCTCGTCCCACACTATGGGGCCGATGGTCGCCGCGTCCCGGTTTTTGGAGGCATTACGCGCCTCGCCCTTTGCGGCGGCGGGCCTTAGTGCACGTCTGCACGGTTCGCTTGCCTTTACAGGGATCGGCCACGCGACCGATCGTGCTGTGATCCTGGGCCTGGCGGGATTCGTTCCGGAAACCTACGACGCAGAGACTGCCGAAGCGGCGCTGACCGAGATCCGCGATACGGGAAAAATCTCACCCCCGGATCTTCCCGCGCTGTCGTTAAACATCAAGGACGATCTTGTGTTCGACTATGGGCCACCGCTGCCGGGCCATGCCAACGGCATGGTGATCGAGGCGCGCGATGCTCAAGGCGATGTAATCCTGCAAGAGGCATATTATTCGGTCGGCGGCGGCTTCGTTCTGACGGCGGGCGAACTGGCGGCAGGAAAGGCCACCGCTGATGGCGCACCTGTGCCCTACCCGTTCAAATCTGCAGCAGAAATGCTTGAGATGTGCGAAACCACTGGCAAATCGGTCGCCGAATTGAAACGCGCGAACGAACTTTCGCGCCTATCACATGCCAAGCTTGAGGCGGGCATAACCCGCATATGGGAGGTCATGTCCGCCTGCATTGACCGGGGGTTGGGAACCAGTGGCACACTTCCGGGCGGTCTAAACGTCACCCGCCGCGCGCATAGCATTCACGAAGCCCTTAAGGCGGAACAAGGTCGCAACTTGACAGCACCGCACACGATCAACGACTGGATCGGCGTCTACGCGATGGCCGTTAACGAAGAAAACGCAGCCGGCGGGCAAGTTGTGACGGCACCGACGAATGGCGCTGCAGGGGTCGTGCCTGCAACACTGAGATACTACCTTGACCATGTGCCGGGAGCAACGCGTGCGCGGATACCGGAGTTCTTGTTGACGGCGGCCGCGATTGCAGGGCTCGTGAAGCACAATGCCTCGATCTCGGGTGCCGAGTGTGGGTGCCAGGCCGAAGTTGGGTCAGCGTCGGCGATGGCCGCCGCAGGACTTTGCGCCGTTCTGGGCGGAACCCCGAGGCAGGTCGAGAATGCCGCAGAGATTGCTCTAGAACACCATCTGGGCATGACATGCGATCCTGCAAAAGGATTGGTTCAGGTGCCGTGTATCGAACGCAATGGGCTGGGCGCGATCAAGGCCGTGTCGGCGGCGTCATTGAGCCTGCGGGGCGACGGAACGCATCTTGTACCGCTCGACGCCTGTATCGAGACGATGCGTCAAACCGGTGCCGATATGAGCGAAAAGTACAAGGAAACCTCGCTTGGTGGTCTGGCCGTGAACATCCCCAACTGTTGATCCGGCAAAGGGTCCTGTATGCCTGCAGAGATCCACTACCACCGCCGATATGGGCGTCGCAGAGACCACACGCCACCGTGTCACCGCCTATTGGCCCAGCGCAATTCCTTCGCGTCGGTTGTCCGCCCCACCAAGCAGACCGTCGCCTATTGAGATGGCGTGCAACCCTGATGTCAGCCCGCGAACATTGGTCTCATACCCGAGTTCTTGCAATCCGGGCTCAAGCGCCGTCGCTAAAGTTCCTTCCTCCAGATCATAGGTTCCGAACCGGTTGACCAGATGCGGCAGGTCAATTGCCGCCTGGACGTCCATCCCCCAATCAAGGTGCGCGATGATCGTCTTGGCCACGTACCCGATGATCCGGCTTCCACCCGGCGAGCCAATGACAAGAACCGGCGCACCGTCTTTCAGAACAATGGTGGGCGACATCGATGAACGCGGGCGTTTGCCCGGTTCAACACGGTTCGCAATCGGCACGCCGTCGGAATGGCTTCGGAAAGAAAAATCGGTCAGTTCGTTGTTCAATAGGAAGCCGTTGGTCATCAACCGCGAACCAAAGCCGTTTTCGATTGTCGTCGTCATGGACAGAGCATTGCCAGCGGCATCCACAATCGAGATGTGCGACGTCGAGGGAAACTCGATGGACTTATCGTCTGCCCAGTTCAATGCATGATCGAATTCCGGCGATCCCGGTCCGACCTCTGGCAGTGCACCGAAGCCGTCGATCCGATCTCCAGCGATCAGGCCCGCGCGTTCTTCTAGATAAAACGGTTCGACAAGGCCTTTGACTGGTACCGGCACAAAGTCGCTGTCGGCCATGTACCGGCCGCGGTCCGCAAAGGCGAGTCGCGAGGCGTCACCGATCAACCGCCAGGCCTCAGGATCGTCGTGCGACGGCAGGACGAAGTTGTCGACGATCCCAAGGATCTGTCCAACGGTCAGAGCGCCCGAAGACGGCGGCCCCATCCCGCAAACCTCGTGGGCACGAAAGGTCGCGCAGACCGCCGGTCGCTCGATGACCCGGTAGATTGCGAGGTCCATTTCAGAAAGAACGCCTGGATTTCCCTCTGCGCCGCGCACGGTGCTGACGATATCTTGCGCAATCTGGCCGGTGTAGATTGCAGAGGCGCCCTCTGCCGCCAGGCGCCTTAAGGTTGCAGCATAGGGTTTGTTGACCAGCGTATCGCCTGCCTGAACCGGCACGCCGTTGGGAAAGAAATAGGCTTCGGTGCCCGAGAAACGGCGGAGCCGCTCTTCCCCACCAGCCACGAGGCCCGCCAGTCGCGGCGAGACGGTAAACCCTCGATCTGCATGGGTAATCGAATCACTGAATAACTCGGACCATTCAAGTTGGCCCCAGCGGGCATGCGCGGCCTCCATTAGGGCAGGCGTACCGGGCGTCCCAACCGATCGCCCGCCCACGACGGCATCCCAAAAGCCCATCGGCTCGCCGTCTTCAGTCTGAAACAGGCGGGGCGTCGCGGAAAGCGGCGCGGTTTCACGCCCATCAAGCGTAGTTACATCGCCGGATGCCGCATCGTACCATACCAGAAACGCTCCACCGCCGATCCCGGATGACTGCGGTTCAACGAGGCCAAGCATAGCCTGAACCGCAACCATAGCATCCGCTGCACTGCCCCCGGCCTCAAGAACCTTTGCCCCGGCTTCAACGGCAACGGGGTTCGCGGCCGCGACCATCCACGTTTGCGCCTCTACCGGCCGTCCAGACATTTTGTCTGATAGCGCTGCTTTGGCGGCCTCTGACAAGCCTTCGAACGCGGCAGGCAGCGCCCCAAGTTCGGTCTCAGGGGCGACACCGTCGGTAGTCTGCTGTGCAAAGGTCGGGCCGGACAAGCCAACCCCCAACGCCAGGGCAGATACGGTTAGTGTACGGATCATGGGGGGTCTCCTTCTGGCAGCGGTATGCCCACCATGAAACCAGAAGCTGAGTCGGGCAAGCACCCACCCGAACGATTGCGTGAACCCTTACTTTTTGCCAAAGACGACAATGCGCTATCCGGAGGTTCCCCTGTGAAAGGCGGTCACACCCGAACCGGTTTCCCCATCGCTCGGCCAGGCATGGCGGTTGGGCTGCTGGGTGGATCCTTCGATCCGCCGCACGGCGGACATGTGCATATCACGCGCGAGGCGCTGAAACGGTTTGGGCTTGATCGTGTCTGGTGGCTTGTTACACCCGGCAACCCGTTGAAGTCGCATGGGCCCGCACCACTGGAGCGGCGGATCGCAGCCGCGCACCAGGTCATGGATCACCCGGCCGTCAAAATCACGGGGATCGAGGCCGCGCTAGGCACGCGGTACACGGCGCAAACGCTCGACAGGCTGTTTCAGATCTACCCCGGTGTTCGGTTCATCTGGTTGATGGGCGCAGACAACTTTGCACAGCTGCATCGCTGGGACCGGTGGGAATGGATCATGCAAAACGTGGCAATCGGCGTTCTGGCGCGCCCAGGCCAACGAATATCGGCCCGAATGTCTGTCGCAGCCAGCCGGTTTGGGCAGGTACAACTTCGGGGACGCGAAGCCGCAAGGCTCGTTCTGGCAGACCCGCCCACCTGGTGTTTTGTCAACATGCCGATGGACGCAACGTCTTCAACAGCCATAAGGGCAAAGGGCGGTTGGACCAGATAAACGAAAGGGTGGTCAGGGGCGGCTGTGTGTGCTACAGATTTTCCGAAAGTAAGTTTCGGAAAATGAAAATGAGCAGCGCGCCCAATACATACGATGCAGAACCGATTCCGACGGCAGCATATGCTGAGGTCGAACGGCTCCTCTCTTCCGGAGATCTATTCCGCTACACAGCCGCCTCGGACGCGCCCGTGGCGCTTCTGGAACGCGAATTTGCCGAAATGATGGGCGCAAAATACGCGCTGGCCGTCGCGTCATGTTCTGCCGCGTTGTTTTTGTCGATGAAGGCGCTTGGGCTGAAGCCCGGTGCACGGGTCCTGATCCCGGCCTTCACCTTCGCTGCGGTCCCATCGGCCGTCGTCCACGCTGAATGCGTGCCGGTTCTGGTTGAAGTTGCCGACAATTACCGGATCGACATCGAAGACTTCACGGCAAAGCTCGACAGCTCCATGGATGCCGTTCTGATCAGCCATATGCGCGGGCACACCTCGGACATGGACCAGATCATGTCGCTTGCAGAAGCAGCGGGCGTTCCAGTGATCGAAGATGCGGCGCATTCGCTTGGCACAACCTGGAGCGGTCGGAACATTGGTACAATCGGGCGTGTGGGCTGCTTTTCGTTCCAGTCCTACAAGCTCGTCAATGCAGGCGAAGGCGGCATCCTGATTACTGACGATGCGGACTTGATCGCCCAGGCGGTGATTATGTCGGGTGCCTACGAGCACAATTGGAAGAAGCACCCCGTCCTGCAGGAACACTTCGCGACCTGGCAAAACCAGCTTCCGCTTTACAACACGCGGCTCAACAACCTTTCGGCGGCGATTATCCGGCCGCAACTTGCCGAGGTGCCGCGCCGGGTCCGTGACGGGCTGGCAAACCATGACTACGTCGCTCGGCGGCTGAACACGTCGCCCTCGATGAAGGTGCCCGACCCGCTTGCGCCAGAAGCGCGGGCACCGGACTCAATCCAGTTCAACCTGATTGGCATGTCCGACGATGACGTTCAAAACTTCGTCGACGCCGCAGCGGCACAGGGCGTCAAGGTCCAGGTTTTCGGTATGTCGGCAGACAATGCCCGCGCATTCTGGAATTGGCAATTCTTGGGCGATGTCCCGGACCTGCCTCAGACAAGATCCATGCTGATGCGGGCCTGTGACGTGCGGCTGCCCGCCCGCCTCACACGCGCCGACTGCGACTATACCGCCGACGCGCTGATTGCGGCAGCAGAAACCGTGATGTCAAAGGACGCGAAGCGCGTCGCCTAGCCAGGGCATGCGCGCATGCGACGGCGCCACGATCAGATCGTTCAAAAGCGGTCGCAGCCGGCCGGCAATGTCGCGTGGCATGTCCCATAGCGCCTCGGCGCGCGCTACAAGCGAGATGCGGCGCGATATAGGCGCGAATGGTAAAGGGGCGATGTCGACCTCGGCAGTGAAGCGCCCTGCACGCATGATCCCAAGCGGTGTCAAAATTGACCAGCCAGCCCCCCGCGCAACCATCGCAAGGATCGAATGGTAGCTGTCGATTTCGTAGCGATGCTCGACACGCAACGCCTCGCGCGCCAAGTGATCAGCGATCTGGCGCCCCATTAAGTGCCGCTTAGTATAGCGAATAAGCGGCGTGGTCCTTAACTTACGCAGCGAGTCGCCCCCAACAAGCAGCCCTTTCGGTACTACAGCGACAAACGGGTCATCCAAGAGCGGATGCAGTTCCATCCACGGCGCCAGCGCATCCGTCTCTGCCGCGACGACAACATCCAGCGCCCGCGAGTCCAGCCTGTCGTAAAGCCGATGGCTTGCACCGGTTTCCAGTCGAAACCGTGTCCCTTCCAGCTTCTGTCCCATCTCGGCCAGAAGAGCTGGCGTAACATCGGCTTCAAGATCTTCGATCATTCCAAGGCCCAGCGTGGTCAGTTGTGATAAGTCCCGGCTGGCAAGTTCGGCCCGGGCTGCCGCCGCCTCAGTCAAAATACGCTGCGCGCGACGCAGAAACAGCGCACCCGCAGGCGTCAGCACCATGGGCCGCGCAGAGCGATCAAGAAGCGTCGTTGAAAGGGCCGTCTCAAGGTTCGTCAGTTGCTGGCTTACGGCCGAAGGACTGGCCCCCAACCGCCGCGCGGAAGCAGAGATCGACAGCTCTTCTGCGGCGGCCGCAAAGACCTCGATCCCCCAGAGTGTCACACGTCCCTGTGTATCGGCCACTTGGTTCCCCGTTCTTGGTCGCGCCACGCTAGAAGCCGCAGGTCAACTGCGCAAGTCGGCGGTCCTTCCCACCGCGAGGCAATCCGGCAACCTGCGTTGTCTCGGCCCGGGCGCGGTGGTCACTCCGCCCGCCCTGCCCGACAGTTTGATGGCCCAGCAATTGCAGAAGCCAGCACGCAGGCGTAGCGTCTTCTCCAGAATACGAACCCTGGGAGACCGCGCATGCCCGACGACACATCGAACAGCTGGGAAGCCCGCGCTGACGCCTTTTCGTTTTACGGTTTCACAGACTTGCCCACGGTCCATGATCGGGGGGCGGTGATCCTGACCCACGGCGAGGGTCCCTACGTCGTTGACGTGCATGGGCGACGATACCTTGACGCGAACTCGGGGCTTTGGAACATGGTGGCAGGCTTCGACCATCCCGGCCTGGCAGAGGCGGCAAAAGCACAGTACGACCGCTTCCCCGGTTATCACGCCTTCTTCGGACGGATGGCCGATACGACGGTAAGACTGTCTGAAGAGATGGTCGAGGTATCGCCCTTCCCGCGTGGCAAGGTGTTCTACACGAACTCAGGGTCCGAAGCGAACGACACCATGGTCAAAATGCTGTGGTTCCTGAACAAAGCCGAAGGAAAGCCAGAAAAACGCAAAATCCTGACCCGCATCAACGGCTATCACGGCGTAACCGTTGCTGCGGCGTCCATGACAGGCAAGCCATACAATGCGGTATTTGGCCTACCGCTTGACGGGTTCCTACACCTGACCTGCCCGCACTACTGGCGTGAAGGCCGCGCCGACGAAAGCGAAGCCGAGTTCACCGCGCGTCTCGCTGCGGAGTTGGAACAGGTCATCGAACGCGAGGGCGCCGACACCATCGCCGCGTTCGTCGCCGAACCGGTGATGGGTGCAGGCGGTGTCATCCCCCCATCCGATGGCTATTTTCAGGCGGTTCAACCCATTCTGAAACGCCACGGCATTCCGCTGGTTGCAGACGAAGTGATCTGTGGCTTTGGACGCACCGGAGAGGTTTGGGGCAGCGTCACATATGACTTCATGCCGGATGCGATTATCGCTTCCAAGGCGATGACGGCGGGGTACTTCCCGATGGGGGCGGTGATCCTGGGCCCCGAATTGTCAGACAGGCTTCAGGCGGCATCGGAAGAGATCGAGGAATTCCCCCACGGCTTCACCGGATCCGGCCACCCTGTCGGGTCCGCCATTGCGCTTAAGGCCATCGATGTCATCCTGAACGAGGGGCTTTTGGACAATGTCCAGGCGCTTACCCCGAAGTTCGAGGCCGGGTTGGCCGAGCTGGCCCGCCACCCCAACATCGGAGAGGCGCGCGGCAAAGGATTGATGGGTGCGCTGGAAGCGGTGGCAGATAAGCCAACCAAGACTCCCTTCCTCGGCGATCTGAGCGTGTCCGAGCGGATCGCCAACGCCTGTACCGACCATGGCCTGATCTGCCGCCCATTGGGGCAATCCATCGTGCTGTGCCCACCCTTCATCCTGACAGAAGCGCAGATGGACGAGATGTTCTCGAAACTGGCCGACGCCCTTGAAACGGTGTTCCACGACGTGGCCTAAACGGATTGATGGGCGCGAAAGTCACCGCAATTGCAGCCTATTACTCTGCGAATTGAAAACAACTCACCGAGGTTTCGCAATTTCGGTTTTGGTCAGGCGGCCGAAATCTCTCTTGACGTGCGCTGAGCATGGAATTTATCGTTAAAGGCGTGGGGGCGACAAAGCTAAACCGAGTACTGTGTCGCTCTTTATGCTGTATCGCGATTTTGAATTAGGTGAGAGTGCCTTCGGCGCTACTCTCGCGCACATTGGGCCAGAAGGGGCGCCCGGCCGGCAAGCGGCCTGTAAAAGCTCTCGTCTGTCGGCGCTTTGCTTTCGCACACTACCGAGATCTCAGTTTCGCGCGGGGCGCTTTGTTGGCCCGGTGAGGGGCAGAAGGCGCTTGGGCGCATGAGAATGCTCGCGATAACCTCCGCCTTCTGGCTTTTGTTTCAGGCCCCTGCCCAGCCCCAAACGGCGGAGCAAGTTGTCGACTGCGGTGCGCGGACAACTTTGATGCTTCTATTGACCGATGAATATGCTTACGCCTTCGACCAAGTCTCTCCGGTTCTTGGGGCTGACTCAGCAGATGAGGCAGTGGAGATTTTCAATCGGCTACTCTTTGTTTTCCCGCGTTTGCTTGGTTTCGTGGATGGGTGTGATTTCTCGTTCGAAGAAGCAGCCATTAGGATCGATGAAAGAGCAGGCGTTCTGATAGATGAATTCGTTCTGGTGTTGGACTCTGCGTCCGAAGACTCAATTCGTGCGGCCTATTTGGACGTGTATCAGGGCTTTGAAGACTGCCTCTCCGAAATTGGCTTTGAGGCCCTCTTACTAGCGGGTTTGAACGATGCACCGTGTGGCTGGGGATAGTCGCATGCGGGAGAACTGTTAAATGTTGACTCTGAGGAGGGTAAAGGAATGGAACAGGCTATTTCAGCGCTTATTGGAAAGGCTGGTCTCTATCTGGTGTGCCTTGGGGCGGTGATCGTTCTTTTCAAAATCAAGAAATTTATTTTTGGTGAGAGAGAGTATCGCAGTTGGGGACCCCATACCGGAGTCCTTTATGGCGACAACAACAATGGCGGGCACCCTGGCAGCGGCGGGAGTATCGGCAGTGGCGGGGGTATCGGCAGTGGCGGAAGCTTCGATGGAGGCTCCGGCGGTGGCGGGGATGGTGGTGGCGGCGGTTGCTAGTCTGACCCGCGCGACAGCACGACATCGTCTATGACGACCTGCCAATAGGCGTCATGCGCGATGATCAATGTGTCAAGGTCGGACCATGCGGCATCGAACCATAGGGGCCGGAGGTTCGAGGCAAGAAAAGTGTCTTCCCCCACAACTTCGCCGTCCCTCAGCCCGGTGATCCGCACCGGATGGGTGACGGCACCTGGCCACGCGACCGAAATCAGCGCGCCGTGGAAGGAAAACGGGGCCTCGGACTTGAGTGTTCCGGGGTGACCGGACGAGGTGTAGCCCGCAAACGCGCCGGATGCTGTGCCGTTTACGTATCCGTGACCGCCATAGTATTTCCGGTGCGCGGCAACGATGTTGTGCCAGACAAGCCCATCCGATGACGGCATCTCTTGGATATTCTCCGAGGTGATGATCCCATCAAACCCTTCGGTCATGGTCGCTTCCAGGTTGCCCCCGCCGCCCGCGCGCGGCAGACGGACCGGCCAGTCTTGCACGGTCACCTCGCGCGTTTGGGTCTCACCATCCGCAAAAACCCGCATCACGCGCCAAGTGCCCTGCGCCACGGGGCAGATAAGCGCATCTCTGCTCCGCTCCGCTTCAACGCGGTCTTCCGCACGTTCGCAAACCATCTGAACGACGCCTGCACTTGCGGCTTCGATTGTCAGGGTCGGCGCGATCCCCATGAACGGGTTCGGCGGATCCATCACGAACCCGCCCGGCGCCGAGCCGAGCGCTTGGATCTCGGCCCGGTGCACTGCGCTTTCGGTGGTCAGGACGTAGCCGTCTGGGACTTCGATCATAAACGAAACCGGGCCTGTACTGACTATATCGGCGTCCCCTTGGTCATCCGACATTGGAAAATTGGCGAACCCAGACAGGTTAGTGGGTCGAACGATCGGGTCGCCTGCGCCCTGCTCCAACCGGATCGGCGCCCCCGCAAACGGGCTTTCGCCCAGGTCAAAGACGCCGTTCCTGTTCAGATCCCGGAAGACAAATTGCGAGATGTTCATCTCTCGTGCAGGTGCCGCCGAGGTCACGCAGATCAATGCGACGGCAAAGCCCAGTGGGCGCAACGGCTACTTGTCCAGTTTGGCAAGCTGGGCCTGAAGCTCGGCCAGCTGCTTTCGGATCGCGTCCAGATCGCCCTTGCCGTCCTCATCGTCGTCTGCGTCTGACGCCGGGGCCGACCAGCCCGACATTCCGCCGGTCATCGCCTTCAGGAAAGCTTCCTGCTGTGCGCGCATCGCATCGTAGCCCGGCATCGCGGCCATCGGGTTGGCCAGGTTTTCCATCATCTTCGACTGGCCATCGCGCAGCATTTCAAAACTCATTGCCAAAAACTGTGGCACAACGGACTGAGCCTGGCTTGTATAGCTGCGCACAAGGTCGGTCAGCACCTCAAGCGGAAGAACATTGTCCCCCCGGCTCTCGTGCTCGGCCACGATCTGCAAAAGGTATTGCCGTGTCAGGTCGTCGCCCGATTTCAGATCGACAATCTGAACTTCGCGGCCTTCCCTTATGAACGTCGCGATGTCCTCAAGCGTCACATAGTCGCTTGTCTCAGTGTTGTAGAGCCTGCGGCTCGCATAGCGCTTGATCAGAAGAGGCGCACTCTTTTCCGCCACGCCCGGGCTCCTTTTCTTTGCAGTGCAGCATAGCTTACGCCGCGTCCTTTCAAAAAGAAAGAGCGTGCGCACTTGCCCC
>JBCDLX010000002.1:0-228890 GCA_038744785.1 Pseudomonadota bacterium
AACCACTTCAACCAGAAACGATCTTTCACCAACCGAGACCACTTCAAAGAGACCCGAACCGCCGCTCTGGCCGAGTGCCGCGCATTAGGGACGGCGCCAATGTCCTAGCAGAGACTGCTTCGCATTCCTCTGACGATACCCTTGCCGCAACGAAACGTAGCGATGCCCTTGACGAACGGCGCAGTATTTGCACGGGTTAGAAGAGTTCGTCTCTGTCCTCACCAAGATCGGTTCGAACGTGTCCGGCACCATAAGGAGGGAGACAGACAAAGCATGTCCCTGCTCGATATCAGTAATCTGACCGTGGAGTATCCGACCCGGCACCAGGTGTTTTTCGCTGTCGACGATGCCAGCCTGTCCGTGGGCCCGGGCGAGATCCACGGACTGGTCGGCGAATCCGGCGCGGGCAAATCAACGATCGGTGCAGCGGTGATGGGGCTTCTGGAGCGCCCCGGCTTTATCTCGTCTGGCCAGGTTAGCCTGCGCGGGGAACAGATCAGCGGGTCTGATGCCAGTGCCATGCGCGCGCTGCGCGGCAACAAGATCAGCATGATCTTTCAAGACCCTTTAACAAGCCTGAACCCGCTTTTCACCGTCCGCGAGCAGATCGTGGAAACCATCCTTGAGCATCTGGACGTATCGAAGGCCGAGGCGAATACCCGAGCCCGCGACCTGATGGAACGCGTTGGGATACCCGACCCAGATAGCAGGCTGGATCAGTACCCGCATCAGTTTTCTGGCGGTATGCGTCAACGGGTTGTGATTGCGTTGGCACTGTGTTCCGAGCCGGAAGTTATCATCGCGGACGAGCCGACAACAGCGCTTGACGTTTCGGTGCAGGCGCAGATCCTGGACCTGATCAAAGACTTGGCACGCGAGCGGCGCGTGGGTGTGATCCTGATCACGCATGACATCGGGGTGATTGCACAGACCACCGATCACGTGACGGTCATGTATAAAGGAAAGATTGTCGAAACGGGCCCGACGCCGCAAATCATGGGCCATCCTCGGCATGACTACACGAAGTCGCTGATTGCAGCGGTGCCAAGATCAAACCTGAAACTCAAGCGCTTTCCGCAAATCAGTTACGACGGACGGGCAACGCGGTTTGCGATCGAAGATCTCAGCCGCGATTGGAAGCCGGTAAAGCATGACGCAAACAAGCCGCTTCTTGAAGTGCAGCATGTGGTCAAGAAATTCACCCTGCGCCAAAGCCTGATCCCGTGGCTGCGCACAACGATGACCGCTGTCGACGATGTCAGTTTTGACATTTGGCCCGGTGAAGTCTTCGGCGTCGTCGGAGAATCCGGGTCCGGAAAATCGACGGTTGCCCGCGTCATCAGTGGCTTGTTTGGCGCTGAAAGCGGTACAATCCGCTTCTCGGGCGAAGTCGTCAGCGACAAGTCAGACAAAAAGACGGTCGACGCGTATCGGCGAAAGATTCAGATGATCTTTCAAGATCCGTTTTCCTCGCTAAACCCCCGTATGCGCGTGGACAACATCGTCGCAGAGCCGATCCGGCATCATCGGCTCTTGTCCGGCGATGCGGTCACCCATCGGGTTGATGAGCTTCTGGAGAGTGTCGGACTATCTGCCGATGCAGGCCGCCGATATCCGCACGAGTTCTCGGGTGGGCAACGGCAGCGCATCTCGATTGCGCGGGCGCTGGCGACCCAGCCGCAGTTCCTGATCTGTGACGAACCCACAAGCGCGCTGGACGTCTCGATCCAGGCTCAGGTGCTTAACATCCTCAAGGACCTTCGCGAACATCTGGGCCTGACCATGCTGTTCATCAGCCACGATCTGCCTGTGATCCGTCAGATGTGCGACCGTGTGGCTGTTATGAAAAGCGGCAAGCTGGTGGAACTTCAGGCGACCGACACGCTCTTTAGCGCACCGCAGCATGCTTACACGAAAGAGCTTTTGACGCTGATGCCCAAACTCGATTCCCTGTCCGACGAAGGGTTGAAGGACATGGAAGAGCGCAACGGCACAACCGGTTGATCGCGCGGAGTGCACGGGTCTTACGGGATGACACTTTTCGGTTGCGCGTTTTGCTCCGCCTCTGGTTTCGCGTGGTCCGCGCGATACGCTACTCTCTTCGGTGACGATGGCTGATTTCACTCTTACGCCTGTGTGGGCAACCGTGATCTTCATCGCGTCATGCGTCCTGGGCTACCAGTACCGGCGGGTCTGGAAGGCCGAGGGGCCGCTCTGGCAGCTTTGGGTCTATGGTGTCTTGACCGCCTCGGGACTTGCGATCCTGGGGTTCGTTCCTTTGGAGATTTCGGGTTGAGGCCTTCAGGCAAACTTTCACTAGTCGCCATTAGGCGATGAAACGTTCGAAAAGTGCATTGGTCTAGCCGACGATTAGCTGTTTTAGTTGAAGGGCCTCGTATTCAAGCTCGTTCAGGCGGAAGTTGACGACATCACCGATCGTGACAATGCCGCGCAGGCTGCCATTCTCCACGACTGGCATATGCCGGAACCGGCCAGCCGTCATACGTCTTAGAACAGACACCAAGGCTTCGTCGGGCGTGCAGGTTTCGACCTTCTTGGTCATCACGTCACCAACCAGCTGTGGCAGTGTCTGACCGGGCGTGTCCGCCAGTTTGCGCACGATATCGCGCTCGGACAAAATTCCGACAAGGCTGCCTGCGTCATCAGTGACCAGAAGTGCCCCAATCCGCCTATCCCGCAAAATCTCGACAGCGCGGCCGAGGGTTTCGTCCGGCTTGATCGAAAACACGTCGCCTCCCTTGCCATCCAGCACCTGCGCGACCGCCGCATGGTTCGCCTGCACGTTGGAATCGGCGCTTTGGCTGAATGTGCGGTCTTTTTCTCGATCTTTTCGCGACGGCGCCTGATAGGATGTCGGCATAGCTGGGTTCCCTCCCAATGGTCCGGGGGTTTGGCAATGACGACAGCCTACGACAATTCCGTTTGAAGTCTAACGTTTCCTGTCAGCGCGGAATTTCTGCGGCTCAGGTCAGTTCGTCCTGCTGCGCAACACGGTCCACCATCTGCTTGGCGCGTGGGCAGTTCAGCCTCTCCCGCAAGGGCGACGCAGGGTCGATTTCCTTCTTGCATACAACGCAGTGATCGGCGTCCCCAATGGCGTTCAGTCCGCCGCAACTTCCCTTGATCCGCCGGCCCATGAAAATGACGCCAAGCGACATGCCAAGCGTGATCAGCAGGAAGAGCGCGAGGGTAAGCAAGAAGGTTGTCATGGTCGGACGGCTCCCTACCAAGCGTTAAACGACAAGTTCCTCGAACCTTGGATTGGCCTCGATCCTCAGCCCGCCGGTCACGCTGTCCCGTTCGACAAACAAAACAGCCAGTTCCTGCGCCTCGGCGATTTCCAGCCCGCGGTCTTTGCCTAATATAAGCATTGCCGTGGCCCATGCATCCGCGAACATGGCATTTTTTGCGAGCACGGTCACGGAAACTGTCGCGTGGTTTATCGGACGGCCGGTTGCGGGGTCAATGACATGGGAGTAACGCTTCCCGTTCTTCTCAAAATAGTTTCGGTAGTCACCTGACGAGGCGAGCCCGTACCCAGACACACCAACAACCTTCGACGGCGATACTTTAAGCGGATCGGGCGATTCGATGCCGATCCGCCATGGGGCGCCGTTCGGGTTAACACCGGACGTGTAAAGATCACCGCCGATTTCGACCATAAAGTCTTCGATGCCAAGGCCTTCAAGCGCCCGCGCAACCTGGTCGGCGCCGTAGCCCTTCCCGATTGCGGCAAGGTAGACCTGCGCATCCGCCCGCGTCTTTTGCATCGTTGTGCCTTCGACACGCAGCGCGTTTTGATGCCCGGATGCTGCGCGAACCGCTGCGATGTCACCGTCGTTCGGGAACGCGTGCTGACCAGAAGCGCCAAACCCCCAAAGTTCGATCAGCGGGCCAATCGTGGTGTCAAATCGTCCGTCGCTGGCCAGATGCACAGCTTGGGCTGCGTCCATCACGTGCGCGAGATCGGGAGAAACGTCTACTGGCAATGTGCCGGGTTGCGCGTTGAACTGCGAGATCTCTGACCTCGGATCCCAGTTCGACATCTTCCGATTCACGTCGTCCAACGCCGCCTCGATTGCCGATTGAACCTCGATCTGGTTCAGTTGGCGTGTGCGATCGATCGCGACGACGTTGTACGTTGTTCCCATCGTAAGGCCCTTGATTTCAAGCACAAGATCCCGGGGCTTACAGGCCAGAAGGGCCAGTGGCATGACCATAAAGGCACGGCGGGAAACGGTCGACAGATCGGTCACAAGATGGACCCTTTCGTTGAGAAGCCGGGAAGAACCGAGATATGCACACGGGTTATTTTACGACATTTGGGATCGTTTCAATGAAAAAAGTACTCCTCTATCCAACAAAGGCATCTTTCGCCCGCCGCGCACACGATACATAAAGTGATCGACCATCCGACGTGAAGGTAGAAGAAGGAAGAAACTGTGAAGCGGTTCTCGCTGCGCAAAGGGCTCAACATCCCGATATCAGGGGCACCGCTCCAAGAGATCGGCGACTGCGGCACCCCGCGAACCGTCGGTTTGCTTGGCGCTGATTACATGGGGTTGAAACCCCGCATTGGTGTGGAAGAAGGCGACGTGGTCGCGCCGGGGACCTCGATTTTTTTCGATAAGGACCTACCGCAGGCAAAGATGGTTTCCCCCGTTGCCGGGCGCGTACGGGCGATCAACAGGGGCGCCCGGCGTAAACTGATCAGTGTGGAAATCCAGGTCGACGAAAGTGCCGCGGACCCCATCGACTTTTCCGACGTTGGCGATGTCACCACGCGTGAGGGTTTGGCCGAGCGGCTGTGCGCCGCAGGTCTTTGGACGTCGTTTCGGACACGACCCTATTCCAAGGTGCCTGATCCTACGGAAACGCCGGCGGCGATCTTTATAACGGCGCACGATACCGAACCTCTGACGGCTGACCCCGCGATTGCCATCGTGGCAGAGGCGGACGCGTTTTCCAAAGGGGTTGCGGCAGTCGCAGCCTTGTCGGGCGGTAAAACGTATCTTTGTCAGGCCGGAGACAACCCTTTGCCGGGTCACGATGTGCCCGGCGTCGAAGTGTCGTCTTTTAGCGGCCCGCACCCTGCTGGCCTTGCTGGAACGCACATGCATTTCATCGATCCCCCGAAAGCCGACCGGTCGGTTTGGACGATCGGGTATCAGGACGTTCTTGCAATTGGTCGATTGCTTCTGACCGGGCGCTACGACGCGTCGTGCATCATCGCCCTGGCCGGCCCATGCTGCAGGGATCCGCGTTTGATCCGGACGGTGACAGGTGCGTCCATGGCTGATCTGGCTGAAAAAGATCTGCCCGACGACATTCCGGTCAGGATGATTTCTGGTTCGGTCCTGAGCGGGCGGGCAGGCGAGGGGCCCAGCGGATATCTCGGGCGCTATGCCCGCCAGATCACGTTGATTGAAGAAGACAAAAAGCAGATCCCAATGGGATGGGTTCGGCCCATGTTCGCAAAGTACGCGGTGCAGCCGGTTCTGGGTTCTGCCCTTGCCACGCGCGCCTTCCCGCTGACCACGAACCTAAATGGGGGCCGCCGTGCAATGGTTCCGCTGGGCACATTTGAAGAGTTGATGCCTCAGGATTTCCTACCGACCCAACTTTTGCGCGCGCTTCTGGTGATGGATACCGATCAGGCGCAGGCCCTTGGCGCTCTGGAACTCGACGAAGAGGATCTTGGCCTTGTCGGGTTTGCCTGCCCGGCAAAATACGAGTATGGTCTTGCGCTTCGCGATTGCCTGACCAAGATCGAGAAAGAGGGGTAGCATATGGCCCTGCGAGACTTTTTCGACAGGATTGAGCCGCACTTTGAGAGAGGCGGCAAGTGGGAGCGGTATTTCCCCATCTACGAGATGGTGGAAAGCTTCCTTTACACACCCAAAACCGTAACCACCGTTGCACCGCACGCCCGGTCTTACATCGATATGAAACGGATCATGACCTATGTGGTCATCGCGACGATCCCATGCATTTTGATGGCGCTCTACAACACCGGCTACCAGACCAACTTGGCAATTGCCGAGTTCGGTCCCTCAGGCTGGCGCGCCTGGCTTATTCAGACGTTAGGCATTGGCTTCAACCCGGCGAACCCGTTGGCCAACATGGCTCACGGCCTTCTGTATTTTCTTCCGATCTACATAACGACGCTGGTTGCGGGCGGCATATTCGAGGTAATCTTCGCGACCGTCCGAAAGCACGAGGTGAACGAAGGATTTCTCGTTTCTTCAATGCTTTACGCATTGATCTTGCCAGCCACGACACCGCTTTGGCAGGTGGCGCTGGGGATCATTTTCGGTGTTGTGATCGGCAAAGAGGTGTTCGGCGGCACCGGGAAGAACTTTCTGAACCCTGCACTGACCGGCCGGGCCTTCCTGTATTTTGCATACCCCGCGCAGCTTTCCGGTGATGCGGTCTGGGTGCCGGTTGACGGGTTCACTGGTGCGACAGCACTGGCTGTATCGGCGGCCGATGGCTACCAAGAGTTGACCGGCCTCGGAATGACCTGGTGGGACTCATTCCTTGGGTTTGTGCCGGGGTCTATGGGCGAAACCTCGACGCTCGCGTGCCTTCTTGGCCTGATCTTCTTGCTTGCCACGAAAATTGCCAACTACCGCATGGTTGTCGGCTGTCTGGCTGGGATGATCGGGTTTTCGCTTTTGCTGAACTGGATCGGGTCCGCCAGCAACCCCATGTTCGCGATGCCCTGGTACTGGCACCTGGTGCTTGGCGGCTATGCGTTTGGCCTAGTCTTCATGGTGACCGAACCGGTGTCCGGCGCCCACACGAATATGGGCCGCTACATCTATGGCGCCCTGATTGGTTTCATGGTTGTGATGATCCGCGTCATAAATCCGGCTTTCCCCGAGGGGATGATGCTGGCAATCTTGTTCGGTAACGTTTTTGCGCCGCTGATCGATTACTTCGTGGTTCAGGCCAACATAAGGCGCAGAGCGAGGCGACATGTCTGACGACGGACCAGATCCGAAACCCAAAGGCTTGATCCGGCGCTTCCTGGAAATGTCGCCGGATTCTGTGCCAAAGACGATTTTTGTTGCGGTGGCGGTTTGCATTGTCGCATCGATGATTGTGTCGTCAGCTGCTGTTGCGCTGCGGCCCCTGCAGGCCGTGAACGCGCTTAAGGACAAACAGATCAACATCCTTCAGGTGGCGGGGATCTACGATCCAGATGTCGACGTGCTGGAGGCATTCGAAGCATTCGAGCCGCATGTACTGGAACTTGAGACCGGCACATTCACCGACAGGTTTGACCCGGCCATCTTCGACGACCGCGCCGCCGCAGACGATCCGGCGACATCCGTTGCCCTGGAAGACGACCCGGCGGGGATCGGCAGGCAGGCGCAGTTCGTTACGGTCTATCTGCTGCGGGATGACACCGGGTCGATCGACAAGGTCATCCTTCCTCTGCACGGCTATGGGCTTTGGTCGACGCTTTATGGCTTTATCGCGCTAGAGGCCAACGGCAATGACATCTATGGACTGCAGTTTTACGAACATGCCGAAACGCCCGGGCTTGGGGCAGAAGTTGACAACCCACGCTGGAAGGCCCTGTGGAGCGGTAAGAAGCTGACGGATGAAACTGGCGAGCTTCAGATCAGCGTATCGAAAGCGGTTCCGGCGGCGGGAGAAGACTATCACATCGACGCGCTCGCCGGCGCCACGCTCACCACCGTGGGTGTCGATAACCTTGTCAACTTTTGGATGGGTGAGGAGGGGTACGAACCCTTCCTCGAGAATCTCAAAGCGGGGAATATCTGATGGCCCACAAACGCAGAGAAATGCTAATCGATCCACTGGTCGACAACAATCCGATTACGCTTCAGGTCTTGGGCATCTGTTCGGCCCTCGCGGTTACATCCTCGCTTCAGGTTTCGTTCGTCATGGCGCTGGCGGTGATCTTTGTGACCGGATTTTCGTCGATGTTCATCTCGATGATCCGCAACCATATCCCTGGATCGATCCGGATCATCGTTCAAATGGTGATCATCGCATCCCTGGTGATCCTGGTGGACCAAATTCTGAAGGCCTACGCCTTTGAGATCTCCAAGACGCTGTCGGTCTTTGTGGGGCTGATTATCACCAATTGCATCGTAATGGGCCGGGCAGAGGCGTTTGCGATGAAAAATCCACCGATCGACAGCTTTATCGACGGTGTGGGCAATGGCTTGGGCTATGGGCTGATCCTGATGATGGTAGGGTTTTTCCGCGAACTCTTCGGCGCAGGCAGCCTGTTTGGAATTACCATTATGGAAACCGTCAATAACGGTGGCTGGTATGTGCCGAACGGCATGCTGCTGCTGCCGCCGTCGGCATTCTTTATCATCGGCCTGATCATCTGGGCCTTCAGGACATGGAAGCCGACACAGGTCGAAGAACGTGAATACAGAATTCAGGTGGCCGAGGCACACTGATGGAAGCTTTAATCTCTCTCGCCGTTAAAGCGATTTTCGTCGAGAACCTTGCGCTCGCCTTCTTCCTTGGCATGTGCACCTTTATTGCCGTCTCGAAGAAGATCGCAACCGCCATCGGCTTGGGGATTTCGGTGATGATCGTTCAGACAATCACCGTACCCGCGAACAACTTGATCCTGAACCATCTTCTGGCGCCCGGTGCGCTGGCGTGGGCCGGTTTCCCGGACGTCGACCTGACGTTCCTTGGATTGATCTCGTACATCGGTGTTATCGCGGCCATGGTGCAGATCCTTGAGATGACGCTGGATAAGTACTTTCCGCCACTTTACAACGCCTTGGGGGTATTCCTGCCTCTGATAACCGTGAATTGCGCGATCCTTGGCGGGTCGCTTTTCATGGTTGAGCGTGGCTATGATTTTGCTGAATCGGTGACCTACGGCCTGTCATCGGGATTTGGCTGGGCCTTGGCGATTGCTGCTATGGCGGGGGTGCGCGAGAAACTCAAATACTCCGATATACCCGATGGTCTTCAGGGCCTAGGCATCACCTTCATCACAGCCGGCCTGATGGCCATGGCGTTCATGTCGTTCAGCGGCGTGCGACTTTGACAGGAAAATCTGAATGGCGACCTTTGGACTTGGTATCCTCCTCTTTACGCTGATCGTTCTTGTCCTTGTGACCATCATCATGGTGGCGCGATCCAGACTTGTGTCCACGGGCAATGTGAACATCACAATCAACGGCGAAAAAACCATATCAGTGCCGGCCGGGGGCAAGTTGCTGCAAACCCTGGCGGAACAGAAACTCTTTGTGCCTTCGGCATGCGGCGGTGGCGGAACCTGCGCCCAATGCCGTGTAAAGATCCACTCCGGCGGCGGGTCGATCCTTCCCACCGAAGAAAGCCACATCACCAAGAGAGAGGCCGCTTGCGGTGACAGGCTGTCCTGCCAGGTTGCCGTGAAGCAGGATATGCAGGTCGAAGTCCCTGAAGAGGTCTTCGGCGTCAAAAAGTGGGAATGCACTGTCCGGTCGAACGAGAACGTGGCAACCTTCATCAAGGCACTGGTGCTGGACTTGCCCGAGGGCGAGGATGTCAATTTCCGTGCCGGCGGATACATTCAGATCGAAGCGCCGCAGCACCATGTCAAATACACCGATTTTGATGTTGAGGACGAGTACCGGGAAGATTGGGATAAGTTCAACTTGTGGAAGTATGAATCGGTCGTCGATGAACCGATTGAGCGCGCCTATTCCATGGCGAACTATCCCGAGGAACGCGGGATGATCATGCTGAACGTGCGCGTTGCCTCGCCGCCGCCGCGCTCTGATGGCATCCCGCCGGGTAAAATGTCGTCTTACATCTTCAACCTCAAACCCGGCGACAAGGTCACCATATCGGGCCCGTTCGGCGAGTTCTTCGCCCGCGAGACCGAGAAGGAAATGGTCTTTATCGGTGGGGGCGCAGGCATGGCGCCGATGCGCAGCCATATCTTTGACCAGCTGAAGCGCCTTAAGAACAAGGACCGGAAAATTACGTTCTGGTACGGCGCGCGCTCCAAGCGTGAGATGTTCTTTGTCGAGGATTTCGACTCACTTGCCGCCGAGTTCCCGAACTTCACATGGCACGTGGCGTTGTCCGATGCGATGCCGGAAGACGAGTGGTCAGGCTATACAGGCTTCATTCACAATGTTCTGCATGACGAATATCTCAAGGACCATCCCGCGCCCGAGGATTGCGAGTATTACATGTGCGGCCCGCCAATCATGAATTCTTCCTGTATCGACATGCTCCTTGAACTTGGCGTGGATCGCGAGGATATCATGCTTGATGATTTCGGCGGCTGATCAGAGGCCGCGGTGAACATTCGAACTGCAGGCTCAGATGCCGCGGCCGTATTGCACGTCCGCTTGCGAAGGGCCTGCACCGCCAGGTGAGCCAATGACAATCCAGAATCTGCGAGCTCTCCTGCCGGGTCTTTTCGTGGTAGCCATGATCGTTCTGGCGGCGATGTTCATTTCAGAACACTATGGCGCTCCGGTCATGCTGATGGCGCTTCTTTTCGGCATCGCGCTCCATTTTCTGGATGAAGAGCCGCGGACGGGACCAGGTATCGCGTTTGCCTCCAGGACCGTGCTGCGCATCGGTGTAGCTTTGTTGGGCTTGCGCATCAGCGCAGAAGTTGCGCTGTCACTTGGGATTGATGTGCTTGTGATGATCGTGGCGGCAGTTATCTCGACAATCCTGTTTGGCCTCGTGTGCGCGCGGTTCTTTGGATTCCGAGGTAAGTTTGCATTCCTTTCCGCTGGATCGGTTGCCATTTGCGGAGCGTCAGCAGCAATGGCGATCTCGGCGATCTTACCGCGAGACGATCGCAGCGAAGAACGACTGGTGTTCACCGTCGTCGGAGTTACGGTGCTATCTACGTTTGCGATGATCACCTATCCGGTGTTGGCGGAACGTCTTGGGTTCACTGGCGTGGCTGCTGGAGTCTTCTTGGGGGCCACAATCCATGATGTTGCTCAGGTCGTCGGCGCAGGATTTTCGGTGTCGCAGGAAACTGGCGAGGTATCGGCTATTGTAAAGCTCGTTCGGGTCGCGATGCTGGCACCCGTTATAGTCATTGCAACACTGATACTGAGCCAACAGGCTGCTGCAGGCGGCACCAAGGGCGACAAACCTCCACTGGTTCCGCTTTTTGTGATCGGTTTCTTTGTGTTGCTGGCGGTCAATTCACTTGGATGGGTTCCTCTGATCGTATCCGATGCCGCTGGTGACGTGTCGCGTTTGGCCCTCTTGTCGGCTATCGCAGCCGTTGGCATCAAGACGTCTCTGAAGGATGTTCTGAATGTTGGCGGTGCGGCGATCGGCCTGTTGGTGGCCGAGACTTTGTTTATCGCGGTATTCGTGCTTGGGTTTCTGTATTGGAGCGCGCTCTAGCGACCGTTTCCGCTTACCCCAACGCCAATGCTCCCGTCTCGCGTCCAGCGATCATGGCAGGATCGGCGCAAGACAAGGGACCGTCAGTCACCTTGCTCGGTTCTGACCCGCCGACCTGAACCGGTCAGACGATAGCCTCGCGGCAGGTTTACACGAAGGCGATGTGTACTTTGACTGCATGCTGCCTGTCAGACGCCAGATCAAATGCGCGGGCGGCGTCTGCCATGGGAAACTCTTGGGTCACAAGCGGGGTCACATCAATGCGTTTGGACTGCATTAGTTCGACGGCCTGGCGGTATTCGGCGTGAAACCGAAAAGACCCCTTCAACGCGATTTCCTTTGCGGTCATCGCTTGAACCGGCAGCGTCATATCTCCCCCAAGGCCAAGCTGAACAATCACGCCGCCAGGGCGTAGGGCAGGGATCGCGCCAGCAAGCGCTGCGGCGACGCCGCTGCATTCGAAGTGAATGTCGAAGTGGCCCTTGTCCGCCTCGTAACGCGACAATCCCTGCGGGTTCTGTGAGATGTTAATTGTGCGGTCTGCGCCAATCTCTTCGGCTTTTTCAAGAGTAAAATCCGCGACATCGGTTGCAACAACTTCCACGGCACCGCCCAATCGCGCGACAAGCACCGCCAGCAGGCCGATCGGGCCGCATCCGGTGATCAGAACACGTTTGCCCACCATGTCTCCCGCCTGCTTCGCCGCATGCAGAACGACCGCCAGCGGTTCGGCCATGGCCGCTTCGCGCACAGTCAGATCATCGGCGGGAACGCATTGCGCGGCGCTTGCAACTAGAACTTCCCGGAACGCGCCCTGGATATGCGGGAACGGCATGGCGGAGCCGTAGAACCGCATGCTTAGGCAATGATTCTGGGATCCCTCTTGGCAGAACCGGCATACACCGCATGGGCGTGAGGGCGAAATTGCCACCAGTTGATTCTTTGCCAGCCCGTCAACGCCATCGCCCGTCGCAACGACACGACCGGCAACCTCATGCCCCAGGATCATGGGTTCCCTCAGCCGAACAGTCCCAAAGCCACCGTGATTGTAGTAATGCAGGTCGGAACCGCAGATGCCGCCGGCTTCGACACGGATCAACACTTCGCCAGCGCCGGGTGTCGGTTCTGGATGGTCTTCGATCCGGAGATCCTTGGCGGCATGTGCAGTAATGGTTTTCATTCTGTTTCCTTAGATCACCGGAGTTATAAGGGGTTCTCCCTGGAAATGCGCCGACAGGTTTTCGCAGACAAGCTGTCCCATGGCCTTGCGCGTTTCGACCGTGCCGCTGGCATGATGGGGCTGCAACAGGACATTGCCAAGCGCCAGAAATCTGGGATCGATGTCCGGTTCTCCTTCGAAGACATCGAGCGCAGCCGATCCAAGATCCCCGGATTCCAGCGCCACAATCAGGGCGTTTTCGTCGATGTTGGACGCGCGAGAGATGTTGATGATCATTCCGTCAGCGCCCACGGCGGCGATCATTTCGGCGTCGACGATATGGCGTGTGCTCGCGGATGCGGCGAGCGTCACGAACAGAAACTCGGAGTGCTTTGCGAGGTCCACCGGATCGGCGACATAGGTCCAGTCAGCCCCGTAAGGCTTTTCTTCGATATCCGAATAGGCGATGTCCATGTCGAAGCCTTCAAGCCGCTTGGCGACTTCAAAGCCAATTCTTCCCAGCCCCAAAACTCCTGCCTTTCGCCCGAAAGCCCGGCGCTTCACGGGATAAAGCCCCTTGGTGTTCCACGACCCATCGCGGACCCATGCGTCTGCGCCGATCACACCGCGAGCAAGGCAAAGCATCATTGTGACGCCAAGGTCGGCAACGTCCCCGGTCAGGACATCTGGCGTATTGGTGACGTGGATGCCTTGTTTACGGCAGGCGTTTAGGTCCACCGCGTCATACCCAACACCGTAAATCGAAATCAGCTGGCAGTTGGGACAGGCCGAAATCATCGCTGCGTCGGCCCCAAGTTCGCCGCGTGTCGCAATCGCCCTGACGTTAGGGCCGTGTTCTGATAGGAAGGCGTCCTTATCGTCGGCCTCAAAAAATCGCTTCATATCGAAGTTCTGGTCAAGCTGTTCTTGATCCCAGTCAGGATATGCACCGACTTGAAGCACAATTGGTTTTGGCACGTCGCTTCTCTCTTGACAGAAATTGTTATCGATAACATGTTATCCGTAACGTACATGCAGCGTCAATCGGATTCGAAGGGGCAGGCACGACGATGACAGACCTTTTCTCTCTCAAAGGGAAGCGCGCACTCGTTACCGGATCGTCGCAGGGGATCGGGTACGCCTTGGCCAACGGGCTTGCGGCTGCTGGTGCAGAGCTTGTGCTCAACGGGCGCAATCCCGAAAAGCTGGACGCAGCCGTATCAAGCCTTGCCGATGACGGCGCGCAGGTCAGAAGCCTTGCATTTGACGTGACCGACCATGACCGCGTGCGTGCCGCAATCGACGGGTTCGAGGCCGATGTCGGAGCCATTGATGTTTTGGTGAACAATGCCGGGATGCAGCATCGGACCGAGCTAGAGAATTTTCCGGCCGATGCGTTTGAGAAACTAATCCAGACCAATATTGCCAGTGTGTTCCACGTGGGGCAGGCGGTGGCGCGCCACATGATTGGGCGCGGCGCGGGAAAGATCATCAATATCGCGTCCGTCCAGACCGCATTGGCGCGTCCGGGCATCGCCCCTTATACAGCGACAAAGGGCGCGGTCGGGAACCTGACAAAGGGTATGGCCACGGATTGGGCGAGGCACGGGCTGCAATGCAATGCGATTGCGCCCGGTTACTTCGACACGCCACTGAATGCGGCTTTGGTGGCCGATCCCGAGTTCTCGGCATGGCTGGAAAAGCGGACACCTGCGGGGCGCTGGGGAAAGGTGGAAGAACTGGTGGGTGCGTGTCTTTTTCTTGCGTCGGACGCTTCGAGCTTTGTCAACGGCCATACGCTTTATGTGGATGGCGGCATCACCGCGTCGCTGTGATGCGCTGCTACGTTTTAATGGGCGTGTCAGGATGCGGCAAATCGACGGTCGGCGAAGCGCTCGCCAAGGTCTGCGATGTCTCCTACATCGACGGGGACGAACTGCATCCCGCTACCAACATCAAAAAAATGGCAAGCGGAATACCTCTCAATGACGACGATCGCGCGCCCTGGCTCGCAAAGGTCGGGCGGCGGCTTGCGCAGGCGGGCGGACCGACGGTGATCGGTTGTTCAGCATTAAAGAGGAAGTACCGCGACTGGATTCGCAACGAAGTGCCAGAACCTGTGCACTTCATTCATCTTGATGCGCCGAAAGAAGTTCTTGCCATACGCGTCGCCGAGCGACCAGGGCATTTCATGCCGGCGTCTTTGCTAGACAGCCAGTTTGCAGCGCTCGAACCACTGGAGCCGAATGAGCTTGGCGGCGTGATCGATATCTCGCGCCCGTTCATAGAGGTGGTCGCGCAATCAGAGACCTATGTCAGGGAGACGATGGTATGAGCGAGAGGGTCGCACTGATCGGCGCAGGTGCCATGGGCGGTGCCATCGGGACCCGGCTGCTGGAAACCGGAAACACGCTAGCGGTATTTGATCTTGATGCAGAACGGGTGTCCGCACTCGTCGCCAAAGGCGCCCGACCGGCAGCCTCGGCTGCCCTTGCTGCGGAAGGCGCAGAGTTCGCTATCACAAGCCTAAACTCTGCGCGCATCGTTGAGCTGGCCGCGTTTGGCGACGAGGGGATCGCTGACGGGGCGGCCCCGGGAACAACCATCATCGATATGTCTTCGATTGCGCCTGACGCGACCCGGAAACTCGCATCTCTGGCGCAGGGCCGCGGTCTTGCCTGGGTCGATAGCCCGCTATCCGGCGGTGCTCCGAAAGCCCTGACCGGAGAGCTGACTTTGATGGCCGGAGGAGACCCCGCCGACGTCGCGCGCGCCCACCGGGTGCTGAAACACGTGGCATCGAACTATACCCATATGGGGCCGCCTGGCGCGGGCCAGACGACGAAACTTATCAATCAAGTCCTGTGCGGTCTTGGATTTCTGGCGGTTGCCGAAGCGACGCAGCTTGCCTTGGATGCTGGCGTGGACGCTGCAAAGATCCCACAGGCTCTTAAGGGGGGCAGGGCGGACAGCGCTCTTCTGCAAGAGTATTTGCCGCGATTTGCGACCAAGGATTACAGGCGCACGGGGCGCATCGACAACATGGTAAAGGATCTGAACGCGGTGAATACCCTGTCGCGACAGACCGGTACATCGATGCCGATGACCGCGCTTTGCGCCGAGATCCACCGCATGCTAACCGCGGCAGGTCTGGGGGGCGAGGATCAGGCCGCCGTGATGGAGTTCTTTCGCGGCGCGGGCGGGGACGTACCGGCATGACCCTGACTTCGGTACCAAATACGGGAACGCGCCAGCAGAGATCATCGGCATCTGGCGGGGCATTGCCGCGCTGTATTTGTGCCGGGTCCTGCCGGTCGCTTGGATAGCAGGGTGCGCACGCGGGTCACAATGCGAGACGTCGCCAAGGCTGCTGGCGTGACCACAATGACCGTATCGCGCGCCCTGCGCGACGACCGATCCGTAAGCGCCAAGACCCGCGCGCGTGTGGAGGCTTTTGCCCGTGATCTGGGATATGTCTACGACACCACGGCACTTGCGTTTCGCACCCAGAAAAGTGGCTTTGTCGCCGTCACGCTCCCATCCATCAACAACGCGAACTTTGCTGATACCTATCGGTCGCTGTCGAATGCGATCTCGGGCTCGGGGATGCAGATCCTGCTTGGTGCCACAAACTATCGGATCGAGCGCGAGGAGGAGCTGGTGCGGCAATTGCTAGCCCGGAACCCCGAGGTCCTTGTGATGACGGGCGGCTACCATACCGAGGCCACCCGCGCACTTGTAGAAGGGCGCGGATTGCCCGTGATCGAGATTTGGGATTTGCCCGAAAAGCCCTTGGGTCATGTGGTCGGATTCTCGAACGCGCAGGCCATGAAGACGATCGTTACGCATCTGGCCGATTTGGGACACCGCAAACTTGCATTTGTTGGCGCGTCGCACGGTGGCGACCTTCGGGGAGCAGAGCGCCGGGCAGGGACCAGCGCGGCCGCGGTTGCGATGGGATTGCCAGAGGTTGCGTTTCTTGATGCCGGTCCGGCCCCCGTGACAATGCGCCAGGGCGCGGATCTTGCGGCGCGCGTCGGGCAAGGACTTCTTGAATTCGATGCGATTGTCTGCGTTTCGGATCCCGTCGCCTTTGGTGTCCTCAGCGAATGCCGCAGGCTTGGGATCGACGTCCCGGGCAAGCTGGCGATCACCGGGTTCGGTCTGTTCGACGTTGCCCTGGTTTCAGAGCCGAACATCACCACCGTCGACGTGGCGGCGAAACGCATCGGTGATGTTACAGCAGACATGCTGGCGGATATCTTTTCAGGCGAAACCGCGCCCAGAACTGTCGATGTTGGTGCCGAGCTGGTCCGGGGCGCGACCACTTAAAGCTGCGCGCTTTGGCGGACTGTCGAACCCGGGATCAAACGGAAACCAATATCTCTCGTGGCTTCCACGGGTTCGTCCGACAGTCTGGCCATCATCATCTCGGCGGCGGCCTGACCGAGCTTCAGATGTGGGACATGCATTGACGTCAGACGCTTGCCCATAACCGCAGCAATCGGCAGATCGCCCCATCCGGCAATCCCGATGTCATTGGGAATGCGCATGCCCCTTGCTTCGCAGTACTGAAGACCACCAAATGCCATCGCGTCGTTCTGGTAGAAGATGCACTCGATACCGTTACTGGCGCCCAGAAGCTGTTCAGTTCCATAGAAACCTGGATAATAGGTTGCCGTGTCATGCAGGCAAAGCTGCTTCAGGACGGTGCCCCCCGTTCCTTCGATCGCTTTGCAGAAACCGTCGAGCCGTGCAGAGGCTGCGTTCGCCGTATCGTGCGACGTGCCCACATATCCGATATGGCGGTAGCCACATCCGGTCAGGTATCGGCCCATATCGAACCCACTGTCGAAGTGGTTGATGCCGACGCTCATATCCAGCGGGCTGGAATTTAGGTCCCAGATCTCGACAATCGGAACGCCCGCATTCCGAAGCATCTCCAGCGCGCGGGGTGAATGGTACCGTCCTGTCAGGATCAGCCCGGCCGGTTGCCAGGACAAAACCGTTCGAATCCAGCTTTCTTCTTCCTCTTGGGTGTGTTGCGTCAGCCCAAGAACGGTCTGGTGTCCGAACGCGCCAAGCTTGCGATCAATGCCTTCCAGAACCTGTGCGAAGACTTCGTTTCCGAGGTCCGGGATCGACACGCCGACGAATGTGGATGTCGTGTCGCCCGCGAAGACCGTGGCCAGGCGATTCGGCAGATAGCCGAGTTCATCGACCTTCTGCATGACCAGCGCTCGGGTCTTTTCGGAATAGCCGCCTTCACCGCGGACCACACGGCTTGCGGTCATCTTTGATACACCAGCAGCCCTAGCTACCTCAGAAAGGCTTATCCTGTTGTTCTTGCTGGATTTATCCGACATCGGTGTATGATTACGTTACGGGTAACTTATCGCTTGACAGATTGTGTTCTTAAGACAAGCATTAGCGGAACGTTACGGGTAACTCAATCCCGTGCGAGGGAGGAACAAAGAATGCAGAACCTGCAGTCAGGTCTGTTCTTTGATGGGATCGACAAGCACTTTGGCGGCACCTACGCGCTGAAAGACGTCTCTCTTTCTGTCGGGCGGGGAGAGATCGTCGCGCTGCTGGGAGAGAACGGCGCGGGAAAATCCACCCTCATCAAAGTCCTCGGGGGCATACATCCGGCGGATGCAGGCCGGGTGTTGATCGACGGCGAACCTTACCACCACCGCCCCTCGGGGTTTGGCGAACGCCAGAAGGTCGCTTTCATTCACCAGGATCTGGGTCTGATCGAGTGGATGACAGTGGCAGAGAACATCGCACTGGCGCTTGGGTACACGAAGAAGTCGGGCATGATCCGCTGGAAGGCGGTCGAGGAATTCGCAGCGACCGCGCTGGCAAAGGTCGATGGCGAGTTTGAACCCACCACGCGGGTCGAAAATCTGACACGGACCGAAAAGTCATTGGTCGCGATTGCCCGGGCCCTTGCTGTGGATTCCGAGTTTCTGGTTCTGGACGAGCCGACGGCATCGCTTCCAGCCGACGAAGTGGACCGCCTGTTTGCGGCGATCCGTCCACTTCGGGACCGTGGCGTTGGAATGATCTATGTCAGCCACAGGCTGGACGAGATTTTCAAGATCGCCGACCGGGTCGCCGTCCTTCGCGATGGCGAAATGGTGGGGGTCCGCAGCATCGATCACACAACCCCAGAAGAGCTTGTTCAGAAGATCGTAGGCCGCAAAACACGCGAGACTGCAAAGGTCGAGAAGGCGCCGGGGCCCGAGGTGCTTGGCCTTTCGCAATTCAATGTGGGTAGTGTCGGTCCTTTGGAGTTCTCTCTGCGCGAGAACGAAATCGTGGGCTTGGTGGGGCTGCGTGGCGCGGGGCATGAAGCGATCTCGCGCGCCCTGTTTGGGTTGAAGAATTTTGATGGGGTCGTCCGTTTGCGGGGTGCGGCGCCAGATCTTTCGACGCCTCAGCGGGCTTTGGCATCCGGGATCGGTCTGGTTGCGAAGGATCGCACCGAGGAATCGATCGCGATGAGTCTTTCGATCCGCGAGAACACGTTTCTGAACCCAGAGGGGATTGGGCGAAAGCTTCTCGATATTCTGTCCCCCAGAACTGAAGCCGACCAAGCTGCAATCATCGGAGCCGAACTGAGTTTGTCGCCGAACGATCCGAGCTTGGCGATCGAAGCATTGTCCGGTGGCAATCAGCAGAAGGTGGTGATCGGGCGCTGGCTGGCGACCAAACGGAAGCTTCTGATCTGCGAAGACCCAACCGCGGGCGTGGATGTCGGCGCCAAGTCCGAAATCTATGCGCTTCTGAACCGTGCGTTGACCGAAGGGGTGGGCATCCTGGTGGTGTCGACAGATTTCGAAGAAATCGCAACGATCTGCCATAGGGCGATTGTGTTCAGCCAAGGCGCGATTGTGGACGAGCTGTCCGGGACACGCCTGAGCACGGAAAACCTGATTCAATCAGCGTCTGCCGGAAACGTCGCGGTAGAGAAGGACGCCAGCCATGCAGTCGCTTGAATCGAACGCTCTGGAGCCGACCAAGGCCGAGCTGCGCGGTCTTTCGTTTGGCAGGCGTCTGGCACGGTTTCTCCCCGTCTACGGTCTGGTGATCCTGACGGTCCTGCTGATTGGGCTGTTTTCGGTTCTACTTCCCAACACGTTTCCGACGATGCTGAACTTGCGGGCTATTGTCTCTGACAAGGCGATTATCGCACTCTTAAGCCTTGGGGCCATGATCCCGATGGCGGCAGGCAGGATCGACCTGACCGTCGGCTATGGGATCGTTCTGTGGCATATACTGGCGATAAGCATGCAAACGCTTCTTGGCCTGCCATGGCCGATCGCGGTTGTGGTGGTGTTGCTCTTGGGCGCATTCACTGGATTTCTGAACGGTCTTCTGGTGGAAGTCGCCAAGATCGACAGTTTTATCGCGACGCTGGGGACCGGGACAGTGCTTTACGCGCTCGCCCTTTGGCACACGGGCGGTCGGCAGATGGTCGGGGTCCTTCCAGATGGCTTTTACGGGCTGTCCACGACCTTTGTTTTCGGGCTTCCGATCACCGGCTACTATCTGATCTGCATAACCGTGGTGATGTGGCTTGTGCTCGAGTACACGCCCGTTGGACGTTATCTTTATGCAATCGGCGCGAACCAGCGCGCGGCCCAGCTGAATGGGATCCCGACGCGCAAGTACGTAATTGGTGCCTTCATTGCATCGGGAATGATGACAGCATTGGCGGGCGTCCTGCTTGCCGCGAAGCTGCGGATCGGACAGGCTTCGGTCGGTCTGGAATTCTTGCTTCCAGCCCTTGTCGGCGCGTTCCTTGGGTCAACCACGATCAAGCCCGGTCGCGTGAATGTTTGGGGGACCGTGGTCGGCGTCGCGATCCTGGCTGTTGGCATTTCTGGAATTCAACAATTCGGCGGCTCGTTCTGGGTCGAGCCGCTTTTTAACGGGGTAACGCTGCTGATCGCCATCGGCATCGCAGGATACGCACAGCGCAAAAAAGGTGCAGAGACGCGCTGACAACAAGCCATGCAAAGGGAGGACGAAATGAAGAAAAGAGCATTCATCGGCGTAATGCTGGCCTGCACGGCGCTGACTGCAGCATCCGCGATTGCACAAGAGTGGGATGGACCCACATCCGGACCATCCGCAGCAGACGCCATGTCGATTGTTGTCGTTGCCGCCGACCTGAAAAATGGCGGGATCCTTGGGGTAACCAATGGGGTCGAAGAGGCGGCCGAGACCATTGGCTGGGACGTGCGGGTCCTGGATGGTGCCGGTTCGATACAGGGCCGGACCGCAGCGATCGGACAGGCTTTGGCGCTTCAACCCAACGGGATTATCATTAACGGTTTCGACGCTGTCGAACAGCAAGCCGCACTTGAAGGCGTCGTCAGTGCCGAGATCCCAATGGTCGCCTGGCATTCCGGACCAAAGATCGGTTGCGACGCTCCGGGCGGGATCTTTGCAAACGTTTCGACCGATGCGATGACGGTTTCGGAAGTTGCGGCCAAATGGGCGATTGACGATGGCGGAACGGATATCGGTGTCGTGATCTTCACCGACTCCACTTATCAAATCGCCATCGACAAAGCGGATCGGCTGAAGGAAACGGTCGAGGCCGCTGGTGGCACGGTTCTTGAATATGTCGATACGCCAATCGCAGACACCTCGACCCGGATGGGGCCACTGACCACGTCTCTCCTGCAGAAGTTCGGAGAGAACTGGACGCATGCGCTGGCCATTAATGATCTGTACTTCGACTTCATGGGACCTTCGCTCGCCGCGGCGGGGTTGTCGCCCGAAGAAGGCCCACTTGCCGGGTCGGCGGGCGATGGATCAGAGGCCGCGTTTCAGCGTATCCGGTCCGGCGGGTACCAGACCATCACAGTTGCCGAACCCCTGAACCTTCAAGGCTGGCAACTGGTCGATGAACTGAACCGCGCTGTGCAGGGCGAGCCATGTTCTGGCTACATCACGTCGCCTGCCTTGGTCACTGCCGAGGGGCTGTCGAAGCTGGGCGACACGAACGCCTTCGATCCTGACATCCCTTACCGCGACGCCTACGCCGCGATCTGGGGGAAATAGACCAACACAGGCAGTGCGCGCCCCGGCTTGGCGTTGGGGCGCGCTCTGAGATGAGAGAAACCCGGGTCATTGTCGGCGTACGTAGAGATACCAGCCGCGCCATGTCCGAATACGGAGCGAAACCATGTCCGAACCACTTGTAAGAATGAGTGGAATTACTAAACGCTTTGGCGGCGTAACCGCCTTGTCGAATGTCGACCTGACGGCACATGCGGGCGAGGTTCTGGCCATCGTCGGGGACAATGGGGCAGGGAAGTCGACCCTGATCAAGATCCTGACAGGCGTATACCAGCCCACCGAAGGCGAAATGTTCTTGGATGGGCAGAAGGTCGAGTTTGCAAGCCACGCTGAAGCGATCAAGTTGGGGATCGACGCTGTTTATCAGACCCTGGCGCTTGCCGATCACCTGGATCCGGCGGCGAACATGTTCCTGGGAAATGAGCTGACCCGGAAAGTGGCGGGGCTGACGCTTCTGGACAACAAACGCATGCGAAGCGAAACCGAGCGTGTCCTGATGGAACGGCTTGGTGTGAAGCTGAAATCGCTCGATGCGCCCACTGAAAGCCTTTCCGGCGGCCAGCGACAGGCTGTGGCGATTGCCCGGGCGGTCTACCATGACGGGCTGCGCGTGCTTGTGATGGACGAACCCACCGCAGCGCTCGGCCCGCAGGAAACGGCGCGGACCCTAAAGTTGATCAAGACGCTGAAAGAACAGGGTTTGGCCGTCATCCTGATCAGCCATTCCCTGGACGATGTCTTCGAAGTTTCGGACCGCATTCATGTGCAACGGCGTGGGCAGTGCGTTGGCGTTGTGCGCACCGCAGAGTCCAACACACAGGACGTGCTTGGTCTGATCGTCGGCGCAGAGGAGGCAGCCTGATGGCCATGGCATCGATTGAACCCAAACCGCTCAGCGAGCGGCTGGAACCCTACATCGCGATCATCGGCCCCATGGCCATGATCCTGGCCATTCTGCGGTTCATGGGGATTGCCGAGCCGACGCGCTACTTTCGGGCCTCGAACCTGAACCTGATCCTTCTGGACGCTGCGCTTTATATGCCGATGGCGATGGCAATGACCTTTGTCATCACCCAGCGGGGGATCGATCTTTCGATTGGTTCGATCGCCGCCTTGTCGGGCATCCTTATGGCGTTTCTGATCAAGCAATACGGGTTCTCGGTCTACATCGCTTTGCCCATTGCGATCATGCTGGGCGCGGTGATGGGGCTGATCAACGGCCTGATCATCACGCGGTTCAACGTGCCGGACCTGATCGGAACTTTGGCGATGGACCTGGTCTATCGCGGATTGGCGCTGGTGATCGCAAAGGGTCTGGTTCTGGCCCGGTTTCCCGAGTTGATCACAGAAATCGGGCGCGGACAGATCCCGGGCTTTATTCCGATCCCTGTGGTGATCGGGATGGCGACAATGATCGCGGGCTACGTGCTTCTGACACGGACGTATTTCGGAAGGTACACAATCGCGATCGGGTCCAACCCCGAAGCCGCAGAACTGACCGGCATCGCGGTAAACCGTCACAAGGTTTACGCCTATGTCCTATGCGGCGCTTGTGCCGCACTTGCAGGGGTCATGCTGACCGGCAAACTGAACGCAATTCAAGCGACTTCGGCGCCGTACTTCAACCTTCACGTCATCGCGGCGGTTGTGGTTGGCGGGACATCGCTTTTTGGCGGGCGCGCTTCGATGCTGGGCTCTTTTGCCGGGGTGTTGCTCCTCAGCATGATGATTAATGCCCTCGTGACACTGCGCATTGAGTTCTTCTGGCAATCAGTGGCGTCAGGTGTGGTTATCGTCAGCTCTGTCGCCCTTTACGCCTGGATGCAAAAGAAAGATCGCGATGGAGCGTCCGGGCTGTTCGCCGGGCTTGCAACGCCAGATGGTCAAAAAATGCTGCGGTTCAGCGCAGTCATAATCGGTGTGCTGATTGCGCTTCTCGCGGTTGGTGCGCTCCTTGCCGGAGACCCAACACCAAGCGGCTAGCCGGTAAATCTCGCGGGGTGGCCGGGCCAGGGGTGCAGCCCTGGCGCCGGCCGGTGGCCCCGCTCTCATGCAAAGGGAGGAACCAACATGAGACTATTGATGACAACCAGCCTTGTGGCAACGGTTGCGCTTGCGGGCGCAGCATTGGCCGACGGCCATCTGCCCCTGAAGGAACTGCCCGATATCGCGGATCGCGATTATTGGGTTCCGGACGAAGTTAACGCGGATGGCAAGCTGGAAGCGCTGCAAGCCGTTGTTGGGTCGGATGCCGTGCCGTTCTCGGGATCCGTCGACACGCCAGTGCAGATCGCGCTTATCTATCCATCTGCGGACACATCCGACTTCTGGGCCCGGAACTATCTGGCACTGACAAAGCGCCTGGATGAGCTGGGGATCTCGTATGAAACGACCGAGTTTGCATCCCGTCAGATCGAGCATTCGCTTCAGTCGACCTATGCCAACCAGGTCGAACAGGATGCCGACCTCTACGATTATGTGATTTTCGGCCCCTCGGAACTTGCCATCCAGGCCGACAATATTTCGAAGCTCGCCGGAAACGACGGGTTTGCGACCTATGTCTGGGCATTCCACACGCCGCTGAAAGACCTGGGCAACCAGCCGGATGCCTGGTTTGATTTCTCGTCCGCCGACGGTGCGCTGGTGATGTGTGATTACATGCTGGGTCGGCTCGGCGATGGCGTGACGATGGCGATGAACCGGGGCATTCCAGGGATCACCGACAACCAGCGATCGGGCGATTTTAAGGCGTGCGTCGAAGAGAAGGGCGGCTGGACCACGGCCTATGAGCACTACGGCGAGTATCAGCGCGAAGGCGGGTTTGAGGGCACGAGCCTGATCATGCAGGCCTATCCGGAAGCAACGATCATTCACAACGCGAACACCGCGATGGCCATGGGATCTGTCGAGGCGCAGGTTGCGATGGGTAAAGAGAAGGAAATCTTCTCAACCGGTTGGGGCGGCACCGGCCTTGAGCTTGAGGCGATCCGCCGGGGCGAGCTTGATGCGACACCGATGCGGATGGGGGACGACGTGGGCGCTGCCACGGCCGAAGCCATCAAAGCGGATCTTGAAGGGCGTGCCGAGGATCTGCCGTTCGTCTTCCTTGGCCGCATCACGGTGGCCCATGACGAGATGAGCGTCGAAGAAATTGACGCGCTTGAGCAGGAGGCATTCCGCTTCTCGGGCGTCGGGGCTCTGTCTCGCTAACAGTATTGGGGCCGCTTTCGGGCGGCCCCTTGATCCTTGCGGTTTGCTGCCTCAGTCTTGTGACCGATAACATCAGGTGCAAAGATTTTGGCCTCGATACCAAAAACACAGATCACGATGCGTGATGTTGCCCGCGCTGCGGGCGTTTCGCGCATGACCGTGTCGCGGGCCCTAAAGAAAGACAGTCCCGTCTCAAAAGAAACCCGCGACCGGATCCTTAAGATCGTGCGCGAAATGAACTATGTGCCCGACCAAATGGCGGGCAGCTTGACTACCAAGCGGTCCGGTTTCGTTGCAGTTCTGGTGCCTTCACTTAATAACCTTCACTTCGCTGAGACAATCCAAGCGCTTACCGAAGAGCTTGAAAAGACTGGTCAACAGATTCTGCTTGGGCACACGGATTACTCCTCAGAGCGTGAAGAGAGCTTGGTTGAAACGATGCTGCGACGCAGGCCCGAGGCCTTGGTTCTGTCCTATGATGGCCATTCGGACCGTACAAGGCGGCTTCTCAGCGAGGCGAACATCCCGATCATCGAGCTATGGGAGCGACCGGAAGACCCAATTGGTCATACGATCGGCTTTTCCAACCGTGAAGCGGCGGCCGGGATGACGCGCGCATTGATAAAAGACGGCTACCAAAACATCGCGTTCCTTTCCGAAGCAGACGACGCCTGGACGCGTGGGGCGGCCCGGCGCGCGGGATGGCGCGACGCAATGGCCGAGGCCGGGCTGACGAGCCACCGACTTCTGCAATTTGGAAAGCCACCTCTATCGATAGAGGATGGCGCAGCGGCGGCACCCCAATTGCTGGACCGCTTTCCGGACGCCGACTGCATTTTTTGCGTCTCGGACATGCCGGCCTTCGGCGCCTTGTCTGCGCTTCGCAATTTGGGCCGGCGGGTGCCCGAGGATATTGGCGTCGCTGGTTTTGGGAACTTTGAAGTCTCGAGGTTCGCGACGCCGACGATATCGACCGTCACCGTTGATCCGAAGCGGATCGGGCACGCCACGGGGCGGTTAATTGCAGAGCTTCTGATCGAATCGGGGCCCGCAGAAGTTATAGCGCGGCACCTGCCCGTCGATGCGACGCCGAGTATTCGCGGCAGTACGAAGTCAAGCTAGCATCTGAATTTAGACAAAAAAATCCCGGTTGGATTTACTTGTGTTACCGGTCACATGTGGTAGTGTGACCGGTAACAAAAAATGAATAAGTGAGATCCGGGGATGCCATCGATTCAGCTTGAGAGCCTCGTAAAGCGCTATGGCGCGGTTGAAGTTCTTCATGGCATTGACCTTGATATGGAGGACCACGAATTCACTGTCCTCGTGGGGCCGTCGGGGTGCGGAAAGTCTACGACACTTCGTATGATCGCCGGTCTCGAAGATGTTTCAGACGGCGAAATTTTCGTGGGCGGCAAACCCGTCAGCCACCTTGAGCCGAAGGACCGCGACCTTGCGATGGTCTTTCAGGACTATGCTCTATACCCGCACATGAATGTGGCGCAAAACATCTCGTTCGCCCTAAGGCTTGCCCGGCGACCGAAGTCAGAGGTCGACGCAAAGGTCAAAGAAGTGGCCGCAACGGTCGGGTTGACAGAGTTTTTGCATCGCAAGCCTGGGGCGCTCTCGGGCGGCCAACGACAGCGTGTCGCAATGGCCAGGGCGCTCGCCAAAGACAGCTCGATCTTTCTGTTCGACGAACCTCTTTCGAACCTTGATGCGAAACTACGCGGGCAGATGCGCGCCGAACTGGCGTTGATGAGCCAACGCGTTCAGAAGAACATGATCTATGTGACGCACGACCAGATCGAGGCGATGACGCTGGCCGACCGTATTGTCGTCATGCACGGCGGATACATCCAGCAGCAGGGGACGCCCGAAGAACTTTTCAAGCGGCCCGCGAACAAATTCGTCGCCGGATTTCTTGGCTCGCCTCCGATGAATTTTCTTCAGGGAGAGATTAAAGAACGCGACGGCTCAGTCTTTGTGGCGGGGCAGGGCTTCGACCTCAAGATCGATGGCCCAAAAGCTGGTGCGGCCCGCGCCCATTCCGATCGCACAGTCATCCTTGGGGTGCGCCCGTCGGATCTCCGCTACAGCCCCGATGCGCAACAGGAGGGATCTCTGACGCTCGCCGTCGCCGTTTCCGAATATGTCGGCGCCCAGTCCGTCCTTTTATGCAAGTGCGGATCGGCTGATGTGATGGTCGAAATCGCTTCGGACACGCCGGTTGGGCTTGGCCAGACTATGAAGTTCGCCATCAACTCGGCGGGCATCCATCTGTTCGACAAGGAAACCGAAAAAGCAATCTAGCCAACATCAACGGGAGGAAAACATGTTGAAATCTCTAGGAACTGTGGCAACGGGTTTGTCCCT
The DNA here is from genome assembly GCA_038744785.1 of Pseudomonadota bacterium. GTDB lineage: Bacteria > Pseudomonadota > Alphaproteobacteria > Rhodobacterales > Rhodobacteraceae > Ovoidimarina. Next base: position 27,254 of record JBCDLX010000002.1, read on the forward strand.
GGCCGCCCTTGTGGCCGGGTCTGCACTTGCTAATCCTTACGAAGAATATGAAGGGACGACCCTGATCGTGAATTTCCCGGCGCATCCCCACTATGACGCCGTGATGAGGATCCTTCCAGAGTTTACGAAGCAGACCGGGATCGAGGTTGAGGTAGACCAGCTGCCATACTTAAAAATGCGCGAGCGGCAGACTCTGGAACTTGCGCAGGAAGAGGGCGAGTATGACTTGATCGCCTACGTGGTGTTTTCGAAAGCAGATTACGTTTACGCCGATCAGCTCGAAAACCTGGCCAAGTATTACATGAACCCCAGACTGGCCGATCCTAGCTACGACGCAAACGACCTGATCGACGGCTATGTGTACAATATCGGGTTTGCCGGTGGCGATAAGGGATATCTTGAGGGCAAAACAGGGTCCCTTTTTGGAATCCCCTACGGATCAGAAACATCCATCCTCGGCTACCGCACGGACATCTTCGAAAAGCATGGACTGGACGTTCCCGAGACTTACGATGAGATGCTTGAGATCGCCTGCAAGATCCCCGAGCTTGAACCTGGAATGGGTGGGGTTGCAAGCCGGGCCGCGTCCGGTCACCACGCCTCACACGCGTTTTTGTTACATCTTGCCCCGCTCGGCGGTCGGGTCTTCGACGATCAGTGGAACCCGATCGTGAACAATGAAGCCGGCGTTCAGGCTGCGGAGGCCCTTAAGAAGATTGTCGATTGCGGGCCGGAGGGTGCCAAGAACTTTGGGTTTGGGGAAGCTTTGGGTGCATTTCTGAATGGCGACACCGCAATGTTCCTCGACACAACTGTGGTTGCAGGTCAAATCGACGACCCGTCGAAGAGCCAGGTCGTGGGTAAGGTCGATTGGGCCCTGCATCCCATGGGCACGCGTCGCGGCAGCCAGACTGGCGGCTTTGGCATCGGCATTCCCTCGAACGCCGAAAACAAGGAAGCGGCCTTCCTGCTTATGCAATGGCTGACCTCCAAGGAAGGCGACAAGCTTGTGGCCCTTGCCGGTGGAAACCCATCGCGTTTCTCGACCCATGCCGATGCGGACGTGAACGCGAAGTTTCCCCACATGGCGACGTTCGGCGAAGCGCTGAAGCACGCGGATCCGGACTGGCGTCCTATCATCCCGGTCTGGGGCAAGATCAACGCTGACCTGGGGACGACGCTGTCAAAGGTCCTAACGGAAGACCTGGATATCCAAGAGGCCCTTGATGGTGTGGCCGAGCGGACTAAAGCCGTGATGGAAGAAGCTGGGTATTACACCTGGAACTGATCCTCCCTCCGCCGGGGCGATTTCGGTCGCCCCGGCACGCCTGACCCGCTCCATACCACTAGGGAGACGTCCCATGTCGATGGCCCGCGCCAATCGAATGACCCCATACCTATTCATGGCTCCAGCCGCTGTGATCATGGCAATCGCCCTGATCTATCCGCTGGGATACATGGTCTGGGGTAGCTTCAGGGATTGGGACCCCAGTCAGACGATCGGCGAAGCCGAATTCGTGGGTCTGAAGAACTACATCACGCTTTGGGGGGATCCCAACTTTCGCGAAAGCCTGTCGGTCACGCTTCGCTTTGCATTCTTCGTCGTCACGTTCGAGATGGTGATCGGCGTTGGGCTTGCTCTCCTTTTGGATCGCGACATTCGCGGGATGTCCGTCCTTAGAACGCTTTTCATTCTGCCGATGATGATCGCACCGGTCGTGGTCGGCCTGATGTGGCGATACATGTACCACCCCACCGTCGGGACATTTAACCGGACGTTGGAAGGCCTGGGTCTGCCGACAGTGGACTGGTTGGGCCAGCATGCGCTGATGAGTGTGATCATCGCCGATATCTGGCAATGGACACCCTTTATCTTTATCCTTGCGCTGGCTGCCCTTCAGTCTTTGCCACGATCCGCATTAGAGGCCGCCCGCATCGACGGGGCCACCGCCTGGCAACAGATCTGGCACATCAAGCTGCCGCTTATGATGCCAGTGCTGATTGTAACTGGGCTTCTGCGGATGATCGATGCGTTCAAGGTGCTAGAGGTCATTCTTGTCATGACCGAAGGCGGCCCCGGGCTTTCAACTGAGATCCTTGCCCTGCGTATTTCGCGAACTGCCACCGAGTTCCGGGAGCTCGGCGTTGCAGCGGCGATGTCGAACTACCTGCTTCTACTCTTGCTCGCGCTGACGCTTGGCATGTTCTTGTTTCAGCGCGTTCAAGACGCGCGTGCCGCGCGGGTCCGTGCGGCTGCCGAGGAGGACACTTGATGTCTCAGTCCCGCGACCGGCAAAGCCCGGCCTTTATTGCCCTGATCGCCATCCTTGTGTTCATGTCGGTCGGTCCGGTGCTTCTGATGCTGGTCAACAGCTTCAAGCTTGACGTGGACATTATCTCTGGAACGTCCGGTTTGATCTTTCTTCCGACGATCCAGAACTATGAGACAGCGTTGTGCGACATCCTCTGGTACGAGCCGGAGCATATCGACTTTTGTTCCCTCAAGTTTGGCGGCGCGTTTATTAACTCGCTGATCATTGCGCTAATTTCCACGGCTCTGACATTGGTGATCGGATGCATGGCGGCTTATGCGCTTGTGCGGTTCCGTTTCATGGGCCGCGATACCGTTTCACTCACGACGCTTATGGTTCGGATGGTGCCGCCTGCGGTCCTTCTTGTTCCGGTCTTTGGGCTTTGGAACAACGAATTCTGCATTGACCGGGACAGCCTGGTTGGGGGTGCAATACGCGACGCTTTTGGAGGCAGGGGGGATGTTTGCCTTGCCGGAACCCACAGCGGTATCATCCTGATCTATGTGGCGATGAACCTCCCATTTGTAATCTGGATACTGCAAAGCTTCATCGTCCAGGTGCCGCGTTCGTTGGAAGAAGCGGCGCGCGTTGACGGGGCGGGCCCATTTCAGGTTTTCTTCAAGGTTGTCCTGCCGCTCATCAAACCGGGCCTTGCAGCGGCGGCGATCTTCACGTTCCGCATCGCCTGGAATGAATACCTGCTGGCCTCTGCCTTGAGCGACCGCAACACAAAGACCGTTCCCATCTTGATTGTAAACAACATGAGCGAGTTCAATGTCGAGTGGGGGGTGATCATGGCGACGGGCATGCTGCTGGCGATCCCACCGATCATCTTCACCTTGTTTGCAAGCCGACAGATCATCACCGGTATGACCGCGGGCGCTGTCAAAGGCTGATCCATGTGGGAATGGCTTGTCTCACCCATCGATCCGTCGCGGATCCATGATGTCGGACGCGCGGTTTCGTGGCATGGGCGGGCAATGGTTTTGGGCTGGGGTGTGTTAGCGCCACTTGCTGTACTGGTCGCACGGTTTTTTAAGGTCCTGCCAGGGCAGGACTGGCCGCGCGAACTGGACAATCGGTTTTGGTGGCGCAGTCACTGGATCGGCCAATCACTGGTTGTTGCCGTTACGATAGTTGGTCTGTTGCTCGTGCTTCCCAGCGACATCACGGCGATGACCCTGCACGGTTGGCTGGGATATTCGGTTCTTGTCGGGGTTGCGGTTCAGATCCTCCTTGGTTTGTTTCGGGGGTCGAAGGGCGGGCCAACGGCGCCGGCCGCGGACGGGAGCCTTCGCGGACATCACTACGACATGACGCCCTGGCGACGGACGTTCGAAGTTCTGCACAAAACGATCGGATACACGCTGCTCGTTCTCGCGACAACGACGATCTTTTTGGGACTTTGGACGGCAAACGCCCCCATCTGGATGTGGCTGGTGCTTTCCATTTGGTTGCCCTCTTTGATTGCCGTCTTTGTGATATTCCAGAAGCGCGGAATGGCGGTAGATACTTACCAGGCAATCTGGGGCGACAATCTGCGCCACCCAGGAAACAGAAGGCCGCCCCCGGGGTGGGGTATGCGTCGGCTTGAAGCGAAGACGAAGAGGAATGAAGATGTTCGGTTTGATCGAAGGAACAGGGTTCGAAATCCTTGATCCCAGTTTTGAGGAATGCCTGATCGGACATGCCCGGGTCGAGCGTTTATGGACTGGCGCGCGCTGGTCGGAAGGCCCGGTCTGGTTTGCGGCTGGCCGCTATCTGGTCTGGTCGGATATCCCGAACAATCTCATGATGCGATGGGACGAGGCGGACGGGTCTGTCTCTGTGTTTCGGCAGCCTTCGCAAAACTCGAATGGTAACACGGTTGATCGGCAGGGGAGGCTGATCACGTGCGAACACCTGGCGCGCCGTGTGACCCGCACCGAAATTGATGGATCGGTGACGGTAATTGCCGACAATTTCGACGGTAAGCGTCTGAATTCCCCCAACGATGTTGTAGTTTCGTCTGATGGGTCGATTTGGTTTACCGATCCTAGCTACGGTATCCTGATGGACTACGAGGGTAACCGCGCCGAGAGCGAGATTGGCGCATGTCACGTGTATAGGGTGGACCCTTCCGGTCGGATTAGTATTGTCGCCGATGACTATGTGAAACCCAACGGGCTGGCCTTTTCGCCCGATGAAAGCATGCTCTATATCGCCGATACCGGCGCGACCCACACCCCTGCGGGGCCGAGGCATATCCGACGCCATACTGTGGGCTCCGATTGGTCCCTGTCTGATGGGCGTATTCTGGCCGAATGCTCAGACGGTCTCTTCGACGGATTTCGCGTTGATCGGCAGGGCCGGATCTGGAGCTCGGCCGGAGACGGTGTTCATTGCCTGTCGCCTGATGGCGCATTGATCGGCAAGGTCCGCATCCCAGAGATGGTCGCCAACGTTTGTTTCGGCGGTCCTAAGCTTAACCGGCTGTTCATTTGTGGCACCACCTCACTTTATTCGGTGTATCTCAACGTGAACGGTGTTTCGCCTGTGTGAGGGAGTAGGGCGATGTCCACATCACGCTATACGGTCGAAACGCTTGTCCTGACGCATGCTGCGGTCCTTGACATGATGGGGGCCGGCATCGCGAAGGCAGAGCAAATCGGGCAGCCGCAATGCATTGTCATCGTCGACGCAAGTGGCGAGACACTGGGGCAGATCCGTATGGTTGGCGCGAAGTATCTGAGTATGAAAAGCGCGCGCGCCAAGGCCCGCACAGCGGCATCCATCGGGGCGGAAACCACGGCCATCCCGGAAACAGTCGGGCCCGCCATCGCCGCGGCAACCGATGGCGACGTGACCCGATTGGGGGGCGGTTTGCCAATCCGCGTGGACGGTCATCTTTTGGGTGGGATTGGGGTCGGCTCCGGCAGCCCGGCCGATGATTTGGCTGTCGCCGAAGCGGCGTTATCCGTCCTTGAACGAGGTTGAGCGGGGCAGGGCGGTCAAACCCGGATGCCCGGGCAGGCATCTTCAGGTTGACCAAGATCGGTAGCGGACATCCGATTGACGCATCACCGCTCACCCCGCCGATAGGGGATCATCAATGCGGCCGGAACCTCGGCCCGGCGCGCAACCAGTACCAGCGCCAGAATGGAAAGGACATAAGGCGCCATCAGGAAAAGCTGGTACGGGACACCTTCAACCACTGTCTGAAGACGCAACTGATAGGCGTCGAAGAATGCAAACAAAACCGCACCCAAAAGCGCCTTGCCCGGGCGCCATGACGCAAAGACGACAAGGGCGATGCAAATCCATCCGCGGCCCTGAACCATCCCGGGAAAGAAACTGTCGAATGCGGCCATCGTGAGGAAACTGCCACCAACGGCCATAAGCGCTGAGCCCGCCACAACGGCCCCGATCCGGATGCGCATCGGATCTAAGCCTTGCGCCTCGACTGCATGCGGGTTTTCCCCAGTCATCCTGATTGCAAGCCCCAACGGGGTTCTTGCAAGCACGTATGCCATCACCGCGACGGCAAAAAGGGCAAGGTAAGTGGGGAAGGTTTGTGAGAACAGTACCGGGCCCAGAATGGGAATGTCCGACAGGACTGGAAGCGCGAGGACCTCGAACGGTTCGATTGTCGGGGGAAGGTCACCGACCTCAACGATCAGGCGATAAAGGTAATACGCTAGCGCAGAGGCGAACAATGTGATCCCCAGGCCAGAAACGTGTTGCGACAGCCCCAGAGGCACCGTCAGCGTGGCATGCAGAAGACCCATAACAGCGCCGCAGATGGCGGCCACGACCAGTCCGGCCCAAAGCGGCGCACCCAGGTACACTGCCAACCAGCCCGTCATCGCCCCCATGGTCATGATCCCCTCGATCCCGAGGTTCAGAACACCTGCACGCTCGCACAAAAGCGCACCCAAGACCCCAAAGATCAGCGGCGTCGCAATGCGCAGAACCGCCGCCCAAAGGCTTGTGTTAAGCAAAAGGTCAATGGCTTCGGTCATCGGCGCACCTGGTGAGTTGTAAACAGAAGGGCCACGATCATTGTCAGAAGGCAAAGCGCCACGATCACGTCGGCAATAAAGCTTGGCACCCCTGTCGCCCGGCTCATTGCGTCGGCACCGACGAACACTGTGGCAACGAACACAGCGCCCGCGACAACGCCCGCCGGATGAAGCGCAGCCAGCATTGCCACGACGATCCCTGCATAGCCAAAACCGGGGCTCATCGTGGTGGTCACCCCTGCCGTCACCCCCATGACTTCGACCGATCCCGCAAGACCGGCCAGCGCGCCTGAAAGCAGGGCGACCCCCATGATTGTCCGCGGCAGAGATACCCCTGCAAAGGACGAGGCGGTGGCGTTCAACCCCGCCGCCCGGGTTTCTGCACCAAAGACAGTGCGGGCGAACACAAGCCACACGATCCCGGCCGCCGCGACCGCAAACAAAAGGCCAATGTGAAGCCGCGTTCGGGGCACCAGGTCTGGCAGGCGAAAACTGCTGTCGACTGGCACGGATTGCGGCCAGCCGAAGGCAAGCGGGTCCCGCAGCGGGCCTTCGATCATCAGGCCGACCAACAGAATGATGATGAAGTTCAAGAGAAGCGTGGTCACAACCTCATCCACGCCAAAGCGTAACCGCAGGTAAGCTGGTCCCGCCAATAGCAACGCGCCTGCGGCCATACCGGCAAGCATCAAGACGGGTATCCCGATGAACCCCGGCACCGCCAGCGAATGCCCGATCCAGGCGGTTGCCAGGGCACCGACGAAGAACTGACCTTCGCCCCCGATGTTCCAAAGCCGCGCCCGAAATGCGACGGCTGCGGCCAGACCCGTGAAGATCAGTGGTGTGGCGCGGGTCAGCATCTCGGTGATCGAAAGCCGCGAACCCAGGGCACCGCGCAGCATTTCGCCATAGGCGGTGATCGGGTTCACGCCCGCAGCGGCGATCAGCCCGGCGGCCAGAACCAGCGCCACGGCCACCGCCGCCAAAGGCGCAAGAAACGCAAGGATCACCGGGGTATGGGCGCGGCGCTCAAGACGCATCTGCGTCCTCCGTCCATACGCCCGCCATCATTAGGCCAAGCCGCTGCGGATCAGCCTCGTCGGCGGAAATGGGGTCGGACAACCGGCCTTTCACGATGGCTTGAATGCGGTCGGAAAGGGCCACCGCTTCTTCCAGCTCTTCCGATATCAAAAGGATCGCGGCCCCCTTGGCGCGCGCAGCCAGAAGCTCGGCATGGACCGCGGCGATCGCACCTTCGTCGAGGCCGCGCGTTGGCTGATTGGCCAGCACGAACCCCGGCTCAGACGACAGGACGCGCCCAAGGATTAGCTTTTGCATGTTGCCGCCCGACAGCAGCCGGGTGCGTGTTTCTGGCGCGGCGCCGCGAATATCGAACCGTGCAATCAGATCTGCGGCAAATGCCTTGCACTGGCCACGCCGGACAAAGCCACGACGCGAAAACTGGGGCGTTCTCAGACGTTCAAGCACAGCGTTTTCCCAAAGGCTGAGTTCCCCAACCACGCCTTCTGCGTGTCGGTCTTCGGGAATGCGCCCGGCTCCGGCTTGGATCATATCGCGTGGACCTAGCGAGCCGACATCGTTGCCTGACAGGCTCATGTGCCCGGAACTTGGATGCGCAAGGCCGGACAAAAGCGCGCCTAGAGCCGCCTGGCCGTTGCCCGAAACACCGACGATCCCCAAAATCTCGCCCCGATGCACGGTGAAAGAAATGTCGTCGAGCTGGGTCGCACCGCCGTGTGCGACGCGCACATTTCGGGCAACAAGTGCCGGCGGGCCGATCTGGTGGTTGTGACGTACCGGGCGTTCGACGCGCCGCCCAACCATCAGTTCCGCCAGTTCCTCGGGGCTTGTCTCGGCGGTGGTCCGGCTGGCCACCATTTGCCCCCCGCGCAACACGGCCACCCGGTCTGATGCCGACATGACCTCGTGCAGTTTATGGCTGATGAAGATCAGGGACAGACCCTCGCGCGTCATGTCGCGCAACGTCTCGAACAAACGCTGTGCTTCGGGACGCGCCAATACGGCTGTCGGTTCGTCCAAGATCAAGACCCGCGCATCGCGGTAAAGGGCCTTCAGGATTTCGACCCGCTGCCGTTCGCCGACCGACAGCTTCCCGACCTTGGCGTTGGGATTGACTGGGAGGCCGAACCGTTCTGCAAGGGCCAGGAGTTTTTCCTTTGCCTCGGTGCGCGCCGATTGTAAGCGGCCAAGCGGTTCCGACCCTAGCATGACGTTTTCAAGGACCGTCAGATTACCCGCCAGTGTGAAATGTTGGTGCACCATCCCAACGCCCGCCGCAATGGCCGCTCGCGGCTGACCGGGCGGCAAGTCCTGACCAAAAACCCGGACGGTTCCTCCATCGGCGGCATAGTGACCGAAGAGTATGTTCATCAGTGTTGTCTTGCCGGCCCCGTTTTCGCCGAGGAGGGCGAGTATCTCACCCTGTTCAAGCGAAAGCGTCACGTTGTCGTTTGCGGTTAGGGCGCCGAAACGTTTCGTGATGCTATCAAGTTCCAAAACTCTGGTCATCACGGGAACCCCGCAATCGGGTAGGGGAAGCGAAGATCCGGCGCGCGGGCTTCGATCATCGCACCAAGCTTGATAAGCGTAAGATCCGAGCCCCGGGGCCCAAGAAGCTGAACCCCCAGGGGCAGCTTTTCGGACATTCCGTACGGGACAGCGAGAGCAGGCAGGCCCGCCACGTTTGCAAGTGCGGCGTTCGGGGCGAACGCCTCCATCCGGGCCAGGTGAGCTGTCGGATCCGATCCGGACAAGTCGTTGGCTCCGACGGGCGGCGGGGCTGTCGCGAGCGTTGGGGTAAGGATGGCATCACAGGTTTCAAAAAGCGCGGCAGCTTTCGCCGAAAGCCGTTCGATGTCGCGCGACACCGCAAACAGGGCTGTGGCCGGGCGCGCGCGGCCTTCCTCTGCCATCGCTGCGGCAAGGGGCGGCACCTCGTCGTTGGCGACCTCAAGCCCGTTCAACCATTCCGCCAACGATACGGCGAGGATCGTGCGTGCCAGACCCTGCGCCTTCGCGCCCAGATCGTCGGGCGGTGCGATTGTTTGCACGATGCAGCCCGCGTCCTGCAGGGCATCGGCTGCGGCACGCGTAGCTGCGTTCTGTCGGTCCCCGCACCTCTCGGGCAAAGCCAGGCCAACACGGGGAACCTCTGGCAGGGGCGGGTGCACGCCCGACGGGCAGGCAATGCGAAACGCAGCCTCTACGTCCCGAACCGAGCGGGCCAGAACCAGTTCCGAGGCGATCCCCATAAGGTGGTTCGTGAAGTCCGGACCGCCGGGGACCGCCCCGCGCGATGGCTTAAGCGCCGACAGACCGCAGCAGGCCGCAGGGACACGGATCGATCCGGCCGCATCCGTTGCATGGGCGATTGCCACGATCCCGGATGCGACCGCGGCCGCCGCGCCGCCGGAAGATCCGCCGGGCGTCCGTTCATGGTTCCACGGATTGCGGCTGGGCGGATGGCCCTCTGGTTCGCAGGTTAGGGACAATCCAAAGGGCGGCGTCGCCGTGATGCCGAACGGGACAAGCCCGCCCCGACGAAACGCTGTCACAAGGTCGCTGTCGGTCTGTGGGACTGTCTGTCGGCGTCGAAGCGCCGCTGAACCAGCCGCCTGCGGCAGCCCCCGCGCTGCGGCGCCCAGATCCTTCAGAAGGAACGGGACACCGTGAAACGGCCCCCGCTGGGTTTTTGGCACTGCATCTGCGGCTTCCGCTGCCGCGCGCGCCATGTCTTCGTCAAGGTATACCACGGCCCCCAAAGCCTTATGCGCTTTGGCTGCGGTCAGGCTCGCATCCATCACGCTGCGGGCGGTCACCCGCCCATCGTCGATGGCGGCGGCAAGGGCCGTGGCGTCTTGCATTCAGCGTGTCGCGGATCAGGCCGGCTCGCTTTCGTCGATTGGAACGTCCCAGGCACCCGATGAGATGTCGGCCTGCTTAGCTTCCATCGCGGGAATAGCGTCTGCAGGAACTTCTTCGGCCACATAGATCAGCTCGTTTCCGCCGTAGGACATGAACGAAAATTGGGTATAGTCCTTGCCGACCGCGTTGCCAGACTGGACGTCCGCGACAATCGCGGAAATCGTCGGGCCGTAATTCCAGATCGCGTTTGCGAACACCGTGCCCGGATACCGGGGCGTGTAGTCGATCAGTGAGCCGATGGCCTTGATGCCACGCTCTTCGGCGGCATCCGCTGTTCCGATCCGTTCGCCGAATAGGACATCGGCCCCGGCGTCGATCTGGGCAATCGCGGCCTCCTTCGCGCGGGCCGGGTCGAACCATGCGCCAATGAAGCCGTTCAGGAAGGTTGCATCCGGGTTGACCTCGCTGACACCCATACGGAACGCATTGATCAGAAGATTTACCTCGGGGATGGGATAGCCGCCGACAGAGCCGAACACATTGCTTTCCGACATCTCTCCCGCGAGCATGCCCGCAAGGTACGCGGCTTCATGGTTGCGGGTTCCGAAGACACCAAAGTTGTCGCCTTCGGGGCCGCCGGACGACCCCATAAGGAACGCCGTCTCAGGGTAATCGCCTGCCACCTCGCGCGCTTCGCGTTCGACGGCGTAGGATTCACCCCAAACAAGCTGTGCGCCACTTTCGGCATACTCTGCCATCGCGCGCGGGTAATCCGTGGGGGCGACGCCTTCGGAAAACTCGTACTCGATCGCTCCGGCAGCCGCGGCCTCTTGAAAGGCCAGGTGGATGCGGCTGTTCCAAGCGTTTTCCACCGGTGACATGTGGACGGCCGCAACGCGCACCACCGATTGCGCGCCCGCGCGGCGGATGTATCCCGGAAGCGCGACGGTCGCCGCAGCCCCTGCCAGAAGATTGCGGCGGGTTGGGTTGAGTTTCATGAAAACGGGTCCTCTCTGTTGGGATCTTGGTTATTCGTGCCGGTCTTCGGCCTTCGGCGCATAGGCGGCCGGGTCAAGCGTGTCGGGACGGCCCGGCAGCCGAAGTTCGGCCACGCGGGGCGCTGTTCGTGCCAGGATTTTCCCATTCCGGATGACGGCGAGACGGGTTGCTTTCAACCGCACCGCTTCAATCGGATCCCGCGCCTGAAGCACGACCATGCTGGCCGGGCCACCTTCGCGGATCGTCGGGTCCGGAAGGCCCATGGCCACTGCGCCATTTGTCGTGACCGACGTGAAAGACCATGCCATCGCCTCACGGGAGGTCATGGGCACGGCATGGACGCCCATATGAGCAACTTCCAGCATGTCGGCGGATCCAAGCGGATACCAGGGGTCCATGGTGCAGTCCTGACCGAAGGCGACATTGACGCCTGCGGCGCGCAGCTCTTGCACGCGGGTCAGACCGCGACGGCGCGGATAGGTGTCCGACCGTCCTTGCAGGGTGATGTTGATCAGCGGGTTCGGAACGACGTTCATCCCGGATTCAGCAATCAATGGGATGAGTTTGCTGGCGTAATAATTGTCGTAGGAATGCATCGCGGTGACGTGGCTTGCGACGACGCGTCCGCCAAGTCCAAGCCGTGTCGTTTCGTAGGCCAGCGTCTCGACATGGCGCGACATCGGGTCATCGCTTTCGTCGCAATGGATGTCCAGCATCAGGCCACGCTCGGCGGCGATTTCGGCTAGGCGCGTGACCGACCGGGCACCGTCGGCCATGGTGTGCTCGAAATGGGGGATGCCACCGACCACGTCCACCCCCAGGTCCAGTGCCCGGATCAAGTTTTCCTCTGCGCCCGGAGCCCGGAACAACCCATCCTGCGGGAAGGCCACAAGCTGAAGGTCGATATAGGGGGCCACCCGTTTTCGGACATCGAGCAGTGCTTCGACACCGACCAGGGGTGCCGTGGAAACGTCTACATGAGACCGGATCGCCAGAAGGCCTTGCGAAACTGCCAAATCGCAATAACGCATCGCGCGTTCGGCGACGGCGTCCGGTGTTAAAAGAGGCTTCAATTCGCCCCACAGCGCGATGCCTTCCAGCAATGTGCCCGAAACGTTCAGGCGCGGAAGTCCAAGGCTTAGCGTCGCGTCCATGTGGAAGTGAGGATCCACGAAGGGCGGCGAGACAAGGCACCCCGCCGCGTCGATCTCGTCCTGCGCGGCGTCGTCGATCACTGGTGCAATCTGGACGATCAGATCGCCCCTTATCGCGATATCCACCGGCCCCTGCACATCTGGCAGCCGAGCCTGTCTTAGAATGAGATCCAGCATCCCCCGATCCCGTATTTTTGACTACACGGTAAAGAATTTTCGTCACGGCACCAATCGATTCATTGAGGCGTCCCCAAAAAACTGGATCTGGCAGTTTTTTCACCTATTTCGCGGCCGATTGTCGGAAAGGGAAGCAGTCCCATGGCACGGGACATCTGTTTGCATGAGGTCGCTCCTCGTCCCAGAGGCCGCACCATAAATGTGGCAGTTTGCCGGGCGGCCCTATAGATACCTTGCCGATACCTGTTTGCGCACGAGGGCCCTAATGAAGCTTGAATTCCACCACATCAATTACGTGGCAGAGGACGTCGATCGGATGCATGCGTTCTATACCCGCGTTTTGAGGCTGGACGATATCCCACAAGACAACTTTCCGCGCACCGAGGCGACCGGCGGAAGCGGTTATGACGGCAAGATTCGATTTGCGACCGAGGGCAACATGCAAATGCACCTGGCAGAGCGCCAGCTTGATGTGGCGTTCCGGAACGGGCAGGTGATCAACCCCGTCGACCGGGGTCACGTCGCATTTCGGACCGACGACCTTGCTGCGTTCCTTAAGATTTTGGACAAAGAGGGGATCCGGTACTCTGACTACGGGACGACCTTTGCCAAAGAATGGCACCAGGTGTTCTTCATGGATCCAGAGGGTAACGTGATAGAGGTCCACCAACAGGTCGCATAACGCGATTGGATCTTTCGGGTGACGTCCTTGCGGATTAATCCGACCACGGCTTTGGTGCAGGTCACAGCCGGCCGTCGAGCTCCACCCCAACAACCACTTTCAGATCCTTTACCCTTGATGTCGTGCGCGTCGACCTGCCAGAGCCACCCGCCACGCCCGCCACGGCCACGCCAGAAATAGAAACGCCGGGCTGTGGAGTGTTTTCGTCAGGCGTACGCGGCCGATTGTCTGCGCTGCAACCGGCCAAGAACGCGAGGACACAAGGCAAAACCAGCCGGACACTGGACACAGACGTTCTTCTTCCCACCAGCGCAGCCCCAACTCATACAGATGGCCGCTTTTAGCAGTTTCTGATGCTTAGAGAAATCGGTGAGGCGACTGGAACGCCGAAAAAGTCGCCGACTGAAGGAATTTGACCGGTTTCATGAACCGGATGACAAGTGATCTAGAGCGCCACTGTTGGATCGGCGCAATTCATCATGTTGACGGCCTCTTCACGACGTTTCTAAGCCGCCGGAGCAAGGGTGCGACCGCTTTGGGTCGCGATGTCCAGCCTGTTCCTGATGGTGGGCTCAGAAACCTGAACAATACCAACGTCGAGATCATGCCGTGACAGACGGATGAAAGAAGGAATAGAAGCGATGCGAAATTCCAATCGACAGAATGGGTAGCGAACGAAGGCGCCTGACTTGATTCCGTTCGAAAGCGTGTCCAACACATGCAGTATTACGATGTCCATGCGCCTTTCTTCTTCGTGAAGTAAACGCAGGGCTTGCATCACGATCTGCCCGCTTGCGTGCCTACCCGGCGATGTCAAGCCGGTCCAAGATCTCAATCGCCCTGTGAATGTCTGACTGCGAGTAAAGGCTAAACAGTATCGCGAGGGTCGAGCGGCGGGTCAGCGTTCCGTTCAGAACGTTCGAGACGACGTCCATCCGCGGCAAATTGTTGAATTGCTGAAAGATCATCACGCATCGGGAATACCACTCGCGTTCTTCTGCGCCGCGCAGATACTGTGATCTCTTCGCCCTCAAATGTGCCAGAGCCCTCGCTGGCGTTGGCCACCCGATTCAGTATTCGCAATAGCGTAGATTTGCCGGCATCCGACCGGCCTAAAATGCCGATGATCGCAGGATTTACGACGTTGATATTGGCAGCATCAACCGCGGTGTTTTCGCCGAACTGTTTAGTTAGTTGGTCGGTGCCTAGCATTCCGACCCCAAAGACAGCGGCTTGCTAAGCCAAGGCCGCGACAGGTTCGTGGCGGTTTAGATTCGGTTCCTCTACATTCTTTAAGAAAGAAATGTGAACGTCGCTGGATCGGGCAAACCACTTTCTGTCGCAAGGCATCGCCACCATGGGCAAAACTCTGCGACCGTTGTCACAAAACTGCTACGTTTCAGGTCCTCAAGGGCCAGCGTGCCGCCGTGAGCACATGATTTGTCCTCGTCTTTGGCGCTGTGCTGGCCGTTCTGGGTTTGGCACAGGCCAAGCTTATCGATGTTAGCTGTGACGACGGCGCACGGATGGCCGTCACGCTGACAGAGATCTTTGGAGCCGAGCGCCAACGGACAGGCTTTCGACGCCTCGAAACTATGCTCAAAGTCTGAGTTTCGCCATCGAATGGTGAGTGGCTGATCTTGCAGAACGACGCGAACGCTACGTCGTGATCGTCGCTATGGGCGAACACCCGGAGGCTCCACCCCCCCCCCGCTCCGGCTTAGGGGTCAGCCTCTTCAGGCCGGTCGGTCGACCGTGCAGGACGCGGCGAGAGCGCCTTGATGACCTTATATTGGTCGGCGCTCAGTGACACGCACTTTGCCCGCAACGCCGATGATAGCTGCTCTGCACTGCGCTCATAGATGATGGGCGCCGTTATAGCGGGATGCTGGGCGGCGCAAGCCATGGCCAACGTCGCGGCATCCTTCGCAAGCCCTCTGGCCAAGCCGTTCTGGGCCTTTGCCGGCGGGATCGGCACCCACGATTGCGATAGATAGGTGATCAGTTAAGCCTGTTTCAGTATCGCAGATCGTCGGTCGGATCGTCCTATTTTTGGGGTCGGCTGGGACGGGAAATCCGAGCGGCAACTGGTTTGTGAGCAAAATGCAAATCTTCGGGTTGCATATCCTTCGGCGCTCATATGTTATGTTATAACATTACATTCAAGCCGGAGTTTTCCATGCCAGATCAACGCCTCCCCGTCACAGTTCTTTCTGGATTTCTTGGAGCAGGAAAAACCACGTTACTCAATCGAGTACTCAACAATCGCGAGGGTCGCCGCGTCGCGGTAATCGTAAACGATATGTCTGAAATAAACATCGATGCAGACCTCGTACGCGCGGATACCGAACTCAGCCGCACCGATGAAACTCTTGTAGAGATGTCCAACGGATGCATTTGCTGCACTTTGCGCGACGATCTGCTTGAAGAAGTACGTCGCCTCGCCGGGGAGGGACGCTTTGACTACCTTCTGATCGAGTCCACTGGCATTTCAGAGCCATTGCCCGTCGCGGCGACTTTCGATTTTCGCGACGAGTACGGCGAGAGCCTTTCTGATGTGTCGCGCCTCGACACCATGGTGACGGTTGTCGATGCGGTTAACCTGACAGCGGATTACTCCAGCCAGGATTTCCTGAGTGATCGCGGCGAGACTCTAGGAGAAGAGGACGAACGCAAGCTTGTAAACCTGCTAGTTGAGCAGATCGAATTTGCAGACGTGGTGATCCTGAACAAGGTTACGGATGCCGGGCGCGAAAAGGTCAATGCAGCGCGCCGGATCATCCGTTCCTTGAACGCAGACGCCAAGATCATCGAAACGGATCATTCTGAAGTACCAAGTGATGCTATCCTTGATACCGGGCTTTTCGACTTTGAGAAGGCTCATGAACATCCGATGTGGGCGAAGGAACTCTACGGGTTTGCAGACCACGTGCCGGAGACCGAAGAGTACGGCGTTGCAAGCTTTGTCTATCGTGCCCGCCAACCCTTTGAGCCGGAGAAGATCCTGAACGTTCTCAAAGGTGATTTGCCGGGCGTGATCCGCGCCAAGGGGCATTTCTGGATAGCAACCCGTCCCGGCTGGGTTGCAGAGTTCTCTTTGGCTGGGACCCTGTCGTCAATCCAGCCGCTGGGTACATGGTGGGCCTCTGTCCCAGTAGAACGTTGGCCCACCCACGAAAGCGCCCGTGCGTATATGGCTGAGCATTGGCAAGAGCCGTGGGGAGACCGGCGTCAAGAGCTCGTGTTCATTGGAGCAGGCATCGACTGGTTGGCTCTGAAAGCAGCACTCGATTCCTGCCTTTTGCCGGAGCATCTGGCACCTGGTCCCGACGCTTTACCTGAACTTCCAGACCCATTCCCCACGTGGCGACGCGCTGAGGAGGCCGCATGACTCTGCATCAGGATCTCGTCCGAAATCACAGCATCGGTGTTAGCTTGACATCGACACCCAAAGGTTTGGCATCGATCAAAGATCCGGGCTGCTACGCCGCAATCTGGAAGCGCGAACCGTTGGGGAAGTTCCAGAATTGGATTGATAGCCTGGATCCAACGACTCTACCGCGCGCACGGATCATGCTTCGCGCAGAAATGGTGCGCGAAGCGATGGTTGATTTATCGGGTGTTCGTGCTTTGCCTGACTGTGACGAACGCACGATGCTGATAGAGGACATTGCTGCCCTGGCAGCCATATTTTCTAGCATTATGGGCAGCCGATACCTGCGGCTGCGGCTCGATGTGATAGAGACCAATGCGTGCCGCAAATTCCATATCGATGCCGTGACCGCGCGTTTGCTCTGCACCTATCGAGGACGTGCAACTCAATACGCAAATGTCACCATGGGCGAGGACCCGAAGCAAATCCATGATGTGCCGACAGGCTCTCCCATGATTTTGCGCGGGACAAACTGGCCCGGCGTCGCAAAACCCGAACTTCTGCACAGATCACCGCCCATTGAAGGGACCGGCGAGACACGTCTCGTGCTCGTTCTCGATCCCATCGCGGATATTGAGGCCGATGAGGTCCGGGGACACGTACATTAAGCAATCATTCAGGGAGGACATCACATGAAAACGCGTGCGGCCATTGCATGGGAACCAAACCGACCACTTGAAATCGAAGAGATTGATCTGGACGGCCCAAAAGAAGGCGAGGTTCTGGTGCGGATTGTTACCACCAGCCTTTGCCATACAGATGTATTTACACTGTCGGGCGAAGACCCAGAGGGTCTCTTTCCGTGTGTTCTGGGCCACGAAGGCTGCGGGATTGTCGAGGAAATCGGCACGGGCGTGACCTCAGTTAAGCCCGGCGACCATGTGATCCCCCTATATGTACCAGAGGATCCAAACTGCCCTTACATCCAGTCTGGAAAAACCAATCTGTGCCAGACAATACGCGCTACGCAAGGTGCCGGTGTCATGCCGGATGGCACTTCGCGCTTCTCCCACAGGGGCAAGGAAATCAAGCACTATATGGGCACAAGCACATTTAGCGAATACACGGTGCTGCCTGAAATCTCGGTCGCCAAGATTTCAAGAGACGCGCCGTTGTCCAAGGCCTCGGTCATGGGATGCGCCGTCCCGACAGGTATCGGCGCTGTCCGCAACACAGCTAAAGTTGAACCGGGTTCGACCGTCGCCGTATTCGGCCTCGGCGCTGTTGGGATGGCCGTCATTCAAGGGGCGGTTCTGAAAGGGGCTTCGCGCATTATCGGCATTGATGTGAACCCAAATAAATTTCCGCTGGCACAGTCCTTGGGCGCAACAGAATGCGTAAATCCCAAAGATCACTCGACGCCAATCCATGAGGTGTTGATTGATATGACGAACGGTGGCTTGGACTATACTTTTGAAGCAGTCGGCAACGTGGATCTGATGCGTTCTGCTTTAGAGGCCTGTCACAAAGGTTGGGGTGAGTGCACCGTCATCGGTGTCGCGGGCGCCGGCCAGGAAATCTCGACCCGCCCTTTCCAGCTTGTGACCGGTCGCGTCTGGCGCGGCACGGCATTCGGCGGCGTTCTGGGTCGCAGTCAACTCCCTGGGATGGTGGACGAATGGCTACGAGGTGATTTTAGCGTCGACCCCTACATCACACATCACATGAACCATAGTCAGATTAACACCGCATTTGACCTTCTGAAGGCAGGGCAGTCGATCCGATCTGTCATTCACTTCCAGCCTAATGAAACTATGACTGTGAATTCGTTGCCGGGGCAGATCGTGCCCGAATGAGGTGTGGTTCCGGCAGGGCGAGCGGGGACCGCCGATCTTCGATACGCATTGCCGGAACAAACAGCGACATTCAAAAAGTAATTAGCCGTCGAGCGCATGGGTTTCTCCTGGGTACGAGGTGTCCTTGCTAGAGAGCCACTTGTCGCGCCATCTACAGTATCGACGATTGCTGCGGCCAAAGCGAATGCTGGCTTCGTCAAGCGACCTGTTCCATGCACACTGCACCTTTGCAGAGGAAGGCATCAATGACCGGTTTCCCCGCACACAACAGCGTCTGCGATCGAGCGATAGCAGCAGTTTTTGTGCTGCGATCTCGCGCAACGCAGAAACTGAACTCATGGGTTGGGGCGTGTTGCCGTCATCTAAGACATTTTGTCGGATGACCGGAGCCGACAGAGTGGCGGACATTGCCGGGTGCAAGCTCTGGTCGGTGATCCTGATCGCCAATGACGCACGCGCGAAAGGTTGGCGCCGGGCTCTGCGCCAAGGTGAGTATCTCGGCACCATCGCCGGCTGCGATGGGACCACGGTGAAATATCTCGGCGAAATGCTGCCCGTCTCCTTCCTCTCGACAAAGCTGGTGCGTGCGATCCTCGTTGGCACGCATCCTTCGGCGCTGACGACGAACTGGATCCGTCGGCACGGCGTGCCAGCATCCTTGGAGGAACAGGACGCGATCTTCGCGCAGCTCTGAGCGTCGCTGAAGGAGCTACGTCCACCTCGAAGACCCTGGTCTTTGAGATTTCTGGCCAAATGCCGTGCCCTCTCGCCTTGGAGGCCGGTCTCTGGATGCAAAGTTAGTCGTTAGCACCCTGAAATACCACGGAAAGTGCGCATCGACGCAAGATCGAATGGAATACGGGAATGTGTGGCGGAGAGACAGGGATTCGAACCCTGGGTGGGCTTGCACCCACAACGGTTTTCGAGACCGCCCCGTTCGACCACTCCGGCACCTCTCCGCGAAGGGTCGCGCCGCGGGATAGGGCATCGGCGCGCTGGGCGCAAGCCACTTTCCCACCCTTGGAAACCCGGGCCAGACGACCTAGCCTTAGTGTGTTGCTCTTAAGGATTGCCCTCATGCTTCGCGCCGCCCTGATCGCCCTTACCTTCGCCATACTCCCGACGGTTGCTTTGGCCGATCGGTCCGAAAAGCTCGACACCTTGTTCCGAGCGCTTGGGCTGCCAGAGGTCTTGGACGTCATGCATGCCGAGGGGATCGACTATGGCGTCGATATGCAGGACCAGATGTTCCCCGGACGCGGCGGGCCGTCCTGGTCGGCTGTGGTAGAGCAGATTTATGACACCAGTCGGATGTCGCGGACGGTCGGTGAAGCGCTTGAGCGTGGTCTGGACGATGACGATCTTGACCCGCTGCTTGATTTCTTCACCTCAGCGCGCGGCGAACGCATCATCGGGTTCGAGGTCTCCGCCCGCGAGGCCATGGTCGACGAAGCCGTGGAAGAAGCCGCTGAAGAGGCGTTGACCGAGATGCGGGCGAACGAGGATCCGCGGCTGGAACTGATAGAGGAATATGTGGCGGCGAACGACCTTGTTGCTTCGAACGTCATGGGCGCAATGAACGCCAATTACGCGTTCTACCTGGGCATGGTCGATGCCGGTGCCTTGGATCGCAGCATGACCGAAAGTGACATTCTGGCCGATGTCTGGGCGCAGGAGGATGAAATCCGCGCGGACACGGAAACCTGGGTCTATTCCTATCTTGCAATGGCCTACCAGCCGCTTGAGGACGCCGATCTTGAAGCCTATGTCGCGCTGTCTGAGACAGAGGCGGGGCGGGCGCTGAACCGCGCGCTGTTCGCGGGCTTTGACGAGATGTATGTTGGGATCAGCCGCGCGCTTGGGCTGGCTGCGGCGCGCTTTATGACGGGCGAGGACATCTAAGCCCCGCTAGTCGGCATCGAGCGAACGGATAAACGAAACAGACAGGTCCCAGCGCGGTTTGGGACCACGTTTAGTTGTGGCCAGCCGCGGCCTATTCCGCGTAAGAAGCCAGGCCCAAAGCGGCGAAAAGAACGCCAACGTCCAACAGAACAGGAAAACAACGACGCCTGCGCGCTCCATCGGCGTGTCGACAGGTCCGCCAACGGGCGCGCCGACCAGCCAGCCCCACAACATGGCGGCACCCATCGCCAAGAAACTGCCCGCGACGCCGCCGATGATCAAAAGAACCACAGCACCGCCCCAGTCCAGGCGCCCGGGCGACACCCAGATATCGGGGGGTGGCGCTGCATCGAACTCGCGCGCGTAGACATCGCTGGCCGCGTCGTAGAACGCACGCAGCGCGGACGCGTCCTCTCGCAGGTCGGGGTCGCGATGCAGTGGGCCAGAAAGGCGTGGCTCGAGGTCGGTCCAGTAAGACTGGGTGTATGTCAGATGGACCCGCCAGGCCGCATCGATCGGCTCTGGCGGGGTAGGGGGCACGTCAACGATCTGTGTGATGTACAGAAACCGCCGATATTCGGTGATGACGCGCTCGGTGTCTGAACCGCTCCAGCCCTGTGCGTCTGCAAGCTTCGCCGAGAACGGCAGGCTTGCGTCTGGCGCGTCCAGTTCCATCGCCGCGATTGATCGCCACAGATCAGACCGGGTCAGTGTCATCCGCCGCACCCTCCGCAACCCGATCCGCCGTCGGAATTGCCAGAGCCATATTTGGGCCCCGGCACTTTTGGGCGCAGTATCTCATGGCCGATAGCGGTGACTGCGATCCCCACGATGAACATCGCGAAGCCGAACCCGAACAGCAGATAGACAAGCCAAGCCGCCAGAAGCCCGGCGGGAACACTGAACACCTTTGCCATCCATGCGCGTTGCGCGTCAGCGCGCCGCTGATCTTCTGTGCGGTTTACCCAGATATCCGCCGGGGGATCGGTTGCGAACTCCTGTCGGTAGAGCGCGCGGGTCGCATCATACTGTGCGGCGTAGCGCGGCATCTCCTCTGTGCTCTTGCAGGGTTCGTGGTGGAGGATTTCACCAAAAGCCCCATGGCAAAACGACAGATAGTCACGCGTGTCCACCATATGTTCGTGCCATACCATGTCGAGGACTTCAGATGGCGTTGATTGCCGATCGGAGACGCGGGCGAGGTAGAGGAACCTTCGGTACTCTTCGATGGCTTGGCGCGCGTAGTCTTCGGTCCAGTTCCGGGACGCTTGCAGGCGCGCCTCAAGGGCCGAGGTTGGTACAGCTTTTCGTTCCTTGGAGCCCGGCGCGCGTCGTCGCAGTGGCTGGGATTCGACATCCGACCAAAGTTGAGGATCGCGCATCTGTGCTCCGCCAGTACCGCCCCCCGCGTGATCGATACCACAAAACACTCGCCGCCAGAACCACCGGATCATTGCTGCCGAAACGGGACGACCGGCGCGCAACACTCCGATGATCTAGACGCGGAAGTCGCTCGACCGAGGCGCGCAGGCCCGGTTACGATGCTATTTTACCTTAAAGCTGAACACACCGTCCCAATCCGGTGGCGGCGGCGATGTGATGAAACTCTGGCAGCGGTCGATATAAGTGTCGATCAAAGCGGTGGACGCGGCCGACGCGCGGTGCGCTGTAAGCGCATCGAGCGCGGCTTGCCAAGATTGTGCGCGATAAAGCGCATAGCATGCGTCCCATGCCGCCACCTCTGCCCGCGTTTCCGGGCTCACCGGGAACGTGCCGCCGTCGTTGGCATCCCCCATAAGCTCGAGGATCTTCACAGGCTTGCTTGTGCCAACGGGCGAGACGACGTCAACTTCTCGAAACAAGAACTGGCTTGAGGTGATCTCGGCCACAGCCTCGGAGACCAGAACCCGGGTTCCGTACTGCTTGTTAAGGCTTTCCAGCCGGGAGGCGAGATTTACCACCGCACCAAGCGCCGTGTACTGCATCCGCGAAAGGGACCCAACGTTGCCGACAATCACTCGTCCGGTGTGCAGACCGAAACGCGTGCGAAGCGGTAATAGAGGCGAGTCTTCTGTGCCGGAGTTTAATTGATCCTCTGCGCGCAGGCAGGCCAAAACTGCCCGACAGCCGTTCTCGACATGCTTTGGATCGTCCAGCGGTGCGTTCCACATCGCCATGATCGCATCGCCGATGTACTTGTCGACCGTACCGCCTGTTTCGGCGATTCGAGTTTCCATTACTTCGAAGTATTGCGACAGGGCCGGCATCAGGTCTTCTGGTTCCAAGCTTTCGGTACTGGCGGTGAAGCCTTGGAGGTCGGAAAAAAGGAGCGTAACCTCCCGCGAGGTGCCGCCGACACCGATCTGTTCGCCGCTCGACACGATCGACCGCACCAGATCTTTTGGAACATACGCTCCGAAACTGGACAGCCCGGCCTTCATGCTGGTCATCGCTGTTTCCAGGTCGGAGACTTCTTGGATCGCTGATCTCAGGTTAAGATCCTCGCCCAGCTCAAAATTGCTGATCCGCCGTGCTTCGTCTGCGACCAATCGCAGGCTCGCCCCCAACAGCCGAGCCACGACCAGGGTGCTTGCAATCGCCACGATCAGGACCAAACCGCTAATCTGAAGCGCTCGTGCGGTTGTCCGTTTGATATCGCCCACAAATTCGTCTTCGGGAACGGTCAGCCCGAGTGTGGGCTCAGCGCCAAAGATACGTGGGATCGGGGCGACCGAGGCGATATGGACCTCGGGGCCTGCGTCTTCCGCTGTTGGTGTCGTGAAGCGGAAGAATGCATCTCCGTCGTCCCGGTATTGCGACACTGCGCCTTCGATCACGGTGCTTTGGATCTCGACATCTTGCGCGTCGGTCGATGTGACGAACCGCGCGCCTTCGCCCCCGGCCCGTGATCCGGTGTAGGACATCAAACGGCCGTCGTCATCGAGCATAAACACCAGACCGTGCGCGCCGACCCGCAAATCCTCGAGAATGCCCGACAGCGCAGACAAGGTCATATCGATGCCGGCAACTCCGATAACACGCCCAGAGCCGTCTTCGATGCGCTGGGCAAACGTCACGCCTGGGCGGCCAGTACTTTCGAACCGGTAGAGCTGTGTGATATAAAGGTTCTCTGTCTCTACTCCACCAGTGAACCAGGGGCGTTCCCTGGGGTCGTAGGTTGGCGTCCCAATGTGGAACGGTTCCACTGTACCGTCTTCGTTCGACCAGTAGTAGGTTTCTGTCCGCGCTTCGGGAGGGCCATCAATGATCCGCAAGACGCGCGTCGCCCATTCCGGAACCGGAGTGTCCGAAGGCCCAAAGGATGTGATTTCATCGGACAATAGGACGTTTTGATAGAACGCTCCGTCTTCGCCGAGCCCAAAATAGAGCCCGTAGTAGTGATCGTTGCCGCGGGCGAGGGCGTGCAGGACGTCAAGCCCCGCAAGTGATCGCGCCTCTTCCGGAAATTCTCCGACGAAACTTGCCGCCGAGGTAACGGCCCGGCCCGTTGCGCGTATGCTGGCCAACATGCCGTCCACGGATTGTGCGCGGGCTTGGGCCATGTCGGATTCCGCAGTGCGAAGCGCAAGGTCCCGATTTCCGAAATACAAGAAGGCGACAACGATCCCCAAAAGAAGCGCAGTCAAAAGCGTAAACGACGTTGCAACGCCGATCTGCAGACGCACGCGCATAGGCTGGCTTTCCTCTGAAACGGACACACTGGCCCCGTTAAGCGCAAATTGTTAGCGAAGCTATGCAGCTTTCGCCATCAGGTTGGAAGACGTGGGTGCGAAGGCGCGGCAGGGCCGCATCACTGCTGCGCCACCCGGGCGCGCATTGACAGGGCTTGACTCGGACCTCTGCCCCACGCATAAGCGCTGCTTCAAGGCGGATGGAGGTCCGCCTTTTCATGTTTACACGACGTTCCAAGGGGACGCGCTGCCCGAGGCGGTTTTTGCCAACGAACGCCGGGAAACCGGGGCCAAAGGGCGCGGCGAAGAGGGAAGAAGCATATGTTTGCGGTCCTAAAGACCGGCGGCAAGCAGTATCGGGTTCAGTCGGGGGATGTCCTCCGCGTTGAAAAGCTCGCAGCTGATGCCGGCGAAACCGTCCAGTTCAACGATGTCTTGATGGTGGGTGCCACTGTAGGCGCGCCGTACGTCGAAGATGCGGGTGTTCAGGCAGAAGTGATTGATCAGATCAAGGGTGACAAAGTCATCCATTACGTGCGCCGTCGCCGGAAGCATTCGTCGAAGCGTACCAAGGGTCATCGCCAGCAGTTAACGATGCTTCGTGTGACGGAGATTCTGGAAAAGGGTGCCGCAAAGTCCGGTGTTAAGGCCGCGGTTGGTGCAGGTTCCGTTTCGGTGGTGGCTGTGGAAGCCGCTAAGCCTGCGAAGAAGGCAGCGCCGAAAAAGAAAGTCGCCTCAAAGGCAGGCGCGAAAGCCGAGACAGCAACAGAGGCTCCCAAGGCCGACGCGGGCGCGGATGATTTGAAAAAACTATCGGGTGTTGGCCCGGCGCTGGAAAAGAAGCTGATTGCCGCAGGTGTAACGTCGTTTGCTCAGGTTGCAGCCTGGGGCGAGGCCGACATCGCGAAGTTCGACGAGCAACTGAACTTCAAAGGCCGGATCGAACGCGAAGGCTGGGTCGAACAGGCCAAGGCCATCGTGGCGGAACAGGAGTAAAGATCTATGGCACACAAAAAAGCAGGCGGCTCATCTCGCAACGGTCGCGACAGCGCCGGTCGCCGACTTGGCGTGAAGCTTTATGGTGGCCAGGCCGCCATTCCCGGAAACATAATTGTCCGTCAGCGAGGAACCAAATTCTGGCCGGGCAAAGGCGTGGGTATGGGTAAAGACCATACAATCTTTGCGACCGTTGAAGGCGCAGTCACCTTCCACAAGGGACTTAAGGGCCGCACCTTCATTTCGGTCACACCGGTAGCCGAGGCCGCGGAGTAAGCCGACACCCAAGAAGCGACAAACGCAATTTAGGGGGATCGGCGAAACCGCCGGTCCCCCTTAAGTTTTTCGGAAGCAGATCATGCCTTTTGTCAAAGCGATCGCATCAACTTTCAATAACGGATCCGCGCGTCTGGGTCCGGTGGGGTTGTGTCGGCAGGACTGCGACACCAGATTTGGATTTGGCGCATTGAAGATTTTGATCGTAGGCGGTTTCGGAGGAGACCCGGATGCGATCAACGCGCTTTTCGCGCACCGGGGAGGAGACCGGGCATGATACTAGACCAAATTGTCAATCAGGCTTTGATAGAGGCAGACCGCATTAGCTTGCGCCCCGTACGGCGCTCTGATGCAGGGTTGTTGTCGATGTACGCCGCAGATAAGCGCGTGGCCTGGATGACCAGTGCAATTCCAAATCCGTTGCCGCCAGGCGCGACAGAAGCGTTTATCGATCGTGCAATGGCGGACGATCGAACCGAAGATGTATGGGTGATCGACGGATCGCAGGCCGGGCATGGCGAGGTGCTGGGAACGGTTGGCCTCAAGCAAATGGACCGGTCCCAGTCTGAAATCGGCTATTGGATCGCGCCGGCGTTCTGGAACACCGGTCTTGCGTCCGAAGCCGTCCGCGCGATTATCGAAGCAAATCCGCACAGCGACCGCACACTGTTTGCCAGCGTGTTTCAGGACAACCCGGCTTCGGCCCGCGTTTTGACCAATGCAGGCTTCAAATACATTGGCGATGCCGAGACGTTTTCGGTTGCGCGCAATGCCAATGTCCCTACCTGGACCTACATCCTTCAACTAGACTGAAGCGCAAAGCCCATGCCAGCGTCGGATTACACGCATATCTCGACGCCGCGCCTGCGCCTGATCCCGGTTTCCGAAGCCGACCCGGCAGAGGTCGCGACCGGGATCGGGAATTATGACGTGGCGCGCTGGCTGGGCCGCGTGCCCTATCCCTACGGCATCGAAGACGCACTCGCGTTCATCGAGGCGAACCAGGGTCAGGCGGGGCGTGTCTGGTTCGTACAGAACGCGGGCGGGGTCATTGGCGGCGTTTCGGTTGATGGCGAGCTTGGGTACTGGTTTGCTCGAGAAGCCTGGGGACAGGGCTACGCGACCGAGGCGTGCGAGGCCGCGATCGACGCGCATTTCGCCGATCCGGCCAAGTCCGATTTGATTGCCGGGCATTTTCCAGGAAATGACCGGTCGGCCAGCGTGCTGACAAAGCTTGGATTTCGCTACACCGGCCGACGTCAGGTCAAATCGCAATCCCTTGCCCAAACCGTGGAAAGCCACGAGATGACACTCAGCCGCGCCGATTGGAGCGCGCGCCGCCTGATCGCGATCGAGACGCCGCGCCTTGTGTTGCGGGCCTTGGCCGAAACAGACTGGCGGCGGCTTCAACAAATTGGCGGCGTCCCCGAAGTGGCGCGGATGATGCTGTCCCTCACTGTTCCTTGGCCGGAACCGGCGATCCGGCACTGGATCGCAACCTCTGCCTTTCGGGGGCGACCCGGCTTTCGTCTGGGAATAGCGCTGCGGGACGGCTTGCTAATCGGCGCGGTCGGGCTTGGGCCGGACAGATCGGTTTCCTACATGCTCGATCGGCGGTTTTGGGGCAGGGGCTATGCGACCGAAGCGCTGCGGGCCTTTTTGACTGACGTCTTTGCCCGGTTCCCCGATCTGGCGGCGATCGAGGCCGATCACTTCACCGATAACCCGCCCTCTGGCGCGGTGCTGCGCAAACTGGGATTTGAGGAAACCGGGACCGGGCTTGGTGCGTCGAAGGCGCGTGCTGAGCGAGCCCCGAATGTGCTTTACCGGCTTCGTCGCGGCGAGCTGCGCGCGTGACGCTCCCGCATGAAAAGGACGGCCGCCTGCATTGGCGGCCCATCCTGAAGGCATCCTTGCGGGCGGGCAGGGCATCGGGTACTGCGCCCAGCGGAAGGGTCCGCACATGAAGTTTCTTGACCTCGCAAAAGTCCACATCCGCTCGGGATCCGGCGGCAACGGGTGCATTTCGTTCCGGCGCGAGAAATTCATCGAGTATGGCGGCCCTGACGGTGGCGACGGCGGGCGCGGCGGCGACGTTCTGGTCGAGGCTGTCGACGGGCTGAACACGCTTATCGACTTTCGCTACCAGCAGCACTTTTTCGCTAAAAACGGACGGCCCGGTGAGGGCAACCAGCGAACCGGTGCTTCTGGCAAGAGTATAGTGCTTCGCGTTCCGGTCGGGACCGAGGTTCTGGACGAAGACGAAGAAACGGTCCTGGCGGATTTGACCGCCGTGGGCGAGCAAGTGCTTTTGGCCAAGGGCGGCAATGGCGGCTTCGGCAACCTGCACTTCAAGACGTCGACGAACCAGGCGCCGCGCCGCGCCAATCCCGGACAGGACGGGGTAGAACGCACATTGTGGCTGCGGCTCAAGCTGATTGCCGATGTCGGGTTGCTTGGGTTGCCCAATGCCGGGAAGTCGACGTTTCTGGCGGCAACATCGAACGCTCGACCCAAGATCGCCGACTATCCGTTCACCACGCTTCACCCGAACCTTGGTGTCGTTGGCGTGGACGAGGTGGAATTCGTCGTGGCCGACATTCCGGGGCTGATCGAAGGCGCGCATGAAGGTCGCGGGATCGGTGACAGGTTCCTTGGCCATGTCGAACGGTGCGCTGTGCTTTTGCACCTTGTCGACGGAACGTCAGAGGACGTGGCTGCGGACTGGAAAACGATTGTAAACGAAGTCGAGGCCTATGCAGGCCCCCTTGCCGAAAAACCGCGTGTTACGGTTCTGAACAAGATCGACGCTCTGACCGAAGCGGATCGGGCCGAACGGCGCGCGGCGCTTGAGGCTGTCGCGGGCCCTGTGATGACGATGTCGGGCGTGTCGAAAGAAGGTGTCGAAGACGTGTTGCGCGCGCTCCGCCGTCAGATAGACGCGCACCGCCGCGCCGCGCAGGATGCATCAGAGGACCCGGCCCCATGGCGTCCCTGACAGCGTCGCGTCGGCTTGTGGTCAAGATTGGGTCCGCCCTGCTGGTCAAAGACGGAGCGTTGCGGACCGATTGGCTTACGGCGCTGGCCCAGGACGTCGCCTGGCTTTCCAAGGGCGGCACACAAGTGATCCTTGTGTCGTCCGGGTCGATTGCCCTTGGTCGGGGCACGCTTGGTCTGTCAGGCGAGTTGCCGCTTGAGCGCTCGCAAGCGGCTGCGGCCGTCGGACAAATCCGGCTTGCGCGCGCTTACGAGGCGGCATTGGCGCCGCATGGGCTGACGACCGCGCAGGTTCTTCTGACGCTTGAAGACAGCGAAGATCGGCGCCGGTACCTGAACGCCCGGGCGACGCTCGAGACTCTGCTGGGCCTTGGGGCGGTGCCCATCGTCAACGAAAACGATACGGTCGCTACGGACGAGATCCGCTTTGGGGACAATGATCGGCTCGCGGCCCAGATCGCGGTTACGGTCGGTGCAGACACCTTGGTTCTTCTGTCAGATGTTGACGGGTTCTATTCGGCGAACCCCAAAAGCGATCCCGCTGCGCGCCGGTTCGACGTAATCGAACGCATCACGCCCGAGATCGAGGCGATGGCGGGCGACGCGGGCTCTGGCCTGTCGCGGGGCGGCATGAAAACCAAGCTGATGGCGGCGCGAACGGCAACAAGCGGTGGCGCGGCCATGGCAATCACCGAAGGATCAGTTCATAACCCCTTGAAATCGATTGAAAAAGGTGCGCCAGCAACGTGGTTTGTGCCCGAGACGGATCCGCAATCAGCGCGCAAGCGGTGGATCGCCGCGATGAAGCCCCGGGGGCAGATCACCGTTGATGGCGGTGCGGCGCGCGCGCTGGACGCCGGGAAATCCCTTCTCCCGGCTGGTGTTTCAGTGGTGTCTGGTGATTTTGGCCGTGGCGATCCCGTTGCGATTCTGGGCCCCGATGGACCGCTTGGGCTGGGTCTGACGCGCTACACCGCAGAAGAAGCGCGTAAGATCGCGGGGCATCAGTCGAGTGACATCGAACCTATTCTGGGCTACCCCGGCCGGGCGGCCCTGATCCACCGGGATGACATGGCGCTTTAGATTTTCTGTTTGAATTGTGAGACTTGACGGACGGGCGGGGTCTCGTGCAGGCTCGCCCGGCGTTGTTTTGTGTTTTCTGGGGGAACAATGAGAATTTTTGCTTTATCGATGGCCAGTGCCGCACTGGCTGGAGGTGCGTTTGCCGCGCCCGTGTCCTATGATTTTGTAGCATCTTCACCGACTTATGTGGGTGCTAATGACGCGACCAGCACGACTGCTGACACACTGTTTGCATTGGGCACGATCACTGGGACGATCGTCTTTGACGATGTTTTGCAGCAGCAGATCAACCCGAACCTTGCGGCCTATAATCCCGCGGTTCTGAACATCGATGGATTTGACAACGCAATGTTCAATCTTCCGTCACCAACCGTTCGGGTCGCGAATGATGCCCCCGGGTTCGGGGATGTCGTGTCGTTCTCTGGTGGGTTCGGTTTGGGTGGACTGGCCGATGGGAACTACGCGACATTCGGCTTTCGTGTACAAGACGACGATGGCACGGCCTGGAGCAATACGTCATTTCCCACGGTAATGAACCTCGCAGATTTCGAGAGTGCAGTGTTTCAGTTCCGGGCTTTCTCAATCACCAATCTCGGACAGGGCGCGCAGGACATTGTACGTGAAAGGGTTGATTTCACGCTCACTTCGCTCTTACGCACGGGATCGACACCGCCGCCGATAGACGTGGTCCCATTGCCAGCGGGTCTGCCGCTGATGATCGGCGGATTGATGGCCTTTGGCCTTCTAAGGCGGCGCGGATAGTCTCGTCAGATAAGAAATGCGGGGCCCGCGCCACCCGGCGCGGGCCTTCTCTGTTGCGATGGTACGTCAACGGCCCTAGAGACATAAGTCTCCTACAGACTATGGTTCCATCATGAACGACATGACCAACATACCCGCCCTGATGGCCGAAATCGGTGCCAATGCGAAAGCGGCAGCCGCAAAGCTTGCGTTTGCAAGTGCCGAACGCAAGCATGCGGCGCTTATCGCGGCGGCAGATGCCGTATGGGCGCGGCGGGCCGAAATCATATCGGCCAACGCAAAGGACATGGAGTATGGCCGCGAAAAGGGGCTTTCGGCGGCGATGCTCGACAGGCTGATGCTGGACGAAGACCGTATACGCGGGATGGTGGATGGCCTGCGCGCGGTGGCAGAACAGACCGACCCTGTGGGAGAGGTCATTGCGGAATGGGACATGGCCACGGGGCTTCATATCCGTCGTGTCCGGACGCCCTTGGGCGTTGTGGGTGTGATCTATGAAAGCCGTCCCAATGTCACGGCTGATGCCGGTGCCCTCTGTCTCAAGGCGGGCAACGCGGTGATCCTTCGGGGAGGATCGGAAAGCTTTCATTCTTCTGGCGTGATCCATGCCTGCCTGGTCGATGGGCTGAAGGCCGCAAACCTGCCGCCCACCGCGATACAGCGCGTGCCCACACGGGACCGGGCGGCAGTGCAGGCGATGCTGACCATGACGGACACGATCGACGTGATCGTGCCCCGTGGCGGCAAGGGGCTTGTGGGGTTGGTCCAGCGTGAAGCCCGCGTCCCCGTCTTTGCCCATCTGGAAGGCATCGTGCATATCTATGTCGATGCCGCTGCCGATCCTGAGAAGGCGCTGAAAGTGGTGCTGAACGCCAAAACCCGACGCACTGGGATTTGCGGCGCAGCCGAATGCCTGCTGATCCACCGCGATATCGCCGACACCATTGGCCAGGGCGTGATCCGCGCACTCATTGATGTCGGCGTCGAGGTTTATTCGGGCGACGGTTTGTCTGAAATCGAAGGCACGGTACCGGCGACCGCCAGCGATTGGGGGCACGAATATCTTGATATGAAGATCGCTGCGAAGATCGTTGATAATATTGATGAAGCAATGGATCATATCCGCGAGTATGGATCGAACCATACCGACGCGATCCTGACCGAGGATGATACCGCCGCAGCGCGCTTCTTTGCCGAACTCGACAGTGCGATCCTGATGCGGAACGCATCGACCCAATTCGCCGATGGCGGGGAGTTTGGGATGGGGGCCGAGATCGGAATTGCGACCGGGAAGATGCACGCAAGGGGGCCAGTCGGCGCCGCGCAGCTCACTTCTTTCAAGTATTTGGTGGATGGGGACGGGACCACGCGGGTTTAATTGACAATCGGTCGGGCGCATTGTCCCTTTGTGTCCGCCGGGGCCCATCAGAGGCCTTGAACGGGAGGAACCTATGACCTTGATGAACAGACGTCAGACCCTTGCCTTGATGGGCGCCGCAGCGACAGCGCCAGCGATGCCGGCCTTGGCGGCAGGCAACAAGCTAACTGTTGGCGCCCTGCGCTTTACAAGCCACGCCGCAAGCTTTGTTGCGTTCGAGCGTGGATACTTCTCGGACGAGGGGCTGGATGTCTCGTTTGAGTTCTTTCAGGCTGCGCAACCGATGGCTGTGGCAATTGCAAGTGGCGATGCGGATTATGCCGTCACCGCGATCTCGGGTGGCTTGATATCGCTTGCAGAAAAGGGTGCCGCAAAGGTAATCGGTGGTGCGCTGTCGGAAGAACCCGGTATCGACGGGCAGAAGATCCTGGCATCCGATGCAGCCTTTCAGGCCGGGCTGACGGCGCCAGCGACGCTCGATGGAAAGAAGTTCGGCGTGACGCAAGCCGGGTCGTCTTTCCATTACATGGGCTCAAAAATCGCAGCCGCCGAAGGTGCGACGGTCGAGTTCGTCCCGCTTCAGAAGGTCGGCGCCGTGATCGGTGCTTTGAAATCGGGACAGATCGATGCGTGGTCGATTGTGCCGCATATTGCGAAACCGCTTGCCGGTTCGGGGGCTGTGCACATCATCGGAAACGTCGCCGATTACTTACCGAACTATCAGGTGACAACGGTATTTACCTCGTCCGCCAATGCCGACGGCGAACGTGAAAAGTCCGCTGCCTTCCTGCGCGCGTTTTCGCGCGGCGCCGCCGACTTCAATGCCGCACTTGTCGATAAGACAGCGGGTGAGGACGCGGCCGAAGACATGGTCAAGCTGATCCACAAATATGTTTATACCGACCGCGAATACGACAAGGCTAAGCCGTCGATCGTGAACGGTGCGATGCGGATCAACGCGAACGCCGCGCTCAACATGGCATCGGTCGCGGATCAGATCGACTGGTTCAAATCCGAAGGACTGGTCAAAGATAGCGTCACGACCGAGATGCTGGTCGATCCGTCATATGTCGAGGTGATCTCCTGAAGTGGAGCTTCGGCTCGAAAACATAAACCACGTTTACGGTGACACGCAGGTTCTGGACGGGATCTCGCTTACGATTCCGTCCGGGCAGATCACCTGCTTGATCGGGCCGTCGGGCTGCGGGAAATCGACGCTGCTTCGGCTTGCAGGCGGGCTAGAACTCCCAACTGGTGGAGACGTCATTCAGGTTGGTGATCCTCCATCAGGAAGCTTGAACCCGCTGACATACGTGTTTCAGGATTTTGCGCTGCTGCCATGGAGGACGGCGGCGGACAACGTGTCGTTGGCACTTGAGGATCATCCAATAAGCGCCAAAGAAAGAAGCGAAATAGTTGCCGAAACTCTGACGCGGACGGGTTTGATCGAGTTTCGTGACGCGTATCCAAAGAACCTGTCCGGCGGGATGAAACAGCGCGTGGCCATCGCGCGGGCTTTAGCGGTGCGGCCCGCCGTCTGGCTTATGGACGAGCCGTTGTCGGCACTTGATGCGCAAACCCGCGAGCTTTTGATGGATGACCTCGTCGGGCTTTGGTGCCGGGAACCCTTCACTGCGATCTATGTAACCCACAACCTGGCCGAAGCGGTGCGCCTTGGCCACCGCATAGCGGTCTTGTCGCGCCGTCCTGGCCGGGTGCGCGAGATAGTCGAAGTTCGCACACCCCTTGACGCGCGCGGCACCGCCGATCCGCAGCTAGAGGCACATCAACGCCGACTGTGGGGGCTGATCCGGGACGAGGCGCAAGCCGCCGATCGGGAGCTTGTGAATGGTTGATCAGGCCGTGATCCCGTTCCGCGGCGGCGGTTTCCGACCCCGCCCGGTCCGCTTCATCGGGGTCGCGACCTTTGCGGTTCTGATCCTTCTGATCGAATGGGGTACGCGGGCGGGCTGGATTTCCAACCTGACCTTGCCGCGGCCTTCCGATGTGGCGCTGACACTCTGGTCATTGGCGAAAACCGGTGCCCTTTGGGACCATCTTGCACCATCGCTATCGCGTTTTGCCGTCGGCTCCGCGATGGGGGTGACAGCGGGCATCGCAATAGGTGTCACGATTGGGCTGTTTTCTTTGGCCCGAGCAGGGCTTGTACCGCTTGTTGCCGCGATTTTTCCGATCCCGAAGATCGCGCTTCTTCCGCTTTTTGTGATTTGGTTCGGGATTGGTGAAGGGTCGAAATATGCGTTGATCGCGCTTGGGACTTTTACACCGACGGTCGTTGCAACCTACGGCGCAGTCGACAATGTGGACCGAACGCTGATCCGCATGGGCCAGAGCTTTGGATTGTCATGGACGTCGATTGTCCGAAAGATCGTACTGCCGGGGGCCATGCCGGGCATCCTGTCGGGGCTGCGGGTGTCGCTCGCAATCGCGATCATACTTTTGACAGCGGCTGAAATGATTGGTGCACGCTACGGCATTGGCGCCTATGTGCTGGAAGCGGGTTCGCTTTACGATCTGGAACGCTTGTTTGCCGGCGTTGTGATCTTGTCGACGCTTGGCGTCGTTGTGAACGGGATATTGGCGCGGTTTGAGGCACGCCTTCTGGCGTGGCGGAGTTGACGGATGGATGACGAACGGCCCGACTACGCGCAGCTGCGCGTACACGATCCGCTGACCGGAACGGATTTTGCACCCGGCGCAGGGATCTACTATCGCGACAACTACGAACAGCGTGCGGGCCATGTAGGTTTTGGCGAAGGTGCGCTGCGGAACGGCAAGCCAACATTGCGCTTGGGTGTGCGCGCACATTGCAAGCCCGGCGACGAGGATTGCAGCGAACGCGCCGAGGTTTGGGAGCACCCCGAAAGTTGGGCGCCCTATCGGGCCGGTGTGTGGCGCGGGTTCGCAGTCCGTTTCGTGCCGCCCATCCCGGATGATACCCACCGCTATGTGATTGCGCAGTGGAAGCGCGAAATCGCAGGCGCCCACGGCAACTTCAGCCCCTACTTCGCGCTTCGGATGCGCGGCGGACATCTGTTTGCAACAATCGAGACGAACCTTTTGTCGTCGACAAAGGGCACCGGCGCATCGGCTTGGCTGCGACCAGATACCGAGCAGACGCGTATTCTTGCGGCCGTCAATGAAGCCTGGGACCCCGCGACGACGCCGGAATATACGACGCGCACCACCGAAATTACGGTAACCGCGCGGGACGCGCCCTTGCCGCGACCCAGCAAAGACTGGATGGATTTCGCCGTTTATACCCGGCCCGGTCCGGAAGGCGACGGGCGGATCGAATTGTTTGTCAACGGCGTTTGGGTGATGTCTGCCACGGGCCGAATTGGACATGGGGAAGAGCGTTTGGGTCCGCGACAATACTTCAAGTTCGGCCCCTATCGTGCTGCTGCTCCGGGAAAATGGAGCTTGGACTATGCTGACTACTGCCGGTCACCCATTGCCGCCGATGTCTTGGGCCGTGACGTTCCGGAACTGGGCTTGCCTTAGCAACCGATCCTGATCTCTGCCTCGCCAAACGTGGTGCTGAGCGTTCGGCCAGCCCTTGCGGCCGCGTCTGAGACAAGCGCAAACTGAACGTGGGCTGGTGAGACATCGGTTTCGACATTCGGTTCAACCAGCAGCAGCGCCCAAATATCGGGATCGATCTTCAGACGATCTGCCTTTCCCAAGACGAACCATCCGGTTTCGCTGCCCGAAATCGTGATCTCACCACCAAAGGGCATCGCGGTTTCAAGGCACTGCAAGAGAAGAAAAGCGAGCTTGACGCGGACGCGTTCCAGCGGTCCCTCGACCTTCCAGTGGATGGTTAGACGTCCGCCCCGGTTCATGGCGCCAAGGATGTCTAGAACTTCGCTTTGGGGGATCGCCTGTCCGATGCTGGCGGCCCCGAACGCGATGCGAAAGAACCGTATGCGCGCGTTCGCGCTTTCGACGCTTTCGGCAATCAATGCGATTTCGGGCGCACCAGAGATCCCCGACATCGACAAAAGCTCGACTCCGTTGCCGATCGCTCCAAGTGGGCTGATAAGGTCGTGACAGATGCGCGACCCCAGAAGCGCGCTAAGATCGCGCGTAGCGCGACGAGGGCTGTCGTGACCGCCATCGGCGCTCACTTGTGCCCTCGCGAGGACGGATGTGTGAGGGAAACGATGAGTGACATCAGCGCACTTCTGGAGCCGGGCATGCTGGTCCGCCATCCTACACAGGCAGACTGGGGGATCGGACAAGTCCAGTCGAACATCGATGGCAGGATCACCGTGAACTTCGAAAACGAAGGCAAGGTAGTCATCGATGGGCGTAGAATCGAACTGGTCATGGTGTTCGAGCTCTGATCAACGGCGAAAGTGCCGCCGAAGGGTATGATGACACAACCTATGGTTTATTTCAAGTCAATATGAGCAGCTTTTGATAGATCCGGACAGGAGCCTGGTTTCCCCCAGTCCCGTTTCGCACTAAGAAGCGCGTCACGATGACGACTGACCGGCTCTATGGACCGCTACGACCCCAACCTTTCCGTGCGCCTTGCCGTAAGCGACGAAGACCTCGCAGCTGCGGCACGCCTGCGCTACCGCGTGTTCGTGAAGGAACTGGGTGGGGATGGCGCGCTTGTCGATCACGACGCCGGGCTTGAGCGGGATAGGTTCGACCCGTTTTTCGATCACCTGCTTCTTATCGATGCGCGTCGGGATCCCAAGGCGCTTGATCATGTTGTGGGTGTCTACAGGGTCATGCGTGACGATCAGGCAAGGGCCGCCGGACAATTCTACTCGGAAGACGAATACGACCTGAGCGTTCTCAGACAAAGTGACCGACGTCTATTGGAGCTTGGCCGATCCTGCCTTGACCGCGACTATCGTGGTGGTGCAGCGCTCTTCCAACTCTGGACTGGGGTTGCAGACTATGTCGCACAGCATGGGATCGAAGTGTTGTTCGGGGTCGCGAGCTTCCATGGAACCGATGTCACCCGCCTTGCCGAGCCGCTGACGCTTTTACATACCCAATACCTTGCTCCGCCCGCGTTGCGTGTACGTGCGGTCGAGGCACGTTTTCAGCCAATGCTGTTGACTGACCCAGCGCGGATAGATCGTGTCGCGGCGATGCGGCAGATCCCGTCATTGATCAAAAGCTATCTCAAACTGGGCGGTTTTGTGGGCGAGGGGGCGTTCGTCGACCAGCCGTTCAATACCACTGACGTGTGCCTTGTTATGGATACGGAACGTTTGACTTCGCGCGCCCGCAGCCGTTTCAGCGCGGGTTAGGGCGCATCGGACGTGTCGCGAACCTGGACCTCCGATTTACCCAAGCCTCATCCAGTCGGCCTGAGCGGTTGGGTGCGGGTTGCGTTTCGGGGGGCATGTCTTTCCGGGATACTGGTCGCGGGTCTGGCCGTTCTCTTGCTTGTACGACTGGTCGAGCGCCCTCTTTACGGGGTCCAGCGCCCCTGGACCCCATTTATCGTTCAGGCGGTATGCCGACTTGCGTTTCCGCTTCTTGGAATCACCTATCGCAGCCACGGCCGGCGTATGACCGAACCGGGCGCGGTTGTTGCCAATCACGCATCCTGGCTGGATATCTTCGCGCTTAACGCCCGGAAACGCGTCTACTTCGTCTCTAAGGCCGAAGTCGCCAATTGGCCCGCGATTGGCTGGCTGGCGCGGTCTGTCGGCACCGTATTCATCAACAGATCGGCGCAACAAGCAAAAGCGCAAAAGGCGCTGTTCGAAGTACGGCTGAAAGCCGGACACAAGCTTCTGTTTTTTCCCGAAGGCACCTCGTCGGACGGGCGGAGGGTCCTTCCGTTCAAATCCACGCTGTTTGCCGCGTTTTTCGAGCCGGAGTTACACGAGGTGACGCATATTCAGCCCGCAACTGTCTGTTGGCATGCGCCAGAAGGCGCTGATCCGCGGTTCTATGGCTGGTGGGGCGAAATGGGATTTGGCCTGCATCTGGTGCAAGTTCTATCGGCCGCCCAACAGGGCCGGGTGGACGTCATCTACCATCCGCCTGTTGCCGTCGCGGATTTTCCCGATCGCAAAAGCCTGGCGCAGCATTGCGAAGCCACGGTGCGGGGCGGCCTGAACGAAGCGCTTGGGACTGCGACGCCTGTTTGATCGCGGTCAATGCGGGTTCCGGACCGCGCTGTCATTATGAGCCCGTTGGCACGCGATGGAGCGATCTATGACCTCAGGAAGACTTATGATCTGCCTTTTTGCACTGGCTGCGTCCCGCTCTGTTGCGCTGGACGGCGACCCGGTCGAGGGCGCACGGCACTTCGCGGTGAACTGCTCCGCATGCCATGGCACAGACGCACAAGGCTCGGGGCCAATGACCGATATCCTGTCTATCGCTCCGCCTGATCTTACGCAGCTTCAGACAGGTGACGCGTTCCCGATGGCGGATGTCGTGCGCAAGGTCGACGGGCGCGATCTGATCGGGCATGGCGGGCCGATGCCGGTGTTTGGCGCAATTCTGGAAGACAAAAGCGCGGTCGTCGATGACGCCTTTGGCACGCCGGTGTTCACTAGCCAACCGGTCCTTGATATCGCGACCTGGCTTGCCTCGATCCAGCGCTAAACCTTGCGCGCCAGAAGAACACCCATGGCCATCAGGGCGATCCCTGCGGCCCGAACCGGGGTCAGCGAAGACTGCTTCGCACCAAAGAAGCCATAGTGGTCAATCGCCGCAGCGGCCACAAGCTGGCCAAGGAGCACGAAGAATACCGCATTTCCGACCCCGAACTTGGGCGCGACCCAGGTGATTGACAGAACGTAGAACGCGACCAGAACGCCGCCCAGCATCAGAAATGGGGGATGCTCTGGAACGCTTGCAAAGCTGCGCCAGCTGCCAGATACGGCGACCGCGGCAAAAGCAACCAGAAGTGCAACAAGAAACAGGACAAGCGCTGCCGCCGAAGCTGCCCCTATCCGGGCGCCGAGCGCCCCGTTCAACGCCGCGAGAATAGGAATGCCGATCCCAGCGGCAAACATCAGCGCTGCGTATCCTAGAGCTGGCGGCATGGGGGGATCCTTCTGCTTGGCTTCCGCAAAGCCCACCAGAAAACCGCCGCCTTGTCACCCCGGTGGCTGCAACGCAAAGCGCCTGTCGCCTGTCGTTCCTCCGATCTCAAGGATCAGCTTTCGCCGAACGGCATCCGCAAAGTCCTCGGCCCCGTCCGCAGTGACCACGAAGGCCCCGGGCCCAGCGATGATCCGGTCAGTGTAATCTTGTTCAAGGTTGCCGGCCCCAGGTCTGCCCGAGCAGAACCGACAAAGGATCGCAAGCGCGTTGATTGTGATCCCGGCGTCCCGAGCCGCCTGGCGTCCCGTTTCGATAGAGGGGCCATTCCAATTGCCAACGCTGTCCCCGGAAAAGTCAATGACCTTGCGCCAGCCATCGATATCGTTTTGTTCGATCAACCGAACGCCGGTCAAAAGCGCCGAGCCTATGGAATTCCGGCCAAATGCCCGCCGGGGTGGCGGCAAAAGCGCTTCTGCGAAGGCCGCAGCACTTTCGGGCCCATCGATCACCGTCCAGGGCACCACGACATCTTCCAACCCCGCTGCCGCCCATTCGACATAGGTGATCGCGATCCGTCCATAAGCAGTGTTCTGGATCGTTTCCAGCACGCGGGGGTCCGTGATTGCATCGGCGTAACCCCGGCGTTGAAACTGGATCTCGGCGGCATCAATAGATCCCGACGCGTCGGCCAGAAGGACAAGCTCAAGCTCGACATCCTGTGCAGCCGCAGGAAGACCAAAACACAAGGCGGCAAGACCGGCTTTCCACATTCCAAGAAGATTAGCGCGACGGACCCGCTTCGCCAGTTGATCGCCGCCTACGTCGGGGACGCTACGGGGTTCTGATGTTGGCGTTGTAATGCGGGCACCCGGCCGGAGTGTCGAATAGATCAGCCCTGAGGGGCAAAAAGTGTGGCGGTCGCGGTCGCAACGGGCTTGCCGCTGTCCTCGGCGCTCATCCTGGCCTGCGCGAATGTCAGCGCCCTTCCGGTGCGCACGATCTCGGCGCGGCATACAATCGCAGGTCCAGTTCCAGGGCGCAAAAACTGAGTATCGAGG
This sequence comes from Pseudomonadota bacterium, assembly GCA_038744785.1. Taxonomy (GTDB): domain Bacteria; phylum Pseudomonadota; class Alphaproteobacteria; order Rhodobacterales; family Rhodobacteraceae; genus Ovoidimarina. The sequence continues at coordinate 66,914 of JBCDLX010000002.1, forward strand.
TTGGTGGTCGCAAACGGCGTAAACGCGCCCCGTGCCGCAGAGGCGGCCAGGACCATCGCGGTATCAGCCATCGCAGTCAACGCTTGGCCCGACACAATCCCGCCGACCCGGGCAAGTCGGGGGGCGAGCGGCATGCGGCATGTCACGTGGCGATCCGAGGTTTCGGTAACAGTCAGGTCAAGATCCAGAACCCAAGGGGCGAAGTTCTGCAGAAGGGCCGCTTGGGCGGCGTCCACGGTAAACGGATGATCGGCCATGGCCAAACCTACGCGCAGGTCCGGTTCGAAGAAAGCCCTGGCTTGACCGGTATCAAGGACGGATCCGTCTTGCCGGTGTCACATGGCATCAACCGAAAAGGAGACGGTCCTATGCGTTTGATCCTTGCCCTGCTTGCCTTGATTCCGACGCCAAGCTCCGCGCAAGACCCGTCAGAAGGTGCTGATCTGTTCGTCAGCTATTGCGCTACCTGCCACGGGCTGGAAGCGCGCGGTGACGGGCCGATGGCCCCGATCCTGACGATCCTTCCAGCCGATTTATCCCGGATTTCGGAACGGAACGGCGGCGCGTTTCCAACGCTTCGCGTGGCGCGCCAGATCGACGGACGCGACCCGCTTCTGGCGCATGGCGGTCAGATGCCGGTGTTTGGCAACCTGTTTTCGGATCAAGTCGTGGCAATCCCCGGACCGGGTGGTCAGCCGATCATGGTCAGCCAGTCGATCGCAGACATCATGGCCTGGCTTCAGACCGTGCAGGAATAGGACTAGCCATGGCTGCAAATGCCGTCGGTCTGGGCATCCTTCCATCTGATCCGGATGCCGCCCTTCGGTGTGTCAATCCGGCGCGCGGCGCCAGGAAACACCTGGGTCACAAGCGCATGTAACTCGTCTGTGCGTCGGGCATCGGGATCAAGCGCGCGGCAGCACACAAACTCTTCGACAATCACCCCCTGCTGTTCGTAGCCATAGTCCAGAAATGGCCGCTCCGGATCGATATCGACAAGGTAGGGGTCATCCTTCTCGATATGTTCCATGCTGGCGCGCAGCGGGTGATACCCGGTCACTGCGCGGGCCTGCCATTGCCAGGCGTGGGTCAACTCGTGGGCAAGGCGCATCGCTTCGCGCAGGTCCATCGCCTCGGGATAGTCCGACAGAAAATCGTCGCTCCAGAATTTGCGCGTGTAAAAGATCGTCTCGCCAATGGCCATTGCCGGAAAGGTGCCTTTCCTGGGTTCGGTCAAGGGCGGGGACAGCCGGGCGCGGCAGGTGTCGCGCGGTCTTGGCCTTACGGTTGCAGGCAAGAGCCCGACGACCGCGCCACGGGTGATCCGAACATCCGTTGTATCAAGGGCCGGACCAAGAACCGTATCAGAAAACGCCAGTTCCGCGTCCGTCAGGGGCCGGACGGCGCAGGCGGTCAAAAGGACAAAGGCAAAAACCATCCGCATAGGGCGACCATGGCGTGGGGCCCATCTTAGGGCAAGCGCAGGATCGCATCAGGGGCGATCCAACACCGGAATTTCCGGATCCAGCGTTTCAGGACCTTCGCAACAGCGCGCGGGGTCTGCCGCATTATTCGACGGGGCTTTGGGACTGGGCCGCCGACGGCGACGTCGCGATCGGCTCAGCTGGCGGATCCGCCTGGCCCAGAATCCACGCCACCATCGCAAAGACAAAGCCAATTTTCACGGTTTATCCCCCATAATTTGACTTGGTCGTACACCCGTTAGTCTGGTGTATATCGCTACAAAATACAACTTAAAATAGATTAACGCTTGCGTTCAGGGGACTTGGTGCAATTGCCGAACTGGCCTACCGTTGGACCCGGACCACTTGGGGGAGGGGCAATGGCAAAGATCAATGCAGACCGGATGGCGGCCGAGATCGAGGGCGACTTCGTCGTCTTCCTGATCGGCATGCGGGTGAACAAATGGTGGAAGCTGGGCAAATGGCTGCCAGTTTTCTTCGGGATGCCGCGCATGCTGAAAGAGTTGCGGGCCAGTGATCCTGTCGAGACCGGGTTTCTGGGCCACACGGCCCTTGGCCCCGTGATCGTCCAATACTGGCGCAGCTTTGATCATCTGGAGGCGTATGCCCGCGCGAAGGACCGCGAACACTTCCCCGCCTGGATCGCGTTCAACAAGCGGATGAAGGGGATCCGGGGCGATGTGGGCATCTGGCACGAAACCTATCTGGTCCGGGCAGGCCAGTACGAGGCGGTCTATTCGGGCATGCCAGCCTTCGGACTGGGCCGCGCAGGCGCGCTGGTGCCCGCCACGGGAAACCGCGAAGTGGCGCGGGCGCGGCTGGGGACGTAGGGCGCAATAGGTAGAGGCCGGGGTCGCGGGGCGGCAACCGGAGCGGCCAATCGCTTAGCGTACAGACGACAGGCGCACGCAATTGCAGCGCATTCGCTTTCGCGCCCACGGTGTTTTGCAGGCAAACACCTCGGGGCAGGGACCGGCCGCGGGGTGATGGCAGTCTCGGAAATCGTCCAGTGGACGATTTCAGGCCATCACGGGCGGAGCCCCGGGGAAGGCGAAGCGCCCGCCCGAGTGGGCGGCCGGGCGCTGCCCGGGACGATGTCCTGGGCGGGGATGGAGTATGAAGTTGACGTACGGACAAGGCGTAGGAGGATCGATGGGGCGATCACTTCTTCGTTAAGTTGGTCCCGCCAAGTGCTTGAAAGAAATCCTGGATTTCAGTTGATCAAGATCGCTTTCGTTCTCTTGCTTATGGATCATGCGGTGACAGGTCGGGCAAAGAACGAGGAAGTCGTCCGGAATTCTGTATCGGCGGCTTTCCCCTTCAGCTAAGCCGCTGATGGCCTTGGCGTGGTGAACATCAAGAGGTGTGTGTTTCAATGGTCCAGAATAAGAATAGTGCAACTCTGGAAAGAGACCGCATGCCTCGCATTGAGGCCTTCTCTTTTCCAAAACACCTTTGCGGACTGCAGATGAGCGTTCGATCCTTCTCGAAAGGACGTATCGGCGTGTCTCTTCGACGTCCCTTGAACCGGATTCATGGTGCATCACGTCTAACGGCGTAGTTCCACCACGATCAACTAACAGCTCATACGCAGACAGCATGCTTTCGAGATCTGAATAGAATAGGCTTCTATCAAAGCCGTTTGCTACGTATCTTCTTCCCAGCGCATGCCCGGCCATGTAGCCGCTAGGCAGCGCTTCCTGAGAGCCAAGATCAATTGGATCACTCGAGAATACGCTCGTAAACTCAGGCAGTCTGTCCGTCATATCCGTCGCCCGGCGCTTAAGGACTTCACGACCCCGCCGTTCCCCAAACTCGCGATAGACCGCGGTTGCTCCTTGATTGAGTGACAGATAGATCTCTTCGGTCTGTGGATTGATCAGGTAGACGACGTAGAAGCCCTGTGTTGCAGACTCAGTGATCAGTGGATCGAAGAAGCCTAGCCAAGGGACCGCCGCCCAGTTCCCCGCACCTACACTAGCCTTCACCTTCAATTCGTAAGGCAAGAAGATCAGACGTTTTTTCGCTTCGATCGCTATATCGCGTCTAGCAAAGTCGCCGAACTCACTATTGGCGAAGGGTTTCCCCCGTTCATAAACGAACTCTCGTGCGAGCCGGAATAACATCTCGTGCAGCAAGTATCACCTCTGGGAGTTGCTATCCCTCAAACATCCAACTCCTCCACGAACCGCGCGTTTTCCTGGATGTACTCGAACCGCAATTCCGGCTTCTTGCCCATCAGGCGCTCGACCAGATCGCCGGTCTCGCCCGGTTCGTCCTCGTCGATGGTGACGCGGATAAGCTTCCGCGTCGCGGGGTTCATGGTGGTGTCTTTCAGGTCCTTGGCGTCCATCTCGCCCAGGCCCTTGAAGCGGCTGACATCGATCTTGCCTTTGCCGCCCAGACCCTTTTCCAACCACGCGTCGCGTTCGGCCTCGTCAATGCAGTAGACGCGCTTCGCCCCTTGCGTCAGCCGAAAAAGCGGCGGGCAGGCGAGGTAGAGGTGGCCCGCGTCGATCATGGGCCGCATCTGGGTGAAGAAGAAGGTCATCAAAAGCGATGCGATATGGGCGCCGTCCACATCCGCGTCGGTCATGATGATGACCTTGTCATAGCGCAGATCATCCAGGTTGAACCGCGTGCCAAGCCCGGTGCCCAGCGCGTCGCACAGATCCTTGATCTCGGCATTCGTCGTCAGCTTCGATGACGCGGCCCCCAGAACGTTCAGAATCTTGCCCCGAAGCGGCAACAGCGCCTGTGTTTCACGGTCCCGCGCGGCCTTGCCCGACCCGCCCGCACTGTCGCCTTCGACAATGAACAACTCGGTGCCGTCGCGGGTCTGGCGTGAACAATCGACCAGCTTGCCGGGAAGCCGCAGCTTCTTCGTGGCCGATTTGCGGGCGGTTTCCTTTTCCTGCCGGCGCCGCAGCCGTTCCTCGGCCCTCAGCACCAGAAAATCGAGGATCGCGCCGGCAGATTTCGTATCGGCCGCAAGCCAGTTGTCGAAATGGTCGCGCACCGCCCCTTCGGTCATCTTCTGTGCGGCTTCAGTGGACAGCCTGTCCTTTGTCTGGCCGACAAAGGCCGGGTCGCGGATGAAGCAGCTGACCAGCGCGCAGCCCCCCGAAATCAGGTCGTCGCGCGTAATCTGCGCGGCCTTGCGGTTATTGGCCAATTCGCCATAGGCGCGGATGCCTTTCAGGATTGCCGCCCAAAACCCGGCCTCATGCGTGCCGCCTTCGGGGGTGGGCACCGTGTTGCAGTAGGAATTGATGAACCCGTCCCGTGCGGGCGTCCAGTTGATCGCCCATTCGACCGACCCCGGTTCGCCAAACTTCTCTTCAAAGCTGACTTTTCCGGCAAAGGGGCGGTCGGCATAGGTTGTGGCCTCGCCCAGTGTATCGGTCAGGTAATCGGCAAGGCCCCCGGGGAAATGAAACGTCGCCTCGGTCGGGGTTTCGCCGTCCTCCTGCGTGGATTTCCAGCGAATTTCGACGCCCGAGAACAGATACGCCTTGGACCGCGCCATCTTGAACAGCCGCGCGGGCTTCATCCGGTGATGACCGAAGATCTCGGGGTCCGCGTGGAAGGTCACAGTGGTGCCCCGGCGGTTTGGCGTCGCGCCAAGGGATTGAACGGGCGCCTGCGGCAGCCCGCGCGAGAACTCTTGCGCAAAAAGCTCGCGGTTTCGCGCGACTTCGACCCGAAGATGATCCGAAAGCGCATTGACGACCGACACCCCCACACCGTGGAGCCCGCCCGAGGTCTGATACGCCTTGCCCGAGAACTTGCCGCCTGCGTGCAAGGTGCACAGTATCACCTCTAGCGCGGATTTATCAGGAAACTTGGGGTGGGGGTCCACCGGGATGCCGCGCCCGTTGTCGCGGATCGTGACCGTGCCGTCCTGAGCCAGGTCCACCTCAATCCGGGTCGCGTGGCCGGCAACCGCCTCGTCCATTGCGTTGTCGAGAACCTCGGCGACCAGATGATGCAACGCTCGTTCATCGGTTCCGCCGATATACATGCCGGGCCGTTTTCGGACCGGTTCCAGGCCCTCCAGAACCTCGATGCTGTTGGCGTCATAGGCGTCCCCCGGCTGCCCGGAGAGAAGATCATCTGGCATGGTTGCTGCTCGGTTCTTTTTCATTTGCCCCAGAATAAGGGAAGGCGTGAAGCTGCGCCAACAAAATATGGTGGGTTGGGGCGAAACCGTCTTGTGTCGGCTCTTAGGCTGTCCGTGCCCCGGGGGATTGCAAACCCGGCGCCACGTCTTTGGCGAACCCTGCCTGGAAACGGTGACTGCGGCACAGGTATCGACTGCGGCCATCGTTCTGCCTGGTTGGTGCGAACGTCTATGTCAGTGATGCCCCTTTCTGCGTATCGGGTCTGTCACGTTCCAAAGTCTTTCTTTTGCGCGGTTGATCCTCCTCAAGGCGGATGTTTTGCGGATCGGCTACGCGCTTGTGCAAGTTCAAATGGAGATCCGACCATGCCCGACACATTGCACGCTGCCGCCCCTGGTTTTCCAAGTGCTACGCCGGACACGATCCGGCAAGCTTTTGAAACCGGCGACTACCCCTATGACCACCGTCTTTCGCGGCGATCGTACGAGGTACGGAAGGCCAAGCTTCAGGCCGAGTTGTTGAAAGTTCAGCTTTGGGCGCAGGACACCGGACAGAGGTTTGTTCTGCTCTTCGAGGGTCGGGATGCGGCCGGGAAGGGCGGGACCATCAAACGGTTCACCGAACATCTGAATCCGCGTTCCGCCCGGGTTGTTGCCCTGAACAAGCCGACTTGGGAAGAGAAGGGGCAGTGGTTCTTTCAACGATACATCCAGGAGCTGCCCACCGTCGGTGAAATGGTGTTCTACGACAGGTCCTGGTACAACCGCGCGGGTGTTGAACGGGTCATGGGGTTCTGTGCGCCGAACGAGTACCTTGAGTTCATGCGCCAGGTTCCAGAGTTGGAACGCATGTTGGTTCGGGACGGCATTCACCTGTTCAAGTTTTGGTTCTCGGTAACGCGTCAGGAACAGAAGCGCCGCTTCGAAAACCGCGCGACCGATCCTCTGAAGCGTTGGAAGCTCTCGCCGATCGACAAAGCCTCGCTTGATAAATGGGAAGACTACACAGAGGCGAAAGAGGCTATGTTCTTTTACTCGGACACCGCGGATGCACCTTGGACGATCGTCAAATCAGACGACAAGAAGCGGGCGCGACTGGAATGTATGGCGCATTTCCTGAACACGGTCGACTATCCCGGCAAGGACAAAAAGGTGGTCCGTGCACCGGATCCCCTGATTGTCGGTCGGGCCCAGCATGTGGTGCACCGCTCAGATCACATTTTGGGCGCATCGCTTCATCCCGATTTGCGCCACGCGCGTGAAATGATCTGACGTAACGAGAAAGGCCGCGCCGGGGTGGGCGCGGCCTCAACTCACAAATCACGTGTCTTAGTTTAAGAAGGCTTCCGGCGCATGCGCACGGCGCCAAGGGCGCCCATGCCACCGATCAGGAACCAAGCTGCCGCTGGCAGCGGAACAACCACTGCCGTTGCAAGGAAGTCGTTGCAGCAGTTGTGGTTGTAGTTCGAGTCGAAGCCTCCGGCCATCGGATCAACCCAACCGGCTGCGGTTGTGAGGCCCCCACGGAAATCCAGTCCGTTTCCGCCCGAGGTCGCAAAGGTAAAGGAGAAGCCGTTGTTGTCATCCTTACCGGGCAGATTGATCACCTCTGTTCCAAGCGACAGGGTGCCAGTGAACGCATCTGCGGCCCATCCATTGCTGAAGCTAACGACACCGGTCATCGAAACATCGAGATCCCACAATGCGCCAGTATCATTGTTGCGCATTTGGCCTGTCATGGTCGCCGTCGAACCTGTCCTGTTCAGGGTCGCAAGCGAAGTCCCAAGATCATCACCGTTGGTCGTCTCGAACGACCAGTACGACGCGGCATTATTCTGGCCGGCGATGTCATCAAGCCGAAGCCCGTACCAGAATGGCGGGCTTTGTCCGCCGTCCTCGTGATCAAAAAGTTGCCAGATGGCTGCCGAAGCAGGAGCCGGAACCAGCGACGTCATGGCAACCGCAAGTGACGCGGCAAGCGCGCATAGAGTAATTTTCATTGGATTCCCCCAACACAAACAAACCAATGATATGTTAACACTTCGCCCAGCGTTTGTCTCACAAAAAAAACTGCCCAAGAACATGGATTTAACGCAGTCGTTTTCGGTCATTGTCTCGGGTACCGGACAGCTGCGGAATTTCGGTTGCCCGCAGTCTGACACGATATTGCCCCGAAACTCGGTGCGTCGTAGAGCCGTGACCATGTCGGTTGAGGCTGCACCATCTTCAGGGCAAACGCCACGTGCCCACGCCAAGGCGACCCTTGCTCTTGGTCTGCCGCTTGTCGGCAGTCATCTGGCGCAATTCGCGATCGGGGTAACCGATGCAGTTATGGTGGGCTGGTACGATGTCACCGCGCTTGCCGCGCTGACCGTTGCGGGATCTGTCTATTTCGTTTTTTTCATCGTTGGCTCCGGCTTTGCCTGGGCCGTGATGCCGATGGTGGCCGCCGCCGCCGGGACCGAGGACGACGCACAAGTGCGCCGTGTCACACGGATGGGTCTGTGGCTTTCGATCCTATTTGGACTGTTTGTGACACCTGGTCTTCTGTGGTCAGGGCCGCTATTTCGTGCGCTTGGACAGGCACCGGACGTGGTCGAACTTGCAACCCTCTATCTGAGCGTTGCAGCATTGGGTTTGCTTCCCAACCTGTGGATTATGGTAATAAAAAGTTACTTGGCGGCGCTTGAGCATACGCGTGTGGTCTTGCTCGTGACGATTGGAACGGCGGTGCTGAACGTTGGCGTGAACTATGGGTTGATCTTCGGAAATTGGGGTTTGCCTGAACTTGGTATTCGAGGCGCGGCCATTGCGTCGGTTGCGGTTCAGTTCACAGGCGCTGCCGCCCTGGTCTTGTATGCGGTGTTGCGAACGCCCGAATACAGCCTGTTCCGCAACTTCCAGCGTCCCGATTGGGACGCGTTTGGGCGCGTCTTTCGGCTCGGCTGGCCCATTGGTCTGACAAATCTTGCCGAGGTCGGGCTATTTGCGGCTTCGTCGATTATGGTCGGCTGGGTCGGTACACTTGAACTTGCGGCACACGGGATCGCACTTCAGATCGCGTCGGGGACGTTCATGATCCACATTGGACTAAGCCAGGCCGCCACCGTGCGGGCGGGTCGCGCCTATGGAAGACGCGACCGCACCGGACTTCGGATCGGGGCCGGCGTGGCTCTGGTGATTTCCATGGCGGTCGCCACAGTGACGGTTGCAACGTTTCTTCTCGCACCGACGCCTCTGATTGGTTTGTTTCTTGCTCCGGACGATCCCGCGCGACCAGAAATCTTCGCCATCGGAATTGTGCTTTTAGCGCTAGCCGCGCTGTTTCAGGTGGTCGATGCGGCGCAAGTCATGGCGCTTGGGATGTTGCGCGGGGTCCAGGACACCCGCGTTCCAATGGTCATTGCCGGGATCAGCTATTGGGTCGTGGGCATTCCATCGTCATACGTCTTAGCCTTTCCGCTTGGCCTTGATGCGGTAGGGGTTTGGCTTGGTCTGGTGATTGGTCTGGGCATCGCTGGAGTGTTTCTAAGCCATCGTTTTTGGGCTCGCGCCTCGATCATCTGACCAAGCTATCGGCGTCGTTCGCCGGTCGCGGACGGCGCGGCTACTTCACGCTGCGCAGCCAGTCCATCACAGCCCCGCGCACCGATTGCGCGCCAGATCCCCTGGCCTCATCGATCACGGCTTTTGCGTCGTTCAGATCCACCCGCCGCAACAACGATTTAACCGGCCCGATTGAGGCGGGCCGCATCGACAGGGCCCGCAAGCCCATCGCCGCGAAACAGACGGCTTCGATTGGACGACCGGCATCCTCGCCGCAATAACTGACGGGCGTGCCGGTTTCGCGGCAGCGCCCGATAATGTACTCAAGATACGTCAGAAACGACACGTTCAGCACATCGTACCGGCGCCTCACCAGTTCGTTTTCGCGATCGGCGGCAAAGAAAAACTGCTTAAGGTCATTCCCGCCGATCGATATGAAGTCGGCCATCTCAAAAAACTGACTTGGCGCGAAACCCAGTGAGGGCGTTTCCAGCATTGCGCCGATTTCGAGCTTATCCGGCAGAACGTGCCCCAGGCGGCGCTCGCGTTCGATTTCGTTCAACAGGTGGTCGCGCGCGGCCCGGAATTCGTCGAACTGGGCGATGAACGGAAACATAACTGTCAGGGGACGTCCCCGGGCGGCGCGGATCAAGGCCTGAAGCTGCATCCGCATCACCCCGGGTTTGTCGAGCCCGACGCGGATCGCGCGCCAGCCGAGCGCCGGATTGGGTTCTTCTTCACGCTTCATATAGGGCAGGACCTTGTCCGACCCGATATCAAGCGTCCGGAATACGACCCGCTTGTTACCGGCTGCGTCCATCACCCTGGCATATGTGCCGGCAAGTTCGCCCCGTCGTGGAACCCGGGACCGAACAAGGAACTGAAGCTCGGTCCGGAAAAGCCCGACCCCTTCGGCGCCCGAAGGTTCCAGCGACGGCAAATCGGCGATCAGACCGGCATTCATCATCAGCTTAACGACCGAGCCGCATTTGGCTTGGGCTGGCAAGTCGCGAAGGCCCGCATATCGTTTCTGAGCTTCGGCCTGCATCGCGATCTTGTCGCGGAAGGCGGACGACACATTGTCGTCGGGGCGCAGATGGACCGCGCCCTGTTCCCCATCCAACATGATGTGGTCGCCATTCAGTGCTTCGGACGTGATGTTTTCGGCATGTATCAGAAGCGGGATCGCCCAGGCGCGTGCGACGATCGCGGCATGGCTGCCAACCGAGCCCTGTTCCAGCACGATGCCCTTCAGTCGATTGCGACCGTAGTCCAGAAGTTCACCAGGCCCAATGTTCCGCGCGATAAGGACAGGGTTTTCCGGCATTTCGGCCCCGGTATCGCGCCCTTGTCCGGTCAGAATGCGCAAAAGCCTGTTCGACAGGTCGTCAAGGTCGGACAGGCGTTCGCGCAGATAGGCGTCAGGCACCTGTTCCATCCGGGCGCGGGCGGCCGATTGTTCTTTCTCGACCGCGGCCTCGGCCGATAGCCCGCGGGCGATGTCTTCTTCCATTCGCCGCATCCACGAGCGTGAATTGGCGAACATTCGATAAGCTTCAAGGACCTCGCGGTGATCTGTGTCGACGGTGGCATCGGTCTGCGACAGCATGTCGTCGACCGAGACGCGAAGTGTTTCCACGGCGTCATTCAGGCGCTGGCGTTCGGTGTCGGGGTCTTCGCCAATAGGGTTCGTGACGACGACTCGCGGTTCATGGAGCCATGCGCGCCCCTCCGCCACACCTTCTTGCGCGACGCTTGCGCGCAGCAGCACAGGCTGGGTGTGGCGCGCCGGCATCGCCGCGCTGTCGCTGGTGAACGCGCCAAGCTCGGTCATTTCGGCCACGACCATGGCCACAACTTCTAGCCCGTAGACCTCGTCCCCGGTAAAGATACGCGCCGCTTTCGACTGGACCACTAGCACCCCAAGCTTTTCGCCCAGTCGTCGGATCGGGACACCAAGAAAGCTCGAAAAAATCTCTTCTCCGGTTTCCGGCATATATCGGAAACCCTTGGCGGATGGGGCATCTGCCGTGTTGGCAACGCGCCCGGTTTTTGCGACCCGACCCACAAGACCTTCGCCAAGCCGCATCCGGGTGATGTGCACGGCTTCCGGATTCAGACCCTCTGTCGCGCAGAGTTCGAGGGTTTCGGCATCACGAAACAGGTATATCGAGCAGACTTCGCAGGCCATAGACGATGCGATCAGGCGGACGATGGAATCCAACCGCGCCTGACCAGCCGAGGTCTCGGCCATAACCGCACGCAAGCTTTCAAGAAGTTTGCGCGATTCGCTTTGGGTGCCGTCTGGCATGGGCCGCAATATCTCCCACTGCCGGGCCTTGCGCCCGGCAGACGAGTTAGATCACAGGATGGGTCAGAACGGAACGGGAAAGACGGTTCAGGCGACGCCAGCCTGAGTTTCAAGACCGAAGGCATCGTGCAACGCCTGCACTGCAAGTTCCATGTACTTGCGCTCGATTAGGACCGAGATCTTGATCTCGGATGTAGTGATAACTTTGATGTTGATGTTCTCTTCGTGAAGGGCCGCGAACATCTTGGCTGCAACGCCTGCATGGCTGCGCATCCCGATCCCGACGACAGAAACTTTCGCCACGCTTTCGTCAGCCACCAGATCGTGGAAATTGATCTCGCCTCGGTCCTTGGCGGCGGTCATCGCCTGTTCGGCACGGGCGACCTGGTTTGTCGGGCACGAAAACGTCATGTCCGTCCGGCCTTCTTCCGAGATGTTCTGAACGATCATATCGACGTTCACGCCCGCCTCGGACAACGGGCCAAAGATCGCCGCCGCGATGCCCGGACGGTCCGCGACCGAAATCAGCGTCATCTTGGCTTCGTCGCGCGAATACGCGACGCCGGCGACCACATTCTTTTCCACGATTTCCTCCTCTGGGCATACAAGTGTGCCCGCGTTCTCGTTGTTGTCTTCGAAGCTTGATAGAACGCGAAGACGTACGTTGTAGCGCATTGCCAGCTCGACCGACCGGGTTTGCAGGACTTTTGCGCCCAGCGACGCAAGTTCCAGCATTTCCTCGAACGCGATTTTGTCGAGCTTGCGCGCCTTTTCCGAGATCCTGGGGTCAGTGGTGTAGACGCCGTCGACATCGGTGTAGATATCGCAACGCACCGCGCCGAAAGCGGCGGCAAAGGCAACGGCTGTGGTGTCTGATCCGCCCCGTCCCAGTGTTGTGACGCGGCCTTCGGGCGAAAGCCCCTGGAACCCTGCGACAACAGCGACTTTCATGCCCTCGTCGAACTTCTGGTTGATGTTCTCGGTCGGAATCTCTTCGATCCGCGCTGCCGAGTGGGCCGATGTGGTTTTCACCGGAACTTGCCAGCCCTGCCAGGATCTGGCCGGGATTTCCATTTCCTGCAATGTCAGGGCCATGAGCCCGGCAGTCACCTGTTCGCCCGAAGAAACGACAGCATCGTATTCGCGCGCGTCGAACAGGCGCGATGTTTCTTCGACCCAGCCCACAAGCTCGTTTGTCTTACCCGACATGGCCGAAACGATCACAATGACATCATGCCCGTTCGCAACCTCGCGGCCCACGCGCTTTGCAGCGCGTTTGATGCGGTCAAGTGTGGCGACGGAGGTGCCGCCGAATTTCATCACCAGGATGGACATGGGATGCCTTTCGCGTTCTGGCGCGGGGTTTAGGCGTGCCTCGCGGCCGGGGCAAGGGCGCTTGGAGGGTTTCCCAGAATCGGAGGGCGCAAAGGGCGCCATTTCGTCTGCCATCGCAGGATGTGGTCGGGATCATTCGGCTGGTCCCAAAGCCCATTCGAACCTTCTGTCCTGCGGCAAGTCGCCAAGAAACACTTCTGCCGAAGGATCTTCTTTAAAACGAAGACCGATCAGGCGGCGCGTGTGACCCGCGCGAGAATATCCAGTGTTACGCTATCGGCCACCAGATCGGAAAACGCGGACGCACCAAACGCTGCGCGGCTGATCTCCCCGGAAATCTGCACTGTCAGGTTATTTTGATCGTCAATGCCAGTGCGGCGGTACAGGCTGGCACCCAGAGTTACGGGCCGTGTCACGCCGCGGATGGTCAGATCGCCCTCCATCTGCCCGCCAAGACCCGAGACCTGGATCGCAGTTGATCGGAACGTGATTTTGGGATGGCGTTCCACGTCAAGGATGCCGGGTCCGGTCATTGCGTCGGTGGCAAGGGCGAAACCGGTTCGCGCGCGGGTGGGGTCAAGGGTGGTCGCGACGCTGCTGGACGCGATGTTTGCAAGATCAAGGGCGATCCGTGCCGAGGCAACCGGCATTGTTCCGCGAACGCCTTGGCCGCCCACGACAAAGATAAAGGCTACGCGCGAATTTTTGGCGTCCAGGGTGTAGGGCTCTGGCGCGGCCTTGGCCGGGCGAATGGCGAGTGCGGGCAGGGCAAGAATGAGAGCACGACGGTTCATGGTCGCAAAAATAGAGCGGATGGGGTCAATGTGTTCTCACGATGTGGTGTGCGGTTCGCTCGTCGTGGGCGTGGCCGTCAGATGTGCGCCCTCGACCGTTACCATCCATGCGGCAGGTGGCAGGGTCCGGGCGCGCCGACGGTCAAGACGCCAGGCGGTGCGATTTTCCGCCCCGTGCATCGGCGCAAGCGCCCAGCGGCTTTCGATCCCGGGCGCGCCACCCGTACCAGGCGTCAGCACAAGCGCCAGCGGCGGGGCCGACGCTTTGGCCCCAGTTTCTGCGGCAAGATGCAGCCGGCGGACAGGCGTCATTCCAGGCGGCGATGGAAGATCGGCCACGACAAGGGGAACAAGACCCGTGCGCAGGGTTTCTTCCATTGCCCAAAGGATGTCTTCGGGGCGTTTGGGATCGAAAAACACGACCCGACCCGGATCGATCCAGCGGCGCATGGCAGGTGGATACAAACGATCTGTTCCCCAAGCCGGCGCGATCCAGAAGACCGGCCCGTCCAGTGCGCGCGCGACCATCAATGCGAGGGTGCGGCGGGCCGGGCCGCACAGCTCATGCGCCCGCGCGTGTGCAAGGCTGAGATCACCCAGAAATGCGGGGCCGCGCGCATTGCGGTGTGTCGGGCGGACGGTGCGCGTAAGAAATTGCGGAGCAGGGGCGGCGGTCATCCCAAACCATAGCATGTTCGCATTTTGTTCTCAACATCTGCTATCGAAACAACGCGCGGCCGACCAAAAAACCCGCTGCCCGGTTGCCGCTTGGTCCCAGTCTCTTTAAGTCAGGCAGACCTCCAACATAAAGGACACCGGAATGAAGCGGACGACGCTTGGGCGGACGGGAATCGAAGTCAGTGCAATCTGCCTGGGAACGATGACCTGGGGCAGCCAGAACACCGAGGCCGAAGGTCACGCCCAGATCGATATGGCGCTCGAGCGCGGAGTGGATTTCTGGGACACCGCCGAGATGTACCCTGTCGCACCGGTCACGCCCGAAACCGTGGGCCTAACCGAAACGATCATCGGTAATTGGTTCAAAAAGACCGGGCGGCGCGATCAGGCGGTTCTGGCCACAAAGGTTGCGGGCCTGAACGGCCGCTTCGTACGCATGGGCCAGCCGGTGACGCCTGAAACCCTGACTGAAGCTTTAGAAGGGTCGCTAAGGCGCCTGAAGACCGACTATATCGACCTTTACCAGCTGCACTGGCCAAATCGCGGCTCGTACCACTTCCGCCAGATGTGGGGCTACGATCCGTCAAAGCAGGACGCGGCTTGGGAAATTGAGAACATCCACGCGTTGGCAGAGTGCCTGAGGGGCCATGTTGAGGCCGGTAAGATCCGCGCGTGGGGCCTTTCAAATGAAAGTGCCTGGGGCACCATGCAATGGCTAAAAGCGGCTGAAGCGACCGGCGGACCGCGCGTCGCGTCGATCCAAAACGAGTACTCGCTGATGTGCCGCATCTTCGACACCGACCTGGGCGAACTCGGCGTGCATGAAGACGTCACGTGCCTGGCCTTCTCGCCGCTCGCTTGCGGGCTCTTGACCGGGAAGTATCAAGGCGGAGCGCTGCCTGACGGGTCGCGGAGGACGCGCGAAGCATCGCTTGGCGGGCGTGCGACGGATCGCGCTTTTGCGACGATTGACATTTACCTTGATATCGCCGAGCGACACGGGCTTGATCCGACGCAGATGGCAGTGGCGTGGACGATGACGCGGCCTTTCCCGATCGTTCCGATCATCGGTGCGACTTCACTCGACCAACTCCACACAGTGCTGGGCGCGGCCGAGGTGACCCTGACCGAGGCGTTAATGGAGGATGTTGCGGCCGCCAACCGCGCGCACCCGCTGCCATACTGATCAATACACATTGCGGCGAGCGGGCGGCAGGTTGCGATAATCTGCCCGCTCGCCGTAGGCAGGGCTTGCATGATGCCGGGTTTCGGCCTCAATCGGTACAATGCGCATCACAATGCTCCTTTTGTCATTCCTCATCCTGGGCGCGTGCCAGGAAGATGACGGCCCGTCCGTAGATCCTTCGGTGTTTCAAGACGCGGAAGCGGCATGCTCGCGCGACGGTGGGCGTTGGATCGCCCGCGGGTCGTCGACGGCTAGGCTTTGCCAGCGCACACCGCGCGATGCGGGCGACCGCTGCACGCGCGCAAGCGATTGCGAAGGGTTGTGCCTCGCGCGGTCCGGAACCTGTGCCCCCGTGATCCCGCTTTTTGGCTGCAACGACGTTCTTGGGGCGAACGGGGCGCGGAGCACAGTGTGCGTCGACTAGCGGCAGTCGCGGTGCTTGCTGTTGTGGCGGGATGTGCCGCAACGTCCGTTTACCGCGACACGGACATACAGATATCGTCGGCCGCTGCATTTGATCCCGCCAGATATGTGGGGCTTTGGTATGAAATCGCGCGCTACCCAGTTCCTTTCCAGACTGGTTGCGTGGCCGCGACAGCGACCTATTCGCTTCGCCCTGACGGCACGATTGGGGTTGTGAACGCGTGCAAGGAAGGTACGCCCGACGGTCCTGTCCGCCAGATCGAAGGCCGCGCCGAGGTGACCGGGCCGGGGCGCCTGAATGTTCGATTTGATGCGGTTCCATTTGTTAAGTCCCCTTATTGGGTGCTGTGGACCGACGATACTTATGAAACTGCGGTGGTCGGGGTGCCATCCGGGCGCGCGGGCTGGGTCCTGAGCCGGACACCGACGATCCGGCCGGATCGCTGGCGCGCGGCGCTCGAGGTTCTGGATTTCAATGGGTACGATATCGCCAGGCTGATCAGTGGCGGTCAGCCGGGGGCGGAGGCCATCAGCCTGTCAAGGTGATCGGGCAGGTCGCGATCGGCAATGGTGGCTTCGCGCACCAGGAAATCGAAATGACGGGTCAACGCGGTGACGCGTTCGGTATCGCGGAACACAATGTACTGCTGTCCGAGATAAAGCACTGCCAAAAGCGGTCCAAAGACCGTAACGGGCGACGAGTAAAGCCGCCGCGCATCATAAAGAAAGATGCGAAGGGTGGGATAAAGCTGATCATAAAGCTCGATCAGCCGTGCAACCTGCCCATCGCGAATTTCGGGCGTCAGGCTGGAATAGTACCCTTCGCACCGAACCATGCTGTCGATCTCGAACAACGGGATCGCTATTTCATAGTCCGAGGGCGCGTTGCGCAGAAGCGAAAGACTGTCATCCGACAATCCGATGGCCTGGTCTGTGGTCCGACCCAGAAAGGGGGTGTATTCCCACCGCAACATGTCAGTCGTCTTAAGCATGTCCGGCAGACGCGCTGGAACATGGCGGATCTTGTAGCCCTGTGCCTCTCGGTGCCAGGCGATCAGTTGATCGTCGACCAGGGCCCTGGCCGCCGATGACATTTTCATCGACGCCGCCAAAAGATCGGCGGCGCGTTCAGGCCGGTCCGACAGGCCCAAAAGCCAATCGGTTGAAACCTGCAACGCGGCGGCGCACTCGGCAGCGATGTGTGCGTTTGGCAGCCGCGGCGCATCTCCCGAAAGAAGCTGTGAAATAGTCGACCGATCGGCGCCCACAGCACGCGCAAGCCCGCTTTGGGTCTGATTTGCTTCCCGGAGAGCGCGAGCGAGCCGTCTCCGAAATCGCCCGGCGCGGTCGCGTCTGTCTGTTTGTGTCATCGTTGTTGATTCGTATAAACAGTGTAGATTTCATGTTGCGAATTCACGAAATTCCGTTCAACCCCTCCAGTCTGCTAGGATGTCACGGTTTCGTGATGACTTGGGTGGAGATGAATGAAGACGGATCGTATCGAATGGCCGACAATTGTGCTTCTGCTGTCTTGCTATCTTGCCTGGGGACTCTCAACAACACTGCTGGCCACGGCATTTCTGCCGCTAGCGATTATCGCGACAGCGTTCTGTGTCGCGCTGCATTCTTCATTGACCCATGAGGTGGTTCACGGGCATCCGATTCCTGGGCGCCCACAATTGAACGCAGCGCTTGTGTTTCCGGCCTTGCCGGTAGTGATCCCGTTTCGCCGGTTCCGTGACACACATCTGGCGCATCACAACGATGCGGTCCTGACCGATCCCTACGACGACCCGGAAACGAATTACATGGTGCCTTCGGTTTGGGTGCAGTTGCCGCTATGGGTGCGCGCGGTACTGAACGCCAATAATACACTGGCAGGCCGTCTGATCATCGGGCCGATGGTCAGCTATGCTGCCTTTGTTCGTGACGACCTAAGGCTGATCCGTGCAGGAGAGCCGGGTGTCCTGACGGCCTGGGGACTGCACATCTTCGCGCTTTTGCCTGTGGTTTGGTGGCTGGCCAAGATTTCAACGATGCCGGTGTGGGCCTATGGGCTTGCCGTATATGTGGGCCACGCAATCCTGAAGATCAGGACGTTTCTGGAGCACCAGGCGCATGAACGCGCATCCGGCCGGTCGGTGATCATCGAGGACCGCGGCCCGCTGGCTTGGATGTTTCTGAACAACAACCTGCACGTTGTTCATCACATGCACCCGAAGGTGCCCTGGTACCGACTGCCGCGTCTCTATCGGGACAACGCGGCGCATTACCGGCGCAGAAATGGCGGGTACGTCTACCGTTCTTATGCCGAAGTCTTCCGCTTGCACTTTCTGCGAAGAAAGGATCCGGTGCCGCATCCTCTTCACCCCGGATAAAATTCTGTCGTCCAGTACACCGCTGTGCCAGTAGGGGGCATGGAGGCGTGGATTTACATCACGATCGGTGCGGCCGCTGCACAAACGGGCCGGTTTATGGTGCAGAAGCGGCTGACGGCAATTGGATTTTCGGCGACCGGCGCCACTTGGGCACGGTTCCTTTATTCCGCCCCATTGGTTGCGATGCTCGCATCGGCCTACGCTATAGGGCAGGGGCACGCGCGTCCGGCGCTAGGGGTGGGCTTCTGGCCCTACGCGATGGCGGGTGGCGCTGCGCAGATCCTGGCGACAGTCTGTGTCGTCGCAATTTTCGCGCACCGAAACTTCGCCGTCGGGCTGACCTTCAAAAAGACCGAGGTGCTGCTGACGGCGGGGCTGGGGTATTTGGTTCTTGGCGATGCGGTGAGCGTTTGGGGCGGGCTTGCGTTGGCGATTGGGTTTTTGGGCCTCTATTTCCTGTCGGACCCGCCGGGTGGGGGGAGCGTTCTGAACCGCGCAGCAGGCCTTGGGATATTGTCCGGTATCTTCTTCGCGATCTCTGCGGTTGGCTACCGCGGCGCGGTTCTGGCGGTCGAGGGTGGCGATACGGCGCTTCGTGCCGGGCTAGCGCTCGCCATCGTCACTTCGGTTCAGACACTTGTACTTGGGACATGGCTGCTTTGGCGGGCACCGGAACAAGTGCGGCTGGTTTTAAGCCATTGGCGCGTTGCGGGGCTTGTTGGGATCTTATCAATGCTCGGAAGCTTCGGGTGGTTTGTCGCGTTTAGCCTTCAGAACGCGGCTTACGTGTTCGCCGTGGGGCAGATTGAATTGATCTTTGCGGCTGGCGCATCGGTTCTTGTGTTCGGCGAGCGTATTGCGCGGCGCGAATCTTCGGGCATGGCGTTGATCGCAGCATCGATCGTCCTGCTCGTGACGCTTGGCTAGAAGGTCCCACGAAATTCTTGAAACGATAAACATCATCTATCGCATTTAAAATCTCGATTTCATTTAAAAAAGTGAATTCAGCTTCATTCGAAGCGCTCTAGGCCGCGCAGGATGCGTCCAGTGTCACCGTGTCGCGTCCAGCCGCCTTGGCTTCGTAAAGCGCGGCGTCAGCGCGACCAACAGTGTCCGCGATGCTGTCGCCCGGTTCTCCCATCGCGACACCAAAACTTGCAGTGACCGAGATCGCGGGCGGTCCGTTTGGCACGTCGAACGGCTGATCATGGATATGGGCGCATAGTCGCCGGGCCGCAGCCTGTGCGGCGGCCGGATCGGGGTCGGGTAGAAAGATCAGAAACTCTTCGCCACCGACCCGGGCGACCATATCCATCGCGCGGACGTTGTCTTTCAGCCGCTTTGCGAATTCCAAGAGGATCGCATCGCCTGCGCTGTGGCCGTAGGTGTCGTTGATCGATTTGAACCGGTCGATGTCGGCCAGGATCACGCAATACCCCCGGCCGGTCTGCGCCCCGGCATGTGCCAGCGCGTACCGCCGGTTAAATAGCCCAGTCAGCGGGTCCTCCATGGCTAGCCGCAAACGTTCGTCCAGTGACGCGCGCAACCGGTCGCTTGCACGCTTGCGCTCGAGCTGAATATCGATCCGCAGCGCCAGCTCTTCGGGGTGGAAGTTGGCGGGCATCAGGTCGCTTGCACCGATGTCGAGGGCGTGGGTTGCCGTCTCGTTGTCTCCTTCGTCGTGCAAGACTACGATCGCAGCGTGCCTGGTTTTCGGGCGCGCTCGCAAGTCAGCCAGAAGCTGTAGTGCGTCGCCAGGATGAACGTAACACGCCTCGATCACAAAAAGATCGGCGGCCATGTCACGGTCGGCTTCGGCAAGAGCGTCGGAGATGTCATAGGAAAAAAGAGGATGAGCGATGTGTGGCGATAAGCGGTCAGTCAGCGCGCATACCCGCTTCGCATTATGAGCGATTAGCGCGACGCGTGCAGCCGGGGCAAAGGCATCCGGTGCTTCGCAAAACCCCATCTCGCGGACCGTGGCATCCCGCTGTCCAAGCGCCTCTGCCGTATCTGCTGCCCGCAGGTGGCTTCGGATGCGCGCCAGAAGCGGCGCCGCCGTGCCATGGCGCTGGGTCACATCATCAGCCCCAGCTTTTAGCGCGGCAATCCGAACCTCTGCCGCCGGGTCTTCGGCTGCGGTCAGAACGATAACCGGAATGCGGCGCACTGCCGGGTTGCTGCGAAGTCGCAAGATTAGCCCATGACCTGTGGCAAGCCCGATCGAAGGGTCGGTCAGAATAAGATCGAACTGCCCGGTTCGGGCCGCGTCGAATGCGTCACCGGCGCTGTCGGTGCTTTCCACCTCATACCTGGCGCCGCTCAGAACGGAGCGCAGGGAAATCCGGTTGTTTGCGGAAGCGACGGCGATGAGGATGCGGCCTGCCATTTTCCTTGTGCCCTGGTCATTCAAATTGAGCGCGGTTTATTGAGGTATTGGCGATATTTGTTAACAAAGCCTTTCCAAACGGACGGAGTTTAAGCTGGTGCGGCAGGAAGATGCCGAGACCTTTGCGCTTCAGGTGTTGGCTTGGCTGGCTGGCAACGAAGAGCTCTTGCCGGTTTTTCTGGGCTCGACAGGCGCGTCAGCCGACGATCTTCGCGCGCGGGCCGCTGATCCCGAGTTCCTGGGCTCGGTTCTTGATTTTCTGATGATGGATGACGCGTGGATTGTCGCATATTGTGACGCGGCGGGACAGGATTACCAAACCCCCAGTGCGGCGCGTTCGGCGCTTCCCGGTGGCGGGTCCGTTCATTGGACGTGAAAATTCAGTGTTGGGGCTGAATGAACGTACCGTTCCGCAGATCGCGCATCGCCTGTTGTAGTTCTTCGGACGTATTCATGACAATCGGGCCGTGCCAGGCGACTGGCTCTCCGATGGGTGCGCCTGAAATCAGCAAGAAACGTATCCCTCTCGGTCCAGCTTGAACGGTGACCTCGTCCCCAGTGCCGAACCGAACAAGCGTTCGGTCGCCCGACATATCGCGAATATTGACCTCGGTGCCCATCACCTCTTTTTCCAGCCGGACCCCTTGTGGGACGGACGCGTCGGCAAAAGAACCCGTACCTTCAAACACATAGGCGAAAGCGCGGCGGTAGGTGTCGATGCGGAATGCCTTGCAGCAACCCGCCGGGACGAAGATATCCAGATATTGGGGATCGGCTGCGATGCCATCCACGGGCCCGCGCTTGCCCCAGAACGTGCCGACGATAACTTTCACCCGTGTGCCGTCATCATCGATCACTTCCGGGATTTCAGAACCCGTGATGTCCTGATAGCGCGGCGGGGTCATCTTCAGCGACGCAGGCAGGTTTCCCCAAAGCTGAAAACCATGCATCTGCCCATGTGCATTCCCCTTTGGCATCTCTTGGTGCAGGATCCCTGACCCTGCGGTCATCCACTGGACACCCCCGGCGTCGAGGGTGCCCGCGTTGCCAAGCGAATCTCCGTGTTCAACCGTGCCCGCCAAAACATAGGTAATGGTCTCGATCCCGCGATGGGGGTGCCAGGGAAACCCACGCAAAAAATCCTCGGGTCGATCGTTTCGGAAATCGTCGAACAGAAGATAGGGGTCCAGGATCGTCGGATCCTGAAATCCAAAGGCTCGGTGAAGCTTGACGCCTGCACCCTCCATCGTCGGGACAGCGTGGGATTGGTCGAGAACGGGGCGTATGGTCATGGCGCGCGGTCCTTTTGTCGCTACACTGACAGGAAGCGCAGGGCAATGCAGCAGCAAAGTCTGCAATATGTGCGTGCCGGGTGGGTGTGCGTCGAGACTCGCGCCAGAACAGCTAACGCCGTATGAGGAGCCATGACCGATGCCGACCAAGACATTCTGGCAGTGATCTCTCCATCCCCGGCGCGCCTTTGGGTCGCCATCGCAATGCTGACGGCACTTGCGGTCGTTCTGCTTTCCATCGCGGTTCAGATGCCTCGCGAGGCGCTTTTGTGGCAGGCAATGATCGTCGCAATCGCCAGTGTTTGCGTGCTGGGCGCGTTGCGCATGTATTCGGCAACGCGGACCTCGATCGAGATGACCAGATCCGAAATACGCGACACCGAGGGCAGGCTCATCGCGCGAATTGACGATATTACGGGGATCGAGCGCGGGGCGCTGGCCTTTAAGCCGTCCAACGGATTCCTAGTGAAAACCCATACGTCACATCCCAGGGCCTGGGTGCCGGGTATATGGTGGCGTCTTGGAAAGTTCAGTGGGGTGGGCGGGATCACCCACGGGCATCAGGGCAAGGCGATGGCCGATCGGTTGGCAATCATCCTTGCCGAGCGGGACAGTGAGGCGCGGTAGGCGTCGGCCCGCATGCGCGCCTTGCGCAACGATTAAATCGAGGGCGCTCCTTCCTCGTCATCGCAGACGTCGTTGGTATCCGCGTCATAACAGATCCACTCACGATACCGCGGGCTGGTGGCAACGAAGTTTCCAAACTGCTGCTCTGACAAGCCTACAAATCCGAGCGCGAAGTCGATTGGCGGGCTCCAGGTCATCTGCGTTTCAACAACGATCAATTCGTCGCCCAGCGACATCATCGGGACGTTCCCAGCGAAGGGCGTTTCGTCGAGATGGGGCGACATGGCACCCGTGCCGTCGGACCAGCGCAGTTCCATAACCGGATCGCCTTCCGGATCGGCCTGGTTAGTGACATAGCGCACGACGGACACCCGGATATCGTTGCCATCGTTGTTGCGGATCAGGAACGCGTAGATGTCGTTCAGCCCGTCCACGTATGCAGGCGTAACAGGGCCATAGCGGCGGCTGACCATGTCAGCGACCGAGTACGTCGCCTTTAGGTTTACGTTCTGCGCTTTGAAGGCATCCCAATAGATGAACATTGCGGCATAGGCCCAAAGCAACATCGGGAACACCAGAACCGTCTCGACCGACAGGTTGCCGGCTTCCGAATTTCGGAACTGCTTCAGGCGGGAAAACAGCGTTGTAGTCATTAGAACTGCCTTGATGGTTCGTTGACAAAAGCCGTTGTGACGACCAGCGCATACCGCTGAGACACAAAGTCTTCGGTCGCGTCTTCCTTCTCAGGCGGGTCATACTTTGGCATTTGCATTACGAACCGGGTGGATGGGAAGAACGGCGAAAACAGACCGCACACTCGGACCAGCATGAGCTGGTTGTTGCCGGACCCTTCGTAGACCGTGTCGGCGGCCGGATCATCGGGATCGATCTCACGAAGGTGGGTCGACTCGTTGATGCACGCCGTTGCTCCGTTCAACGGTGCCCAGGTGTCGGTCGAAACCGGCTGAAGCTCAACCTGAATAAGATCGTCGCAGTTCTGAAAGATGATCGCGTTGTCGCAGATCGTCTGCTTGAATTCATCGTAGGTTGGCGGCGACGGCATCCCAAGGCGCAGATCGCGCACGGCGATGTCAGTACCGCGTTCGAGCATCACGTTCCGAACCATCATCATGCCCGATTCAATAGCGCTAAGTACAACGGTCAGATAGGCTGGAAAGAGGATGCAGAATTCGACCGTGGCGGC
Source organism: Pseudomonadota bacterium (assembly GCA_038744785.1). GTDB lineage: Bacteria > Pseudomonadota > Alphaproteobacteria > Rhodobacterales > Rhodobacteraceae > Ovoidimarina. Next base: position 90,684 of record JBCDLX010000002.1, read on the forward strand.
GCCGTCTTCGCGCCGGCGAAACCGGCGCCAAGCTTTCGAGATGCTCAGGTTCATTGGGTCAGCCTCAGTTGGGTGATCGCGCCAGCGATGGCCGAGAATGCTTCGCTCAGACTGTCGCCATCGTCGGCGTAATACGCGTCATCGTGGCTCGTGGCACAGGCGCGCATCTCGGTAAGGTCGGCGCCAGAGCCGAAGGCAAGCGTGAACACGCGGATGTCACCGTTGTACTTCGCGGCGTCGCAGATGCCCTCCAGTGTATTGCCCTCACCGTTCAGTCGGTCGTCAGCAGTGCCGCCGTTGATGACCACGGTCTCTGATTGACGCAATGCTTGGCGCTCTGACCAGTCACCGATGTTGTCATCGCGGAACCATTCGGCGAGGGCGTTCTCCGAAAATTCCGAGTACAGTTCGACGAAGTCCATCTGGCGGGCGTCATCGGGCAGTTCGTCTTCCCGGTACCCGGTGGCATCGTCATCGTCCCACGGCTTGTGGGCGCGCATCCAGCGCGAACTGCTGCCGTTGTCCGGCATCAGGACATAGTACCCATCGTACCATTCCTTGTCGCGATCGGCCTCGCCGTCTTTGTCACGGTCGACGATCCATCTGTCGGTTACATCGACGACATTGCCGTCTTCGTCGACCACCTCGTCTGCCGCGGCCTCGGCTGAGTACCAGATCCGGCTCGGACCCCGCTTGTATTTGGGTTTTATGTCAAACTGATCGGTGTTTCGTCCGTCTGTCATCAGCACGACAACCTTCAGGGCGTCGGCAACGCCATAGTCAAAAGGTCTGTCTTCTAGCTTCGCGGGGCGCACGCCATCTGTAATCATATCTGCGAGAAGCGGACGGAATACCGGATCGAGAAGGGCGACGCCCCACTTCATCCCGTGGTCCACTGCGGTCCAGCCGTCGGCATACATCGCTGTAACGTGGTCCTTCAGTGGCTGAACCTCGGTTTGGTAGGCGAGGATCGGGCTTCGGGTCGGGTCGCATCGACGGTTAGAGCCATTGGCAGGCGGATTATACGAACCACCTGGACCCGCGCTTTTGCTACCTGGGTCGTACGATGCCATCATGTCCAGAAGTTCGTTCGGATCCACCGCGCGTAGATCGTCGAAATCGTTCGCGATGTCATTCGTAGTCATCTGGTCGGCACCCCACCGGACGCAGCGCGACATGCTGTGATTATAAAGGTACTCCGTCGCCGTGCCGCGATAGGGAACGTCGTTGCTGTCGAAATAGATTTCGTCGATCTCATCGTTGTTCAGCTGGATTGTGGCTTGCGTTGTCAGCCGCTCATGAAGCTCGTCCGGCAGGACAACCGTATGGTTGTACGGAATCAGCGAGACAGAAACGATGCCTTCCTCGGCTTCTTCGTCGATAACCTCTTCAAAGAAATCGTGGGCGGCGCTTTTGAGCGCTGTTAGTTTGCTGCCGCGCATCGAGCCTGAGATGTCGACAATCAGTGAGATGTCCACGTTCTGAACCCGCTCTTGTGCGGTGCCCGATGACGTTGTGCCCAATTCGGTGATCCCGATCAGTGGCATGAAGAACGTATTCACCCGCAGCGGGTAATCTGCCTTTACCGATCGAGCCAGGAGCGTGCCGTCTTCGGTCTCTGTTTCGCCCGACGTGGTGTTCGAAATTGTGACCTGCACCCTGTCGGGGTCGTATCCGCGGGTCTGCATGAAATCGCGAACGAGTGCTTCGGGATCACGCTGCTGGCGCATGTTCGTAGCCGCGAGCGATGCCGAGTCCAGCGTGTTCTGCAACATCGTCCGATCTGTTTCGAACCGCATGACGTCCACCGCGACACCTGCAATCAAAAGCATCAGGACAAAACAGTAGAGCGAGAATATGATCATTCCGCCCTGTTCCTCGCGCCGGAACCTCGAAATCAGAAGCATCGTCTGACGGATCTTCTCTTCCCGGGACATCCGGCTAGTCGTCTGGTCGGTCGTCTTCATCCTGTCACCTCTCATACGAGCCCGGATCGAGCCCCTCACGTGCGCGGAAGTAATTCAGCGGCGCTAACGAACTGCTCTGATGTGGCGAAAATGAGGCCATGGACAGGTAGGGGGGTGTCAATTGCCACGACGGCGAACGATCCTGCTGCAAGGCCTTGGTTTGTCATATATCGCTAAACAATCCAGGCACGGTCCGACCAGTGCTGCGTTCAGTGTGTGATTCGCTCTGGCGAAGCACCGGTTTCCGAGCGTAGGCTAAACATGGCCGAGCGTGGGAGGATTTGTGGCCCGCGACGCCGCCAAGGGAGGATCAGTGACGATGGATGCCAGAGGCACCAAAGAGCCGGGGTTCCGCGAAAGCGTGGACCTTATGTTCAACCGCGCGGTTGGGATTATGGACCTTCCGCCCGGTCTGGAGGAGAAGATCAGGGTTTGTAACGCAACTTACACGGTTCGGTTTGGCGTTCGGCTGCGGGGCGGTATCCAGACTTTCACCGGATACCGTAGCGTCCATTCCGAACATATGGAGCCGGTTAAGGGCGGCATTCGTTTCGCGCCAAGCGTAAATCAGAACGAGGTCGAGGCGCTGGCCGCCTTGATGACGTACAAATGCGCCTTGGTCGAAGCGCCGTTTGGCGGCTCAAAGGGTGGCCTGTGCATCGATCCACGCGATTATACAGAACATGAGTTGGAGCAGATAACCCGCCGTTTTGCTTATGAATTAGCCAAACGTGATCTGATCCATCCAAGCCAGAACGTGCCCGCGCCCGACATGGGAACGGGCGAGCGCGAGATGGCCTGGATCGCGGACCAATATCACCGGATGAACACCACCGATATCAACGCAAACGCCTGCGTCACGGGAAAGCCGGCCCATGCGGGCGGTATTCAGGGGCGGGTCGAAGCCACAGGGCGTGGCGTCGAGTACGCGCTGCGCGAGTTCTTCCGCCACCCAGAAGACGTTGCCCACGCCGGAATGACGGGAACGCTCGATGGCAAGCGCGTGGTTGTGCAGGGCTTAGGGAACGTGGGGTATCATGCGGCGAAGTTCCTGAGCGAAGAAGATGGGTGCCTGATTACCGGTGTGATCGAACGCGACGGCGCGCTGATCAGCAAGAATGGCCTGAACGTCGAGTCAGTGCATAACTGGATCGCCAACCACGGCGGCGTAACCGGCTACGCCGACGCGCAGTATGTAGCAGACGGTTTGTCCGTGCTCGAGCATGAATGCGACATACTGATTCCGGCCGCGATCGAGGGCGTTATCAATCTTGGCAACGCCGCGCGCATCAAGGCGCCGCTTATTATTGAGGCCGCGAACGGACCTGTCACAGCAGGCGCTGACGATCTCCTGCGCGAGAAGGGCTGTGTCATCATTCCGGACATGTACGCAAACGCGGGCGGCGTGACGGTCAGCTACTTTGAATGGGTAAAGAACCTTAGCCACATCCGCTTCGGCCGCATGCAGCGTCGGCAGGAAGAGGCACGCCACCAGTTGATCGTCGACGAGTTGGAGCGGCTGGATCATCTTTTGGGCGATCAATGGTCACTGTCACCCGACTTTAAGGGGAAGTACCTGCGCGGGGCTGGCGAGTTGGAGCTGGTGCGCTCGGGATTGGATGACACGATGCGCACAGCTTATCAGTCCATGCGAGAGGTCTGGCACGGGCGTGACGATGTGCACGATCTGCGCGTCGCGGCCTACATCGTCGCAATTGAACGTGTCGCGTCCAGCTATCGCGCCAAAGGTTTGTAGCGGGTCGGTCTTGACGCGCGGGGACATGGCCTATGTTCGGTGAGAACTTCTAACATTGAGCCAAGGATCGAACCGTGAGACACCGTTTTTGCCTTCTGACATTCTTCGCGGGCGCAGCGATGGGCGCGACGACGTCTGGGGCTCAGAGTATTTCTGGCGCGTCGGGGCCCTTGAGCTTCAGCTTCGAGGGTGCCGTTGCGGTCCAGACCGAGACCGACATTGACGGTGGCTCGACCGAGTTTTCAGTCGATCGAACCTTTGTCAGGGGCGGTTTGGCTTATCGTTTGGATGGCGGCGCCACGCTTGGTCTTGCCGTCAACTATGGTCGGTTTGACTATGACTTCGATGGCACTGGTGCCGCCCTATGGGGGGACATCGAGGATTATGGCATCTCAGGGTTTGTGCGGTTCGAAACAGGCGGGCCGACGATCCTGGTGGCCCCATCTCTTCAATACGCCTACGAGGATGGCGCGGACGAAAGCGACGGCGAAACATACGGTGTCATCCTTGGTGCAACCTGGGACGTCAGCGACCGTCTGACCATCGGGCCGGGCCTTGGGGTTTTTTCAGAGATCGGTGAAGACGAAGATACCAATATCTTCCCATTCCTGATCGTGGATTGGGCGATTACCGACCGTTGGGCGCTGTCGACCGGTCCCACGCTTGGTGCGTCACAGGGGCCGGGTCTTACACTGTCCTATGCCTGGAACGATGCTGTGTCTTTGGCAGTGAGCGGCCGGTACGAAGAGGTGCGGTTCGCGTTGGACGACGATGGGCCCGCGCCTGGCGGTATCGGCGAAGACAGCAGCATCCCTGTGTTTGCGTCGCTCACCTACAGTCCAAATCCGGCTGCGACGCTCTCGGCCTTTGCAGGGGTTGAACTGGGCGGGACCCTAAAGCTGGAGGATGCGGGCGGATCGACGATTTTTGAGGAAGACTACGATCCCGCGCCCTTCTTCGGCGTTGCGGCGCGCCTGCGCTTTTGATGCGCCGTCGCAGGCAGGCGCCGTCCTGTCGCGAACGGTGCCTGAACTTGCTGCCAAGGCTTGATAACGTCGGCGCGGCCCCACAGGATCGGGTCGGCGCGTCTTAGGATCGGTATGCGGTTTTCTGGATTAAGGGTTCTGCGAGAGGGACTTCGCGGAAATACGGGCTGGGCCCCGCACTGGCGCGATCCATCGCCGAAGGACGCCTATGACATCATCATCATCGGCGGCGGTGGCCACGGTTTGGCGACAGCGCATTATCTGGCGAAGGAACACGGGTTGACCAACGTTGCGGTCCTGGAGAAAGGATATCTCGGGGGCGGCAATGTGGGCCGGAACACAACCATCGTGCGCGCCAATTACTGCCTTCCCGGGAACAGTGAATTCTACAGCCACTCCCTGAAGCTTTGGGAAGGGCTGGAGGAGGATCTGAACTACAACGTGATGCATTCGCAGCGGGGCATCATCAACCTGTTCCATTCGGACGGTCAGCGCGATTATGCCGCCCGGCGCGGCAATGCGATGATCAATCAGGGCGATGATGCAATCCTTCTGGACCGCGAGGGTGTGCGCGAACACATCCCCTTCATCGATTTCGACAATGTGCGCTTCCCGGTCTATGGCGGCCTTTACCATCCTCGGGGCGGCACCGCGCGTCACGATGCCGTGGCATGGGGGTTTGCCCGCGCCGCGGACAGCCGCGGCATTGATCTGATCCAAAATTGCGAAGTCACCGGGATCGACATCGAGGGTGGACGTGTCACCGGCGTTCAGACGTCACGTGGGGCGATTAAGGCAAAGACGGTGGGTATCGTCGTCGCCGGGCGCACCAGCCAGGTCGCCGCGATGGCCGGGATGCGTGTGCCGATTGAAAGCCACGTTTTGCAGGCATTTGTCACAGAAGGTCTAAAGCCGGTTCTGGACACGGTTGTGACGTTCGGGATGGGCCATTTCTATATCAGCCAGTCCGACAAGGGCGGTCTGGTTTTCGGCGGTGACCTCGACTTTTACGCATCATACGCCGCCCGGGGGAACCTGCCTATGGCCGAGCATGTGATGGAGGCGGCCATGACGCTTATGCCCACGATCGGGCGGGCACGGCTTCTGCGCAGCTGGGGCGGGATTATGGATATGTCGCCCGATGGCTCGCCGGTCATCGACCGGACCGGAATCGAAGGTCTCTACCTGAATTGCGGATGGTGCTATGGCGGCTTCAAGGCCGTGCCCGGATCCGGATTCGCCTTTGCGCATCTGCTGGCGCAGGACCGGCCCCATGACAGTGCCGCGCGATTCCGGCTTGACCGCTTTACCACCGGCGCGGGGCTTATGGATGAAGAGGGCACCGGCTCTCAGCACAATCTGCACTGACGGATGGCCAGCGATGCGATCTAAGTATTTTTGCCAGGATGAAGGGGGCTGGCGGTGAGACTTTCCTGCCCGTACTGCGGTGAACGCGATAGCCGCGAGTTCAGCTATAGGGGACATGCTCTTGTGGCCCTGCGGCCCGAAGGCGAGGACTGGTCGCCTGAATGGGACGACTATCTGCACAATCGCGAAAACCCGGCGGGGTGGACCGAAGAGCTGTGGTATCATGCCGCGTGCGGAACCTGGTTTGTGGCCGAGCGGAATACCGTCACACATGCGTTTCGCAACATGCGTCTGCCGGGGACGCAGACATGAGGATCGACGGGTACGGGCGGATCGACCGCAACAGCACGTTGCGGTTCACGTTTGACGGTCGTCATCTGCGGGGGCACAAGGGCGATACGCTTGCTTCGGCGCTTCTGGCAAATGACATCCGACTGGTGGGCCGATCGTTCAAGTACCATCGGCCACGCGGCATCCTGACGGCAGGTTCGGAAGAACCGAATGCGCTCGTTCGCGTGCTTGGTGTTCCAAATACGCGGGCCACGACACAGGAGTTATTCGAGGGGCTGAGTGCGGAAAGCCAGAACCGCTGGCCTTCGCTCGCCAATGACCTGATGTCTGTCAACGATTTTGCCGCACCGTTTCTGTCGGCGGGATTTTACTACAAGACTTTCATGTGGCCGCGCGCGTTTTGGGAGAAGCTTTACGAGCCGTTGATCCGCCGGGCGGCGGGACTGGGCGCGCTGGATGCGTCTGGGCACGATTGGCCAACAGAACGCGCGTTTGCACACTGCGACGTCTTAGTCATCGGCGCGGGCCCGGCCGGTCTTATGGCGGCACTCTGCGCAGCACGGGCTGGTGCCGATGTTATCCTCGCTTGCGAGGACACAGCGCCCGGTGGTCGGCTGTTGGCCGAACGCGAACGGGTCGGCGACCAGCCCGGTGCAGATTGGGCGGCGGGCGTAGCGGATGAGCTTCGGGCGATGGGCAACGTCCGGCTGATGCTGCGGACCACTGTGACCGGCGCCTATGACGGGGGGACCTATGGCGCGCTGGAACGGGTGGCCTGCCACATCGGCAAACCGGGCGATGCGCCGCGTGAAACGTTTTGGCGGATTGCGGCCAAGGAGGCGGTTCTGGCCGCCGGTGCCCACGAACGCGGGATCGCGTTTCGCAACAATGACCGGCCCGGTGTAATGGCCGCCTCTGCCGTTCGCGCGTATCTTCATCGCTGGGGTGTGGCGCCGGGGCGAAAGGTCGCCGTTTTCGGCAACAATGATGAGGCGCGGCGTACGGCAGAGGATTTGCAGGCGGCCGGTGTCACCGTCACGGCGTTGGTCGATACGCGCGAGGTCGCGGACAGGGGCGATCTCCCCCTGTTCGCTGGTGGTCAGGTCACGGACACGAAGGGGCGTCAGGGACTGAAGTCTATTACGGTTGCGCAAAATGGCATTGAACGCAGCGTTGAGGCACATTGCCTTGCCGTAGCCGGAGGCTGGAACCCCAGCGTTCATCTGACTTGCCATATGAATGGACGCCCGGTGTGGCGCGACGACATTGCTGCTTTCGTTCCGGCAAAGGGCGCCGTTCCCGGGCTGACCCCTTGTGGCGCGGCGGACGGTGTCTTCGATACCCTAGGGTGCTTGCAGGACGGTTTGCGCGCCGCGGGAGAAGCTCTGAAGGCCCTCGATCTAAAGGCTCCGCATATGACAGCGCCCACGGCCGAGGATCGCGGGTATTCCGTTGACGCGTTCTGGCATGTGCCCGGAAAGGGGCGCGCCTGGTTAGACTTTCAGAACGACGTGACCGTGAAGGACGTCAAACAAGCGGCAGTGGAGAACTTTAGGTCGGTCGAGCATATGAAGCGGTATACGACGCAAGGGATGGCGACCGATCAGGGCAAGAACTCGAACGTGGTAGCCCTTGCGATCCTCGCCGATGCGACGGGCCGCTCAATTCCCGAAACCGGGACAACAACGTTCCGCCCGCCCTATACCCCTGTGTCGATTGCCGCAATGGGGGCCGGGGCCGAGGGGGCCGGGTTTCAGCCGCAGCGGTTCACCACATCGCATGCCGCAAGCGTGGCCCGCGGTGCACCCATGGTCGAAGCCGGGCTTTGGTACCGGCCCAGCTATTTTCCGGCCCCGGCCGAGACCACATGGCGCGAGGCGTGCGACCGCGAAGTGAAGATGGTCCGTGAAAGTGTTGGGATTGCGGACGTTTCCACGCTTGGGAAGATTGATATTCAAGGCCCTGATGCGGGCGCGTTTCTGGACTTCGTTTACACCAACATGTTCTCGACACTGAGGGTCGGGCGCGTCCGGTACGGGTTGATGCTGCGGGAAGACGGTCATGTCATGGACGATGGCACCACGGCGCGGCTTGGCGATGGTCATTTCCTGATGACCACGACAACCGCTGCAGCGGGCCAAGTCATGGCGCATCTTGATTTCGTGTCGCAGTGCCTGCGCCCTGACCTAGATGTGCGGTTCACCTCGGTCACCGAGCAATGGGCCCAATTTGCGATTGCCGGGCCAAAGGCGCGCGCGGTTCTGGCTGCCGCCACGGGGGCAGAGCTAAGCCCAGACGATTGGCCGTTTATGTCCTGCGGTCCGGTGACGGTCTTGGGCGTGCAGGGGCGCGCGTTCCGGATCAGTTTCTCGGGCGAGGAAGGCTACGAGCTGGCCGTGCCGGCACGCTACGGTTCGGGGCTTTACGCCTATCTCATTGGTCAGGCCGAGGCGCTGGGTGGTGGTCCTTATGGGATGGAGGCGCTGAACGTTCTTCGCATCGAGAAAGGGTTCATCACGCATTCCGAAATTCACGGGCGGGTGACGGCCTATGACATTGGAATGGGCGGGATGCTGTCCAAAAAGAAGGATTTCATTGGCAAGGCGGCGGCGGCGCGGCCTGGGCTTCTGGACGCAGGTCGCGAGCGCCTTGTTGGTCTTCAACCGGTCGAGGCTGATGGAAAGCTTTTGGCGGGTGCCCATCTTTTTGATCAAGGTGCGGCCGCACGGCGCGAGAACGATCAGGGCTACCTGACCAGTGTCGGGTATTCGCCGATCCTGGGGACCATGCTGGGCCTTGGGTTCCTAAAGCGGGGGCCAGAGCGGCTGGGAGAAACGGTAATGATGGTAGATCATCTGCGCGGCACCAGGACGCGTTGCACCGTCACAAGCCCTGTTGTCTTCGACGCTGACGGGGGCCGGATGCGTGGCTAATCTGATCCAGCAAGCGCCGATGGGCGGGATGGCGCCTGTCTCACACGGTACGGTCTCTTTGAGTGAGGCGCCTGCCGTTCCGATCACATGGGTCGCGCCGTATCGTGGCAACGCTGCAGCGGTTTCAGACGCGCTGAACGCAGAGGCAGGGGTCGGATTGCCCGATCCGAACACAGTCGTGACCGCAGGTCAGGTCCGCGCGGTCTGGTTTGGCCCGGGACAAGCGTTGATCCTGGGGGCCGGCGTGACGCCAAAGGGTGCTGCGCATGCCGACCAGTCCGACGCCTGGGCCTGGTTTGTGCTGGAAGGGGCTGGCGCGAAAGACGTACTCGCGCGCCTTACGCCTGTAGATCTGCGCGACGCGGTGTTCCCGGTGGGTGGTGCGTCAAGAACGCTGTTGTTTCATATGACGACAACGTTGATGCGCGTGAGCAAGGATCGCTACGAGATCCTGGTTTTTCGTTCGATGGCGGCGACGGCGGTGCACGATCTGGAAACGGCCATGCGTCGTGTGGCCGCGCGCGGCTAAGGCCCCGGGACATTGGTCCGTGGCCAGGCTTTGATCCTATCTATTCTGCCGGTGTCGCGTGGCCAGGAAGTGTGCGGTTCTGGGTGCGGTGGTAAAGCCGGGCGATGATGCCGCTTGCCGTTTTCTCGAACATGAACGGCAGAACCGCGTGGACAAGCGCGGCGCCTGCGGCTGCGGCAAGCCAAAATGCAAACCACAACGCGAAGCGGAAGTGTTCAAAATAGCTCTCGTCAACCGAAGCGGGGTGGTCGGTGAAAAGGCGGGCAAGGGACATCTTTGGCTCCATAACTCTGCTCTGGTGGAAACATTGCACGAGTGCAGCAAGACAATCATCACATTTAGTCTTTCTGTTTTGTAACAAGTTGGGATAATATCCCACGAATGAGGTCGAATCTAGACGAAACGGATCGACGGATCTTGAGCGCCCTCCAAAAGGACGCCACGCTTTCTGTCGATGCCGTGGCGGAGGCTGCCGGCCTGTCGCGCAATGCAGCCTGGCGGCGCATACGGCGGTTGGACGATTCAGGCGTGATCCGGGGCCGTGTCGCGCTTTTGGATCCTGAGTCCCTGGGCATTGGCCTGACCGTATTCATCGCCGTCCGCACCGATCGGCATGACGGCGAGTGGGCTGAGACGTTTTCCCAGGCTACCCGCAGCTTCCCCGAGATCACCGGCGTTTATCGCACCAGTGGCGAACTCGACTATTTGATCCGCGCGCAGGTGCGCGACGTGAAGGGGTATGACCGCCTCTACCGCCGCCTGATCGAAAAGATCGACCTAAAGGACGTTTCGGCAAGCTTTGTGATGGAAGAGATCAAAGAGACAACAGCCCTGCCGGTGGGGTAGCGCCGATTGAAGGTGGGCCGGTCGGTGCCAACGCCGAAATTAACCGCGTGTTGGCACCTCTGTGCGCAGGCTGATCCTGTGCGTTTCGGAAGACCTAATATACGGCACTTGCCGACGCTGTGCCTTCTGCTGCTGGCCTTGCCTGCCTTGGGGGACACGGCCCATGGCCGTCCCCCGGCAGCCATCGCCGGGGCTGTGGCGGGTGCCATCGCCTCGGATGGACCCTTTGGCGAGGCGCTGGAACGGGCTTTGGATCCGCCGGTGTGCTGTCAGCTTCGCGCCGCGTGCCGGGGTCAGCTTGATCGGATCACAACAGGAGAGGCGAAGTCACTTTGCCTTTCGGAAAACGGTCAGCCGCTAGTTAATCAGTATTGTCACGCCGACGGAATGTGCAGGCCATGAAAGCCGGGGTTTTCGACAGGCGCTCGCTTTCCAGTAGGCGCGAAGGCTCAAAGCCGGTCCGTGGCCGCATAGATCACATGCAGGAACCGGTGCGCCATGATGGGATTGGCCGTGAACGGGGCAGGGGCGAACCCTCCCTTTTGCTCGCCTTCGGATGCCTCATAGACCACCGTGTCCTCTTTTATCGTCACCTCGACGGTGAGCGTATCCAGCGTTTCGGGATCGATCGCCATCGGATCCTCGGACAGAATGACAAAATCGGCGAGCTTTCCGGGCTCAATCGATCCTTTCGCGTTCTCCTCGAAATGCTGCCACGCGGGCCAGATCGTCATCGCCTTCAGCGCGGTCATGACATCGACGCGTTGATGGGGGCCAAGGATATCACCGGACCGCGTGCGGCGCGTCACCGTCGCATCGAGCACGCGCATGCTGTCGGGAAAGGCCACCGGGGCGTCGTGATGGGTGCCAAACATCATCCCGCGCTCTCTGATCCAGCCGGTCGGAGAGATGTTTTCAGCGTTCACCGGGCCGACGGTGTGATCCCGGTGCCAATCGCCCCAGTAGAATGTGTGCATCGGAAAGACGGACGGGAACACACCTAGGCGGTTGTAGGCGTCCACCTGATCCACCCGTTGAAACTGGCCATGAATAAGGACCGGGCGCAGATCCGGGGTGCCGTGTTCGGCCTGCGCGGCGTCAATCGCTGCAATCAGCATGTCGGACGCGCCTTCCCCGTTGGCGTGCGTGATGATCTGAATTCCGTTTTCGTAGGCCCAGCCGGTGACATCCAGCACTTGGTCCGCCGTGGCGGAGGCGTACCCAGCATAGCCTGGTGGGTAAACGCCGACCGGGTCGTAATAGGGTCGGTCTCGAAGTGCTGTAAATCCCTGGGGTGATCCATCTATCGTTAGTTTCGCGCCAGCGACCCGGAACCGGTTGACGTAGTCGCGCGACACATTTGCTGCGATGTAGTCGCGGTCCACAAGCACGTCCGGATAGGTCACGACATCCACCGGCAAACCGCCCTCGGCTGCGACCGCCTTTAACGTCTCGGCCACGCCAGACGAACTGCGCCCCTCTTGGGCGGTTGTGTACCCGTAGCTTGCCCAAAGCTCGGTTCCCGCCCGGGCAAAAGCTTTCAACCCGGCATCGCCAAGATTGCCCAGAAGCGGGACGAGGGCGACAAAGAAGGCATTCTCTTCCAAAACCCCTGTGGGTTCGCCCGCATCGTCAAACCGGATCACGCCACCCGGCGGCGCAACACTTGCCGCCCTGATCCCAGAGAGCTCCAGCGCCTTAGAGTTGAGCACGCCGAAATGGCCGGACTGATGGATGATAGCAATCGGGATGTCTGCTGACACCGCGTCCAGGTCTTCGCGTGTCGGCGGGCGCTGTTCAGCAAGTTGACTTTCGTCATAGCCGAACCCGACGATCAATTGCGTTTGGTTGACCACGGCCTGGTTCGCAGCAATCCAATCTCGCAACGTCTGCTGCAAAGTCGCGATATCGGCGTTCGGCCCGTCGGGCGGTGGCAAAAGGTTGGCCGACAGCGCCTGCAGACCGCCCATTACGACATGCCCATGGCTATCGACGAAACCGGGAAGCATCGCGCGGCCTGCTAGATCGAATATCTCAGTCCCGTCGCCTTGATGCGCCATCACATCGGGCAATGCGCCGACCGCAAGGATCACGCCATCCAGTACGGCCACAGCCTCGACCCGGGGCGTGCCGTCATCGATCGTCAGGATCGGGCCGCCGGTATAGATCGTGTCGGCGATCTCTTGTGACTGAGCGGCTTGGGCGACCGCCGCTGCCACTGTGGCGGAGAGCAACAAGGACCAAGGCTGCATGAAATCCTCCGAATAAAATGCGTTCTCCTGATAGACTACGGGCCTGGCCCCGTTCTGGATAGCCCTTGGCGCTGCGGGACGCCCTTGCGGCGGTGGGGAAGGTTGCAGATACTTCCGTAATGAGCCTGCCCCCCGGATTCCTTGACGAGCTTCGTAACCGCTTGTCCATCGCTCAAGTCGCGGGCCGCAAGGTGATCTGGGACACCCGCAAATCCAATCAGGGCAAGGGCGACATGTGGGCGCCATGCCCGTTCCACCAGGAAAAGACCGCGTCCTTCCATGTCGATGACCGGAAGGGATATTACTACTGCTTTGGCTGCCACGCGAAGGGTGACGCGATCAGCTTTGTGCGCGAAACGGAAAACGTGGGCTTCATGGAGGCCGTTGAGATCCTTGCGCGCGAAGCCGGCATGACGATGCCTGAACGCGATCCGCGTGCGCAGGAACGGGCCGACCGGCGCAGTCTTTTGGTCGACGTGATGGAACAAGCCATCCAGCACTACCGGTTGATGCTGAAAACCGGCGCAGGCGCGGCGGCGCGGGACTATCTGGCGGGCCGGGGCCTGCGCGACCCGGTGCTGGAGCGATGGGAAATCGGGTTTGCGCCCGAGGGCTGGCAGGGCCTTTGGGATCACTTGAAAGGTAAGGGCATCGCCGAAGATCTGATCCTTGCGGCGGGGCTTGCCAAGCCCTCGACCAAGGGCGGGCAACCCTATGATACGTTTCGCAACCGGATCATCTTTCCGATCCGCGACGCCCAAGGGCGGGCCATTGCATTCGGCGGTCGCGCGATGGATCCAACCGACAGCGCGAAATACCTGAACTCGCCCGAGACGGATCTTTTTGACAAGGGGCGGACCCTTTACAATCACGGGCCGGCCCGTGAAGCGTCGGGCAAGGCGCCCTTGATCGTCGCAGAAGGCTATATGGATGTAATCGCGCTTGCCGAGGCTGGGTTCGGTGCGACGGTCGCGCCCCTTGGGACGGCAGTGACGAAAGATCAACTGAAACTGCTTTGGCGCATGCACCCCGAGCCTGTGATCGCGCTTGATGGTGACACGGCCGGACTACGGGCTGCGATGCGGGTGATTGATCTTGCACTGCCGATGATCGAAGCGGGGCAATCCTTGCGGTTTGCGATCATGCCGGAGGGCAAGGACCCAGACGATCTGATCCGGGCGGAAGGACCGACCGCTGTGCAGCGCGTGATCGACGCGGCTCTACCAATGGTCCGGCTTCTGTGGCGGCGCGAGACCGAGGGCAAGACCTTTGACAGCCCCGAACGAAAAGCGGCATTGGACAAGAGCCTCCGTGAAGCGCTCAAGCGGATTGGGGACACGTCTGTCCGGTCACACTACGGCGCAGAGATCAAGGCGCTTCGGTTAGAACTGTTCGGGCAAGGCCGGCCGGAACGATCCTGGAAACCCAACAAACAAAAGGGCCCTTCGGTCCTGGCATCGACGAAATCGTCGCTTTTGGCCGCTGCGGATGGCGGCGCAGAGGACGTACTGCGCGAGGCAGTCATTCTGGCGACGCTTGTGACGCATCCAAGTGTTGTCGAGCGCTTTGTAACGGCGCTGGAGGGGCTTGATCTGACTTTGCCCGAACATGAGGTCGTGCGGGGTGCTTTGCTGCGGTTCACGACGCGCGACGAAATAGAGGCGAACGCAGGCTCTGAAGCTCTTGAAAAGGTGTTCGGACCACGCCATGTGCAAATCGCGCCGGGCGTGCGCAATGCGGCCGATGCAGACCTTGCGGCGCTTTGCGTGGCGGAAGAGATCGCGAAGTTAACGGCGCGACGCGGTGCAGTGCGCGAGATTGCGGACGCGATTGAAGACATGTCGGACGTCGCAGACGAGGCTGTCACTTGGCGGCTGGGGCAGGCGGCAGAGGCGCGGGAAACAGCAGGTCGCGCTGCAACCGAAGACAAGACGGAATACGAAATTGCGCCCAACGGTGCGCGGGTAAGCCGGGAAGAGCGAAAGGTGTTCGATGCCATTCTGAAACAGACCGGTGTCGGCGATGCAAAGCACCGCGACCCCGACTAGGCACAGTGTAAACAATTCGAGGTAAACGGGTTGCGAATCACCGATTCGAACTAAATGATTCGGGTAGCGACGAATCGCCTGTTCTCGACGATGAAGGAGCCATCATGGCCGCCAAGGACAATGACGAAACCAAGCAGGAAGACGCAGACGGCGACGTGATGCTGGACATGAGCCAGGCGGCTGTCAAAAAGATGATCGCCGAGGCACGTGAACGCGGCTATATCACCTACGATCAGCTTAATCAGGTTCTTCCTCCGGAACAGGTGTCGTCCGAACAGATCGAAGACGTGATGTCGATGCTGTCTGAGATGGGCATCAACATCATCGAGGACGAAGAGGTCGAAGACGAAGACAGCTCCGAAAAGAAAGGTGGCGAGGTTGTGGAAGCCTCGACATCTCGTGAAGTTGCCGTCGCCCAGACCGAAACCGAAAAGCTCGACCGGACGGATGATCCGGTGCGGATGTATCTGCGCGAGATGGGATCGGTCGAGCTACTATCGCGCGAAGGTGAGATTGCGATCGCCAAGCGGATCGAGGCGGGCCGGAATACTATGATCCTAGGGCTGTGCGAAAGCCCGCTGACATTTCAGGCGATCACGATCTGGCGCGACGAACTTCTGAACGAAGATATCCTCTTGCGCGACGTAATTGACCTTGAGACCACCTTTGGCCGATCGATGGGCGAAGAGGGCGACGAAGAGGAGCCTGTCGTTGAAAGCGTGAACGTCGAGGCGAAACCCCAGGCAAAGGTCGAAGAGCAACCTGAACTCGACGCAGATGGCAACCCGATCAAGTCGGATGACGACGACGAGGATGACGATCAAGCCAACATGTCGCTTGCTGCGATGGAAGCGGCGCTGAAGCCTCGGGTGCTGGAAACGTTGGATCGGATCGCGGCGGATTACGCCAAGCTTGCCGACATGCAGGACCAGCGGATGTCGGCAACACTGAACGAAGACGGTTCGTTCAGCGCCAAAGCAGAAGTCGAGTATCAAAAGACTCGTGCCGAGATTGTCGAGTTGGTGAACGAACTGCACCTTCACAACAACCGGATCGAGGCGCTGATCGACCAGCTTTACGGGATCAACCGCCGGATCATGTCGATCGATTCTGCGATGGTGAAACTTGCCGACCAGGCGCGGATCAACCGTCGCGAGTTCATTGAGGCGTATCGCGGGGCAGAGCTGGACCCGACCTGGCTTGACCGGATGACGGAGAAATCGGGCCGGGGCTGGCAAGCGTTCGTCGAACGGTCGTCTGACAAGATCACCGATCTTCGCGGCGAGATGGCTCAGGTCGGTCAGTATGTCGGCGTAGATATTCCAGAGTTCCGCCGCATCGTGTCTCAGGTCCAAAAGGGCGAGAAGGAGGCGCGCCAGGCCAAGAAAGAGATGGTCGAAGCTAACCTGCGGCTGGTGATCTCGATCGCTAAGAAATACACGAACCGCGGCTTGCAATTCCTTGATCTTATTCAGGAAGGAAACATTGGCCTTATGAAGGCAGTGGATAAGTTCGAATACCGGCGCGGCTACAAGTTTTCGACATACGCCACATGGTGGATCCGGCAGGCAATCACGCGTTCCATCGCCGACCAGGCTCGCACCATCCGTATCCCGGTGCACATGATCGAAACGATCAACAAACTGGTGCGGACGGGCCGTCAGATGCTGCACGAGATCGGTCGCGAACCGACGCCCGAGGAACTGGCCGAAAAGCTCCAGATGCCGCTGGAGAAAGTGCGCAAGGTGATGAAGATCGCCAAAGAGCCGATCTCGCTGGAAACGCCCATTGGCGACGAAGAAGACAGCCAGCTTGGCGATTTCATCGAAGACAAGAACGCGGTCCTGCCGTTGGATTCGGCCATTCAGGAGAACCTGAAAGAGACCACGACACGCGTTCTGGCGTCGCTGACCCCGCGGGAAGAGCGCGTCCTGCGGATGCGCTTTGGGATCGGAATGAATACCGACCACACGCTTGAAGAGGTCGGGCAGCAGTTCAGCGTCACCCGAGAGCGGATCCGCCAGATCGAGGCGAAGGCGCTTCGCAAGCTCAAGCATCCGTCCCGGTCGCGGAAGCTGCGGAGTTTCCTTGATCAATAATGCCTGATGCGATCCCCGTCGACGCGCTAAGCGGCGCGTCGCGCGACAAGCTAAAAGGGCACGATGTCGTCGTGTTTGATGGGGTATGCGTCCTTTGCTCGGGGTTCTTTCGCTTCGTTTACCGCCATGATCGAGCGCAAAGGTTCCGTTTCCTGACCGCGCAGTCGGCCCTTGGTGGCCGGCTTTACCGCGATCTTGGGCTGCCAGACGATGACTTTGAAACGAATCTCGTGATCGTGGATGGGAAGATCTACCAACATCTGGGGGCCTTTGCCGCGGCGATGCGGGCGTTGAACTGGCCCTGGCGCGCGGCCGCGATTGTCGATCTGTTGCCCGAGCGTCTGGCGCGTTTCCTATATGACCGCATCGCGAAAAACCGCTACGCGGTCTTCGGGCGCTATGACGTGTGTCCGCTGCCTGATCCGGCGATGCGCGCCCGATTTCTCGATGATGGGTGACGCTTCACCCCCCGCCAAAGGGCCATTCGCCCGCGCACTTGACCCGGATTTTGCGTCTTTGCCGTGCGCGCTTCGCCTGTTTCACGGGGTTCAGAACTTTCAGCGATTTTCAGGTGAGGCCGATATAACGGTCGCGCCGGGTTGGTTGCGGCATGCCGTGCTTCGGGTCGGCGGGTTCCCGCGCCACTCCGGCCGGGTCCCGCTGGTCGTCACGGTCGAGGTGCAGGGCGGGCGCGAGATCTGGCGCCGAGACTTCGGGGGCACTGCAACCGTTTCAGAACTGACCTTTCAACGCGGGCGCGTGGTCGAGGCATTTGGGCCCGTGACCTTTGAACTAGACCTGAGTGTCAAAAACCATAGCATCCTGATCGGTGTGCGCAGGGCCTGGCTTTTTCGTGTGATACCGTTGCCGTGGTTTCTAATACCCGCCAGCGACTCTGTCGAATGGGCGGACGATCAGGGCCGCTTCCGCTTTGACATCAAAGTCGACTTTCCTGGCCTTGGTCGGCTGATCGAATACCGTGGGCATATCGTCTAGATCCCGGGCCGGAAATTCTGGAACGATCCGGGCAAACGTTGGCGATCCGAGGTTTGTCCGCCGAACGCATTGGGCTCTTTCATTTTGTCGTCGCAAGGCATCGCCAGACGCGCGGCGGCGCACTATTCTGTCCGAAATCACAACGCCGAAGGATCCCGCCCATGTCCCTGTTCTCAAAACTCTTTGGCGGAAGCGCCAAGTCGACGCCGGACCCGGTCGCGTATGAGGGGTTCGATATCATTCCCGATCCAATTGCCGAGGGCGGAAAATACCGGCTGTCGGCGCGGATCGAGAAAACCGTTGGTGACGAGCGGAAAACGCATCTGGTGATCCGCGCCGATGTTTTTGATGACCGGGCGCAGGCGGAAAGCTTCAGCGTCGCCAAGGCCAAGCAGGTGATCGATGAACAGGGGGACAAGCTGTTTAGCTAGCGCCCCGGCACGTCCCTGCCGAGCAGGCAATCGGACCTTCGGCCAAGACCCAAGATGCGCTACACTGCGTCCGCGAGCTTTGCTGGAGGGCTTTCAATGCGCATCCTGAAATGGCTTTTGGGTCTTGTCGTGGCCTTTGCGCTTGTCGTCATTATTGGCGGCTTCCTGCTGCCCCGAGAGGTGGTTGTGTCCAGATCAGTGGATATCGAAGCGCCGGCGTCGACCATCTTTCCGCACGTGAACAGCCTTAAGGCGACCGAGGCTTGGTCGCCATGGCTTGAACGGGACCCGGGCGTGCAATTGACCTACACCGGCCCGGACGCCGGGGTCGGGGCAACCCTGTCTTGGCAGTCGGACGATCCGCAGGTCGGTGTCGGATCGCAAGAGATCATCGCATCGACAGAGAACGCGCAGGTCGATACCGCGCTCGATTTCGGCGATATGGGGATCGCGACCGCACGGTTCCTGCTTGAAGAAGCCGGAGGTGTGACCACGGTAAGCTGGGATCTGACCACGGATATGGGCGCGGGTCCGGTTGGTCGCTGGATGGGCCTTATGATGGATGGCTGGGTCGGTGGCGATTACGAGCAGGGCCTTCAGAACCTCAAATCCCTTGTCGAGGGTTAGGGCGCCCTGACGCCGATCACGTCAAGCATGCGTTCGAGTTCAGATCGGTCGGCGTCGTGATGGCGGGCAACTAGCGCGTCGAAGCGCGCGCGCAGCGCCTTCTTTTCCGCGCCCTTGCAATCGTTCCACGGGCGGCCCTGCAATCCCATTTCGATGACATAGTATCCGATGAAATGGGGGCGGTGGCCGTTTTCGAGAAGTCTGGCATAAGCGGCGTCCGTGCCCAGTTCGCGCAGCTGTTCGGCGCTTCCCACGCCTGCGCTCGCAAAGGCCGCTTCCATCGCGGGGCCAAGGTTGCGGATCGATGAAACCGGATCTGCCATCACCTATCGGTACTGGTGCGGGTTCATCGCGGCAAGGGGCCTTGGTTTAGATCAGTGCCCAGTCTTCGAACTGGTAGGTGTCCGGCAGCTCGGGGCCTGGCGGTTCGGGCTGTGTCTCGGTTTCAGATGCCGGTGGGGCCGGGTACTCTGGCTCAAACTCGTCCTCGTCCATGTGGTCTCCTTTCCGGCCCCAGGAACAAGTACAAGTCGGGGCCAAAAGCGATCCGTGTCTCACGAAATAGGTCGGGCGCGCGGGACCGCTAAATGAACTGGAAACACAAGAGCGTGTTCGATTGTGGGCAGCGCGGTGCCGGTTTCGGCACGGTTTCTGGGCAGTTGGCCTAAGCGGTGCCGCAGGTGTGGACGAAGTATCTACGTATCACGCCTCACGTCCGATGTGCGGTCCTTTCGTGTCGTCAGCCCAGAAAAAGACCCACAATGACGACCATCAATCCAATCGTCGCTACCGCAAGCGCGCCATAGTTCATCGCGACAAGCCGTGACAGGCGGGTCCGAAGCTCGGCATCTTCAAGACCGGCATTGCGGATGCGTATTGCCGCCACAGCGCACCACAAAAGCCCCGCAACCCCGGCGACCGTGATGGCCGCACCGATCCAGACAAGATATTCCATGGGTCCGCCGCCTATCCGCACGCGCGCGCCCATGCAAGCCTTGAAGCGGGCGCGCGGCCCGTCTAGGCAGGGCACCGTTCCAAAGTCAGGCCCCGAGCAGGAGTGAAGCATGACCGACGCCTCCGTCATCGACGAAAAACCCGAAAGCTACCGCGTAACCGCCGACGAGTTGCGGCAGTTCATCGAACGGTTCGAACGGCTCGAGGCAGAGAAGAAGGACCTTGCCGACCAGCAGAAAGAGGTGATGGCAGAGGCGAAGGCGCGCGGCTACGACACCAAGGTCATGCGAAAAGTGATCGCACTGCGCAAGCGTGACAAGGATGACATAGCTGAAGAAGAAGCCGTGCTTGAGATGTACAAGGAAGCGCTTGGGATGTGAGCCCTCAGGGCGCGAGCAGCGTCACGCGCGGCATCCGAGTAATGGTGGCGACGTCATCGTCATAGGCCTCCGTTAACTCCTCGATCAGGTCGCCCGTCCAACCGGGAAGATTGATCACTTGTTCGGCCTCTTCGATGCCGGCGTGGGCCATCAAAAGATCGCCGATGATCTGGCGCCGGGCGGCCTCGGTTTCCGGGCCGTGCTTCCCGAGGGTCGATTCAAGAATACGGTTTCCTTCCTCGGTCAAGATATGCCGCGCCAGGTCGTCGCCTCCATCAAGCGGGACGCTACTATCAAGCCCGCAAAGCTCGCGCATGATCTCTGCCCAGAGGATCGGGGCATCCTCGTCGCACCAGACAAGGATATCCGCCTCTGGATTTGCATCTATGATCCCCTCGATCACATCGGCCCAGGCCAGATCGCGCGGATCTGTGCCGGAAAGGAAGCTGCCCTGTCCCTGATTGTCTCCGCCCAGCGTGTCATAGAGGGCCGGCAGGAACGTGGCCGGGTTGCGAAGCGCGATGGCAAAGCCAACTTCTGCCGCCGGAAACGCGTTCCGCAGCCAAGCGCTTTTTTCGATGCGCGGATAAAGTTCCCCATGCTCAAGCACTTTAGAGCGCGGGCAGATAAAGTTGTCAGACGACAGGATGACGCGCTCGACCGCATCGTCATCAAGCACCGCGTCCAAAAGGACATCCTGCGCTTCGATTGCTGCGGGTGCCCCACGCAGGATCTTTATCGCTTCCATAATGGTCCGGCGATAGCGCCCAGGTCCCGGCACGGCGACGCCTTCATGGGCCAGCACGTCTCGGTTTTTTAACAAAGAGCGCACCAGCATACCACCGCTGGTGCAATGCGCTCCGATGTGAAAGACGACCTGCATATTTGCCTGCTTCGTGCGCCGTGCGTTGCCAGAGCGGTTTGCTCTGGTGATGGCGCTCAAGTATACGCGGAAATTCCACGCATACGAGGGTCTTGCTTCGCCGGTCTACAGAGCGTATCTGACCGCCTGTGCCCCTATAGCTCAGCTGGTAGAGCAATTGATTTGTAATCAATGGGTCCGCGGTTCGAGTCCGTGTGGGGGCACCATAATGCGCTGAAAATTATGGTTTTTCTTTCGGGCCATTTGCCTTGCGTCCCAGCGTCCGGGCGCGTCCGAATCCCTGCCAGCCGGAAAATGGGAGCGCGCCTAACGGAACGCGGATTTGCCGACCAGGCCAGGATGCGCGAAACTGACCGCCGGCGGCCACGAAGGTTGGGACGTCTCTGCTTACTCTATTGCGGAACTATTTGCAGATCGGCAGTTCCAGGGGCGGCTGTTCTGGCAGGGACTGGCGCCATTGATTGATGATCGGCTGCAATGTTCTCTTGGGCCAGAACTTCGGTGCACCAATCTCGGAAAGACAAGCGGCATTCCAGTAAAGGCCCGCACTTGATGGAGAGACCTCGTTCTTGACCGCGTTCGCGATGGCGCGGATGTCGCCGGATTCTGGGTAGATATACAGCGTTGTTGGATTGTCTTCGACCAGCGCGATGATCTCGCGCGATGTGGACTGCGACCACGTGGTGCACCCGTTGCTCCGCCCACCCGTATAATTCACCAGCCGCCCATAGGGTACATAGCCGTCCTTGTCCGCATGGGGGCTTTTGGGGTTCTTGAAACGGCACTGCCATTTTAGAAAGATCGCTGTATGGCCGCCGATCGCGCGTTCACGGGCGTTTGCGGTGTCGCCCTCACCGTCGAACAGCAGGAACGTCCGATAGAACGGCACCCGCTTGCCTGCTTGGGTAAAGTAGCCCTTGAACGAAGTGCGCGTCTCTGCGGTCGTATAGGCCCCGCCTGTCGACAGCTTGGACCCTTCGGCGTTGCTAAAGTTTTTGGCGCATTGCCGGCCGTTGGAGAAATTCGCCCGGCTCAGGTTGCGGCCATTCCCGTAGCCCGAGAACACGGCCCGAAAGGACTTCTGCGCTTCGCAAATGATATAGAAGCGGCGCGCCGGGTTGCCGCCGCGTGTCGTGCTGGGCCGTGTTGCATCCATTGCAAGATAACAGGGGTTCTTAACCTTGCCCTGGCGCAGCTTCCGCTGGTGAAGCGACCGCGCGCGTTGCAGGACAACCGCAGCAATCTGACCGTCGCCTGTGCCAACGTGGTCCAGCAGCCAAGCCGGGATGCTCGATGCGGGTGTCGCGGCCTGAACTGGCGCAAGGCCGATCATGGTCGCTGCCGCAATTCCAAGCAGAGAGAGACGGATATTCCTCGGTCGCATGGGATTACTCCTGCTCGATTATCCTTTGCGACAGCATAGCATGAAAAAGCCGGGGGTTGAGGCTTGCGGATCGATAGACGGCAAGTTCTTGCGGGTTGTACCCCATGGAACAACGCCTTTGATCCAGGTTGCAGGAATGTCCGGCTATGGCCGCTTGGGCCGGATCATCCGATTGCTGCTTGGAACATTGCCGCACTGCCCAGCACGACAAGGCCCCCGATGAGCATTTGAAAGGTCGAAGCCAGCCGTGGTAGCGTCTGGGACCCTGCGGCTGATGCCAGAAGGACACCGCGCGCAACAACGCTCGAGCAGGCGACCAATCCCGTCAGCGCTGCAGTTCCCAATCCCATAACGACAACGGCGGCAATCCCTGCGCCGCGAATGTCCATTTGCCATGCGATGATCAAAAGAAAGATGGCACCGGTGCAGGGGCGAATTGCAACGCTCATGATCAGTGCGACGGAGTCTCTAAAGGAACGGAGCTTGGCCACATCGTCGCGTGACGGTCCATGCGCATGGCAGCCGCAGGTTCCTGCGCCATGATGATGTTCACGGTGGTGCCCATGATGATTCCCGGCGTGGGGGCGCCGCAGCAAAGGGCGTGCCCCGCGCCACACCAGAACCAGACCCACCAGCCCGATGGCAAGATAGCTGGTCGGTGCAAGATAGTTTTCGGCAAGACCGGTCAAACGCGTGGCGGAGACCTCAAAAAGGTAGAGCCCCCCGTATACAAGCAGAATGGCGAAAGCCGTTTGGGCAAGGCTCGAAGCTGCTGCAACGGCCACCAGCCGGAGGATCGAGATAGACGTCCCAAGCCCGACACCGCCGATAAGGTATTTTCCGTGACCCGGGCCGGCCGCATGGACAAAACCATACGCGCCCGCCGCAGCCAGAAGGGCAGCGTAAGCCCCGGGATCACCGGTTCGCAGGGCCCGGATCGCCGCGGCCATCTGGTTTTGAAAGGCGCGCTGTTGTTCCACGATCCAGCTTTGCAATCCGGTCGTGTCGACGCCTAGCAAGATCGCAACGCAAATGGTGATCAGTAGGATTGCCGGAACCGCTAGTCGCATTTCAGGATGATCCTATCTGCGAATAGTGCGCCCACATTCTCTTCTGCCGGGGTTTCCTCTCGGCTAAGCTGTGCCAGAACCGATTGCAGTTCGGCCAACTGGTTGTTCGGGTTGAACGGGATCACTTCGGTCGCACAACCGGTATTTCCGCCAAGGATTTCGGGAACACGAGTGACAGTGAAGTCGAAAAAGTACGTCGATTCGTAGAACGCCACTTCGACCTTCTTTCCCTGGACCGGTATTGCCGCGTGAAGCCGCCGCTCGAAGGTCACCTCGAGCCGACCGTCAATCAGACGAACGTCCAAACTCGTCGGCCATTCCAAGGACACCGCCTGTCCATCTACGGATAAATGGGCCGAGCCGTCGAAGTCTTCGGGCCATTTGCTTCTTGCCCGGACCAGCTCTTGACGGTCCTGCTCGTCCAGGTCGCCGTCGGCATTCAGGCTTAGGCCGTAAGACGAAAGGATATAAAGCGTTTCGAACTCGTCATAAAGCCAATTGACTTCAAGCGCCTCTAAAGCCGGTCCGCCCCTTAGTAAGAAATCAACGCCGCCATCGACGAACACATGCGGATGAGAGAGTGCAGGGGAGGCCATCAAGCCAATCGCCGCCGCACCGATGGACGCCTGTAGGCGCCGCGTCCCGGCACCGAGGCCGTTGGCTTTTGCAACGTTTCGGTTGTCTCCAGCCTGCGGCATTGCAGTTATGCTCCAGCGGTTGCGACAGGGTAGTCCTGTCCCCAGACCTTTTGCGCATCTTTTGCCAGAAGCCGGTCTTGCATGCGGTCCAGTTCCTCAATCGCGCGCTCCCGGTTTTGCGTGCGGGCGTAGGCCTTGTCAAATGCGCGCCGGACGGATCGGGGTCGCCACGGCAGGACCGCAGACGCAAGCCAGTTGCGCAGATCGCCGGGTAGGCGATCATAGTCGCGCATCGGGTCTTCGACCCGCCGTCGGCGTTTCAAACTTGTCTGCCCGCGATTTCCCCGCATCAAAAGTCGTCCTCCAGATCATCATGGATCGGGTCCAGGACAAGCACTAGGCGGGCCTCTCCAGTGCCTTCGATCGGCGGGGACCGGTGCAAGAGGCCGACTTTTCTTGGCATGGGCCAAAGCGATCCCTTCAAGACCATTGGTGCCCCAGTCGGCGCCGTGAACACCTCAACGGGTTCTGTTCCGCGCATTGCGGACATGCCGTACTGCGTTCCTGCGCCCCTGTAGGTGCAGATAAGCCGTGCGGTTACTGCATCGACATGAAACTTGCGACACGAATTGGTTGTCACAGCGTCAAGACGCAGCCGGACGAACGGGGCCCGAACCATGTGGCAAAACCTTTTTGCAAGCCGATCGACGTCGCCGATCAGCCAATCGCGTTCTGCGCAGTCCGGCATTCCAGACAGCTCGCAGATATCCCCTATTGCTTCGCCAGTAGCGGCTGGCCGAAGCACCGCACGCGCCACCGGAAGCTGCTCGGGCCAAAGCCCGTCGATCCACGGCTGAAATCCCGCCGGAGGATCGCGGTGCCAGATCACCGCCTCGCAGTCCGATCCATGGATGGCGCACAGCCCCTCGGGCTCGCGTGCCGTGCAGACCCCTTGAAGCACGTTTTCTAGGATGTCGCGCGCGGATGTCATTACGCTGCATCTGCCCGACGCCAGGGAGGGAACGGATCGGCAAGGTCCTGCAGAAACTCCGGACCGCTGGCCGAAAGATCCGGCAGAGGGGCCGCGTCCATTTTCGCTTTCATCGCGGGCCAATCGATCCCGGTTCCAATGAAGACAATTCTCTCGCGCCGGTCGCCCCAGCGTACTTGCCAATATGCGCGAAGAATTTTCCGCGCGCTTTCGCGGTCGGGCCAGCACTCTTTCGGTGCCGTCGCCCACCAGTTTCCACGCGGCTTGATCGACGGCAATGACCCTGCAAGCGAAAGTTCCGCCACCCAGTCCGGGCGTGTGGCGATCCAGAAATGGCCATTCGCGCGGATGACACCGGGAAGGTCCCCGTTCCCCACGGTCAGAACGTTCTCGGGTTTGAATGGCCGCCGCGCGCGGTTCACGCAGCTTTCGACACCGTATTCCTTGGTTTCGGGGACATGATCGGCGAAGCCGCAAAGTTCTTTCGCCCACATCGGGTCCTCATGCGCCTTCTCGAAATCGAACAGGCTCGTATCGACGATGATGTCGGCGGCGTCGTCCGAGCGATTAGTCCGGGCAATCTTGGCGTCCGCGTGCTGGGGGCACGAATCGTCAACCTTGTTCAGGATCACAACATCTGCAGATTCGATCTGGTCAGTTAGAAGATTGACAAGCGTGTGCTCGTCTTCTTGGCCCGCGGTTTCACCACGCTCGCTCAGGAAATCGCGGCTGGTGTAGTCCCTAAGCAGGTTCACAGCGTCGACTACCGTGACCATGGTATTGAGCCGCGGCACGTCAGACAGGCTTTCGACGTACTGATCGCGGAAATCTAAGGTAGCGGATACGGGCGGAGGTTGGGATACACCGGTAAATTCGATCAGCAAATAGTCGAAGCGGCCCTTTGCCGCCAATCTGCGGACCTCGGCCAACAGATCGTTGCGCAGCGTGCAGTATATGAAGCCGTTCGACGTTTCGACAAGCGTCTCGTCCGTTTGGGACAGGTTTGTATCCCCACGCACCAGATCGGCGTCCGTGTTGACCTCAGGCATGTCGTTGACGATCACCGCGAAACGGTGTCCCTCGCGGTTGTTCAACACGCGGTTCAAAGGAGTCGTTTTACCGGCCGCAAGAAACCCGGACAGGACGGTAACTGGAAGGCGGGAATCCGTCATGGAACTATGCTCTCTTCTTCGCGCCGTTGTGCCGACGGTCTGGAGAAGCGGGCGCGAAGCATATCGAGGCTGCGGCGAAGTTCGGGACGGGTAATGTCGCGGGCGATCACCACGATCCGCGAGCGTCGATCCTGGGCGGGCCAGTCGCGCATCGGTACAGGGGGATCGAAGATATCCTGGACACCGTGGAAGACGAACGGTGTTTCAATTCCTTCAAGGAAGACGACGCCCTTTACGCGAAGAAGGTCGGGTCCACGCAGTAGAACCAGCGTTTCGAGCCAACGGTCGAACACAGCATCAGGCACGGGATCATCCAAGACAATCGACGCTGATCCGATGCGGGCATCATGCGGCAAAAATTGCGTCCGCGATTGCGTTTGTGCAGGTGCGGTCGGCGTTAGCCCCGAGAGGTTTGCAAGCGGATCGTTTGGCTCGGCCTTGACGCCTGTCCAAGCCATGACATCGGCAGGCTTGGCGCCGTGGCGGAGACCGCTTAATCCCCAAATCTCGTCTGCAGCGCCGCGGCCGCGCACGGACGGAAGGACACGGACGCCTGGATTTATCGCTTTAAGACGTGTCGTGAACCCCTGCGCTGCCTCTAACGGCACCAAGTCTGTCTTGCTGAGAATGATCAGGTCCGCCATCGCGATCTGCGACACAGCCTCGAACTGGGCGTCTAGCGTAGCGGGGCCGTTCGCAGCATCGGCGATCGTCACAACTCCGTCCATTCTTGTTGTGCGTGCAAGGTATTGATCGACAAGCAGGGTCTGCAGGATCGGTCCCGGATCGGCGAGGCCGGTTGTCTCGATCACGACCCGGTCGAACCCCAGCGCGCCTGTGTCCCGCTTTGCCAGCAAACGTTCCAGCGTCTGAGAAAGATCGCCACGAACCGAGCAACACAGGCAGCCCGATTGCATTAGGACGATGTCATCTTTGGACGTTTCGATCAGATCGTGGTCAAGCCCTGCTTCGCCAAACTCATTTACGACAACCGCGATCCGCCCCGCGCCGGGGCCCGACAGGACCGCGTTCAAAAACGTTGTCTTGCCGGCGCCAAGAAACCCCGTCAGCAGCGTGACCGGGACGCGGGGGTCGTCGGACATCCTAGGAACCCAGTGCCCGGGCCAAAGTCATTGCGTTGTGGCGCATCATGTCGAGATACGTCCCGGCTGGACCGTCCGCACCGGAAAGCGCGTCTGAATAGAGCGTGCCGCCGATTACGGCTCCCGTTTCATTCGCGATCTGCTCTAGTAGCCTGTTGTCGGTGATCGTTTCGACAAACACGGCCGAGATCCCTTCTTCACGGATCTGGGTGATCATTTCGGCGACATCGGCGGCCGAAGCTTCGGCCTCGGTGCTTAGCCCCTGGGGTGCCTCGAAGGTCAGACCGTAGTGCGCCGCAAAGTAGCCGAACGCATCGTGCGATGTCACGACGGTCCGCGCTTCGGCTGGCAGTGCGTCCATCAACGCCACGATTTCTGAGTCCAGAGCCTTCATTTCAGCAGTAAAGGCCTCGGCGTTGGCTTGGTAGGCGGCCGCATTGTCGGGATCGGCGGCTGCAAGCGCCTCGGCGATGTTGGTGGCATAGATCACGCCGTTCTCAAGGCTCTGCCAGGCGTGCGGGTCGAAGGCCCCGTGATTGTGGCCATGGTGATCGTGACCGGCGTGGTCCTCGTCCTCGTGCTCGGCATGATCATCGTGGTCGTGTCCGGCGTGGTCCTCGTCCTTGTGCTCGGCGTGATCATCATGATCGTGGCCAGCATGGTCGTCGTCCTTATGTTCGGCATGATCATCGTGGTCGTGGTCGTCATCATCATGTTCGGCGTGATCTTCTCCGTGATGATCGTCGTGATCGTCGCCCTCTTCAAAAGCGATGGCGTCGATGCCTGCGGTCGCGACAACGGGCGTGCCGTTAAACCCCGAAGCCTCGACCAGACGGTCGATCCAGCCCTCGAACTCAAGCCCGTTTACAAACAAGACATCCGCTTCGTTCACGGCGCGCGCATCCGCCGGGGTCGGTTGATACACGTGCGCGTCCCCGTCGGGGCCAACCAAAGTTGTAACCGAGACATGCTCGCCGCCGACCTCGGCCACCATATCGCCGAGGATCGAAAAGGTCGCGACCACGCTTAGGGCGTCATCTGCCTTTGCGGATATCGTGCCGCCAAGCGTCAGCGCAAGGGCCGCAGTGGCCGATTTCAAGATGGATCTACGGGTTCTCATTCTTGGGTCCTTTCAAGCTTCTAGATGGCGGCGCGGAAATGCCTGCGCGATGAGCCCGCCTGCCGGTCCACAGACCAGCGACACCCCGTAGGCCACACCGGCCATCAGAATGATCGCCGGCCCTGACGGCAGGCTAAAATGGTAAGACAAAAGAAGGCCAACGACGCTGGAAAGCATCGCGACAGCGATTGCAGTCAGGATCAATCCACCGATGCTGGCCACCCAAAATCGGGCCGCAGCGGCAGGCAGGATCATGATGCCGACTGCCATCAGGGTGCCGAGCGCGTGGAACCCGCCGACAAGGTTCAGGACCACGAGCGCAAGGAACGTGAAATGGGTCACCGCACTGAGCCTGCTGACAGAACGCAGGAATTGTGGGTCCGCGCATTCAAGAACCAGGGGACGGAACAGAATGGCGAGCAGGACAACCGAAAGACTGGCAATGGAGCACAGCAGAATCAACGCTGCGTCATCCAAAGCGAGCACAGTGCCAAACAGAACGTGCATAAGATCGACATTGCTTCCGCGCGTCGAAACGATCAGGACACCAAGCGCCAGCGAGATCAGATAGAAAGCCGCAAGGCTTGCATCTTCGCGCAGCGCGGTGAACCGCGTCACCAAGCCCGATAGCAAAGCAACGGCCATACCGGCGACCAGTCCACCGATTGTCATCGCGCCAAGGGACAGGCCCGCAACGAGATACCCCACCGCAGCGCCTGGCAAGATCGCGTGGGCCATCGCATCCCCGGTCAGGCTCATCCGGCGCAGCATCAGGAAAACGCCTGCAGGAGTAGCGCCGAGCGAAATGGCGACGCAGCCAAGCAGCGCACGACGCATGAAGCCGAACTCGGCAAAAGGTTCAAACACCAAGTCCCAGATCACGCGGCGCTCCGCCCGCAGACGTGAGGTGGGCCTGCACACGCCTCGCACATTTGACGTGCTCGGAACTGGTTTTCGGAGGTCAGAACCTTCCCCGTCGGTCCGTGAGCAACAAGCTCGCGGGCGAGCATCAGGGTATCAGGGAAATGTGCGCGTACCGTATCGTAGTCATGAAGCACTGCAAGGACCGTGCGCCCCTCGTCGTGCCAACTGCGGACCACATCGATCAAATCCGCCATCGTCCGGGCGTCGATTGCGGTGAAGGGTTCGTCCAAAAGCACAATCTGTGCATCCTGTAAAAGAAGGCGCGCGAACAAAACCCGCTGCATCTGACCTCCCGACAGGGACCCGATGGACCGGTTCTCAAATCCTGTCATTCCAACGGATGCCAGCGCATTATCCACGCGGTTTCGTTGGCTGCGCCCAAGCCATCCAAACGGTCCGATCTCGCGCCATAGACCCATAGCAACAAGGTCGATCACCGTCATAGGGAACGCGCGATCTATATCCGATTGCTGAGGAAGATAGGCGATATCGTTGCGATCATGCCCGCCAAACGCGACACGGCCCTCTAACGGTTTCAGCACGCCGGTCACGCCCTTCAAAAGCGTTGACTTCCCCGCACCGTTGGGACCTACAATCGCGGTCAGGCTTCCGACGGAAACTTCGGCCTTCAGGTGATGGACCGCAGGATGCCGATCGTAGCCGAGGGTGAGGTTCTCGAAAGAAAGCGCGATCGTCATAGCGCCCCCGGCGTCGAGGTCGCCCAAAAGAACGCCGCCCAAAGCAAAGCGACAACAACAATTGCACCGACCATCCTGGGACCCGCTCCTGCAAGGAGAAGGCTAACAGCCGTTCTTCGCGTCGTCATGCTACCGGTTTCCCGTCGTCGCAAGTCGAACAAACGCCATGAACTTCAACGACATGACGAGCGGCTTTGAAGCCAGACTTGGCGGCAAGACTTTCGAGGTTTGTCAAAAGCTCGGGCGCTTCGGTTTCTTCGACCGATCCGCAATCATCGCAAATCGACAGCACTGCATGCTGATGGTCGTCGCAATGACACGCGATAAAGGCATTTAGTGATTCTAGGCGGTGAATAAGGCCGCGATCACTTAGAGCGGCCAGCGCGCGGTACACTGTCGGCGGTGCTATTCTTGGGTTTGACGGGCGCAGCTCTGCCAACACGTCGTAGGCCGACAGCGGCCGGTCTGCACCGCGCAAGATCATTAGCACTTCGGACTGGTGCTCTTCTCCGCGCTTACCCATTCTTCGCCTCCGGTCATTCGTCGGCGACACGTTATGTTATAACATATGACGCCGCAAGCGGAATGCACCGGCTTTGGGCGGCCCGGCGATAGCTCGAAAAGTCCCGTGCGACATTGTTGGGGTGGATAGAATCCGCCGACGCCAGACGTGATACTCTTTACTACCAAAAAGCATCCAATTCGTGCGATCTGACCAACACTGTGCACGATCTTTCCACAACGCGGGCGCTTGGAAGTTTGGTGTGGTGCAAACGGGCGACGCAGACCTATATCAACGGTGAGGGTTGTTGATCGGGGCGTAGAGATGCGTCCCATCGTTTACGGGAGCATGTCTCAAAGTGTTGAGCCTTAGATCGAACAGAGTGGCAGGACTAGGGGCGGTGATCGCGCTTTGCTTGCCAATCCTGACGTTCTCTGCCGCCGCCGCGACCCAAGGCGAGGACCTTGGGGAAATACGCAGCGCGGCCGAACAGGGCGATGCACGGGCTTTGGACCGTTTGGGGAACGCATATTGGCGCGGACGGGGCGTTCCTTTGGATATCGCGCGTGGCGAGGCGTACTTTCGGCAAGCCATAGCGGCAGGGCGTGAACGCAGCCGCATCAACCTGTCACGGCTTCTGATGGAGGCGGGTCGGGGACAAGAAGCATTTGTTGTTATGGAAGAAGCGCGGGCGCTTGGTCTGGAGGGCGTCGAATACTGGCTGGCAGTTGGCCATGTGAGGGGTCTTTTCGGCTTGGAAAGCACGCCACAGGCGGGGCATGCAGAGCTTGAGCGGTTGTCTGCCGAAGGCGATGAGCGTGCGACTTATGCTTTGGCGGACGCGCTTGACGGCGGCGCGGCCATCGATCCTGATCCTGCTCGGGCCTGGACGCTTTATCAGATGCTTGCGGATACGGGCGATGCCCGTGCGCTCGCGCGGCTCGGGAATCTGGCGTGGCGCGGGCTTGGCACAACGAAGGACCTGGACGAAGCCCAAACGTTGATGCAGAGCGCGATTGACGCCGGAGAGCCGCGCGCGGTGATCAACTTGTCCCGCGTATTGATCGAAGCCGGCCAGCCGGACCGCGCGCGGGCGCAGATCACCGCTGCGGTCGACGCGGGGCTGGAAGGTGCGGATTTCTGGCTCGCGCGGTTCAATGCACGCGGAGATTTCGGCCACCAGTCGGACCAGGACGCCGGTCTGGCAGAACTTGAACGTCTTTCCGCAAACGGTAACGTGAATGCGACCTCGGAACTGGCGCGGCTTGCGGGCCAAAGTCACCGCACCCCAATCGATCCAGTCGAGATTGCGGCCCGCCTAGAGACGGCATCCGCAGCCGGATCCGATCGGGCGACGCTTGCGCTGTTGCGGCTTTTGAGGGAACGGTCGCGTCGCTTTCCCGATGGTACGGCACAGCGCGAAGCGATCTTGTCCCAACGCGGGGATCAACTGACCCCGGACCGCCGCGTTCCCGAGGAGGTCAGGTTGATCGCCGATCAGAAATCGGGTCGGACCCAGTACCGGGCGGTGTCGGATCAATTGTCGGGCCAGACGGCCGACGCGTTCCAGAGGGGTTTCCGCGCGGCGCTTTCCGCGGATCGCCGGGCCTACACCTGGGTTCTTCAGGAAAGACTGGCAGAGCAGGGCTTTTACACTGGTCGCATTAATGGCTGGATGACGACGCGCACAATCCATGCCTTCAGAAGATTCTGCCGTAAAAACGAGGTGGATCACATTTGCACCCATGGGCCGCTGCGGGGCGAAGCGGCAACGACCATCGCCCCCTTCCTTTGACCAAGCGGGGTCGGATCGCGACACCCTTGCCGTCAGCGGGGTGGCGGGTACCATCCAACCCGTGAAGGACCAGGACACAAGCCCGTCCGTCCCGGTGTGGACGCGTGCGAACGGGGCAGAGCTTATTGCCGCTCTCGGGCGCCCGCCCTATGCGGTGGTGTGTGACACCGGCGGTGAGACGGAGTTTTCCCGTCGACTGCTGGAATCTCTTGCTCCGGATGGCTCGCGCGGTGGGGATGCCATCTCGTTCACCCGAATTAGGGTTGCGCCCGAAGACGCCGGTGACGGCGGGTTGGTCACGCGAATGAGCCGGACCAATGCGCCCATACCGGCACATACAGACTGCTCATACATGCCTGCGCCACACAACCTTGTTGCGTTCGAGATAATCGAAGCCGATAGCGAAGGCGGTGCGTCGATCCTCGTGGATGGCGACACGCTGGTTCGGCATCTTGACCCCGGAACGATCCGTCTGTTGTCGATGCCGATTTTTCCATTCGGGCGCGAACGCTATTCCATTGTCAAAGTGGGTCAGCGTGGGGTACAGGTGCGGTACTATCGGGCGCAGGTCGACAAGGGCCTGGAGCTTGGCCACCCGCTGCCGGAAAATGCGCGACAAGCTCTTGGTGCGCTCGATGCGGCATTGGAACGACCGGAGCTGCAAACGCGGATCTTGGTTGCGTCGGGCCAAACACTATTCTTCGCAAACCGGCGGGTTTTGCACGGTCGAACAGGCTTTGCGGCGACCAGCCAGCGGTTGATGCACCGGTACCGGATGACGGTGCCGGAGCTTGATCTGGAATGACAGCACCAACGGACGCGTTGCGGCGTTGTGATGCGCTGATATCCGAAGGCCGGATCGACGACGCGCGCGCATGTGCGCTCGCCCTTGCCGACGCGCCCCCAACGGGCACGCCGAAGGCCTCAAAATTGGGGGCGCTGCTCTTTCAACTTGGCGAGTTTGCAGCGGCAGGTCGCGTTTTGGCGGCAGAGATCAACGCAAGGACTGCAACGCCCGAGGCGCAAAGGGTGTTGTCAACGCTGCTTTACAGGGCAGGGGATTTGCGTGGCGCCCGCCTTCTGATGACCGAAGCCTGTCAGCGCGACCCATACAAGGGTTTGCCGCCCGCGCACGACCAAAAACCGGTCCTTCTTCGGGTCAGGGCGTTGCACCAAAGCAGCTATGGCGTGTCGAAAGACCGGGTCACCGGTCTTCGCCGCCGAAAGCTCTTGCGCGGGCATTTCTCGACACGCCATTTCATCGACACGTCCCGCTTTAATGTCGTGGTCGCATCGCTCGTTGGCTCTGAATTGCCGCCGACGGATTCTCTTCCCCGGCCAGATCTTATCGTGAACACTGCCGCTTGCGCCGATCTTAACCCGGCTGGGCTTGAGGATGTGGAACGGTTCGTTGGTCAGTTTTCGGACGTCCCCATTATAAACCGGCCCGGCCGCGTGCGGTCCACATCCCGGGCGGGCAACGCGCATCGCCTGTCCCAGATCGAAGGCGTGATCTTCCCGCAGACTGTGAACATCCGGCGGCCACAAGACCCCGCGATCGCGCTTGATCTTCTGCGGCAGACAGGCATGGCGTATCCCCTGATCCTGCGCCAGGCGGGATCGCAGACCGGCCGCACGATGGAACTGGCGCAGAACGACACGGACGTTGTCCGATACGTCGCGGCGCAGGAGGTGCACCAACCGCTCGTGGCGATCAAATATCACGATGCCCGCGACGCGCACGGCCGTTACCGCAAGCTTCGCGCCTTTTTCATCGACGGAAAGATGTACCCGGTTGTGGATCTCAGATCCGACCATTGGAACCTGCATTCGGCAGACCGGTACCGGATCATGCATCAGGACAATGAAGCACAGAAGGATGAGCTGCGATTTCTGTCTTCACCTGAGGAAGTTCTGGGGGTTGCGAACATAGAACGGCTGGCTGAGATCAATCGACAGATCGGTCTTGATTTTCTTGGTGTCGACTTCACCCCGTGCGCCGATGGTCGGGTGCTGATCTTTGAGGCGAATGCCGCCATGCGCCACAACTACGATCACCTGGAGCTGTTTCCTTATCGTGCGCCTTTTCTGGACGCCATTTCAGACGCATTCAGGCGTATGCTAGACGTCCGAGTTGCAGGCGTAGGTGAAACAATCAGCTAGCTTTGCGGTGCCGCCCACACTGGATCGGCCCCGATCAGTTTGCGCACCGCGAGCATTCGGTAACGCGACGCAAGGTAGTCGTACGCCGCCTCTTCGGCGTCTTTGGTCACGACGTGATAGGCGAAACCGTATCGACCCAGAAGCGGCAGCAGATCGTATCCCAGCGCGAGAAAGACAGGCCGAAAAAAGGGATGGGCATGGTGTTCTGACAAGAGAACGCCCAAGGCGGCGAGACATGCGGCATCGGCGTCGGGCGGCAAAAGGACACCCATTACCGGAAGGCGTTCTGGATGTGTATGAACGGCAATGTCGCCAAGTGGCGTCGACAGAGGTGGAAGGTTCTGGGGCACAAGGTACCACGCTGCGGGTGGGGCAAGGGCAGGGGCGCCCAGGGCGCCCGAGGAGAACTCCAACAGGTCGCGGCAGAGC
Organism: Pseudomonadota bacterium; assembly: GCA_038744785.1. GTDB lineage: Bacteria > Pseudomonadota > Alphaproteobacteria > Rhodobacterales > Rhodobacteraceae > Ovoidimarina. The sequence goes on from JBCDLX010000002.1 coordinate 126,019, forward strand.
CGGTCGTATTGCAGATCAGCGTTCTGTTTCGCCAGCGCTCGGTCTGCGGAGGAGAGACGGCCCGCACTCATGGGCGGGCCCCGTCGCGTTCGCCGGTTTGAAACTGATCAGCAATCAACGCCGCCATCTCGGACGCCCCATCGCTGACAGCGATGTCACGCTTGAACCGTTCCCCGCGCTCGACGGACGCGAAGAACGCGTCGAGCTCTGCAATGTCGGGGTCGCGTTCCTTAGTGTTCAACAAGTGGCACCACCCCTTGTCTCGCGCGAATTGCGCGCGCCGCAGCTGATCATCCAAACGTTGATGCAGCGCGGGCACCATTAGGATCGGTAGGTCGCCGATCAACAACGCCTCGTGGAAACTGTTATAGCCAGCCGCCGTTATGAGCCCGTCAAACGCAGCGATCAGTCGTGCGGCGGGAAATGCTTGGACTGTCATCTCCTCTTTGCCCGCGCGGATGGTTGCGGTCGCAAGCGGCGAAGTGAGCCAAACAAGCTTTACGCCGGCGCGCGCCGCGGCATCCCGGATCAGGATCGATGCGCCTGCATGAGAAACCAACGCATCGCCACCAAGGCTGACCAGACAGGCATGGGTTCGGCCCGAGATACCGATCTCGCGGCGGGCCTCGGCGCGCGGCATAACCTGATCCGATCCCGTCAGTACAACAGGGGACACACGAGCGAAGCGCGCATACCCCCGGTTGTCGGGTGCGGGTTCCTTGGTGGCGCCAGAATCCGCCGCGTGAGCAAGGTCTGACGGCTCCAGCACCAGATCGCAAAGCTGTTCGGTATCGCGCCAGCCGCGGTTTTTGCCGGGCTGCCACATGCCACGCCGGACCAGAACCGTCCGGACGTCGCCGACGGCAGGATTCCGCAGTGCCGCAGCAACAGCAGGAGAAATGCGGCCCGCATCCTGGATCAGGACACGGGTACCGGATCGGGCAAGAAACGTCGAAAGATCTGCCGCTTCGTGCAGAGTCCATGGTGAGCGATCCATCCGCATATGTTCTGATGTCTGCCTTGCAATAATCTCGAAACCGTCTTTCGCGATAAGACCGGCCGCCTGTGAGTAACACCAGAACCGGACCGTCGCCCCCAACTGCCGAAGCCGCCGCGCCACCGCGAGTTGGCGTGTCACATGCCCAAGGCCCACGCCGTTCGGGATCACGCTTAGGATCTGTCCTGGTCCTGTTGGTTCATCGGATAAGGCGGTTTCACCAAGCCCGGCGAAATGGGCCAAATCGGTGCAATCCGGTGGGGCATCTGGAGTAGTGGAAATCCATAGCTTCTGACGGAGGCGCGCCCAAGACACCGCGTCCTCGTCAAGGTAGGTTCCAAGTTCCGGAATCTCGATCCGTTCTGAACCCGGGGCCCAAATCGCGGAGATCGCGGGTGTTGATCGTCGGGGCGGTGGTGGCAGGGGCGTGACCTGACGCCCTGTGATGTCCTGAATGGTTTCGCACGCGTCCGGGGTCAGGCCGAACACCTCGATCGCGCGGTCCCTGATCATGCCACTTGCGAGTGAAAGTGAGGTGCGCCATGCAACGTCGCTCTCGTCAAGGCCTTGGCGGCGCAGCACAAGCGCAAGCGGTGTGTCCTGATCCAGAATCGCCGCTGCATTTGCGAGAAGCAAGTGCTGAGAGGCAACCGTTATCCGGCCAGCCAACGGTTTGGGGAGTAGTTTGGGTGTCAACATCTGCACGAGCGGGTCATCGTGCAATCCCATGACCTTTCTTGCGCTTTTATCAGCATGGATGGGTGCCTGGTCAGCCATCTAGTCTTTTACAATCCCATAAACGCTCTGAACTGCTGTTTTCAGGGCATCGAGCCCATAGCGCTCATCGATGAATGCACGTCGCGCAATCGGAGCCTTCGGATCACGGGTTTGGGGCAACCAGTCTGCAATCTGCTCTGCGGCGTCCGTCGGGGAGATGTCCTCAGGCAAGACCAGACCCGAACCGGGCCAATCGGGACAGATCGCATCGCGGACCCCCCCGACATCGCAGGCGGCGACCGGAATCCCGCAGGCTTGTGCTTCTAGAAGGACGTTTGGCGTTCCTTCAACACGCGACATCAGCAACAAAGCATCCATCTCGCCATAGATCTCCACTGGATCGCTGAGCCCCGATTGGATCTCAAAATCATCAAGACCTAGGTCTTGGGCAAGCGCCCGCAGCTGCGCCTCGAACGGGCCCCGGCCAATCAGTTTCACGTGTAGGCGACGATCAAGATGGGGTTTCAGCGCGGCCAGTGTTCGAAGCCAAAGCTCGGGTCGTTTGTTGGCCGCCAACCGAAAAACGCCCCCGATCCTGAGCGGCGTATTTCGGGTGTCGCCGGAGGGCACTAGGCCACCCGGTGCGCCGGGATCTGGGAAGCGTTCGGTTTCGATGGCGTTCCCGATCACTGAAACCATGTCTGCTGGCATCCCGATCCAGTCCGCGTAGTCTTTTGCCCCGGCCAAAGAGTTGGCTGTCAGCGTTATCCCGGGACGTAGTTTCAAGAGGTGCCGATATAGACCGTCACCATAGGCCGCGCTGTCGCCCCGAAGGTCCGGCCGCATGTTCCGGCTGCTCATGACAACACGCGCGGTGCCCAAGATCTGTCCGACGACGCCACATGCCAGGCTGGACCGATCCTGCCAGCCATGGAGCAGCGCGGGGCCAAGCCGTATCGCCAGCGGAAGCAGCGCCAGCACGTCGCCCCGGAGCGGATCCGGCAGCAGTGTGAGGAACGGCGCAAGATCTCCGGCTGTGTCGCCGCTCATCCGGGTCGCGCCCCGCAGATGGTGGATCGCCAGTCCCTCGGCCTCAAGCGCCGGAAGGAAATGCGCGTGTCCACGGTCTTTCACCAGCGAGAAAACGGCCAAGTGGATATCTCCAGGCGAAATGCCGTTCTGCTTCAGGGCGCGCGCCAGCATAACGAACTGACGCTCTGCGCCGCCGGCGGAAAGCGTTGCGTTGACGATCAGATGCGCCGACCCGCCCGCGCCGGTCAGAAGGTCAGCGGATTTGCGAAAGGACCGAACAGCATCGCGTGAGAGCGGCAGAAGACAATCTGGGCTTTTCACCTTCATTGCGGCTGTAAGCGAGCCGGTCTGAATGCGCCGCATCTCTGCATCGCCAAATGCGCCTTCTAGCGCCCGATGCAGTGTGCCGGGCACCTGCAGGCCGCGCGCGGCCATCCAGGCCAGCGCGCCAATCTCGCCCCTGGCGCGCAAAACGCGGGCTATGGCGCGCCCCTCGGATTGCTCAAGCCGCTGCTCCAGTGCGCTTTGCAGGATGGCGGGAACCATGCACGCCTGCTCCAGTATGTCGGCCATGCGCAAGCGTTCGCGCACCGAAAGCCTGGTTGCCAACAAAGGTGCGGCCTGGACCAATGCATCGCTATGGCGTTCGAAACGCTTATGAAGGCGAACGATCTGCACGCCGGGAGCGGCGCCTGCTTCCGCGCCGTCTCTTGCCAAAGCTTCCCACGATGCGATCGCTCCGGTCCAGTCTCCAAGGGCTTCGCGGTTTCTTGCATCCCGAACCACCAGGCGCGAATCGTCCGGGAACAATACACGTGCGGCCCTGATGGCGTCCTGCGCCGCGCCAAGATCATCCAGCGCCCGTAGCGCATCAATGCGCACAAGTGCAGCCCGGGCGTCTGATTTCCATCGCTCTCCCGTCAATCGGATTGCCTCCTTAGGGGCAATCTCCATCTGAACTTCCGCCAGAAGCGCACGCGCCTCGGGATCGTTGGGATCTGTGCCGAACGTCTCGGTCAAGAAGTAGGCAGCGTCCCGAAACCGTCCGTCGCGCAACCGGTCTTGCGCAAGATCAAGGGCCACAACAGTGGAACCAACGCCAGCATCCCAAAGCGACATATGGATCTGATGCGCAAGGCTGTCTGCGCCGCCTTCGCGGGCCGCGCTTCCAAGCCGCTCCCACAGTGACGGGGAAAGGCCAGGTGTCGCCCCTTCGGACAAGAGCGTCTGGAACGCGCCCAGATAGTCGCCGCGTCCGATCAATCCTTCGATGTGCTGACGAACTTGATCCACGGCTTGGCCTCTGACAGATTTGCGCTTCGGAATACTTGATAATGGGTTCAGAACTTATGGCCTCGGCGAAGGGCAGCCGCAACACCGCGTCTTTCGAGATACCCGATCCGCTACCCCGTATGGTGAGCGAGGTGGATGTGTCGCTGGTATCCGAAATTGCCGAGGCGCTTCCCACTGGTTCGGTCGCGGTCGAGCTTGGACCGTGGCTTGGGGGGCTGAGCACAGCAATCGCGCCCCATGCCGAACTGCACGCAGTTGACAGCTTCCAATGGACCAAGGATCACGCCAAGCGCGTGCCGGGGCTTCTAAAGCCCGAAGACAGCTTCCGTTCCGTCCTTGAACAAGTTCTCAGGGATCGCGGTATGACGGCAGAGTTGCACGAAAGCGCCTTCGACACCTTTGTTTGGACAGGGGGCAAAATCGGACTCTTGGTCATTGATGGGCCTAAGACGGCCCGCGACCTTGCCGATTGCCTGCGGCCTGTCTTGGCATCTCTTGCGCCAGAAGCTCCAGTGCTGATCAAAAATGCGCTGAACCCAAAATACTTTGAACCCGCGGCATTTCTTCAGCGGCTGATCCATCGCGATGTCCTAAAGCTGACGGGAAGGCCGGTCACGACCCCCGCCAATATGTTGCTATTGGCGGCAGGATCCGATGTGGCGAACACCGATGCGTTGGCTGATGCGGCAGCGGTTGCAACGCCGGTTGGTCCAGATTTCCACGACAGTGCCGGTTTGGGCACGGAACATCCGTATCGGATCGCAGCGCCGCTGCATTATGTCGGCGTGCACGATTTCGGCGCCGCTTACGATGAACTTTCGCACATGAAACCCGACCGGCGACTGCGCAAGGTCTGGGAGAAGCATCGCCCGAGGCCTGAGAAGCCCGGACCGGAAACGGTGTTTGCGGATGTGTTCGCCATTCACCACGCTGCAGTTGCGCGAACACTGCCGGAGGCCTTCCATTCCAGTCCTGAGCGATTGCTTCGCGGGGCCTGGCTGAACATGGCCGAACACCCCGACCGCGGAAAACGCTTTCAACCCGACCTTTTCGCGCGCGCTCTGACGTTTGGTTACATGAAGTGGCCCAGCAGGATGCGTGCGGCAGCATATGGAAAAGATGTGCTCGATGTCGGATGTGGACCTGGTTTGCATGGGCTGGGCTATCTTGCGGCGGGGGCCACGAGTTATCTGGGTGTGGATCCGATCATTCGAACGGATCGGGACCGGGTCAAAAACCTCGCATCCGGAGAGAAGACGCAGTTCGGCTGGACGCCCGATGAGGTCGCAGCCAGGTTGCCGGCATGGAATGTCCTGCCAATCGACATTGCGGACCTGCCTGAGGGCCGAAGCTTCGATCTTGCTGTTCTGCACAACGTGACTGAGCATTTGCATGATCTTGAAGGCGCATTTGCTGAAATTGCGCGGGTTCTGCGGCCGGGCGGGCATATCATCTACAACCACGACAACTACTACAGTTGGAATGGTCATCACTGTCCGCCAAAACGCGTGGCCGATTTCGATCCCAGCGATCCAGCGCAATTGGAATTAGTTGATTGGGGACACATTGAGTTTGACCCGCCGCCAGGGCACTACATCGCCCGTGGTCTGAACAGGGTGCGGCTTGATGACCTGATCGCGCTGACCGAACGGTACTTTACGATTGTCCAGAAAGAAGAGTTTCCATCCACCTCGAAGACGGGAATCGACCGGCTTACAGACGATATACGTGCCCGGCACCTTGACTATTCAAGGCGTGATCTAACAATAAAGAACCTGCTTTGCGTGGCGCAGAAATCTTGACCTGCGCCTCGTATGGCCGATCAGCTATGTGCGGCGAGGTGGTCGTCCAGGCGGTCACGACCGCGCCCGCTTGCGATCAGGCAGGTTGGGCCACCCTCGGCGCGGACAGTCAGGGTCCAAGTGGCGAAGTCTTTGGACGAGAACACTTCGACGGTGTAGTCGGATTTCGTCGTTCCACGTAGTTTGGGTTTTTCGCCGTATGCTGCAGCCAGACGGTCAACAACAACCGTGTGCGGTGCGCAGACGCCACCAGCGGATGCCAAACTGGCGGATGCCGTCCAAGCGATAAGAAGGGTGGTGCTTGCAACAGCAGCGGTCAAACGAGATTTCATGTTCTTCTTCACGCTTTATTTCAATCTGGACACCGTGGAACGCTAGGCAGAGATTGCGACATTCTTTTGGTCAAAGGGCGGCGCGAATTCGGAGACCCTTTCTTGTTGCTTCGACTTAGATTAGAGTCTTAGAAGTTGTTTGTTTCTGTGCGTTTGTGGGGCTGAGTACGTGCGCGACATCAGATTAAGTGAGAGAATACGCTTCGGTGCGGAACACAGTTTTTCCGTTCGCGGTCTTATTGTTCTTGCCTTGGCTACAATGGGCAGCGTTGCTCAGGCCGCCGAGCTTGATCAAGATCTGGCGAACGGCGTCGATTTTCGCGACCTAGCATACAGAGTCTGCCTGCAGGCAGAAGAATGCAGTGTCGAGGGCATGACGATACGCGCGGAAACACGCCGGACAGACACGTCGCCTTGGGAGCCGGGCTTGCTGTATTGGGACCCGATTGATGGTCTGGGTGTCCTTGGCGGCGGTCAAGATGACGAGATCGATTTCAACGAGCGCATCGTGGTCCGGCGTTCCGAACCGTTGGCTATCAAGAAGGTGTGGCTCACCGACTTGTTCTCGGGCGAGATAACGCATTACCGAGGGCTGGAGCCGGCCCTGACGTCGGATATCGATTTCGAAGCGGGTCGCATTGCGATCCCGGCTGGGACGGGTGACCAGCGCGAGGTGGAATTGCGCGGTGTGATCGATCTCCCGGAATCGCCGTTTAATGAGGCAATCGACGGCGCAATCTTCATCGAGCCGGGCGATCTCCATTATCGGCTTCTGATTGCTGAAAGCGAAGCCTTGCTGTCGATCCCGCTCCTTGATCGGGATGGTCAGATTGATCAGCGGATCGTGCGCCTGAACGATATCGAACCCGGCAAGCTAAACCTTTTCAGCGATGGGGAAGAGCTGGTCTACGACCTTGATGATGTGTTCGCCCGGAACGAGATCATCGAACTGTTTCCGATCGGCCAGCATAACGCGACCGCAATGGCCAGGATCGTCAATCAGACCGATCGTTTGTCGCGTTTGAACTCGGATGCGGTTGTGCGCCGCGATGTAGGCGATATACCGAATGGAGAAGTTGGCGCTGTGTTCGAGGTCGCAGAAAAGACCAGTGAACTTGTGTTTTATGCGCCAGCCGGCACCAGCAACGACTTCTCGGTGGCCGGTTTAGTTTTGGCAGAGTAGGTGGTGATGACACGTTTCCTGAAAGTTTGCTCCGGTCCCGGGTCCGGAATGATCGTAGCCCGCCATTTGAGGTTGCGGAATAGAGGCGGACACATCTGATGCGTCGCTTTGTTCGGATCGTATCCCGTATTCTACTAGGCTCGCTTGTGGCGACGCGCACTGGCGCGGCCCCGATTGTTGATTATGATCTTGAAGCAAAGGTACGCGACGATTGGCGCAAGGTGCGCCACGAAGCGCTTCGAACGACGTATTTGACAGGTCTGCCCGACGAGGTCCGCCAATACCTGCCTGGCGAAGGAAGCTGGGAGCTTGATCTGCCAACCTCGATTCGCCTGTCTTATGCAGCGGCGGGACCTTCGGATTTCAAGGCGCTGGACGATTACTGGTCTGCGCATCCCGAAGTGCTCTCGGATGACGGTGCGCGTGCTGCGTTCGAAGAGACCCGCAACTGGCTGGCTGGACAGGATGGTCAGATCGAACGGGCCGAACCGCGTCGGTCGACGCAGTTTGCGATGTCAGGGGCCATTGGATCGACTGTCGATTTCATCTCGCCGTTCGATTTTGTGTGGGATGCACAGGCCGACCCGTCCGGCGACGATGACGACGACGATGACGATTACACCAGTGGCGACTGACGGACCGGCGGCCCCGGCGGTCAGATCCGGGGCAGGGGCAGTACGCCGACAATGGCGGTCATAGTGCCAGCTTACGCGCCGACGCCCGCTTAAATATTCAGCCTGTTGTCTACCGCCGCGGACCTTAGAAACTGAACGACCAGGACGTCGCCCTATAAGGCGCTGTCAGCCTCGTCCTGTTTTAGGAGGTCCAGAAACATCGACATTTCGTCCGCTTCACTCCGGGCTTGCTCGGCTGGACCGGGATAGCTTCCTGACCGAGCAGCTCCGGCATAGGCGTGCAATGCGGCCCGTCGTTCGGCCTGCTTCTGTTTTTCGAGCGCATAGAGATCGCCAAAGGCGCGTGCGTGACGTGGAATGCTTTGGTGTTCGCCGCAAATATCGTTTTGGAACATATAGATAATATCCGCGCCATCGCCAGACCCAAGGGAGCTGGTGATCAGGCGCGTGCGTTTGGTGATCTCGGCCATGACATTTGCGCAGATTACTTCGGCCTCGACCGAAAAAGCGCCCGCATCCTCCATACGTCGAAAATCCGCCCACAGCGCTTTCGCCTCTACTGCGGTTTTTCCGATGGCGCGCAGCCCGCCTTTCCACGTTGATTTTCTTGGCACAAGGCCAAGGTGGCACATCACGGGGATGTCTTCACGCGCTAGAAGTTCCACAATATGCGGTCCCCGCGCTGTATAGACGGAATCCGCCCCCGCCTTCATGGCCGCAAAGGCGGCCTCGAGAACGGCTGTCTCTGTGGGATAGTCCGGCAATCCAAGTGCGGCGGTAAAGAACAGATCGGGGGCACCTTCGCGCACGGCGGCAGTGTTTTGTGCATTACCCATGATCAAGTCGATCCCGGCGTCGCGCGCCGCGGCGGCCTCTTCGGCGGTGTTCGCAGTCGTCTGTACCAGCTTCTTTTTGCCCTTCATCGCCCGAAGATCTGCGGCCGTAAGGTTTCGATGCTGAAACCGCGCGTCCCAGTCGTAGATACGTTTCAATCCAGAACCTCCCTTTCGTCATGGCGCGCTGGAACAGGCCAACCCGCATCCTCAGCCTATCAAGTCGGGGCGTCCGATCCACAAACCTCTTTGCAGGGCGCGCAATTTGACTTCAGATGAACGGAAAACCTCTTGGGGAAGGCCCGACCATTGCAAACCCACGCTGAAGAAAAGCTTCCCGACCGGATGATGGCTGTCGTGACCACCGGCAACGGCGGATATGACAAGCTGGAATACAAATCCGTTCCCGTTCCGGTTCCCGGGGCGGGCGAGGTGTTGTTAAAGGTACTTGCGGCGGGCGTGAATAACACCGAGATCAACACGCGGCTTGGATGGTATTCGTCGAGCGTGACCACAGATACAGGTTCCGCAGCAGCCACGCAGGCATCAGGCGCACAGCATAAGGCCGACGGGGGGTGGAACGCAGCAACGCCTTTTCCATTGATCCAGGGCACCGATTGCTGCGGCCGTGTGGTGCAGACGGGGCGCGAGATTGATGAAAGCATGTTGGGTCAGCGGGTGATTGTGCGCGCGTGCATGCGCCCGAACGGTTTTGGATCGATGGAAAATGTCTGGATGGCGTCCGATTTTGACGGGGCGTTCGCGCAATACGTCAAGGTGCCGGCACAAGAGGCCTTTGCGGTCACAAGCGAGTGGACGGACGAAGAGCTGGCTACAATTCCCTGCGCATACGGCACGGCAGAAAACATGTTGCACAGAACAGATGTCGGTCCGGAGGACTTCGTTCTGGTCGCTGGAGCGTCCGGCGGCGTCGGATCGGCTGCCGTTCAACTTGCCAAACGACGTGGTGCGCGCGTCGCGGCGATCACCAGCAAAAGTAAGGTGGCCGAGATCGCAGATTTGGGCGCCGACGTCGTAGTGGAACGCGGCCGCGATCTTGTCGAGGCGCTTGGGGACAGCACCGTGGACGTCGCCGTCGACAATGTCGCCGGTCCCGGTTTTCCGCAGATGCTGAAGGTCCTGAAGCGGGGCGGACGCTATACGTCGTCGGGAGCAATCGCAGGCCCCGTGGTCGCGCTTGATATGCGGGACATGTATCTCAAAGACATTCGCCTGATCGGCTGCACCGCTTGGGATGCGCCGGTCTTTCCGAACCTGATTTCCTACATCGAGAAGAACGACATACGCCCGCTTGTGGCGAAAACCTTTCCACTGGACCAGATCGCGGCAGCGCAGAAGGAATTCCTTGAAAAAACGCATGTGGGGAATTTTGTGCTCATTCCGCCCTCCACCTGAGGGTCCAAAGACCGGGGGCCGTGCAGTGACCCGTCTGGTTCTGGTGCCGGAAAGACCTTCAATACATGTCCGCATGTGCCGGAGCTTCACTGAACGTCAGCGTGGCGCACCTTCCGCAATATGCTGCGCCCGGATTGCAAGCTCCATGACCTTGAAGGCATGGGCCTGGGTCATCGCTGTTTCGGTGCGATCACGCAGGTCGTTCACAAACCGCGCAAAATAAGGAAGGTCGGCGCCCCGCGCGTCGATGCGTTCGCATCGGTCTTCGGTCACGAGAAGCACGTGATCAGTTCCAGTGGACCCGCCGATGTCGACATATTTGCGCAGCTCGATATAGCCCTTGGTGCCTTGAATGAAGAGCCGCCCATCCCCCCAGGTGGGCAGCGCATCCGGCGTGAACCAATCGACCCTGATGTACCCGTGGCACGTGCCGGACCGTAGCGCGATTTGCCCGAAATCCTGGAAACCCGGCGTGATCGTGCATTGGATATCGGCAAAGGCGATCTCGGCGTCGGTCTTTCCGGTGAAATGAAGAAACTGGTCGATTTGATGCGATCCGATGTCGATCAGGATGCCCCCGTTTCTTGAAGGATCGAAAAACCAGTCGGGGCGCGTTGGCGCATTCAGCCGGTGGGGCCCGATACCTAACGTCTGCAAGACGTCTCCGATTGCGCCGTCTGCGACAAGCTCCGTCGCGCGTGTGACGGCGGGAACTTCGAACCGTTCCGAAAAGTCGACGCTCCAGATTCTGCCGGTTTCCGCGACGGTCTGGCGGATGGCGCTTAACGCATCAAGCGTCAGGCATCCCGGTTTGTCCGTCATAACGTCTTTCCCCGCCCGCATTGCCCGGCAGGCAAGCTCGGCGCGGTCGGACGGTATCCCGGCGATCAGGATCAGGTCGATGGTTGGGTCATCCAGAAGCCCGTCAATGTCTTGGGCACGCGGTGCTTTCGGAAAGCGCCGCAGAAACCCGTCCAGCGTTCCCGGTGTTCCGTCGGTGTACCACCCGGCAAGATCCGCGCCCGCCGAAACCATGTGCCCGGCCATCGTGTAGATGTGCCTGTGGTCGATCCCGATGATGCCCATGCGTGGCCCGGTCATTCCGAGGCCTCGGGTTGCGCGGGCGCGCCGGTCCGGGCCGATGTGAGGATCGCATCGATCAGGGATTGGGCAGGCAGGGCTGATCGAGCGCTGATCAATGGAGCGCGCCCTGAACGAAGCGCGTCGGCAAAGTCTTCGATGACCGCACGGTGCCAGTCGGCGGAGAACGCCATGGGATCGGCACCGCCCCCCGTTCCTGTGGTCGATCCAAAGTCTTCCGGGGCCATCCCGTGCCGTTCGATCTTCAGCTGGTTCGAAGTCAGGGTTGCGCTTCCGGCCGTCCCGCTGAGGAAGATCGTTTCGCTACCGCCTGGGTAATGCGCGGTCGAGGCTGTCAGCACGCCAACGGCACCCGATGCAAAGCGAAGGCCAACGGCAGCGAGATCCTCTGCTTCCATGCGATGAAGGGCCGAAGTGACCGCAAATCCCTGTACCTCGGAAACCGGTCCACAGAATTGCAGCATTAGATCGATCGTGTGGATGGCCTGCGTGATCAGGACGCCGCCCCCATCGCGCGCGTAGGTTCCGCGTCCGGGCACGTCGTAGTAACTTTGGTCGCGCCACCACGGGATCCGCACGTCGACGACCGCGATGTCGCCGATGGCGCCCGCGCTAAGATGCCTCTGCAACTCTTGCGCCGCGGGGCGCATTCGGTGCTGCAACAGAACCCCAAGCGGCAGGGCGGCGGTTTCGCAGGCTTCGACGATTATCCGCGCGCGCGCGTGATCCCGCTCGATCGGTTTCTCCATCAGGATCGGTCGACGTGCTTCGATGCAGCGGTGAACGTATTCCAGCCGCGCATCGGGCGGCGTTGTCAGAATGACAAAATCGACTTTTGGGTCCTCTAGAGCGGCATCGACGCTAGGGTAGGCCCCAATCGTATGGCGCTTTGCAAACGCATCAGTGTGTGCGGGCGTTCTGGAAAACGCGCCCGTGATCTCCACCGCGCCTTTGGTGGCCAGAGCGGCCGCGACGTGCATGTCGGCTACCATGCCTGTCCCGATAAGGGCAGCGCATTTTGGCGAGGATCGGGTCATGCGGTTTCCTCAGCGTTGCGGGCTCCGGTTTCGCGCCACCAGACGATCAGTCCAGAGACGACAATGACCGATGCACCCAGGATGGTCATCCGGTCCGGCACGTCAGCAAAGATCAGGTACCCCAACGCGGCCATATAGAGAATAAAGGAATAGGCGAAGGGCATCAGCACGCTTGCGTCTGCCAATCGGTGGGCGCGGGCGAATATCTCGTGCCCGGCCCAGGCCCAGAAGCCGACGCCCGCCAAGATCATCCAATCGCGCAGCGTTCCAGGATTTTGCCAGTCGAGAATTGCCAGCGGCAACAACGCCACTGTCCCAAGCGCCCCCATGTAGACCTGCATCGTCTGCGCCGACACCGAATCCGCGAGCTTGCGCGTGATGATCGAGAAGAACGCCAAAGCGAAGGCGTTGTAGACGACAAGAAGACTGGCCCAGTGGAACGCCTCGCTCCATGGTCGGATGACGATAAGGACACCCGCGAAGCCCAAAAAAACAGCAAACCAACGCCACCGGCCAACGCGTTCGCCAAGAAGCGGACCGGACAGGGCGGACACGATAATCGGTGCCGAAAACATAATCGCGGCTGTAACCGTCAGGGGAAGGTGGTTCAAAGCGATGAAGTTGAAGACCGTGGCCGAGACCAAAAGCCCGCCGCGGGCAAGAAGCAACAGGGCCTGACCCGATGTCGGGCGATCAAGTGCCGCGCGCTGCCCGAACGCGAGCCCCAGTGACAGAACGAAGGCGACGCTGTAGCGGACAAATGAAAGCGGCCCCGCCGTCAGCCCGGCAAGAAGTAGCCATTTTACGGAACTGTCGACCAGACTGAACAGAAACCATGCAGTCAACATCATGCCGATCCCAAGACCGGGATGATCCTGTCGGACATGCGAAGACGGTGCGGCCACGGTTGGCTATGTCAGGTCTTGAACTTGGCGCTGAAGAACTCAACCATCTGTGGAACCAGATCGTCGCCACGCCCGGCATCCCGTGCCTCGGCGAGCGCCGTTGCGGCACAGGCCGACATGATCGAGGGCGCATCAAGTTCGCTCGCCATCTGTCTGTAATACCCGACATCTTTAGCGGCATTGCGTACCGAGAATGCCAGTTTCTCGGGATCGCCACCAATGGCATAGGCTGTAACAAAATCCATCATTCCAGAGTGAAGCGGCCCAGCGGACATGACATCGTACAGGCCCTGCCGCGATACGCCGGCTGCATCCGCCATCGCGAATGCCTCTGACATCGCGTTTGCCGTCGTCATCGCGAAGAAATTGTTGATAAGCTTGATCTTGTGGCCGGTTCCCAAGGGACCGAGATGGAAGACGTTTTCGCCCAGCACGTCCAACACGGGCTGAACGGCTTCAAATGCCGCCGTCTCTCCTGCACACATGATGTTTAGAAGACCGTCCTTGGCAGGAGATGGTGTTCGACCGAGCGGCGCGTCCAGCATGGTGCCGCCCGCGGACGCAACCTGTGCGCCAAGCGCCTCTGTCGACGCTGGTAGCGAGGTGCCAAAGTCAATCACAATTGCGCCCGGCCTCAGTCCCGCGATCACCCCATCGATACCCGACATGCGGGCTTCAACGTTGTCAGAGGTGTCGAGGCACAACATGACGATATCGCTTGCCTCGGCCAGGGTCCTTGCGGTTGTGGCTTCTGTTGCACCGCGCGCGACGGCCTCGTCGATATTTGGCCGGCTGACATTCCCAAGCACCGTCAGGGTGTAGCCCTCGCTCTGAAGCCGTTCGACCATTGCCGAACCCATGAGACCAAGGCCGATGAATCCGATTGCCGGCTGAGACATGCTGGTTCCTTCCTGATACTTCGTTTTGCGGACGCGCCCCCTGTTTGTGTCACGCACCGGCGCCCCAGTGCAATGTCGCGGCTTCGACCCGGAGCGTCGCCTCAAGCGTGCGCCGCCCATCTGTCCCATCGATGATCGGGGCGCTGTGTCCGGCGATTACATCCGCGAAATGTTCCAGCTGTCGGACAAGCGGCACACCATGCTCGACGTTGATCTGACGCATTTGTGGCACCTCAGACCAGTCCTCGGCCCCAGACCATACCTTCAGGGACGGAAACTCAACCCCGCCGCGGGTAAATGCGATACGCAGGCTGTCCTGTCCGGTCTTGGGAATTCCCGGGCTTTCACCAGTGCCTGCCTCGAACCCCCAGGGTGTCGGAGTGGTGTCGGCAAAAGCGATTGTGACGGTCATCCCACCTTCAAATGCAAGAACCGCGCCGCCGCTTTCAGTTCGCTGGGCTCCGCGCACAGCGTTCGAGCCGATGCCGACAACCTCGCGGATCTCGCCAAAAAGATAGCGCAATGTGTCGATGTCATGGATAAGGTTCTGCTTGACCGGGGCGCCATTCATCCCGGCGCGCCATTCGGGGACGAAATACCCGTCGGGCTTGCACATGGCCCAAATCAAGCTGGCCAGCACGGGTTGGCCCAACGCGCCCTCTGCAACGATCTTTTGCAGACGGGACACAACCGGGTGGTGACGCCGATGATGGCCAACAAGAATGTGCACACCCGCATCCCTAGCTGCAGCGATCATGCGGTCTGCGTCCTCGAGCGTCCCGGCAAGAGGCTTTTCAACAAGGATGTGCCACCCCCGTCTCGCGGCTTCGATTGCAAGTGGCGCATGTGTGTCAGTTGGCGTTGCGATCACGATGCCGTCGGCATCGACGTCGACGCCTCCAATATCGGGGAAACCGGGTGCGTCCGCCATCGCGCGCCGCTCTGCCACCGGGTCGATGATGCCCGCCAAGTCGAAGTCCGGATGCTCAAGGATATGCTCCAAATGCCGATGCCCGATCAGGCCCGTTCCCGCCAACAAAAGCCGCGTCACAGAGTCAGCCCTGATACGACAGGCGCCTCGCGGGTCGGGAACCCTGTAGCGTGCGGTTCCTCAGGCACAGTAGGGCGCGTCGCCGGACCAGCGATGAAGCGGCGTATGGGCCGTGGCCGCAATCCGCGCACGGGTTTCGTCCCACATGTGGTGCAGCGTCCGCCAGTCGCGAAGCTCAGACGACGGGTCGACCGATGACCGTGCGACGAAACTTGGAAAATGATCGCGACCAGAGCTTTGACCGGTCACGTGGTAGCGCAGGTCGAACGACCACCTGAAGCCGCCTGACCGGTTCGGGAGCGCGGCATGCGGGGTGAGTGGATGGATCAAAACGACACCGCCTGCGCCCACAGGCGTCGGTACCGCGGCATCCTCGTTTACGAACCCGTCCGCGATCGCGGTTTGGGTCTTGGGGCAATGCGGCAGCATTTCCTGATCGGCGGTCTTCGGGATGACCGTCAGGCATCCGTTCTCCAACGTCGCATCATTCACCGCGACCCAGACGGTGATCATCTGCGTGTCATCAGCCGACGCCAAGGCAACACCCCGATCTTGGTGCCAGTCGGTTCCGCCCACATGGGCGCGGACCTCGTCGGCCTGCAACTGCGCAGCAGGGGGCTTCAGGCGCACATGCTGGATCGGGTTTGACGTAATCTCGGGCCCAATCAGATCTTGCACAATGTCCAGAATTGCCGGTGACGTAAGCAGGTCGAAGACAGCAGGGCCAATGTGAAATGGCGTATCTGCGCGAAGCGGTCCATCGGGCAGCGCGATGTCCATGGGCTGGAACCAGTCGCACCGCGCCTGATATGCGGTAAGCAGCTTGTCCCAGAAATCCATGTCCGGCCCCGGCGGGACGAGGCCCTGTTCTTCCCACTCGCTGTAGATCCGGTTCATCAGGTCGTGGTACTCGGACCGGAGAGGGGCCAGAATGTCTTCGCCCAGAACATCGGCGACGACCAGAAAGCCCTCGGTGTTGAAGCGGTCGATCTCGGTCGCGGTCAGCATGGCGGTCTTCCTTTTCTAAGGGCGCCGTTACGGGAGCAGGATTTCGACAATTGGCGGCCAAATCAACAGCACCGAAAGCGCCAATATCTGGATGCCGATAAAGGGCAGGAACCCCTTGAAGATATCCGTCAGCGAGATGTGCGGCGGAGCCACGGATTTCAGATAGAAGGCCGCGGGTCCGAAAGGTGGCGACAAGAAGCTGACCTGCATGTTCATACAGAATACCACACCGAACCAGACAGCCAGATACTTGGCCTGAAGCGGATCTCCAAGGAAGCCGATCTCTTCGATGGGGAGCCGTTGAATGATCGGCAGGAACACAGGGATGATCAGAAGAACGATCCCGACCCAATCCATGAACGCGCCCATGAATAGGAAGATGATCATCATCACAAGGATGATGCCCATCGTCGGCAGATCCGCCCCGACGATCAAGTTGGCAACGAATGTCGGTCCGCCGGCGATGGTATAGGCGCCTGCAAGAGCGGTGGCGCCGATTGTAACCCATATGATTGTGCCGGTTGATTTCAGCGTGCGCATCAGGCTGTCCCAGACAAGCTCAAACGACGCCTCGCCGCGCAGGACCGAAATGATGAACACGGCGACCACACCCATGCCCGCCGCCTCAGTGATCCCCGTGATACCGCCGTAAATCGAGCCCAGAACGACGCCAATCACAACGATCGGAGCGACCAGGCCCTTGCCCATTTGCCAGCCCGTCACAGTCCGCTCGCGACCCAACAGCACAAAGTTCAAGAGCAGGGCCACGGCAAACGCGCCACCGAACCAGTACAAATATTCTGGTGTGCCAAGCGCGATGGGTTCGACACCCTCCTGCGGTGCATTTTGCCCGGTCAGGGTGAAGAACAGAACACGCAGGAACAGGACGGCTGAAAACCCACCGAGAAGGACCGAGAGAAACGCCAGAAAGAGAAGCCGCTTTTCGCCCGGTGCCGGATCATCCGGGCTGGGTTCGGGCAAGGGAGCCAGCGTCGGGTTCATCTGCGTGCGGATGACGATGTAAATGATGATGAACGACGCCAGCATGAACCCTGGCAGAAACGCCGCTGTAAACAGGTTCTTGATCGAGGTTTCGGTAATCAGCCCGAAGATAATGAGCACGATGGACGGCGGGATCATCGTTCCAAGCGACCCAGACGCGCAGATCGTGCCGATCGCAAGGTTCTGATTGTAGCCAAGCCGCAGCATCTGGGGCAGGGCTATCAGCCCCAGAAGCACAACCTCGCCACCGATGATCCCGGACATGGCTGCCATGATGACTGCCATAATCGAGGTCACAATTGCGATTCCGCCCCGGGTGCGGTTAAGCCAGACATTTAGCGAGCTATACATATCCTTGGCGATCCCGGATCGCTCCAGGAGCGCCGCCATAAATATGAATAAGGGTATCGATATCAGCACGTAACCGGTCAGAAGATCGTATATTCGCTTGCTCAATATCGCGAGGGGACCAGAGCCGAACTCGCGGAACAACACGTCGGGTCCGAACCGAAGATAGAGAACGCCAACCGCAAGAAAGGCCGAGGCCAGCCCCAAAGGCATGCCGATCGCCAACAGAAAAAGAAGCGCAAACAGAAGCAAAAGCGAGATCGTGCCGATATCAAGCATCCGGACCACCCCCGAGAGTGCGCCGCATCTGTTCGATTTCTTCCTGGTCGATCTCGTCCGTGTGGATCTCTTTCTCGAGGTTCCAGTCACGGATCAGGTTCGAGACAGCCTGAATGCTGACGAGTGTCGTGACGATAAGGATAGCCGGTGTCAGCGTTGCCGGTATCGGCGGGTCAAACGCCGTTCCAAGCGTTTCCCATCGCAGAAACTGGGTCGCCGCCTCGCCGAACCCGCCCCAGATCAACGCCCAACAGAAGACAAGGATCAGAAGCGTCGAAAGTGTGTCGCACGCCCGTTGAAGGCCGCGAGGAAGCAGGTCAAAGACAATGAAGATGCGGATGTGGCTGCGTTGCTGCATCGCATAAAGCCCGGCCGTCAAGAAGATGAAGCCAGCAAGCCAGAGACTTAGTTCGTTGGCCCACAGTGTCGGAGCTTCGAAGACGTAGCGCAGGATCACTTCGTAGAGCATTACACTCACGAGCATCACGATCATGATCATCGCGACCCGTCCTGCGAAGACCGAAACACGATCCAAGGCACTCCATTCGTAGTGCTCGAGATGGGACTTCCGGACGCCGATGACCCCGATTGCGCCGAAAATCGCGATACCCAGAAGCGCGGCATAGTCGACCGCGTCAGCGTAGCCGCCAAAAAGCCCCGGAAGATCTGGGGTCACATCGTTACTATTGAACTGCGCGCTTAGCCGGTCCAGGGCCGATTCCGTATCCGGTGGTGCCCAATCAAGGATCCATGCTGGCATGTGCCAGATCGTCCAACCCGCGCAGATCGTGAACAACAGAGGGATGATCCACTCTGCCGGTGCCACGCTGCTGGTCTTTGATGTGCTCGCGGCCATGTGTCCCCCTGGTCATTGCGCCCTAGCGATGGCGCCTGCCGTATCGGCCTGGGGACGCCCTCGAAAGGGCGCCCTCTTGTTGTTTGCGTCTACTGGAGAGGTTCGGCGGGGATCGCCAAACGCAGCTACTTCACCAGACCGAGATTGCGCAGGAAGGTCTTGTGGCTTTCGACAAGAGCCTTGGCTTCTGGCGTCGTCGCGAACTCGGGCCACGTTTCCTGTGCTGCCTGCCGGAAAGTCGCGCGGTCTTCAGCGCTCCAGTCGTAGAGGGTCACACCGGCGTCACGCAGTTCGGCCGCGGCCTCGGTGTTCAGCTTGTCGGCCTGCATCGCTTGACGCAGCGCGAGCTTTTCCATTGCCACTTCCATGATCCGCTTATGATGATCCGGCATGCCGTCCCAGACACTCTTGTTGCAGGCCAAGTGATCCGACGGCATCGAGTGGAAGCCGGGATAGGTGGCGTGCTTGGCGATGTCGTAGATGCCCATGCCCTTGTTGTTCACAAGGATCGACGCGTCCGCGCCTTCGATGATCCCGGTTTCAAGCGCGGTGAATACCTCGGTAAAGTCCATCACGATGGGCGATGCGCCGAGCTTTTCAAAGATCTTCGTCTCCATGCCCGGGGGCGAACGGAACTTCCAGTTTTTCAGGTCGTCCGGGCCCGCGATGGGGGCGGTTGAGGACAGCGCTTCCTGGCCGACGACCCACCATCCGACAAGCTGCATGTCGTACTGATTGTAGAGCTCCTGCGCGTCAGCAAGACCGCCCCCTTCAAGAAGCCACGTCAGCTGCTGATACGGCGTGTCGTATCCACCCATGATGTCGCCCACGAACTGGAACGCCGGGTTCTTACCTGTCTGGTAGCCGCCGCCCGTCATGTCGCAGTCAAGAATTCCCGTTGCTGCGGCATCGAACGTTTCTGCGGACGCGACGACGGATGACGAGTAGAACATCTCGACCGAGATTTCGCCGTTGGACATCGTTTGGATGTCATCGACGAACTGTGCCGCGTTCTTGCCCGACAGCGTTTCAGGGCCATAGTGCGTTTGGATGCGCAAGTTTGTCTGCGCACTTAACGAAGTGCCGGCGAGAAGCGCGGCGGTTCCGACCGCAACTGCGGCCAGCTTGATGGCATTCATAAGTTTCCTCCCATTTCTTTTGCGTGTCTGACACCTCAGTTCGATCTCCTCCAAGATCCAAGGCGCGCACAAGGATACGCTAGCAACTCGATCTCGCGCTGCCAACGATTAGTTGGGGTGTCTTACCGAGTTGATTTCGACCACGTTTCGCGACCGATCTTTCTGGCGGATGACCTGTACACCAGGGCTACCGTACCGCTGGCCCTACGGACCAGAAGGCACCGCTCCCGTCCGAAGTGACGCGAAGGTGAAGTAGGTGAGCGCTGCCGCATCCGGCCCGCAGAGATGAGTCCGTCGCAGGCTGGATGCGGAGCGTCCATTCAACTAGTGCTACAGAGCGATGACCCGTTCAGGCGGGAAAGCCAGGGGAGGAACAACGATGCGTGCAGTTGTCCTGCATTCTGCCGGCGATCTGCGTGTGGAAGATCGCGCGGCGCCGGCCGCAGAAGACGAAGGGGTACGCGTCCGGATCGAAGCCGGGGGCATCTGTGGCTCTGACCTTCACTATTACCAGCATGGCGGGTTTGGGACCACCCGGGTGCGCGAGCCCGTCATTCTTGGTCACGAAGTTGCCGGAACGGTTCTATCGGCGCCCGCGGGCAGTGCCGTTGCGGCCGGCGATGCGGTTGCGCTATCGCCAAGCCGCCCCTGCGGGACCTGCGCCTATTGCCGCGCCGGTCTGAAAATTCATTGTGAGAACATGCGTTTCTACGGCAGCGCGATGCCCATGCCCCACATCCAAGGCGCGTTTCGCGACGAGATCGTCGCGCTGCCTGAACAGTGCTTTCGCCTTGGCATCGGCACCTCGGTCCAGATCGGTGCGTTCGCCGAACCCCTTGCGGTGGTTCTTCACGCGCGGCGCCGGGCGGGATCGCTTGCGGGCAAGCGCGTCCTGATCACCGGCTGCGGGCCAATCGGCGCGCTTGCGATTTTGGCCGCGCGCGAGGCCGAGGCAAGCGAGATTGTGGTGACCGATATCGTTGAGGAGGTTCTGCGCACCGGGGCCGTGCTGGGGGCTGACCGGGTGATCAACGTGGCTGAGAAGACCGACTGGGCCAAACTCTATGCCAGAGGGAAGGGCTACTTCGACGTTATGTTCGAAGCGACCGGCAACGCGGCTGCGCTTCGGGACGGCATGGAAACACTTCGACCGCGCGCGGTGTTGATGCAAGTGGGGTTGGGCGGCAATGTTACGATCCCCCAGAACACGGTTGTCACCAAGGAACTGGACGTACGGGGCGCGTTCCGGTTTCACGAGGAATTCGGCGAAGCCGTCGATGCGTTGACGTCGGGCCGGATTGATGTGGTGCCGCTTTTGACCCGGTCTTTCCGGGTGGAAGACGTGGTTGAGGCGTTCCGCTTCGCGGGCGACCGGAGGCAGTCGATGAAAGTCCAGTTGGATTTTACCGCATGACCCGTGAGTTTCCAGAATCGGAAGGTGCGCCGATCCCCATCGCCGAGGTCTCGGTCGATCTTTTCCATGTGCCTTTGGACCGGGTTCTTATCGACGCAATGCACGGCGATCACACGCTTTTTGAACTCGTGACGGCAACTGTCACCCGCGCCGACGGCGTGTCCGGCACAGGGTACACCTATACCGGCGGAAAGGGCGGCTACGCCATTGCCGCTATGATCGAAAAGGATCTCGCCCCATTTCTCATTGGCCAGGATCCGTCCCGGGTTGAAACGCTCCATGATGCGATGCAAACCCATGTGCACTACGTGGCGCGTGGCGGGATTGCGTCCTTTGCAATCTCGGCCATCGACATCGCGCTTTGGGACATGCGCGGTCAGATCCTTGATCAGCCGCTGGTGAAGATGGCGGGCGGGGCGTCGGATCGCTGCCGCGCTTATTGTGGTGGGATCGATCTGGGCTTCGATCTGCCAGAGCTTCTGGACAGCGTCAGGAGTTACCTTGCCGCCGGATACAACGGCGTGAAAATCAAAGTCGGGCGACCAACGCTTGAAGAGGACGTTGAACGTGTCGCAGCGGTGCGTGACCTGATCGGACCGGATGTCGCGTTCATGGTCGATGCGAACTATTCAATGGACGAAGCTCAGGCCATTGCCGCGGCGCGGGCGTTCGCGCCATTCGATCTGATCTGGTTTGAAGAGCCGATCATACCAGACAACTTCCAGGGCTTTGCCCGGATCGCCGAGGCGACGGGGATGCCGCTTGCGATGGGCGAAAACCTGCACACCATCCACGAATTCGAGCATGCGGTGTCACAATCGCGCCTCGGCTATCTGCAGCCCGATGCATCGAATTGTGGCGGGATCACCGGATGGCTGCGCGTCGCAAAGCTTGCGCGCGCCCATGGGCTCCCCGTTTGCAGTCACGGGATGCAGGAACTGCATGTCAGCCTTGTCGCCGCCCAGCCGAACGCGGGCTGGGTCGAAGTCCATTCTTTTCCGATCGAGCGATACACAAGCCGTCCCGTTGCACCCGAAGATCACATGATCGTCGCGCCAACCACGCCTGGGATCGGCGTTCGCTTCGATTGGGATCGGCTTGCGCCCCACCGCGCGCCGCGATGAGTGTAGTTATCGCTTGACCGGCGCGAGATTCGGGCGCTGCTATAGGGTTTGGGAGGACTGCCCATCCGGCAGCACCTCACGGGCAGGGGGTGTCTACTGGACCCGCCCGGCGCCGTGACCGGCGTGTGAAATCCCTCTTCTGGATTGAGCGAATCAGCGCTCGGGAAAACGGTGCGAGGAGACAGGGTATGCGTGCAGGTGTAATCGGCTTGGGTGATATGGGCTCGGGCCTTGCAAAGAACCTCTTGGCAAGTGGTTTTGAAACGACGGGCTTCGATCTAAGCGACGCGCGGATGGCGGCGTTCCGCGATATGGGCGGCACGGCAGCGGGCAGTGCGGGGGATGTCGGTCGCGCGGCGGACATCGCGTTTGTGATGGTCATGACCGGCGATCAGGCCAAAGAGGTTATCGCCGGGCCCGGCGGTCTTGCAGAAACGATGGCCGTGGGCGGCATCATCCTCCTGACGGCAACGATCAAGCCGCGCGAGGCGCGCGAGATCGGCGCGGCGCTCGACGGAAGCGGGATTGACCTGATCGACAGCCCAGTGTCGGGCGGGTTTCCCGGCGCGCAAGGGGGGACGCTGACCATGATGGCTGCGGCCCCCGATGCAGTGTTGGCAAAGGCGCGGCCCGCGATGGACGCGGTGTCGGCCAATATCCACCACGTCGGGGCCGATCCCGGCATGGGTCAGACTGTGAAGGCCTGCCTGCAATCCCTTATCGGCGCACAGTTTTCCGCGACGTTCGAAGCCGCGGCGCTTGCGGCAAAGGCGGGCGTACAGGGTCAGGTGATCCTTGACGTGTTTTCCACGTCATCGGCCGGATGCGGTGTCGTGAACAACGCGCTTGAAAAGATCATCGACCGTCAGTTCGAAGGCACCGGAAGCCACATCGACACGATGCACAAGGACCTGACGATCTCGATGGGCTTGGGCGAAGAGCTTGGCGTGCCGCTTCATACCGCAGCCGCAGCGATGCAGATTTTTCACGCTGGTAAATCCAAGTATCCAAACGGCGACAATTGGGTGTGTACCCGCGTGATAGAGGACATCGTTGGGGCCGAACTTCATCGCGGGGGGGCGAAATGAAACTTGGGGTGATCTGCGATGGCATAAGCCGGGATCTGCGTCATGCGGTCGATGTCATGGATGAATACCACATCGACTATGCTGAGCTTCAGTTTGTCGGCGACACAGAAGTCGGCGACCACACGTCCGGCGAAGTCAAAGAGATCGACACGCTACTTCGGGATCGGGGCAAGCCTGTGTCCTGCCTTTCCCGCCACGTCTTCGCAGGGACCACAACGGCCAACGCCCCGGGCGACCCGCTTCATACGACGCATATGGATGCGCTTAAACGTGTGATCGAGATGGCCCATGTCGTGGGCAGCCCGCTGGTCCGGATTATGACAAACAAGAAGGAGCAGATCCTTTGGGGGCGGAACGGAGCCGAGAAATGGAATGTGGCCCACGGTGCTTGGGACAAAACGGTCGACCTGATTGCCCCGGCCGTCGAACTTGCGCGGTCCGAAGGCGTGACGCTCGTCGTCGAGACCGGCAACGGCACAATGGTCAACTCCAACTTTACGGCTCGAAAGCTGATCGACGATTTGGATGCGAAGGATGCGCTTAAGGTGCTTTGGGACCCGGGGAACAATTGCTGGTGCCACGAACGCGCTTGGCCAGATGGCTATGATGAGGTTCGGGGCGGGTATCTGGGGCATAT
Organism: Pseudomonadota bacterium; assembly: GCA_038744785.1. Taxonomy (GTDB): domain Bacteria; phylum Pseudomonadota; class Alphaproteobacteria; order Rhodobacterales; family Rhodobacteraceae; genus Ovoidimarina. The sequence goes on from JBCDLX010000002.1 coordinate 150,147, forward strand.
CCACATCAAGGACGTGCTGGTCGATACGCCCCGCGCCATGCTGGAGGTTCGCAAGATGGGCACGGGTCAACTCGCAGACCAGTTTCAACCCATTGCCGACGCCTTACGCGCAGATGCCTATGGGGGCGTGATCAGTTTCGAAAGCGTCTATCATCCCGGGAACGGCGACTTCGAAGACGGGTTTCGGCAGTGTATTGACCAGTTCAAGGCGCATTTTGCCTAAAGCCCAAGCCGCAAAGCGGGTGTTCCGATCCTGTCCAAATGGGCCCCTCGACGCGCGTGTCGCCGGGGCATAGCATCCATCCCTAGAAGCGGCGATCAGCCGTCATGAACAGGGGACGGGAACCGTGCGCGGGGAAGGCGATAAGACTAGGTGGTGGTTTGCGCCATTGCTGTTGGGCGCAGTTGTCGCCTGTGCGCCCCAAGACAGTACGGAAGGTTCGGGTGGCAGCCCGGAAGAACGAAATGCGGCGATCGTTGCGCGAAGCTTCTATGCCGGCGACGTGACGATGCGGTTTCCTGCGACGCTTCCGACCCGCGCGGGGCCGTTGGCGTTCGACGTCTACGCCGGGATCAGCGCTGCCACGGAAACGCGCCTTGGCATCCGCGCATTCGCTGATCTTCGAAAGGTGCAGGTCGAATTGCCCGCGCTTCTGACCGGGGACATAGAGCAAAGGTGCAATCAGGACATCACCTTGACGGTCTCGGACGTAGCGGCGGACGGCACGCAGGTGATCGTGCGCGGAGAGGTCCTTGCGCGCCTTTATACTTGTCGACGCCGTGATACGCCGGACGAACGACGTGGCATTCGCTTGATCTCGCAGCGCGTGGAAGCAGTGGCGGTCGCAGCGGCGCAGGTAGAGGGTGATTGCATTGCGTTCACACTTGACGATCTGCAACTCGACCCGTCGGGACTGATTGGCGGGATCGCGGACCTTATTGGCGTGACCGCGCGCATTCGCACGGCCGTCCTCGAAGGTGCCGAGGATCTGCTTGAAGAAAACCCGGTTTGCCCCGATTTGCCGCCATCGCTTCAAAGTCTGGCGCCGCGATACACAGACGGCGGCACCCGCGAGATTGAGGGTGGCGGCATGGGAGCGGCGCTTGTGGGATCGGTCGATGCCAGCGCGTCGACACTGATCGAACTTCTTGCCGTGGTTCAAGAACGCGGAATTGTGGAGGGTCAACAATGACCCGTTGGGGCGCGATTTTCGTTTGTCTTGCTGCGGGTGTTGCCCAGGCCAAGGACGTGAGGTTTGAGTTCAACGATACCCTGCAAGTTCAGGATACGGAAATCTCCTACGGGGCGGACCTGACACTGCGAGCCGTCGGCCCGACGCGGGTCGAGGTCGAAGCACTGCTCGATCTTCAGGATCTGCAAAGGCGGATCGAGGCCGACATGTCTGGTGTGCAATTGATTGATGTCTGCGGCAATCGCACGGATGTCACGTCGATCAGCCTTGACGCTGAAGATCAGACCGTTGGCCTGTCTGGCGCGCTCACATCACAAGTCTTCGAATGTGAACGGACCGGCGCGACGGGTTGGCAGAGGGGCGAGGCAATCAGGCTGCTTTCGTTGCGGTTTTCGGCGCAAGCCACCGCTCAGGTGGATGAGGATTGCATCACGTTTGAACTGCTCGACCTGACGCTTGTGCCAGCCGGACGTGCGGACGTTCCGAAAGAAGACCCCGACCTTCAGGCTGCGCGCGTTTTGCTTCTGGAAGCGGTCAACGTGCTTTTGCGTCGGCGTCCGCTTTGCCCGGAACTTCCGCCGGAGCTTGCCGTGCTGGATGCGCAACTGGAAACCGGTGGTCCGCAGGAGATTGGGGACGGTGGCCTGGGTATCTACACCCGAGGGTCCGTGGACGTCAGTCCGACGACGATCATCGGAATTCTAGGCGTGCTTCAGAACGAAGGGGCCATTCCCGGTCCACCCTAGCGGCCTGCGGTCGGACCCGTCGCCCTGTGTATGGGCCGCTCAGGTTGGTTTCCATGCCCGTACGACCTGTGCAACGACTGTGGCCATCGGCTTCGCAGCGGTCGTGTCATGGGCAAGACGGATTTGGCTGAGGACGCCCCAAAGGGAGCCCAAAAGATACTCCGCCTTCTCGTGCGGTTCTTCGATGTTGTTCTCTTCAAGAACCCAGCGAAACTTGTCGACAAACATTTTGCGGTACGCCGCCACTTCGTCGGCGACGGGTGTGGGCATGTCGGGAAGCTCGAAGACCGAGTTCACAACAAGGCATCCTGAATTCACAATGTCGTCGGCTTTTTCTGTGGGCCGTACGGCCATCTCGAACAGCTGTGCGATCGCCTCCAGCTGCGGTTCGGAGAACATGCGTTCGAGCATTCCTTGCATCATCTCTCGATACATCTTCATCGTGCGCGCGAACAACTCGTCCTTTTCGCCGAAGGTGTTGCTAAGGCTGCGTACTCCGACGCCTGAAAGTCGCTCTAGCTCGCGAAATGTCGTCGCATCAAAGCCAAGACGCCAGAACGTCATCATTGCGCAACGCAGAACCTCTTCTTCCATAAATTTGCGCGGTCGACCCATGCACACCCTCTTTTTTTTACAACAACTGTTGCATAACAATTATCTCGGTGCTAGTTAATGCAACGAGCGTAGCAAAACAAGTCTGCCAATCAAACAAGGGGAGGGCCTTTGATGCCTGTGATCCGTGTAACCGTCCCAAAGGGCGTATGGACGATGAACGAAAAAGAACAAATTGCGCAATCGCTGACAGATGGGATTGCCAACGTTGCCGAGGCGGCCGGCAAAGGGGACCTCAAGCAGTTCGTCACCGTCCATATTCTTGAGGCGTCCGAAGGCGGGTACGCCATCGGCGGCAATGTGGTGGCCTAGCGATGATTGAGATGTCTCAAGAGCTTTGGGCCCTTTTCGCAATGTTCGGAATCGTTGCGCTGTCGATCCTGATCCAAGGCATGCACCTTGGGGCGACTGCCGGAAACCCATACGTCGTTTCTGATCGGTCCGAACCTCCACCAGGCGATGGGCCTGTTGGGGGGCGGCTGTCGCGCAATGTCCGTAACCAGGTCGAAGGTATGATCCTCTTCATACCGCTGGTGTTGGTCTCGGAACTTGCGAACGTTTCAAATGGTTGGACCCAGTGGGGCGCGCTTGTCTTCATCTGCGCCCGGGCAATCTATGTACCTTTCTATGCCTTCGCAGTCGCGCCTTTGCGCACCATGGCGTGGACCGTCGGGTACTTCTCTCTCTTCGCATATGCGTGGGGCATTCTAAGCGCGACGTACTTTGCGTAGAGGCCGCTGCACACGCGTATCCTCAACAGGAGAACTTCTATGAAAATTGAAATAAAACAGGCCACTAACGTATCGGCCGAGCGCCTTTGGGAAGTGTTTGGCGAGAAGTATCCAGAGATTGGAACCTGGTCGCGAAGCGTCTTTGCGTCGAAGCCAAGAGAGGGCGTAAGCGCAGGCGGCGCGCCCTTTCTTGGACGCATCTGCGAAACCGGATTCGGACGCGTCACAGAGACCATCGAGCGCTATGATCCCGAGAAGCGCCAGATCACCTACCTGGTCAGGGGTGAGAAGATGCCACCGTTTGTGAAACGGATGGAGAACAACTGGATCTTCCGGGACATTGGAAATGGCAGGTCGCAGATCGAGATGACGCTGAACGGCAAAATCTCGTTTCCGTTTAATGTGTTGATGGGTTGGATGATGAAAATCCAGCTTACAAAGGACCTGAAGTCCAACATAGAGGATCTTGTGCATTTTGCCGAGCATGGTTCGCCACATCCCGGAAAAGCCAAGGTCGACGCGACGCCCAAGGCCAAAAAAGGCCGAGAGGCGCTGGCGTGACCGACCTGGAGATCGGGAAAATCGGCCGGTTCCCGGACGCGGCCGAAGATCCCACATCGGTGTTTGGCCCGTTTTACACAACGCTTGAGGCCGAGGGTCGGCGTGTGCTGGCAAGCCTGGACCTTGATCAGGGAGAACACGTTCTGGATGTCGGCACGGGCGCGGGAACATATGCCACCTTTCTCGCGCTTGAGGGCTTCGAGGTGACTACCGGTGAACCGTCCTCGGACCAGACGCACTATGCGGCAAAGGACTGGGCAAGGCACACGCGTTCGGTCGGGGTCGAAGACAAGGTGTCATTCGTCGATTTCAGCGCCGCCGACATGCCGTTCTCCGATGGTGCGTTTGCAGCGGTGTTCTTCTTCGGCGTTCTGCACCACATCCACGAAGAGGAACGGCAAGAAGCGCTTGCCGAAGCTTTGCGTGTCAGTCGCGATGGCGGTGCGGTGGTGCTGTTTGAGCCCAAGGTCGAAGATCTTCCCAAGATCCGGGCACGCGATCCGCTTCATCCGGCGTCGGCCTATCCGCCGGACTACCTTCAGATCAAAGGGTCAGAGTGGACCGTCCTGGAAAAGGGCGCGTTAGATATCTTCGTTCTTCGCAAACCGCCAACACAGGCCTAGCGCGCCTTGTGTGCCGGAGATGGGGGCGTGTCAGGAGGGTTTATTATGTCCGTATCGGATTTTCAGAAACAACAGGCCGATATTTGGAACGGTCAGATGGGTGCAAACTGGGTAGAAACGCACAGCCTGACCGACGACATGCTGTCGTCGACGCTCGTTCACCTGGTCCAGGCTGTGACGTCAAATAGTCCACAGAGGGTACTCGACATCGGCTGCGGAAACGGCGCCACGACAGCGGCGATCGCCGGGGCTCAGGATGGCCAGGGCAGATCGGTCGGGATTGACCTTTCCCGTGCCATGATCGCGAACGCGACCACGCTTTGGTCAGGATTGTCGGACAAGGTCTCGTTCATCGCGGATGACGCTGGAACGCATGACTTCGGGACTGAGCGGTTTGACCATTTCTCGTCTCGGTTTGGGACGATGTTCTTTGCCGATCAAACTGCCGCATTTTCGCATTTGCGGCGTTTTGCGTCAGACGGGGCGTCGATGTACCTAATCACGTGGCGAAGTCCGGAAGAGAATTCTTTCCTGACTACGGGCCCACGCGTTGTGGCCTCGGTTCTGGGACCGCAGCCGCCCGGCACTCTCGAAGCGCCGGGACCATTCGCGATGTCCGATCCAGACAGTGTGCGGACGATGCTGACCGGCAGCGGCTGGGTGGACACCGGGTTCGAAGCGCTGGACCTGAAGTTCAGTTTCCGGGCGGACGACATGGACACATTTATGACGAAGCTCGCACCTTTGGGTCCGGCCGTTGCCGAGGCGGATGAGGCGAAACAAGCCAGAATATTCGATCTGGTGCGATCCGAATACCGCGCATCCATCGAGGACGGCCGCCTGGTCTATGACGCTGCATGCTGGGCAGTTACCGCCCGGGCTGGATGACAGATGGTCAAGATAGATGGGCCGATTGTAGGGGGCAGAGGCCGTGATACGTGTTGATGCCGTAATCATCGGCGGAAGCTTCTCAGGCGCCGCTGCCGCGCTTTACCTTGCTCGTGCTCGCAGGACTGTGATCGTCTTCGATGAAGGGCAGCCACGCAACCGGTTTTCTTCGGAAGGCCACGGTTTTCTGGGAATGGACGGGTTGGCGCCCGCCGACATTCAAGCACGGGCGCAGGGAGATCTTGAGAAATACTCGCACATCGAAGTCAGGCGACAGCGCGCTTTACATGTATCTGGTCAGTTCGGAGATTTCCGCATCGTTTCCGAGGATGGCGGAGTTACATCCGCCGCACGTGTCATTCTTGCGCATGGCATGATTGACAGGGTGCCAGAGATCCCGGGCCTATCCGAATGTTGGGGCAAAACGGCGCTGCCTTGCCCATACTGCCATGGCTACGAGGTGGCTGATCTGCCGACCGGCGTGATTGTGACGCACGCCGGTTCAGTGCACCAGGCGCGGCTGCTGGGCGACTGGACGGACGATCTGTCGATCATCCTTCACGGGACGGCAATCGCGCCCGAAGACCGAAGCGACCTTGAGCGGCGGAAGGCACGCATTGTGGATGATACGGTTGTTTCTGTTGAACACGAAGACGGTGCGATTTCGTCAGTCACACTGCGCAAGGGCGGTATTTGGCCTGTTTCAATTGTTTACGTTGTTGCCCAGGCATCGTTCGCAACCGCGTTTCCGACCGACCTTGGGTGCGAAACCGAGGTGGGACCATTTGGTCCCATCGTGAAGGTAGACGCCCAGTGTCAGACCACGGTGCGAGGCGTTTTTGCGGCCGGCGACATCACCCGCCCGGTGTTTGGCGCGACCTGGGCAGCCGCCGACGGCATGAGCGCAGGTGTGGCCTGCCACCAGTCCCTGGTATTAGAACCATGATTTCCACGCAGTCACGGCAGCGACAATCGGCAAAAGTCGGGTGTGCCCGAATAGCTGACAGACAGTGTAGGCCGTATTTGGCGCCACCCGAAATAAGGACAATAACATGCCCCTAATTTTGTACGGGACCCCGCTGAGCCCCTACACGCGCGCTGCCGCCGTGACATGCATCGAGCGTGGGGTCGACTATAAGCTCGAAGTGATTACTCCAGCCGATCTGCAGATTCCCGACTACTCTGAGAAGCACCCATTCAGGAAAATCCCGGCGCTTCATACAGGGCAAGGGCGAGTCTATGAAACCGGGGCTATTGTTCGCTATATCGATGCCATAGGCGAAGCCGGCCCAAGACTGCAACCTTCCGATCTGCTCGCTCGGGCGTATTCCGATCAGTGGATGAGCACGACTGTTTCGTACCTTTATGCACATGCATTCAATAACTTCGCGTTCATGCGGACGTTGGCCCCCGCGTTCGACATTTCAGTCGATGAAGAACGACTGGCCGACAGCAAAGAGAGAACTCAAGGTTTCCTTTCCATAGTTGGCGCGGCGGTTGAGGCGGGCGAACTCGGCGCCGAGCAACCGCATCTGGGCGACATCGTCACCGGGGTGGTGCTGGCACCGCTTCGCTCCTTCGACGAAGGTGTCGAGATAATGGGCGCGCACCCAACCGTCGATCGCTGGCTTGCGACGCTTGAGAACCGGGAGAGCTTTGAAAAAACGCGCGCATCGATTTCATAGCCCAATGCGGGAAGAAGAACCGGGCTTTTTGTCATCGCGCGCGCGTCTCTTTCTTTCGCCGGAGTGCTGTTTCCCTGCCTTGAGCCCATATAGCGACTGCCTTACACGTTCGGCGATGCAGCGCGTTATGATCTTTGGACAACCCGGGTCAGGCAAATCCACGTTCGCCGTGAAGCTCGGGGAAGCGACCGGTTTGCCGGTGTTCCACTGGGATCAGCTCCGGTGGCAATCAGGAGAAGACACGGATCGCGAGGATTGGGAACGGATATGCAGGGAGGTGTACGCCGAGAGCCGTTGGATATTTGAAGGGGCCCCCTGGTTCGGCGGGACCGACCAGTTGTCGCTTGCAGATACGGTGATTGGCCTCGACCGGGGTATCTATCCAAGGATGCTAAGGGTGACATTGCGGACGCTGCGGCACTACGGTCACACCCGGCCCGGTGCGCCTGAGCTTTGGAAAGAGGGGCTTGGATGGAAACGCTACCAAAGACTGTGGCGGTCGCGACAAAGGGCGCAGATCCTGATCGAAAACCTGCTCGCGACGGTGCCCGAGGGTCCGTCCGTCTATCACTTCAAATCTGACCGGGAGACAGAGGCATTCATCGACGCCTGCCGAGCCTAAGGTGATGTCGAGATCACGCGAAGCGTTGAAGTCAGATGCTCTGCCATCTGGGCCTGCAGGGTCTACAGAGTACGCTTGCAAACCGCAGTCTGATGAAGACAATCAGGCATGCTCTTCTTGAAGCTCGCCGGCGGTCTTGTAGCCAGTTACATCCTCGTGGCCGTTCTCGTCACTCTGGCGCAGGACAAGTTGCTTTTTCCAGGATCGGCCGTTTCCAACGGATCGTCTTTGCCCGCACATGCACAGCGCCTTTCGGTTGTGACCGCGTCCGGAGACAGACTGATCGGCACGCACGTGGCCTCCGCACAGCAAGGTCGGACTACGGGTAGCCTTGTCGTTGGATTTGGGGGCAATGCCTGGAACGCCGACGATATGGTGATCTACCTGCGGTCGATTTTTCCGGGTCAGGACATCGTCGCTTTCCATTACAGAGGGTACGGGCCAAGTACCGGCGGACCCAGCGCGCAGGCGATCCTGGACGACGCGCTCAGCATCTACGATGATGTGGTCTCGCGCCTGGAACCCGATAGTGTCGTGGCCGTCGGGTTCAGTTTGGGCGCTGGACCAGCCGCGCACCTTGCCAGTTCAAGGCCGGTTGCCGGGGCAATTCTTGTGACACCTTTCGACACTCTCATGGCGCTTGCTCGCGAGCACTACCCGTGGCTTCCCGTCAGACTGCTTCTGCGACACCGTATGGACGTTGCGGGCAGCGTTGCAGATGTTCCGGGGGCCGTTGCGGTGATCGCTGCGTCGAACGACACCGTGGTGCCGCCACGCCGAACCGTGGCCGTGCGCAAGTCAGCCAGACAGCTTGTTGTCGATCGGGTCATTGCCGGTGCAGGTCACAACGATATCTATGACCGCGCTGAATTCAGCCGCGCGATGCAAGAGGCACTGGCGCTGATCGAAGCAGGACATCAGGACACGCCTTCTTCCTTGTAAGATCGACTGCATATGGCCGCCAAACTGACCATGGCCCGCATAACCGCGACTTTGGACCCTTAAACTTCACGGATGTAGCTAGGAAGGTTGGCTCCGGCGGTAGGGATCGAACCTACGACCAATTGATTAACAGTCAACTGCTCTACCGCTGAGCTACGCCGGAACACCGGCGCGTCGTATAGCAAGGCGTACAGGGCACGTCCAGAGGAATAAGGCAGAAAATCAAAGCGGGTGAAAGCGGGCGTGTTCCGACAGCTCGGGCTCGGCGACGACCTTGTTTTCCTCAACAAAAGCAACGAGGTGCGCAAAAACATTTCGGGTGGCTGCCGGCATAAGCTCGGCCGGTACATCTGTGTAGATTCGTTGTGCCAGCTCTGTTGCCGTCGCGCCGCCGGACCCAAGCGTTTCCAGTATCGCGTCCCCTCGCGCGCGTCGGTGAGACAAGAGCCAGTCCAGACGCTCGGCAGGATCGGAAATCGGGGCACCGTGGCCCGGCAGGAACAGGCGCGTCGCGCACGCCGATAACGTGGCGCACGAGGACATGAACGCACTCAGATCCCCGTCCGGCGGCGAGATCAGGGTCGATGCCCATCCCATGACATGATCGCCTGTCAAGATTGCTTCGCCGACGGCAAAGCTAAGATGCCCCGCAAAGTGACCCGGGGTGTGCAGGGCTTCGGCCTGCCAATCCGTGCCAGATAGGGTGTCGCCGTGCCCAAGCGTCTGATCGGGGTGGAACCCGATGTCCACGCCTTCGCCTCCGCCAGAAAGGCCCGCGGCAGCCAGATCCGCCATCACGGGGCTACGGCCAGCCTCGGGCGTTCCAAAGGCAAGGATTGGCGCATCTGTCATCTGTGACAGCCGGGGGGCCAGCGCGCTGTGGTCGCGGTGCGCGTGGGTAATCAGGATATGCGAAATCCGGCTGCCTGCCGCAGCCAGGATTGCCGCCAGATGGTCCGGGTCGTCGGGACCGGGATCCACGACCGCGACCTCGTGCGATCCAATTAGATAGGTATTGGTGCCCCAATGCGTCATCGGAGACGGGTTTGGCGCCAGGATGCGTCGCAGCCCCGGTGCAACCTCTTGACTCTCGCCGAGTACAGGGGGGCTATCCATTATTCGCTCTTTCGCTTGGGCGGCGGTCCTCGCTAGGGTTCTGTCATGAAATCGCTTGCGTTGAAACGCTTCACGCCCCGATCGCTATTCGGTCGCACGGCTTTGATCCTTCTTGTGCCGATCGTAACGATCCAGCTTGTGGTTTCCTATGTGTTTATCCAACGGCTTTATGAAAATGTGACCGAGCAGATGACCCGGTCTTTTCTTGCTCCGCTGCGCGTGGTGACAGCCGAGATCGATAGGGCTGAAACGCGCGCAGCAGCGCGAGGTGTGGTTGATATGGCGCAGCGCCTTTTGATCCGTGTGGATCTTGACGCCGAACCTGCCAAAGAAGATGCCCGGCTCTTCTATGATCTGTCCGGGCGTGTGGTCGTGGCGACGCTGAAAGAGGGGTTGCCGGCGATCACAGCAATTGATCTGGCAAACCCGATCGATGACGTCCAGCTGGCAATCGAGACCCGGCATGGACCTGTGGCACTGGAGTTTTCGCGCGATCGGGTGTCAGCCTCGAACCCGCACCAGCTCTTGGTGCTTATGGTCTTTGTGTCCGCCATTGTCACCGTCATCTCGTTTCTTTTCCTTAAGAACCAGGTGCGCCCGATCCGGCGGCTGGCACAGGCCGCAGCAGCATTCGGAAAAGGGCGCAGTGTCGCCTACAGCCCCGCGGGCGCGACCGAAGTGAGACAGGCGGGGCGATCGTTTCTAGAAATGCGCAACCGGATTGAGCGCCACATCGAGCAGCGCACGCTTATGTTGTCTGGGGTCAGCCACGATCTGCGGACGCCGCTGACGCGAATGAAGCTGGCCCTGTCACTAATGCCCGACGACGAAGAGGTCCGAGCGCTTCGCCGCGACGTCGACGAGATGCAGCGGATGCTTGATACGTTTCTTGGGTTTGCGCGGGTTGATGCGACTGAAACGCCCGAACTTGTTGATCCCGTTGCCCTGGCCGACCGTCTGGTGGTTCGTGCATCCGAAGACGGCCAGCCAGTCGTCTTAGAGACGACGGGTGAACCAGCCAAGGTCGCGCTTCGTCCGCTGGGTGTTGAACGCGCGCTTGAGAACTTGATCGGGAATGCGCAGCGCTATGGATCGAGGGTCATCGTCGGGGTCAGCCTTGAGGCCGATAAGCTGCGCTTCCGCGTCGAAGACGATGGGCCAGGTATACCCGAACCCGAGCGCGAAGCAGCGATTCGGCCATTCGCCAGGCTCGATCCGGCGCGCAATCAGGATCGGGGCGGCAGTGTGGGTCTTGGGCTGTCAATCGTTCGCGATATTGCGGTGCAGCATGGCGGGGCGCTGCAACTTGACGAAAGCGCGCGACTTGGGGGGCTGCAGGTGGACCTACTGTTGCCTCGATAGCAGGGTGTTCGCCTTGTGTGGCAGAGGTCCGGCCGGCCTGTTCCAGCAAAAAATCGACATCTGGCACCGCAAAAATTCGTCCGTTGCAGGGCGAGCCGTCATCGCGCTGTTTACTTGATGGCTTTGTGGTAGACCCGGAAGGACCACTTCACTCCAGTGATCTCAGCGGCTTAGAAGCGGCAACAACCAGAGACAACCGCTTTCATCCCGAGGCGAAGAATGCAAATGATGCCAAAACTCGGTTCAATCCCTCTGATCGAACTGTAGTATAAGATTCCGCCCTAGGCGCACTGTGGTTCGGTCGCGCCTAGGGCGGAATTCGGAGGACAGCGAACATCTTAGCAGAACAGGCATTTGACCTCTACGAGCCCAAAGTCACAAATGCCGCGCCTTAAACAAAGGTCTGCTCCTTCAAAAACACTTTCCAGTGCAATAATTGAATGTCTGGGTGGTCATCAACCGAAGGCTCGGAAGAAATAGACCAGGGCAAGCGCCAGCGCGAACACGATGACAGAAACACGTAGGTACTCGGGGTTCACACGTTTGGCCAACCTGCCTCCCGCGTAACCTCCGACCGTGCTTCCCACCATCATTACAACCGCCTGGGGCCAAGCGATGATACCGCCCAAGCCAAAGATCGCGATGCTTACGATGGTAAAGCTTGTCGCAAGAAAGTTCTTAATACTGTTGGCAATGTTGAAATCATTGTATCCCAGCAATTGGGCAACTGCCAACAATATGATGCCGAGGCCAGCCCCGAAGTACCCACCATAGATCGACGATGCGAACAGTAGGAAATAGATGGCTGCGTTGCCGCTGTCGGACCCTAATTTGGTCAATAACCACGCCCGAGCACTTTCCCCAAAACCAAAGAGCCCGGCAGCTAAGAGTATGAGAAACGGGACGAGGGCAACGAAGACATCGGAGGGCGAAGCCAACAACAACAGTGATCCCGCAATCGCGCCAATGCCAGACACAACGACCAATGGGATAAGACGTCCTCCAAGGCCGCGCAACTCATCCCGATAGGCCGGAATTGCGGCAGCATTTGCGGGCAGAAGCGCGAGGTAGTTGGTTGCATTGGCGACAACCGGCGGCAAACCGATGGCCATCAACGCTGGAAACGTGAATAGGGTCGCACCACCAGCAATGGCGTTCCAGGCCCCACCAACGAGCCCAATGCAGAGCAGTACTATAACTTGCGTCATATCCATTCAGGACATCGGCTTTCGCTGGCTCGTAACCCAACACTCGATTGCAGGGCGCGGCCCGAAAGCTGTCTCTCGCGTGCTTTCAACACGCGTCGTTTCGGACACCGACAAGGCAGGACCGGCAGCTTCAAGGATATCCTCCGGACCATAGAAACAGTTAGGTTCATGTGGGCCACCGAACCCATGCTTGAGATTGATCTCATCGTGACCCAACAGGACAAACGCGCCAACTGGCCCGCGAGCATCAACCGCCTTCCCAACGATTACTGGCATGTCATCGTGGGACAGGTGCAGATACATTAGACACACAAGATCGAAGCTGAACTCTTCCGGAGTGGTTTTCGTGACGTCTGCGCTCTGTAACGCGATCCTGCCGCTGTCCCCCGCTTCAACCGCATACCCCTCAGCTTTGGCCAATGCTACTGATGAGAAATCAACCGCCGCCACGTGCCAGCCTTGCTTTGCTAGCCAGATGGTGCTGCGCCCTTTTCCTGCGCCAAGATCGAGTGGACGTCCTGGTGCGATGGGTGCAACATGGGTTCTCAATGCGGGGTTGGTCTTATGCGACCAGATAGACCGTTTTACGCTGTATCGGCGATCCCATTCCGCTACCGTGCGGGGCATTTTGATTTCTTCCTGCATTCATATAACGGGCTCCGCAAAGAGATGGAATTAGACCGCTCGGCGGTTTGCGACGAACACTAGAGAGCCACGGTAAACTGCGGAAGGCGCACGAAAATCACTTATTGAGTGTGCCTGGCGCCTGTTATCATCTCAATGTCGATGCTAAGTGATCGGTCGTGAGAGATGCCGATTTGAACTTGCTCATAGCACTGGAAGTGCTTTTGGAAACGCAAAGCGTGGCTGAGTCTGCGCGCCGGCTGGGCCTAAGCCCCTCGGCTATGAGCCGGACTTTAAGCCGTCTTCGGGATGCCACAGGCGATCCACTACTAGTGCGGTCGGGGCGGAAACTAGTGCCAACCCCAAGAGCCGAAGACATCAGTGAGCGCATCAGACCTGTGGTGCGTGATGCACGGCAGCTATTGCAGCCCAAGGACCAGGTAGACCTTCGGACTCTACAACGCACCTTTGTTTTGCGCACGGCCGACGGGTTTGTGGAAAACTTCGGTCCGCAGATCAATGAACGTGTTCGGAAGGCTGCACCCAAATTGGTTCTTCAATTCACTCAGAAGCCTGATCACAAAACGCTACTCAATGAAACCAGTGGGGTAGACCTTGAAACCGGTGTAATATCCGACGAAACGCCGCCGGACTTGGTGTCTCAGGCGCTATTTCGGGACCGCTTCATCTGCGCCGTGCGGACGGGCCATCCCTTGACCGAAGGGCGATTGACGGCAGAGCGTTTCGCTCAATTCGACCATGTAGATGTAGTGCAACACGCACCAAGTGCCACAAACATGGGACCAATAGACCGGCGGCTGAAGTTGCAGGGATTGGTGCGCAACGTCGTCATGATTGTCGGCAGCTTCGCTACAGCGATTGCCATGGCACGGCAAACTGATTTGGTGGCATCGGTCCCTGAAAAGCCGACCAGCAATCTGAGGGCGGGAATGGTAAAGCTTGAACTCCCCTTTGCACCGATTGAAGTAACCGTTTCGATGCTTTGGCATCCCCGTATGGATGCAGATCCGGCGCACCGCTGGCTACGCAACGAAGTGCGACTGATTTGCGCTGATTCAGACTGAGCGAGATTCAAGTCGTCATATTACGTAGTGCGCATGATAGTGATGCGATCCGTGCGTCTTCCGCAACTCATTTACGGCTGACAAAACGAGTCTCAAGGAGCGCATGCGTCCGTGGCGCAGGCGCTTTGCGGGATGAGCTTTATAGGGTGCTTAATGACGTTAAGGGAGGATGTTGAGGCGCGCAACTTGGAGAATGTCGGCCTAGGAATGCCGTTGGTTGCCGACCCTTCGAGCCCGTTCGCCCTGGCCGTGATCGGGGAACGTCCGGCCGACATGCCGCAATTCTCCTCGCCAACCGCCTTTGTGCTAACATGACCCTGGCGTCGCCCATTCAGGCGATGTAACGGGCTGCGGACATTGGCGCCCGGTCGCCCTGTCCCCGGTCCAGTGTCGATGACGTCATTGGTCAATTGTTTGACATCAACAGATAGATATCTGGGAGGGGCCCATGAGTAGCGAACTACAAAGCTATATCGGAAAGACCGACGAGACCCGGTCCGAACTCGAAGAAGAACTCGACAAGATCAAAGGCAAGATAGACGAGGCCACCGGCCCAGCCGAGGAACAGGCCCCTGACGACCCGCTCTTTCGCGCCAACATAGAGCTCAAAACCTCGTTCATCTCGCAAAGCAGCACCAGCGCTCTGCTTCGCAGTGTCCGGTCGACCATCGAGATGGAACTGATCGAGGAGGAGGAGTATCGTCAGGAACTGGAGGCCGAGCTTAAACACGAGGAAAAGCTCGCCGAGATCGAGGAGGAAGAACAAAAAGCGATTGAAGAGGCGGTCGAGGAAGAGGAGAAGGCCAAGCTCGAAGAGGAGAAGGCCCGCCTGGAAGCGGACGAGAAACGTAAAAACGCCCAGATCGACCACGATGCCGCTCAGGCTCAGGCCGATGCCGATCTGCGGGACGCGCAGGACAAGGCCGATGACGATCGAAAAAAGGCCCAGGACGCCAAGGACAAGGCCGACGCCGAAGCCGACCGCAAGGAGCAGGAAAAGACCCTGGAGCGTCAGGCGGCGGAAGAGAAGTCAAGACGCGCCCGCGACGCCGCCCGCCGCAAGGCCGAACGCAAGCGGCGGCTGGCCGAAGAAAAGAAGCGCGTGGAAGAAGCCCTCGCCAAGAAGAAGGCCAAGGAAGAGATCATCGAACGGTTGCGCAAGGCGTCCGAGGCCATTTCGGAATCCACTCAGGTGACCGAAGAAATGCGCATGCTGAAAGAAGAGATCGAGAAGGAGATCAAGGAGAAGTTCGAGGACCCGGTTCCGACCAGCGGCGGAACGTCGGTGGCTCCGACGCCCTGACGGACGCGGTCAGTCCAGGTTTAGAAGGAACGGCTGGCCGAGCGATATGATGTCTTCAAATCAATGGCATCGAGTGCCATACCAACCGTCAGAAACCACCGTTTCTGACCGGCTTATCAAGCAAGGCTGCCATGGGCGCAACCGCAGCGAAAGTCCACAACGTCCGCAACCCGGATGTTGCGCCGTTTTTGCCGATCGTCAGCTGCTGGTGGTACCTGCGGCTAAGGTTGGAGCCTCTCTACACGCGGCGGATCTTTCGTTTTAGCGGAGGCCGTTCCGATCAAGAATTTGCATCGCAGTGGGTTGAAAGCCGGGTAGGCGTGGGCAACCGACTTTCTTCTGGTAGGCCCGGAGGGACTTGAACCCCCAACCAAAGCGTTATGAGCGCTCTGCTCTAACCAATTGAGCTACAGGCCCGCCTCGCATCGCATTAGGGCGCGCACGGGCGGGGGTCAAGGCGCACTAGCGCGGCATCGGTTCCAGAACGTCGATCCGCAGCGAAATGTCGGTCAGATGCCGCGCGCAATAGCGGACCGTTCCGAACACCGACACGTCGTGCTCTTGGCGGCGGATCAGCGGCTTTGGCGAGATTATGAATTCCTGATCAATCGCAGGCCGGGCCACCATCTCACGGGTTAGAGAGGTCACGTTTACCGGCGAGAACCCCAATGATTGCGCACCGGCATAGGCGATCAGCGGGCCAATCGGGCGAACTTCGATCGATCCGACATTCGACATCGGGGGGATGCCGATTTCAGCAAACCCAGTGCCGCTGTCGATCATACAGTCGCGCGTATCATTGATCGCAGGACGACCACCGGTATTGCTGCGACGGGATCTGAAATACAGTTCGGCATTCTGGACAACCGCCCCGTCCGGTATACCGCCAAGGCTGAACCGAATAACGCCTTGCATGACGGGGAATTGCCATTCGTTGCAAGGAAACGGATCAGCGCCGCGAATAAAGGTGTTGGCGTAGCTCACCGGCACGATGCCGGGCCTTACGGCGGTGCCCGGGCCGCCATCGTCCAGCCATTGCGCGCGTTCGGGCATTGGAACGCCTGTACCTGGGGTGTTGGAACACGGTCCGTCTCGCCGAAAGGCGGGGTTGGAATTTCCACCGTAGGCCACCGGAAAGTAAACAACCGTGCGCTCGACGAATTCTGTTTCATCAAAACCTTCCGCGATGTCTTCGGCAAGATCGCAGCTTGCCAGCACGAAAACGGTCACGACCCATATCAATCGACGCATGGCCGGGTCTCCATCCAATAAGTCGCTTCAATAAAATCGTGACAACCCTATCATGCTTTCCCTGATCGGCCCATCTTTCTATCCCTGCGCGGGTCGCGTATGCGCAGGATGCGGGCTCGAAAATCCGCAACGGGACGGGGAGGCGACAATGAGCGGGCATGGAAGGAACGGGCTGACCTATGCCGAAGCCGGGGTCGATATCGATGCGGGCAATGCGCTGGTCGACCGGATCAAGCCGGCGGCAAAATCCACTGATCGCCTGGGCGTCATAGCCGGGCTAGGGGGGTTCGGGGCTCTGTTCGATCTAAAGGCCGCGGGTTACCGCGATCCGGTTCTTGTGGCTGCAACGGACGGCGTGGGGACCAAGCTGCGAATTGCGATCGATATGGGCCACGTCGACGGTCTTGGGCAGGATCTGGTCGCGATGTGCGTCAATGACCTGATCTGCCAAGGCGCCGAGCCATTGTTTTTTCTTGACTACTTTGCGACGGGCAAGCTGTCGGTCGATGTTGCGGCGCGCGTGATCGAAGGCATCGCCAGGGGATGTCAGGGCGCGGGCTGCGCATTAATCGGGGGCGAGACGGCAGAGATGCCCGGTATGTATCCGGCTGGCGACTTTGATCTGGCAGGATTTGCTGTCGGTGCCATGGAGCGCGGCGCGCATTTGCCAAGCGGGGTGGCAGAGGGCGACATCCTTCTTGGTCTTGCGTCGGACGGGGTTCATTCAAACGGCTACTCGTTGGTCCGGAGGGTGATCGACCAGACCGGATTGACCTGGGAAGACACGGCGCCCTTCGGTGAGGGGACGGTCGGGGCAGAGCTTTTGCGGCCCACGCGGCTCTACGTCGCCCCGGTTCTGGCGGCGCTTCGATCCGGGACGCTTCGCGCGGCGGCGCATATCACCGGGGGCGGGCTTACGGAAAACCTTCCGCGGGTCCTTCCCGACGGGCTTGGCGCATCCGTCGATCTTTCTGCGTGGCGCCTACCGCCCATCTTTGCGTGGCTGATGGCCCAAGGGGGGCTTGATGAGACCGAGCTTCTTCGAACCTTCAATGCAGGGATTGGCATGGTTCTGGTCGTTGCGCAGCAGACCGCAGAAGCTGCGAGGGCACTTCTGACGGAGCATGGTGAAACGGTCATCCCGCTGGGACGTGTCACCAAAGGAGAGGGTGTAACGTTTCACGGCACACTCCGGTGATCAGGGTTGCGATCCTCATTTCGGGTGGTGGTTCCAACATGGTACGCTTGGTTCAGTCGATGAGGGGCGATCACCCGGCCCGATGTTGTCTGGTCCTGTCGAACGTCGCGGGGGCGGGCGGTATTGCCAAGGCACAGGGGCTTGGTGTTCCTACAGCGACGCTTTCTCATGCTGAATTCAAAGATCGTGCGGCATTCGAAGTAGCATTGACCGATAGGCTCACTGCGGTCGGTGCTGACCTGATTTGCCTTGCAGGGTTTATGCGCGTTCTCACGCCATCGTTTACAGAAAACTGGGCGGGGCGGGTTCTGAATATCCACCCCTCGCTCTTGCCTAAATATCCGGGTCTGAACACGCATGCGAGGGTCTTAGCTGCCGGTGACACCGAGGCCGGTTGCACCGTGCACGAGGTCACCCATGAACTCGATGCCGGGCCTGTTCTGGGGCAGGCGCGCGTTCCGGTTCTGGCCGATGATACGCCGGAGCTATTGGCTGCGCGTGTCTTGGCTGCAGAACACAGGCTTTATCCTTCTGTTTTGCGCCGTGTGGCCGAAGGTGACCGTTCGTTCCTGCACCTGGATGGATAGGGGGCGTAGAACCCCGCGCGTTCAACGTTATGGCATTCATGTTTCCCAAGCCGTACGCGCGGTTCAGGAAATCTCCAAACTGTGGCCATGCTTTTGCCATGCTCCGCCGCGAGACTGTTTCCAGATTTGATGCAATCGAACAGTTAGCTGGGTACTAAGATGAATGTAGCAGACGCCGATCGTGCGGATTACCTATCGGCCCGCGACAACTCTCACTCTGAACTTCTGGCGTATTCCGCCAAGAAATCGGGGCGTTCGCCCCTTAAGATCCAGCGCGAGTTCGGTCGAATGGCGAAATCGCATAGTCGGATCAATATGGTCGAGTATGTGCGCAACGGGCTCTATGATGTTGACAGATACAGCCCGGAAGAGCGGGCGCAGTTCATCTCCAACGATCTGCACTGGGACATCACCCATAAATGCAATGACAACGCCTGGATTGCCGCCGCCGAGGACAAGGTTCTTGCGGCGACGCTGTTGAATACCGGTGGGGTCCCGACACCAGAAACCGTCGCGGTCCTTGACCGTTCGCCGCGCATCTATCCAGGCCTTCCCAAGATCGACTCTGTTGCTGCATTGAAACAGGTGCTTGAAGCTCAGAAAGAGGGGCCGCTTTTTTGCAAGATCATGGACGGCATGGTCAGCTTCGGGGCGTTCCGAATTGAACGGATCGATGGCGACACAGTCTTCTGTTCCGGCCAGCCACCAATGCGCCTTGAAAGCTTCCTGGACGACTTTGTGGGAGACAACCGTTACTTGGTTCAACGCGAGATCCAGAACCACTCACGGTTTGCGCAATACGCATCCGCGCTCGGAACTGTGCGCATGGTCAATATGGTGAGCGATACCGGCGTTCTTTGTCCCATCGCGGTGATTAAACTCCCGCAAGGCAAGAACATCGCCGACGCGTTCTGGCGCCCGGGCAATCTCGCTTGCGAGGTGGAGGTCGAGTCGGGCCGCATTCGCACTGTTGCGCGCCGCGATGTCGAAACGGAATTCCTCGAAGACCATCCTGATTTACCGGGACTAATGGGGTTGGAACTTCCGTTCTGGTCGCAGCTTCGTGAGATCAATGACCGGGCGGCACGCATCTTTGCGCCGATCCGGTACCAATCCACGGACATCGCGATCACAGAGCAGGGCCCTGTGATTGTCGAAATCAACTACGGTGGCGGTTTCGATCTGCCCCAATACGCCAGCGGTCGCGGTATGCTAACCAATGAGGTACGGCAGTTCTTCGAGAGCTGCGGCGTGGAGTTTGCGGGGAAGCGGTCGGGTATTTTTGGCAGCCGTCACTGATCCGTCAGCCGCGGTGGCACACTGGCGACCGAGTTGACCTTTCCCTCTGGCGCGCAGAATGGCCATTGGATAAACCGTCGGAATGATAACGATCACAACGACCGACGGGCTGGCCGCATTTTGTGAGCGTGCCGCCACACAGCCCTACATTACCGTCGATACAGAGTTTCTGCGCGAGCGGACCTACTACGCCAGGTTGTGCCTGATCCAGCTTGCCGTTCCCGGAACGGAAGAAGATGATGCGGTTCTGGTTGATCCCTTGGCAGACGGCTTGTCGCTTGAGCCGTTGGTCGGCCTCTTTAAGAACCCCGAGGTCGTAAAGGTCTTTCACGCTGCTCGCCAGGACCTCGAGATCTTCTGGGTCGACTGCGGCGTGGTCCCAAAGCCGATGTTTGACACCCAGGTAGCGGCGATGGTTGCGGGCTTTGGCGAGCAGGTGGGCTACGAGACGCTGGTCAGGAAGATCGCCAAGGCAAACCTTGATAAGACATCCCGATTTACCGACTGGTCGCGCCGCCCCCTGACGGACGCGCAAAAATCGTATGCACTCGCAGATGTCACACACTTGAGGGTGATCTATGAACACCTTTCAGCAGAATTGGAACGAACCGGCCGCCGAGATTGGGTTGAGGAAGAGCTTGCCACGCTTACCGATCCCGATACTTATGTTGTCGACCCGGACGAAGCCTGGAAACGACTGAAGACCCGGACCAACTCGGGTCGGTTTTTGGCCATCGCGCGTGAACTTGCGCGGTTCCGGGAAGGCTATGCGCAGGCGCGAAATCTGCCGCGAACTCGGGTCCTGAAGGACGACGCGCTTCTGGAACTGGCGTCCACAAAACCAAGATCCATGCAAGATCTATCACGGGCCCGGTTATTGCTGCGCGAGGCCCGGAAAGGCGAGATCGCTGAAGGCATTCTTGCGGCCGTGCAGGCCGGGCTTGAGGCCGATCCGGCCGATTTCCCAAAGATCGACAGGTCGCGCGACAAACTGCAGGTCAACCCGGCGATTGCAGATCTATTGCGTGTGCTGCTGAAAGCCAAGTCCGAAGAGGCTGGCGTGGCACAGAAACTGATCGCCACCACGTCAGAACTGGACGAGATCGCCGCAGGTCTTCGCGATGGCGCAGCATTGAAGGGATGGCGACGCAAGGTTTTCGGAGACGATGCGTTGCGACTCTGTGCGGGGCAGGTCGCGCTTGCTGCCCAGGGACAGTCTGTAAGGCTGATTGCGCTGGGCGATACCTGAGGTGTCCCGCTGCGGTGCGGGTTTTGAGGTATTCGAACGGCCCCGGCTTAAGCGGGGCCACGGTGCGCGCATGAGCGAATAACGCAATATGTCGGGCAGAGTGGCGCGTGGGACGACTTGACGTTGTGCGTCATTTGCGGCCTTTAACTCGGCATGGTGCCTGACGAAAAACTCGAACAGATCCGCGCACGTTTCGAATTTCTTGAAGCGAAGATGGCTGGTGGCGCAGAAGCGGGCGAAATCGCAGCGCTTGCAAAGGAATACGCTGACCTGAAACCGGTGGTCGAGACGATAGGGGCTTACCGCCGGACGCTCGCAGACATCGCCGAAGCAGAGGCGATGCTGGACGATCCAGAGATGCGCACGCTCGCGGAAGAAGAACTCCCCGGGCTTAAGGAACGGCTGCCCGAGGTCGAACAGTCAATCCGGCTTGCGCTTTTGCCCAAGGATGCTGCCGACGCGCGCCCAGCGATCCTTGAGATCCGTCCCGGCACTGGCGGTGAGGAAGCCGCGCTGTTCGCAGGTGATCTTTTGCGTATGTACCAGCGCTTTGCCGAAACCAAGGGTTGGGGCTTTGACATTGTTGAGTTGGCCGAGACCGAGCTTGGTGGAATCAAAGAGGTGATCGCTAACATCCGGGGTGACGGTGTCTTCGCCCGGCTAAAGTACGAATCCGGTGTTCACCGGGTCCAAAGGGTGCCTGCGACGGAATCGGGTGGGCGCATTCACACCTCGGCCGCGACGGTCGCGGTTTTGCCCGAGGCTGAAGAGGTCGACATTGACATCCCGGCGACCGACATCCGGATCGACACGATGCGGGCCAGCGGGGCAGGCGGGCAGCACGTCAACACAACCGACTCTGCGGTGCGCATCACCCATGTCCCCACCGGCATCGTTGTGACGTCGTCTGAAAAGTCGCAACATCAGAACCGCGCCATTGCCATGTCGGTTCTTCGTGCCAGGCTTTATGACGCCGAACGCGCCCGCGCCGATGCCGAGCGCGCCGCCGACCGCAAGGCGCAGGTCGGCTCTGGCGATCGCTCGGAGCGCATTCGCACCTACAATTTCCCGCAGGGCCGTATGACAGATCACCGGATCAACCTGACCCTCTACCGATTGGCTGACGTGATGGGGGGCGACCTGGACGAGGTTATCAATGCGCTGGTCGCGGACGATCAGGCCGCAAAACTCGCCGAGGAAGGGCTCTGACCGTCGTCGCGGGCATGACCGGAGCCGAGGCGCTCAGGGATGTTGTCGGCCGTCTTCGGTCGGCCGGAATCGATACCCCGGAACGCGATGCCCGCCGCCTTCTGGCTTGGGCTTTGGGGGAAGCCACAGCGCGGCTTGCACTGTCGCTTCCTGAAACGCTCGGGACCGAGGAGGCAGCGATGTTCGAGGGCGCGGTTTGCGCGCGCCTTGATCGCCGTCCGGTCAGTCAGATCACCGGGCGGCGAACTTTCTGGGGCCGCGAGTTTGCCCTTGACCACACCGTCCTTGATCCAAGACCGGAAACAGAGACACTTATCGCGTTGGCGCTTGAAGCGCCGTATCAGAACGTTCTGGATCTTGGCACCGGCACGGGCTGCATCCTTCTTACGCTTCTTGCCGAGCGTCCGTCGTCGATCGGGACCGGCACGGATCTGTCGGCGGCGGCGCGGGCCACAGCCGAAGGAAATGCCGTTGCCCTTGGCCTAAGCGCGCGGGCGGAGATACGCGCCGCCGATTGGTTTGACGGCGTAGAGGGGCAGTACGATCTGATCGTGTCGAACCCGCCTTACATCGCGCAATCCGAAATGGCCGGTCTTGCGCCCGAGGTTCAGAACTGGGAACCGCGGCTCGCGCTTACGGATGAAGGCGACGGGTTGTCAGCCTATCATGCAATTGCAGCGGGTGTAGCGGCGCATCTTGTACCGGGTGGGCAACTTTTGGTTGAGGTCGGCGCCACTCAAGGAGCACGTGTTTGCACGTTGTTCCAGGCTGCGGGACTTGTCGATGTCGCGGTTCATCCCGATCTTGACGGTCGCGATCGGGTTGTATCTGCCCATGCGGCGCGTCCTTAGCCGAGCAATTTTTCGCATTTCCACCCGAAAATTGCCGTTCTCGCGGCAGATTTGACTTGTCATGGTGCGGGCGCCATGTTTACTGACAGACGAGCGGGCGGCGGGACGTCCCCGATATCCCCCTCGCCATTAGCCAGAACATCGCAGCGTCCGTGGGCCCGGATTTGGACCTCACCCGTGGAACAAAAGCGACGCAGCGAAAGCCACTTAAGGCCGGAAAAACAGATATATGAGATCTTCCAAGTCACGTTCGCGGTCGAAGTCGAACCGTAACCGTTCGATGGGTAACATTGTAAACCGGGTGTTCGACAGTTCGGGCCCCGAAGGCAAGGTTCGCGGGACGCCGCAACAGATTATTGACAAATACAATCAGCTTGCGCGCGACGCGCAACTGGGCAACGACCGTGTGGCGGCTGAGAATTTTCAGCAACATGCGGAGCACTATCTTCGCATGCTCGCCGAGGCGCAGCGCGAACAGAACGAGCGCCGCGAACAGCAAGAGCGTGAGCAGGAAGCACGCCGCGAGCAGCAAGAGCGCGAGCGTGCCGAGCGTCGGGATCAGCCTAACGCTCAGCAGGGCCAGCAACCGCAACCCGCAGGTACACAGCAACCCGATCTGGATGCGGGCGCTGTTCTTGACGTGGCTGAAGGCGAACCAAGCGGCCTTGTTGAGACGCCAGAAAGCAAACCCGCGCGCCCGCGCCGCAGCCGCAAGCCCAAGGTACAGGATACAGGGGAAGGCGGGGACTCAGGTTCGGATTCCGCGGAACCGCAGGAAGCCGCCGAGTAGGCTATCGGCCAAACTCGGTATTCGCACCGGCAGGCTAACCGTAAACGGGATGATCGTGTCGCGCCGGTTCTTGCGGACAACGATGCGATGACACCTTTAGGTCAATTTAGCGGGTCAGCGCCCGGGCAATCGCGCAAAACGCCTCGACCGAGACCTGTTCGGCGCGGTCCGTCGCACGCACACCAGCAGTTTCCAATATCGTCTCGATGTCGGGGGAAATAGATTTTAGCGATGTGCGTAGCATCTTTCTTCGCTGATTGAATGCCGCCGCCACTACGCGCTTCAGAACTGTTGAATCCGCTGGAAATCGCGGTGTTTCCAAACGTGTCAGGTGCACCACCGCGGACCGCACTTTTGGCGGTGGGGTGAACGCCTCGGGCGGAAGCTCCATCACAATCCGCGCGTCGCTGCGCCAGTTGGCCAGCACGGACAGACGTCCGTATGTCCTCGATCCAGGTCCCGCCACGATCCGGTCGGCGACTTCGCGTTGGAACATCAGGGTCATGCTGTGCCAAAATGGCGGCCCGGTTGGCGGGTCAAGCCAGCGGGTCAATAGTTCGGTTCCCACGTTATAGGGAAGGTTCGACACGATCCGAACAGGGGGCAGCAGCCGGTCCAGGACCTGTGCATCAAGCGCGTCGCCCTGAACAATCTCAAGCCGTTCAGGGTAGCTCGCCGCAATTTCTTCTAAGGCTGGGACACAACGGGGGTCCTTTTCAACTACCACGACCCGCCGGGCGCCTTCGGCCAGAAGCCCTCGGGTCAGTCCGCCTGGGCCCGGCCCGACTTCCAGCACATCATGCGACCCTAAATCGCCCGCCGATCGCGCGATCTTGGCCGTCAGGTTCAGATCTAGCAGAAAGTTCTGCCCCAACGCTTTGCGGGCCGAAAGCCCGTGCCGCGCGATCACGTCGCGCAGGGGGGGGAGCGCGTCGATCTGGCTCACGCCGCTGCGCCCCCGTTTGTCGCCGAAAGATGCCGGCCAAGACGGCGCAAGGGGGGTAAGCCCCTTTGTCTCTCCCGCGTCCGACAATGGCGCGCGCGGCACAGTCCTAGATTGAGTATTTTATTCACGCGCCCGTGCCATGTCATACGCCAGACGCAGCGCCGCCATGAGCGAGGTCGGATCGGCGCGCCCGGTGCCGGCTATGTCGAACGCCGTTCCGTGATCGGGTGATGTCCGAACAAATGGCAGGCCCAGCGTGACATTCACACCGCCCGCGAAATCGATTGTTTTGATCGGGATCAGCGCCTGGTCATGATACATCGCAACCGCGGTGTCATAGCCTGCGCGAGCGTCCGCGTGAAACATCGTGTCGCCGGGCATCGGCCCTACGAGATCAAAGCCTTCGCGGCGCAATGCCTCTAATGTCGGACCAATCAGTTCGATCTCTTCGTGCCCCATCGCGCCACCTTCACCCGCATGGGGGTTCAGTCCGGCAACAGCGATCCGGGGATGCGTGATCCCGAAGTCCCGGATCAAGGCCTCTTGCGTGATCCGGATTGTCTGGGCAAGGTTTTCGGCAGTCAGGTGGTCGGGCACCTCGGAAAGCGGGATATGGATCGTTGCTGGCACGACCCGAAGTTCGGCGCAGGCGAGCATCATGACAACCGGGACATCGCCGGATAGGGCAGACAGATATTCAGTGTGCCCAGGATACGGGAAATCGGCGCCATCGATCAGCGCTTTCTTCGAAATCGGTCCCGTGACGATCCCGCTTGCCGAGCCCGACTGCGCGAGGTCCACGGCATCACGAATCGCGGCGATTACGGCGGCTGCGTTTTCCGGTGCAGGTTGGCCCGGAACCGCTGGCTTGGGAAATTCCCGGACGATGACCGGCAGCCCGTGCGCCATGGCCTGCTCGCACTCGTCGGGGGCCGCAATTGGCACTGACTGCGTTCCGGTGGGCAAGTGACGGGGGTCCCCAATCCAGAAGAAAGGAACCTCGCCTTGCAGCGCCGCATGAGCCTTGGCCGCAATTTCAGGACCGATCCCCGCCGGTTCGCCACAGCTCAGCGCCAGGGGTGCGTTCATTGAAGGTCTATGATCAAAGCATCCGCGCGAAGCTCGGACAGAAAGCTGGCTGAAAAGGATTCGATGCGCTGGTTCAACAGCGCCCGCCGTAAGGCTGCGCGGTCAATTTCCTCGCTGACAGCGGTCGTGCGTCCGCACAGCATCAAAAGCAGTTGCACATTGCCCCGCCGCACCGAGGTTGAGACTTCGTTCTCGTCCAAGGATTCTAATGCGGCACGAACGTCGCCCGGGATTTCCCCAACAGGACGTTCGGCGCGTACCAGCCGATCGGCAGGCAGGCCAAACGCTGTCCCGTAGAGATCGTCACAAGTGTCGATTTCCCCTGCAATTCTGCGCGCATCGGCTTGCGAGCCATTCGGAATCCGAAACTCTGCATAGTCGATCGCCACCGTTGCAGGGTTGGAGACAGGCAGTTCTTCAAGCGCGCGCAACTGGAACAGTGCGATCGCATTCGGAAGCCGGACTGGTGAACTGATCCTGCCCGTGGGTAACGTCAAAAGCTCTGACCGTAGCGCCGGCGGCAGCCGGGTGAGCGGGAGCCAGTCCAGCCGTCCTCCGACCCCACGGGTCTGCGAAACCGAGAAGTTTCGGGCGGCGTCGGAAAAGGCGTCAAAGCTTGAAATCTGCGCGATCTCGGCCGCGCGCTCTTCCGACGCGCTCGTCTCGGCCGCGTCGCGGGCGGGCAGAATGATCTCGGACAGAAGGACGCGCACCCCGCCTTCTCGTCCCAGCAAGGTTACGGCGCGGTCCACCTCTTCTTCCGAGACGCTCGCACGGTTGCCGATACGTGCGCGAATAACCCTTCGCCAGAGGATGCCTGCCTCGACAAAATCGTAAAGCGTTTCTTCCGCGACACCGCGCCGGGCGAGACCCGCCAGAAACTCTTCGCGCGATACGTTTGCACGTCCCGCCAGTTCGTCGATCCCGGCTTCGATCGCTTCTTCGGTCGCCTCGATTTCGGCCTCGGCCGCTGCTTGAAGCTGAAGCCGTTCTTCGATCAGCCGGTCGCGCGCATTTTCACTTAGATCACCAGCGGCGCCAAGCGCAGCAAGAAGCTCGACCCTTTGGGCAAGGTCATAGCGTGTGATTAGGGTGTCGTTTACGCGGATCGCCGGATCGAATACCGACTGCCCGATCCCTGCGCGCGGTGCAATCACCATGACAAGGCAAAGGAACGCAGCTAGGTAAGCACCGGCGGGTCGCTCTGGGCGGTAGGGGGTCACGCGTCTGGTCATCCTCTGCAGTTTTGCCGTGCTGTCCTCTGGCTGGCGCCGGTCCCAAGCCCGGCAAGCGCCACCCGCACATCCAATTCTGTCGCGGGATCGACAGTAGTGGAACTCGTAAACCTGCGCGAGAGAGAAACACCGACCTCAACGCATTCGTTCTCCCAGGTCAGACCCAGCCCGGCGCGGGTGGTCTCGCCGTCTGCGGCGTTAAATCGCCACTCGCTGCTTGCCCGCCAGCTTTGATTCAGTCGGTACCGCCCATCAAGGCGTAGTTCGGACAGATCGTCAGGCCGATTTTCCGATGGTTCCGCGGCGATCCAGATGTGAGACCCCGAAAGGGCGTAAGTCTCTTCGAACCAGGAGAAGCGGTTTTCGGACCGGGTAAGCGTCAGATCGCTTCCTATAAGCGATCGGCTCGACACGAGGATGCGCCCGCCAAGTTGGTACTCGACCGCGAAGAGCCAGTCGGACTGTCGTCCGGACAGCCCCGTTCCGGTGCTGAACTGATCTGTGTCATCAAGTCGGAAGATCCGGCCCAGCGTGGTCTCTATTGACCAATCGGTCGGATCATAGCGGGTCCATTTGACGCCAAGGTTCAGCCGCGGCCCGGTTTCATAGTTGTCGGTGCCGGGAAAGCGCGACAAGGCAAAAAGGTTGCCTTCGTCCAGTTCAACATTGACGCTGTCTTCGTTCGGAACCTCGTCGCCGGACGTGTCCGCCCACGCAAGCTGCACGATTGGTTCAAGAATTTGTCGGGCACCGCGCGCTTCTGTCCGCTCCAGAGGCCAGCGAAGCGTAAGTGCCGCGCCAGCACGACCCCGGGTGGGATTGTCATCAAAGTCGGGGTCTTGAGAGACGTCGTAAAAATCATAGGCGGCTTCGGCGCTTGCTTCGGCAACAATGCCAAAGGGAAGCGTTCGGCTTGTGCTCCAATCCAATCCGGCAGAGACCCGCGATACGTCCCGCCCGACGCCTGGTTCGCCCGAATCCCGCCG
The DNA here is from genome assembly GCA_038744785.1 of Pseudomonadota bacterium. GTDB lineage: Bacteria > Pseudomonadota > Alphaproteobacteria > Rhodobacterales > Rhodobacteraceae > Ovoidimarina. The sequence goes on from JBCDLX010000002.1 coordinate 178,138, forward strand.
AATTCCGACGGCATCGAGCCCGGCCCAAAGAGATCCAGCGCGTCCCCGGGCCACTCTCTGTCGGTAATTGAACTGCAGGATGTCGTTCGGAAGCTCTTGCTCTCGCTCGATTTCCGAGGCGCGAAGTGTCCGGTACGTCACGGCGCGGGCGCGCAGGTTCTGGTCCCGGCGAACCCGCGAGAAGGTCAGGGCGCTGTCCAGCCGGTCCTTGTCCTCGTACCCATAGTCGAAAAGGTAAGAATCGTCGGACACAAGCTCGATGTCGAAGCTTAGTTTGAAGTCCTCCGGCAGGTCGAAGGTCCCGCTTCCGAACAGGTAACCACGGATCTCGCCTTGTCGGATTTCGTCATCCGAAATCGCGCCCTCGAATTCCAGTGACCCGTACGCCACCTCCTGACGATACGCGAACTCCAGCGTGCGGGTGCGTGGTGAGACATAGGGCGTAAGTGTAACGTCGGCATGGTCGCCGAACGGGATAAAGTAGGGTGTCCGAAGCCCGGTCGAAAGCTGTGACCGCGTGCGTATGCTTGGCACCAGGAACCCGCGCGCCCGTTCCAGTGTCGGATCGGGAAGACGCAGCCTTGGTATATATGCGATTGGCACCCCTGCCACGCGAAGCTGCGCCTTATCGAAATAGAGCTGTAATTCTTCTTCGTCGCGAACAACGCGACTGGCGCGGATCTCCCATAGCGGCGTCTCGCTGGTCTCACAGATTTCACAACTTGAGGCGACGACCCGACTTAGCCGGGTGAACCGTCCGCTGACCCGGGTTAACTGTTGCGATGCTAGTTGCAGGCGCTGATTCAACACCAGGCGGGCGCCCTCGAGAATGCCGCGCTGAAGCGTCTCGTCCAACTGACCGGAATCCGCCAGAACGACCGCGCTTTCGCCATCTGTCAGAGTCAACGGGCCCTCGATATCCATTATGCCCGTATTCTGGTCGTAGGTGATGCGCGACGCAGTCAACCGCTGACCGTCATAAAGAACCTCGATATTACCCTCGGCCACCAGACGAGAGTCGGCCTCGATAAACACGCGATCTGCGACAAGTGACGCTCTTTCTTGTGCGTGGCCGGGCAGGGGCCCCAGGCAGAAGACAAGCACGAAGAGAAAGGAGAAACGCATTATCCGTCCTCAAGGTGCAAGAGAAGACCAAGTGGCAACAGCAACGTCGCAACCGTTGGTCCCCAAGCGGCAAGGGCCACGGGAATCTGACCATTCTCGCCAAGGATCTGGGAGAAGTTTCGAACGAAATATAGTGTGAAGCCCAGCAAGAGCGCCAGCATCACCATCAGACCGGTTTGCCCAAAACGGGCCGGACGCAGGGTAAAGCCGGCGGCGACAAGGACCATCGCCCCCAAAAGAAGCGGCATCGCCAGCTCCATTTGAAGCCAGACCCTGTGCTGACGCGCAGAGAAACCGGCAGTTTCCAACTGCTGAATAAAAGCGGGAAGCTCCCAAATCGGGATCGCCGACGGCGTTCCGAAACTGTCAGATATTTTTTCGCGGGTCAGTTCCGTAGGCAATATGTATGTAGACTCTACCGTTGCCTCTGCTTCCGGGTTTACGGTTCCTGCGAACGACCACAGCTTTACATCGCTAAGCTCCCAAGATCCGGCGCGCAGTGCGGCGCGGTCCGCTTCGAGCCTGCGGGACGGCAGCCCATCGGCATCAAACTCAAGAAACGTGACCTGTGTCAGCCGGGTTGCATCGAAGTTTGCGCGCGCGGCCCTTATCACGGTTTGACCGGTCGCGTCGCCGTCGCGCAGCCAAAGCCCCTCTGGTCCTACCGATAGGACGCTGGAGCGGGTGTCGAGAAGCCGGTCCGCCAGCGCGTCGAACTGTTTTGATGTCGCCGCGACGATGGGATTCATGATCGCGACACCAAGTGTCCCGAATAGAATGGCGATGCACACTGGCGATAGAATACAGGTCAGTGCCGAACGGCCGGAAGCCCGGGCTACAACCATTTCAGACGACCGCGACAGGGCGACAAACAGCGCAATAGCTGAGAGGATCGCCACCAGCGGTAAGACGCGATAGGCGCTTTCGGGCACATTCAGCAAAGTCAGCACTACGACATTGCCGAAACTTGCGTCGCTGCCATCGAAACGGCGCCCTTGCTCGACCAAGTCCACCAGCGCAAGAACCAGGAAGATCGTAGTGAATACGCCAATGAATGCAGCGGCATAGCGCCGGGCGAAATAGTAATGCAGCGTCACAGCGCCGGTGCTCCGGTTGACTGTCGCCGAAAGACTTGCGGGTTTGCGGCGATCCACAGGAGTGCAACCGCCAGCGCTCCGCCGACTGCGGGCGGTATATAGATCAGGAACCACCCTGGGTCGGTTTCGTTCGCGACGTCGTTCATGGCGTTGTCCAGCGTTGTGAGCAGGACCACCAAGCCGACCGAGGCCCCGATCTGCTTGCGCACACCAAACCGGCTGAACCCGCCGATCAGCAGCGTCGCGAACCCCAGGACAGGGGCAAGCGTCGCCATGATTGCCTTTGAAAAGCGCTGGTGGCCTTCAACGCGCATCTCGTTCTGGGTTTCGCCGATTTCGGCGGCCACTTCGGGATCGGCGGCAAGAAGTTCGGGGGTCGACAGGGCACGTATGCTGCGGCGTTCGCCGGCCCCGCTGTCCCCGGCCAAGAAGGCGGAGATATCGACACCGTAGGTTTCAAACCGGGTGACGGACAGACGACGAGCCGGAAGGAGGAGCTCTTGGGCGATGCCGTCATACATAATCAAGCGCGGACCTGCGTCGGTTCGAACAAGTCGCGCGCGCGCGGCGGTGTAAGTCGTAGGCGCTTTTGTGTCCGTTGCATCACGCAAGTAGACGTCGCGCAATTCACCTCCGCCCGAGATGTCGCGAATGTAGACGGTGATACCACCTTCGGGATGAATGAACTGACCTTCGGTCAGAAGCCGTGCGGCCACATTCTCGGTTACTTCAACCTCTCGCTCCGCCAGGCGCGCGAAACTCGATGGGATCGCGAAATGCACAAGAAGCGATACGAAAGCGCCTACAAGAATGCCGAACACCAGAACCGGACGGGCTAACCGGAACGGCCCGTAGCCTGTGGCCTGAACCACGACAAGTTCCGATTCCGCGGTCATCCGATTGGCCGCATAAACCGCAGCAGCGAAGGCCGAGATCGGAAGCACGATCCGGATCACATTCGGAAGGGTCAGGGCCGTAAACTCCAAAAAAACGGACGCCGACTGCCCCGAAGCGATCAGCCAGTCAAACAGGACGACGGCCCGGTTGACCCAGTAAACCAGCACCAGGACAATCGAGAAAAAGCCGAAGAACACCATCAGCTGCGACAGCAGGTAGCGGTCGAATCTCGACAATGCCTCGTCCTTGGTCTGCTCTTCTTGCAGTCCACATTAACGGATTGACGGAGCCGCGAAAACTCCCTTCTGGTCACGCACCGCGCGGAGGGCTAGGTAGAGGCGAGTCATCCGAGAAAACCCGAGGGAGCCCACGACATGACCCAGCCGCCAGCGCTGTCGTTTCAGGAGACGGATATCGATGCGATCGCAGCGGCAGAGGGCCGCGTCGTTGTTTTTGTGGGTCCATCTGGCAAGCTTGATCAGAACGCCCGCCGGGTGAACCGGCTCACCCGTGGCGCGCTGGACCGTTTCACCGAAAGCGACGGTTTCGCGAAGATGAACGAAGGCGAAGCGCGCGATCTCGCCTGGCCCACCGGGATGGCCGCAGACGCGGTGCAGGTCGTTAAACTTGACCGCCGTCCTCGAGCGGAGTTGGCAAGGAAGGCCGGAGTAGCAATCGGGCGCGCGGCGCGTGGCAGATCTGTTCTGGTTCTCGCTGGGGCGTTGAAGTTCGTGGAAGAAGTGGCGCTTGGTGCGCTTCTCAGAGCCTACGAATACACCGATCAAAAATCAAAATCCGAGGACGACAAGGGGCCGGGCCATCTGATCTTCATGGTCAGCCGTGTCGAAGACGCGCAAGCGGCGGCTGCGTCTGCTTCGGCTCTTGCCGAAGGTGTTTTCTTTGCGCGCGATCTGGTCAACGCACCTTCAAACGTTTTAACAACGACGTCCTTTGCCGACCAGCTGACGGAATTGTCCGAACTTGGAGCCGAGGTCACCGTCCTTGAAGAAGCACGTCTGGAAGAGCTGGGTATGCGCACCCTTCTGGCGGTGGGGCAAGGATCGGAAAGCCCGTCAAAGGTTGTGGTCATCCAGTGGAATGGGAACGGCGATGCGACACCGGTGGCGCTGATCGGAAAAGGTGTTGTGTTCGATACGGGCGGGATCAGCCTAAAGCCCGCGGGCGGCATGGAAGACATGACCATGGACATGGGGGGCGCGGGGACTGTGGCCGGCGTGATGCGCGCCCTTGCCCTACGCAAAGCCAAAGCAAATGTCGTCGGTCTTGTGGGCCTTGTGGAAAACATGCCGGATGGCAAGGCGCAGCGCCCGGGCGACGTTGTAACCTCAATGAAGGGCGACACGGTGGAGGTGATCAATACCGATGCCGAAGGCCGGCTCGTTTTGTGCGATGTGATGTGGTACGCGCAGGAAACGTTCGCGCCGGTAGCTATGATTGACCTTGCAACGCTGACAGGTGCGATCATTATCGGTCTGGGACACGAAAATGCTGGCGTGTTCTCCAACGATGACGATCTGTGTAACGCGTTCCTGAGCGCAGCAGCGACCGAAGGCGAAGGCGCTTGGAGGATGCCTTTGGGTCCGGCCTATGACAAGCAGCTCAAAAGCCGGATCGCGGACATGAAAAATGTGGGCGGGCGTCCCGCGGGTTCGATCACGGCGGCGCAGTTTCTTCAACGCTTCGTTAAGGACGACACACCCTGGATCCACCTGGACATTGCGGGCGTCGCAAGCCTCAAGTCAGAAGGCCCGGCATCACCGAAGGGCGCGTCCGGCTGGGGCGTTCTAGCGTTGAACCGTCTGATTGCAGACAAATACGAGGATGCCGAATAGACTGGATGGGCGCGGCCTACTTTTATCATCTGACCCGGGGGCCGCTCGAAAACACGTTACCGGTCCTTCTGGAGAAATCTCTGCAAGCGGGTTGGCGTGTGGCGGTGCGCGGCACAGATCCTGCGCGCATGGACTGGCTGGACCAAAAGCTCTGGCTGGGCGAAGGTTTCCTACCGCACGGCCTTCTGGGAGGACCGCATGACGCCGATCAGCCAATCCTTCTTACCACAAACGCGGACGCCGGTTCACCGAATAGAGCCAACTGCCTGATGGCCGTCGACGGCGCGCCCGTCCAAGTGGAAGAAGTCCATGCGCTTGATCGGGTCTGCCTTCTGTTCGACGGCAACGACGCCGGCGCTGTCGAGGCGGCGCGTGCCCAGTGGCGCACCCTGACAGCCGCAGGATGCGCCGCGAAGTATTGGAGCGAGGAGGGCGGGCGCTGGGAAATGAAGGCCGAAAGCGGATAGGCCCAGAAGGTCACTCGGCTGCGGCTGTCTGATCCGCGGTTGGACCGTCCCAGGCATGAATGCGGACCGGGGCCGATCGCCCCCTAACGGCGATCTCGTGGGTTTGGCTGCCTGCCACGTCGCCACCAGCCAAGTCTATCATATCCTGCGACGCGATCAGCACAGCCTTGTATTCCTTCGTCAACGCTTCCAGTCGGCTTGCCGTGTTCACCACATCGCCGACAGCTGTAATGCCTGTCGCAGTTCCATGCCCGATCTCGCCCACGATAACGCGCCCTGCGTGGAGACCAATGCCCATTCGCAGCGGGGTCGGCAGATCGGCGACCATATCCCGGTTCATCCGGGCAAGCCGGTCCTGCATCTCGTTCGCCGTTGCCAGGGCGTCGCGTGCCGCCTGCTCGGGCGTGGTGTCCAACCCGAACAAGGCCATGATACCGTCGCCCATGAACTTGTCGATCCGGCCCCCGTGGCGCTCAATCGCTTCGCCCATTTCGCGCGCGAAACGATTTAGAAGGAACACCACGTCGTAAGGCAGCTTTTGTTCGGTCAGCGTGGTGAAGCCTCTGAGATCTGCGAAGAGGATGGTCATAACACGCTCGTCCCCCTCTCGAAAATCCGAGGCGCGACGTGCGGCGCGTGGCCCGGCATCGGCAGGCAGAAGAAGGGTGACCTTCACGTCCCCGCGCGGCCTGGTCTGGCAGGCCAATCGTACGCCGGGTGCCGCATTGACGCGGGCAAGAACCTTGGCCTCTTCCTCTCCTGGTGGGGCAACCGCCTCCGCATCGCCCGAAAGCTGGACCCGGCATGTGGAACACCGCCCGCGCCCGCCACAGACAGAGGCGTGGGGGATCTCGTGCTCCTTGCTTGCATCGAGAACGGAACTGCCAATCCGGGCTGTTACCGTTCGTCCGCCTTCGTACTGCACCTTGAACCGGCCGCTGCGATCCTCGCGCCGCAGCCGCAGGGCACGGAGTACAAAGGTCAGCGCGATTGTTCCGAGGAGACCCGCCGAGATGTTTGTTGGCGCCGCTTGCATCCATGCTGTGTCCGCTTGGGGCAGGTATCGGAACTCTCCAAGCGTTTCCTGTATCCATGCGGGGTCGTTTGCAATGCGGAACTGAACTTCTCTTCCTGACGCAATGAACCCCGCAAGCGCCAGGATCGGCACGGCAACAAAGAATGCTGCAAGCGGCGCCCGAAAGGCACTGTAGGACCGCTTCAGGCGCAGCCAGAAATGCAGTCCCAGACACCCGTGAACCCATGCCACGAAGAGTCCCACAATCTGTTGTAAGGAAGAGGTCGGTGGACCCGTCCAGAAGAATGTTTGAATGACCCGGTAAGAGGTATCAAAGTCGATCACTTCAGCGGCGCCGCGGGTTGCGACGATGTGGCCAGCCAGAAGAAGCGGGATCAGAAACCCTAACACCAGCTGCACCGCTTCGGACCAGGGCATCCGCATCCGGTTACGACGATAGAGGCTCCACAATGCCAAGGCGATGTGAACCAAGAGCGCGCCATAGATCAGAATCAGCCCCGGCGTGGTTCCGATTAGCATCCCGGCAAGATCGCCGACCTCTGAGAGAGTATCGAGACCCGCCAAGCCCAGTGACAGGTTTAGAAGATGAAGGGTGACGTAGACGTATAGGATCAGCCCTGTGGCAAGCCGGATGCGGCGGGCCGGGATCTTGGCTGGGTCCAAAGGTCACCTCAAGAGATTTGCGCGCGAACGCCAAGGAAAGATGCGGTCACCTTGGTCGGCGGGTTGGCTGGTCTGCAAGCGTTTTCCGGTATTCGACGGTCGAAGCTGCCTGTTCCCGACTTTCCATGCTCGGATGTCCCGCTGTCACTGGGTCTAACAGGAATTGGCTGCCGGAGGCGCTTAGCCGCGTCGTCTGCGTCGTCGTCCACCAGCCTCCGCCGCTTCGCCGACATTGAAGCTCATCTCGGGTAGGTCGACCACAGAGCGTAGGATTGGAAAGGGGTCTGCCGCGTTCGGCATCGCGGATGCGTTGACGAAATGCTCCTGAAACCTGGGTTCGATTGCGGTTTCTATTTTTTCGACCTTGCGCACCAGTTCTTCGATGCTGCCGCGCGCCGTACGGTTCAGAAGGGCGATCCGCGCACCGGTCCCGGCCGCGTTCCCAGCGCTTGTGACCTTGTCCAGTGTGCAATCTGGGATCATACCAATGACCATCGCATGCTTGGGCGAGATGTGCGCACCAAACGCACCGGCCAAGACAACCCGATCGACACCATCAACCCCGCGTTTATCCATTAACAGCCGCGCGCCTGAATAAAGCGCGGCCTTTGCCATCTGAATTTCCCGGATATCGCGGTTCGTCACAGTGATCCGCGGGCCACCTATGTCGGAGGCGTCCCAAACCAGATAGGACCATGTGCGCCCGTCGGCGACGCAGCGTTCCGTGCCGGTCTGTTCTGGGTTTCCGATTAAACCGCTTGCATCGACAATGCCGGTCATACGCATCTCGGCCACCATCTCGATGATGCCCGATCCGCAGATCCCGGTGACGCCAGTGTCCTTGGTCGCTTCCACAAAGCCTGGATCGTCAGACCAGAGATCGCACCCGATGACCTTGAATCTCGGGGCTTTTGTCACCGGATCGATCTCGACCCTTTCGATCGCGCCCGGTGCGGCGCGCTGGCCTGCGCTGATCTGCGCACCCTCGAATGCCGGTCCGGTTGGCGAGGAACAGGCCAGAACGCCCTGCCGGTCGCCGAGTTGAATCTCGGCATTCGTGCCGACATCGACCACCAGCACAAGATCTTCGGATTTGTCGGGCGCTTCTGACAGTGTAACGGCCGCTGCGTCCGCGCCCACATGTCCTGCGATACAGGGCAGCATGTAGACCCGGGCTGACGGGTGAAGCGCGAGGTCCAACTCCCTTGCGGTCAGGTGCAGCGCGTCAGATGTCGCCAGCGCAAACGGTGCCTGGCCAAGCTCGTATGGATCAATCCCCAGAAATAAATGGTGCATGACCGGATTGCAGACGATGACGGCATCGACGATCAGCGATGGCTCGACACGGGCCTCGGCTGCCACAGCCTCGATCAGCCCATTCATGCCGTCGCGCACCGCAGCCGTCATCTCGCCCGCGCCACCGGTGTTCATCATCCCGTAGCTGACACGGCTCATCAGGTCTTCGCCAAAGCGGATCTGAGGGTTCATCAGGCCAGACGATGCAATCACCTCGCCAGTTCTAAGATCGCAAAGATGCCCCGCGATGGTGGTAGAACCAAGATCGACAGCAAGTCCGTATATCGTGCCTTCGAAGTAACCGGGCCAAAGATGCAGAACGCGGGGCGCGGCACTGTTCTCTGCCACATGGACAGCACAGGTTGCCTTCCACGCGCCCTTTCGCAAGACTGGCTGCATCTTTTGTAAGACGCTCAGATCGGCGCGCACGTCGGCGAGGCCCCACTGCTCTGCAAGGGCTTTTGCCAACCTCTCCAGATCGCCCGAAGGGTCGTGCATGTCGGGCTCTTCGACCTCGACGTAGAACAGTCTGACCGCCGGATCCATTTTGATCTCGCGCGCTTCAGCGCGCTTCCGGACGACCTGTCGATGGACCTGGCTTTCTGCGGGCACGTCGATCACCACGTCGCCCATGATCTGGGCCTGACAGCCAAGGCGACGGCCTGGTTTCAGACCGCGCTTTTCGTCATATCGCGCTTCGACCGCATTCCATTCCGACAGGGCGTCTTCGGCCACGGTCACGCCGTGCTTAGGAAACTCTCCGATCCCCGGGCTAACTTGGCATTTTGAACAGATGCCGCGGCCACCGCAGACCGAATCAAGATCGACGCCAAGTTGGCGCGCCGCCGTCAGAACAGGTGTTCCTAGCTGGAATCGGCCACGCTTGCCCGAAGGAGTGAAAATCACGAGTGCGTCGTCTGCCATGTCCAGCCGTTATCCTGTCGCGTTCGCCTTACTTAACGCCTTCCCGCCTATGGAAAAGGCACCAGGCGGCACAAAGTCGCCTGTCTGCGGCATCCGTGCCCACCATGCGTTGAAACCGAACCACAGCGCGGTCAGGCAAGGTCCATAGCTTTGCCAGGGATTTCAGATTGCCGTGACCGCGACTTTGATTCTCCTCCTGCCGCTTGTCTACGTAGCGTTGCAATGGGCCGCTCTTAGCCGGATGCGGCGCGGCTGGCAGGTTGCCGCGCTTTTCCCGGCGATCTGCATGGCGGCCGCATTGGCCGCAATGGCTGTCGGCATCGCGGCGGGAAGCGATCTTGCAGCAGCCGGACTGATGTTGGGCCTGCCTTTGGCGACGGCCTATCTCATGATCCTTTGGCCGCTGCATTTTGTGCTTAGCGCGGAGTGAAAACCCAGCTCGCTTCGACACCGGTGAACCAGACAACGATTGGAACTGGCGCCACCGCAAGGGCGAGGGTCGCCAGTGTCGCGCCCGGGCGAAAGATCCGGGTGAGCCCCGCTAAAAGGCAGATACCGCCGCCACCACCGATCAATCCGCTTCCAGGCATGTTTACGAGAAGCGCGAGGGCGACGTAGCGCCACCGCACCGCGTGACCAGCGATGCGGTCGGGCAGACGGGCGCGCAGAACTGCAAGGCGACGTTCGGGAGGCATCGGCTGAACCTCTGCAACAAACTGGGCGGCGCGCGACAAACGCAAGTCCTCTAGCCGTTGGTGCAACCAGCCAAGGGGCAGTTTGTGCCCGGCCAAAAAGGCCAGCATCAACCCCGCAACCGTCGCCAGATATACGACGGGCGCAACTTCCGCTCCGCGCAAGGCCAGCAGGGCCAGCCCAATTTCAATTCCTGGAACGAACGGGACAGCGATTAAAAGCGCGTATGCAAGAACAAGCGCTCCGACCAGTCCGATTGTAAGCATCTCGCCATGGGCCGAGGTTTCTGCACGCACCAAAACCCAGTCGATAAACAGATGCAATGCGACAACGACACCAGCCAGAAATGCAAGCCTGGCGGCAAGGCCAATCCAGGTACGGCGGCGTAGCGGCTGGGGCGGGGGATCTTCCATGAGCCGTACCAACCTATCGGGGCCGTTCATTGCCGTCCAATAAACAGACCGTCTGTCCAGCGTTCCGCACATAGATGCCTTCTGACCCTAGCCCCGCAAATAAAAAATACGCCTTCGGGCTATCGGGTCGCGCTGGTCGTCTGGGCGCGGCGGTGGGGGCAGTCGCCTCAATGATTTTCCGTATTGTCGGCGTGAGCGCCGGGCTTACGATGCCCGCCGCCGTCTGCCACCCGAACGTCCGCCGCGTCCTCCGCCACTGGCAGCCGCCTTTTGGCTGGCTTCAGGAAAGGGTATGCCCTCTTTTACCTCGTCCAATACACGCGCGAATTTAATCCACTCCGACCCGTTGGCATCGTGGTTCATCAGAAAGTTCGCCGCGCGAATGGCTTCCATTTCAACCGGACGCACAGGGTTCATGATCGCGCTTGTCATTCCGGCGCCAATCGCCATTGGAAGAAACGCGGCATTGATCCCGTGTCTGTGCGGCAGCCCAAACGAGATGTTCGAAGCGCCGCAGGTGGTGTTTACGCCCAACTCCTCGCGCAGCTTGCGCACCAGGGCAAATACCTGACGGCCTGCAGTAGCCATGGCCCCTACCGGCATAACAAGCGGGTCGACCACAATATCATGGGCGGGAATGCCAAAATCAGCGGCCCGTTCAACAATTTTCTTGGCCACCGCAAATCGGACTTCAGGATCTTCGGAAATGCCTGTGTCGTCGTTTGAAATTGCGACGACCGCAACGTTGTATTTCTTCACGAGCGGCAGAATGGCTTCAAGCCGCTCTTCCTCACCGGTCACCGAGTTCAGGAGCGGTCGACCCTCTGCGGCATCAAGGCCGGCTTCTAGAGCGCCAGGAACCGACGAATCGATGCATAAAGGAACATCCACAAGTCCCTGAACAAGCTCGATCATTTTCCGCATCAGCGGGGGTTCAGTCTGGTTTGGATCGGGGTTCGAGTTGTAGACAACACCAGCGTTCACATCGAGCACCATCGCCCCGCATGCGACCTGTTCCAGCGCGTCCTTCTCGACTGTCGAGAAATCGCCAGCCTCAAGCTGAGCTGCAAGGACCTTTCGGCCCGTCGGGTTAATCCGTTCGCCAATCACACAGAACGGCTCGTCAAAGCCGATAGTGACGGTTTTTGATTTGGATTCGACCACCGTTCTGGTCATGTAAGCTCTCCCTCAAGGCGCGCGAGCTCTGGCCCGAGCGCAGTGTCGTGGAAATTCTGAATGCTGGCGGCCGCGCCAGCCGCGCGCAGTGCTTCGTCGGACAGGCTGGATGTCAGCCCGATGGTCCGAAGCCCGGCGCCGACCGCCGACGCGATGCCGCTGGCGCTGTCTTCGAAAGCGATGGTATTTTCGGGCGTTGCGCCTAGAAGTTCCAGCGCATGCAGATACGGCGCGGGGTCAGGTTTGCCCCGCTCGCATTCTTCGCCGATCACAGTCGTATCAAATGCGCCAAGAAGGCCGATGGCGTCAAGCGAAGCTTCTGCATTCATTCGGGGTGCGTTTGTGACCACAGCAACCGACCACCCGGCGCGTCCGGCGCGCGAAAGAAGCTCGACCGCGCCAGGTGTGGGATCAATCTGCAGCCCGGGCAGGAGGTCACGGTAAGCCGCTTCTTTCAGAAGATGCAGTGCATGCGCGTCTTCGTCCGGGCAGTGTTTGGCGAAAATCTCAGAGTTATGGCGCCCGTGGATCTCGGCCACATAGAACGCCTCATCGACCGCGATGCCACGTTCTGCAAACATCTCTTTAAACACGCGAGCATGAAGCGGATCGCTGTCGATGAGCGTGCCGTCGAGATCAAAAAGAAGCGCGGGTCGGTGCATCGTCGGTCAGGCGACCTTCGCCGGACGGCCCGCAGCCCCACCGTTTTCGGTGACCCACGTTGCGTTCGTTTTGATCCCGCCCAACGGGAAGAAATGCACCTGTTCAACCGCAAAATCGGGATGCGCAGCCTTGTGGGCTGCCAGCGCAGCGATCACGTCTGTCGGCTCATAAGGAAGAACAAGCTTGGTGACGTCCATTGCCCGTTTCTGAAGAACTTTCAGCGATGGACCGACACCGCAGGCAATCGCAAATTTGATTAGGGTCTGAAGTTTCGCGGGTCCCGCAATGCCGATATGTACGGGAAGTTCGATACCCTCCGCGCGAAGCCTCTCCGCCCAGGCGATGATCGGGTCGGCATCGAACGCAAACTGCGTTGCAAGCGCCATGTCCGCGTCCGTCCGATCAGAGAATGCCTGCTTCCAGCGCAGCGCCTCCATCACGGCTTGGTCGCCACCGTCGGGGTCGATGTCGCGATTTCCTTCGGGATGCCCGGCAACATGCAGGCGTCGGAAGCCAGCCTTGTCGAACAGTCCGGTTTCCATCAGCTGCATCGAGGCATGGAAATCGCCATGAGGTTCTGTCACGCCACCGGCCAGCAGAAGCGCCTGGTCGACACCTGCTTCGCCCTGATACCGCGAAATCCAGTCGGCAAGGGTGGCAGTGTCCTTGATGATGCGCGCCGGGAAATGCGGCATCACCGGGTACCCATCCTCGGCCAGACGTTTGGCGGTACGCACCATGTCCTCGATCGGGGTGCCTTCGATATGGGCGATGTAAACGCGCGTGCCTTCAGGCAGAAGGGCACGGAAATCCTCGACCTTCTCGGCTGTACGGGGCATCACCTCGATCGAGTAGCCCTTCAGGAAAGTCTCGATCTCAGGCGCGCTGCGCACCGGGTTTTTCCGCTTGAACTGCAAGAGCGCCATCAGCGCCTCCCATGCTTGTGTTGGGCTCACGCCCACCCGTCGTTTGCGATCAGCGCCTTGATGCGGTCGCCGTCGTATTCCGCTTCGATCCTAGCGGCCTCTGCCTGCGCCGCTTCCTGCAGATCACCTTCCGCCGTGCCCGCCGCCACTTTTCGCCATTCAGCGAGGTAGGCATCGGTTTCGGCCGCGCCAACCTTCATTGCGGCGCGGTCGATGGCTTGTTCAAAGCGCTCAGGCAATTGCACCTTGGCGCCCCGACGGCCTTTGCCGACGATGACCTGTGCCGGGATGTCCCGCCAATAGACGATTGTGATATCCGACATGTGCGGCGAATCCTTTTGTTCGCACCCGTTTACGCGCGATCAGGCGCAGTGTTACGCGCGTTTTCGACATCGCGAGAAGGCTTTACGACGCGCCATAGGGTCATAGCGTTCAAGGCCGGGTCGGGCCAAGGGGCCTTTGGGTCCAAATTTCTCATGAACTTGATGAGGCGTGATGTCCGCGTCTGTGTTCGAACACGACACTTGCGCGACGCCGCACGCTCGGCCTAGCATTGGGGCAACTTGAAATTGGAGGGCGATATGCCGCCCGAGCGTCCCAAGGGTGCGGGCGCGTTCCCGAAGCCGGTTGAGAGCGCCGGACCCTTGCCGCCGGATCCTGCCGAACTTTATGCGGCGCTGGATCTGGGAACGAACAGTTGTCGCATGCTGATTGCCCAGCCGAAGGGCAATCAATTTCACGTTGTGGACAGCTTCTCGAAGTCGGTGCAACTGGGTCAGGGGCTTGAAGCATCGGGACGCCTGTCGCGCGGTTCGATGCAACGGACCGTTCAGGCGATGCGCATCTGTCAGTCGAAGCTGCGTCATCACAACGTGCGGCGCATGCGGCTGGTGACGACTGAGGCGTGCCGCCGGGCGTCGAACGCCGATCAGTTCATTCAGTATGTCCATCGCGAAACGGGATTGCGTCTTGAGATCATCGAACCCGAGGAAGAAGCGCGGCTTGCGGTGATTTCCTGTGCGCCGCTTGTATCCACGAAGACCGAGCAACTGTTGGTGGTCGATATCGGGGGCGGCTCGACCGAGCTTGTCTGGATCGACCTGACACGGGTTCCACGCCGCGATCGCCCCCGCGCGATTATGCGGTTGCATGCGGGCTTCAAGTCCGAGGACACACCGTTTCCGGGCGCGCGGGTCGTCGATTGGATATCGGTGCCGCTTGGGGTCGCGACCCTGCGCGAGCAATTCAACGATGTGCATGATGATTCGGCGCGGTTTGCATTAATGAGCTGGTTCTTTGAGGAAAACCTGGCGGATTTTTCGCCCTATTCGTCCGAGCAGGCACGCGATGGGTTCCAGATCATCGGCACCAGCGGCACGATTACGACCGTCGCGGCCTCGCATTTGGGGCTCAGGCGGTATGACCGCAACAAGGTCGACGGGCTTCGGATGACGTCGGATCAGATTGACACCGTGATCCGGGAATACCTGAGCCTTGGCCCGGCTGGGCGACGGAGCGATCCGCGGATCGGACGGGATCGACAGGCGCTGATTATGTCGGGCGCGGCGATTTTGCAGGCGCTGCTTCGGATCTGGCCCACCGATCGGCTGTCGGTCGCGGATCGTGGGCTGCGCGAGGGGTTGCTTTATGCGCAGATGTCGGCCGATGGCGTGCTGGAAGATGGGGCGTTCTAGGAGAGCGATACGGCGCCTTGCGAGGGGCGTTGCCCCTCGCGCTCCCCAGAGTATTTTCGCCAGGATGAAGGGCGTTCGGTCATGACCAAAAAATCAAGCGGGCGGGGGCAACGCGACTTGCGGGTCAGGGTAAAAACCGCGCGGGGTCGCAAATTGTCGTCGACTAGGTGGCTTGAGCGGCAGTTGAACGATCCTTACGTCCGACGCGCGAAGACAGAAGGCTACCGGGGCAGGGCGGCCTTTAAGATCCTTGAACTCGATGACACATATCGGTTTCTGGTGCCGGGCGCGCGGGTCGTCGATCTCGGCTGCGCGCCCGGTGGCTGGTGCCAGGTCGCCGTCGCCCGCGTCAACGCCCTTGGGACGAAGCCCGGGAAAGCAAAAGGCCGCGTGATCGGGGTCGATTTGCAAGAGGTTGAACCAATCCCGGGCGCAGAACTGCATGTGCTGGACTTCATGGAAGACGGGGCAGACGTGCGCGTGAAGGTGTGGCTTGGCGGTGAGGCTGATGTCGTCATGTCGGACATGGCGGCCGCATCCTCAGGGCACAAGCAGACCGATCATCTGCGGATTGTGGCACTTGGCGAGGCCGCGGCGGAACTGGCGTTCGACGTGTTGGCGCCGGGTGGAACCTTTGTTGCGAAGGTGCTTGCCGGCGGCGCCGAGGGCGGTTTGCAAACAGCGTTAAAGCAGCGTTTCGACAAGGTCGCGAACGTCAAGCCGCCGGCATCGCGGGCCGACAGCTCAGAGAAGTTTGTCGTTGCCACCGGGTACCGCGGGCGGCCGCCCGCGTAGTACCTATTCCGCTGCAAGCCTTGGATAGACCGGCGCGATCTCTGGGCTTGGAGCATCTTCCGCCGGGATCTCTGGGGCTTTCTCGCGCCGCCGAACAAGGGCGAACATCTGCGGCGTGAAGAAGAAGCTGACGACCGTCGACAAGAACACGCCGCCCGCGACCGACATCGCGAAGGGGGGCCAGAACCCGCCGCCGCCCAGGATCAGCGGTAGGAAGCCACCGGTCGTGGTCAGGGTCGTCGAGATGATATGGCGGCTTGATCCGACCACGACATCCGTCATCGCCTGTGTGTCGCCCTGGCGGGCCAGCGGATTTGCCTGAAGCCCGGTTAGAATGATGATCGCGGCATTGATCGAAACGCCGATGGACCCGATCAGGCCGATGATCGCGTTGACACCAAACGGGTAGTTAAAGACCGCCAGGGCCAGGATCGATAAACCAGCCGCCAGAACCGAGACCATGAGCGTGATCGCCGTCAACCGGAACGAGTTGAATGTCAGGACAATAACCGCAATCGACAGGGTGACGATCAGGCCAAGCGGCGCCATCAGGTTCGTCACAACGTCCGAACGCGCGTCGCTATCGCCCCCGATCTCAAGCCGGTAGCCCGTTGGCAGTGCAAAGCCCGAAGCGTCAAGCTCGGCCTGGGCAAGGGCCAGAACCTCTTCCGGCAGAACGTCGGGGATAAGAAATGCCTGCACGGTGTTCACCCGCATCCCGTTCCGGCGCTGGATTGCGCTTTCAGAGGGCACAAGGCTGGTCTTGGCCAGCGCAGATAAAGGAACGCCGGGTTGCAGCCCTCGTGCGGCCTGCGCCTGCGCATCCGGCGGCAAGATCGTAAGGTCCGAGATTCGGTCGAGGTCTGAGCGGACGCCGTCGCCAAGACGCACCCGAACGGGAAGCTCTTCGCCCGCTTCGATCAGTGATCCGCCGAGCGCTCCTTCAAGACCGGCCTCAAGCTGCCGCGCGATGCCGGAAAGCTCTAGATCCAGCAGCCGAGCCGCACTTTCGTCGACGTCGACCGAAAGCTTCGGCGCACCGCCTTCCAGATCGGCCCGAACCGTAGTTATGGGGCTCAAGGTCAGCAAAACATTGCGTATCCCTTCACCCAACTCGCGGAGGGTCACAAGATCTGGGCCGACCAAGCGAAACTCCACTGGCGCATCGACAGGCGGACCCTGAACCAGACCCCGGACCAGGATGCGGGCCGCGGGCCAGCCGGTGTCAAGCCGGGTCTGAAGCGGCGACAGCAAAGCGGCGGTTGCATCGGGGCTTTCGGTCGTGACAAGCGCCTGCGCGAACTCTGGTGCCCGGTCGCGGCTGCCGACAATGTTGTAGTAGAAGGCAGGTGCACTTTCGCCAATGACCCAGTTCACGCCCGTAATGCCGGGCGTGTTGCGCAAGGCCGCGTCAATCTCCCGCGCCAGAGCATAGGTACGGTCGATCCCCGTTCCTGGTTGAAGCTCGACCTCGATGTGAAACTGGTCCCGGTCGACGCCAGGAAAGAATTGAGCCGTAAGTGTTGGGAAACTCACAAATCCCATGACCGGCAACACCAGGGCGAAGCCGATTGACCGGATCGGGTTTCGGACGGACCAGTGGATCAGGGCACGGAAACCGCGTGCCATAAAGGGGACCGACAACCCGGACCGATGACCTTCGCCCTTCAGGGCCCAACCAGCAATCGCGGGCGTGATCGCGATAGCGATGAGAAAGGACCAAATCAGCATAAGCACAACGGCGATGGCGATGGAGCCCACGAAATCGCCGGCAGGTCCCGGCAGAAGGATCATTGGAACAAAGGACAGGGCCGTTGTGACGGTTGATGCCAGAAGCGGCATCGTCAACCTGCGTACCGCTTCGCTGACGGCCGCGACCCGGGCCATACCGCGTTCCAGGCGCTGGCGGATTTCGTCGGTCATCACGATCGCGGCGTCCACCAGAAGCCCCAGCGCCACGATGAGGCCTGTCACCGACATCTGGTGAATGGGCAGCCCGATGAAATTCATCGTTGCAAGGCTTCCAAGGGATACAATCGGCAGAACAAGCGCCACGATAAGGGCGGCGCGTACACCGAGTGTTACCAGAAGCACCGCAACGACAAGCCCGACACCGATGCCCATATTCGTCGCGACCTCGGCCAGTCGGTCGGCGGTATAGCGCGATTGATCAAAGACCTGCGTCAGTTCAAGCGAAGCGGGCAAGGTGTCTTGGAACGCTGCGACATCCTCTTTCAACCACCCCATCCATGTGTCGATCTGAAGGCCTTCTTCGACCCGAACGGCCAACAGAATTGCTGTTTCCCCGTTCGAAATCGCAAGGCTGTCGGCGGGCGTTTCGGGCCCGCGCGTGATGGACGCGATGTCAGACAGACGGGTTACGGTGCCGCGACCGTCTTCTGCTAAAACGACGTCGCCAATGCGCTCAACCGCCTCGATATCGCCGGAGACGTCCAAAAGGTAATCGTTACCGCTGCCCAGAAGACGTCCCGACTGAACCTTCGCATCGGCTTGGGCGATGCGGGCAGAGATGGTGTCCGGGGTGAGGCCGAGTGCCGACGCAGCGTCGGGATCGACCGAGACCAGAATTTCCTCGTCGGGGACGCCAAAAACCTCGACCAGTTCGACACCAAAGAGGTTTCGCAGCCGTTCCGCAAGCTCGTCGGAGTATCGGGCCATTACGGCAGGTTCTGCACGCGTGCCTGTGGGTGTCAGAGCAAGGATTGCGGCAAACGCGCCGAAGCTGTCGCTGTCAAATTCAGGCGTCAGAACGCCGACGGGAAACGTGCGCTCGGCATCCGCGAGCGCGTCGCGCGCCTCTGACCAGATCCCTTCGATTGCGTCCGGATCGACCGCCTCGTCAAGCTCCAGCGACAAGATCGAAACACCCGTCGCCGAGGTCGAGGTAATCACATTGATCTCGGGGATGGTGCGAAACTCATCCTCCAGGGGGCGTGTTACAAGCGATTCCACGCGTGCAGGCTCGGCGCCAGGGTAAGGTGTCGTGACGACCGCGTTTATGTTGGTAATCGTCGGGTCTTCCTGACGGCCGATCGACAACAGCGCCGACAAGCCGGCCGAGATGATCACCAACAAAGTAAGCGCAACGATGCGCGGATTTCGGAAAGTCACGGTTTCCATGCGCTTACCCTCCGCTGGCGGGTGTGACAGGCTGGCCGTCCGCAACACGATGCGGGCCCTCGGCAACAATTTGCGAAGCGTTTGCGAATGCGCCGCGCACATAGGCGAGTGCGCCGTCCGAATGAATCAACTCTACAGATTCGCGGCGGGTGATCGGAAGCTCGCCCGAAGGATCGATCAGATAGACCGTCCAAAGCCCGCGTAAGCCTTCAACAAGCGCCGTAGACGGCACCCAGGCGCCGGTTTCAGAAATCTCGCGGGACAGGGTCAAGCTGCCTAACGCGCCTTCCGGAGCCTCCGCCGCGTCATCAAGCGCAAGGATCACCGACTGGGTTCTGGTCGCGGGATCGATGTCGTCGCGAATTCGTACAATTCTCGCAGAATTGAGTGTTCCGTCGATTTCGACATCCGCTGTGTCCCCGTCCGACAAACCGCGCACGATAGCCTGCGGAAGACCGACGCGAAAATGCAACGCTGTATTTTCGAACAGATCGAAGACTGGCTGACCGCCGGCAACGCGAGTCCCGTCGTCGATCAGGCGTGTGCCGATCACCGCGTCAAACGGGGCGCGAAGAATGGCCTTGTCGAGCGACACGTCGATCCCGACAATTTCAGCTTCAGTTGCGCGAATCTCGGCTTCGGTCCGTGAAAGCGTAAGCCGGGCTTCGTCATAACGCTGCTGCGAAACATGGTTCCGGTCGAGGAGTGCGCGTTGACGATCGGCTGTCAATTTGGCGAGGTCAGCCTGCGCGACCAAAGCCTCGCGGGCGGCCGTCAGAGCGGCGCGGCGTGCATCGAGCGCCCGGGTATCCAGCCGCGCAAGCACGGCGCCTTCCGGGACACGGTCGCCTTCGTCGTACGACACGATGGCGACCGTGCCCCCCTGCTCGAACCCCAACGCCAGTTCCCTTTGGGCTTCGACCCTACCTGGGTAGCGGGTGCGCACTGTGTACGAGGCCGTTTCCACAAGGGGCGCTGTGACGACCGGGACCGGCGGCACCGTCGCCTCTGTTGGCAGCCGTTCTGCGCGTGCGGCGATCTCGGCAGACCCCGTCCAGACAAGCGTGCCCGCAATGCCGAGAGCTGCGAGTGTCCCAAGTGTCGTGGCCGTTGCGCGCAGGACCCGGCGTGTGCGGCTTTGCCTTGGTTGATCAGTCATATCTTGCTCTCCCGATGGCGGGGCATACAGTTTGGTGGTGTAGCGGCCGCGACACTCTTGGAATCTTGTGTCGAACCGCTTAAGTGTTAGAGGTGCTAACTAAGTTAGAGACACAAACATATACGTCAAGAGCAGGTTAAAAGAATCTGCGAGGAGCAGGTCCGGAATGTCTGAGGTCATTGCAAAGAAGGGCTATCACCATGGTGATCTGCGGGAACAATTGCTGACCGCAACCCGCGTTCTTGTTGAAGCCAAGGGGCCTGATGGGTTTTCGGTATCCGAAGCGTGTCGCGCTGCCGGAGTATCGACGGCCGCGCCCTACAAGCATTTCTCTGACCGAACCGATATGCTGCGCGCCGTGACGCTTCAGGGTTTTCGCGAGATGACTGCGGCCATTGCAGGCGCAGCAGAAGGCCGGACGCCCGGTACTATCGAAACGATTGCAGCCATGGGAACGGCCTACATCGCCTTTGCCGAAGCACATCCCGAGACCTTTAAGATGATGTTCGCCTTCAAAGGCTCCACCACCGAGATGGAGGAGGCGGGAATGGCGTGTTACGCTACCGTGTTGGGTCAGGTCGCGATCTGGGCCGGGCGGGAAGGGGTCGATGATGTGGTCCTTGGCCTGGGCTTTCCACTTTGGACTTTTGTCCATGGTCTCTCGTTCCTTCGGATCGATGGCAAGGCCAAGCCGCCTAAATTCACGGAAGAGGTCGCTGACGTCGTTCTTGACGCGACGGGTCGGCTTCTGGCCGGGACCGGTGCCAAGGACGCATAAGCCCGGCAAGGCTTCGCCGATTGTGAGCGCGAGACCGGCGTCTTACCGTTTTCGCGTCACGATGCTTAGGCTAGACTTGCAAAAAGGGGCAAGACGGGCGGGCAAGGCATGAAGATTTCACGACGACAGTTTGGGTTGGGACTTGCGGGTCTGACCTTCGTATCGGGTTGCGTATCGGGCGACGGTGACAGTGGCAGCGTGGCGCAACGTGGGATACCGGCCGATCTGCGGCCAGTCTCGAACGCCAATTACGACGCTTGGGTCGCGGCGTTTCGCGGTCGCGCCCGTGGTCAGGGGATCAGCGATGCGACGCTGACACAGGCGTTTCGGGGCACGGGATACCTTCCCGGTGTCGTGACGCGCGACCGGAACCAAACGGAATTCTCGCGTACCCTCGAAGACTATCTTTCGATTGCGGCGTCGGAAGAGAGGGTGTCGAAGGGCCGCGCGGCCTATGACCGTCACCGCCCGGTGCTTTCTGCGCTCGAGACGCGCTATGGCGTCGACGCCCGGATCATCACGGCAATATGGGGATTGGAAAGTTTCTATGGCGAACGAATGGGAGAGGTCCCCGTTGTGTCCGCAACCTCGACCCTGGCCTATGATGGCCGCCGCGGGACATTCTTCGAACGCCAACTTATTGCTGCGCTGCAAATTCAACAGGCGGGCGATATCGCTCCCGGGCGCATGACTGGAAGCTGGGCCGGCGCGATGGGGCATACGCAGTTCATTCCGACGTCCTATCTGAGCTTTGCGGTGGACTTCACCGGTGACGGACGGCGTGACATCTGGTCGGACGATCCATCGGACGCCCTGGCATCCACGGCGGCCTATCTGCAACGGAACGGATGGGTCTGGGGCCAAGGCTGGGGGCGCGAAGTCACAGGGGCGGCCAGTGGGCCCGTGGTCCAGCCGCAGCCCGGTGGCCCACGTTTTGCCGTCACGCGAAACTTTGCCGTGATCAAACGCTACAACAATTCAGACGCCTATGCGATCGGGGTCGGGCACCTTGCCGACCGCATCGGTGGGGCAGGCCCGCTGCGCACGCCGTTCCCGCCTGATCGCTATGGTTTGACCAAGGATGACCGGATTACACTTCAGACGCGCTTGACGGCACGGGGGTTCGACACAGGCGGTGCTGATGGAGTTATCGGTCCCAAAAGCCAAGACGCAATCCGTGCCTATCAATCGAGCAGGGGGTTGCCCGTAACGGGCACGCCGTCGCAGGCGCTTTTGCAGAGTCTCTAAGGGCCGCGTGGGTTTTCCGTCGCCGTTTCGTCGATCAGGCCAGCCTTGCGCAGCCCGTCCATGAAGCGATTGGGCCCGGTTGCGTCCTGAAACGGAAGCCTGCCAATATGCTCTTCCGGGATATAAGCGGGGTTGATCTCTTTCAGCTTCCGCCAAACCGCCTTGGCTTCGGCCACCCGTCCCATATGTCCAAGCGCCGAGGCCAGAAATCCCCGTGATAAATCGGTGTTGGGGTTCACGACAATACGGTCTTTGAACACCGAAGCAGCCTTGGCATAGTTTCCGGCGACAAAATGCGCCGTGCCAAGAAAATGCACCGCTTGCTGCTGAAACGCGGGGTCTAATCGCATCGCACGTTCAATGATCGGGATCGCTTGGTCCGGGGCGCCCTGATAGATGCACAAAAGCCCGCGAAGGTTCATAGCGGGAGCGTAATTCGGGCTGATCGCAAGCGCCTGATCCACCCGGGCGGACCATTCTGCATAGTCTTTCTTGAACAGCGCGACCAGTGCCGCGACGTAATGCGCATAGGCGTCTTTTGGGTCCTTCTCGACGGCAGCGGCGGCGAACTCCCCAGCGCGCTCCAGCGACAAATCCGCGTCCTTCGTCCAGAGGTTCTGATGGTTCAGGACATGCGCCATGCCCATGCCCGCATGGGGACCGCCAAATGCCGGATCCGCCTCAATTGACTTCTGAAACAAGTCGGTCGCTGCATTGAACATTGCAAGCGATTTGTCGGGCGCAAAAAGCATCTCGCGCCCTTTAATGTAATAGTCATGCGCCGTCACGCTTTGGGTGGCGTCATGGGCGATCAGCGCTTCTTCAGTCTCGGTGAGGGTCAACTTCAGGGCCCCTACGATCTGTCGGGTGACGTCGTCCTGAACCTCGAAGATATCAGTCAGATCGCGGTCATAACGATCCGTCCATACCGATGTGCCACGGGCCCCGTCGACAAGCTCTGCCGAAACACGGACGCGGTTTCCGGCCTTGCGGATACTGCCGGTCAGCGCGAACCCCACACCGAGCTGTCCGCAGATATCCGGCACGGTTTGGGCTGTGGTCTTGTAGGTAAAGGCGGTTGCGCGCGCGATCACAGCTAACTCAGAGATCTTTGAAAGATCGGTGATCACATCTTCGGTCACGCCATCGCTGAAGTACTCCTGCTCGGGGTCGTTGCTCAAGTTGGCAAAGGGCAGAACGATGATCGACGGTTGCGTGGCCGCTTCAGCCGCCGCGGACCGCAGGTCCGGGGCAGGGCTTGGCGCCGCTTTGCCGGTCCACCGCCACACATGGACTGGCCGGTCGATGTTCTTCACCTCGCGCGCGCCTGCGTCGTCGAAACTGTCATCCAGCCGGTCGCGCACTTGGTCGTAGACGGCCGCAGTGACGAAAACGCTGCCCGGGTCGGCAATCGATTCAAGGCGCGACGCCATGACAACGCCGTCGCCCTGGATATCATCGCCATCCACGATGATATCGCCAAGGTTGATGCCCGCACGAAGCCGGATATCCCAGTCGCGCGCCGTGGTTGCCCTCTGGATGGCGATGCCCGCGCGCACGGCGTCCACGACGCTCGCAAATTCCGCAAGCATCCCATCGCCCATCAGCTTTACGACCCGTCCGTTATGCGACGCGACCGTCGGGATGATGATGTCATCGTGCAGCGCTTTCACGGCGGCGAGGGTTGTTTCCTCGCTGGCGCGGACCATCCGCGAAAAGCCGACGACGTCCGTGGCCAGAATGGCGGCGAGGCGGCGTTGCACGGCATGGCTCCTTCGCGGGGTTGCGGTGAGGGTGCGTTACGCGCGACCCTACGCAATCGGCTGGGGCCCGACAATCCGGGTTAAGAGACAGCGGCGATCCTAGACCGAAAGCGTGGCCTGCACTGCGCGCGACCAGGCGTCCGTCTTGGTCTTGCGCACCGTTTCGTCCATTGCGGGTTCGAACCTGCGTTCCAGTCGCCAACTCGCCGCAAACTCATCCATGGACGGGTAGATATCTGCCGCCATACCGGCAAGCCAGGCGGCGCCAAGCGCCGTGGTTTCCAGCACCTCTGGCCGATCTACTGGTGCGCCGATGATATCCGATAGAAACTGCATCGCCCAATCAGAGGCGGACATACCACCATCGACGCGCAATATCCCGTCCTCGCCCCCGCCGGGCCAGTCCGACCGCATGGCGCGCAACAAGTCGGCGGTTTGAAACCCCACGCTCTCCAGCGCGGCCTTCGCGAACTCTTCAGGACCGGAGTTTCGGGTCAGACCATAGACCGCCCCGCGGCAGTCAGGGTTCCAGTACGGTGCGCCAAGACCCACGAACGCGGGCACAAGGACAAGATCCTGCGCGGGGTCCGCGGCCTCTGCCAAGGGCTGCGTTTCGCGGGCGTCACGAATGATTTTCAGCCCATCGCGCAGCCACTGTACAACCGCGCCCGCGATAAATATCGATCCTTCCAGCGCATAGGTGGGCGTCCCGTCGAGTTGATAACCGATCGTCGTCAGAAGCCGGTTCTTTGACTGCACTGCCTGTGACCCGGTGTTCAGAAGCGCGAAACACCCTGTTCCATAGGTCGATTTCAGCATCCCCGGCTGGAAACAGGCCTGGCCGACCGTTGCGGCCTGCTGATCGCCAGCGACACCCATAATCGGGATTTCCCGACCGAACAGATCGGCCCGCGTCACGCCGAATTCTCCGGCGCAATCGCGGACTTCGGGCAGCATCTCGACAGGAATGTCCAAAAGCTTGCAGATCGTGGTGGACCAGCGGCCCTTGTGGATGTCGTACAAAAGCGTACGTGCTGCATTTGTGGCGTCGGTTACATGCGACCGCCCGCCGGTCAACCGCCAGATTAGATAGCAATCTACCGTCCCGAAAAGAACCTCGCCCCGCCGCGCACGGTCCCGCAGTCCTTCGACTTCATCAAGAATCCATGCAAGCTTGGTGGCCGAAAAATAGGGATCGAGCAAAAGCCCCGTACGCGCGCTAACCATTGGCTCGTGACCATCTGCCCGCAGCCGCGCGCAGGTGTCCGCTGTTCTTCGATCCTGCCAGACGATCGCGTTGTGCACCGGTCGTCCGGTCGTCTTGTCCCAAACGACGACAGTTTCGCGTTGGTTCGTGATCCCGATCGCCGCGATGTCCTGCGATGAAACCTCTGCGCGTTCGATGGCCGCGCGGCAGGTACCCGCCGTTGTTGACCACAGATCCTGGGGGTCATGCTCGACCCAGCCTGAGGCCGGGAAATGCTGAGGAAATTCTTCTTGTGCACTGGCAACGACACGCATCGCGCTGTCAAAAACGATGGCCCGGCTGGATGTCGTGCCCTGATCAATGGCGAGGACATGGGTCATCGCGATCTCCTCCCTGGGTTTTCCCGATTATTCCGCCGCTTTGGGCGCTTTGCCAGAGGCAAGCGCGCGTGACATCCAGTCGTCAAGCGCACCGATCTCATCTGCCGTCATCCGAAGCCCCAGCTTGGACCGTCGCCAGACAACATCATCTGCCGTTTGCGCGTACTCATGGGTCATAAGCCAGCGCACCTCGCATTCGTAAAGCCCGGCCCCAAAGTCCTGTCCAAGATCGCCAAGGCCCGAAGCGTCTGAGACAATGTCTTTTGCCTCGGTTCCGTAGGCGCGGACAAGCCGCCGCACCGTTCGGGCATCAAGATAGGGGTGCGCAGCAGCAAGCCGTGCGACCAGATCGTCGAATCCGTCAACCGGAAAATCCCCCCCGGGCAGCGGAACGCCAGCTGTCCAGGCGTATTGCGCATCATCGAAATGATGCAAAAACTTCTCTACTGACTGTTCTGCAAGCTTTCGGTGCGTGGTGATCTTGCCGCCGAAAATGTTCAGAACCGGAGCACCCGCCTCGTCGAGCGATAAAACGTAGTCCCGGGTCGCGGCGGTCGCTGATTTCGCGCCGTCGTCGTAAAGAGGCCGTACGCCGGAATAGGTCCAAACCACATCCTCGCGCGTGACCGGTGTCTTGAAATACTCAGAGGCAAACCGGCAGAGATACTCCTGTTCTTCTTCCGTCGCGACGGCCGCCCTGGGATCCCCGTCATGCTCTTTGTCTGTGGTGCCGATTAGGGTGAAGTCCGTTTCGTAAGGGATTGCAAAGATAATCCTGCCGTCCTGACCCTGGAAAAAGTAACACTTGTCGTGATCGAAGAGCTTTCGGGTTACGATGTGACTGCCGCGAACTAGGCGGATGCCTTCGCTTGTGTTCAGTCGGATGCGCTTTTCGATCACATCTTGGACCCATGGCCCGCCGGCGTTGACAAGAACCTTCGCACGCCATTCCTGCAGAGTACCGCTGCCTTTGTCTTCGGTTACAATGGTCCAGCCATCGGCATCCCGGTCGGCGGTGACGACCTTGGTCCGAGTCCTGATATCTGCGCCCCGACGTTCAGCATCGCGGGCTGTTAGAACGACTAGGCGCGCATCCTCGACCCAACAGTCCGAGTACTCGAACGCCTTTCGAAATTTATCGTTCAGGGGTGCGCCAGCGGGATCTTTCGTCAAATCCAGGGTCGTTGTGCCTGGCAGGATCTGCCGCCCGCCCAAATAATCGTACATGAAAAGTCCAAGCCGGATCATCCAGCCTGGTCGACGTCCCTTGAGCCACGGCATGACTGTGCTCACCACCCGGCTTGCCGGTGTAGACGTGTCGAAACGCATGTCCTTGTGAAACGGCAGCACGAACCGCATGGGCCACGAGATATGGGGCATCGCACGCAGAAGCGTTTCCCGCTCTTCCAAGGCGTGGCGCACAAGACCGATCTCGAAATACTCAAGATAGCGCAGCCCGCCATGGTAGAGCTTGGTCGACGCCGAAGACGTGGCATGGGCAAGGTCTTCCATTTCGGCAAGGCGCACGGACAGTCCGCGCCCAACCGCATCCCGTGCGATCGCGACGCCGTTGATCCCGCCGCCGATGATGAAAATGTCCGTGGTGTTGGATGTTTCGGCCATGGCTGTCAGATGCCCCCCGTCCATGCGCCGGAGACTCTGATGTGTCGGGCGATTTGTCAAACACAGAGCGCGCGTATTTGCGCGAAAATCTGCGATCCTTGTGCGATCAGTCGTGTGAGCTGTGGGATATTGAGGGTTTCGGCGAGACTAGGTGACGATTGCGAGCAGAAATCCACATATCAGATTTGAAAATCGCAAGCGTCTGAGGCAGGTTTGCGGCGAACCGCCGCCCCTTGCAGAAACCGATTCACCCAATGGCCCAATCATTTCGAAAATCTCAGATCCTCGACATTGCGCGGAGCGACGGGCGGGTTGTGGTGGAAGATCTGGCCGAACGCTTCGGTGTTTCGACACAAACGATCCGCCGCGATTTGACCGATCTTGCTGCGGATGGAAAGCTTGACCGTGTCCATGGTGGTGCGATCATGCCTGCCGGCGCGCTGAACATCCGCTACGCCGACCGCCAAGCAATTAACGAGACGGCGAAAGCGGCCATTGCGGCAGCCTGTGCGGCCGACATTCCCAACAATTCCTCGGTGCTCCTAAACATCGGAACATCGACCGAGGCGGTCGCACGGGCGCTGATGGGGCATCAGAACCTGACCGTGCTTACGAACAATATGAACGTCGCGAACATCCTGTCGGCAAACGACACGTTCCAGATCATCGTCTTGGGCGGGATGATGCGGGCGCAGGATGGCGGTCTGGTCGGCGATCTGACAGTCCAGGCCATCGACCGCTTCAAAGTGGATCACGCCGTGATTGGAACCTCGGCGCTCGATCTAGACGGCGACCTTCTGGATTTCGATTTGCAGGAAGTGCGCGTCAGCCGAACGATTATTATGCGGTCGAAGCGCACGTCTCTGGTGGTCGACGCTTCAAAACTGGAACGCTCCGCCCCGGTGCGCATCGCGTCGCTTTGCGATCTTGATGCAGTTTATACGGACTGGTTGCCGCCGTCCTTGATGGCGAAATGCACGGAGGGGTCTACATTGGTGCGGATCGCAGACTAAGCGGGCGGATCGCCATCTGACCGAACCCACATCAACAGAAAAAGACCCACGACAAACAGAACCAGAAGCGGAACGATGCCCAGTGCCTGGCTACCGGTGATGTCGGTCACGATCCCAATCGACAAAGGCGCGATGAACGCCGTCGCCTTTCCAGAAAGAGCATAAAGCCCGAACGCTTCGGTCATCCGCATGGGATCGGCTTGCTTTACCATCATCGTCCTGCTGGAGGCCTGCAAAGCCCCGCCGCCCGCACCGATCAGCGCCCCAAGGATATAGAATGTGATATCCGGAAGAGGCGATCCCTCGGCAATCGGGACACCGAACACCGATGTTCGAGAGACGAAGATCACGCCCAAGGCAACAAGCGAAAGAAGAATGATTGTCGTGGCGATTACAGGCTTTGACCCGTACCGCGTATCCGCCTTACCGCCGACCCAGGCAAAGATCGCACCTGTTAGGATCGCGAGTATTCCAAAGATGCCCGTGTCAACGACGTTCCACCCCAGAACGCCCGCCGCGTAAATCCCTCCGAATGCGTACATCCCGTTTAAGGCATCGCGGTAGAACATGGACGAGCCGAGATAGGCAAAGAGGCTGGGGCGCATTGGAAGCGTCCGGATCGTGCGTCCCACTTCGGACAGCGCCGCCTTCACGGCTCCGGGCGGTGCGCTGGTAGGGCGGGGATCGCGCACAAACAGGAAGAACGGGATCATAAAGACGATGAACCAAAGCGCCGTGAACGGCCCGACAAATCGGGTACCTTCCCGCGCGTCAGGGTCCAGCCCGAAGGGTGGCGACAGGCCCAGGAAAGTCTTTCCGGTTGTTGCACTTTCGGCAAATAAACCAAGGCACAGGATCAACGCGAAAAGCCCGCCCAGGTACCCAAATGCCCATCCGTTCCCCGAAATGCGCCCGATCTCTTCGGGTGGCCCAAGATCTGGCAGCATCGCATTTGTGAAGATCGTTGCAAACTCCATGCCGACAAGGCCAAGGCCGAACAGAAAAAGGATCAGAATGAGGTTGAAATCGTCCGGGGCGGCCAGCCACAGCCCGGTGCTGCCGATGACATACATCGCCGAAAAGCCCCAGATCCAGCGCATGCGGGTCCCGGCCGTATCGGCCATCGCTCCCAGGATTGGTGCGAGGAGGGCCATCACTACGCCTGCAAGGCCCACGCCATAGCCCCAGGCCGCCTGCGCTTCTGCGCCGTCGCCGATAATCTCATTCATGTAAGGGCCGAAGATGAACGTCAGCAGAAGGGTGTTGTAGGGCTGGCTGGCCCAGTCAAAGAAGAACCAACCCCAGATGCGCTTGCGCTTCGTCGTATCGCTCATCGGTTTATCCGCCTGACTGCCCGGGATCAGTTGCCCAGATGCGTGTTACTCGCGCAACGACATTCTTATCCATTGTTGGAAGATCGGGCATCTTCGGCCACAAGCACCTTCAAACGCTGAACAAGCTTGCCGCGCACCTCGCGGAGTGTGCGGACTTGGTCGGGATGTCGTCGTTGCCACCGTTGCGCGCGAAGGATCGACCGGGCGTCGCGCCAATTGTCGATGACCCCAAGCGCGGTCGCACCTCCGATGATCGACAGGCCCAGGATGCCAAGCGCCGCCCATCCGGGTGGTCCGCCAAGCAGCCCCGCAAGCCGGGCACCCGCGCCACTGAGAACGATCCAGAACAAAGGAAAAGCCCAGATTGCGTGGAACAGCGAAAAGGTTGCGCGCTTGTCAAGCGATTGACGCCGACCGATGGCAACCGTCAGCCAGAATGGCGGTGCATTCAGCACAAGTCCCGGGGCAGCCAACGGCATTCTTATCAAGACACCTAGAAGGTTTCGAAACAGGGATTGCCCGCGCGTTCGGTCGGTGTCGACATCCGCGTCGCGTACCCCGGCGCTCTGCATGGATTCAAGATACGCTTCGATATCCCGCCGGATCGATGCCGCCCGGTTCGCGTCGCGTGCGCGCAGTCGGTGATAGCCGTCACGGAAAGCCCGCATCCGCGCTGATTGGTCTGCCAGAGATACCTCTCCACTCGGCGCCGCGACGCTCTGCTGTACCCATATCGTTGTCGCTTGTGCAACGGCGTATGCCTCTTCCCAGCTCTCATAGCCGGGTGTCAGCGCATCAAGCGCGTTGCTGATCCGGTCGGTCAGGGCCCGAACGGTGGCAGGCTTTACGTCGCCCGGTGGCCGGTCGACGGGCAGGGGGTCGCCAACCTCGACCAGCGCACGGGATCTGAAACGGCTCTTCTCGTCGAAGATAAGTCCCACAGGGACGACGCAGACATCGTCGATGTTCTCATGGCCAGCGGCCGACAGCGCGATACGGGCCGCGCCGGATTTCATCGGCTGAAGCGCGGGGGCGCTGTGGCTGACGCCTTCGGGAAAAAGAGCCAAAACTCCGCCCCTCTGCAGATAGGCTGCCGCCCGAGCAAACGTTGCCGTGTTGGCATGCTTTTCGTGGCCCGCGTCCTGCCGCCGAACAATGGGAATAACGCCGCCCAAAGTCAGGAGTGGGCGCAACATCCGATTGTCCCAGACCGAGCTTGACGCGATCAGCCTTGGCGTGCGCGGCAGGAACGCGGTCAACAGAACCCCGTCGATTAAGCTGTTGAAATGGTTGCCAACCACAATGGCGGGAGCAGACTTGGGAAACCGCTCGATCCCCACCACCTCGATCTCCCGAAAGTAGGTGTGAAGAAGGGCACGCGCAAAAGCTCGCAGCGCTTGATCGAGCTTTACACGCCGCGGGCTGTCCGGGGTTGCGATCGGGCGGGGCGACGATGTCATCGGGGCGGTCCGAAGGGATCAAAGACAGCCACGCGGCCGTCACTTTGCGGACCGTTGGGCATAGCCCGCAACAACCTGCAACAGCTTCACCGCGGTATCGACATCCGCTTCCACAACCGACAAGAACTCTTCCGATCCCAACCGAAGCGCGCGAAGTTTCGTCTTGGCCCGCATGCTCAGCGCGCGGGGGCTTTTGTTAATCAACGCAAGCTCTCCGATCAGAACGCCGTGCTCGGCCGTGGCAACGACCACTTCGGGGTTGTCGCCTTCCGGGATGTAAAGGTCGGCCTCGCCATCAGCGATGACATAGGCGCCATCCGTGGGCTCGTCTCCCATCCGGAAAACGACAGTGCCGGGCTCTGCATCATACCAGCGCGCACCGAATGCCAAGAGCCGAAGCTGTTGTTCGCCTAGTCCTGAGAAAAGCTCGCTGTCTTCCAAGAGCTGAATCTTCCGGGTCAGATCGATGCTTACGGGGTTTGCGGCCTCGTCCGCCGTGGTGCCCAAACCCGCTTGCTGCAGCTGCGAGTGCCTGATTTCGTAAGACGTATCGAACGCCGATTGGTCCTCAATCCGCGCCTCCAGCACAATAAGCGTGGCATCCGGCAGCAGGCCGCGGACCCGGGCCAGTGCCGCGCGGCGGTCATCAGGCTCCAAACTCGCCAGGGCGCGGTCGAGGATCAGGATGTCGGGCGATTTGATGGCAGCACGGGTGACCTCCAACGTCTCGACCATCTCCGCAGACAGGTTTGCGCCGCCGATATCGGTCGGCAGGTCGTAAAGAAGCGCATAGACATCGTGGGCAAGCTTGGACTTGCGGAGCTCATCCGTGATGACCTCGCGAATTCTGCCAGCCTTCGGACCTGCGCCATCGGCGATCTTGCCGTAAAGGATGTTCTCCAAAAGGCTCAACCCCGTGGTGAACGTGTCCGGCGTCAGCGGTGAAAACAATCCATCAAGCCCGTTGTCCATCAGGGATGTGGCCTGCGGGCGCAGCGCGACGATGCGGTCCTTCAGTTCGTCGGTGAAACCGACACCGATCCGTTCGGCGGAAATCGAGAACGGGATCAGCAGGAGGTGGGCGATATCGTCATCGGTCAATGTGCCCGTTGCACCGGCTTCAAGTTGCGGCAGCAACGTGAGGCAGCGGTCATAGATGTCCGGATCAAGACCCAGCCGCTGAAACATCGGGTGTTTTGTGCCGTCGCGGCCAAAGATCCTTTGCAACAAATCTATGATGTCGCCGGATACGGCAATCATCTCGTCCTGCAAATCAAGGTTCCTAAGTAGCGCGGGAAGGTCTAACTGGCCCGTCAGCACTTCGGTGGTGATCGGGCGCGTGGGGATCGCAAAGAAAAGGTTCACCGCGACCGGCAGCGCCAGGTTAAAGCGTTCGGGATCGAAGCGGTGGAAGGCGTCTTCCAGCCCCTCCTTTGCCAGCGCCTTTGCCACCGGGTCCCGCAACGCAACGAGCTGTTCGGAAAGGGCGGGGTACGCG
The DNA here is from genome assembly GCA_038744785.1 of Pseudomonadota bacterium. Classification (GTDB taxonomy): domain Bacteria; phylum Pseudomonadota; class Alphaproteobacteria; order Rhodobacterales; family Rhodobacteraceae; genus Ovoidimarina. The sequence goes on from JBCDLX010000002.1 coordinate 210,460, forward strand.
GCGCCATCGAACGGCTGCGCAAGGGCAAGCTCCAGAAGCCCGCCGCTTACATCCATAGCCTGCGTCAGATCCAGCCAGCGTTCGCGGCCGGTTCCTTCGTCGTGAAGCCAGTCGGCGTTCAGCGGATCCATCGAATTTCCCGACGCCTGGGACTCGCGACCTTTCGCGGGATCGTCCTCTTCTTCTTCGGACGTGGCTGGCGTCAGCATTCTTGGCAGGAAAGCATTCTGGCTAAGCGTGCCTTGCAGGACGAACGGTTTTCCGCCCGCATAGCCGATCCGTTCCGAAATGGTCGTCTGCGGCAGTGTGGACAGATCGTGCCCGGCCACTTTGACTGTTCCCGATGTAGGCAGCACCTCACGCGTCAAAAGGTTAGCCAGTGTGCGCCGGGTATCCTCGCCCTCGACAGCAACGCCGACGCTGGCCCCGGCCGGAACGGAGAGAGACACATCCTTTAGGCGCGGAGCGCCATCTTCGCCAAAGATGGTGACGTTGTCGAATGCAATCTCGCCCTTCAGCGACGGGTTCGGTTCGGATTCGGCGTCGAACACCGTTTCGTCGATCATGCCTTCGGGGTCGAACTTCTCGATGATCGTCTTGTAGCGGATGCCCGTTTCCTGGATCTGGTTGTAGTAGGTCAGAAGCTCCTTCCAAGGTGCGGCCAGATCCTTGTGGGCGGCAAGCGCGGCAACGAGCGCGCCGATGGTCAACTGGCCGGTGATCACCAGATACCCGCCCAGCGAATAGAACATCAGTGGCGTCAGTTGGGTTATCAGGTTGTTCACAAACTTCATGAAAAACTTGCGCTGAAAGATCTCGAACCGGATCAGGAACAACTTGCCCAGCCGGTCGGACAGCCGCGCTTTCCAGTAACGCAGACCACCGGTGCGCCGCAGATGTACTGCGCCATCGGCGCTTTCTCCGATCAGGGTCGAGAATTTGCGGACTTGCTGCACCCGTTCGCGTGCCAGCAAGTTGATCTTCCGCTGCATCTTGGGGATCAGCCAGGCCTGAAGCGGGATCAGTGCGCTTGCCGCCAGCCCCAGCAAGGGTGATTGCACAATCAGGAACGTCAGAATGGTCAGCATCTGTCCCGCTTGAAACAGCGGGAGCGAAATAGCGTCGCCCATCATTCCGCCCAGCGTTTCAGATTCGCTCGTCACCATCGAGACAAGTTCACCTTGCGACGTGCGGCGGAAATAGGTCTGCGGAAAACGGAACAGCCGCGTGGTCAGCATATACCGAAAACGGCGCAGCATCCTTTCGGACAGGATGCCTTTCATCGTGTTTAGGCGCATCTTCATGACGCCTTGCGTCAGGACGGCGACCAGAAAGGCAGCGCACAGCAGCCACAAAAGCTCTAGCCTGCTGAATTCAAAAGACAAAACCGGGATCGTTGGCGTTTCCGACCCAATCGCGCCGTTAATGATCGTTTTGGGGATTTCCAGCGTCAGATATTGGACCGGAAACAACACGGCGGTAAAGATCACCAGTTTGATCTGATCGATCTTCGAGTACTTCCAAATGTAGGAGAAGAGCGTCGGTTCTATGACGGTGTCCCTATGGATCTGCGATTGATGGGGATTGGGTGCGGCGCGCTAAACCCTGTGGCGAAGAGGTTGTCGCGTTCGGAAAATTCCCTGATACATGTACCGCCCCCCGATGACGTGATCGGAACATATCACGGGAAATGCCGGTGCGCTAACGGATTGTTGAACCATCCCAACGCTGTAAGTCGTATCAGTCTTCGTCGCGGTCGAGCGCGTTTCGCAGGACATCCCCGAAGTCCAGATCATGGTCGAACTGTCCATCGTGCAGAAACGTCAGAATCTGCGCCATGACGACGGGATCGTTCATCATGAATGTGTGGGTGACCGGCAACACGATATGGTCAGCGAGCCCTGGAAAACGGGTGCTTTCAACCGATACTTTGCCGTCGTTCGGGCTGTCGATGATCTCGGAATAGATCGGGTTTAGCGACCGGTCGCCAGCGATTACGCCGGTTTCGACCCGAGCCGGACCCAGCGAGTTGGGGACACTGTCCGCTCCGGTCCCCAGTGCGAGGCCCGCCGGACCGTTCAACCATTCAAACGGCGCCAAATCCTCGAACGCGTCGACGAGTTCTGATCCCTGGTTGGGTGGTCCCAGCATGACCACGCGTCCCGTGGATGGTGGTCGGTTTTCCTCTAACCAGGCGCGCACCAGGATGCCGCCCATGGAATGGGTGACAAAATGCGTCCGCTCGGGCGCGCACTCTTCGACCGCGGGGGTTACTGCTGCGTTCACAAGCGCCGCAATTGGTAAGTCGGTCGACGGGTAGGTCTTGTTGACCACCCGGTAGTCCTCGGCCTCGAGCCGAAGCTCCAGAAGCGTCATCGAGGCGGCGGTGCGTGCCAAACCATGTAACAGCACAACGCAATCGGCCCGGACCGGTGCAGCCGTAAGGCAAAAGGCAAAGAAAAGGATCAAACGCGCGCGCATGCCTCACCATACTGCTGCGGCGCGGCATGCGCGAGGGGGCTGGGCAGCTTTGCCTCTTTCCGGACGCCACGTTAGAGGGAAGGAATGGCCATGAACCTGAATTGCCTTTCTGATCTGACATCGCACGGCTATGACGCGGTGATCGACGTCCGCTCACCTTCTGAGCATGCCGAAGATCATCTGCCAGCCGCCATCAACCTTCCAGTGTTGTCGGACGCAGAACGTGCGCGGGTTGGGACGATCTATGTTCAGGATAGCCCGTTTCGGGCCCGCAAAATCGGGGCGGCGCTGGTGGCGCGGAACGCCGCGCACCATATCGAGACTGCCCTGGCCGGGTTCGACGGTGGCTGGAGGCCATTGGTTTATTGCTGGCGGGGCGGTCAGCGATCGGGGTCTTTTGCCTCGATCCTGTCCCAGATTGGCTGGCGGGCGGAAACCGTGTCGGGCGGGTATCAAAGATACCGTCGTTTGGTCGTCCGGGCGCTTTACAAGGATCCTTGGCCGGTTTCGGTTGTTCTGCTTGATGGGAATACGGGCACGGCAAAGACTGACATCCTGGCTGAGGTTCGCAGGCTTGGGATCCAGGTTCTGGACCTTGAGGGGCTTGCGGCCCATCGCGGCTCTGTTCTTGGGGGTAGGGGGGTGCCGCAGCCCGCCCAGAAACGGTTCGAGTCAGGTATTGCCATGGCGTTGGCTAAGTTTGATCCCGCGCGCCCAGTTTTGATCGAGGCCGAATCGAACAAGGTCGGTGAGCGGATCATTCCACCGACACTTTGGCATGCGATGCGGGATGCCCCGCGCATCGTTATTCACGCCGATGTGCCCGCGCGGGCGGCGTATCTGGCGCGAAGCTATGCAGACGTCCTGGCTGATCCCGCCGCAGTTTCGAACCGGCTGCAGGCGCTTGTCCCATATCATGGCCGCAAGGTCGTCGATCATTGGTGCGAGATGCTGAAGGCTCAAGAGTTTACGGATCTTGCCGCGGCGCTGATCAAGGCGCACTATGATCCGCGCTATTCCAAGTCCCGGGCCCGGCACGCAGGCACCGTTCTTGCGGACATCGCGGGCCGCAGGCTCGATCCCGAAGGTATTCGGCAGACAGCGGCAAAAGTGGCTTCAGAACTCAAAAGAGTGTAAGGCCCGGTGGCCCTTCTTTCAGACGGCCAATGCGGGCGGCTGCGAACCCGGCGCAGCTTAGGTCGTCGATGATGCTGCTGGCGGCGTCCATTGGCACTGCCGCAAGCAATCCGCCGGCCGTTTGTGGATCGAACATAAGCGCGGCCCTAGGTGTGTCCGAAATTCCGGATACGGAGAAACGCGCCCGATTGGCAGCGTACAGGGTCGAGCGTACCCCACGCTCTGCCAGCGCAAGCGCGCCCTCAAACACCGGGACGGCATCGAGCGTAATGTCTGCTGCAACCCCAGAGGCTTCGGCAAGGTTCATGAGATGACCCGCGAGGCCAAAACCGGTCACGTCGGTCATGGCATTTGCCCGGCACAGGATCGCTGCCGCGGGTCCTTGCGGGCGCGACAGCTCGGCCATCAGCGCTGCGATCGCGGGTCCCGGGGTCTTAAGCGCCATATCGCCCGCCAAAAGAGTGCCCGACCCAAGCGGCCGCGTCAGGATAAGAACGTCTTCGGGATGTGCGCCGGCAAGGGTGATGGGCTGATCGGCAGCGAAGCCGGTGACGGTGAACCCGATCGACAGCTCGGCCCCCACTGCCGTGTGTCCGCCGACGATTCCTGCATCAGCTTCGGCAAACGCGCGACCGGCCGCGTCCATAACCTCGAACAGCGTGCGGGCCTGCAGAGTCTCGGACATCGGTGGCAGCGTGACATGTGCAAGCGCGACGTGCGGTGTCGCTCCCATCGCCCAGATATCCCCAAGTGCGTGCAGGGCGGCAATCCGGGCAAAGGCGGCAGGATCGTCGGTGAAGGCCCGAAGCTGGTCCGTGGTGATCACTTGCTGGGTCTCACCGACCGATACCACTGCCGCATCATCGCCTGGGCCGGTGACAATGGTGTTGGATGGTGTGGTGGGCAAGGCGGAAAATACCTGTCCCAATGGCCCGGCACCGATCTTGCCGCCGCAGCCCGCGCATATCGGTTGGCCGTCCGCAAGTTCCGCCACGACCCCTTTGGCCACGCTGCGCGGCGGCGCGGGTCGAGACATGGGTTTCAGGTCATCAAGGCGTGCCATAAACCCTTGATCGATCCGGTTCTTAAGCGTCCACAGGCGCGCGCCCTGTGCCGCGATCCCCCATTTTTCGAATACTGCAGACTTCCGGCCCAGCGTGATGAGTTTCACGAAATCCTTTTGCGGAATGAAGGATTTGCGCTGAGATCCAGAAAGATCTGCCCGCAGGTTATGTGCAAGTGTCGGGGCCGCGCGCACCGCGTAGACACCTGCTTTGGGGCGGGGCGAACGCTTCAGGTGGGCACAGTCGCCTGCCGCGAAAATCGCAGGGTCCGACGTGCGCAGGGTGTCGTCGACCTCTAAGAAACCATCGCGATGCGTAAGCCCTGTTTCAGCAAGCCATGGCCAGGGTCTTGCGCCCGCGGCCCCGACGATAAAATCGGCGGGAAGAACCGGGCCCGCGTTCAGATGCACGGCGCCTTCGGAAACGCGGTCGACGGGGCTGTCTTCCAGTAGCTGGATTTTCCAATCCGCAAGTGCGGCCAAAAGCCGGGCACGGGGTGCCGGTGGCAGCCCCGGCAGTGCCCGTCGGGCGTCGATGACCGTGATTTCGGGGGTGCGCCCGCGTTCCGTCAGCGCATGCGCCATCGCCATCGATAGCTCAACGCCCCCGACACCTGCGCCGATGATGACGATATGTGCGCGACCTTGGCCGTCCCGGAAGGCCGCCCATCTGTCTGCGAACTGGTCAAGCGGTTTCGCGGGCACAGCATGGTCTGAAAAGCCCGGCAGATCGCCCATATCCGCATGGATACCGACATCGATGGACGCGATGTCGTAGGCAATTGGCGAGCGTTCGGCGAGCGTGATGGTCCGGGCGCCGGGATCAATCCCTGTCGCGCGGTCCAAAATCAGACGCGCACCCGCGAACCGTGCCAGACGATGTACATCGATCTCAAGATCGTCGCGGTCATAGTGTCCCGCGACATACCCGGGCAGCATACCAGAGTACGGGGCTGTCGGGCCGGGATTGACCACAGTCAGCCGAGCCCCAGGCAAGGGGTTCATCCCCCAGGACTTGAGAACCAATGCATGGGTATGTCCGCCCCCGATCAAAACAAGGTCGCGGGTCACAGGTATTGCGTCAATCATCATGAGTTCGGCATAGGCGCAACCAGACGCCTTGGCGAGGGGTCAGGGGGCAAGCCATTGTCCCTGAAACCCATCGCTTGCGTTGAAGCTGGCCCGGACATGCGGAAGTCGGTCGATCCAAAGTGTTTCCAGATCAATGACTTGCGCAGTCAAGATCATGTGTCGCTCGGGATCCGGGGCCGGGTCGTGGTCCCGTGGACCGGCCATCACAGTTCCGGGAGGCGGCGTGCCGCCATAGGCCTGCTGAGCTGTCTGCGGGATTTTCGACCATTCCTCCGCTGTCCCGGGACGCTGTGCAATGGTGGCGCGGATGCGGACCTGCAGCCCTGCAATCGGGTCCCAGAACAGAAACGCCGCGCGCGGGTCCGTTTTCAGCTGGGTGACCTTTCCGCTGGCTGCATCGGTATGAAAGACCAGCGTTAAGGGGTTATCCTTCACCGCACGCAACACGAGAAGCCGCGCCTCGGGCCCATTTGTCCCGTTCGTGCAAAGCGCAGGTGTCCGAAATGGGCAGGTCCGTTCGTTGGGTGCCGCCAGAAGACGGCGCCAGGCCAGCTCCCGGGTGGCCGAGAGGCTTTCGCGTACATCACTCATACCCGGTCATCTCCAGATAGCCCCGGCCCTGATGCGTGCCGTCGAACCGCACGGGACCCTCCCAATAGGAAAACGCTGTGGCCATCCAAGCCTGATCATTCAGCGCATCGACCGTGACGTCCAAATCTCGGTCGGCAAGCGTGACCCTCCATCGTGTGGGAACCGACCGGCCAGCCACATCGACGACGTCCAATGGTTCGGCGCGAAAGGCACCATCGTCATAGGGAAAGGGGGTGCCATCGGGGGCAATCCATGTCGCCGACGTATAGGCAGGCGCGCGATTGTCCCGCAGACGGAACCCCATCAGTCGCGCGCCGTCGTTCATCGACAGACTGAACCAGTCCCAGCCCGTCTGACTTTCGGACAAGGGTTGCGAGGACCACTCGCGGTCAAGCCAGGCATTGCCTGACACATCGACGGGGCCGGAAGGCAGGTCCAGCCGACCGGTGACCGTGTAGAAAGGTTGTGAGTAGTAGTGGCTGGCTTGACCGGCGCTTGACTTGACCGAGTATCCGTTCTTGCCTTGGGGAACCAAAGGGCCGGTCGCCGATAGATCCAGACTGAACGCAAAATCGGATCCTTGTGCGGTCATGTTCAGGCTGTCGAAATCAGGGCCGCGCAACTGCCATTCGTCGATCCAAGCTTCGAACGGATCCGCGACCACGCCTGCCTGACCGATCCCGCCGCGGGCAAACCGTTCTGCGACAAAATGCTGGTCTGGCGTTGTCAGACCTGCATGGCCCATCCAGATCTGGCGGCTTTCCCACCCGTCCTCGGGCCCATCGGCCGCGATGGCTGAACGAAACAGGGTCCATTGCACGCCATAGTCTTTTCCATCCGCACCCGACAATGTGGCCGTCACGTACCACCATTCGATCCGGAAATCCGGGTGCGGCCCATGATCCTTTGGAAACTCAAAGCGATAGGCGGGATCGGGAACGGCGTACCCATCTGCATCCGTGCCAAGGTTCGCGAACCCTTGGGCGTTGGCGCACCCGGCCCAGAAAAGAAACAGAAGTGCGCAGATCCTAACGTTCATTGGCAAAGACCTTCAGGATTTGGCTTGGCGATCTGCGCGCCAGTCGTAGGGCCGGGATCAGCGCGGCAAGCCCGGCCGCCATAAGCGCGAGGCCAAGAAGGGCGATCCATTGGCCGGGAAAGACGTACATCGGCAACCGCCAGCCGAACGCTTCGACATTGATCACGGCAAGCAGGACCCAGGCCAGCATAAGCCCGACCGGAAGCGCTGCAAGCGCCGTCAGGCATGCGAGAAGCGCCGCGCGCGCAAGCTCAAGCGCTGCAAGCTGCCGCCGCGTCAGGCCCATTGCCCAGGCTGGCGCCAACTGCGGAAGCCGCAAGGAAGCGAGCGTCAGAAGCGAGGTAAGGATGGCAAACCCGGCCACGGCAAGTGTCAGGACGTTAAGCGCACCGGTTACCGTGAACGTGCGTTCGAACACACGCAGTGAGAACGCCTTGATCGACGCCTGGTCGGTCATGTTGCCCAGCGGCAGGCCAAACTCGTCCGTCAAGGCGCGGATCAGGTCGTCGACCTCAGACGGGCTGATCCGCACCCCGAACCGAAGGCGCTCTACGTTTGGAAATCGCTTGGTAAGTTCGGAGACCGAAATCAGAACCTGTGCGGTCGGGTTGCCGTAATCGGAATAGGTCGCCGCAACCACGGTATTCCATCCCTGAGGTAGAATGATCGGATCGCCGGGTGATAGGCCCTCACGTAGGGCTAGTTGTTCGTTGATCATGATCGCCTGCCCATTGGCCACAAGGTCCCAAGCATCGGGGAGGGCGGACAGGATCGGCCAATTGTTGCGGTAGGTCGCGTGATCGGCGACGCCATAAATCGTCGCCGGCGCGCCGAGGATCTCTGTCTCGACATCCCATATGGGCAGAACCGCATCGGTGCGCGGGGCCAGCCATTCCGTTAGCGCATGGGCCTGTTCCGGTGTTTTTGCGGTGACATAGAGTTCGGATGCGAGCCGCTGATCAAGCCAGCCGGTAAAGGTCAGCCGAAACGATGACACCATCGTTCCGACGCCGATATTTGCGGCAAGCGCCAGAAGCAGGGCCATCAGCGCCAAAGACAGGCCGGGAAGCTGCTGTCGGGTGTCGGCCCAGAACCACTGAAGGGTCGCGCCCCTTGCCGTCCGCGCAGCAATCGTCAGAACGCTCGACAGAACAAGCGGCAAGGCGAGCGCAGCCGAAAGCAGAAGCGCGCCCAGCATCGCAAACCCGGCGACGAGCCCGCTAGCCCAGGCGATCAGGCCCGCGGCCAAGGCCCCAAGCAACAGCGCGCCGGCCCCTTGCGCCTGGGCGGTCAGACGCCCGGCTCGCGCCCAGGCCCGTGGCCTGGCGGGCGCGAGAAGGGGAAGGGCCGCAAGTTTCAGAAGGGTCCCGGCGCCTGCGACGGCAGTGCCTGCGATCGCGATTGCAAAGCCAACTGCCCACCAGGCGGGGCGCAAGGACAGGGCGCCCTCAACAGGTACACCGTAAAGCCCCCTTAGGGTCGCGGCGACATCTGGGATAAGCGCTACCGCAATCAGATACCCCAGCGCGACCCCCAATCCGCCAGCAAGAATGGCGAAGACCAGAAGTTCGGCCATCGCCAGACCAATAAGCCGTCCACGGGGTACTCCAATCGCGCGCAGGGTGCGGAAAAGGGGACGTCGTTGTTCGAACGCCAACCCGATCGCGCCGTGGACGATAAACAGGCCAACGGCAAACGAAAGAAACCCAAACGCGGTCAGGTTTAGATGAAAGCTATCGGTGAGACGCGCAAGCTCGGCTTCAGTATCGCCTTCGCGGATCTGAAGCTCCGGCGCGATTGCATCAAGGGGCGTACGCGCCAGCGGCTGGTCATTAAGCATGATCAAATGTGTCAGCGTGCCCTGCATGTCCAAAAGGCGCTGCGCAACACCGATGTCGACAAAAGCGATCCCGGGCGCAAGACCCGCCGTCGCCCGAACAGGCGGCAGACCGGGGGCTGTAAGGCGCGAAGCGGTGTCGGGTGCTGCAAGGATCAACCCGGTCCCGCGAAAGGCCGACAGATCGTCCGACAAGACTACGCCTGCGGCTTGGGCATCTGGTGGCGCGGTCAGGGGGTCGATGCCCAGAAGCCGGACACGGCCCCCGGCGGCTGGCAGCCAGCCCTCAACCACCGGGGACACAAGCCAGCCCGCGCGACGCAGCGCGACATAAGTATCCTGGTCTACGGTTCCCGTGGTCCCAGTCAGCACTGGCCGCGACGAGCCAAGCGCTGAGGCGGCACTGGCGTAACTTGCCCGGGCCTCAGCGTTGATTGCCTGAACCCCCGACCAAAGCGCCGTGGCAAAGGCCAGTCCCAGGACAAGAGCCGCCAGCTGGAGCGGGTTTCGCCGCCAATGCGAAAACAGCGCCGACAGGGCCGTGCGGGTCACGTCAGGATCCCGTGGCTCAGGTGCACCCGGCGCGACAGGCGCGCGGCAAGGCGTTCGGAATGGGTGACCATCATAAGGCCCGCACCGGCCTCGGCGGACAGGTCGAGCATCAGTTCGATCACCGCATCACCCGTGTCTTCATCAAGGTTACCGGTCGGCTCGTCTGCAAGAATCAACTCCGGGCGCGCCGCCAGCGCGCGGCCGATCGCAACCCGCTGCTGCTGCCCGCCGGACAGCTCTTCGGGAAACTTGGATCGGTGATCGTCAAGCCGAAGCTGGTCGATCAGCGCGTCTGTCCAACGGTCGTCGAAGCGATCCGCCAGTCTGGCCTGAAAGGTGATATTGGCAACAACATCGAGCGACGGGATCAGATTGAACTGCTGAAACACGATACCCAGTTGGGTACGCCGCAGCATGGCTGCCCCCGTATCATCGAGGCCGTTTAGATCCGTACCCGCGACGCGCACTATCCCGTCGTCGAACGGCTCCAACGCGCCGACGATGTGCAGAAGGGTCGATTTTCCCGATCCGCTTTCACCGGTAAGCGCCAGGGTTTCTCCGGCCGCCAGCGACAGCTTGACGCCCGCCAGCACCGGGTGTGCCGCGCCCGGGAACGTTTTGCGCAGAGATTGGATGTCGATCAGCATGTGGGCCTTTGGCGCTTCTTCCTGGGCAGATAACTCGACTGAGACCGCGGTCTAGTCCACCGGCAGGCCGCTTGGCACGGTTTCGGGTCGTCCAAGCGGGCGGGTCTTGGCCGTACGTCCCGTCAGGCTTTCCAGGAATGCTACGACTTCGGCGATCTCGATGTCGTTTAACTCGACCGCCACGATATCGACGCGGGCGCGCTGACGCGCCATTTCGCGCATGTCGGACTGCACCAGGAAATCCGCCTTTTCGAGCCAGGGGATAGGTGGCAGACGCGCCTCGTCGCGGTCCCAGGCATCGAGCGCCGCCAAAGGGTCAAGGTGATGGCGCACGATGCCCGTCAACGTCGCATAGGCACCGTTGTGACCATATGGCGCGGTCAGGGCGACGTTGCGCAGGGCGGGCGTGCGGAAGCGGTAGGCATCTTCAAGCCGGTCGCTTTCCGCCATCCGCCCGACATCGCGTGCAAACGGGTCGAACCTGCGCGTGCGGCCGGGACCAAAGGCAGGCAAGGCAAGCGCGTGAAACGATTGATCTGTTAGAAGCGGACCCGAATGGCACATGGCGCAACCTGCAGCACCGTAAAACAGTGCGCGTCCCCGTTCGGCCTGCGGCGCCAGTGCGTCCGGTTCACCCGCAAGCCACGCGTCGAACGGGCTGTCATGGTTGCGCCACTCGGTCGCGATAAACGCGCCGATGGCATTGGCGACCTCTGTGATGGTGACGTCGGCGGGCGCGTCGATGTGATCGAAGCCGTCGACGAACATTTTCCCATAGGCAGGGATGGTTCGCACGCGCTTGGCAAGGATCGGCCAGGCCGCGTCGATCCGGTCGTGGACCGCGCCCGCAACTTCGTTTTCTGCGGGATTGCCAGCCATCTCGAATTGTGCGGTCAGTGGAAACAAGGCCTGTGCTGCGAGAAGCCCGGAAAGGCCGGGCGGCAACCATTCTTCGGCGGGGCTGTCAAAGCGATTGTCGTAGGCATCCGAAAACGAAAGCCTGCCGTCGTGAAACAGGATGCGGACATCGGCATGCCCAAGGTTCCAAAGAGCAGGGGCGTTTCGGGGGATGCGCTTTCGGATTTGCGCCGCACCCGTTCCGGGCGTGCGCTCGGGTCCAAGGCCAGTGCCGCCTTCACCGATACCCAGCGACAATCCGTCGCTGCCTGCGTGATCATGATGATGGCAGGTCCCGCAAGAGATGTTCTGGTTACCTGACAAGATCTTGTCATAGAACAGAAGTTGACCGATCTTTGCGTGTGCCGGATCGACCGGCGGAAAATCCGCGTCGGTGAGAGGGCGCAGGGGTTCAGCGCGGGCAGGGAGCGCAAGAAGAAGGGTGAAGGCGAGGTGAAACAGACGCTGCATAGCGCAATCTTCGCGGCATTTCTCGCAGGCGCAAGCCCCACATTGGCCGATATTGAAGGCGCGCGCGACTTGATGGAAGCTGGGCAGTTCGAGGCGGCGATGGAGGCGTTCCTTCCCGCCGCGAGATCGGGCAATGCGGATGCCGAAGAACTGATCGGTGTCATGTACGCCCTTGGCCTTGGGGTGGAACGCGACGATGTGCGGGCGTTCGAGTGGTATCTTCGCTCTGCGATGAAGGGACACCCGGGCGCGCAATCGGGTGTGGGCTGGTATTATGAGGTCGGACGCGGGATGCCCGCGCCGGACTTGGTGCGCGCCTACATGTGGTACGTGCTGTCCGCGATTGGCGGCGATCCGGACGCGGCGATCAGCCTTGAGGAAGTTAAAAAGAAAATGACGCCCGAAGAGGTCGAGAAAGCTGAAACCCTGGTCGATGACTATCGGCCCTGGATGTATCCGTTCCGATAGGTTCGGTGCGCCGTCACCTGAATTTGCTTTCGTGAACGGCCGCTTTCGCGCAAACCTGCGGTCATGACAATTTCTGCGATCCTGTTCGACAAAGACGGCACCCTTTATGATTTTCAGGCAACGTGGGGCAACTGGGCGGCGGGGTTCCTCGCCCGGCTGTCGGACGGCGATCCAGTTTTGGCCGAACTTTTGGCAGATGCCCTGAAGTTCGATACGGCGACCCAAGTGTTTGCCGCCGAAAGCGTTGCGATTGCTGGCACACCAGAAGACATGGCCGATACGCTTTTGCCGTTTCTGGCGAACCCACCCGTGCGGTCGGATTTGATTGCACGTTTGGATGCTGAAGCCTCTGAAGCGCCGCTTGCCGAGGCGGTGCCCCTGACCCCGTTCCTCGCCGATCTTTCGGGGCGCGGGTACCAGTTGGGCGTTGTGACCAACGATGCCGAAGCCCCGGCCCGGGCGCATCTGCGCGCGTCGGGCATCCACGATGTCTTTGGCTTTGTAGCGGGGTACGATTCGGGATTTGGGGCCAAACCCGGACCCGGCCAATTGCAAGCGGCGTGCCAGCACTTGGGCTGTACGCCAAACACCGCGGTCATGGTGGGTGATAGTCTGCACGACCTTATGGCCGGCCGGGCAGCAGGACTTTATACAGTCGGGGTTCTGACAGGTCTGGCAGGCGAGGCCGAGTTGGCGCCCCTGGCCGACAGTGTTCTTCCTGATATTGGGCACCTGACCGGCTGGTTGGACGCCCACCGCTAGGTCAAGCGCTGGGAAACGACACCGCCATGTCGCATTCGGTCCGGCAGGGCCGAGGGCCAATGCCCATTTTCAGGGACGAGCGAACGCAAAGGAGATCGCGAGATGGCGGAAGCGGCGACACGGCGACGGCGCGCAGGCGGGCGCGCTGGAAATTCGGATCGTCGCGGGACCACCGCGATTGAGCAGATGCCATGGCGAATTCCTGTCAATCCTGATCGCCCCACAGAACCCCTGACAGAAGATGGCGTCGACGCCATCCACGACGCCGCGATGCGCATTCTCGAAGAGATCGGCATTGAGTTCCTGAACGATGAGGGCCTCGAAATCCTGAAGGAAGCGGGCTGCGATATCCAGGACGGTGTCGTACGGATGGGCCGGGACTTCGTGATGGAGATGATCGGGCGGGCCCCGTCTTCGTTTACGATCACACCACGGGACCGCGCAAAGGAGGTCACGGTCGGCGGCAAATCAATCCTGTTCGGGAACGTGTCCTCTCCGCCCAACTACTGGGACATTGAAACCGGGAAGGTGCCAGGCACACGTGCCCAGTGCCGCGATCTTCTGAAGCTAACGCAGTATTTCAATTGCATCCATTTTGCCGGTGGCTATCCGGTAGAGCCGGTGGATCTGCACGCCAGCACCCGGCACCTTGACGTGGTCTACGACAAGCTCACGCTGACGGACAAGGTGATGCACGCCTACTCGCTTGGGGCCGAGCGTGTCGAAGATGTAATGGAAATGGTCCGGATCGCGAACGGATTGACGGAAGAAGAGTTCGCAAAAAAACCTTACATGTACACCAACATTAATTCGACCTCGCCCCTCAAACACGATCACCCGATGATTGATGGGTGCCTGCGGCTAATCCGCAAGGGCCAGGCGGTCGTGATTACACCGTTCACGCTTGCGGGTGCCATGGCGCCGGTTACGCTTGCAGGGGCCGTGGCGCAATCGATCGCAGAGGCACTATGTGCGATTGCGCTCTTTCAATACGTCAAGCCCGGCTGCCCTTGCGTGATCGGGACGTTCACTTCGAATGTGGACATGAAATCAGGCGCGCCGGCATTTGGGACGCCCGAATACATGCGCGCGACCCAAATGACGGGGCAAATGGCCCGGTTCTACGGACTTCCGCTTCGCTCTTCGGGCGTGTGCGCCGCGAACGTTCCGGACGGACAAGCGATGTGGGAAACCTCCAACAGCCTTTGGGCGGCGGTCCAATCCGGAAGCAACATGGTTTACCACGCAGCCGGGTGGCTTGAAGGCGGCCTGATCGCAAGCCCGGCAAAGTTCGTTATGGACTGCGAGGTTTTGCAGATGATCGAGCGTTATTTCGAGCCTGCTTTGACGGCTACGAACGAAGACGATCTCGCGATTGAAGCAATTCGCGATGTTGTCGGGACCGGGCACTTTTTCGGCCTTCAACACACGCAGGAACGCTACACCACCGCGTTCTACCAGCCCTTTGCTTCGGATTGGCGCAATTTCGAGGGTTGGGAACTGGCGGGCGGCGTTTGGACGGCCGAAAGGGCGCACGCGCTTTGGAAGAAGATTGTGGCGGAGTTTGAACCGCCTGCGATGGACGACGCCGTGCGCGACGAACTTGCTGCATTTGTCGAGCGTCGAAAGGCCGAAGGCGGCGCGCCAACGGACTTCTAGACGCGTATGGCAAGCCCCTCGGCAAGGATCTGGGCCGAACTTTCGCAGGTCAGCACGTGGTACACTGTTTCTTCCACGGTGGCGCGTGTGACGCCGGGATGGCCAACACAGTCTTCGGCCACTACGGTTTCGTTCCCCTTCCGCAGAGGGTCGCCCGCAATTGTCTGATGCGGTGCGACGCAAACCGTCTGGCGCGGCAGCCCGGACCCAAAAACGCCCTCTTCAATCCGAACTGCTGTTGCTGCGGGATGGGCTTTCAAAAGGTCCGTGTCGAATGCAGTTTTCTTGACAGACGCAAGGCGGACAAAGCCGCCGCCAACGGTCCGCAGCCGGTCGCGGGGCCTCAAAAGCATAACAGGCACCGGCCCGAAATCGGTTTCGACACGGACCGACGCCTCCAGTCCCAAAAGCCGAAGTGTCTGTTCCGGATTTGTCTCATTCGCAGAGTCTGCCTTCGCCAGATTTGGCTTGGCTGTGTCCCCCGTCATCCTGCGCAAAAACTGCTTCACTCGTTCACACTCACAAAGGTCGTTCATCTACATCGTTACAAAACCCATGCCCATTGGGTCCGGAATGGAACCGCCGGGTGAAGGACCTCACTTCACCCGGCGACCCTACGCCCCCCGGTTATCGCCATCGCGGGCGTCCCCGGCTACTCGCTAACCGATCGAGGGATCCCGACCGGGTACGAGAGCGTTAGACCGTCAGAACCGGGCGGCAATAAGACCTGATTTTAGGTGATTTGGTCATAACTGCGCGCGAGGTGTTAACACGGGATCTGGCGGACTATGCCCTGTTGTCGGCTGGATGAACAATGAACACATTCGCGTGAGGCCCAAATCACTGTAAAACATGGGTCTTGCCCTTCTGCATTGTTCGCGGACAGACGACAGTCTGCATCACGCGGCGCGTTGTTAATTGTGGCAACAGGGACAAGATTCGACTCTTCGCATCTGAAAGACAGTTTGTTTCCACGATCGACGGGTGTGCTCCTGGGCCCGGTGTCACCTCTCGACTCCGATGACGCGGCCACAAAACCCGCCGGTTGCCGGACCTGGCTTTTGGATGCGTTTCGATACGGTGGCGGCGGGACGCGTTCGCTAACCCAGAATCTGCAGCCAGACCGCGACCTCGTCTATCAGCATGACTTCGCGTCGAAGCCCCCATGGCCCGTACTCGGCGTGACACATGCCCATCACATGCACATCCCGACCTGTCGGTGCTCCAAATGCGCCCCACCCGTCGTGGTTGCCATCGAGTGACCACCGGATCGCCGCGCGCGGGCTGAGCATATCGGCATCCATACCGATCTGATGGTGGATGGTGAATGTCGCGGACGGGAAGGCTGCACGCAACCCGGTCCAGACGGCAGCGACCTCCTCACGACCGAGCGCGCGTCCCGCGCTCGCATATTGCCCCATGACAGCCCGGTCATAGCCGGAAAGGACACCACTTAGATCCGCATCCATGATCCGCCGCAAATCCTCGGCATAGCGCGCGCCCCATGCGTTGTCATTGCCGGTGCCGCCATATCGGCCAGCTTCGTCATTTGCCAAGGTCAAAGGCGTGGGTGCGGTCCCGGCGTCAATCATCGACCGCGCATAGTCGTCTGGGTCGGTCCCGAGCTGCCGGACTAGCCCGCCTGTATCACGGATCAACCATTCGTCGTAGATGACATCTGTCTCCGCCGCGCAATCGGCAAGGATCTTGATGCAGAAACGTTGTCCTCGGGCGGGACCATAGGGACCGTGCCCGGTATATGTCCCCGTTGTCGTTAGCCGGTGCGATGACAGATACCCGTGGGTGGCATTGTCCGACCAGATCACATCTTCGGCGTAAAGTTGGCGGTCGGGAAACGCGTGGCATGTGGCCATCGTGGTGGCAATGACGTCCTCGTTGCCCCGCTGGATTCCCATGGGCGAGCGGACAAGGATGTCTGGCGCATATGTCTTTCGCAGCGTGTGGATGCCGCGATCTTCCCAGATCTCCTTGGTCACGCCGATGATGTAATCCGGCAAGTCGCGGTACTTTGGGTCAAAGTCTTTCATCGTACCGCGCCTTTGGATTGTCGCGCCGACTCGCGGATTACAAGATGACCGGGAAGCACGACCCGCGCCGGAACAGCAGGCTGGGCAATCCTAGCAAGAAGCATGTCGACAGCCACTCTAGTCATCTCTTGGAGCGGTTGCCTGATCGTCGTCAGGGCGTAGGCCGGCCATGCCGCGACCGAGACATCATCGTAGCCGATGACCGAAACGTCGTCCGGGATTGCGAGGCCAAGCTCAAATCGCAGAACGTCCATAACCGCAAATGCCATGTGGTCGCTGCCGACAAACACGGCATCGGGCCGGTCGCACGCGGTAAAAGCCCTGCGCGCAATCGTCGCCGCAGCTTCCGGGTCGTAGCCGGCGTCTTTAACGGCAACGGGCGAAAGGCCACGCTCCTTCAGACCGTCCACGAACCCCTTTGCCCGGTCGCGGCCAGTCGACGCGGTCTGTGCGCCAGAGATGTGCAGGATACGCCGATGGCCGCCGTCTGCCAGATAACCAGCCACGGTCCGCCCCCCGGCATAATTGTCCGAAGTGACCTCGCTGACGCGGGGGTCGCCCTGACCGCGGTTAAACAGAATGACGGGGATGCCGGCCGCTTCGCACCGCGACGAGATCGCATCGCTGATCCCAACCGATGCCATCACAATGCCGTCCACCTGATAGGCCAACAGCTCTTCGATCGTGGGGGCGATATCTTCATCCGCGCCGTTCGCCATGAAGACCAGGACATGGTACCCCCTTGCTTGCAATGCCAAGCAAAGCCCCTCGACGGCGCGCGGGTAAAGCTGGTTGTCGATATCGCGCACCACCAATCCAACAATCTGGGACTGTCCGGTCACGACGGCGCGGGCAAGCGTGTTCGGGCGATAGCCAAGTTCGTGCGCTGCGGCCATGACTTTGGCTGCCGTATCCTTGGACGCCGAGGCACCGGGCGTAAATACCCTGCTGACGGCAGACCGGCTGACTCCGGCGCGCTGCGCGACATCGAGCGAGGTGACTTTATCTTTCATCGTCGCCTGCGCACTCCGTGCTGCTTCCGGTCCCTACTCGGGCCGAGCCGGCTCTTTGTCTCCATTGTCATAGGCTTCCCAACCCTCACCGCTGAACACGTCGCGGCCAAGCTGGTCCAGCACCTCGGCAAAGTCCACATGAACGGGATTGTCGGCGATCCTGCCGTCTTCGACGCGCCAGAAATCCATGTATGGAATGCGGACACGTTTTCCCGTTGCCGGTATGCCCATGAAGGTGCCCGAATGCGTCGCCTCGATGTGTCCAAAGCAGGCGGCCCATTCGCCATCGGCCATAAAGTGCTCCGTCTTGTAATCGCGGTCGGTGAACGCTGCACGGATAGGAAGCTGCCAATTTCTACGAAATTCGGCCACGCCGTGTTTGGTGCCGCAACCGCGATTGCCACGCCAAAGAAAATCCTCGTGAAAGTATTTCGTCATGTCATTTTCGTTCGCGCCAAGGGCGTCTTCCATACGCCTGACGGCAGCAAGCGTTTCCGCCGACTGACGGGCGTGGTCTTCGGCGCTCATCGGTTGAGCCTTTCTCCGGTTTTGGCGTTAAAGATGTGGCATATATGTGCGGGGATATTCGCGTTGACGGGTGTTCCGATTTCGGCGCGGTAGTCTTTTGGGGCCTTGACCGAGACCAGCCCGCCACCGGCGCGGACGGTGATCAT
>JBCDLX010000003.1:0-227077 GCA_038744785.1 Pseudomonadota bacterium
CATCAACATGCCGATCCTAGATGAATTGGAGGCGCGAGGTGAGCCTGCCAAGGCGGAAGTAATCTGGGTGGGAAAGCCCTACTGGGTCTGGCAGCGTGGCAACTACAGCCGAGGCGGTTGGCGCATCGACATGGGTTACGGATATCGCACACAGGCTGACCAGTGGATCGTCGACGAGAAGACGTTTGTTAAACAAAACGCGACTAATCTTACGGTGGGTCGAAGCTTCGATGTTGTCTATCTTCCCGACGAACCGAGGGTACACAACAGCAATTACGGCAATGGCTACGCCGGGGTTGGTATGATCTACGCACTTATTCCAATGGTGTTCGTTTGTGCGTTCATGACACTGTTTTATTGGCGACGCCGCCCGCAGGATTGGCATGGTCCAAGGCTTTGGCCACCTATTCGTGCCGCTTAGCCTTTTTGTCCCGCCTAGCAGCCGTTCAGATAAATCCTGGCATCCGAAGTCCAGGCCCATCGTGACTTCGCTGTGGGAACGGGCAAATATTGCTGGGCGATTGGGATAATTGATAAACCCGACCTACGAGCGCTTTCGAGTCAGGTGTCGGCAAAGCCAACCGAAGACAAAAATGATGAGAGCCGTTATCACCAACGCCACTATGCTAATCAATTGCTCAGCCGTAGCGGGTGGGAACCGGCCTGTGAACGTGAAGACGAAGCCAACAAGGACAAAAGCCGCCAGTGACACCGCAAGTATTGTGCAAAGCCAATAGACAACCAGCCCCACCTTAGTGATCATTGAGGCATATCTGGTCCGATTTGCCCTTCGCCATGATCGACATGCAGAAGGTAAACGTAGTCATCGGTCGATGAAATGCGAAAGAAGACGCGGAACGGTGGCAGGCCATCATTCGGGCGTTCGTCCAACTTGGCAACCCTCACGGTTTCCCCATGAACTAGGGGGAACGCCTTCGGGTTCCTGTTTAGGGCATACATCAATGCGCCCAATGCCTCGTCGGCCTGCTTGATATTGAGCTTAAGTTGCTGAATGGCGTCGCTGTACGACCACTCCTCGGAAATGCCGTAGCCGTCCATTGCCCGCGCCTACCACCCGAACCTATCGGCCAACGTTGCGGCGTCTTTCTTATCCGCATCGGTCACTTCGGAATTCAGAAAGGCGAACTCGTAAGGCACCAAATCCTGGTGGGTCAAGGCACGCCATCGAATATCGTGGCTGTCGTCGCTCACTTGCCCGGCTGTCATCTGCGCAAGCCGCTGAATCTCTTTGTCTACGGTCGTGATCTCTTCATCTGTAAAGGTCGAAATGTCAGCAGGGCGCTTCGCAATGCGACGATGCGTCATGTCATCTTCGACAAGTTCCAAGGCGCCCGCTTCGCTGAGCGCGCGCTCTACCACAAGAATATGTTTCGGCACCGGACCCTTCTGGATGCGATGGTATTGTGCCCCTGTGATCGAGCGCCCGTGTTCCCGATAGAAGTTCATGTCCGCATGGTAGAGGGTTTTGTTGATCTTGGTGGAGCCAAAATCGCTCAAGTCGCCTGCCTTTTCAGCGACATACAAGAGTAATTCGCTCAACTTGTGCTGGACGGCCGGGGTATTCGCGCCCCACGTCAGATTGTAGTTGCTCATAGCTCAAGCCCACTGTTGAACGCACATATTGTACTGCTTGGCACCTTTGCACACAAGGGATGCGCATTGGCCCGCGCAGTTTTTTCTCAGCAGTGGTACGTCAGCCGCTTTCCGTTCGCGCCGCGTCTGGCAATCTCGCCGCGCTGCGCATCATCATCGCCGTTAGCAGCCCGACGGTTGTACCGGAGGTTTAACTCCGCTGCCTAGTGGTCTTGCCATAGTGCTGATAGACACTCTTCAGGCTGCGCCTGGTGTGAAGCACACCGAAGCTACGCCAATTGCCCCCCATATGTCCCCATCGGCCAGGGCGAAAAACAAGCTTGTTCGACTCGATAGGGTGGCCATTTAGGTGGATGCAATCAGGCCGAAAATACTTAAGTCTCTGATATATATACCAAAATTGGGATTATATGGTGCCGCAGGGGAGGATTGAACTCCCGACCTCACCCTTACCAAGGGTGCGCTCTACCACTGAGCTACTGCGGCGCAAAGAACGACCGGGGGATACGCCTTCGTAGGTGAGGGTGCAAGCCAATTCTGGACCGTATCGGCACCATGCGATATGACCGCGTACGATGGTTAAGAAGTCCGACCGCCCAAAGACAAAAAAGACGCTTGAGACCCGGGAAGACCGGTTAAAAGCGGCACTGAAGGCGAACTTGCAGCGGCGCAAAGCACAAGCGCGGGCGCGGGCGGAGACAGACAAGACGTGAGGCAGGCAAATGGACAGCATTCTGGTGAAAGGCGGCAAAGCGCTTAACGGTGAAATCCCGATCGCAGGCGCAAAGAACGCCTGTTTGACGCTAATGCCCGCCACACTTCTGACCGACGATCCGCTGACGCTGACGAACGCGCCCCGTTTGTCGGACATTCGCACGATGACGCTATTGCTCCAGTCTTTGGGGGCCGAGGTGCAATCGTTGCAGGACGGACGTGTACTGGCCCTTTCATCGCATAACCTCAATAGTCAAAAGGCTGACTATGATATCGTTCGCAAGATGCGCGCTTCGATCCTGGTGCTTGGACCGCTTCTTGCGCGGCACGGTCAGGCTGTGGTCTCGCTCCCAGGTGGCTGCGCGATCGGGGCGCGGCCAGTAGATTTGCACCTTAAGGCGCTCGAGGCGATGGGTGCAGATCTCGACCTGCGGGATGGCTACGTGCATGCCGAAGCCCGTCAGGGTCTTCGGGGCGGCATGGTTGAGTTTCCGTTTGTTTCGGTCGGAGCGACGGAGAATGCGTTAATGGCAGCGACACTGGCGAAGGGCACATCGGTGCTGAAAAACGCGGCGCGCGAACCCGAGATCGTTGATCTTGCGGCCTGTCTGACCGCGATGGGCGCCAGGATCGATGGCGCTGGGACCGAAGAGATCACGGTTGAAGGCGTCGACGCGCTTCATGGGGCAACTCACCAGGTGGTAACGGATCGAATCGAACTTGGAACTTACATGCTTGCCCCGGCGATCACCGGCGGTGAAGTGGAATGCCTCGGCGGGCGCCTCGACCTTGTAGCGGCGTTCGCCGAAAAGCTGGATGCGGCCGGCATCACGGTAGAAGAGACCGGGCGCGGACTGAAGGTTGCTCGAAACAACGGTCGCATCCTCGCGGTCGACGTGGAAACGGCGCCCTATCCCGGCTTCCCGACCGACTTGCAGGCCCAGATGATGGCGCTTCTTTGCACGGCTGACGGCAAAAGCGAGTTGCACGAGACGATCTTTGAGAACCGGTTTATGCATGCCCCCGAATTGATGCGCATGGGGGCCCAGATAGAAGTGTCTGGCGGACGCGCGACAGTTACTGGTGTCGAGCGCCTTAAAGGCGCACCGGTCATGGCCACCGACTTGCGGGCCAGCATCTCTCTCATCCTGGCGGGGCTTGCAGCCGAGGGGGAAACGCTGGTGAACCGTGTTTATCATCTTGACCGAGGGTATGAGCGGGTCGAGGAAAAACTCCTTGCGTGCGGCGCAAGTATCGAACGGGTTCCCGGGCAATGACCGACGCTCGATTTGAAGACGGGGCAGAACGTGCGCTGCATCTGAAGGCAATGGACCGGGACGACCTTCAGGTTTTGTCGATGCTTGTGCAGGATGCCGTGCTTCCGGTCACAGAGATGAAATGGCACGCCCGCCAGCGGCGCTTTGCCCTGTTCCTGAACCGGTTTCGTTGGGAGGACCGTGACGCTGCGCGACGGCAAGGCCGCCCTGTAGAGCGGGTGCAGTCCGTTCTTGCGGTTGAGGACGTTTTGGGCGTGGCGACACAAGGCATTGACCGCCAGGACGCGGACACTGTTCTGTCGTTGATGTCAGTTGCGTTCGAGCCCGGCGAAGACGGTGCTGGCCATGTCATTTTGACGCTTGCTGGCGACGGCGCGGTACGGCTTAAGGTTGAGGCGCTGGAAGCCACGCTGCGCGACGTGACAAAGCCCTATCTCGCGCCATCGGGCCGCGCGCCAGACCATCCCGAATGACCGTCCGTCGCCTAGGCGCGCCGGACGATCTGGACATCTTTCGCGTGCTCCGGCTCGAGATGTTGCAGGCAGAACCATCGGCTTATGCCAGCACCTATGAGGACGCGCTGGCTTTGGATCAGGCCGGTTGGCTTCAACGTATGGCCCAGTCGCCCATGTGGGCACTGTTTGACAATGGCGAACCGGCGGGCCTGATGGCATATCAGCGCGCCGGGCACAGCCGGATGCGGCACCGCGCGATGTTGATTATGGTATGGGTACGCCCGGGCATACGGGGCGCGGGGCAAGCGGATCTTTTGCTTGACGCTGTCTTGGAAGGCGCGCGCGCCGAAGGCGTTGATCAGATGGAGCTGAACGTGCTTGCCGCGAACACGCGTGCCGTACGGTTCTATGCGCGGAACGGGTTTCGGATTGTGGGCACGATCCCCAATGCGTTCAGGGATGCCGACGGCGACCACGACGACCACGTCATGGCCCGCTGGCTCAAGGCTTGAGCCGTCCCTGTGACCCGGCTATGTCACGCCGGGTCAGGAGACACGAATGCCCCAGTATCTGAATACGCGCGACGCCGATTTCGAAGCTCAGTTTTCTGCGGCGCTTGGGACCAAGCGCGAAGACGCGCCCGATGTCGATGCCGCAGTGGCAGAGATCATTGCCGATGTTCGCGCGCGGGGCGATGCGGCCGTCATCGAACTGACGGAGCGATTTGACAACTTATCGCTGACGCCAGACACACTTGCGTTTTCAGAGACTGAGATTGATGCGGCCTGCGCGCGCGTTCCAGACAAAGAGCGCGCGGCACTCGAACTTGCCGCCGACCGCATCCGCGCCTACCACGCCCGCCAGACCCCGGCGGATCAGACCTGGACGGACGCGACCGGTGCGACGCTCGGGTGGCGTTGGACACCGGTTTCTGCAGCTGGGCTTTACGTCCCCGGCGGCCTGGCATCTTACCCGTCATCCGTGCTGATGAACGCGATCCCGGCGGCCGTGTCAGGTGTAGAAGATCTTGTGATGTCTGCACCGACGCCGAACGGCGACGTCAACCCGTTGGTTTTGCTGGCTGCCCGACTGTCTGGTGTACGCAGGGTCTACCGGATTGGGGGCGCACAGGCAATTGCCGCCTTGGCCTATGGGACCGAGACGATCCCTACGGTCGACAAGATCACCGGGCCCGGCAATGCCTACGTCGCCGCCGCGAAACGACGTGTATTTGGGCATGTCGGAATCGATATGATAGCCGGGCCGTCAGAAATTCTTGTGATCGCGGATGAAACCGCGGACCCGAATTGGGTAGCGATCGACCTTCTTAGCCAGGCAGAGCACGATGAAAGCGCCCAATCCATCGTGATTACACCCGACCCGGCTGTGGCGCGATCCGTTGCCCAAGCCGTCGAGCGGCGATTGCAAACCATCGACCGCGCGGGCATTGCGGGGTCAAGCTGGCGCGACCACGGGCTGGTTATCACGACCCGCGATCTGGACGAGGCAGCCGCGCTGTCCGACCGGATTGCACCTGAACATCTGGAGCTTTGCGTCGACGATGCCGACACGCTTGCCGCGAAGGTTTGCCACGCGGGCGCGATCTTCTTAGGTCATTGGACGCCCGAGGCCATCGGCGATTACGTCGGGGGGCCAAACCATGTTCTTCCAACGGCGCGGTCTGCGCGGTTCTCTTCCGGGCTGTCTGTCCTCGATTTCCTGAAGCGCACGACGATGGCCAAGATGACGCCCGCTGCGCTTGCGGCGATCGGACCGGCGGCCGAGGCGTTGGCGGCATCCGAACAGCTTGGCGCGCATGGCGCCAGCGTGCGGGCGCGGCTGGATAGATTGAATGAGGCCGCTGAATGAGCCGTATCTGCCATATCGAGATTGACGACAGCGCCCTGCCTCCACCGACACCCGAGATCGAACAGGAGCGCAAGGTCGCGATCTTCGATTTGCTTGAAGAGAATGTATTTGCGCTGCCGCCGCGCGAGGGTCGCGAGATTCCCGAAGGTCCCTATCGCCTGTTATTGGCGATCCGCGATAAGCGGTTGGTCTTTGAGTTGGCCACGCAGGACGCGGCGCCGGCGGGCGAGTTTCATCTTGCACTTGGCCCCTTCCGGCAAGTCGTGAAGGATTACTTTCAGATTTGCGAAAGCTACTTCGACGCGGTTAAGACCCTGCCGCCGAGCCAGATTGAAACGATCGATATGGCGCGGCGGGGGATCCACAACGAAGGTGCGCGCGTCCTACAAGAGCGGTTGGAGGGCAAGGCAGAGGTCGACACTGACACAGCACGCCGGCTGTTTACGCTGATTTGCGTTCTGCATTTCGGGGGCTAGGGTGTCGCACGATCTGCCCGGCTCGATCCTATTTTGCTGTGACCACAACGCGGTACGGTCGCCGATGGCAGAAGGCCTGATGAAGAAATTCTACGGCCATCGTACTTATGTCCAATCAGCGGGCGTTAAAGGAGACATGGACATCGATGGCTTCTCAATCGCCGTGTGCGCTGAGTTAGATGTCGAGCTTTCCAGGCACCGGTCGCGATCTTTCGACGAGATGCAGGAATGGGGCGACGACCTTACCAGTTTTGATCTGATTGTTGCCCTGTCGCCTGCGGCGCAGCGCAAGGCGCTGGAGTTTAATCGCTATCACCATATCGAGGTGGAGTACTGGCCGATCCTGGACCCCACTGGGCTGGGTGAAACCCGCGATGCCAAGCTTGCAAGCTACCGGCAGGCACGCGATCAGATCGCAGGACGGCTGACATCCGCATTCGGTCCGCCGCAGGAACCCTAGGCCCGAAGCGCGTCGGATATGTCCCATCCGGCGATCCCTCCCCAGTTATTGCTTGAAAATCTGTGCCGGGCAGCGCATTTACGTTCACGCCCGGCGCGACCGGGTACCTGCACGAGGAGAGAACATGGCCAAGGAAGAACTGCTCGAATTCCCCGGTGTCGTGAAGGAACTCCTGCCGAACGCGACATTCAGGGTCGAGCTGGAAAACGGCCATGAGATCATCGCGCATACGGCAGGGAAGATGCGAAAGAACCGAATTCGGGTTCTGGCGGGCGACAAGGTTCAAGTCGAGATGACGCCCTATGACCTGACAAAGGGTCGGATCAACTATCGTTTCAAGTAGCGGTTTGACCGGGGTGGACGCCGCTTCACCGGATGCTTTGCGTTTGGTCCTGGGCTCTGGAAGCCCGCGACGCCGGGAACTGTTGGGTCAGCTTGGGCTCGTTCCTGCAGAGGTCCGGCACCCGGATATCGATGAAACCCCAGATCCCGGCGAGGCGCCGCGCGCGTATTGTACGCGGATGGCGCTGGAAAAGGCGCGCGCGCTTACGGCCGGTCCCGGCGAAGTCGTTCTGTGCGCAGACACGACCGTTGCGGTGGGCCGCAGGATTCTCGGCAAGCCCGCCCATGCCGCCGAAGCGCGCAGCTTTCTCAACCTGCTTTCGGGGCGGCGGCACAAGGTTATCACCGCAGTGGCTGTTAAGACGACCGATCGCCTCTGGCAAAGGGACAATGTCACATCCGTTCGGATCAAGCGCCTCTCAGAGGCCGAGATTGCCGGATACCTGTCCACCGAAGATTGGCGCGGCAAGGCTGGTGGATACGCCATCCAAGGGCCTGCGGCGGCCTTCGTTCCCTGGATCGAAGGATCCTACTCCGGGGTTATGGGGCTGCCGCTTTCCGAAACTGCAACGCTTCTGCAGGCGGCCGGTTTGGTGGTCTGGTCATGAAGGGCCGTCAAATCTTTCTAGACACGCTCGGCGGCGCGCCCGCGGCGGCCCTTACGGTCGATGGGCGGTTGGAGGATCTGCTGATCGACCCTGGCACGCCTTTTGCACCGGGCGCGATCCTGCGCGGCAAGATCGACCGCGTGACAAAGGGCGGGGCATTCGTGGCACTGCCGGGCTGCAAAGGGTTTCTGCGGGGCGGTGCACAACGACAAGGCAGCCCGATCCTCGTTCAGGTGACGGGGTTCCCCGAGAAGGGGAAGGCCGTGCCCTTGACGGCGCGCTTGGTATTCAAGGGCCGCACGGTAATCGTGACGCCAGGAGCAGAAGGCATAAACATCTCGCGCCAGATCAAGCAGGAAGATGAACGGCTCCGCCTTTTCGGGGCCGTCGACACGTACGCGGCCGCAACAAGCCCGCACGGGATTGTGGTCAGAACGCAAGCCCGCGGCGCCGAGGAGGCCGAGATCGCGCGAGAGGTAGACGCCGTGTTAACGCTGGCGGATGATACGCTTGCGTCCAAAGGCGGCGCGCCAGAACTCTTGCTGCCCGCTTTGTCGCCGCATGATCTTGCCCGCCGGGAATGGCTTTCGATCGGGGAGGACGACCTTGTTTTTCATACGGGCGCTTTTCAGTCGGCGGGTGTGTTGGAGGAACTCGATGCGCTTTTTGCCCCCGACGCTTCGCTGATCGTTGAGCCTACGCGCGCGCTCGTTGCGGTGGATGTGAACACAGGCGCCGATTTTTCGTCCGCTGCGGGACTCAAGACCAACCTAGATGCTGCCCGGGCGTTGCCACGGCACTTGCGCCTTCGCGGGCTCGGGGGGCAGGTGGTGGTTGATTTCGCGCCGATGCCAAAGCCGCAGCGTCGCACGCTGGAAGAGGCGTTGTCCAAGGCGTTTCGTGCAGACCCGGTTGAAACGTCTCTTGTGGGTTGGACCAAGCTCGGACTCTTTGAACTGAACCGCAAGCGCGATCGCCGCCCTCTCACAGAGATTTGGAGCCCTGCGTGACCTGTCCGATCTGCGAGCGCCTGACCGTGCATGACTATCGACCGTTCTGTTCGCAGCGATGCGCGGATGTGGATCTGGGGCGCTGGATGACCGGGGCGTACCGCGTGCCCGAACCGCTGGATGCCGATGACGAAGACGCCTCCGATGCCCACTCTCGCGGATCATCTGGGGACGGGCCCCGATAGGTGGAATTCGCACTGGACACCCCCACGCCCCACGTCTAAAACGCGCCGACCCTCGGGCCGGATTGCGCGGCCCGTCCCGTGCCCGGGTAGCTCAGGGGTAGAGCAGTGGACTGAAAATCCTCGTGTCGGTGGTTCGATTCCGCCCCCGGGCACCATTAAATCATCATAACCTATTGTATTTAATGGTATATTATTGGTATGCCCTAGAATTGTACACCCTGTTGTCCACCCTTTGTGAGCCAAGATTGTCTCGCTCAAAACAGAAGCCGGACGTTCTTGCGAACACAATCGTTTCGACGCTATGTCTTCGTAACACTTTGAATTCGGGGTTTCACAATCAGTGTCAATAATTTCAACAAAGCTTGCAGCTCTTAAGCCGGACAAGAACAATCCGAGAATTGGTTCGTCGTCGTCCTTTCTCGACGCGTACGCAAAGCTTCTCGACGGCTACGGAAGCAAAATAGCAGCCCTCGCTGGTAGCTTTGTTGACCGAGGTCTACTCCAAAATGAACTGATGACGGTCTCGCCGAACCCTGATGATCAGGATGGCTATATTGTAAGAGAGGGCAACCGTCGCCTCACGGCGCTCCAACTGCTTGTCAATCCGGCTCTCCGCAAGGAATTGGAAACTCGAATAACGACCCCTCAAGCAAAGGCCGGTTTAAAGAGAATTGGCACACTGAGTTCATCGGTTTCCCCGGCAGTCTTCAACACGCTGTCGGTGTTCTTGGAAACCGACGAGGATCAAATTCGTGACTACAGGAGACTACGTCACAGCGGCGAACTTGGAGGTGTCGGGACCGTCAGTTGGAGCACTTTGGAACGCCTTCGCGACGCACAGCCTGATGCGCCTTTGGTTGTAATCTTGGATGCAATTCTCAATTCCGACCTACCTGATGACGTTAAGGCAAGGTGCTCAGAAAACGCAGCAACTATTGATAGGTATCATTGATACTCCCGAAATTGCGAGGCGGATTGGTGTTATGCAAAAGGGAGGAACGTTGGCTCCTGTTCGGGGCAAAACGCTTCTAACACCCGCTGTGCGCGAGTTGGCTTCAAGAATTGGCGTCAAGGGTGATAAGCGGATAGACACCCGTCGAGCAAACAAAGTCGAACAGCGGCACGCAATTCTTGATGCATTTCCGCCATCAGCGAAAGTAGCAAAGAAAAAAGCTGAACCGAAACCTGCACCCCTAACTCCACAATCACCCGCTCCGACGCCGCCTGTAGCGAAACCGCCCGCGCCCAAACCGCAAAACCCGCTTGGGCGAATTCATGTATTCGTTGGGGATGAGTTCCAGCCAAAGAACCGCCGTTGCCAAGCGATTTACTCGGAGCTTTGCGCTCTGCACGTCGAGCGATTTGTAAATGCATGTGCATTTTCGTTGCGGGCAATTTTGGAAATGTCTGTTGATGAATTTGCCAAGAAGCACAGTGTAGATGTTCGAAAGCCAAGTGGCGAAAAACACGCTCTTGGTGAACGCTTGAAGAGAGTTTCAGAAGAACTCAAAAAGAAGGATCCGAAGGTTGAGCTGGGTCAGATGGCAAAGCTTAATCATGGAAAGGCTGGTGTGATAACGCACCTGCATGAATTCATTCATAATTCAATTTACTACCCAGATAGAAAAGACTTAATTCGTTTCTCCGATGCGCTTAAACCGTTCTTAACGGCCCTCTGGGATCACTTTGACCGATGATGTTTAGACCCGGTCAGCTGTCACCACTTCGACACCCCGGCGGAAAAGGGAAGGTTGCTGACTTCGTTCAGCAATTAGTTGAGCAGAACGACATAATGGACGGCTATTATGTCGAGCCTTATGCCGGTGGGGGCGCGGTAGCACTGGAACTGCTACTACGTGGTATTGTGCATCGAGTCGCGTTGAATGACATAAGCGTTCACATTCATAGCTTTTGGCGCAGTGTGCTTGAGCAACCCGATGAGCTTTGCGCATTGGTCCAGAGCACACCTTTGGACGTAGATAGTTGGGATCGGCAAAAGGCTATCGTCAAAAAGGCATGTGAAGACGATTTCTTGGCTACAGGTTTTGCCACGCTGTTTCTTAATCGCACAAATAGGTCCGGAATTTTAAATGGTGGGCCGATTGGTGGTAGGGATCAAACTGGCAATTGGCTGATCGATGCGCGCTACAACGTAGATGCTTTAGATTCCAAAATTCAAATCATTGCTCAATATAGTTCTCATATCGATTTGACAAAGATTGACGCCGTGGACTTTCTGAGAAACGGAGCGAACATCTGGCCAGATAATACGCTCGTCTATCTGTACCCACCATACTTTCACAAAGGTCGAGACCTCTACTATCACTCTTACGTTGCGTCCGACCATTTAGACGTTTTCGATAGTCTCGCACATTTAAAGAAGCAAAAGTGGCTGGTCTCCTACGACGACTGCGCAGAAATTCGCGAAATCTATTTCGACCTGCCGACATTGTCATATCAGTTAGGTCATACCGCGCGATCCTTTCGATCAGGCAGCGAAGTAATGTTTTTCAAACCCGGGATAAAAATTCCGTTGCCAGGCCGTTCCATGAAAAACCCCTGTCTTGAGCCGATTAAAAGTCACTCATAGGCAATCACCGCCTCAATCCAAATAACGAGCCAATGTTCGAGTGACGCCCAATGCCAACGCATGATTGAATTTTGGTTTGGGTCCCGAGCGCATATTCACTCGCGTGGCAAAGAAGTCCCAGAACACGTGCAGGTTCCGGCGTGTGTCCGGAGAATACACCCAGCCCAAAAGTGCGAGCACCGGCGTTTGATCATCGTAGTGGGTCAAACCCATAGCGCGGCACGTGTCCTTGATCTCGCCGAGTGAAAGCCGCTCACCCTCAAGCTTCGCGACAGTGTTCTTCAGCCGCACGTTCTGTCTCTCGAGGTTTTTCACTTCCCACAACTGCGCGCGTCCCATCCCGCCAAACGGCCTTGACCAGCTGTCAGCTTAGGCTCGATCTCGCGCAGCTGGTCCGACAGTCATTGGTACGTGCGCGTAGCATGCGGCAGCACGTAGATTTCTTGGTCTGGCGGAGGGGTATTGATCTGAAGCTGACATCCGTATGCCGAGGACAGGTTTTCGTTTGTGAGTACGGCCTTTGCGGTTCCCTGATGAACAAGTCTGCCGCCGTTAAGCATGGCCACACTGTCTGCGAACATCGCTGTCAGATTTAAGTCATGCATCACAGCCACGACCCCGCCACCGGCTTTCGCGTAGTTCTGCGCGAGTGTCATAATCTCGAGCTGATGTCCGATATCTAAGCTCGCAACCGGCTCGTCCAAAAACATCCACGATGGTTTGCCATGGACGACGGGCTCCCAAACCTGGACCATAACACGTGCAAGTTGCGATCGTTGCTGTTCGCCGCCCGAGAGCTCCTGGTAAAAACGACCCTCAAACCCGGCGAGTCCGACGCGAGCGAGAGCCTCTGGGATCAGATGATCCCTTTCGGCCTCGAGCCCTGCGGACAATCCAAGCCGAACGACCTCGTAAACCGTGAAAGGAAATGCAAGTTGAGTTGCTTGCGGAAGGACGGCGCGGCGCGCTGCCAATTGCCAGGGTTTGCAGTGGCGAATGTCCTTCCCATCGAGGGTGACGCGTCCTCTATAGGTGACATCGCCGGTAAGGGCGCGCAAGAGCGTTGTTTTTCCTGATCCGTTTGGACCAACAATGGCAGTCAAGGCTTCGGGCTTGGCATTGAAATCGATCCCGCGCAGTACCGGGCGCTTACCCAAAGTGAGGTGTACGCTGTTTGCTTGGAGCATCGTTAAAGGTCCAAGAGACTGCGATTGCGCAAAAGGATCCAAAGAAAGAACGGCCCACCCAAAGTAGCCGTAACAATGCCAATCGGCAGTTCCGCAGGGGTGATGACGGAACGGCTAATCATGTCTGCCACCACAAGGAGTGTGGCCCCCAACAGTGCGGAATTTGAAAGCAGATACCGGTGGTCAGGTCCGGTCGCGATCCGCAGCAGATGCGGTACAACGATGCCCACAAAACCGATACCTCCCGAAACGGCGACGGCCGCGCCTGTGGCGCCGGCAACCGTTAGGATCGCGATTAACTTCATGCGCTGTACAGGGACACCAAGATGGGCCGCCGCCGCCTCGCCCAAGGCCAAGGCGTTCAGTGCACGGGCAAGAAATGGAGCCACGGCAAGCGAAATGAATATTAGTGGCGCTGCGGCCAAGACTTTTGCCCAGGTTGCACCAGCCAAAGAGCCGAGACCCCAAAATGTAAGATCTCTTAGCTGCGCATCATCGGCCATGTAGACGAGGACACCAGACAGCGCTCCGGCCAGCGCACCTAGAGCGATTCCGGCAAGGAGCATAACCGCTACAGAGGTTCGGCCGTTCCGTGTCGAGACTCGGTAAAGAACAAGCGTCGAAATCCATCCACCGAGAAACGCAGCCACGGGAACCGCGTAGTTCCCGAGCGAAACCGCAAGGCCGGAAGGCAACGCGGCTCCCAAAACAATTGCAATGATTGCGCCGAGCCCTGCACCCGCACCAACCCCGACCAACCCCGGGTCCGCAAGCGGATTTCTAAAAAGCCCTTGCATGACCGCACCCGACAGGGCCAGAGACGCACCGACAAGAACACCCAGTCCGAGACGCGGCAGGCGAATGTCGAACATTATAACACGTTCGGTTGTTGTCAGTTCGGTGTTTGAGAATGCGGCGCGAATGACATCTGCAATGGAAGCGCCTGCAGCGCCCACATTCAGGCTTACAAAACTGACGAAGATCAAAAGTGCAACGAGCACCCACGTCGTCCGCGAAGCGCGTTTTCGCCGATTGCCAGGCACGGACGACGACCCCGATGTGGTGCGTATCGCCTCACCAATTGATGCCATGTGATCACCCGGCTCCGACAAGCGCGTCGCTGAGCCGATTTACGGCCTCGGGCGTTCTGGGACCGAAACCGAGCAAAAGAAGCCCATCTATCCGCACGACGGCGCCGGTCTGTGCGGCGGGCGAAGCGGCAAGACCAGGATGCGAGAAGACTTCTGAGTTGTCCGCAGAGTGATCCCCACCACGATCCATCATCAAGATGACATCTGGTTGTGCAGTTATCGCCGCCTCGTCGGTCAGTGGTTTGTAGCCTTCATAGGCGGTGACGGCGTTTATCGCTCCCGCCAGGTGAATTATCCCGTCCGCAGCCGTATCGGTACCCGATGCCAGAATACGACCGCCTTGCATGGATAGGATGAACATCACCCTTTTCGTTTCGGTACCATCCGCTGCTGCCACGGCATCGGCCAACGCTGCATCCACGTCAGCGGCAAGAACCGCACCCTTCTCTGGAACCCCGAGGGCGTTTGCGACCGCTTCTATCTTGGCTCGCACCGCTTCGCGATTGTAGCCGTCGGGTATGGTGACAAAAGGTATTCTTGCTGCTTCGAGAACCGCAATGGCTTCGGGGGGGCCTGCGCCTTCTTCAGCGAGAACCAGGTCGGGTTCGACAGACAGAACGCCCTCTGGTGACAGCGCCCGAAGATACCCTACATCGGTCAGATCCTCGACTTCAGGCGGGTAGCTCGATGTGGTATCGCGCGCGACTAGTCGGTCTGCCTCGCCAAGAGCATATACGATCTCTGTGACAGAGCCTCCAAGCGAGAGCACGCGATCGCCGGCCAATGCCGATACTTGGGTCACCACCCAAAAAAGCGAGATAAAAAACACACTTCTCATCGTGTCACCTCTATGAATTGTGGGTTCTCGGCGAGTTCGGCAAAGGCTTCAGAGTGATCTGCTGTCTCATTGCGCAGTCCAAAGATCTGCATGATCAACCGCCCCTCAGCACCGAAAGCTTCGACCAATTGAGCCATTCTGCGTTTCGTGGGTTTCTGGGCCAGCCAGACTTCAGTGATCTGGTCGTCTCGTAAATTAGGATTGATCGGTGGTTCCAACAAGTTCTTCCATGGTCCCATTCTCGTCAGCGGTTCAACTGGTTCGCCATGGATCTGGAGACATCCCCCGTTTCCAACAAGAAGCATGATCGGAACACCGTCACCCGACACTTTGGCCAGTACTTGACCGGCTGCTTTCGGTTCGAGTTGCCGGGCGAGCGGCGCACTGGCGATCTGGTAGGCGCCAAGCCAGTTCATTTTCAGTTGCGAAACCAGCCGCAGAAACTGGTGAGTATCCTTAATGCGACGCCACTCCTCGCGCAGAGGCTCAGCTTGCGCCGGGATGGATTTTGGGCGTTCCAGCGGAGGCGGATCCGATACCGCAACGCCATTTGAAGTATCGTCGCTCGCTAGCTCGTCAATAGCGCGATCCCGGGCGTCAAGATCAGTCTTCTCCCCGGCACAGACCTTGCGAGCAAACGGGCCATACGCGTCGAAGACTTGCAAGCTTCGCGATGGACCCTTGTCCAAGTCATCGCGTCTCAAGGCAAAGCCGCGCACCCAGTGTTTGGGGAAAATCCGCGTATCGATTTCCGGTCCGAGGACCATCGCCGCATGGGGTTCCGAATGCCAGTTTTCGTAGACACCTGCCCGCTCGTGCATCGCACTTTCGGTGCGGGAAAGTGCCATCACGTCGCCAAGCCCACAGTCCGCTGGAAACAAACGGTCAGTGCTGAAATCAATACGCCGTGCCGATGGCCCAATGCTGGCCGCAATTAGCGCGGCGTCGGAACTCCCAAGTGCGGTCGCCAGATCGCGGCGCCTGAGCGTGTTGTTCTGCCGTATGGTAGCGCAAGTCTCAGCCGAGTTTAGGGCGTTCATCGATCTTCCTTGAAGCGAACGGGCAAATTACTGGCCAGCAGAGGTGCCCAATCCTGACTAAAATTATCGGAGAATGTGGCTAAGGCAAGTTCTGTTGACTTCAAGGCCGAGGTTTGACCCGTGTCGAAGGCGTTTTGGATGATTTCCAAGCTATTTTGGGTTGGAGGGTGACGTGTGTTTGTTGTGCGCCTGACGCTCGGCCTCGCCTGACTCCCGGCGACAAGACTGGTTGTCCACGATAATCCGCAAGCCCACCCAAAGCGTTTAGAAACTGATGACAGGCAGCACTGCCAAAACCGCGAATCTCCGGTGCGGCTGGGACGAACGTTCTAAGCGTCTAAGATTCTATGTACCCAAAAACCACAGCACTATGGTGCTCGATGGCATGGCAATGGAACGCCCAGTCGCGCGGGTCGTCAACCACACGGACGATATCGACCGGTTCTTTGCGCAACGGTAAAATGGTGTCTGTCCAATGCCGCAGGAGCGTGCGTTTGTTGGATCGGATCGTGTCGGCCGGAAGGTGATGCCTTGCGGGTGGATGGAATGGTCGTCGGCGCTTTCGTTGCAAAACTGCATGACGACGCTGTCATTCTTACGAAGTTTCGAAAGGGGCCAATGCTTTCAGCGGCGCGCCCTGCCCATGGTGTCCGATTGACCGACCAAAACGTGTTGAGCAGCGACTCACAGAGGCCGTCGTTTGGCAAATCGCCTTCGGGCGACCAGCTATAAGTGAACTCTTTGCTGCGTGCCGCGGCGAGGTCAGGTTCAGGCGCAGGATTTTTACAGGGAGCGGACGCACATCAGTGCTGGACCGCGTCAGCTGTGCGACTTTCGAGACCACCCGCGCCGCTCCGAGCACATCTGTGAAGAGCGCAGCTTCTTGACCTTTGCTTTCGGGCATCGACACGGCAACGTCAGCGCGTTTCCCTCGCTCGAGCCAAATGGCAGCGTCTTCCGTATGCGGCAAGTGGTGCCCGCCCAGTGCAGAGATCCTCGCCTCTGCATGCGGCATGAAAAACTTGTAGTATTGTGTTGTGTCTGTCTCTGCCATCCGTGGGCGTGCCGCGACGCGGGCGGATCCGCGAATGTGCGGCGTGGAATGGGTGATACGGGTGCCATGGTCGCGGCGCCGGCCAACCAGTGTACCCCGCGGCGCGTCAGTTCGTTCGGCATTTGAAACCTATAATGCTGGGATCAATTGCTGGCTCATCCGGTTTGGCTATGCCATCAGCCGTACATGGCCAGAATCTGGCGAAAGCGGCATGACAGCGCAGTGTGCGCCGCGTTAAAGGCGCTGGTCAGGCGGCGCGATTGCGCCGTGCGTCCCTGAAACTCTTGATGAAGAAGACCAGGGCCACCAGGGTACTGACGACCATCGCAAGAGAACGAACCAGTGGGCCAAATGCTCCATCATCCAGAGCAGACGATAGCGGCATGTAAAGAGCTACGAGAATGACCAAAGTCAACACAACCGCGATGTGCGCGATAGTTTTGTTTTCGTCCCGCACGCCACGATAGCAAGCCAGCAGAAGCACGCCGAACATGGCAGGGATAAGCGCCGTCCAGGATGACCCGCCAATCGCGACAAATGCCCAGATCGAGCATACGATGAGAATGAGTGCATTTGTTAGACTGGCCGTGTGAGCCTTCATGATGGCTTCTCCTGCCGACGCGCTAGACTTGAACGCCAGGTAAAGGTCGCCACGCAAGCTTGCAAAGATGTCGCGCAAGTGACCAAGCAAATGGGCTTTTATCTCCGATATAGTGGACTACTGTTACGGGGCCAGCCCAAAGTGCCAGCTCGTACGCTGAAACTTGCTAGCACGGTGCTTGATGGAACCCGAATACACATTTCAATCCCAGGCTGACCTCGCGGGCGTTGCCTATTCTGCGATGCGCCAGATGATCCTTGCGCAGGCGCATGCGTCGGGTTTGAAGGTTCTGGAGGACGCGAACCACAGACTGACGGTCCAGACGGCACACGGCTTGATCGGCCTGCGCCCCGGGGTGGAGACAGAAACGGCAGGCATGGTTGCCGCGGTTGACGAACGCTGGCTGTTTGTCATGAAGAACGCCGTCATTCAGCAACTGCAACACGTGTTGCCTGAACTTGCAGCCTCGATGCGCTGGTCCGATGGAGATGAACCAGGCACACTACCCCCGAATTTCGCTTTCGTGCGGGTTAAGGAGGTCGCGCCGCTCGGGCGCGTTTTCCTGCGCGTGACGCTGCAGGGAGAAGACCTTTCCAGTCATGCAGATACCTCCATCCATTTCCGGCTGGTACTGCCGCCGCCTCACGGCGAGGTCGAATGGCCCTCGGTCGCGGAAAACGGTTCCATAATTTGGCCCGACGGCCCTGGCGCTCCGCACAGGCCGGTCTACACGACGCGATATGTCGATCACGCACAGAACACGATCGTGACCGACGTCTACATCCACGACGGCGGGCGAACCACAAAATGGGCACAGGACGCGATGTCAGGCCGTCGCGAGCGGAATGTCGTCGGCGTGGTTGGCCCGTCTGGTGGAGGGTTGCTAGATGCCGATCACGTACTAATGGCGACAGACGAAACAGGCTTTCCGGCTGCGGCGCGGCTTCTGGAGAACCTTCCAAAGGGTGCCAAGGGGCTCGTCATTCTCGAGGCCGAACACGGGGAAGCCTGCGAATATCCGATAGAGGTACCTGAGGGGATTCAGGTCAAGTGGTTGTCCCGCGCCGCCGGTGACAATCTCTCAGACGAAACACTTGCAGCGATCCCAAAGCATGCTGGAGCAAAAGTCTGGTTTGCCGGAGAACGCGAGGAAGCCGCGCGTGTTCGACAAGCGGCGAAGTCAGCAGGTTGGGAGGCGGGTGATCTGAGGGTCTCCGGCTTCTGGCGTTGGGCCATGCAATGACCGCTGTGGGTCAAGGAATAGGTTTCACGCCGATCAGGGTAAAGCCTGCGCCCATCAGTGGGGCTGACCGCGCAGCTGGACGCACTGACCGACGAGCTTTCGATGATCGATCGCCAGCTGGCGTCGCAAGAGGAGTTATTGGAGAAAGGCCTCGTGATCGAGGCGACCGTCATGACCCTTCGCCGCGAGCGAAGCCAGGCCCTGGGCGAGATCGGGCGCCTGACGGCTGCCGAGGGCGAAGCGCGCACCCGCCGCAGCGCGCTTGATACCGAGATCCTGAAGCTCGGCGACCGCCGCCGCGAAGAGGCGATCACCCGACTTCGCGATCTGCGCTTCTCCGAGATCGAACTGAACGAGCGCCGCCTGTCACTGCGCGAACAATTGCAGCGCCTCGAAGTCCGCGCGCCCGTGGGCGGGATCGTCTTTGAAAGCCAGGTCTTGGCGCCGCGTTCGGTGGTCCGGCCCGCGGATCCGATCCTCTATATGGTGCCTGGTGACCGACCCGTCGAGATCGTGGCCCGCATCGACCCTGTTCATGTCGACCAGATCCGCCCAGGCCAAAACGGTTCTTTGCGGTTCACGACCTTCGACCAGCGCCTGACATCGGAGATCTTCGGCACGATCACACGGGTGTCCCCGGATATCGTCACAGACGAGTCCAGCGGTCTGACATACTACGAGGCGATCGTGCGCCCGGACGAAAACCAACCGGTCCTCGCCTCCCTGGATCTGCGCCCCGGCCTCCCGGTCGAGGTCTACCTCAAGACCGAGGACCGGACCCCGCTGACCTACCTGACAAAGCCGCTCACGGACTACTTCAGAAGAGCATTCCGCGAAGAATAAAATCCTCCCGGCTTCGGGTGCGCCGCGCTGGTTTGCTGGTCGAGTACAAGAACCAAAACGGCAATTCGTCGGCCAAGGCCCAATCTCTTCGAAGTGCGAGAGAACGACCGCAAACTCCTTCCGTCCGCAAATTGATCTCCATTCGGCGCGGCGCGCCAGAGTTGCTGGGTTCATCACTGTCGATCCAATGCCCGCCAGTACTGGAATGGTATCAGCCCGTTGCAACCTAGGCTGACATCGGAACCACCAGTTCGATCTGGCGACGCTCCGCGCGGCTGCAAGATCGCTGTTCAAGCGAGCTCACAGTCTGAGGATAAAGTGACCACGTGCTGAGGCCTGCGTCGCAGACGTTCGTGCCGAGAGCAAAGCTGGAAGGCCTTACAAGGTCTATACCGCGGAAAGAACTGCCTTATAGACTTGCCTACTAAAGACCGCTACCGACGCCAAAGCAGGCAATAAACCTATTATTTCAACGCCGATACTGTAGCCGTTGCCTGAATCTGCCAAAATTCAATGGGTTGGGAGGAATCTCAAGCTGCTTGAGGTTGGAGAAACGCCCCATCCCTTTTCCTGATGCCGTTCCAACTCCAAACGAAAAAATCCTAAGACAGTTATCCGTAAATCACGTACACAACCATCTATAAACAAACAGTTTATGCGCTTTGGGCGTTAAAATCGCTGACCAACAAACACGCTGCTTTCACTCCATCGTCAAGGAAAGTGACCTGAGTCTATCCTTATAAGCCTGCAAGCAAGAGCTATTGTCTGGATAAGTCTTAAAGATGGATGGATGAAGCAATGTGGCGAAAAATGCTTCTGGTTGTCTTCGGTATTGCCATTTTTACTGTGGAAAGGGTTTCAGCGGCAGAAAGCTGGAAGCTTCCGCTTGATGAAAGCAATTGGAGCTCCATCAAGGTTCCGGGAACACTTGAGAACGCGTACAGCATTGGCAATGGATTACTGACTGTCCGTTCAGACAAATCTGCTTCCTTTCGTTACTTTGAGCTGCCGACCGCACTGCGAAACCCGAAGCTTGTGAACTGGCGTTGGCGAGTTGAAAGCTTCTCTAGTGTTTCACGGCAAGGCGAAAAGGGACGAGACGACCGTCCGCTCGCCGTTCACTTATGGTTCAACGACACCGGTGGTGGATCGCTTTTTGGAGGCGTGGCTTCTATTTTTGGATACCCGAAAGTTGGTCATTTGCTGACCTATGTCTGGGGCGCCGAGGATGCGGCAGGAAGCATCATACGCAACCCGTACTACGCGAAAGGCCGCGTTATCGTGCTTGTTGGGCAAAATGCTCCGACCGGACAATGGCGATCTGTTCAGCGCGATATCGCGCGCGATTTCAAAGCCGCATTTGGCTCGGCAGGCGGCGTTCCAAGCCTGCGTTACATCGCAGTTTCAGCTGACAACGATGATTTGGGCGGCCGCAGCTTTGCGGCCCTGAAATCACTATCGATCGTGTTGCCCTAACAAACCTTCTGCGCGTAAAGGATTTACCCATGGCTGAAGTGGTCTTGCAAAAGAAGAACACTGATCGTCGCCAGAAATTGCTGGAAAAAGGACGCGCCGCACAATCTCAATCGCACCTTAATTTTGATTGGGACCGGCCGGTGAAAATCCCGTTCTGGCTGCCCAATTCCATCGCCGCCTCCGCAGTTAGCCAGTTCCACTACGGAGAGGGCGCGACGGCGCGTATGTGTCGGCAATTGCGCCCCTCCATTCCGGAAATGGCCGCGCAGGAATTTCTGGAGACACAAGCGCTTGACGAAGATCGCCATGCGCGGATCTTCAGCACTTATCTGGACAAGCTGGGGGGTGTGAGACCTATCTCGGAACCGATGCAAGTGCTTTACGAAGAGGCACTTGCCTGGAAAGGCGCGCCTGAGGCGATCATGGTGGCGTTTCACGTCATACTGGAAGGCGAGGCATTGAGGCTGTGCCACGGCATTGATGCCTGGATGCCTTGCCCGCTTTTTAGGGAACTCTCCGCGGTCGTGGCCCGCGATGAGGCTCGGCACGTGGCCTGGGGCAAGCTCTATCTGCGCGATTCTCTTCCTCATTTGCCGCGCCATGAAAGGCTCGAGATTTATCTCTGGTCGCGCGCGCTTTGGTTCCGGGCCGCTACGACAATGGCGGGGAAATACACGCCACTTGGGATTCTAGGATCGAACGAACGCTTCGGCGTGTGGATGGAACGCAAATGGCAAGAACGTCTGGGTGACCTGAAATCAGCAGGGCTTTTCACCGAAGAGGAACGGCCGGCGTTCATTAGAGCCAGTCAGTGACACTGTCTGTCATTATACCCACGCTGAACGAGCAAACCTCTCTGCCAACGGTCTTGGAGGTGCTGCGAAAAGAATCGGATGTCCGCGAGATCATCGTGGTAGATGGCGGCAGCACGGATGCGACATGCGCGATTGCCAAAGAGCGCGGCGCGCATGTTGTTGAGGCAGCACGTGGGCGTGGGCAGCAGCTTTGCGCGGGCATTGAGATCGCGACCGGCTCTGTGCTGTGGTTCCTACATGCCGATACGGTGCCTCAGGAGGGGGCGCCCTGTGCTATTTTGCAGGCGCTTGAGGACGCACCAGAGGCTCCGGGTGGCAATTTCCGGGTGGTCTTTGACGGTGGAACGCCCTTTGCCGAATGGCTGAACGGCTTTTACGCGTGGCTGCGCTCTCATGGAATTTACTATGGAGATTCCGCCATTTTCGTTCGCCGAACCGTCTACGATTGCATCGGCGGCATTCGCCCGACCGCATTGATGGAAGACTATGAATTCACGCGTCGATTGGAACGCGCGGGTCCGACCCTGAATATTGAAGCTCCTGCTGTCACGACCTCATCACGCCGATTTCAGGACCGAAGGCCGTGGCACATCGTGCTACAATGGGTGGTTATTCACGCCATGTATTACTGCCGTGTGTCGGGAGACCGGATGGCGCTGCACTACCGCTCCGAAGATCATGCGCCTGAGGTTGAAACGCGGTCACACTCTACCCGCGTAGGTCAATAACCAAATGTCACGGTGACGTGCGCGCAGTTGTTTTGCCATTTTCGGGCCGCGCTCCGACATAAACAGATACCCGGGCACCCGCCCCCTATTGGTCATGAGGTCCTTCAATGCTTCGCATGATTTCCGTTTTTCTAATTGCCGCTTTCCTGCCGACCCTGGCGCTTGCGAATTGGACATCATCCGCTCCGAAAGCTATAGCCGGGTGGGAAGCCCACAATCCTGGCAAAAGCCAGGCTATCGACCACAGCACGTGGGATCGTCTGCTGAAAAAATACATCCGGCGCGACAGTCGCGGACTCAACCGGTTTGCCTATTCCCGCGTGTCTGCGGCCGACAAGGCGGCGCTGGACGCCTACATACAATCCCTGTCTAGGATCTCGATCACGCAACGGTCGCGCGCGGTGCAAAAAGCTTATTGGCTCAACCTCTATAACGCTGTGACGGTGGATCTGATCCTAGACAACTACCCGGTGAATTCGATCCGCGACATCAAATCGGGTTTGGTGTCCATCGGGCCTTGGAAAAAGAAGCTCGTCAAGGTTCAGGGCGTCGATCTCACGCTCGACAATATTGAGCACAACATTCTGCGCCCGATCTGGCAGGATCCCCGCATCCATTACGGTGTGAACTGCGCATCGGTTGGATGCCCGAACTTGCACACGCAGGCATTCACAGGACGGAACACGGACAAGCTTCTCGATTCCCTGGCGCGCGACTACGTCAACAGCCCGCGCGGACTGAGTATCAGTAGCTCAGGTCGGGTTACGGTATCGAAAATCTACAAGTGGTTTGCTTTCGATTTCGGCAACTCAGAGCAAAACGTTATCGCGCATCTTTCGAGATATGCGACGCCTGAGCGCCGCGCAGCCTTGGCCAATGTCAGTCGGATATCCAACACAAGATACGATTGGGCTCTCAATGAGTGATTGTGAGGGCACCAAAGTCTGATCTGATACACGAAGAAGAGGAAACTGCGCGACCTCACCGTGCATTGGGCTACAGGCCACCGGTACCCGAAGCCATCATCAAGATGGAACTGAGCCCCGCAATGCACTAGCAATCAAACCGGACCAGTCTGTTCACAGATACGATTCAGTCGCCACCTTTGCGCAGCACCAGCGCAAGGTTCTCGAGTTGTCCTATGTTGATAGTTAGTTCTAAGATCGTCCGCCGCTCTTGCGTGGAATGGGGGAAAACCTGGCGTGCGTGCTCGTTTCGTCTTTCTCCGTGCGAAGGCTCTGGCGCTTTTCGAACACAGAACGGCCCAGCGTCAGGGTATAGTTCTCCAGCCGCGCAAGTTCCGATTCCAACCGTTTCGCATCACTATCAGCCGCTGCCGCGAGCAACGCCGTGTGCATCTTCACGATTTCTGCACGAGATCGGTCTGTAAATGTGATCATATTCATCAGCGGCTGCATGGCCTCGATCGCTCCCGCCATTTGGTAGGACAATACAGGATTTCCACAGCCATCAACCAGCGCTCGATGAAAGCCCACGTCTGAGGCGCAAAAGGCCTCGTCCGATAGGTCTGGCAGCTGCTGGACTTCAAGCTCACGCGACATTGCCTCAAGATGCGCTTGGGTCCGGTTTTTGGTCACTAGACTGACGCAGGATCGCTCCATCGCGTACCGTGCTTGGCAAGCTGTGTCGAAGCTGATGTCGTTCATGCTCAGAAGAAGCGTGGACGTCGTAATATGCTGCTTGCGCGCGTCTTCATAGGACAAGCGCCGGACAAAGGCTCCA
This sequence comes from Pseudomonadota bacterium, assembly GCA_038744785.1. GTDB lineage: Bacteria > Pseudomonadota > Alphaproteobacteria > Rhodobacterales > Rhodobacteraceae > Ovoidimarina. The sequence continues at coordinate 24,260 of JBCDLX010000003.1, forward strand.
CCAAATGCACCTCGCTGCGTTCGGATCAGCGCCTGTGCGGCCAGCCGCTTGAGCGCCTCGCGGATCGTCGGGCGGGAAACATTGAACTGTTCCGCAAGTTCCTGCTCTGACGGCAACCGGTCGTCAACGATCAAGTCGCCAGAAATAATCGCATCACGGATGGATTTGGCAATCTGCGCAGAAAAGTCGGTCGCGCTGCTAGCATCAGTTTTCATTTGTCAGACATTTAATGGTCTGGCATTTAAAACACAACACTGGAGAGGGAGGCTTTGGTGGCAACGGCAGTGCTTCGATACGCTACGACCGCGTCTTGGCTGTCTCTTTTCGCGGCAGTATTGGCGGCGTGGACTGTACTCTACGCAATGGCGATACCAGCAGACATCCGTGAAACCTCCCGCCTTTTCGGACCCGACTTCTGGTCAAGTCTCTGCACAGTGACCCCAGACATGGCGGGCTACGGTCGGCTACTGCTCATGTGGGCGCTTATGGCAACGGCTATGATGCTTCCGACTATCATACCCACCTTCGGAGCATATCGCGAGCTTTCCGCCTCTGGCGCCAAAACGCGGCCGGTCACGCTTGCCCTTGGTTTCCTGGGCGTTTGGTGGGGGTTTGCGTTTTTCGCCTCAGCGTTGCAGATGGCGCTGTTTCGCGCTGATCTTGTCAGCGAATTCGGCGACAGCAGATCAGCACTGCTGTCCGCGACGCTCCTCCTGATCGCAGGGCTCTATCAGTTTTCGGCCCTCAAGGCGGCATGCTTGGAGAAATGTCGCGCACCAATCGGCTTTTTCCTGCAACACTGGGAAAAAGGCCCGCTGCGCATGGGCTTTGTACTTGGAATAACCTGTCTGGGCTGTTGCTGGGCCCTGATGCTGCTTTCGTTCGTTGGCGGCGTCATGAGTTTGGCCTTCATGGGTTTCGCGACGCTCATCATGACACTCGAAAAACTTCCGCAGCTGGGTCGTTGGCTCGACCGTCCTCTTGGCGTGACGCTGATAGTAGGAGCCGGCTTGGTCGCGGTCTTTGGGACATAGGAAAGGAATAGTGCATGGCACTGGATGCTGAAGTCGGAACCGTTCCGTGGAGTATCAAAGGGGAACTGATCCTGAATTGTAACTGTACTGTTTTCTGCCCCTGTGTCGTTTCGCTGGGACAACACCCGCCGACCGAAGGGCACTGCCAGACCTGGGGCGGCATTCGCATCGATGAGGGCGAATATGGTGACGTTGATCTCGGCGGTCTCAACATTGGCCTGATGATCGAAATCCCGGAACGCATGGCTCGAGGCAATTGGAAAGTCGCACTCTTCATTGACGATCGTGCGAGTGATGAGGCGTATGATGCAATCGTCACGATCATGTCGGGCAAGGCGCGCGGCACGACGGGGCTGTTTGGCATCCTTGTTTCTGAGATGCTTGGCCACGAACGGCAGCCGATCACCTACGAAAACGAAGGCAAGACGCGCCGCTTGGTCGTCGGCAAGCGGATCAAAGGAGAGGTGGTCCCGGTTCCGGGTGCCGATCCCGAGAAAGACCTCGTCATCACCAATACGCAATACTGGATGGGCGCCGATGTGACCGTGGCAACTGCGAACACGGGACGACTGCGCGCGTTCGGCCGTGTCTGGGACTTCGAAGGTCGATCCGCCGAGATCTGCCAGATCGATTGGCACGGGCCAAAATAGACACACGCACGAGAGAGTTCGCCCAATGCAGAAACACTATAATGCCAACGCAATGAACGGCGCGAATTTCGTGCCGCTCTCGCCTGTTTCGCACCTGAACCGTGCCGCCCACGTTCATGCAGAGCGGACGGCGGTGGTCTATGGCGCACGCCGCTACGATTACGAGACGCTTGCAGATCGGGTTCGGCGCATAGCTGGCGGCCTTCAGGCGCTTGGCATCGGCAGAGGCGACACGGTCTCCGTGATCTCGCCCAACATTCCAGAGCTGTTCGAGCTGCACTATGCAGTGCCGATGTCAGGGGGCGTACTTAATACGATCAACATGCGCCTTGAGCCAGAGACGATCGGCTATATCTTCGGTCACGCTGATACAAAGCTGATCATTGCTGACAGTACATTTGCGCCTGTTGTCGAGGCGGCCTTCAAGACCTTGGGCGAGACGCGGCCTGTTATCTGGATACGCGATGCACAAGGGCCTGACCCCGAGGTCCATGGCGATGACTTCGAGATTCTGCTGAATGGGCAAGCGCTTTCTGGCACGGGGCTTCCGGACGATGAATGGCAAGCTATCGCACTCAACTACACGTCTGGCACGTCGGGACGGCCGAAGGGTGTTGTCTACCATCACCGTGGCGCTGCGCTTATGGCGATGGGGACCGTGAACGCATGGCAAGTGCCCCACTTCATTTCGTATCTTTCCATCGTGCCGATGTTCCATTGCAATGGCTGGTGCCACCCGTGGATGCTGCCGCTGGTTGGCGGACAGATGGTATTTACCCGTGATCCGTTGCCCGAGAAACTCTACCAGGCAATCGCGGATGAAGAGATCACACATTTCGGTGCCGCGCCCATTGTGCTCCAGATGATGGCAGAAAGTCCGGAAGCGCCTGCAGAGCCATTTTCTCCGCGTATCCGGGTCATGACGGCAGGCGCACCGCCACCACCCACGATCCTCGAGAAGACAAGCGCGATTGGCCTGGATGTGATGCATGTCTACGGGCTGACGGAAACCTATGGCCACATTTCGCAGTGCCTTTGGCAGGAGGAGTGGCAGAGCCTTTCATCTGCAGAACAGGCCGAACGCCAGTCGTATCAGGGTATTGCCCTGCCAATGGTCGAGGGATTTGAAGTGATTAACCGCGAAACTGGCCAGCCCGTTCCGATGGACGGCAAGACGCAAGGCGAAATCGCGATCCGCGCAAACACAGTAATGAAGGGGTACTACAAGGACCCCGATGCGACCGAACAGGCGTTCAAGGGAGGGTGGTTCTGGTCGGGCGATGCGGCGGTGGTGCACCCGAACGGCTACGTGCAGGTCCGCGACCGCTTAAAGGATGTTATCATCTCTGGTGGTGAGAACATCTCTTCGGTCGAGGTTGAGGCCGTGCTCTATCGCCATCCGGACGTGCAGGCCGCAGCCGTTGTTGCGCGACCCGATCCGAAATGGGGCGAGTCACCGCGTGCCTATGTCGAGTTGCGCGACGGGGCAACGGGAAACGCTGACGCTATCATGGCTTTCTGCCGGGAGCATCTTGCTGGCTTCAAAACACCAAAATCTGTCGTCTTTCAGGTTCTTCCGAAGACGGCCACCGGGAAGATCAAGAAATTTGAACTCCGCCAGCACGCGCGCGAAGAAGGATAAAGACATATGGCAACTATCGCTCCTTCGCGGCGCTTGCGCCGAACGCCCTTCTCGAAAGGCGTCGAGGCCGCCGGGGTCGGCGGGTACACCGTCTACAATCACATGCTGTTGCCGGCTTATTTCGAAAGCCCGGAAGCGGACTACAAACACTTGAAGCACCACGTGCAGGTCTGGGACGTCTCTTGTGAACGGCAAGTCGAGATCCGTGGACCCGACGCTGGCAAACTCATGCAATGGCTGACGCCACGTGATCTACGAAGCATGCTTCCGGGGCAGTGTTTCTACTTGCCGGTGGTTGATGAGACCGGAGGGATGCTGAATGATCCGGTAGCTGTCAAACTGAGTGAAGAGCGGTTTTGGATCTCCATTGCAGACTCGGACCTGCTCCTTTGGGTCAAGGCATTGGCAAATGCGTACCGTCTTGAAGTCCTTGTGGATGAGCCTGATGTGAGCCCCTTGGGTGTACAAGGCCCGAAAGCAGATGAGCTTATGGCCCGCTTGTTCGGTGATGATATCCGTTCGGTGAAGTTCTTCCGCTTCGGCTGGTTCACATTCGAAGGTAACGACATCCTGATCGCGCGATCCGGTTATTCCAAACAGGGAGGCTTCGAGATTTACGTTGAGGGTTGGGATTTGGGGATGCCTATTTGGGAAGCTCTATTCAAGGCGGGCGACGATCTAAACGTCCGGGCCGGATGCCCGAATTCAGCGGAGCGGATCGAAGGTGGACTCCTAAGCTACGGCAATGACATGACACGTGAAAACACGCCGCATGAATGTGGACTCGGTAGGTTCTGCAACACAGAAACAGCAATTGGCTGCATTGGTCGGGATGCCTTATTGCGGGTGGCGAAGGATGGTCCAGTGAGGCAAATCCGAGCGATCGAAATCAAGGACCGCGTTCCTGCTTGCGATGAAACTTGGCCGATCATGGATAAAGGCAAAAAGGTGGGTCAGGTAACGTCCGCCGCGTGGTCACCAGATTTCGATTGCACCGCCTCGATCGGAATGGTGCGGATGACCCACTGGAACCCAGGAACTGAACTCAAAATCGAGACACCCGAGGGCGTGGTCGACGGCAAGGTTCGGGATTCATTTTGGGTGTAATCGACCTGTGCGGCCTCGCGACCGCGCCTCCGTCCGTTGTCGGGGTTCTTGGAACAATGGCGGCCTGAACTAAGAGAGGGTTTGGCTCATCTTTTTGGTTTAGTTAGCTACCGGCAACTTACGCCGCTTGTAGTGGCCGGGCCCGACTTGTTGGTGGCGTCGTTCCTGGCAAGTGTTGCCAGCTTTCAACTGATGTTCGCGGCCGCCGAACTTGCCCTCGGCCCAGTGTCGGACGGTATTGGACGGCGACACGCGATCCTAGGCTGTCTAGCCATATTCGCCGCCGGGCACGCCTGGTCGGCCGTCTCTGGCATCGGTGTCTCGCTGATCCCCACGCTCCGACAAGCCGACCCAATATCACTGCCCGCTGTCAGCTTCAGCTCAATCTCCCGCAGCAGCTTCAATATGTCTTAGTCTGAATGTCGCTTCCTAGCCATGCCCAAACCCCAATTCGCGGCCGCTGTAATGGCCCAGTTTTTTCGGGGGAACGACACCGGGCTTCTCGCTGCACGCATGTTGGCTGCCCGTTTGGGCATGCACGCAACAATTGCGCTTGGTTTCTCGCTAATCGGATTGCTGGCGTTGCTGTTGGTTGGGTTCCGCCTTTTCAGTAACCTCAGTTTTATGCCCTCGCGGGCCTGCAGTTCCTGTTCACGGCTGGTGGCGCCCAACGCGACATCGGCCAAGATGTTGCTGTCTCCTAGCAAAGCTAGGATGGCCGCTGCCGAACATAGCTTCATGTCCGTAGCGCTAGCAAGCGTTGCTACCGGCCTGGTCGGGCTGGTCGATGATGGATCGCTGGACCGCGTTCTGCAACTTCAAGCGGAGTTTGCTGCCTGCTCGGTCACAGCTTTCGCGGCCATGGCGCACGCCACGAGGGCAAGAATGCCAAGCCCGGCGCAGCGCGTATCTGAACCACAACCCAACGAATGAAACACCCGGAGCAGGGCGCCCACGCCTTGCTTGTCGTAAGGCTCTCGGAGGGTGCACTTTGATCGCACATGCTACATCCAACCGCCATCGTTGTCCCGAATCAGTCAAATTCACTCGTGACGTTGCGCCATTTATCCAGCTGCCTTTCGGTTGGCGCCGCATCAACGACACCTACAATCGGTTCGCGCGAGGACGTATCGGAACGATGACCACCCGCTGTGGGGATTTTCGGCTAAACAAGCTCAAAATTATTGGCTCATTTGGCTTGTGTTTCTTGTCCTTGACCAGGGATTTTAGTGCAGGGGGCTCCTGATTGAAGACGGGGGCTCTGCGCATCCGGCCGGTCTGATTATGCTTCGGTACTCGCCGCGCCTTTGCTTGGTTCTGGATTTCTGTCTCATTTCCACTTTTTGGTGGTTGTGATGTGCTAGAAGCCCTCCTCTTATGTTCAGCCGAAACTGTCCCATTGGCGCATGTGTCCGACAGGCTGCGGTTTCGTCTTTCCAAGTTCGTGCGGCGAAGGGCTTTGGTGTCTCCAGCGCGGCAAAAGAAAGATCGATCTGTTCGAACTCCTAGAACTCCCGCCAGTCTTCTGCGTCGATTGCGAGGTTTCCGTCCGGAACCGGCGACATTCTTTGTGTCGTGAACGCTGCGTTCGCTGTAGCCCGTATAGGCGCCGTATGGTGCTCTTGCCCGGCTTCAATCTCAAAACGCGATGTCGACCGGCGCAAACTTTCCGCTTCGTTAAGGAGAAATGCACTTGCAGCTGTCACTTCTTCAAACGATGCGGCCTGCAATTGCGTGTTCTGTTCAATCTGGTTCACTGAGTTGTTGATATCGCCGACGCCCTGGGCTTGTTCCGAAATGGCGGTGGACACCTGGTCTATCCGCGCCGATACGCCAACTACACTTTCTGAGATCTTTTCCAACGAAGTTCGCGCGTCAGAAACCTTTTCGACGCCCTCTTCGACTGCCTCCTGACTTCGATCTATCACCTTGGAAATTTCCTTGGCTGAGTCGCTGGCGCGTTGTGCAAGCTGCCGGACCTCCGATGCCACAACCGAGAACCCGCGCCCGGCATCGCCAGCGCGCGCGGCCTCGACCCCTGCGTTCAGGGCAAGAAGATTAATCTGAAATGAGATATCGTCGATGACGCTCACCACACGTGCGATTTCCCTCGATGCGGCAGAGATCTTGTTCATCGCGCCAGCGGCAGCGGATGCGACGACACTGCTGGATTGCGCGGTTTCCCGTGCCGACCGGGCGTCTTGATTGGCGCCGACGACACTTTCGCTTACTTGCCGGATGCTTGCATTCAACTGATCCAATGCCGCCGAAGTTTCCTCCAGGGACGTCGCATTTTGTTCTGCTTTCCGGGAGAGGTCTTCAGACGTTTCGTGGAGTTCTTCGGATGACTTCGCCAGGCTCAAACCGCTTTCAGATATTTCTGACACAAGTTGTCTCAGCGAGGACATCATTTGGTTCGTGTTCGCCTGAAGATCCCGAAACGCCCCGCGAAAATCGCCCTCCATCCGCTTGGTGAGATCTCCGTTCGCGACCCGTTCAAGCGCGGCATTAACGGCGCCGAGCCCGTCCTGAACGCTTTGAACGAGCGTGTTTAGTCCGCTACCAATCTCGGCCAGAACGCCGGTTTTCCCGTCAAGAGAGAGTTTCTGGCTAAAATCACCATCCGTGCAAGCTGCGACAATTACTGCGATTTCAGAGACATATGCTGTCATCGCCTCCTGCTCCGCCCGGGCCTTTTCTGCGTCGTGCTCGATACGAAGTTTCTCTTCTCTCTGGCGTTTCTCGTGCTCTTCGCGGGCGGCCTTTTCTGTGGCCTCGCGCTCTTTCAGGATCGCGGCCTCACGCTGCTTTCCCTCGATCACGCTCTCGCGAAAGAAGTTGATCGACCAGACAATTCGACCGAGCTCTTGGGGGCTGTCTGCAGGTAGTTCGGCATTGTCATCGCCCCGAGCCAACCGATCTCCGGCGTTCGAAATCGCTCGGACAGACGCGAGCATATTGCGAATGACGTAGCGGGTCGTCAAAGCCGAGGTCAGAAATGCAACGGTAATAGCGCACAGAAGCAGAACCCCAACACGAAACGCCGTTCTAGAAATTCGTTCCGCCGTTTTGCTGATCGAGGCGACCAGGTCATCTTCGACAGATTTCAGCGCATCGATGCGGGCTGTCGTTGCCGCGAAGAAATCTGATGCAGTCACGCCCTCAAGATCGCCGGTTTCGAATGACGAAAACGCGACATCGCGCATCCGTCGGATTGCATCGGTTTCTGCAAGGGTATCAATCTTGCGGACCTGGTCTCTGAAGATGTCTTCGGCCAGGGTTTCAAACCGTGCAAGGTTGTCGCTCTGTTTGCTGATCAGCCGCTCCAACAGCCGCAGTCTTGAAAAATCAAACTCCCCGGCCGCGAACCCGCCGGAGCCGATTGCGCGTTCGATGCCCGAGAATTCTTTTGCCGCGAGGAGGGCCCGAAGGCTTGCGACCTTCGCAGACAGTTTTGGATTTTTGGCCTCGGCGCCGATCCGTGATATCGCGGCAAGTATCTGTGCGTTGTGCGCGGTGTAGTGCCCAAGTGCCACCGGCGTTGCGATTGCCATATCATCGATCAGTTGCCGAATCTCGGACCGCTCAGCCAAGACATCTGCAATGGTCCGCAATTCCACCAAAACCGGCGACTCGGAAGTGGACCCAAGGCCTTCAAGTTCCTGCATATAGCCTCGGGCAGCTTGATCCGTTAGCAGGCGCTGGGCGGCAAGTTCCGACGAGAACTCGGTCCCGCCGCTGCTAAGGAAAACGCTTGTGGCACCGCGTTCTTTCTGTTGCTCATGTATGAGGGCCCCCAAGCGGGAGATGGCTGCTTTCAAGCTGATTGCCTGTTCCGCGGTCGCATACTTCTGCCATTGATCGTATGCCAAAAAAGCAGAAACGCCCGCCGCAACGAAGAGCGGAACGGCCAGCGAAAGCAATAGCCCACGTCGCAGGCTGTGCATTACAAATCTCTGAAGCTGCATGTGCATACCTCCAAATCCACGGCCACCTATTTCATCGGTTGGATAAGATCCGGTTTACGGGGCTTCGCGAGTGCGGCCTGTCCACACCTTGCGACAGGCTTGTTGAATGCGTCGCGGGGCGGGGGCACTTGAGAGTGGATTTCAAGCACCGCTTTTGGTCGTCTGTATCAAGAGACACGGATGACCAATGAAAATTTGGCTCGGCCAATGGTGCCGCTAAACGTGCCGCGGCGGACGATCTGTTACTGCCAGGGCAAAGTACAGTTCTCTTTTCTGGCGGTGACGGCTGTTTAGGACAGCCGTACCGAAACCAGACGCCAAGAACGTCGCCATATTTGACGGAACGCTTTCTGCGCTATATCCAAGGCACCTATTTATATGACTGGTCATCTTATGCCGCGACCCACTCAACACACGCGCGAACGCTTTATCGAAGCTGGGATCGATCTCGTGCAACGTCGAAGCTTCGACGGGATCGGAGTCGCCGAGATCGCCAAGGTCAGCGGGGCTCCCAAAGGTTCCTTTTACAATCACTTTGAAAGTAAGGAAGACTTCGGCGTTGCCATGATCGAAACGTTTGTCGAGGAACAGGCCAAGGCGACGTGCGCCATGTATGAAAGCCTGGATGGCCCGCCCATGCAGAGATTGCGCGCGGTTTTGGATGCATTTCGTACCAATTTTATCGAAGATGGCTTTCACGGGTGCCTGGTGGGAAGCATGACTTCGGTTTGCGGCAGCAGCCCCGAGCAGCAGCGGGCCGTTTCGGCGGCGTTTAATCAGTTTCGCAGTGTAATCGAAGGGTTTCTGCTGGATGCGCAGCGAGCTGGTGAAATTTCGGCAAGCGCTGACGTTCATGGGTTATCACGAATTTTTCAGATGATGGCTGAAGGTGCCATCGTATTGTCAAAGGCGCACGGAAGCAGCGAGCCGTTCAACGATTTCATCAGTGCTTTCTGGGTGCTCGCGACCGGTGCGCCCGCGCCCGCATCATCACACAAGCGATCCGCAAACACGATCTAAGATGGTCGGTCATCTATTTTTCGTTGACTCAAAGTGACCGGTCATCTTATCTAGCTCTCGCACGTAGCGGAGGGCCGGATGTCTGCATCTGAAACACAATCTAAAGAGTACGCCTTATCCAGCTGGTTGGGCGAAGTTGTCATCAAGTACCGATGGCTCGTGATGGGGCTGTCGATCCTATTGACGATGGCATTCGCATCAGGCGCACCTAACCTGCGACCATTCGACGACTACCGCGTTTTCTTTAGCAAGAGCGATCCGCGGCTAGCTGAATTCGAGAAACTACAAAACACGTACACCAAGACCGATAACAGCTTCTTCGCGATCACGCCCGAAAGCGGTGTGGTTTTCTCCAAAGACACTCTTCTGGCGGTTGAGGCGTTGACGGAGGAAGCGTGGAAGATCCCGTTTGCTATCCGAGTGGATTCACTAACGAACTTTCAGCACTCAACGGCCGAAGGTGATGATCTTTTCGTACGTGACCTGGTCGAAGATGCATCCGAACTGACAGAGTCAGACCTGGGTGCGATCCGGGAAGCTGCGCTGTCCGAACCGTTGCTCGACGGGTATTTGGTGAACGACGAAACCCAGGTCACGGGCGTGAACGTCACGTTTCAGTTTCAGGGCGAAGCGCTGGACGAACAGGCCCGCGCCTCGTCGGCCGCCAAACAGCTGGCGGAAAAGATTGAGGCCGAATTCCCAGTCAGGGTCAGCATGACGGGAATGGTAATGCTGAACGATGCGTTCAACACCGCATCGATCCAGGATCTGACGACGCTGGTCCCGTTGATGTACCTGGTGATCCTGATCGTCACAGGGGTCTTGCTGCGTTCGTTCACCGGGGTCGCGGTGGTCCTTTTGGTCATGGTCCTGTCGATGATGGCAGCAATGGGCTTTGGCGGACATCTGGGTGTGGTAATCACGCCGCCTTCATCCGTTGTACCAACGATTGTCGCCATGCTGGCGGTGGCTGATGGTGTGCATTTCATTGTCACGATGCAGTCCGCGATGCGGCGCGGCAAAAGTCGACAAGACGCCATCAGGCACTCGATGCGACTGAACTTTGCCCCGATCTTCGTGACAAGTGCAACGACGGCGATCGGGTTTCTAAGCATGAATTTCTCGGACGCCCCGCCGTTCCACGACCTTGGTAATATGGCCGCGTTCGGTGTCATGTGGGCATTCGCCATGTCGGTGACATTCCTGCCCGCGTTCCTAAGCCTTGTGCCCATCACCAAAGGCGCAGGCGGGGAAACAATTGAACGCGGCATGTCGCGCTTCGGTGAATTCGTTATCCGTCGCCGTGGACCCATTGTCGTCGTGGGCGTCGTTGCCAGTGTGGCGCTTCTCTCCTTTATACCGCGTAACATCCTTTCCGATGACTTCGTGCGCTACTTCGACCGCGAGTCCGTGTTCCGCTCAAGCGCCGAGTATACCAACGACAATCTGACGGGCATCTATCAGCTACAGTACTCGCTGGAATCGACACAGCCAGCGGGCGTGAGCGATCCTTCATTCCTTCAGGAAGTCGCCGAGTTTTCGGATTTTATGCGCGGGCAAGAAGACGTGCGCCACGTGAACGTGATCACGGACACGTTCCGCAGGCTTAACCGCAACATGCATGGAGATGATCCGACCTGGTATCGCTTGCCGGACGATCAGAACCTCGCAGCGCAATACCTGTTGCTCTACGAACTGTCGCTGCCCTTCGGTCTGGATTTGAACAATCAGATCGACATCGGGAAGACAGCCACGCAGATCATTGTGACGATGTCTGACGTCCCGGCACCGCGAATGCGGGAGATCAGCGAGGCGGGCGAAGCGTGGCTTGCAGACTCTGATCTGATCGTAAGCGCCCCCGGTGTCGGTCCGGCTGTGATGTTCGCCTATATCTCGGATCGAAACATCCGCGGCATGGTATTCGGAACGACGATCGCGCTTGTCATGATCTCTGGCATTCTGATGTTCATGCTTCGCAGCGTGAAGGTGGGTTTGATAAGTCTGATCCCCAATGTTCTGCCTCCGGCGCTGGCATTTGGGGTTTGGGGCCTGACATTCGGACAGGTCAACGTGGCCGTCGCGCTGGTGACCGGCCTGACACTGGGCATTGTGGTGGATGCCACTGTCCATTTCCTGTCGAAATACCTGAATGCCCGGCGCGAGCAGGGGCTGAACGCGGAAGACGCCGTGAGGTATGCGTTTTCTACGGTCGGCGTCGCGATCTTAACCATGTCGCTGGTGATAGTTGCGGGTTTCATGATCCTGACAATGTCCAGCTTTGGCATGAACGAGTTGATGGGCCAGTTGACTGCGATCGCGATTGCCATGGCTCTGCTGGCCGACTTCTTGTTGCTGCCCGCTTTGCTGATCTTCCTCGACGGCGGGTCCGCCGGGGCATCCAAATCCACCGACGCCGTTCCGGCAGAGTAGCTCTGGAAAAAAGGGAACCTTTCAAGATGTTGAGAAAAACAACTGAAATCGCGCGCCTGGGCGCATTGGCAGGCGCGATCCTTCTGGGGATGGTCATCAATACAACCGCGCAAACGGCGGAACAGAAGGGCTTTGAGATTGCAGCGCGCTCGGACCGGTCGGATCGCGGGTTCGGAGACAGCGTTTCGACCATGACAATGATTTTGCGCACCGCGAGCGGCCAAGAGGCACGCCGGTCGATGCGTCAAACGGTGCTGGAAGTGCCGAACGAAAAGGTTGGCGACAAAAGCGTCAACATCTTCGATGCACCAGAGGATGTCGCCGGTACGGCGCTGTTGTCGCACGCCAAGATCACAAAGGCGGACGATCAATGGCTGTATCTGCCAGCGCTAAAGCGCGTGAAACGGATTTCGTCTTCCAACAAGTCCGGGCCGTTTCTTGGATCCGAATTCGCGTTCGAGGACTTCACCGGCCAAGAGCTTGGTAAGTTCACGTACAAATTCCTCAAGTCCGAGGGCTGCGGGTCTTTGACCTGTGACGTCATTCAGCGAATTCCGACCTATAAGAACTCCGGCTACGCGCAGCAAATCGTGTGGATTGACCAGCGTGACTTCCAGTTCCGCAGGGTTCAGTTTTACGACCGCGGAAACGCGTTGATGAAGACCCTCGTCTTCACAGATTACAAGAAGTATCAGGGCAAATTCTGGCGCCCACTGACTTTAACAATGCAGAACCACCAGACGGGCAAGTCCACCGTATTGCGTTTCTCGGACTACAAGTTTGGCAATGGCCTACGAGACTCGGATTTTGTTCAGGGCCGGCTGTCCCGGATCTGACGAACAATGGGGACGCAAAAACACCACGCGCCGGCTCTGGCACTCCGGGCCATGGTCGGTGCAGCGGCGGGCAGCTTGCTTCTGGCGGTCGCCCCGCCTCCTGTTGCAGCACAAGGCTTTGAATTTTCAATCGATCTTGGATTGGAGACGCGGTTTTTTCCAGAGGCGCCGCAGTTTCCTGGACAGTTGGATGACGTGCAGCTGTCCCTTTTTGCCGAGGCGGACCTAAGCTGGGAAAGTGCGGACAGGCAGCATCGGTTTCAGTTCACGCCGTTTCTGCGCTGGGACGGGGCGGACGATGAACGAACGCACGGCGACATCCGCGAACTCTACTATCAATACACCAACGATCGGTTCGATGCCCTTTTCGGGGTTAACCGCGTGTTCTGGGGCGTTACCGAAAGTCGGCATCTGGTGAATATCATCAACCAAATCGACGCGGTTGAAGACACGGACGAAGAGGACTTTCTGGGTCAACCGATGATCAACCTCGGGTATCAGGCGGATTTCGGACGGTTCGATCTGTTTGTACTGCCCTATCACCGCGAAAGGACTTTTCCTGGTTCGGACGGGAGGTTTCGCGGGGCTTTGCCGGTCGATCCCAACGATGTCACCTACGAGGATCCCGACGGGGAAAACGCTATAGACTACGCACTGCGCTATAGTCATTCCTTCGGAGCCGTGGATTTGGGTCTGCACTACTTCGATGGCACTAGCCGCGAGCCGTTATTGCGTCCAAATGCCAGCGGCACCGCCCTGTCGCAATTCTATCAAGACATCAGCCAGGTCGGATTGGATCTTCAGGTCACCACGGATGCAACCCTTTGGAAACTTGAGGCGATCCGCCGGAAGGGTCAAGGGTCTGACTTCGACGCTTTTGTCGCAGGATTGGAGCATACGTTCTTCCAGATCGGCGGTTCTGACGCCGACTTGGGTGTGCTCTTCGAGTATCTCAATGACGGGCGCGATCCCGAGGAAGCGCCGATTACCATTTTCGACGACGATATCTTCTTCGGCGCCAGATATGCCGCAAACGATATCTCGGATACATCCCTATTGGCGGGCGCGTTTGTGGACCTCAATGACGGGTCGAGTGCACTGCGCATCGAGTTCGAGCGGCGACTGAACGACAATCTGTTTTTTGAAGTCGAAGGCCAGGTGTTCTTAGACGTCGACCCTGCAAACACAGCCGCAGCATTCATGGATGACAGTCAGATTACCCTTCGCCTGACGTCATTTTTCTAAATTCCTATTAGCAAACTGGGTGGGGCCGGTCGCTTCGTCGACCGGCCGCTTTTTTCCGCGCGGCTTGTGTCTCGGTGAATCTAGCCCATTCTTTGTCCCGTAAAGCCAGTTGTTATCCTGCCGCATTCACCGCTTTGCGACCAGCCTCTGAAGACAATTCTCTTGAATTAACCTCATTAGCGACGATTATTGGCCCATCTAACGACAAAATAAACAACATGATGGCGGTCATACTTGAGTTGCGCAGTGCGTAACCGGCGGAGGTCGAAGAAGGGGTTGTAGCGCGGCACCTGATTCTAATCCGTCGGAGGAACGGGGAAGACCTGAAAAGGGTATGGTGCCATGAAAACACTCACGCGGCGTTCGGCGCTTCTTGGCGCAATTGCAATATCGGCATGTTCCAGCGTCCCGGACGTTGGCAGATCATTCGATGACAGCACAAGCTCGTCAGGCGGCCGCGGGCCCGACCCAGGAACCGAATCTGATATCTTCGATCTTGCCTCAGCGCTGATGGCGCTGGGAACCGATGTCCGCCCGGAAGAGGCGCTGCGGGCTGCGCGTATCGCCTATGTGCATACGTTTGAACTCGCGCAACTCTATGAGATTACGGATCCGGCGTTGATCCATAACTACAAGGTAAACCAAGGCATCAAACCGCGTGGTCTTTGTAACGATTGGGCCGAGGACATGGAGCGGCGCCTGAACTACGAAGAGTTCGAAACGCTAGAGATTCAAAGAGCCATTGGCGCGGTGATCGGCATCGACCATTCGACCGCCGTGATCACGCGGCCAGGGGATAGCATCTACGATGGGATCGTTATCGATCCATGGCGGCGCGGCGGACGTCTGACGTGGGTTGAGACCAAGAACGACATGGTTTGGGGTTGGGAGCCGCAGTTTACAGCCCACGACCGGCGTATCCGCAAGAAGTACAAGGACCTTGGTGAGCGGACGATGGTCTATGCGATCGAGGATAAGCCCCCCCGTTGCATCATTCTTTCGGGGCCCGGATCATCCCTGCCTAGCACCACGGATTTGACATTCTGCGTAGACACCTAATCATCGCCTGCGGCGGTCTGTCACACCTCTGGCGCGGCGCCGCCCGGCCATGGCGACATCGTCGCAGTTAGCTACACCCGAAACCGTTTCTGCGCTGCTTACGTTCTGGGAGGGCCGGCCCCGGATCTAAGTGTCAAACCCGTACAACAGTCCGGGCGCTGTGCTGAGGATACGTTCCCGTTGATCTGACGCTGTCACCGTGTCGAGGAACGCGTTCAGCAACACCCCGGCGTCCGGCTGCCTTGCATCGCCAAGCATTAGGTGTGGCCAATCCGACCCCCAAAGACAACGATCGGGGTTTGCAGCCGCCAAGGCGGACACATGGGCAGCGGCGGCGTCATAGGGGGCATCAGACACGCGGTAGATCCCAGAGAGCTTAACGTATACATCGCCGTCGGCGACAAGACGGCGCAGCCGTTCGAAACCCGGTTCGTCCGTTCCTGCATCAATATCGGGCCAGCCGATGTGATCGAAGACCACCGGAACTTCTAGTTTAGCTACGTCATCCGCGATCTCGGCCAAGTGTTTGTCGGCGTTCATCAGCATCTGAACGTGCATGCCGCGCTCAGCCAGCCGCGGGGCCATGTTTCTGACGCCCGCCCAAGACAAAATCCCGCCATGCACATAGTTGAGCCGAATACCTGAAATCCCGCCGCTTGCGAGGGCGTCCAGTTCGGCGTCGGTGGCGCTGTCCGTAACAAGCCCGATCCCCCGAGCACGTTCCAACCCGATCTTGGCGACGCCGTCGATCGTCACTGCGTTGTCGCCGCCATAGAGGATCGAGTGGACGATCACCACGCGCGAGAATGCCAGTGTCTTCAAGTGATGCTCGAGCCGTTCGACCCAATCGACGAGCGTTCCGGGCGAAGGATCTTCTACGCGCTTGCTCCAGAGCGGATAGTCGTCTGCGACCATATGGATATGCGCATCGCAGGCATTTGTTGGCAGGGCACACCTCGGCGACGTGGGGGTATCGACCGGTCGTACGGCGACGGGCAACGCGTCCATCATAGTCTCCATTTGTCAGGCCCCCATAAAGAAGTTCGGCAGGAACAGCACAATCCCCGGGAACATGATCAGAAGCACAACTGTCAGCACGTCAATCGTCACAAAAGGCCAGATCGCGCGGAAGATCTGGTGTACCGGTATATCCCTGCGAATGCCGCCGACCACGTAGACGTTCAACCCCACGGGCGGTGTGACTAAACCGATCTCAACCATTTTGACGACAAGGATACCGAACAGGATAGGGTCGATTCCAAGTTCGACAATCGCCGGGAAGATCACCGGAAGCGTCAACAGCATCATGCCCGATGCTGACATAAACATCCCCAGGAACGCATAGCACAGGAGGATTGCGGCCAGTATCATCGTAGGTTCGAACGGCAGGGCAACGATCCATTCGGCAATGACTGTCGGCAGCCGCGTGAAAGCAAGGAAGCGGGCAAAGATGAACACGCCCCAGAAGGTGGCGAAAATCATGACAGTCAGCTTCGCTGTCTCAACGAGGCTGTCATTCAGGGCCGAAAAACTTAGTTTTCGCCGTAGCAAGGCGTAGACGAAGACAATCGCCGCGCCGGTCGCGCCCGCTTCCGTCGGGGTCGTCCAGCCGGTGGACATACCCCCAAGGATCATCACCATCACTAGAATGATGGGCCAGACACCCAAAAGCGACAGACCGCGTTCCCCCCAGGAAATACCTCGGATCGGCTGGCCAAGCTCTGGGTTGGCGGAAAATCGGATCAGAAGGAAAAGCGCGTACAGCAGTGCCGAAAAAACACCGGGGATAAATCCAGCGAGCAGGAGCCTTCCAATCGACTGGTCGACGATTGCACCATAAACCACAAGGGCAGCAGAGGGTGGGATAAGCGATGCCAACGTCCCGGAAGCGGCAACTGCCGCCGCCGAAAGTGACGGGTTGTACTTGAGCTTCAGAAGCTCGGGTATTGCAACGCGCGCAAAGACGGCCGCGGTTGCCTGGCTTGCGCCCGATACGGCGCCAAATCCGGCGGCGGCGAAAACGGTCGATATTGCCAGCCCGCCCGGCAGCCACCCAGCCCAGGCGCGCGCCACCCGGTACGCTCCGCTGACCATGCCGCTGGCATGGGCGAAGAAGCCGATCAGAATGAACATCGGCAAGACACTGAACAAGTAGTTCGAGGCGGTCGAATGCGGAATGATCCCAGCCACGTTCGAGGCGACCGCCCACCCCTTCATCATCGCGATGCCAATAAACCCCGTCAGTGCAGTGGCAAAGGCGATGTGCACGCCGAGGATCACAAGCGCGATCAACACGACAAAGCCAAGCGCACCAAGCGTGAGCGGATCCATCCTAGGTATCCATATCTTCAAGCGGGTTTGGCGGCTCTGGGACGCCAATGGGCTCGGCCTCGGGATCGGCGATCAGTCGGCCAAAAACCCAGATCTCAAGCACCAGCCGGGCCCAGAGTATCCCAAGCCCAATCGGTGCCATCAGCTTCGACGGCCACGTGGGCAGGCCAATTCCAAAGGTTGTGTCACCGAACTCAAAGGCGCGCAGGAAGTGGTTCCAAGTCCCGGGTAGAATGGCCGTGATGGTCAACAAAGCCACAAGGGTCACAAGCAATTGCATGATCCAGTGTGCGCGGCCCTGAACCTGCAAAAGCAAAAGGTCCATCCGGATATGTCCAGCCTGACGGTAGCAAAAAGACACGCACAGAACACCAAACGTTGCCATCGACAGGATGGTGATGTCCTGCTGGCCGGGAATGGGGCTATTAAGAAGACGCCGCAGCAGAACTTCGGCGCTGACCAAAAACATCAGGGCAAAAATCGTCCATCCGCCGATGACGGCGGCGGCCCACTCGACACGCAAAAGCGACGTGTCGAGTGTCCTTAGAAGCGGGGCGTCACGCCCTGCCATCGTCTGTCACCCCCGGATCCTTCGAGATCAGTTCGTGGACGGTCCTGCCAGAACGAAGTCCAGGATCTCGCGCGCCGGCTGCCCATTGGCTTCCGCTTCAGCCACGTAGGCTTCCCAAACCGGTTTCGCCGCGTCTTCGCGCAACTTCTCAAGCATCTCTTCCGGGACATCGACCTGCTTCAATCCGTGCTCCTCCAGCACCGGCGCATAGGTATCTGCGGCTGCACTTTGCGCCTCGATCGTCTTTGCGTAGGCGTATTCTTTGGCTGCTTCGACCAGTGCTCTGTGTTCGTCAGACAGTGCGGCCATTGCATCGGCATTTGCAACAAGGGTTACATGCGCCGTGCCAGCATCCATCCCACGGGTGTACCAGTCGCTGAGCTCATAAAGCTTCCAGCCACCGTGGGCCGAGGGAGTCGCAGCGACCGCGTCGATCACCCCGGTCTGCAGACCATTGTACTGCTCGGCTCCCGTCATTGAGACGGTCGATGCGCCGAACTGACCAAGGGCCGCACCAATGCCAGAGGTTGCCTTCATACGCATACCGTCAAAAGCCGTCAGATCGCTTGGTGCATCACCCTTTCCCATGATCTCGTAGTTTGGCTGGACCACAGCCATCACCGGAACCGTCGACCATCTTCCGAACTCTGCTTCGACAGCCGGATGGTCGAACAGTGCTTCGGCGACAGCGACCCTGTCTTCCATCGTGGGAAGCGGAAGGAACGGCAGATCGAGGACCGAGATCAGCGGGTTTTTCCCCGGATGATAGGACGACACCACGTATCCAAGCTGGAATGCCCCGATGGAAAGATTGTCGAGCACTTCGCGCGCGGGCGACAGCGATCCCTGATGCACGGTGATTGCGAAAGACCCGTCCGAGTTTTCGGTCACATACTCGGCGAAGGCCTCTCCGGCGACGCGAAAGGCGGGGCTGCCAAACAGGGCAAGGTCCCATTCGACATCCGCTGCAACGGCGGGCACCGAAATGGACACAAGGGCAGTCGCGGCGGCCACGCGTCGGAAAGCAGAAAAAGCAGTGAAGCTGTTCATAAGATCCTCCCAGATCGGATGTTGTTTGTAAATTATTGCACGCGCGTGCAATCATAACAATTTGCAATTCAACGTTCAATCCGCAATCATTGAGAAACTTTCGGCCGCGCGTGCAGAACCTCTTCTTGTCCAGACCAAAAAGAAATCTCCCTCTGAAACCTGCGCGCGTCACGGCGAACGACGTGGCCGAAGAGCTTGGGGTTTCCAGATCGACCGTGTCGCGAGCGTTTACACCGGACGCATTCGTTCACAGGGAAACCCGCGAGAAGGTTCTAAAAGCTGCGAAACGTCTGGGCTATCAGCCAAATGCGATTGCCCAGGCGTTGACGGGGCGAGTCGGACGGATCGTCGGTATCATCATGGGGGATCTCCAGAACCCGTTTCACGCAACGATCCACTCGGCTGTCACGGCGGCGCTTCAGGCGCGCAACCTGACCCCGATAACCGCACAGACCGATCCAGGCTCTGCCACGATCAACAATGCCGTCGAAACCTTTCGGCGGTATCAGGTAGACGTCGTTCTGCTGACCTCGATGCAGGTCGAATCGGATATGATCGGGGCGTGCAAACGCGCGGGTCTTCGACCAGTTCTGTTAAACCGCGCCGATCCGGGCCTGTCGGTGTCGTCCGTCAACGCCGATTTGGCGGCTGGCGCCCGGATGGCCGGGCGGCATCTGGCCGAACGGCATTGCAGGAACGTCGTTGTGCTTGAAGGTCCCGAGGGCCTTTGGACAACAGAAAATCGCAGCCGCGGACATCACGAAGGGCTTCTGTCGGCCGGTCTTTCACCGGTTGCATGTCTGCGCGCTGGCTACACGTATGCCGATGGTCAGCGGGCCGCCGACACTGTTTTCGGCAGTGGGATGACGGTGGATGGCATTCTGGCGTCAAACGATCTTGCTGCCATCGGATTTTTGGACCGGGCCCGCACTGCCTTTGATAAAATCGCGCCTCGGGATTTCGCGCTTGTCGGGTTCGACGATATCCCGATGGCGGCGTGGGATGGCTATGATCTGACCACGGTCCGGCTTCCGGTGTTGCGCATGGGAGACCGCGTGGCTGAACTGGCGGGCCGGATTGTTGACCGCGAGTTGGACAGCGCGGAACAGACGCTGGTTCCGTGTACGCTGGTGAAACGCGGTTCGGCTTAGCGCGAAAGGGCAGGGGCCTGTCAGTCTGCGTCTGGTCCGGCGTGCACGTCAGCGAATGCATCCGCAAACATCTCTCGAAGCGCAGCTTTCTGAACCTTGCCCATCGTATTGCGCGGAAGCGCATCGACCAACACATAGCGCCGCGGCCGCTTGAACCCGGCCAGAGCGCCCGCTGCCCGAGCCCGTATTTCGTCGACGTCCGGATTGTGGTCCGCTTGCCTTGCAAGGACCGCTACGACACCTTCGCCGAGATCGGGATGCGGCACGCCGATCACCGCGCTTTCCAGAACATCGGGCATAGTGTCGAGAACCAGCTCTATCTCTTTGGGGTAAATGTTGTATCCGCCCGAAATCACAAGGTCTTTGGCGCGCCCCACGATGCTAAGATAGCCCGTCTCGTCGAAGGCGCCGAGATCGCCAGTGACAAAGAACCCGTCTTCGCGAAATTCCTCGCGGGTCTTTTCAGGCATCTTCCAATACCCCTTGAACACGTTCGGACCGCGCACCTCGATTGCTCCACGTTCGCCTGTTTCCAGCGGAGCGCCGGTCGCCGGATCCGTTATCCGTACCTCGACGCCGGGAAGCGGCATCCCGACGGTTCCGGCAACGCGTGTGCCCTTATACGGGTTCGAGGTGATCATGTTGGTTTCGGTCATCCCGTAGCGTTCGAGGATCTGGTGTCCCGTGCGCTTGGCAAAGGAGGCGTGGGTTTCGGCGAGAAGCGGCGCGCTGCCGGAAATGAAAAGCCGCATGTCCGCCGTCCGGCTTCGATCAAGCCGGGGATCGTCCAAGAGCCGCGAGTAGAACGTGGGCACGCCCATCATCGCGGTCGACTGCGGCAGCGCCCCTAGGATCGCATCAAGATCGAACTTTTGCATGAACCGAAGTCGGGCCCCGGCACAAAGCGCGACGTTGACCGCTACGAAAAGCCCGTGCGTATGAAAAATCGGCAAGGCGTGGATCAGCGTATCGTCCCCCGTGAACGCCCACAGATCCGTCAGCGTACGGGCGTTTGAAACCAGGTTGCGGTTGGTCATCATCGCACCCTTGGAACGACCCGTCGTGCCCGACGTATAAAGGATCGCAGCAAGATCATCTTCGGCGCGGGGGACGATGTCGGCGCAAGGCCGTGCGGCTTGCGCGGCGTCGGCAAAGGTGCCGCGACCATCCGCGTCAAGTGTCAAGGTTGCAGCCCCTACCGTCTGCGCTGTTGGAGTTAGCGCGCGCTCTGCGTCCGGATCGCACACCAGAAGCCGCGGCTCTGCATCTTTCAGGAAATACGCCACTTCGTCTGGGGTGTAGGCGGTGTTCAGTGGCAAGAGAACGGCGCCAATCTGGGCGCACGCCGCATAGACGGCCAGCGCCTCGACCGATTTTTGTGCCTGAAGTGCAACCCGGTCTCCGGATGCAACGCCATGGTCGCGCAGCACTTTTGCTTGCCGCGACGCAAGCTCCAGAAAGGCCCGGTAGGTCACCAAGCCTCGCGAACCGCAATCAAGAAAGGTGCCCTCGCTGCACTGATGGGGCGCGAACAGCTGAGAGTAAAGACCGTCAGTCATGTGGGCGCGTCCCTATCCCGGTCACGGCACGCATGGTTGGAGCTGGTTGCGGGTATGTGGGGTACGTATCCGGTCTGCGCGCGATGTGCAGACCTATCTAATGAACTGATCGACATAATCCGCGCCAAGGCCATTCGCGTCAAAGTGTTCTCGACAGAGGTCGATCTTGGTGAACACATCCTCGTAACCCGTTGCTTTGCCCCACGGGTCGACATAGCACATCACTCCGTTGACCTGAAAATACGTCACCATCTCGTCCACGTCATCCGGGACAACCAGCGTGTGGGTTTCGCCGGGCGGTTCGAAAACATACCCGCCCTCTTCGGCGACCCAATCATGTTCAAGGTAATGCCACCGCCCTTTCAACACGAACCCATGGACCGGGGCAGGGTGGCGATGGCGCGACAGGACGCCTGCTTTCCGAACCTTTAGAAGGTTCATCCAATAGCCTTGTGACCGATTCAGGCAGAGAGGCCTGAACCAGACATTGTCCGCTTGTGGGACCCATAGCCGATCGTCGCTGGACATCGCGTCCGGTATCACAATTTCGCCCTGTGCGTCCTTCGGAAACGGCAGTTGGTACGGCATTCTTGCGGTGTCTTGCGTCATGGGGTTCCTCACATCGCCAGGTAGCCGCCGTCTACTGGATACACGGCCCCGGTTACAAAGCTTGCCTCATCGCTCAAAAGCCAACCAACGAGTGCGCCGACCTCAGACGGCTGACCCCAGCGTTTCATCGGTGTTCGGGCCATGATGGCCTTAGTGCGCTCTGCGTCGTCCTGCAGCGGCTGGGTCATCTCGGTGTCTATCCAACCCGGCGCGATTGCGTTGACACGAATGCGGTCGGCGGCCCAACGGCCCGCCAACGCTTTCGTCAGCTGGGCGACACCGCCCTTGGACGCAGAATAGGCGGGCACAAGCGGGCCACCGAAGGTGCTGAGCATTGACGCCGTGTTCACGATGGCGCCCCCCGAAGCGGAGAGCAGGTCCTGCGCGGCGAGACAGCACCGCATCGTTCCGGTGAGGTTGACGTCAATCACCTGTTGAAACACATCCAGATCGTATTCCGCATCCCGACGAAGTATTCCTGCGCAATTCACTAAACCGTGCAATCGTTCAAGCTTGCCAAAAAGGACGGTGACAGAGGCGTCATCGGTGACGTCCAAGTGTTCCACCGTGACTCCATCTTGGGGTTCGAATGCGCCGCGTTCCTCGGGCGAGGCGGATGCCGCGACCACCTGCCATCCGTTCGAAGCAAGCACCCGTGCGATCCCTTCGCCGATGCCCCGCGTTCCGCCGGTGATCAAAACCGTCTTCATATCTTCACTAACCTACGCGAGGCCGTGGAGGATCGCATCGGCGACCA
Organism: Pseudomonadota bacterium; assembly: GCA_038744785.1. GTDB lineage: Bacteria > Pseudomonadota > Alphaproteobacteria > Rhodobacterales > Rhodobacteraceae > Ovoidimarina. The sequence goes on from JBCDLX010000003.1 coordinate 47,279, forward strand.
TTAGGTCCAGATGCGCGCCCCCACCATTCTTGAACAGCGTGATATCCCTGTCCTTCCGCGATGGAATGCGTCCCGCCACGATATCGTAGAGATCGCCCAGTACATCGGCCTTGGAAATCGTGCCTTGCGTAAGCGGGATCCGCAACTCGCCGATGTGTTCGAACGTCGAATTCCGACTGTCGACAAACACCTTGGACTTTCGGATCAACGCGTCGTCGGCCTCGCGCATGTCTTTGCGAAAAGCGCCGATCAGATCAACATGGGTGCCCGCCTGGACCATGTCGCCTTCCAGAACAGGTGACGCCGACATGGTTGCAGCGCTAACAATATCAGCGCGGGATAGAGCGGCACGAAGACTGGATGCGGCCGTAACCGAAAGCCCGGTTGCTGCAAGCGTACCCGCCAGCGCCACGGCCCTCTCATGGGTCCGGTTCCAAATGAGGACCTCTTTAAGGTCCGGGAAGATAGCGGGGTAAGCGACGGCTAGTTGGCTTGCAACCGATCCCGCCCCTACAATCAGCAAGACCTGACTTTCCGGCCTGGCAAGGAACCGCGCGCCCAGAACAGAATCCGAAACCGTTTTGATGTTGGTTAGAACGTCGCTGTCCACTAGCGCCCGCACCTGGCCCGTGTGCTCGTCCAGAAGCATCATGGCACCGTGCACTGTCGGAATTCCTCGTGCAGCGTTTGCCGTCATCGCGGTGACGGTCTTGACACCGAACCCAATCCCTTCGACCCAGGCCGCGCGGGACAGAAGCGTGCGACCGTCCTCACCCAAAAAGACATCCTCGATTTTCGCCGGCGGCCTGCGATGACCGTCTTCGATCGCAGCAAGATACCGTGACCAGTCAATTGGACCTGATAAATCGGCAGCGGTGATATGGCGCATGGCAAGACCTGTGTTAACCAGGCGTGGCGGACGCCAGGAGCTTTCCAGAAACCTGCACAATTGGCGAAGTGGTGTGCAAGTGTCATGTCCTTTCGGGCACGTGTGTCGATCCCCATCGGTCCATTTCGATTCTCGATCGACGAGTTTGGACTTGCAAATCAAATGCGCTCAAAGCCTGATGGGCGCGGAGCAGCGTGCCAATTCCACAACCGGCACGACACGTGACCACCAAAGGGGACTACCATCGTGCAACAGGACATCGTTTTGTCTAACGCCTTCTCTCGCTCTGTCATTGGCGCCGTCATGTGCCTCGTGGCACTGGCAGGCCCTCCGTCTGTAGCATACGCGCAAGACGACACGGGGGAAGCGCCTCGGGTGGTCATCGCTGCCGCATATATACAGGAGATCGAGCGTGAAGCGAGTTTCATTGGGCGGGGCGAAGCAGTTTCGAAGACCGACCTGATCGCGCGAGTGTCTGGGTTTCTGACGGAACAAGTCGTGACCGAGGGCCAAAGCGTGAGCGAGGGCGACACGCTGTTTCTGATCGAACGACAGACCTACGAAGCGGCTGTGATGTCGCAAGAAGCGTCGCTGTCGCGTGCCGAGGCGAACCTAGAATTGGCAGAGATTGAGTTGGAACGGCGCGAAGAGTTGGTGTCGCGCGGTACGATCTCGGAATCCGAAGCCGACATTGCACGTGCAAATGCGAAGGTCGCGGAAGCAGATCTTCAGGCCGCGCAGGCGGCATTGGATCAGGCAGAGATCGACCTTGATTACACGACGGTCACGGCACCCTTTGCTGGTCGCGTTGGGCGGTCATCGGTAAGCTTGGGCGCGCTTGTCGGGCCCACGACTGGGCCCTTGGCGACGCTGGTTACGCAATCTCCGATCTATGTGACATTCTCTCTGAGCGAACCGCAGCTTATTAATGTTCTTGAGCAGATTGACTCAGACGTTGAAGGAATGGTGACCGACGAGGTTTCGCCGGACGTCTTTGTCGTTCTTCCGAATGGCACGCGCCTCGAGGAACCAGGGCAGGTTGTTTTCATAGACAACCAGATCGACCCAAGCACAGGGACAATCGCGCTTCGGGCCGAATTTGAAAACGAAAGCGGTCACATATTGGACGGCGCCTTTGTTAGCGTAATCATCCAGGCCATCGAACCGACGCCGAGTGTCATGGTTCCACAAGCCGCCCTGCAACGCGATCAACGCGGCGATTTTGTTCTGGTCGTGACGGATCAGCAGCTGGTTGAGCAGCGCTATGTCACGCTGGGGCCGCAAATCGAAACAGCGGTGGTTGTGGAGGACGGGTTGCGGTCAGGAGAGTCGGTGATCGTCGAGGGCTTGCAACGCGTTCGGCCTGGCGTTGCGGTCGATGCCGTTCTTGCCGGTCAGTCGGAAGGAAACTGATCCATGCTTTCGACGGTTTTCATTCACCGCCCAAAACTGGCGATCGTGATCTCGACGGTGCTGTCGCTTATGGGGCTCGTCGGCTATGCCGTTCTGCCGGTCGAACAGTTTCCAGAGATTACGCCGCCTGTTGTCAACGTATCGGCCAGCTATACGGGTGCCGATGCCGCGACCGTAGAAAACACGGTCGCCGCGCCAATCGAGGCGCAGGTCAATGGCGTGGACGACATGATCTACATGTCTTCGGACAGCACCGATACGGGCAGCTATAGTCTCGAGGTCACGTTCGAAGTCGGGACCGATCCCGACATCGCGTCCGTCAACGTACAGAACCGCGTCGCGCAGGCCATGGCGAGCCTTCCTACCGAGGTGACGAATTCGGGCGTCGTAACCCAGAAATCCTCGACCAATATGCTTGTTGTGGCAGTGCTTTATTCGCCCAACGGGACCTACGACGAAGTCTTCCTGTCGAACTACGCATCGATCAATCTTAAAGACGCGCTTGCTCGGGTTGCAGGCGTTGGCCGCGCGGACGTTCTCACGGATTTCGCATATGCGATGCGTCTTTGGATGGACCCCAATCGAATGGCGGGTCTTGGGATCACGCCGGGCGACTTGATCGCGGCGATCCGCGAGCAAAACCTTGAGGTGTCGGCCGGTCAGATCGGCACGCCGCCGGTGCCCGAGGGCCAGCAATTTCAGTACACGATCACCGCGCAAGGGCGGCTGACTTCGGCCGAAGAATTCCGCGATATCATTGTGCGCACCGGCGAGGACGGGAGCGCCGTACGGGTACGCGACATCGCGCGGGTCGAGCTTGGGGCGAACTACTATAACGCGTCTGGTCGGTATGCCGGACAGCCGGCGACCGTACTTGCCGTCTATCAAGCGCCAGGCGCCAATGCTCTTGCTGTCGCTGAAGGCGTCTATGGAGAGCTTGAGCGTCTCTCTCGCGCCTTCCCGGAGGACGTGGAGTACGAGGTGCCCTTCGACAGTACGGACTTCGTCGAGCAGTCCCTTAATGATGTCGTGTCGACACTAATTCTGACGTTCATCCTGGTAATCTCGGTTGTGTTTGTTTTTCTTGGCAGCGTACGCGCCACAATTATCCCTGCCGTTGCGATCCCGGTGTCTCTCATAGGAACGTTCGCGTTCCTTCTGCTCTTTGGCATGTCGCTCAACACAATCTCGCTGTTCGCGCTTGTGCTGGCCATCGGGATTGTTGTGGATGACGCAATCGTTGTGGTCGAAAACGTTGAACGGATCATCGCTGACGAAGGTTTAAGTCCGCCCGAAGCGACGCAAAAAGCGATGGGGCAGATCACCACGCCGGTGATTGCCACGACCCTGGTTCTGTTGGCGGTGTTTGTACCTGTCACCTTCATGCCGGGAATTTCGGGACGGCTTTTCTCGCAGTTTGCGATCACCATATCGGTCGCCGTCGTGATCTCGTCGATCAACGCGCTTACGCTTTCACCGGCGCTGTGCGCGCTGGTTCTAAAACCTCGGTCAGGACCGCCAAAGGGGATCTTGGCGCTGTTTGAGAACGTCGTCGGAACGATGCGTTCGGGTTATGTCGCGATCGTCGGTCGGCTGGTGCGCATTCCTTTGATCGGGCTTGTCATCCTTGCCGCGCTTGGCTTCGGGTCTGGTACGATGCTCTCGGGCTTGCCGAAGGGTTTTCTGCCGCTTGAGGACAACGGGTATCTTTTTGTTGATGTGCAGCTTCCCGATGCGGCCTCGGTTCAGCGGACCGAACAGGTGACAGAGCGGATCAACACCCAAATCCTCGATATTCCCGGGGTGGCGAACAGTATTTTGGTGAATGGCTTCAGCATGCTGAACGGCTCGGGTTCGAACGGTGCAATGATCATTGTGAACCTTGACACCTGGGACGACCGGCAGACCGATGAGCTGAGCGCCGATGGCATTCTGAGCGCAATCTTCGGCATTGCAAACCAAGAGATCGCGGCCAATGTGATCGCATTTAACCCGCCTCCTATCTCGGGGCTTGGCATGAGCGCCGGCGTGGAATTGAAGGTGCAGCAGACCGGTGGTGGCGACTCGCAGGATTTGTCTGCGGCCCTTGGCTCTCTGGTCTATGCCGCGAACCAGCGTCCGGAAATCGCCCAAGCCTACACCACCTTTCGTGCGAACGTACCGAAAGTGTTTGTGGATCTTGATCGTGAGAAGGCCAAGACGCTGGATATCCAGGTGAGTGAGGTTTTTCAGACCCTCCAGGCTCACCTCGGATCGTTCTACGTCAACGACTTCAATCTGTTCGGCCGGGTCTACCGTGTGATGATCCAAGCGGACGGACCCTACCGGGATAAGGTTGAGGATATTGGCAATCTTTATGTCCGCACGCAGACCGGTGAAATGGCGCCGCTTTCGACCCTAATAAACGTCGAGAATGTGCTGGGTCCAATCATCTTGAACCGGTATAATATGTTCCGCTCGGCGACGATTACGGCGGTCCCTGCCGAGGGCTTTTCCACAGGCGATGCGATTAACGTTTTGGAGGAAGAGGCGGTGACGGCCTTGCCATCAGGTTACGCCTACGAGTGGACCGGGACTGCGCAACAGCAACTGGCAGCAGGCGGGATCGTGATCATCGTTCTTGGGGCGGCGGTCGTCTTTGGCTACCTCTTTCTCGTCGGACAATACGAGAGTTGGAGCATGCCGTTCGGGATCCTCCTGTCCGTGACGGTCGCCCTGTTTGGTGCGTTGGCAGCGGTGCTTGTGTCCGGAGGAGACGTCAATCTATACACGCAGATCGGAATGATCATGTTGATTGGATTGGCGTCGAAGAACGCTATCCTGATCGTAGAATTTGCGATGGAACAGCGCGCTTCTGGCAAATCCATCCGGGACTCGGCGCTTGAAGCGGCGCGGCAACGTTTCCGGGCTGTCATGATGACCGCGCTTTCGTTCCTACTTGGCGTGGTGCCGCTACTGACCGCGTCCGGTGCAGGGGCGGCAAGTCAGAAGGCGATTGGGATTGCCGTATTTGGCGGGATGCTTGCCGCCACCGTCGTGGGCGTCATCCTGGTGCCGATCCTTTACGCAGTTATGCAGTCTTTGCGGGAATGGCTGAAGGGCGGGCGCAAGAAAGAGACGGCCCAGTAATGGCAGGGCGTTTCTAGGACTACTCGAGAAGGACCGCGCAGCGGTCTTGTCGCTGCGCTGGCGGTGTGACGAGCCAGACATCGTGGGGCGGCGGGGTCGTGGGTGGGCCCTCAAGTTGGCCGACCGACAACACCGTCGCGTCCGGCAGGGCTCGCGTGATCATCCGAGGCAAGCCCCAATCGGTGCGGGCATGGCTGTTTCCGGCGATGACAGTGACAGGTCCACCGCCGGTTTCGGCAATCGCGGCAACGACGGCGCGCGCAAGGGCGGCGTCGCGCAGCCTTTGTGCTTCGACCATTCCAGGTAGCAATTCGTCGGCGATCGCGTTGCAGTGGGCGGCTTGCCGCCTGGCTTCCCGGGTCCTCTGTTCCTCGGGATAAAGCGGCGTGGTCAGGCCGAAAAGCTCTGCGCCAGCTCCAAACGCTGCTGCTGCGCCGTCTCTGACCGCGCGGCGCACAACCTCGCGCGCCAAATCGCCGCCGAACACCGCAGCGTCCGGGGCTGCCACGAATATCGGATAGTACATCGAGAAATCAGGCCAGCCGCTGTCGTCCCATTTCAACGCTTTCGAGAGAGCACGGGCATTCCGGCGTGCGGCAGGTGTGGCGCGCAAGGCGTCGGAAGGCTCGAGCACCTCGAAGACCAGCGCTGCTGGCTGAAGCGCAGCGACGGCAGTGGCCTGGTTGACGTGGTGGGCCGGGTTGTCGTGCACCGCCCCCAAGATCACGACGTCGGCGGACAGTGTCGCCAGGTCGTGAATATCAATTTCTTCCGCGCATGCACTTTGCGAAAGAAAAAGGCCCGCCAGAAGCGGGCCCATAGTCAGAGGGAACCGGGTCACGCGAAGAATTCGTGCACTTCTTTCGATTGCGCTTCGAGGGATTTCCGCATCTTACCAAAGGCCGCCGCCTCTAGCTGGCGCACGCGTTCCTTCGAGAGGCCAAGTTCATCGCCCAGGCTTTCTAGTGTGCGCGGGTCGTCGCGAAGCTTGCGTTCGCGAACGATAAAGCGCTCGCGGTCATTCAACGCGCCCATTGCTGCAACCAGCCAGTCGCGCAATGTGTCGATATCTTTCTCATGCTCGACCACATCCGATGCGATTGCACCGTCATCTTCCAGCGCTTCGATCCATTCGCGCCCCTCGTCGTCGGATGACTGGGTTGCGTTCAACGAATAATCGGATCCGGCCAGTCGACCTTCCATCATTTCTACGTCGTGAAGCGGAACACCAACTTCGGACGCGATCAGATGTCGCAGCTGGTGGCTGTCCAGCCGCTCACCGCGCGAGGCCGCCTCTCTCTCGAGCCGGGCTTGCACTCTGCGCATGTTGAAGAACAGTGACTTCTGGGACGACGTGGAACCAGTACGCACCATCGACCAGTTGCGCATCACATAGTCCTGGATCGATGCCTTTATCCACCAGACGGCGTAGGTCGAAAATCGGACACCCCGGTCGGGATCGAACTTGTCGGCCGCCTTCATTAGACCGAGGGATGCTTCCTGGATCAGGTCGTTCATTGGCGCCCCGTAGCGCTTGAACTTGGCCGCCATCGATATGGCCAGACGCATATAGGCGGTGATCAGACGGTGCAGCGCCTCTTCGTCGCGCTCGTCACGCCATGCATAGGCCAAGCGAAGCTCGGTCTCGGCGTCCAAGAGTTCGGCTTGCATGGCGCGCCGCGACAGTGACTGGTCAGAAAAGGCATCTAGGGCCATGAAGAACTCCCGTGTATCTGATCCGCCGTTTGGCTTGTTGATTTTAGTACGGTGCGCGGCGGGGCTTGGATCAGAATTATTTTTCGGGTTTCTTGTTTCGTCCCGTGATGCCTCTATCTGGCCCTAGGTTTGCGATCTGACACCGGGGGGAGGGTAGGGGCAATGGCTGACGGGACGATCTGGTGGGTGCGCCACGGGCCGACACATGCCAAGGGGATGGTTGGCTGGACGGATCTGCCTGCCGATCTGTCCGACGACCTCGCGCTTCAACGGCTTTCTGCGGCTCTTCCGGATGACCTTCACATCGTGTCTTCAGATCTTAGCCGAACGGTGGCGACAGCCGATGCGATTGCAGGCCCGCGACCGCGGCTGACGCCACTGCCGGCACTGCGCGAGATGCATTTTGGCGCGTGGGAGATGCGCGGACACGCTGAGATTGAAGCCGAGGATCCAGAGCGCATCCGCGCCTTCTGGGACCGACCAGGTGAGGTGCGTCCCCCGGGCGGCGAAAGTTGGAACGAGCTTGGAAACCGGGTTTCAACGGCGGTCGATGGTCTTTTGCAGGATCATTCCAGCCTGATTGCCGTTGCGCACTTCGGAGTGATCTTGTCTGAACTTCAACGCGTCGTGGGCTGGGACGGAGAGACGGCGTTTTCACAAAGGATCGATCCCCTGTCGCTGACCAGGATTGACTATGCCACAGGTGAGGCGCCGCTCATCAATCATCGCGCCTGATACACTGCGTCACGATTTAGCATTTCCCAGCTGCGCGTTCCTCCCGCTAAGCTTACGCCATGGTCTATGAACTCATTCTTGGCGATCGCGCAACGTCAAGCTGGTCACTCAGAGGCTGGCTGATCACCGAGGTGTTCGGCATTCCCGTCCGCGTCCGGCTTGTGTCGTTTGGCGGACCGTCCACTGTTGCAGAGCAGGTGGGACTGGCTCCGGCCAGGACTGTTCCGGTTCTTCAGACGCCGGAAGGTACGATCGTCCACGACAGTCTGGCCTTGACCGAAGAATTGGCGACCCGCCATCCGGACGCGGGCATATGGCCGGACGACGCCGGCCTGCGGGCGTTGGCCAGAACGCTCGCCTGCGAGATGCATTCGGGCTTCACAGCACTTCGGACGGAAAGCCCGATGAACCTGCGGGCTGCCTATGCATCTGCACCGGTGTCCGATGCGATGCGGTCGGATCTGGGGCGCCTTACAGACCTTTGGGACCGGGCGCTGCAGACCTCGGGAGGTCCCTGGCTTTGCGGGCGCTATTCGGCGGCGGATGCGTTCTATGCCCCGGTCGCGACGCGGATCGCGACCTATGGGCTTCCTGTCGACAGGGGAATGCAAGACTATGTGGACCGACACCTAAACGACCTTGCCTTTCGCCGATGGCGGGCCATGGCGCTTGTACGTGGGTCTGTTTCGCCCCAGTACGAGCGGGATTACCCTCGGGCGGAATGGCCCGGCCCGGTTCCCCGCCCGGCCCGCGCGGTCGAACATGGTCCGTCAGAGAATGCAGCCTGCCCCTATTCAGGCAAGCCGGTACAGGATTTCCTCGAGATCGATGGTCGGGTCTTTGGGTTCTGCAACGCTTTTTGTCGCGATAAGACCGTCGCCGATCCAGACGCCTGGCCAGCATTTACGGAGCTTCTGGAAAGATCCTGTTAACCAAGTTTAAAGGGTCGACGCGCTAGCCTTCGATATCGAAGGGGCAGGTGATGGTCGCACGCGCGTACACGGTTGCATTCGAAGGTGTCGAAGCCCGGCTGGTCGAGGTGCAATGCGCCGTCGCACCTGGGATGCCTGCGTTTTCCATCGTTGGGCTGCCTGACAAGGCGGTGTCCGAAGCCCGTGACCGCGTCCGCGCAGCGCTGACATCGATGGCAATTGCGCTGCCTTCGAAACGGATCACGATCAACCTGTCACCGGCGGACCTTCCAAAAGAAGGTTCGCATTTCGATTTGCCCATCGCGGTCGCGCTGCTGGCCGCACTTGACGTGCTGCCCAAGGACGAAATCGAGGCCACGGTTGCCTTGGGCGAGTTGTCGCTTGACGGGACCCTGGTGCCGGTCGTTGGCGCGCTTCCCGCGGCCATGACCGCAGCAACCGAAGACAAGGCGCTGCTGTGTCCGGAAGGCTGCGGGGCAGAGGCCGCCTGGGTTGACGCCGCGAAAGTAATTGCAGCGTCCTCGCTCCCGGCGGCGGTGCGGCACTATTCCGGTCAGGCCGTGCTAGAGCCAGCGGTGCCCGGCGACGTTGCCGGCGTAGGGTCCGAGCGTGATCTGATTGAAGTGAAAGGGCAGGAACGCGCGAAACGAGCACTTGAGATTGCGGCGGCCGGGCGCCACCACTTGATGATGGTCGGCCCGCCGGGGTCTGGAAAGTCCATGCTTGCGGCGCGGTTTCCCGGCATCCTTCCGCCACTAACCGCGCGCGAAGCGCTGGAAACGTCGATGATACATTCGCTTTCAGGACTGCTTGATGACGGCGGGATAAACCGAGACCGGCCGTTTCGCGAACCGCATCACACAGCGTCCATGGCTGCGATCGTCGGGGGGGGCAAAGGCGCAAAGCCTGGTGAGATTTCGCTTGCCCATAACGGTGTTCTGTTCATGGACGAGTTTCCGGAGTTTCCGCGTGCGGTTCTGGAAACCCTTCGCCAGCCAATCGAAACCGGTGACGTGGTGGTGGCCCGCGCCAACGCGCATGTCCGCTATCCGTGTCGCTTCCTGCTTGTAGCCGCTGCTAATCCTTGCAAATGCGGTCACATGGCCGATCCAGAGCGCGCCTGCGCACGCGTGCCGCAATGCGGCGAGGATTATCTGGGGCGGATATCCGGACCGTTGATGGATCGATTTGACCTGCGGGTCGATGTGCCGCCTGTCGTGTTTTCCGATCTCGATCTTCCGGCAAGCGGGGACCCGTCTGCAAGGGTCAAGGCGCGGGTTGTCGCCGCACGCAGCGCCCAGGCGCAACGGTATGGCGAGGCGGGCCCCGTTCGGTTGAACGCTGACGCGTCTGGCCAGGTTCTCAGCGACGTGGCGACACCGGACGCTGATGGGCGCACGTTCTTAAACCGCGTGGCTGATCGGTTCGGCTTATCGGCGCGCGGCTATCACCGGGTTCTTCGGGTGGCCCGGACGATTGCGGATCTTGCTGGCTCGGAACAGGTGCGCCAACCACATGTCGCCGAGGCTGTGAGTTTTAGGATTGGCCTTGTGGCGGCGGACTAGGATGGGCCGATCAGCACGCTTGCTTCAAAATAGAAGGGCCGCCCTTAAAGGTGGCCCCAATACCTCCAACGGACCTAGCCCTGGATTGTATAAAGTGCCGATTGGCTGCCGTCGCGTCGGTTGAAGACGACCGAGTTGCCGTCGACGCTTGGTGTACTGCAGAATTCCCGACCAGTTAGAGCTTCGGGCATCGTGTAAGTGCTGCAAATCTCGGCCGCATCGGACGTATAGGTGCCAACCACCTCTTCGCCGCGGAATGTTCCACCGACCGTTCCGTTTGGAGCGAACAGGAACGTTGTGCCGTCGGCTGCAACAAGTTGTTTGCCGATGAATTGGTCGACGGCCGCAGCCGTTGGAGTGCCTGTGTCTGACACGCATCCGCTTGCAAAAAGAGCGATGGCCGCAACGGCAGTTAAGTGTTTCATGTGTCCCTCTACTTTCTTTGTAGAGCGAAAGATAACCGGAAAGCTTGACCTAAAGTAAAGGCTTCTTTTCCGGTAACGTACGCATAGCGATACGGAACGAAAAGGGCGCCACCAAAGCGAGTGTCAGCCTAATTCGGCGCTAGACGTAGTCATAGGCCGAATGGACCCAAAGGCCTTCGCACCGCAAAACTGTGGGTTCGCCAAGGTCAAACACAAAGTAAGAGAGGTGACCAAGCGAGCTGTCGACCGTGACACGCTGGCGCGAAAGCTCGTCGGCGCGTACCCCTGACGTGTCGCCAGAATCGGAGGGTGAGGCTACAAGCTGTGCGGGCGACAAGATCACGTTACCGGATCGTTTCAGGCCGCCCGAAGCATGCGGCCCGATCAACACCGGGCGGGCTTCTGGACGCAGCCGAAGAAACTCTTCGTCAAGCTTGTACTCTTCGATCCGCAGGACCGGCAGGTAGCGCCCCTCACGTGTCCGCAATTTATCGCGGACGCGGATCAGGTGGGCAGGGACCTCTCCGAAATTGGTTGACACCCGCGTCGCACCAGCGATGCCTGGAAGCGTCCAAACGCGCGATGGCTGTGCGAGGTCTTCCGGGGGTTGAGATGTCGCAGATTTCGCGGGCGCGGCATCTCCAACCCGCGCGGACACGCGGGCCAGGATGTCGTCTTCGGGTTCGATGATACTCATCATACTCATTCCAACTCACACAAATGCCGCAAACAACACACGCGACACCATCATAGTAGCGGAAATGATTCGGCAGGTCTGTGAAATCTCTCACACAAGCGATTTTACCCCTTTGAGGGGTGTCTTAGCTCTTCTTGGTAGAGCGGCGCATGCCTAATGCGCCCGTCCAGATGCTCCGGCTGGTCCGACCGATAAGATCTGGTCCTGCCATCTTAAGTTTTGGCACATGACTGTCCGCTTCTCGCGCTGCTACACGAACCACAAGCAAACCGGCAGGGCTTACGTGGAACGCCGGGGCGCTCGAATGCGACATTCTTGCGTCGCGCCAGCCCGTAGATCGCGCAGGCCGACTCACGCGAGCCTGCACGAAATGCTTTGGAGGCAGACTATGGACATCGCGACACAAGCCGAAGCCTATCGGCGGGATGGATATGCAACTCTGCGGATCATTGAAGAAGACGAGGCCGCAGCCCACCGCGCCATTCTGGAAGACGCCGAGAGCACGCACGGTGCACTGCACTACAAGGCCAAGATGCACACTGTCATGCGGTCGCCCTACGAGCTTGCCACGAATCCGCGGGTACTTGATATGGTCGAGGCCCTGATCGGTCCGGATATCCTGCTTTATGACGCGACCTACATCATCAAAGAGCCGCACACAGACGCCCATGTCAGTTGGCATCAAGACCTAACCTATTGGGGCCTGTCAGATGATGCACAGGTGACGCTTTGGCTGGCGCTGTCGCCCGCGACCGAGACGTCAGGCTGCATGCGGATGATCCCTGGCAGCCATATCGGCGGTATGGTGGCGCACGCTCCCACTGAGGACGCGTCAAACGTTCTGCTTCAAGGTCAGACCGTGTCCGGGATCGACGAACACAGCGCCGTAATGTGCCCTCTCGCGCCCGGCGAAGCCTCTTTTCACCATGGCTGGACCCTTCACGCGTCGATGCCGAACCGGTCTGACGACCGTCGTATCGGGCTGAATGCGCAATACCTTGCCCCGTATGTACGCCAGACCAAGCATAACAGGGACACCGCCATGCTGGTGCGTGGTACGGATCGCTACGGCAATTTTGGGCCCAACACGGCGGCCCAAACGGATTTCGACCCGGCCGCGGTGGCGCTTTGGCATGAGATGGACAAGCTGCACGTCGAGACGCAGGGCACCGTCTAGGTTCGGTCGCCTTTCCAACGGCGGTGAATCCAGAACCATTGCCTCAAATGGCTGCGGACCTGATCTTCCAGGTCGTCATTGATTGCTTGTGTCATTGTCACGGGATCGCTGTGGGGGATCGGATTGTTAACCATGATGCCGAAATCAAGACCGTTCTCCAGTCGGATTGCGTAGATCGGGATCAAAAGCGCGTCGTGCTTCAGCGCTAGGTCCGCCGCAGACGTTGCTGTGTATGCAGTGTGTCCGAAGAATTTCAGCTTTGCGCCGCGGCCCATGTGCTGGTCCATCAGGATTCCAAGCATGCCGCCAGATCGCAGGAACTTGACCATCTGGCCCATGCCACGGCGACCGCGGGGAAACATGGGTTTCCCGATTTCCTCTATGGCGCGGACATAGTGTTCGTTGAAGAGTGTGTTGGTCATCGGACGATAGAGCGCCCCCAACCTGTAGCCGCGGGCGATTAGGCAGGCGCGGGCCGCGTCGTAATTGCCGAAGTGTCCGCTTGCCAAAATGACCGGGCGACCTGTGCGATGGGCGTCCTCCAGCGATGCAACCCCCGGGCCGGCAAGATCTATTCTTCGGATCCGGTCCACGAATTCGGAGGCCGAATAAATCTCGATCATTGTGCGGCCAACGTTGTCGGGTACCGCCCGCAAAAGGTGCCTGACCTCGCTCTCCGGCAGATCGGGCAAGACAAGAGCAAGGTTTTCACGGATCCGTTTTCTGTACCCCGCCACCGGCGCAAGTACGTACGCGAATATCCACCCGACAAACGGAACGCGCACGCGGTAAGGTAGGAGACGCGCAAGCCCGATCAGCGACCGGGCGGTTACGTCGATCAACGCATCCCGTAGTGTCCCGAGCGTCCCCGGTATATCGGTCATTGATCTCCCACCCAGCGCCTTGCCCAACAGGCGCTCTGCTTCGTCATTCGTATCTCCACGGAAAACGTGGACGCCGCGATGCTGTCAAGTGGAAAGGCTAGGTGCGCCCGATCAGGTCCAGCGTCGCTTCGACAAGCGCAGCTGCAGCATCCTCTTGCAGAAAATGGCCTGCTGCAGGCAATCGCCTGTGGTTTTGCCCCCGTGCGCCTGGAACCATGTTCTGGAAGACACGATCGATACCCGCCATAATCTTATCGTCCTCTCCAAAAAGTGTCAGGAAAGGGATTTCCAACGTTTGTAGGATGTCCCATGCCGCCCGGTTCGCCGCGGCCGCGGGATCGTCCGGCGTTTCTGGAACAAGCATCGGAAACGCGCGCGCACCGGCTTGAAACCTGTCGTCTGGGAAGGGTGCGTTGTAGGCCAAAACTTCGTCAGCTGTGATCTTGGACACAGTGCCGCCATAGACGATGCGACCGGCATTGAATTCCGGGACCGATTGGGAATACGCGCGCCAACTGGCGAACGCCGCGCCGATAGGTTTGTCGCCCGTCGGAAGTGCGGTGTTGGCAACCACTGCACGGTCAAAGCGTACTGGCATATCCGCCAACAGCCGAAGGCCGATCAGCCCGCCCCAATCCTGACAAAACAGCGTGATCCCGACCGGTCCCACGGCGTGCAACCATGCTGTCATCCAGTCCACGTGCCGTTGATAGGTGTAATCGGATCGCTTCGTTGGTTTGTCTGACCGGCCAAAGCCCACAAGATCGGGGGCAAGAACCCGGTGTCCGGCGGCAGCGAACGCAGGGATCATGTGACGATAAAGATAACACCAGGATGGCTCACCATGCATCAGCAGAACCGGCGCACCATCGCCCGGGCCTTCGTCAAGATAGTGGATACGCAGAACGCCCCCCTCCGTGTCATCGACCTCGACATAGTTCGGCTGAAAGTCGTAGTCCGGCAGATCTTGGAATCGCTCGTCTGGTGTGCGCACGTACTTCACGCCGGCTTTCCCTTTCGCGCTCGCTTGCTTCACGATGCAGTTTGAGGCTGAACAAGTCTACCAGTGGATCGAGGCAGTTATTTTGAACATAAACGCGTGATCTGGCACCGGCCCGAAGTTTGTCCTAGAACGACGGCTATGCTGGAAGGAAAGAGAATTCTTCTGATCGTTGGCGGCGGCATCGCGGCCTTTAAGTCGCTTGAGCTGATCCGGCGCCTGCGCGAACGGGGCGCGTCAGTGACCCCGGTCCTGACAAAGGCCGCGCAAGAGTTTGTGACGCCTCTGTCTGCCTCTGCGCTCGCTACCGAGAAGGTCTACTTGGACCTGTTCGATCTGACCGACGAGGCCGAGATGGGTCACATCGAGTTATCGCGGGCAGCTGATTTGCTGGTCGTGGCTCCGGCGACCGCCGACCTGATGGCCAAAATGGCGAACGGTCACGCCGATGACCTGGCATCGACCCTTTTGATGGCCACGGACAAACGCGTACTGATCGCGCCCGCGATGAACGTCCGAATGTGGGAGCATCCTGCGACACGCCGGAATGTCGCGACTCTGACCCAAGATGGGGTGCTTTTTGCAGGACCGGTGGATGGGGCTATGGCCTGTGGCGAGTTTGGACCCGGCCGAATGTCCGAGCCACAGGAGATCCTCGGCGATATCGAAGACGCGCTGGCGGACGGTCCCCTTCGCGGTCGGCATATCGTCGTGACATCGGGTCCCACGCATGAGCCTATCGATCCGGTGCGCTACATCGCAAACAGGTCGTCGGGCGCCCAGGGCACGGCCCTGGCGCGGGCGCTTGCGGCGCAAGGGGCCGATGTCACATTCGTGACAGGTCCAGCGGTAACAGCTCCTCCGCCAGGCGTCCGCGTTGTGGCCGTTGAAACAGCACATGAAATGCAGTGCGCGGTCGATGCCGCACTTCCTGCCGATGTGGCTGTGTTTGCGGCGGCCGTGGCGGATTGGCGGGTTGAAAGCGCATCGGACCGGAAGGTCAAAAAGGCCGGAAGCGGTCCGCCGGCCCTTTCGTTGGCCGAAAACCCCGATATCCTGGCCTCCGTTGCGAAACGGGGCGACGGCCGGCCGCACCTTGTGATCGGTTTTGCCGCGGAGACCCATGACGTGGAGGCAAACGCGACAGCAAAGCGGGTCCGGAAGGGCTGTGATTGGATCGTCGCAAACGACGTGCGCCCAGAGACCGGGATCATGGGCGGGTCAGAAAACGCCATAACGCTGGTGACCGCAACAGGGGCAGAGGACTGGCCGCGGATGGACAAGGATCAAGTCGCCGCACGGCTTGCCGAACGGATCGCGGCAGCACTTGCAGAGTAGGCCGCCGATATCGCTTGACGGACGCATAGAAAGATGGGGCCAGCCGCAGTGTCACCTGTGATTTCCATCGCGCGGGACAGCGATGCCGACCCCGCCATCCCCCTTCCCGACTATGCATCGGCGGGCGCCGCCGGCGCTGATCTGCGCGCCAATCTGCCACCGGCGATGCGGGCGTGCGGGCTGGACCTGTTGCCGGGTGCACGTGCGTTGATCCCAACCGGGTTGCGGCTAGCGATACCCGAGGGTTTCGAGATGCAGATCCGTGCCCGTTCGGGCCTTGCACTGAAACATGGCGTGTCGCTTGCGAATGCCGTCGGGACGATTGACAGCGACTATCGCGGTCCGCTTGGCGTTATCCTGATCAATCTGGGCGCCGAACCCTATACCGTCGCGCATGGCGACCGCATCGCCCAGGCGGTTGTCGCGCCCGTGGTGCGGGCCGCCTTCGCGCAGGTGCCAACTCTCGACGAGACCGCCCGAGGGGCCGGCGGTTTCGGCTCGACAGGTCGACGCTGATGATCCTGTTTCTGTGTCTTGCTGCCGGGCTTTGGGCGCTTGGCCATCTGACCGGTGCGCCGCGGTCGGCGCGCTGGATTATGATCGGGCTTCTTTATGTGGCGGTTCTGGCGGTCACGGTGGTGTTCCCGCCTAGCCACCCGCTGGCGGCGGTGATTGGCGGTACGACGGGCGAATGGCTGGTTATTGGCGCGCTGATTGGGGCGGTCTGGGGATACTTTGCCGGGCTGAAACGCCTGCGGCAGCAAGTCAGACCCGAAAACCGCGCGCCTGACGCAGCACCTGCGGACAGTGAAGCGGCGCTCGAACGGGTCGCGCGCCATATCGTGCTACGCGAAATCGGTGGGCCGGGGCAGAAACGGCTTCGTGATGCGCGGGTTCTGGTCATCGGCGCAGGAGGTCTTGGCAGCCCTGCACTGCAATACCTTGCGGCCGCAGGCGTCGGCACAATCGGCGTCATCGATGACGACGTAGTGTCGAATTCGAACCTTCAGCGCCAGGTCATTCACACGGATGCACGGATCGGAATGCCAAAGGTCTTTTCCGCCCAGGCGGCGATGACGGCACAAAACCCCTGGATCACGGTGCGCCCTTACAAGCGACGCCTGATCGCGGATATCGCGGATGAGTTGTTCGCAGACTACGACCTGATCCTCGATGGGGTCGACGACGACGCGTCCCGCTATGTCACGAACGCTGCCGCCGTTCGGACCGGGCGCACGCTGATATCCGCGGCTCTATCGCAATGGGAGGGCCAGATTTCGGTGTTCGCGCCGCATAAGGGCACACCCTGCTATGCCTGTGTCTTCCCCAAACCGAACGCACCCGGGTTGGCGCCGTCCTGCGCCGAGGGCGGGGTCCTTGGGCCCTTACCAGGTGTGGTCGGCGCGATTATGGCAGTAGAAGCGATCAAAGAGTTAACCGGTGCGGGCGAAACCCTGCGTGGTCGGATGCTGGTTTACGACGCGCTCTACGGCGAAACGCGAACAATCGCTCTGAAACGCCAGCCAGATTGCCCAGTCTGCGGCGACTGATCTTGCGCCCGACCGTTCTGCACGCATACTCGGACCAAATCACGCCATATGGGGAGACTGCCAATGATCCGCCTGACCGCTGCACTCGCTGCTGCGACACTCGCCACTGCCGCCTTTGCAGATGGCCACCTGCCAGACCTTGAAGGGCGCGAAATCGTTGTTGTAACGGAAAACGCCTATCCGCCTCTCCAGTTCGTCGATCCCGCCTCGGGCGATGCTGTGGGCTGGGAATATGACGCGATGGCCGAGATTGCCGAGCGTCTGAACATCACGGTTGTCTATGAGAACATTAGCTGGGATGCCATGATCGCTGCTGTCGGCGAAGGTCAGTTTGACCTCGGAATGACCGGCATAACCATTCGCGAAGATCGGGCCGAGATCGTGGATTTTTCGGACGCCTACATGCGCTCGGAAATGGTCATGATGGTGCGCGGCGACGAGGAGCGGTTCACAAACGCGTCAGAGTTCGCGGCAAATGACGATCTTTTGATGGCCGCGCAACCCGGCACGACCCCGTTCTATGTCGGCGTCTACGATGTCTTGGACGGGGACGAGGCCAACCCGCGCATCCAGCTTTTTGAGACCTTCGGCGCGGGCGTCCAGGCGCTTCGGACGGGTGATGTCGATCTGGTTCTGACCGACGGAACCGCCGGCGAAGGCTATGTCTCGGCCTCGGATGGCGGGCTAAAGATCATCGGTGAGAAACTGGGAACCGAAGACTTTGGGTTCATTTATCCCAAAGGTTCGGATCTGGTCGCGCCGATCAACGCAGCAATCGCCGATCTCAAGGCTGATGGCACGCTCGACGCCCTGAACAAGAAATGGTTCCTGGACTTCAAGATTGGCGGCTGATCGGTTCGGGTCCGTCGGCGCGTTAAGGTTCCTGCGGCGCGACTTTCGGGCCTCGTTCATCCTGGCCCAAATACTCGCGGGGGGATGCGGGGGGCGGCAGCCCCCCGGTTTGTTGGCGCGGGGGGCGTCTAACCGCAGATGATCCCAGCCCCTCCACAGGACAAGGATTTTCCCTGGTGGCTGGTTGTCGCGGGGGTGCTCGCGGCGCTGATGCTTTACCGGGTCGTGGCCGACGATCTTTATCGTCAGGTCCTGGCGACCCTATCGCGCGGCGTCTATATCACGATCTTCGTAACGCTTTTTGGTTTTGCGGCCGCGTCGGCGCTTGGGCTTCTTCTGGCGGTGATGTCGCTGTCGCGAAGCCTCGCCTTGCGCCAGCTTGCCCGTTTCTACATCGAAATCGTGCGCGGTGTGCCGATCATCGTGCTGCTGCTCTACGTGGCCTTCGTGTTCGCCCCGGCTCTGGTTGCGGCCTGGAACTGGGCGGCAGGAGCGATCGGGCTGGAGCCGGTTCGAACCCGCGATTTCACCCTTCTTTGGAGGGCGATTTTAGCGCTTACGATCGGCTATTCGGCCTTCATCGCCGAAGTGTTTCGTGCGGGCCTGCAATCCATCGAGCGGGGTCAGATCGAAGCGGCCGAGGCGCTGGGCTTGAACCGGTGGCAACGGTTCAGGCTGATCGTCTTTCCGCAGGCCTTTCGCACCATCCTGCCGCCGCTCGGAAACGATTTCATTGCGATGGTCAAGGATTCCTCGCTTGTCTCGGTCCTGGGGGTTCTTGACGTGACCCAGCTTGGCAAGGTGACGGCTGCCGGGAACTTTCGGTACTTCGAGACCTACAACGTCGTTGCGCTGATTTATCTTCTGATGACGGTAACGCTTTCTCTCGCGCTCCGCCGGTTGGAACGCCACCTCAGACAGAAGCCGGGGTGAATTCTGGCCGTATCACGCTACCATCCCCGTATCGACTACGGAGGAACTCACATGAAACACATCGTATTTGCAGCCTGTGTTCTGGCCTCGCCCGTCTGGGCACAGGGTACACCGTCGCCCGATGGGGCAGAGGTCTACTTCATCGGGCTGGAGGACGGGGCGAATGTGACGTCGCCGCTGACCGTTCGTTTTGGACTGTCTGGCATGGGGGTCGCCCCGGCGGGAACCGAGAACGAGATGACGGGACATCATCACCTGCTGATCGATCGGCCACCATTCGGGGAAGGTGAATTCGGTGCCGAGGAGTTTGAACTGGCCGTCCCGAACGATGACAATCACCGCCACTTCGGAGGCGGGCAGACTGAGGTCACAATAGAATTGGCGCCGGGCAGTCACACGCTTCAACTGGTGCTGGGCGATGCCGGTCATGTGCCGCACGATCCGGCGGTCGTTTCAGACCACATCACGATCACGGTCAACTAGTCTAGCGCCGGGTGCGCCGGGGCTCTATGTCCTTTTCAATCGATAAGGAGCCCCACATGATCAACCCGCTGCTAACGCCTTGGACGGCGCCATTTGGCATGGCGCCGTTTGATAAGATCGCCGACGATGATTTTGCACCTGCTGTCGATGCGGCGTTGGACACCGCCCGATCGAATATCGCCGCGATTGCCGAAAACCCTGACCCACCGAGTTTCGCAAATACGGTTGAGCCGCTGGAGCAGGCCGATGAGGCCCTTGGCCGCGTCTTGAGCGTATTCTTTACCCTGGCGGGGACTGACACGAACAATGCGCGCGATGCGCTTATGCGGTCGTTCTCCCCTAAGCTTGCCGCTTACGGGTCCGAGGTCGCGACGAACCGTCCTTTGTTCGAAAGGATAAGCGCGCTTTGGGCCGAACGCGAAAACCTCGACCTCTCGGACGAACAAAAACGTGTGCTGTACCTGACCCACCGCGGCTTTGTTCGCGCGGGGGCAGCACTTGAAGGCGCGGAAAGCGAGCGGCTGAAAGAGATCAAGGAACGGCTGGCCGTCCTTGGAACTGAGTTCACGCAGAACCTCCTCAAGGACGAGGCAGGCTGGCATCTTGAACTGTCAGAGGAGGATCTGGGCGGTCTTCCCGATTTCGTTGTCGCTGGCGCGCGAGCGGCGGGAAACGAGAAGGGCGTGAATGGCCCGGTGATAACCCTGTCCCGCTCGCTTGTGGTGCCGTTCCTGCAATTCTCACCCCGCCGTGATTTGCGTGAAGCTGCCTACGAGGCATGGACCGCACGCGGCGCGAATGGCGGCGAGACGGATAACCGGGCCATCGCGGCAGAGATCTTGTCGCTGCGCGAAGAACGCGCGGCCCTTCTGGGCTACGACAGCTTTGCCGATTTCAAACTGGAAACCGAAATGGCGGGCACCCCAAGCGCCGTGCGCGATCTACTGTTGAAGGTCTGGGAACCGGCGCGCGTGCAAGCCGAACGCGACGCCTCGGTGCTTGAACAGATGATGCATGCCGACGGTGTCAATGGTCAGCTCGAGCCCTGGGACTGGCGCTATTATTCGGAGAAGCGCCGCAAATCCGAACACGACCTCGACGAGGCCGAACTGAAACCCTATCTGCAACTTGACCGAATGATCGAGGCCGCCTTCGCCTGCGCGGGCAGACTGTTTGATCTGGAATTCGCGCCGGTCGAATTACCCCTGCACCACGCGGATGCACGCGCCTGGAACGTGACGCGCGGGGGCCGCCACATGGCGGTGTTCGTGGGCGATTACTTCAACCGGGCCTCCAAGCGATCCGGGGCATGGTGTTCGGCGATGCGGTCGCAAAAAAGGCTGGGCGGGGACACGCGCCCGATTGTCCTGAATGTCTGCAACTTTGCCAAGCCGCCCGACGGCGAACCTGCGCTTCTAAGCTATGACGACGCGCGCACCTTATTCCACGAGTTCGGCCATGCGCTGCACCAGATGCTGTCAGATGTTACTTACGAGTCGATCTCGGGGACGTCTGTTGCGCGCGATTTTGTAGAGCTCCCGTCGCAGCTTTACGAGCATTGGCTCGAAGTGCCCGATGTGCTGGCCGAATTTGCTGTTCATGCCGAGACGGGCGCGTCGATGCCCAAGGAACTTCTGGACCGGCTGCTCGCTGCGTCCACCTATGATATGGGCTTCCAGACAGTCGAATACGTCGCCTCGGCTTTGGTTGACCTTGATTTTCACGTCGGTGCGGCACCGGCAGACCCGATGACCCGGCAGGCGGAGGTTTTGAACAGTATCGCGATGCCGCATGCGATCCGGATGCGCCACGCGACCCCGCACTTTGCCCATGTCTTTGCTGGTGACGGATACTCATCGGGGTACTACAGCTACATGTGGTCTGAAGTGATGGATGCCGATGCGTTCGCCGCATTTGAAGAAGTGGGCGATGCGTTCGACGCGCGGCTTGCGCAAAGCCTTGAGGCGAACATCCTATCGAAGGGTGGGATCGCCGAAGCAGAAGAGCTTTACATGGCCTTTCGGGGGCGCATGCCCGGGCCTGAGGCGATGTTGAAGGGCAGAGGGCTCGCAGCATGAGCCTTGATGCCAAGGAAACGGATGCCCTGATCCAGGCAGTTCGAGACACCGCGAAAGCAGAGATCGTGCCACGATTTCGTGGCCTTGCTGGCACGGACGTTGACGCCAAAGGCGCGCCGGATGATCTGGTTACCGTTGCCGATAGGGCGTCAGAGATTGCCATCACCGCGGCTGTGGCAGGTATCCTGCCATCGGCACGAATTGTCGGCGAAGAAGCGGTTGCGGAGGATATCAGCCTGTTGGATGGCGTTGGTAAACCGGGCCAGACGGTTGTAATCGACCCGATCGACGGGACCTGGAACTATGCCAATGGGCTTGCGACCTATGGGGTGATCCTTTCGGTCGTCGAGGACGGCGAGACGGTATTTGGTTTGCTCTACGATCCCTCAGGCGACGATTGGATCGTCGCCTATCGCGGGGGCGGGGCTTGGTTTGTCCGCCCAGACCGCGACGCGATCCCACTGTCCGTCTCGCGTCCGGGTACCGACCTAGGTACGAGCTTCGGTTTTGTCGGACTCTATCTCTACAACAAACCCGGGCAGGCGAAGATCGCCGAGACGCTGCCGCGGTTTCGCCGCACGGTTTCGTTGCGCTGTTCGTGCCATGAATATCGGCTTTTGGCGCAGGGCAGGTCGGATTTCATGCTGAACGGAATGCTGAATGTCTGGGACCATGCAGCCGGTGTGTTGGCTTTGGAAGAGGCCGGTGGGGTCGCCCGGCTATTGGACGGACGCCCCTATGCGCCAGCGATGCGGGAGGGGCTCCTTCTGAATGCAGCGAGCGAACCCCTATGGGACCGGCTCGCCGAAACGTGGGCCGGGCTGACTCAGTTGTAGGACACAACTTCGATTTCAATGCCGTCGTGATCGTCGAAGTAAAATCGGCGCCCCGGTTCGTAGTTGCCGTGTGCGTGCGGCGTAAATCCTTCGGCTTTCACCCGATCCTCTGTTGCATCCAGATCATCGACTACAACCGCCCAATGGTTTAAACCTCCGGTGGTCGTGTAGTTGTTCTCTTCAGAAGTTTTGGGCTTGCCGACGGCGTAAAGCGCGACATAGGTATCCTCCTCGCCGACATGGCAGGTGTATCCGCTGTCTTTGGCGTCGCCTTCCCAGCGGATGGTCCAGCCAAACACCCTACCGAGCCAGGCTGCAGTCGCGTGCGGATCGCTGACGGTGACGTTGACATGTTCTAAACGGGCGGTCATTTTCGCGCTCCTTCTTGAGTTGACAGAACACAGTCTCGGACCTCTAGTTAACTCGAGGTCAAGGAATAAGAGTCTCGTGAAATGAGGAAGTTACGCAGAAACGAAATACGCCTGCCGATCGGAGAGGTTGCCCGGCGCACCGGGCTAGCCGTCACGGCGATCCGGTTCTACGAGGAAGAAGGACTGATCGCGCCGATCCGCGATGCCGGCGGGCGACGACACTTTCCACGGTCCGATATCCGGCGATTGTCCTTTATCCGTATCCTGCAGGGGTTTGGATTTACGCTGGGGCGTATTCGCGAGGTTCTGGCCGGCCTGCCCGAAAGCCGAACCCCGACGCCAGCTGACTGGGCTGCGATCGCCGACCGGCTGCGGGGTGATCTCGATCAAAGGATCGCGGTCCTGCAGAAAATGCGTAATGGCTTGGACGGGTGTATCGGGTGTGGATGTCTGTCGCTGGACAAATGCGCGCTTTATAATCCGTGCGATGGGGCGGCGGCTAAGGGGCCAGGCGCACGGTATCTCATGGGCGACAAACCCGATTAGCGCCGGTTAGTCCCGCGTTTCGTCCGACGTGACGCCCCAGATAGCGACCTTTTGAACCCAGCCGCGATGGCCTGCTGCCTGGATCCTGCACCAGTCGCGCAAGCAGGTCCCCAAACGGGCAACCACGCCAGCTTCGGCATGCGCGTTCGCAGGCGCATCGTCTTCCGGTTTCATTCGCATCGCCGCCATGTCCTCGCGGACGATGACCGTCCGTGCACCAGACAGAAGCGAATAATGCATCCATCCGCCCGCGCCGTCAAAATCCTGTACCCGGCGCCAGTGCCCAAATTCATCGGTCACCATCAAAGGCATTGCCCGGCGCTGGAAGACCCAGTCGATACGGTGACTAAGCGACGGCCCGCGCCGCACGTTGCCTTCAGGCGCCTTCAGAGACACATAGCGCGGGATTGGCAGGTTCGTCACCGACCCCCGCGTGACATCGGCGATGCACGGCAGCGCCACCGTCGCGGCCACGCCCGCAATTCCAAGAACCTTCCACGCCCGCATGGATCGACCGTACCTGCCCAATTCTGCCCGTCTCAGCCGGGACTTTTTCTAAGGTGGCTTGTGCCCTGTCCCGTTCCTTGCCAGTTTGCCCGGAAGCGCGCCGAAACGTAAAGCCGCAGGGGAGGATCGATGCCCGCCAAACGTCTAAGTGTTGTCGTCACGCGACGGTTGCCCGAACCGGTCGAAACGCGGATGCGCGAATTGTTCGATGTCACGCTTCGAACCGATGACACAAAGATGGGGCGCGAAGATCTGGCCCTTGCGATGAAGGGCGCGGATGTCCTGGTGCCCTGTGTTACGGATCAGATTGATGCAAATTTGCTTGCGCAAGCAGGAGAACGGCTAAAGCTGATCGCGAATTATGGGGCTGGGGTTGACCATATCGATGTCCAGTCGGCGCGGCAGCGCGGTATTCTGGTGTCCAATACGCCCGGGGTCGTGACCGAGGACACGGCCGATATGACGATGGGTCTGATCCTGGCGGTGACCCGTCGTATCCCCGAGGGCCTTGCGGTAATGCAAGAAGGCCGATGGGACGGCTGGGCGCCCACGGCATACATGGGGGGACGTGTTGGTGGCCGGCGCCTTGGCGTTCTTGGGATGGGACGGATTGGTCAGGCAGTCGCCCGGCGTGCGGCAGCGTTTGGGATGCAGGTGCACTATCACAACCGGCGAAGGTTGCGCTCCGAGATCGAGGAGGAGCTTGAGGCGACTTACTGGGAAAGCCTTGATCAGATGGTTCGGCGGGTTGACGTGATTAGTGTGAACTGCCCGCATACCCCTTCGACGTTTCACCTTATGAACGCTCGGCGGCTCAAACTGATGAAACCCGATGCTGTCATCGTTAACACGTCGCGCGGTGAGGTCATCGACGAGAATGCGCTGACGCGCATGCTAAGATCTGGCGAAATCGCGGGCGCTGGGCTTGATGTTTTCGAGCACGGGCACGAAATCAATCCACGCCTCCGAGAGCTTTCGAATGTAGTCCTGCTGCCCCATATGGGCTCGGCAACGGTCGAAGGCCGGACCGAGATGGGCGAGAAGGTCATCATCAATATCAAGACATTTGATGACGGCCACCGGCCGCCTGATCTGGTGGTACCGTCAATGCTCTGAGCGGCTGCCGCCGTCACCAGCGCCCAAAGTATTTCCCTGCCTTACCTTTTCTTTTTTCATTGTTGCGGTGATCTTGTGCTGGGGAAACGCGGAGGCGACAGATGTATCACGTTGAAAAGGCGGGAAACCGGACGCTTGGCGTCTGGAAATCGCTGGCACTGATCGCCGCCCTTCTGTTGGGGATTTTCGTGGGTTCCGCGCACGCCCAGCAAGGAGGTGATAGCGAGATTGAAAGCAATCAAGATGCTATCGAGCAATCCGAGATTTTTGTAGCCCCCGTCATCATAGACGGAGAGACGCTTTTTGCCCTGCGTGGCACAACGGCGCTTCCTGCTGACGAACGCGCCGAGGTCGTTCAGGACCGTATCCGCAACGTTGCGGAAGCGTCGGACGCCCCAACCGTCACGACCGAAATTCGCCCAAGCGAAGAGGGGCGATCGATCTATATCGATGGTGCGCTTGTGTCGGTTACGACGACTGCGGATGCCGACTTTGAACGCGTCGATATGGATGTGCTGGCAGATCTTCATGCCGATGCGATAACGGCCGCCGTCGTGACCTATAGGGCTGTTAGGTCCTCAGAGGCGCGGGTCGGAAGCGCAATTGCCGCGCTTGGATGGACATTCGGGTTCCTAGTGCTGTCCTACCTATTCTTTCGTCGCCGTCGCCGATTAGTTGAGCTGGCTGGAGATTTCACCGAGGCGCGGCTTTCCGACGTTGAGGAGGCGACGAAATCAATCGTGCGAAGCAAGGCGGTCGCAGGCCTGGTTCGGTATTTGGTCCAGGTGTTCTTGTGGATCAGCTACGTCATCCTTTTTTACTACTATCTTTCGTTCGTTCTTCTGGCTTTTGCGGAAACACGGGCTCTGGCCGAGTTGCTGCTGACCTACGTCACCGAGCCCATTCTGAATGTGCTGAACGGAATTGTTGGTTTCCTACCAAACCTGATCACATTGGGAATCATCGCGGTCATTGCGCATTACGCGGTAAAGGGGTTGCGCGTGTTCTTCGACAACGTCGAAGCGGGAAGTCTTGAACTAGGAGAGTTTGAACCGCATTGGATCGCCCCGACCTTTCACATCTTGCGGATCGTGATTTATCTGATCGCACTGGTCTTTGCGTACCCCTATATCCCCGGCTCGGATTCGGCAGCCTTCCAGGGACTGACGATCCTCGCTGGCGTCATGGTTTCGCTGGGCTCCAACACCGTCGTCAGCAATGTGATGGCCGGCTTGTTCGTGATCTATCGGCGCAGCACGAATGTGGGTGACCGAATTCAGGTTGGCGACATGATCGGCGATGTGGTTGACATCAAGCTGATGGAAACGCTGATCAAATCGGTGAAGAATGAAATGATCAGTATCCCGAACTCGAGGCTTTTGAACTCTGAGGTGATCAACTACTCCCGAAAAATCGACGGGCGCGGTCTTCTGGTGCACACCACGGTCGGGATCGGCTACGAAGAGCATCCCAAAAAGGTGAAGGCCATGCTGATCGAAGCGGCCAACCGCACAAAGGGGCTGAAAAAGACGCCTGAACCCTTCGTCCTGTGGACGGGGCTTGCCGACTACGCGATCAACTATCAGATAAACGCGTTCACGACGCGCGGGTCGATTCTGCCGAAAATCCGCTCGGATCTGCATGAGAATATTGTCGAGGTCTTCAACGAGAACAGGGTTCAAATCATGACGCCGTCCTATGTTGCCGATCCGCAGGTTCCGAAACTGCCGGACAGCGAATGGGACGGGTCTTTGGCGGTGCCGCAGGTCGAATAAGCGAAATGACCTGACATGTGCGACCGGCGCAGGTCGCATTCGCGTCACGGACGGTCGGGCGAACGCGGCCAATCGCCTGTCCTTGGGGCATTTAGAACCGGGACAGTTCAATGGGGAGCGTCGCGATGAAAACCCATGTCAAAGCTCTGGTTGTCGGCGGCGGGGCCGTCGGCACCTCGATTGCCTACCATCTGGCGCGCGCGGGCTGGTCCGACGTTATGCTGTTGGAGCGGGACGAACTTACCAGCGGCTCGACCTGGCATGCGGCGGGCCTTTTGCCCTATTTCAACATGTCCTACGCGACGACCCACATCCACGACTACTCGATCCGGTTCTACAAAAAGCTTCAGGAAGAGACTGGCCTGAACCCCGGCTTCTACGTCGTCGGAAATCTTCGGATGGCGCAGACCCAGGATCGGATGGATGAGTATCAGCTGTACGCATCCACCGCTGAAACCTGTGGCGTGCCCTACGAATGGATGACCCCCGACGAGATCAAGGCACGTTGGCCGCTGGTTCGGACCGAGGACCTGAAGGGCGCGATTTATCACCCGACGGACGGCTACATCAATCCAGCCGATGTGACGCAGGCGATGGCAAAGGGGGCGCGCCAACGGGGCGTCACGATTGAACGGAAGTGGCAGGTCGACGGTTACGCCTGGGCTGGCGATCACTGGGATGTCCTTTGCACTAAGATGGTAGAGCGCGGCGGCAACCTGGTCCCGTCTGACGAGCAAGTCACCATCCGTGCCGAGCACGTTGTAACGGCCACCGGCAACCACGCTCAACGCACGGCGCAGCTTTTGGGCATCAAGATCCCGGCCATTCCTGTCGAACATCAATACATTGTGACCGAGCCGGACCCAGCGCTTGTCGAGTGGCGAAAATCCAATCCCGAGCATCCGGTCCTGCGCGATGCGGACGCCAAATGGTATGTGCGCGAAGAACGGGGCGGCTGGATTCTGGGCCCCTACGAAGAAGGCGCGCCCGCGCGGTTCGAGTATTCCGTACCCGACAGCTTTCGCGCGGACCTTTTCCCGCTCGATCTTGAGCGGATTGAAGAAGAATACATGTCCATGATCCACCGGATTCCATCGTCGGAAACCGTGGGTCTGAAGGACGACTACAACGGCCCGATCTGCTACACGCCGGACGGGAACCCGCTTCTTGGTCCGGCACCGGGCTTGCGGAACATGTGGCTCGCCGAGGGGTTCAGCTTCGGAATCACGGCGGCCGGCGGTACCGGTTATTACCTTGCGCAGCAGATGGTCGAGGGTGAGGCCGAGATCGACATGGCAAGCCTTGATCCCAAGCGCTACGGCTCTTGGATGACCACCGAATACGCGATGCGCAAGAATGAAGAGTGCTATTCGCACGTCTATATTCTGCACCATCCGGACGAGGAGCGTGAGGCTTGTCGGCCGCTGCGCACAGCGCCCGCCTACGATCGGCAGAAGGCGGCCGGCGCACAGTTCGGGCAAGTCAACGGATGGGAGCGGCCGAATTACTATGGCCCGAAGGATGCCCCCGATCACTTCGACCACGACGCCCGCAGCTTCCGGCGTGGCGGCTGGTGGAGCTATGCGAAGGCCGAAGCCGAGGCCGTTCGCATGGGTGTCGGCCTGATTGATGCCACGGCGTTTGCAAAGCACACGGTGAAAGGACCGGGTGCGACGGCGTTCCTGGACTGGTTTACATGTAACAAGTTACCAAGGGTCGGTCGGATCAACCTGACATACGCGCTCACCTCACATGGAACGGTACGGACCGAGTACACAATTATTCGCACGGCAGAGAACGCCTATTCGCTGATATCGGCGGGCGCCTGGGCGGACTACGACGGCGATTTTCTCCGAAAGGCCGCCGAAGATAAGATGGATGAGTTTGGCTATATAGAGGTGACCGAAACAACGGCGCAACGCGGTGTCTTTGCCGTCGCAGGCCCTAAATCGCGCGAGGTCTTGCGCACGCTGATCCGCGACGCGGACCCTGAAACCGCCTTGTCGAACAAACGCTTTCCGTGGCTATCGGGGCGCGAGATCGAACTTGGGATGTGTCCGGTCTATGCGATCCGCGTGGCCTATACCGGTGAACTGGGATGGGAATTGCATCACCCGATTGAGATGCAAAACTACCTTTGGGACGGCCTTATGGAAGCGGGCGCGCCGCACGGGCTGAAGCTTGTCGGGGCGCGGGCGCAAAACTGGCTGCGGCAAGAGAAATCCTATCGCGCTTTTGGCACGGAACTTGGCCGCGATGCCACGCCGCTTGAAGCGGGCCTCGACCGGTTCGTCGACCTTTCAAAGGACTTCCACGGCAAGGCCCGGATGATGGAAACGGGCGTCCGGTTCAAATGTGTGACGCTAAAGGTTGACGGACCAGACGACGCCGACCCTTGGGGCCGTGAAGCGCTTTATGCGGGCGATACCAAGGTCGGACGCCTGACCTCGGGTGGCTGGTCCGTTCACTTTGGCGGCTCGATCGGGATGGGCTACGTGTCGCCAGGGCGCGCCGTGCCAGGTACGCAGCTAGAGGTTAAGATGCAGAACCGCCTGTGGCCTGCTGTCGTGACCGAAGACAGCCCGTACGATCCAGCGAATGCGGTTATCCGTGCGGACGGTTAGGGCGGACCCAAGGGTGCCGCCGCTCTGACACATTCGCCAGAGGCCGCGAAACAATCGTGGTTCCGGCTGCCGGACCGTGCGGTTTTCAAGGTGATTCGCAGGCGAAGATCCGCTTGCGGATCACTTCGTCGGTCGAATTTTTTGTATTTCGGTTTCCGCGCGTCCCGTTTGCTCAAAACCTGGACGCCACCGAGTTTCCCATATAAGGCACTGAAATAAATAATATATTTCAATTGGTCGGGTGCTAAAGCGGCGACCCGTACCCCCCGCCCTGCCAAGACCTCTCGTTTACCAAAATCGTGCCACAATCTCTGCGAATTCTGAGGTCCGGGAACGGCTTGGAGCTTTGGCCGATGACTATGATGACACGTATTGCACGGGCAACGGGGGCGGCGGGACCGCTGCTTGGTCTGTCCGGAATGGCCGCGTTGCGCACACCTTGTGGCGAACGGCGCGTGGAAAACGTCCGTCCGGGCGACCTGATCGTCACGCGTGACAATGGATTGCAACCGGTCCGGTTGGTCTGGACACGGACTGTGACAGAAGCGGACATCGCTGCAGACCCCTCACTTGCGCCTGTCCGGCTGAAGCAAAGGGCGATTGGCCCGATGATGCCGCGTCGCGATCTGGTGGTTGCACCCCGGCACCGCATCCTGGTTCCCGGTTACCGCCTGGCCGATCGGCCTGATTGCGAGCCATGCCTTATTGCCGCGCGCGATATCGCGGAGGCGTCGGATGATGCGTTTCTCGACAAGGGCGTGGGCGAGATCACCTACTACAATATCGTGTTCGATGCCCATCAGGTGTTCTGTGCAAACGGCCTTCCTGTCGAAAGCTACCTGCCGTGTGCCGATACTCTGGGCGAGCTGGGCGATGAGGTGCGCGAGAGCCTCGCCGCGATCTTCTTCACCGGACCTGAGGTAGGAGAGGTCTTTCCAGCGCCGCGCTATAGCGCGCCTGAGCAAGAAAATTACCGCCCCGAATTTGTCTGAACCACTGGTTCAGCTTTCTGCCGCGAAGCGATCCCGCCATTCGCGGGTTTCGGCATCTGCCAATCGTGCAGTTGGTGTTTCGACCTTATTGGCCAGTCTGGGGTCCAGATCGAGTTTCGACAGGACGTTTGCAAGGGTGCCCTGCGGGTTTGCGCAAAGCGCGTCAAACTGAATTCGTAAGGGTTCGATGCCTTCGGATGTGAACCAGTCGTTCCAGGCGGTATCCAATGCAGTGAGCTCTTTGATGTGATCAGCAATCGCCCTTGCATCGTATCCCACCCGACGAACAGGCTGCTGACGTTCCAGAACGCGCCCATCCGCCCATTTATGCCACAGACCGGACTGTTCGGCCCTGAGTCTTGAGATTGCTTGGCCCAGCTTGTCTGATCTGGTCAGATGAATGAAAAGCGTGGGCCCAAAAGTCGCGCGCAGCCGGCTCACAGCATCGCCGACACCGGGGTGCAGCACAGTAAGCTGCCCCATAAAATATTCGAAGCTGCCGCGCTGCATACGCAATCCAAACACGTCCGTGCTGCCCGTGCCTCGGTCGATTGCCGCTCGAAACACCGCTTGCAATGCTTCCTCGGAAGAAGCGAAGTTTGTGTTTTGAAGTCCGTAAGCAGATAGCCAGGCATCGACTGACGGCGCGTGGAAGTGCGAGTTCGGGCATCCGGCGACCCCTGTCGCCTGCAAGAGCTTGCACAAAAGCGTGCTGCCACTGCGTGGTGTAGTGCAGATCATGTAGGATTGAATACGCTCTTCCGACACCACCTTGTCCGCCACAGTCATTCTGCCTTTTAGAAAACGGGTCGTACAGGAAAGGTTACAGCCAAGCGCAAGCGAAAGAAGCGCCGCAGATCCATCTACGGCGCCTTCGGCCGCACTCGTCACCGCGAGCGACCCTAAAGCGTTTTGGGTAGTGCGCTAGTTCGTCGGTTGGCTGGCGCCGATCTGTGCACCGGCCGCAGCCCCAAGAAGCGTCGCCGCCGTTCGGCCGCTGCCGCTGCCCACCTGGTTGCCGACAGCCGCTCCGACAAGCGCGCCTGACGCTGCATTCACGCCCTGATTGTCGGTGCATCCCGCCAAGACGCCCGCGGAAAGCGTCAAAACGCCCAAGATGCCGATTGCCTTGCCCATGGATAGGTCCTCCTGCTTTTTGTCGCGTGTAGCCCCCTGCGTTGCCTGCGCGGATTTGGGGCGAAAGTCACTCGATGGCATGATGAACCCCGGCCAGTGGCTTGCGTCAATGATTACGTGCGTTCTGCCAGTTAACCGGCGAAAGAACGCTGCTTGTAGTGATCAGCGACAAGAACCGTCTGCGACACATCGGGGCGCCTGTGCCGGTTTGGTGCGATGCTTGCTGCCTGTTCCGGTCAGAGGCGTTCGAGCCGGAACGCCCTTTCTTTAGGGTGACCCGTTTAAGTCGCAGTGAAAGGCCCGGCGTGATGCGGGGCCTTTCGTGCTTTCTGCAACGCAATCAGTTGGGGATGTCGCCGGTCACGCCTTCGACATAAAAATCCATCCCCGCAAGCGCACCGTCATCCGCAACCTCACCATCGGCGAGCCAGGCGGTTCCGTCCTGCTTGCTCAATGGTCCGGTGAACGGGTGATATGCGCCGGAAACGATGTCATCGACCATCGCCTGGGCCTCGGCACGCACATCCGCCGGGATCACGTCCGAAAACGCTCCGATACCGACCATGCCGTCCTTGATGCCATGCCAGGTCGCCTCAGACGTCCAAGAGCCGTCAATAACCGCTTGAACGCGGGCGATATAGTAGGGGGCCCAATCGTCGATGATTGACGAGATCCGTGGCGACGGCCCGTATTCGGCCATATCGGCAGCCTGCCCAAAGCCCAAGACGTCCTGTCCCGATTCCTGCATCGTCGCGAGCGGGGCCGTCGAATCGGTATGCGCCAGGATCACATCGACGCCCTGGTCGATCATCGCGCGCGTGGCGTCCGCCTCTTTCGACGGGTCGAACCAGGTAAACAGCCAGATGACGTTGATCTCGACGTCCGGGTTGGCCTTCTTGGCATGAATGAAGCTTGCATTGATGCCGCGGATAACTTCCGGGATCGGGAACGAGGCGATGTAGCCGATTTTGTTCGTTTTCGTCATCTTGCCAGCAAGGTGGCCCATGACCGCGCGGCCCTCGTAGAAACGGGCCGAATAGTTGGCCGCGTTGTCGGCCATTTTATACCCGGTGGCGTGCTCGAACTTCACGTCCGGGAACTTTTCGGCAACGGCGATGACAGAATCCATGTATCCAAAAGATGTGGCAAAGATGATGTCGGCGCCTGACAATGCCATCTGCGTCATCACGCGTTCGGCGTCCGCCCCTTCCGGGACGCTTTCCTGAACGATCAGTTCGACCTTATCGCCGAACTTTTCGGACATCTTGACGGCTTTCTCGTAGTGGTGCTGCGACCAGCCCCCGTCATTCTTTGGTCCCACAAGGACGAAGCCGACCTTCACAGGATCCGCCGCAAACGCGGCTCCGGCGGTGGCCGCCGCAAGGGCCGCTGCGGCCAAAAGGGTTCTTCTAAGCATGGGTTACTCCCTGTTGGTTTTTTTGAACGGGCGGTCAGGCCGCCGCATGGAAAGACTTGCCGAGCGAAGCAGGCGCGGCGAGCGACGCGCGAGCCCTATCCGACGATATGATCACTAGGACGAGGATGGTTATCAGGTAGGGCGACATGGACAAGTATTCGACCGGAATCTTTACGCCCGCGGCCTGAAGGTTGAGTTGCAGAACCGTGATGCCGCCAAAAAGATAGGCACCCAGCAAAACCCGCCCGGCGCGCCAGGACGCAAATACAACAATAGCAAGCGCAATCCACCCGGCACCAGCGGTCATACCTTCTGTCCATTGCGGCACACGGACCAGGCTCAGATACGCGCCGCCAAGCCCCGCGCACGCACCGCCAAAAGCAATCGCTGTGATCCGCACGGCGATGACCCTATAGCCCAGGGCGTGGGCCGCATCATGGTTCTCGCCCACCGCCCGCAGGATCAGACCTGCGCGTGTGCGTGTGAGGACGTACCAGACCCCGACAACAAGCCCCAGCGACAGATACACTACCCAGTCATGGCTAAAAAGAACCGGGCCAAGAAACGGGATATCCGACAAAACGGGAACATCAATCTTCGTAGTCGACGGCGGCTTCAAGCCGGAATAGCTCTGCCCGATCAAAGCCGAAAAACCAAGTCCGAAGAGTGTCAGCGCAAGCCCTGTCGCCACCTGGTTCGAAAGCAGGACTTGTGTCAGCACTGCAAAGATCATGGACAGTGCAGCCGCGCCGACCGCGCCGCCGATAAAGCCGATAACCGGTGATCCGGTCTCGACCGCCGCCGCAAATCCGCAAATGGCTCCCGTGATCATCATGCCTTCGACGCCAAGGTTCAAGACGCCCGCCTTCTCGACGACCATCTCACCAATGGCAGCAAGAAGGATCGGCGTCGATGCAACCATCAGAGCCGCAAAAAGAAGGGTGGGGTCGATGGAGCCGAAAGTCATCACGCCATCTCCGTGCGGCCAAGCCGGACCCTGTAGTTGGTCAACAGATCGCCCGCCAAAAGAAAGAACAGCAGCATTCCTTGAAATGCCTGAATAGCCGCAGCCGGAAGTCCCAGCATGAATTGCGCCAACTCTCCGCCGATATATGTCAGCGCCATCAACAGACCCGCAAGTAGGATGCCAATCGGGTGCAAGCGGCCGAGGAACGCGACGATGATCGCTGTGAACCCATATCCCACGTTGAAATCGATCGTAATCTGCCCCGCTGGGCCCGCGACCTCGAACATTCCGGCCATGCCAGCAAGGGCACCGGAGACGCCAAGGCAAAAGAGGATCAAACGCGCCGGATTCACGCCCGAGAACTTCGCCGCACGGGGAGCTTGACCTGCAAGCCTGATATTGAAGCCCATGATATGACGGTTCAAAAGGATGTAGGCAAAGATTACAGCGATGAATGCCGCGACAACGCCCCAGTGCATTCCCGTGCCAGCAATTAGGTCTTCGTTCGCAGCAGACGGGTAGTCGCCCAAGTTGCGCGAGCCGGGAAAGCCTGAACCTTCGGGGTTCCGAAGTAGACCTACAGCCATGGATGCCATGATCTGCTCTGCGACATAGACCAGAAGCAATGAGACAAGGATTTCGTTTGTGTTGAAACGAGTACGTAGGATGCCGGGGATCATCGCCCACGCCCACCCGCCCATTGCGCCCGCGATCACCATCAGCGGAAAGATGAACCAGGCTTCAAGGGGATAGAATGCCAGTGCGACTGCCGCCCCGGCAAGCGCGCCAATAATGTACTGTCCTTCCGCCCCGATGTTCCACACACCCGCTCGGAACCCCAGGGACAATCCGATCGCGATCAGGATCAACGGGCCCGCCTTCACAAGAAGCTGGGGGCGCGAGAAGGCCGCGAACTGTTCGTTGAAGAGAGGATCCCAGAAGATTGTGCGGATCGCCTCCACGGGATTCTTGCCGAGGAACGCAAATAGCAGCCCCCCTGCGATCATCGTCGCAATCACTGCCAAAACCGGGGTGGCGAGCGACCAGGTACGCGACGGCTCCGGACGTTTTTCCAGGCGGATCATGCCGTGGCCCCTTCCTGAAGATGAGCCACTTCCATACCGTGCGTGCCGCCCAGCATCAGGCCAATCTCGTCAATCGTCAGCCCTTCGGTCGGGCGCGGGTCCGACAAGCGGCCTTCGTTCAGAGCGGCGAAGCGGTCGGCAACCTCCATCACCTCGTCAAGGTCCTGACTGATCACGATGATAGCTGTTCCGTCTCGTGCGAGGTCCAGCAAGGCTTGCCGGATCGCGGCAGCCGCCGACGCATCGACGCCCCAGGTCGGCTGATTGACGACAAGCACGTCGGGACGCTGCAGGATTTCGCGCCCGATCACGAATTTCTGGAGGTTGCCGCCCGACAACGACCGGGCTGCGTGAGTTGGACCCGGCGTGCGCACGTCGAAGCGGGCAATTATGGCTTCGGCAAACCCTGTCGCGTCCGCCCATTTCAGAAAGCCATTCGACGCAAGGCCTTCTCGGATCGCTCCGGTCAGAAGGGCGTTCTCGGTCAAGCTCATATCGGGAGCGGCGGCGTGGCCCAGCCGCTCTTCCGGCGCGGTCAGAAGGCCAAGCCTGCGGCGGTCGTTGGGGCCCATTGCGCCCACAGGCGTGCCAGACAAACGAACGCGGTCTGGCGCTGTCGGTGCTTCGCCCGAAAGCGCGGCCAAAAGATCATCCTGCCCGTTTCCAGCAACTCCGCCGATGCCCAGAACCTCGCCCTTCTGAACCTCGAATGAGATATCCTTAAGCGACGTGCCGAACGGGTTTGCAGACTGCATGGACAGCGCTTCGACGGTAAGCGCAACTTCACCCATTGGGTTCCGCGCCCGCTCCGGCGTGTGCAGAACGGTGCCAACCATCATTTCCGCAAGTTCCCGTGCCGTGCGCTCGCGGGGGATGGCATCCCCCACAACCTTGCCCAGGCGCAAGATCGTGGCACGGTCGCACAGTGTTCGGATCTCTTCCAACTTATGCGATATGTAGAGGATCGCCGTCCCTTCAGCCGACAATTTCCTGAGCGTTTCAAACAGGATGTCGACTTCCTGTGGCGTCAGCACGCTGGTCGGCTCATCCATGATAAGAAGTTTGGGATCCTGCAGAAGGCAGCGGATAATCTCGACCCGCTGCCGTTCCCCCGCAGACAAGTCTCCGACCAACCGACCTGGATCAAGCGGCAGGCCATATGTTTCCGAGACCTCTTTGATCCGGGCCGCCAATTCGCGCTGGGCTGGCGGGTTCTCCATGCCGAGCGCCACGTTTTCCGCAACATCAAGCGCTTCAAATAGCGAGAAGTGCTGAAATACCATCGCGATCCCTGATGCTCGGGCGACATGCGGGCTTTCTGGTTCGTAGGCCGCACCATTCAACAGCATCCGGCCCGCATCTGGCCGGACCAGCCCATAGATCATCTTTACAAGCGTCGATTTTCCCGCACCATTCTCGCCTAGAAGCGCGTGGACCTCGCCCGGCGTGACATCAAAGGAGACGCAATCGTTGGCCACGACACCGGGATAGGCCTTGGTTACCTCTTCGATCGCCAGAAAAGGGACGCTCATCGCACTGCCCTTCCTGCGTTGTACTCTGCGGGTTGCAACAGCTTTGCGGCGACGCCCAATGCAATGGCCTGCGGGTGCTTTCCAAGCCCCGGATTGCCGATGGGACATTGGATGCGCGCGATCTGGTCTGGTCCATGTCCAAGTCCGGCAAGCCGTTTCCGGAAGCGCGCCCACTTGGTCGCCGATCCGATAAGCCCGGCAGTATTAAAGTCGCGTGACAAGATGCGGTGGCATAGTTCGAGATCAAGCGCGTGGCTGTAGGTTAGAACCAGATGTTCGGCATGGCCGGGTGCATGGGTTACAGCGTCAGCAGGGTTTGCGGCCACAAACGGCGCGACGCCTGCAATTGGGTTCTCGGGAAACCGCTGCGCGGCATCGTCGATCAACGTCACCTCAAGATAGGGTAAGGGCGCCAGCACCTCAGCGATGGCCCGGCCCACATGACCGGCGCCATAGATCCACACGGCGCGGGCCGGTCGCAGCAAAGGTTCGATGATCCAGCCGCCGTCAATGGTTATGGCGGGGTTTTCTCCACGTGCCCTTGCCACCTGAAGCTGTCGTCGAACTGAAAGTGGCATATCGGCCGGGCCGCCGGGAAGGGGCCGGGCCACAACGTCGCCGTCAAAGCCTGCGAGCTTCGGCGCATCCCAGATTTCCGTCAAAATCGTGACTTGCCCGCCGCAGCATTGGCCAAGCGCCGGGCCTAGGGGAAATCGATCCAGTCGTCCTGTCCCGTCTCGCAAGGCCGCGCGCGCCCGTGCGGCTGCTTCCCATTCCAATGCGCCGCCGCCGATTGTGCCAGTCTGCCCTTCTGGCCATACCAGCATCGCTGCCCCTTGTTCGCGGGGGGCAGAGCCTGCTTTGTCTGCAACAACAACACGCGCAATGCGCCCATGCGATGCAAGAAGGGTTCCAAGCCCGTCCCGGTCGAAGCTCATCCCCGGGCCCTCCCGACAGCAGCTAAAACGGCTTCGGCTGTCGCCGGGGCCTGAAGGTCAGCCCAGTTCGGACCAGCGGCCGCGCACGCCTGAGCGATAGCCGAAAACGCCGAAATTCCCAGCATCAGTGGTGGTTCGCCCACGGCTTTGGATCGGTAAATCGTGTCTTCACGATTCTCCCCGTCCCAAAGTGCCACGTTAAAGATGTCAGGACGGTCCGAGCAGGCTGGGATCTTATAGGTTGACGGTGCGTGGGTTCGAAGCCGACCGCGGTCATCCCACACAAGCTCTTCCGTTGTCAGCCAGCCCGCACCCTGGACGTAGCCGCCCTCGATCTGACCGATATCGAGCGCAGGGTTCAGGGACCGCCCGCAATCGTGCAGGATATCAGCGCGCAGTATCCGGTTTTCACCGGTCAACGTGTCAATCACGACCTCGGTTACAGCCACACCATAGGCAAAATAGAAGAACGGACGCCCGCGTCCCTTTATGCGGTCCCAGACGATTTTCGGTGTCTTGTAGAACCCGGTCGATGACAGGCTGACCCGGTTCATCCAAGCGTCGCGTACCACATCTGCGAAGTGCAGGCGTTCATCTCCGACGTGGACCGCGCCTCCGTCGAAGCGCACACGGGCCGGGTCAGTCTGATAGCGTTCGGCAACGAAAGTTGCCAGGCGGTCGCGGATCGTATCACAGGCATCTTTGACGGCCATCCCGTTCAGGTCCGAGCCGGACGATGCGGCTGTGGCCGACGTGTTTGGAACTTTCCCCGTGTCGGTTGCTGTGATTTTTATTTGGGCAACGTCGACCCCAAACCCGTCTGCGGCCACTTGTGCCACCTTCTGGAACAGCCCCTGTCCCATCTCGGTTCCGCCGTGATTAAGGTGGATCGAGCCGTCCTGATAGACGTGAACAAGCGCGCCCGCCTGGTTCAGATGTGTCAGCGTGAAGCTGATCCCAAACTTCACGGGTGTCAGCGCCAGACCTTTCTTCAGCACCTGCTCTTGGGCATTCCAATTGGCAACTGCAGCCTCGCGCTCGGCGAAGTTCGAGGTTTCGACTAGCTTGTCCGTCATCTCATGCAGGATGAAATCCTCTACCGGCATGTGATAGGGCGTGGTTTGTACATTCGTCGCAGATTGGGAAAGCGGCTGTTCGGGCCCGCGTGAGAGGTCGTAGTAGTTTACCCTTCGAACCGATAACGGGTCGCGGCCCAGCGCATGCGCAATGTGGTCCATGACCCGTTCAATGCCAACCATGCCTTGCGGGCCCCCAAAGCCCCGAAACGCGGTCGCAGATTGCGTGTTGGTCTTCAGCCGGTGGCTTTCGATCCGAACGTTGTGCAGGTGATACGCGTTGTCGGCGTGTAGCATCGCCCGGTCGGCGACCGGTAGGGACAGATCCATGCTCCAACCGCAGCGGCAAAGCTGTCGAAACGCAATGCCTTCGATGCGGCCATCACCGTCGGTCCCAACGCGGTACTCGATCCGAAAATCGTGTCGCTTACCGGTGATGACCATGTCGTCGTCCCGATCATAGCGCATCTTGACGGGGCGACCTGTGGCGTCCGCGACCAGTGCGCAGGCCACCGCAAGCGCATTGCCCTGACTTTCCTTGCCGCCAAAGCCGCCCCCCATCCTGCGCACTTCGACCCGCACGGTATGCATGGGACGCCCTAGCGCATCGGCCACCTTATGCTGGATCTCCGTCGGATGCTGGGACGAGGAATGGACGATCATGTCGCCGCCTTCCTGCGGCAACGCCAGTGCGGCCTGGCCCTCGAGATAAAAGTGTTCCTGACCGCCAAGTTCGAACTGTCCCTCGATCAGCTGCGCCGCACCCGCTATCGCCGATACTGCGTTGCCTTTCTCGTAGATCCTTGGTCCGTCTTCGAAGCGGGAGTTTGCAGCCAGCGCTTCGTCGATGGTCAAAATCGCGGGATGTTCCTCGAATGTAACGTGCCCAAGTGCGGCGGCCTTGCGCGCCGCAAGGTGCGATGTGGCTGCCACCAGGAACACGGGTTGGCCAACAAAATGCACGTCGCCCGTGGCGAGCAGCGGCTCATCGTGTGCCGAGGGCGAGGTGTCTGCAGCACGTGGCAGATCGTCCGCCGTCAGAACCACCACGACCCCTGGCGCGTTGCGTACTGCTTCCAAGTCGATCCCGGTGATTGCACCACGCGCAACGTTTGACGTGCCGAAAGCAAGATGCAGCGCGTTTGCGGGCAAAGGGATATCGTCGATGTAGCGCGCCATGCCCGAGACATGAAGCGGAGCCGCGTCATGCGGCAGCGGGCGGTTGACTTGGGCTGTGCTGCTCATGGTGAAACCTCCAGCACCCGAGTTCGGGTCCCCCGATCCTCGAGGAAGTAGCGCAGCAGCATGTTTTGGGCCGTCTCAAGCCGATATTGGGCGGACGCCCGCATGTCGCTGAGAGGCGTGTAATCTTCGGCAAAGGCGCCCATCGCCTGCTGCACGGTGGCTTCGGTCCAGGGTTGATTGTTCAGCGCGGCCTCGACCGCTGTGGCCCGTTTGGGAGTGCCCGCCATTCCGCCGAAAGCAATGCGCGCCCCGGCCACATATCCGTCTTCGATGGTGATGCTGAAACACCCGCAAACGGCTGAGATATCCTGATCGAACCGCTTAGACAGCTTGTAGCACTTCAGACGGTCTGGCTGGCGCGGAATGCTTATCGCCTCGACAAACTCGCCCGGCTGACGGTCCTGTTTTCCGTAGTCGAGGAAGAAGTCTTTAAGCGGCATCGTCCGCTGCGTTTCCCCCTTACGAAGATGAAGCGTTGCGTCCAGCGCGATAAGGGCGGGGGGACTATCGCCAATCGGGGATCCATTGGCGATGTTCCCGCCGACCGTAGCCGCGTTCCGGACCTGGACAGATCCATAGCGGCGGATCATTTCGGCAAAATCGGGGTGAAACGGCGCAATGGCCTCCATAAGATCGGTAAGCGTCACGCCTGCACCGATGCGGATTGCATCCTCATCGATCTCGATCCTGGCCAATTCTTCAATGCCGCCAAGAAACGCGACGGGCGCCAGCGGGCGAAGACCCTTGGTCACCCAAAGCCCGACGTCGGTGGCCCCCGCAATGATCGTGGCATCAGGATGATCGGCGTACCAGCGCGCAAGCCCGCCTACGGTCCTTGGTTGAAAGCATGTGTCGTTTCCAGCGGTATCCACATCTGGAGGCACATCGGTCATCCACTTCGGCGTGGGCATGTCTGCAGCGGCTTCAGCAGCCCGGATGATGGGCGCATAACCGGTGCACCGGCACAAGTTGCCAGCAAGCTGATCGTCGTGATCTTTTCGTCCGTTCAGGTGTGCCGTGGCCATCGAAACGATGAAACCTGGCGTGCAGAAGCCGCATTGCGACCCGTGAAGCGCGACCATTGCCTCTTGCACGGGATGCTGTGCGCCGCCGGGGCCTGCGATCCCTTCGACCGTCCGCACCGCCTTGCCGTGAAGTTGGGGTAGAAACAGTATGCAGGCGTTGAACGCCCTAGCCCCGTGCCCGTCCGTCACCATCACGGTGCACGCGCCACAGTCGCCTTCGTTGCACCCTTCTTTGGTGCCGGTTAGTCCCCGTTCTTCGCGCAGCCAGTCCAAAAGGGTGCCTGTCGCGCCAGCGCCTTGTATTGTTGTTTCCTCTCCATTCAGAAGAAACGTGATGTCGGTCATAGTCACACCTGCCGCGGTCTGTTCAGGGTCGTCCCGCCCCCGCAAGGCCCGATGCGGCGTAAAGCCCTGCGCGAAAGTCGCCTGACAGGAAAGCGTGCACTGCGCCACCGCGCAAGGGGGCTGAGACCGCCTAGACCTGTAGGTGCTTCAAGAATTGCTTGATAAAGTGGCAAGTGCCCGCGCTGTAATCACTCGTGTCGCGGGCCCGTCTTCCACGGATTGCCACCGATTGTCTCATCGGGTTCCGCATTAACCTGCGCGGTCACCGGCAAATTGGCCGCCTGCCACCAGTGCGACAAGGCGGTCAAGGGCACTTGTCCATCCCGCTTCATGTTCTGGAATGGCTTCATCGCCCGCATAGGATACAATTGAAACCTCAACAATCAGGCGCGTGCCGGTGTCCGCGGGTTGGACCGCGTATGTGACCAGGCTGGTGCTCAGGCGCTCGGGCCCGATATCGAGCGTTTCGGTGAAACAGGCGAACGCTGGCTCGACCAGTCGATACCAGTGCGTTTCGACGGTGTAATCGGGGGCGTCTTTGGGACCACAACGGTGCCGGTCACGCCCGCCTTCTCGGACGTCGTGTTTGTCGACATGCAAAACGTGATCATCGTCGGGGGCGGCCCAGACTTCGCGCAGTTTCGGGTCTGTTAGTACGCGCCAGACCGTGGGCAGCCCCGCCGCGATTTCTCGGTCCAGTGAAAAGCCCCCGGTTGCAAAATTCATGCCCTGTCCCTTTCCAGTCTCTCGGCGAGTGCCCCCAGCCGATCCAATCGTTTTTTCCACATGTGCCTTTGTTGCCTAAGCCAAGCCTCGGCTGTTTCCATTGGCGCCGCCTCAAGATGGACGACGCGCACGCGCCCCTTCTTTTCCGAACGGACAAGGCCGGAGGCCTCGAGCACCTTCAAGTGGCGCAAGAAGGTGGGCAAAGCCATGTCATGCGGCGCATGGAGCGTGCTGACCGAGGAGGGACCATCGGTGAGCCGCTCGATCACTGCGCGGCGGGTGGGATCGGCCATCGCGGCAAAGAAGGTATCCAAATGGTTAGCCATTAGGCTAAGTAACAGACACTTCCTCATGGATCAAGGCAGTTAGCAACTAGGCTAACCAATCTCTGTGTGGATAACCCTTATTTGACACTTTTCCCCGTCTGGCCCCCATCATACGGTGGGTTCATGAGCAGCCATCGCTTCGTCCACCTTCGACTTCACACCGAATATTCGCTTCTGGAAGGAGCCGTGCGTCTCAAAAAGCTGCCTGGGCTTTGCCGCGATCTGGGTTTTCCGGCGGTCGCGGTGACAGATACCAACAACATGTTTGCAGCGCTGGAATTCTCTGTCGCCGCAATGGGGGCGGGAGTTCAACCGATCTTGGGTTGCCAGATCGATCTGGCATATCAGGCGGTCGAGCTTGGTCAGCGTGCGAAACCCCCTGCGCCGATCGTGCTTCTGGCTCAGAATGCCGATGGCTATAGTAATCTGATGAAGCTGAACTCTGCGCTTTACCTGTCGACCGACGGACAGCCGCCGCAGGTCAGCCTTCAGGATCTTGCCGAACACAGCGCCGGTGTGATCTGCCTTTCAGGCGGTCCGGACGGCCCAGTGGGGCGACTTCTGCAATCGGGCAACCGGGCGGCTGCAGAAGCCCTGGTTGGCCAACTTAGCGGCATGTTCGGAGATCGGATTTACATCGAACTCCAACGGCATCCGAGTGAGGATGGTCAAACGACCGAGGCCGAGCATGCGACCGAACGCGGACATGTGGAAATCGCCTATGCGATGGACCTGCCGCTGGTGGCGACAAACGACGTCTACTTTCCGAAGGCCGAAATGTACGAGGCGCATGATGCACTGATCTGTATCGCCGAAGGGGCCTATGTGGATCAGCAGGAACCGCGCCGAAGACTCACCCAGCAGCATTATCTGAAATCGCCTGCGGAAATGGCGGCTCTTTTTGCCGATCTGCCCGAGGCGCTAGAGAACACCGTCGAAATAGCACAGCGCTGTGCGTTCGCAGTCTCGCGACACGATCCTATTCTGCCGCGTTTTGCCGAGGACGAAGTCGACGAACTGCGCCGACAGGCCAAAGCGGGGTTGGAGGAGCGGCTGAAGGTGATCTCCCCGGCTGCAAGTATAGAGGAATACGAACAAAGGCTCGACTTCGAACTTGGCATCATCGAAGGGATGGGGTTTCCCGGCTACTTTCTGATCGTTGCTGATTTCATAAAGTGGGCGAAAGAGCATGACATTCCCGTAGGCCCGGGGCGCGGTTCGGGCGCCGGTAGCCTGGTGGCTTACGCCCTGACGATCACGGACCTTGATCCCTTGCGCTACAGCTTGCTGTTCGAACGGTTCCTGAACCCCGAGAGGGTCTCGATGCCGGATTTCGACATCGATTTCTGCATGGAACGCCGAGAAGAGGTGATCCGGTACGTGCAGGAAAGATATGGCCGCGAGAAGGTGGGTCAGATCATCACTTTTGGTGCGCTTCTTTCCAAGGCGGCTGTGCGCGACGTGGGGCGCGTTCTGCAAATGCCCTATGGTCAGGTCGACAGGCTGTCGAAAATGATCCCGGTAGAAGGCGTCAAACCTGTCTCGATTGAAAAGGCGCTCGCCCAGGAAGAGCGGCTCAGGGCCGAAGCCAAGGCGGAGGAGGTTGTGGACCGGCTTTTGACCTATGGACAACAGGTCGAGGGGCTGCTG
The DNA here is from genome assembly GCA_038744785.1 of Pseudomonadota bacterium. Classification (GTDB taxonomy): domain Bacteria; phylum Pseudomonadota; class Alphaproteobacteria; order Rhodobacterales; family Rhodobacteraceae; genus Ovoidimarina. The sequence continues at coordinate 91,311 of JBCDLX010000003.1, forward strand.
CGGAACGCGTCGACGCACGCGGCCGGCGTTGTGATCGGTGACCGACCCTTGGACGAGCTTGTGCCCCTCTATCAGGACCCGCGGGCCGATATGCCTGCCACACAGTTCAATATGAAGTGGGTGGAGCAGGCGGGTCTTGTGAAGTTCGACTTTCTTGGGCTGAAAACCCTGACGGTCATCCAGAACGCTGTGGATATTATCGCGGGCCAAGGGCGCACTTTGAACGTCACCGCGGACGGAACTCACCTTTACGATCCGCCCGAGGGCGCTGGGATTGATATCGGGGCTATCCCGCTCGACGATCCGAAAACCTACAGCCTTTATTCGAAGGCGCGAACGGTCGCTGTGTTCCAGGTGGAAAGCTCAGGCATGATGGATGCGCTGCGGCGTATGAAACCCGACTGTATCGAAGACATCATCGCACTTGTGGCGCTTTACCGCCCGGGCCCAATGGAGAACATTCCGAAGTTCTGCGAGGTAAAGAACAAGTTAAGCGACCGGGAAACGCTGCATCCCTCGATTGACCATATCCTCGACGAAACGCAGGGCATCATCGTCTATCAGGAACAGGTGATGCAGATCGCGCAGGAAATGGCAGGGTACTCGCTGGGCGGTGCCGACCTTTTGCGCCGCGCCATGGGCAAGAAGATCCAGGAAGCGATGGATGCCGAGCGGCCGAAATTCATCGCTGGCGCAAAGAAGAACGGGGTCGACGACAATAAGGCGATCGAAGTTTGGAACCTTCTCGACAAATTCGCCAACTACGGTTTCAACAAATCACACGCCGCAGCCTATGCCGTGGTCAGTTACCAGACGGCCTGGCTGAAGGCCAATCATCCGGTCGAGTTCATGGCTGGCGTTATGAACTGCGATATCCACCTGACCGACAAGCTGGCGGTTTATGCCGAAGAGGTGCGTCGAGGTCTTGATATCGAGATTGTGCCCCCTTGTGTTAATCGGTCCGACGCCAATTTCAGTGTGTCTGATGGAAAGATCGTCTACGGTCTGGGCGCTTTGAAGAATGCCGGGATCGAGGCCATGGGTCTGATCGTCGACGCACGTCGCGCGACGGCGGCCAATTCATCGGCTGCGGAAAGACCGTTTGCAACGCTCTTTGACTTCGCTCGCCGTGTCGATATGCGACGGGTTGGCAAGCGTCCCCTGGAAATGCTGGCCCGCGCTGGAGCCTTTGACGAGCTTGATCCGAACCGGGCGCGTGTGTTTCAAAGCCTTGACGCGCTGTCAGCATATTCGGCTGCGATCCATGACCAAAGGGGATCGAACCAGACCTCGCTTTTCGGCGAGGCCGGCGACGATCTTCCGGAACCGCGGCTGTCGCCGGTGGCCGACTGGTTGCCGAACGAGCGGCTCACCGAAGAGCATCAGGGTGTTGGGTTCTACCTTTCGGGTCATCCGCTTGACGATTACGTTGCCGCGTTGAAACGCAAAGGCGTGAAGACACTGGCCGAAGTCGAGGCCGAGGTCTCGCGGACAGGCGCGTCGGCGGTGAAAATGGCGGGCTCGGTCTCGGGGCGTCAGGAACGCAAATCGGCGCGTGGCAATCGCTTTGCGTTCGTGCAATTAAGCGATCCGTCCGGCCTTTATGAGGTCACCGTTTTTTCCGATACGCTGGAAGCTGCCCGCGACCATCTGGAGCCTGGCCGCAATGTCGTCCTGACTGTCGAAGCGACGATGGAAGCCGAACAGCTTAAGCTTCTTGCGCGGTCGGTTGGTGATGTTGACGAGCAAGTCGCCGATGTCGGACAGACTGGCTTGAAGGTGTTCCTTGACGTTGAAGAGGGGATTAGCGCTGTCGCAGCGCTTCTGGAGCGGGTCCGGAACGAAAGCACCCGCGGCGGCAAGGGCCCGGTCGAACTGTGCCTGACGGCGCCGGACTTGCCGGGCGAAGTTGAAATGGAATTGCCGGGGACGTGGCCGGTGAACCCACAGATCAAGAGCGCCCTGAAATCCCTGCCGGGTGTCGTGACGGTCGAAGAAGTCTAGCGGGCGCCCAGCACCCAGCGCGCGCCCGCTTTGGCAAAGACAACCGACAGGATGATCCGTAGGATGTGATGTGCGGTTACGTAGATCACACTGATTTCTAGGGACAAGGCAACAAGCGACATCTCGGCCAAGCCACCGGGCGCAAATGCAAGGAACACCGCCTGCCAGCTTTCGCCGACCCAGCCGTCAAGGAGAAGCGCTACCGATGCCGCAAGACACAGCGTTGCCGTAACCGTAACCAAAGTGATCCCCGCCGCGCGCAGCAGCGCCGCAGGGTTTCGGCCTGCGAACCGGCCACCCAGCGATGTTCCGATCACAAGTTGGGTCACGTCGATCAGCCAACGGGGCGGGCCACCCTCGACCCAGCCGACAAGATGCACTGCCCCTGACATCAGAATTGGCCCGGTGATGATCCCGGCGGGCAAGCCAAGGCGGCGTCCCGATATGGCGCCAACCGCGCCTGAAGCGGTGAGCACCACCCAGTCTGTCGCTGACAACGGGACATTGCCCAGAACTTGACCGGTCGCGCTGCCTACGGTTTCGCCGGTCAGCAGCGTAAACCCGATGGGTATGCCCGCGATACAAAGGATGAGGCGCAGGAACTGCATGGTCGATAACAGCGCGCCGTCTGCCCCAGCCTTGTCGCCCATCGAGATAGCTTCGATAAATCCGCCGGGCATCGTGCCGTAAAAGGCCGTCGCCGGATCGATCTGCGCCAAACGGCGAGCCATCGCGAAGGCAAGCGCATGAGCGGCCGGAATGTAGAGTAACAGTGCAAGAAGGCTTGGAAGCCAGGATTTCAGCGCGCCTGCAAGCTCGGGCGTGACGGCAGCCCCGATCGACACGCCGATGACGGGCACGAAGACAAGGCGCAGGTTTTCGGGAAGGGCGACAGGACGCCCGAACGGCATGAAACCGGCTATTCCGGCGGCAGCGGTCGCCGCGAGCGATCCCAGAAGCCAAGGAAGCGGTAAACCAACGATCAGGGCGATCAGCCCGCCGACAATTCCCAACCCCGCCGCAAGCGCAAGGGTTGGCCAGTGCCGTGACGGTGCACTCACCAATGCGGGGGGCGTTCGTCAGCCACAGGCGGCTCGTTGCCCTCGGAAGCCTGACGCTCGGCCTCGGCGCGCATCAGCATCTCGACCCGCCGGGTCAGTGTCGCGATCTCGGCATCCTGCCGGGCGACAACCTCGGACAAATCCTCGGTCAATCGCTCAAGATGGGCGAGGCGCTCTTCGATCTTAATCGGTTCCGTAGTCATACCCGGGGCTTAGACCAGCCGCGCGGTTTCTGGAACCCTCCTAGGCGGCTGTTTCGAACCTTGGGGGCAGATCGCCAAGTGCTTTGGCACGGTCAATTGCGTCGGCAAGATCGCAATCAAGTGCTGCGTTCAACGCCTCGAAGCTTTCGATGACGAAGTAGACGGGCTGCAGGATATCAATCCGGTACGGTGTGCGCAGGACTTCGATTAAGTCGAAGTGGCGCATCGCGGCGACGCCTGAGGTCACGTGTGCCGCCTCGGACGGAGAGGAAACGATCCCCGCCCCGTAGGCGCGCAGACTATCGCCGGAGCGAATCATCCCGAACTCCACCGTGAACCAGAAGAGCCGGAACAACCTCCAGCTGTAGGGCTTGCCAAGCTCAACCGCTCGGGCGCCAAAGCGTTCCACAAAGTCGACGAAAGCCGGTTTCGTCAGAAGCGGGCAATGGCCGAAGACCTCGTGAAATATGTCCGGCTCTTCAATGTAATCTATGTCTTCCCGGCGACGCAGAAAGGTGGCGACAGGAAAGCGACGGCGCGCCAGAAGGCCAAAGAATTCGGCAGGTGGAATGATCGCGGGCACGCCCGTGACGCCCGCACCCGTTGCGCGGTTCAACCGTGCATCGATATCGGCGATCTGTGGAACATGAGAGGCCGTCAATCCAAGGGTTTTCACTCCTTCGAAAAACTCCGGTGTTGCAAGACCCTCAAGGTGGTCCAACTGCCGGTCAAACAGCTTTCCCCAGACCGCATCCTCTTCAGCGGTGTAGGTGAAGTGGCCGGACGCATCTGGGATCTTCGAGATATAGGTGCTCATGTGCGCGTTCTCCTTGCCGTCAGACTGAACCAGATCGGCGGCATAGGGGTTCCGGAATGCCCGGGAAATCGCTATGATCTGGATGAATGATCCGGGAAATCAAAATTATGAAGATATCCGATCCGGATAGAGATCTCTTGCGCGAGCTTCAGACGGACGCGTCCCGCCCCCTGTCGGAGATCGGCGAAAAGGTTGGAATGGCACAATCCACGGTCTCAAGAAAGATCGCAGAGTTCGAGGCGGCCGGACTGATCAAGGGACGTGTCGTGCTGCTTGATCCGGCCAAGGCCGGGGCGAAGCTTTGCGTGTTTGCAAGCGTCAGTCTTGAAGACCATTCCGAGGCGTCGGTTCACGCCTTTGCCGCCGTGGTGGCTGCTCATTCCGAGATCCTTGAATGCCACGCGGTTTCAGGCACCTCAGATTACATTCTGAAGATCCGGGTTGCAGACGTCGAGGCTTATGAGACGTTCATGACCCATGTGCTTCTGCGCAATCGGCATGTCCGGTCGGTCGTCTCATCCTTTTCGTTGCGCGAGATCAAGTCTTCCATCGCCTTGCCCCTGTAGCGCGGTCGGGCTATCCCCCGCGCGACTTTGCAATCAGGACGAGGGCCAATGGCCAAGCCCAAGAAAACTCCTCGCCCCAAGGCGGAAACGCCAAAGGGCTTTCGCGATTACTTCGGCACGGACGTGACCGAACGTCATGCGATGCTGGACAAGATTGCAGAGGTCTACCGTACCTTCGGGTTTGACCCGCTGGACACCTCGGCGGTTGAAACGGTCGAGGCGCTGGGCAAGTTCCTGCCCGATGTGGACCGCCCCAACGAAGGCGTGTTCGCCTGGCAGGAGGATGGCGACGGTGACTGGCTGGCCTTGCGCTATGATCTGACCGCGCCGCTTGCGCGGGTCTATGCACAGCACCGCAATGATCTGCCTACGCCTTACCGCCGCTATGCGATGGGGCCCGTCTGGCGAAACGAAAAGCCGGGTCCCGGGCGCTACAAGCAGTTTTATCAATGCGATGCGGATACGGTGGGAACCGCGTCGGTCGCCGCAGATGCAGAAATCTGCATGATGCTGGCCGACACGCTGGAGGCGGTTGGCATTCCGCGTGGGGATTACATCATCCGGGTGAACAACCGAAAGGTTTTGAATGGGGTGTTAGAGGTTGCGGGCATTCCCGAGGACGACCAGAGGACGCGCGGGATTGTTCTTAGGACAATCGACAAGCTTGATCGATTTGGCATCGCGGGGGTCCGGCAGTTGCTGGGAGATGGCCGGAAGGATGAAAGCGGCGACTTCACGAAAGGTGCTGAGCTTCGGAGTGACGAGGTCGATAAGGTGATCCCGTTTCTTGTGGCAAAGCAGCAGACAGCGGAACAAACTGTCTTGGTCCTTAAGGATGTAGTGAAGTTCGCCAATGGGACGAGCTCTGCGATCGGAGCAGAGGGCGTATCGGAGCTAGAAGCCATTTCCGATTACTGCGTTGCGCAAGGCTACGGCCCCGACCGCATCGTCATTGATCCGTCGGTGGTTCGCGGCCTTGGCTACTACACCGGCCCGGTGTTTGAGGCGGAACTCACCTTCGATGTAGAAAACGACAAGGGCCAGACGGTTCAGTTCGGTTCTGTTGCAGGCGGCGGGCGCTACGACAATCTGGTCAAGCGTTTCACGGGGCAATCGGTTCCGGCGACCGGCATTTCCATTGGGGTGGACCGGCTTCTTGCCGCGCTTCGTGCGAAGGGACGGGTTGGGGGCGAAACCCAAGGCCCCGTGGTCGTAACCGTGATGGATCGCGACCGGATGGCAGACTATCAGACGATGGCCGCAGACCTGCGCGCCGCAGGTATTCGGGCAGAGGTTTATCTGGGAAACCCCAAAAACTTTGGCAACCAGCTCAAATACGCGGACCGGCGCGGCAGCCCGGTGGCGGTGATCGAAGGCGCCGATGAAAACGCCAAGGGCGTGGTGCAGATCAAGGACCTGATTCTTGGCGCCAAGATCGCTGAAAGCGCCTCGCTGGAAGAATGGAAGGACCGGCCCTCGCAATACGAGGTTTCGCGCGCCGACCTGGTGGCGAAGGTCCGCGAGATCCTTGCAGAACACGGGCTTCAGACGGGGCAGGGCTGATGGTCGACAAGGCCCGGTCACGCGCGCTGGCCGCCGAGCTTGCCGCTGCGTTTGAGGCCGCGGGCGCCACGCCGGTGGAGGCGGACATACTCCAACCCGCCGATACGCTGTTGGACCTTTATGGGGAAGACATCAGGGCGCGGGCATTCGTAACGATGGACCCCGTGCGGGGCGAGGCGATGCTGCGTCCGGATTTTACGGTGCCCATCGTCCAGATGCATCAGTCGAACGGCAACGGGGCCGAGCGGTATGTGTATTCGGGCGAAGTGTTTCGGATGCAGGTGGAGCGCTCAGAACGGCCCGCTGAATACCTTCAGGTCGGGTTCGAACGTTTTGGCGATGATCCCGCGGAAGCCGATGCGGAGGTTTTTGCGTTGTTCTCTGACATTCTGTCGGCGCGCGGGCTGGCACCGGCCACGGGCGACATGGGGCTTCTTCGTGCCGCTGTTCAGGGGCTGACCACGTCAGAGCGCCGCAAAGCCGCGCTTTTGCGCCACCTCTGGCGGCCGCGTCGGTTTCGGGCGCTGGTTGACCGGTTCCGGTCTCCGCAGGCGGCCCCCCGCCCGGCGAGCGGCGCGGACAGCCCCGAAATCGGTCTGCGCACCCGGGCCGAAATCGATGCGCGTTTATCCGCGCTATCCGAGGAAGCCGCCCTGCCGCCCCTCGCCTCTGCAGAGGCCGAGGTGCTGGACGCGCTCTTGGGGCTGAAGGAAGAGGCGGGGCAAGTGCTGCCGCAACTGCGCGACCTTGCAGTGGACCTACCGGCGCTCAACGCTGCTGCTGACGCGTTCGAGGCGCGGCTTGCCGCACTGGCCGCCCGCGGGATCGACGCCGCGCGCCTGCCCTTCGAGGCGAGCTATGGCCGCACATCGATGGAATATTATGACGGGTTCGTCTTCGGGTTCTACGCGCCGAACCGTCCTGACCTGCCGTCTGTTGCCACCGGTGGACGCTACGACGCGCTGACACGCACCATGGGCGGACCTGACGCAAGCGCGGCTGTTGGCGGGGTAATCCGACCGGGTCTACTGATCGAGCTGGAACACGCATGACCCTAAAGCTTGGCATCCCCTCCAAGGGCCGTCTGATGGAAAAGACGTTCACTTGGTTTTCCGATCGCGGCATCGTCATGACAGGTGCGGGGCGCAAATACGTGGCCGAAGCGGGTCTGGATGGCCTGGAACTGGTGCTGCTTTCAGCGGGCGAGATCCCGCGGGAAATGGGCAAGGGCAATATCCAGCTTGGCGTCACGGGGATGGATATGGTGCGCGAGCGGCTCGCGAACTGGGACGCCCGCGTGCGCGAGGTTGAAGCCCTGGGGTTCGGCCATGCCGATCTGGTCGTCGCGGTCCCGGATTTCTGGGACGATGTGGCGACGCTCCACGATCTTGACGCGGCAGCCGCCGCGTTTCGGCAAACCCATGGCCACCGGCTGCGGATCGCGACGAAGTACCATCGTTTGGTACGCGAGTTCCTAAGGCACGAGGGCGTGGCCGATTATCGGCTGGTCGACAGTCAGGGCGCGACCGAAGGGACCGTCAGAAACCTGACCGCCGAAGCAATTGCCGACATCACTTCGTCGGGGGAGACGTTGCGGGCCAACCATTTGCGGCCTCTGAGTGACGGGGTGATCCTGAAAAGCCAGGCAACGCTCTACCGCACCGACCAGAGCGGCTGGAGTGACGCGATGCATGCAACCTACCTCTCACTATGCGACCGTCTGGGGATCAAGGGCTGACCCCTTGCGCGCCCCGGCCTTGGGCGCGCAAACTGTGGCATGGATAAAGGAGCCTGCCCGATGTCCCTTCTGGATGCTGCTCGCGTCGTGCGGGAGAACGCTCATGCGCCCTATTCCAACTTCAAGGTCGGCGCGGCGGTCAGAACGCCGTCGGGCGTCTTTGTAGGCTGCAATGTGGAAAACGTCGCCTATCCCGAAGGCACCTGTGCCGAAGCGGGCGCGATTGCCGCCATGGTCGCCGCTGGCGAACGGCGGATCGAAGAGGTCGCCGTCATCGCCGATAGCCCTGATCCGGTCCCACCTTGCGGCGGATGCCGACAGAAGCTTGCTGAGTTTGCGGACGGCGGCGTGCAGGTGACGATGGCAACGGTCGACGGGGCGTCGAGGACTGTCACGGTCGCCGATCTTCTGCCGGGCGCATTCGGGGCGGGTCATATGGACCGCACCTGATGGACGCGCGCGCAATCATCTACGGTTTGCGGCAGGGCGAACGGCCATCGGCTGATCAGATCCGTTGGTTTGCAAACGGCCTGGCGTCGGGTGCCGTCACAGATGCGCAGGCCGGTGCCTTTGCGATGGCCGTTTGCCTGAACGGGCTTGGCGAAGCGGGGCGCGTCGCCATGACGGAAGCGATGCGGGATACCGGTGATGTTTTGGCATGGGATCTGCCGGGTCCAGTTGCCGACAAGCATTCGACCGGCGGGGTCGGCGATGTTGTGTCCCTTCTTCTCGCCCCGATCCTTGCCGAAGCGGGGCTTTATGTCCCGATGATATCGGGGCGTGGGCTGGGACACACCGGCGGGACGCTGGACAAGCTTGAGGCGATCCCGGGGTTCCAGGTCGACCTGTCGGAGGAAGCATTCAGGAAGGTTGTGGGCGAGGTCGGCTGCGCCATTGTTTCGGCATCGGGCGATCTGGCCCCGGCCGACAAACGACTATACGCGATCCGTGACGTGACCGGAACGGTCGAGAGCATCGACCTTATCACCGCTTCGATCCTTTCAAAGAAGCTTGCAGCCGGGCTGGACGCGCTGGTTCTGGATGTCAAGGCAGGCTCTGGGGCTTTCATGGCGTCGGAGGAGGACGCTGTTGCCCTGGCCCGTGCGCTGGTCAAGACGGCGAACGATGCTGGGTGCCGTACCTCTGCGCTGATCACGGATATGGACCAGCCCCTTGCCTCTTCGGTGGGCAATGCCGTTGAGGTTGATGCGGTTCTGACGGCCTTGCGGGGCGAAGGCGAGCAGCGGCTTTGCGATGTGACCGTGGCGCTTTGCGGTGAGGTCCTCAACCTTGCGAGCGTCGCCGCGTCGGCGGCAGAAGGCGAAGGGACCGCTCGGGCCATACTGTCCGACGGCCGCGCCGCAGAACGGTTCGCGCGGATGGTCGCGGCGCAGGGCGGCGGAGACGCGTTGGGCACTGCTGCCTTGGAACCGGCCCCAGTCCAGCGCGCGGTTTTGGCCAGATCGGATGGCGTCGTAAGTGCGATCAATGGCCGTTTGCTTGGTCAAACCGTCGTGGAACTTGGGGGCGGGCGCATGCGCGATGGCGACCAGGTCGATCCGCGCGTTGGCCTGTCTGGAGTGCCCAAGATCGGGCGGCGTGTCGAAACCGGAGAACCTCTGGCAATGGTGCATGCTGCCGACGCTGCCGCAGCGGACCGAGCCATGGCTCAAGTGGCGGCGGCGATCAAGATCGTTGACGCGTCAGCTGAAAGCCCTGCGCTGATCCGAAAGAGGATCGGGCCATGACGCGCGCCTTCCTGATTGTAATGGACTCGGTCGGATGTGGTGGCGCACCCGATGCTGATCAGTTCTTCAACGATACTGTCCCCGATACCGGGACGAACACGCTACTGCATATCGCGGCGGCCTGTGCGGCGGGACAGGCAGAAGACGGTCGGACCGGCCCATTATCTTTGCCGAACCTCGATGCGCTTGGTCTTGGCGCCGCCATCCGGCTGGCTTCGGGCGAAAACGCGCCGGGGCTTAACACCACGCCGTGCGGGCTTTGGGGGGCAGCGACCGAGCTGTCGCGCGGCAAGGATACGCCGTCCGGCCATTGGGAACTTGCAGGTGTACCCGTGCCCTGGGATTGGCACTATTTTCCGAAGTCAGAGCCTGCGTTTCCGGAGAATCTGGTGGCAGAGGTGTGCCATCTGGCCGGGACAGACGGCATTTTGGGAAACCGCCACGCCTCCGGCACCGAGATTGTCGAAGAAGAGGGCGCGCGGCATATCAAGACCGGCTGGCCCATTTGCTACACCTCCGCCGACAGCGTGTTTCAGATCGCAGCACATGAAACGCATTTCGGGCTTGAGCGTCTTCTGACCCTTTGCCGGGACCTCGCCCCGCGGCTTCACGCGATGAAGGTTGGCCGCGTCATCGCACGTCCTTTTGTCGGTGCGCCGGACGGGTTCATGCGGACGGCCAATCGAAGGGACTACGCAATCGCGCCGCCGGCACCCACGCTATGTGACTGGGTGCAGGGTGCAGGACGACGAGTGCATGCCGTCGGAAAGATCGGAGATATCTTTTCGATGCAAGGAATTGACGACGTCGCAAAAGGCACTGATGCAGAGCTGATGACGCATCTGCTGCAAGGCATGGCGCGTGCTGAGGAGGGCAGTCTCACGTTTGCAAATTTTGTCGAGTTCGATGCGAAGTTTGGCCACCGCCGCGATGTTGCGGGATATGCCCGCGCGTTAGAGTGGTTCGATGGTTGGGTGTCGAACATCCTGGACGCAGCGCGGCCTGGTGACCTTGTTCTGTTCACCGCCGACCACGGAAACGATCCGACCTGGTTTGGCACCGATCACACCCGCGAGCGTGTCCCGGTTCTGGCCCATGGAGTTGGCGCGGTTGAGGCCGGTCACCTTGGTTTTTCCGATATTGCCGCCACCGTTGCGGCCCATCTTGGCGTTCCGGCGCAAGGACCGGGAAGGAGTATTCTTTGAGCTTCCGAGAATTTCCCAAGATCGAACTTCACATGCACCTTGAAGGCGCGGCCCCGCCCGATTTGATACGGTCGCTCGCGCGCGAAAAGAACACGGATATCAGCGGCATATTCGCCGAGGATGGCGATTACAGCTATACCGATTTCTGGGATTTTCTGCGGGTCTACGAAGCCGCGACTTCGGTTCTGACGCGTCCAGAGGATTACGCCCGTTTGACGCGCGCGGTCCTGTCCGAGAGCGCGGCCTCGGGGGTTGTGTATTCCGAGACGTTTCTCAGCCCCGATTTTTGCGGCGCGCGGGACCTATCGGCCTGGCGTGAATTCCTTGCCGCGATCCAGGAAGCTGCCGACGAGGCCGAGCGCGATGACGGGACTGTTCTGCGGGGGATCGTGACGCCGATCCGGCATTTCGGACCCGAGGCGGCGAAGGAAGTGGCGCTTGTCGCCGCCGAAACCGCAGGCGACTGGATCGTGGGTTTCGGAATCGGCGGAGATGAGAAGGCAGGCGAGCCTCGGGATTTTACCTGGTCGTTCGATGCAGCGCGCGAGGCGGGGTTGCGGCTGACGGCCCATGCCGGGGAATGGCGCGGTCCCGAAAGCGTTGCAAATGCGTTGGACGCGCTTCGTGTCGAGCGCATTGGCCATGGGGTGCGGTCGATCGAGGACCCCGCGCTTGTCGAACGTCTGGCCGAGGATGGCGTGGTGCTGGAAGTCTGCCCGGGCTCGAACATCGCGCTGGGCGTCTATCCGGATTGGCGCGACCATCCCATCGAACGGCTTCGAGAGAAGGGGGTCAAGGTTACCGTATCCACCGATGATCCACCGTTCTTTCACACAACGATGACCGACGAGTTCGAACGCCTTGCAGACGCCTTTGGATGGGACGAGGGCGACTTCGATGCGCTGAACCGGGTGGCGCTGGAGGCCGCGTTCTGCGATGTCGCCACATCAGAAAAGATCAGGAAGAAACTGGAGCGCCCATGAGCGAGCATCTGACCGTCGTCAATCACCCGCTGATCCAGCACAAGCTGACGATCATGCGGGAAGAAGAGACATCAACCGCGAAATTCCGGCGCCTTCTGCGCGAGATCAGCCTGCTTCTGGCCTACGAGGTGACACGAGACCTGCCGCTTGGAACAAAGACGATCAAGACGCCATTGACTGAGATGGAGGCACCGACCGTCGAAGGCAAGAAGCTGGCGCTTGTATCAATCCTTCGGGCCGGCAACGGTCTTCTTGATGGGATGCTGGAACTGATCCCGTCGGCACGGGTGGGGTTCGTGGGGCTCTACCGCGACCCCGAAACGCTGCAACCGGTTCAATACTATTTCAAGGTACCCGATGGTCTGGGCGCGCGACTGGTGATCGCCGTTGATCCGATGCTTGCAACTGGAAACTCTTCCGCTGCAGCCATTGATCTACTAAAGGAAGCCGGGGCGAATGACATCCGGTTCCTTTGCCTTCTGGCGGCGCCCGAGGGGGTCGCCAGAATGAAAGAAGCGCATCCTGATGTTCCTATCGTGACAGCAGCGCTCGACAGTCACCTCAACGAAAAAGGTTACATCGTGCCCGGGCTAGGCGACGCGGGCGATCGGATGTTTGGGACGAAGTAGCGCCAGCGCTTCGCCTGGCAGCCACGTCGGCCAAACGTGGTCGATCCTATTCGTTTGGGAACACGTTCCTTACGGACCGAAAACCGCCAGCCTGACTAAACCAGTTCCGCGTCCGTCATCAGTTCGACAATGGCAGGGCCATCATGCGCAAGGGCGCGTTCCAGCGCGGGCCGGATATCTTCGGCCATTGTCACCTTTTCTCCGTGCCCGCCGCAGAGCCGGGCGAAGGTTGCAAATGACGGGTTGACCAGATCGGTTTCCCAGACGGGCCATTCGCCCGAGCGCTGTTCCTTTGATATCTTGCCAAGCTGCCCGTTGTGCAGGATCACGTGGGTGATGTTCATGCGGTATTTCACGGCTGTCGTGAATTCCATCGCGTATTGGCCGAAACCTCCATCGCCCGAGATGCCGATGACTTTACGGTCATTCAGGGCTGGCTTGTCTTGGGTGGCCGCCCACGCCCCCATCGCGGCCGGGAAACCAAAGCCGATTGACCCAAGATAGCCCGACATCAGAACGCGCTGGGTCCCCTTGGTTTCAAGGTATCGACCAAACGAGTAGGTGTTGTTGCCCACATCCACTGCGAAAATTGCGTCGTCGGGTGCCAGATCCCCCAGCGCCTGAAACACGGCAACGGCGTGCAGTCCTGTGCCTGCGCCTTCGGCGAGCCGCCGATCTTTTTCTTCGCGCCACATCCGCCAACGATCGGCGAGTTCCGCGATTTGATCCGCAGCGTCGGCGGGCCGCGTCAGATGCGGGGAAAGGGTCGCGCAAAAGGTTTCGATGTCCGACCATATCGGAAGATCGACGGGTCGGAACTTTCCAAGCTGCATGCGTTCGTGATCGACATGGATGATCGTGCCATGGCTGTCGATCCCGGTGTGGTTTGAAAAGCTCGCGCCAAGGACCAGGATCACATCCGCCTCGTTCATGAACCAGCTTGCAATGGGTGTGCCAGAGCGGCCAAGAACCCCGGCCGCATTGGGATGGTCATCGCAGGCGAACCCTTTCGCCTTGAACGTGGTCAGGACCGGCGCGCCCAGCGTTTCGGCAAAGGCGGTCACCGCCTCGCGGGCATGGAACGCGCCGTGACCTGCAATGATGACGGGGCGCTTGGCGTTGTTGAGTTGGTTCAGCGCGTTTGCCGCGTCGTCGGCTGACGGCGAGATGTCGATGCGCCCCATCCGCCCTTTGGGACTGGCCGCTGGCGCGTCCGAGGGCAAGGTCTGAACGTCGTCGGGGAAAATCAGGTGGCTGACATCCTGCTCTACCAGAGCCGATTTCATAGCGAGCGAAACAAGTTCAGAATGATTCGAACTGGGGAGCACCGTCTGCGAGAACCGGGTTGCGGCATCGAAGGCCGATGCCAAGTCAATGTCTTGAAACGCGCCCGGCCCAAATACCTGGGTCTGTACCTGTCCGGTCAGGGCCAATACAGGCGCGCGGTCGACCTTGGCATCCCAGAGCCCGGTCAAAAGATTGGTTGCGCCGGGGCCTGCGATGGTCAAACAAGCCGCTGGTGTGCCGGTCAGTTTTCCGTAGGCCGAGGCCGCGAAAGCGGCTGCCCCCTCATGACGGATGCCGTAGTAGGTAAGTTTGCCGTCTCCAGTGGCCAAACGGATCGCATCTGCAAGCCCTAGGTTAGAGTGGCCGACCATGCCAAACACGGTTTGCAGGCCCCAATTGGTCATTGTCTCGACCATGGCATCTGTGACTGTGCGCTGATGCGGTGGTTCTGGTTCAAGGCCGACGAAGATTTCGCTGTCGCGTATCTCGAGAGGGAAAATCCTCTGGCCCGTGTCCTCGTGCCCACCCGGCGGTGTGCCATACAACGGATCAAAATCCCAGCCGTGCCACGGGCATCGAAGCCAGCACTTGCCATCGGCGCCCTCTTCGATGGCGCCTTCGCCCAAAGGTCCCCGCTGGTGGGGGCAATGGTTGTCCATCGCCGCCCATTGGCCTTCGAAATGGACAAGGCAGATCGGTGTTGTTCGGGCCGTGACGGTCTTCACGCGTCCTTCGGGCAGGTCGTCGACATGGCCCACGGAGATCCAGTCAAGCGCTTGAGGGTCCATGAGCAACTCCTTTTGTGCGTCAGTCAGAAGGGGGCAGGCGGTCGACAACCCATTGCAGAAACGACAGCAGTAAGAACGCACCGATCGCCCAAAGGATCAGATCGAACGCCGCGAAATCGGTGCCGCGCACGAATTGGCCGACCACGCCGCCTTGGGGGCGCAGCGCTGCGATGTCTAAGAGCGGCCCATCCCATAAGCGCAGGAACCAGTAGCGCGAGGCGTAGAAGATAAGAACCAGCGCGGCGACGGACAGAAGTGGTGCGACGACTCGGCGGATCACGGCAGCACCTCGATGGTTCCAGGATCGATTGCGAACACCAGAAGCTCGCCATGGCGTGTAAGATCGCCCTCTGCCTGAATGTATTGGCCAATCCGATTCATCGCCGCTTCGGGGAGGAGGTTGTGCCCAGGCCCTGTAATCATCAAGAACTCCTCTCCCAGAACTGGCTGAGAGGACACAAACACCGGCGGTATCCCGCCCGAAATGCACAAGTCAGCACAGGCTTTATGCGCCAGACCGCGCCCGGGGCGCATAGCGCCTGCCAGGCATTTCCCGTCGCAAATCTCTCCGGCCAGCCGCCAGCGCCCCAATGGTTCGGGGTCGGGGATTGCGCCATGGCCCTCTGTTGCAGCCAGGCCGTTCCGTCCGCCGCGAAGCTGGATCATATCGAGATCGCCGCGACTCAGCAGAACACCCGACACAGTGGCCACCATGTTATCCAACGGTTCGGCGCGGTCGATCGCGCCGTTTTTCCCGCCCCCGGACAGCATCAGCGTATGGCCGTCGGGAATGTTCTCATTTCCTGCCGTCACATGAAGGACGGGGTAGGGGAGCGTCTCGATGACGCCCGTGACCGTTTGACGTCCAAGGTCAAAGCGGAACGATCCGTCGCCCGGATCGTCCTGGGCCGTGCCGATCAGCCAGGCCGAGAACGCAAAAAAGCCCACGAGCGAAACGGCTGCAGAGACGAGGAACGGCCGCTGGGCCGCCGGAGCCGGGAGGTAGCCGACAAAGAAGCTGTCTAGGTCCTTCACGTCAGCGCCTTCGGAACTGGGACCGGATCGACGGGCGTGCCGGGCGGGTTGGCCTTGGGATCAACCAGGACCGATGAGCCTTCGATCCGAACATTATAGGTTGGCACCTTCTCGGTGAAGGGCGCTGGAGACCGGCCATCGGTAACGTTGTACTGAAACCCGTGCCAGGGACAAGTGACAAGGCAATCGACGATCCTGCCTTCGCCCAATGGACCGTTCTGGTGGGCGCAGGCATTCGAAATTGCCGATAGTTTGCCTTCGTGGCGGAACACCGCGACGCGATCGCCGTTTGGCAGAAGCGCAATCCGGGCACGGCCTTCCTCGATATCGCCGGGGGCGCAGACCCTAACGAAACCGGCCGTTGCAAGCGGGGCCGCGGGATCCCCCGATGTCCGGTCGTTCAGCGCGGCCCAAACGTGAAGGCTCGCAACCACCACGGCGCTGCCAAGTATCACGACCGTCAAGGTATGGTCGCGCTGGTCCTGGAAGATCCCCAGAGCCACATGAGCGACCGCGGCCACATATGCCAGATAGACCGTGTAGTGCAGCCGTTTCCAGACAGGCGGGCTCAGGAACTTCATCCAGAAATCGTGGCTTGTGAAGGCAAGAAGCATAAGTGACACGAGCGCGACGATGCCGAAGATCTCGAAAGGAAAACCGCCCACTTGCCCAAAACTTGTGTTCGAGGACAAAAGCGCTTCAAGCCGGGGTGTTGGGGAGAACGCAAAATACCAATCCAGCACATAGCTCGCGTGGCTGAGTGCCACAAAGAGCGTCATCACCCCGAAATGGCGACGGTTATAAAGCAGAGGAAGAAACCGACTGTCGAGCCGGGCCAGCGGCCCTATGGCAAGGATCACAGACAGCATTACGAACGCGCAAGCCCCAAACGCGCGCATCAAGTGGATTTGGCGATCAACGGGGCGGGAGTGATCCACGTGTTCAGGCACGATGTGCACAAAGACCCAAAGAAACGCACCAACGCCCGCCAGCATGATGGTGTCGTACCACCACTTGTTGGGGTTCCACTGAACGGGGATGTATTTGACGCTCACGATGCGCTGCCGTCGGTCAGTTGAACGGGCGCGATGTCAGTAGGCCAATCCTGCTTTGCCGCAACGCCAAGGATGATCGCCAGCCCAATGCCGGTTGCGATGAAGCCTGCGGCGGCGCGATGGGCGACACGCGGTGGCGTGTGCCGTCTCATCCAGTTGTCCTGCCCTGTTTCCAGCACGAACCAGCGCCACAAGACCAATGGCCAGATCAACAAAATTCCCGGAACCAGAAGCGGGCGAAAGATCCAGGCCCCGCGCGCGTCTTCATCGACCCGGCCTATTCCAACCGTCAGAAACAGCGCCGCAACGCCAGCCCCGATCCAGAGCCAGATGCGCACGACGGCAAGGAGGGTCGCCGCAGCGCTCATGAGCGGCCATACCACGCGATGCCGGTCAGTTCGGCCATTTCGCGTTTCCAGGTGGTCAGATCCTGGCCAGTGAACTTTGACAAGTGGTCGTGCCCGCAGGCGCGGGCCATCACTTGCATCAATCCGGTCGTCGCGTCGAAGTAGTTCTTCAGCCTCTCAGCGGACTTCTCGATCACGATACGGCTGACAAGTTCTGGTCGCTGTGTCGCAATGCCCACAGGGCAATTGTTGGTGTGACATGCCCGCATTGCGATGCATCCGATGGCCTGCATGGCCGCATTCGAAACTGCAATGGCGTCGGCCCCAAGTGCTAGGGCTTTCACAAAATCGCCTGCCGATCGCAGCCCGCCCGTAATCACCAGCGTCACATCGCCCCGTCCCTGCCCGTCAAGATGCGCCCGCGCCCGCGCAAGCGCAGGAATTGTCGGGACCGATATATTGTCGCGGAAGATCGTGGGTGCCGCTCCGGTGCCACCTCCGCGACCGTCAAGGATGATGTAATCGACCCCGACCTCGAGGGCGGCATCGATGTCTTTTTCGATGTGCTGGGCTGAAAGCTTGTAGCCCACTGGTATGCCGCCTGTACGATCCCTTACCTCGTCGGCAAAGTCCCGGATCTGACTGATTTCGTTCCAATCGGGAAACCGCGCCGGCGAGATTGCAGCCTCTCCTGGCTTCAAACCGCGGACTTCGGCAATCCGGCCCTGGACTTTTTCGCCGGGAAGGTGGCCGCCTGTCCCCGTCTTGGCGCCTTGTCCGCCTTTAAAATGAAACGCTTGGACACTGTCCAACTTGTCCCAGGAAAATCCAAAGCGGGCCGAGGCAAGCTCGTAGAAGTACCGGCCATTGGCTTCCTGCTCATCGGGCAGCATGCCACCTTCGCCCGAACAAATACCTGTCCCGGCCATATCGGCGCCCTTGGCCAACGCGATTTTTGCAGGTTCTGAAAGCGCCCCAAAGCTCATATCCGAGACAAACAGCGGGATGTCGAGCCGAAGCGGTTTCTGGGCGTTGGGTCCGATGGTCACATCGGTCCCGACCGGCGCATCGTCCAGAAGCGGCATGCGGGCCAGTTGCGCCGTAAGAAGCTGGATGTCGTCCCAGGATGGAAGATCAGCCCGTGGGACCCCCATCGCATCCATCGCCCCATGGTGGCCATCCTTTAACCCATGCCTGGCATAGTTCTGGATTTGTCCGTTATGGGGTTCTTCCTCGGTCCCATGCGACGTGTCAGCATAAAGCCCCAGGTAAGACTCACGATCGAAGGGCTGGGGGTTTGCCTGCCCCCAAGTGTAGATTTCGTCGGCATCGACCACAACTTTGCCATCCGATACCCAAGCGTTGAATTTTGGCAGAACTTCTTCGTTCGCATACTCGGAAATGCCGGTGTCTAGCCGGTAATCCCAGTCATGGACGCCGCATATCAGGTTTCGACCACGTACGAAGCCGTCTGACATCAGTGCGCCGCGATGAAGGCATCTGCCATAGAATACCGAAACCTCATCGTCGAACCTTACGACAACCAGATCGACCTCACCCACCAACGCATAGGTAGGACGTCGATCGCCCAACGTGTCCCAGTCGGCGATGGCGGTTCCGTGCATCTACATCCTTCCCCTCGGAGTATTCCGGCCTAACTGTTTAGGTAGCATTGCTTTTTCTGCCCGGGCAAGCGTCACGATGGGGAAGTGTCCAAATGTGATCGCGCTGATCCGCTTACCCGTTGCTGTGCACGATTTTCCAGGGCTCAGAGCTTCCCCCGATCACTTCTGTGAGATGTGGGTATCGGGGGGGCATCGATTCCGCGAAGGTACGCGCGAAAACGATGAGGTGATGCGATGCGCATTCTTACACTCCTGCTTCTGATGCTCGCCACGCCCTTGGCGGCACAGTCCATAGGTCCACGTGATGGTTGGGTCGTGATGGAAACCGAGAAAGCTTACGACACCCTGATCGAAGATCTGAAGACTGCCGTGAAAGACAATAAGTTCGGTGTCGTCACACAGGCAGGCCCCACCGGTGCGGCGGCGCAAAGGGGCATCGAAATACCCGGCAACCGGGTTATCGGTGTGTTCAACAACGTCTATGCTGTCCGGATTCTCGGGCTGTCGACAGCCGCGATGATCGAGGCTCCGATCCGCTTCTATGTGACCGAGGAACCAAACGGGACCGCGACGCTGTCATACAAAACGCCGAGCCACGTATTTGCGCCGTACTTTGACGAGGCAGGTCCGGATCTTTCCGTTGCTGCCAGTGAATTGGACGCTGTGTTCGATACCATTGCCAAAACGGCCGTGCAGTAAGACAAAGGCTCCATGACACAAGAGACTGCAACGCTGCGCGCTGCCGATGTTTTGGCGCGGCGACTTTACGAGGCTGGCTGCCGCCGGGCCTTTGGCATGCCAGGGGGCGAAGTCCTGACGCTGGTGGATGCGCTAGAGAAAGCCGGGATTGCCTTCACACTGGTGAAACATGAAAATGCCGGTGGCTTCATGGCCGAGGGCGCGCATCACGTTGATCACGCGCCGGCTATCTTGGTCGCGACCGTTGGCCCGGGTGCAATGAACGGCGTAAACGTGGTTGCCAATGCCGAGCAGGACCGCGTGCCCATGCTTGTGCTGACGGGTTCGGTCGACGATCACGAAGCGCAGACCTATACGCATCAGGTGCTGGATCACCGTGCGGTTTTCGCACCGATCACAAAGGCGACATTCACTATGAGCGCTCAGGCCGCCGGCGTGATCGCAGACAAGGCGCTTGCGATTGCTACGGAAGGTCGTGCTGGACCCGTGCATATCGACGTGCCGATTTCGGTGGCCGATGCGCCCGCGCACGCTACGGGCAGTCGACGGGCGAACCCAAGTGCCGTCATGCCCGAGCCAGGCGACCTCGCTGTGGCGCGCGCATGGCTTGCCGAGGCAGTTCGACCGGTCATCGTGGCTGGCCTGGATGTTCTTTATGACGACAGCGTCGACGCGCTTCGTGCATTTGCCGAGGCGATGGGCGCACCGGTCGTCACGTCCTACAAGGCCAAAGGCGTTCTGCCCGAGGATCACCCGTTGTCTTTGGGCGGCGCCGGGCTTTCGCCATTGGCGGATCAAACCTTGCTGCCGCTTCTGGCGGACGCAGATCTGATCGTTGGGGTTGGATATGATCCCATCGAGATGCGAACCGGTTGGCGCGACCCTTGGGATCCCGCCAAAACAAGGGTCATCGACATCCATGCAGCGCCCAATCACCACTACATGCACCAGGCAAGCCTGAGCTTTTTGGCCCATACGGGCGCAACGCTCACGGCACTGGGCCAGGACCGGTCGTCGCGCGGCACCTGGCCGGGTGGCCGTTTAGCCGAGGCTAAGGCCGCGTTGTCCGCCGCATTTCCCAACGACGACGAGTGGGGGCCTGCTGCGGTGATAGATACATGCCGAGCGACCCTGCCGCCGTCGACCATTGCGACCGTCGACAGCGGGGCACACCGCATACTGCTGAGCCAGATGTGGCGCTGTCCCGCACCGCGTACGCTTTTGCAATCGTCAGCTTTGTGCACGATGGGATGCGCGGTGCCACTCGCTATTGGGGCCAAGCTTGCAGCACCCGATGTTCCGGTTGTTGGGTTCTCGGGCGATGCGGGGTTCCTGATGGTCGCGGGCGAGCTCGCCACTGCGGTCGAGCTGGGACTTGCGCCGATCTTTGTGGTGTTTGTCGACCGTTCGTTGGCCCTGATCGAGTTGAAACAGCGCCAACGCCAGCTTCCGAATGCCGGCGTCGATTTTGCAGGCCACGACTATGCCGCGATTGGACGCGCGTTCGGTGGTCATGGCGTTGCGGTCCGGGACCGCGCCAGCTTGCAAGATGCGCTTGAACAGGCACTTGTGGCCGACCGGTTCACACTGATCGCAGCCGAGATCGAACCCCACAGCTATGATGGCCGGATATGACTGCAAAGGGTCCGCTTCATGGGCTTAAGGTCCTTGACCTGACCCGCATTCTCGCGGGCCCTACAGCGACGCAGCTTTTGGGCGATCTTGGTGCAGAGGTTATCAAGATCGAAAATCCGGCCACCGGAGGCGACGATACGCGAAGTTGGGGGCCGCCGTATGTTCGGGATACGGAAGATCAACCCACCGACCTGTCGGCATACTTTGTAAGCGCTAACCGGAACAAACTGTCGGTCGCGGCGGATATTGCGACCGATGAAGGTCAGGCATTGGTTGCAGCGCTTGCTGCGCAGTCGGATGTAGTGATTGAGAACTTCAAACCCGGGGGGCTGGCGAAGTTCGGTCTTGACGCAGAAACGCTTTTGAACCGGCACCCGGGGCTCGTTTACTGCTCGATATCGGGCTACGGGCAGACCGGACCAAACGCATCGAAGCCCGGTTACGATCTGATGGCCCAGGGCTATGGTGGGATCATGTCGCTGACAGGCGAGCCTGATGGTGCGCCCATGAAGGTCGGTGTTGGCATCGCGGATGTGATGTGCGGAATGTACGCATGTATCGGTGTTCTTTCAGCGTTGCGGCACCGAGACGCCACGGGCGAAGGGCAGCATATCGACGTTTCTTTGGTCGACAGCCAGATTGCATGGCTGATCAACGAGGGCGTCAATTATCTGACGTCAGGACAGGTGCCCGAGCGGCGTGGAAACGGACACCCAAACATTGTGCCCTACAACGTGTTCGCAACGTCGGACGGGCACGTCATTGTCGCGGTCGGTAATGATGCCCAGTTTCGCCGGTTCTGCGGGGTGCTTGGCGCGCCCGATCTGGCAGACGATCCCCGGTTTGCGACAAACCCGGACCGGATCGCAAACCGGGCAGAGCTTGCCCCCCTGATCGAGCTGCTTCTTGCCGCCCGCACAAGCGCCGAGGTGATCTCTGGGCTAGAAATGGCAAAGGTTCCCGTAGGTCCCGTGCAGACCCTCGATCAGGTTTTCAGTTCCGATCAGGTTGCGGCGCGTGGTATGCAGATCGAGATTGCCCGGGACGACGTGGACGGCGGTGCTGTCCGAATGATTGGCAATCCACTGAAACTTGCGCGAACGCCCGTCACATACCGTCATCCGCCTCCTCGGTTCGGTCAGGATACAGAAACTGTTCAAAAACGCATCAAGCAGGACGACACATCGGCGTAACCCCGCCAGATAAGGAACTAATTTGAGTGAAATCAGGCTCACAGTTTCGTCAATCACCGATCTGTGACGTTTCTTAGACAGGCGGGCACCTTAACTACGTGGCAAGAATTGGAATGCCCTAACCCAGATGGACGTTTGCATGCATCAAGATCTCTTTGGCCAGGATACAACGCTCGCTACCCCAGCGGCTGTCGAGCATTGGAACGCGACGCAACTTGCGTTCCTGGCACATGCGGCCATCACACCCACCCATCTCGGCGCAACGCTTGAGGCCGATCCCGGGTTTGCACTTGGTCACGCCGTCAAAGGCATGTTCTACATTCTGCTAGGTCGCAGAGAGCTTCTCCAGACCGCGCGCGAGGCTTTGACAGCGGCACAAACGTCATTGCACGAGGGCGAGGCGACAGCGCGAGAACGCGCGTATGTCGCTGCACTAATGCTTTGGTTGAATGGCAAGCCCAGGGCTGCGCTTGACGTGTTCGAAGGCATCCTTACGACCTATCCAGGCGACTCGCTTGCCATGAAGCTGGATCATGCGCTTCGATTTGTCCTGGGTGATAACCATGGGATGCGCGCTTCGGTCGAGCGAGTCCAAAAGGCATACGGTGCTGGTCACCCCGGTCGGGGGTATCTTTTGGGCTGTTATGCCTTTGCACTGGAAGAAACCGGAGATTACGAGGCCGCGCGGCGCACGGGACGGTCCGGTCTGGACCTGGCGCCCGACGATGCCTGGGGCCTTCATGCGGTGGCACATGTTCACGACATGACAGCAGATGCGCGGGGCGGCATCGAATGGCTAACTGGCCGCGAAGCAGCATGGGCGCATTGCAACAACTTTCGATACCATGTGTGGTGGCACAAGGCGCTGATGCATCTGGACCTTGGCGATGTCGACACGGTCCTGCGGTTATACGACGGTGAGATTCGCTCGGACAAGACCGATGACTATCGCGACATCTCGAATGCAACTTCGCTTCTGAGCCGTTTGGAGCTCGAAGGCGTCGATGTGGGAAACCGGTGGGAGGAACTCGCGGACCTATCGGCCCGAAGAACCGTTGACGGGTGCCTTATCTTTGCCGATCTCCATTACCTGTTGGCGCTGGTCGGGGATAACCGCGACGACGCGATTGCCGAGATGATGGGCCGACTGCATCGTGACGCGCGCGAAGCTAAGACAGATGTCCAAAAGGCCATGGCGGCACCGGGGCTTTCTGCGGCTGCCGGGCTAGAGGCGTTCGGAGAGGCCCGATACGATATTGCGTTCCTTAATCTGTTGAGGGCGCGCAAGACGATGCAGGACGCAGGCGGCAGCCACGCCCAACGTGATGTGTTCGAACGCCTTACGATCGATAGCGGTATTCGCGCAGGATTTCTTGACGACGCCGAGGCAATCCTGTCTGAACGCACCGCACGCCGCCGCGGCCAGGAAGACAGCTATGCCGCAGCCCGCCGTTCGCTGATCGCGCGTGGCAAGGCCGCGATGGGAAACGCACAGAACGTTCCGGCGGAATAGGCCGTATCGGGGCGCGGGCAACGACGGATGGTGATGGCGACGTCAGCTGATACCAGTTTCGGACCTGGCAAGGTGGCCGCTTCGGCTGCGCCTGCCGTTCGCGTGCGCGACCCCAGGCTCGATTTCTACCGCGGCATTGCGATGTTCATCATTCTGATGGCGCATACGCCAGGAAACTTCTTCACCTCATGGATTCCGGCGCGATGGGGATTTTCCGATGCGACCGAGATGTTTGTGTTCTGCTCGGGCATGGCAAGTGCAATTGCGTTCGGGCGTACTTATGATCGCGCCGGTTGGATGCTTGGTACGGCACGCGTGGGGTACCGGGTCTGGCAGGTATATTGGGCGCATATCGGTCTTTTCTTTGCAATCCTTGCGCTGACCATCGCGTTGACCGAGTGGGGGATCGGCACGCGGAACTACTGGCAGCAACTGGCGCTGCATCCGGTTCTTATGGAAAGTGAGCGCTGGGAAACTTGGGACACGCTTCTGGGCCTTATGACGCTTCGGTATGTGCCGAACTATTTTGATATTCTGCCCATGTACATGGTGATCCTGGCCATGATGCCGGTGATCATGTTGCTGGCGCGGGTTCATATCGGGCTTGTTGCCCTCATGGTGATTGGCTTCTGGATCATGGCCCAAAGTGCGTTTTGGGAGACCATAGGACGCCCGGACATGGCTTGGCAGTTTGGTGCGATCCCCTGGCGGGAAGACCGCGTCTGGTTTTTTAATCCCTTTGGCTGGCAACTTGCGTTCTTCACCGGTTTTGCGTTCATGCGCGGGTGGCTTCCCGCGCCGCCAGTGAAGGCCTGGCTGATCGGGTTGGCGCTTCTCGTTGTGCTAGCGAACATTCCGTTTTCGAACATCGGCGTACGCGAGCTTGGGTTCGAGTGGGCGCGTGATTGGCGAAGCGATTATAATGGGCTGATCAATAAGACCGATTTCGGGATCCTGCGGTACACCCAATTCCTGGCACTTGCTTACCTTGGCTACGTTGTCGCGGGGGAGGGCGGCAAACGCCTTATCGCAACGGGGACAGGCGCGCTGGGCGCCGCCTGGAACGGGTTTGTCGGTCTCGTAACGAAGGTCGGTCAGCAATCTTTGGCGGTGTTTCTGTTCTCGATGTTCTTCGCCCGGGTCATGGGGTTCATGCTGGATGTGATGGGCCGGTCGACCTGGAACGTGGTTCTCGTGAACCTTGTGGGCGCGACAATGCTGATCATCGTTGCGTTCGCGGTGGCCTGGTTCAAAGGCCAACCCTGGCGGAAGCCAGCCAAATGACCCTATCGCGCAGAACTGTGTTGGGCGGGCTTTTGGCTCTTGCCGCGCAACCTGCATCCGCGTTGGGCGAGTTGGTCACGGGCGAGGCGCCTTTTTCTTTCGATTGGCTGAAAGGCGAGGCAGAGCGGCTTTCTAAGATCCCGTATTCGCCCATGCCGCAAGTCCCAAAGGCTTGGCGCGATCTCAGCTACGATCAGTTTCGGAAGATCTGGTTCAATACGCACAAGGCGATTTGGGCAGATGAGCCGCGGCCGCTTCAGGTCGATTTGTTGCCAGCTGGTGTTTACTTTGACCGCCCGGTCGATGTGAGCATTGTGAAGGGCGGCATCGCGCAGACGCTTGGTTTTGACATTTCGCTGTTCGATAAGACCGATAAATTTCCGATGGACTTACCGCTTGAAGGCATGGGGTACTCGGGCCTTCGACTGCGCACCGAATTGAACAAGCGCGGCATCTTCGAAGAATTCATGGTGTTTCAGGGCGCAAGCTACTTTCGCGCTATTGCCAATGGCCAGACCTATGGTCTGTCGGCGCGCGGTCTTGCCATCGGAACCGGTGATCGCGACGGCGAGGAGTTCCCTGATTTTCGCGCGTACTGGGTCGAAGCGCCGGCGCCGGAAGATGACTACTTCGTTGTCCACGCGCTTCTTGATGGCCCTTCGATTACCGGGGCCTACTCGTTCATGATACGCCCCGGCGCGCCGACGGAAGTTTCGGTCGCCGCCACGCTTTACCCCCGTGTCGATCTAGACAATGCGGGTCTGGCGCCCTTGACTTCGATGTTTCTATTCGACGAAACCAACCGCCATCGGTTCGACGACTTCCGTCCCTCGGTTCACGATAGCGAAGGGCTTATGGTCTGGAACGGCAACGGCGAACGGATCTGGCGCCCGCTTGCGAACCATAACAGCCTGCAGATCAGCGCGTTTGTTGACGAGACCCCGCAAGGATTTGGCTTGATGCAGCGGGCGCGCGAGGTGCGCGATTTCGCCGATTTCGAAGCCCGCTATGAAAACCGCCCGTCGTTGTGGATCACACCCGAGGGCGACTGGGGCAAAGGCTATGTTCGGTTGATCGAAATTCCGGCGGATCGCGAGATCTACGACAACATCGTCGCCTATTGGGTGCCGCGTGAACCGATGATCGCGGGCCAATCAGTAGACTTTGCTTACAAGATGACCTGGGGCGAAACGCCTGTAGGTATTCCGAACGTGGCCGCCGTCACCAACACCCGCATCGGCAAGGGCTTCGATCAGGTGAAAACGGTGGTTACAATCGACTACGAAGATCACCCTGCGCTTGAGGGCGATCTGGACGATGTGACAATCCATGTCGGCGCCAGCCGCGGCCCGGTATCCGATGGTATCCTGCAGCGAAACCCTGGCACCGGTGGTGCACGGCTCGCCTTCAGTTTCGTTCCGGGCGAGAAACGCGCCATCGAGTTCAGAGCCCAGCTCTTGCGGGACGGCAAAACGGTGACAGAAGTCTGGCTTTATCGTTGGACCGCCGGATGACTGTTCCCGTGATGCCACAAGAGGCGCCGCTTGCGCGGCCGATTCAGCGCTTGGATCAAAACTTCCAAGACGTGGCGGCGCCGGGGGCATGGTCGCGTTCCCGGCTGTGGCTTTGGCGGCTCGCGGGCTTCGGACCCGCTTTTCTGACAACGCTTGGGCTGGTCGTTGCGTTTACGGACTGGTTTGCGATGAACGGTCTCTCAGGTTTTGAAACCGCCCTCATCTGTCTCATAGCTGTCACTTTCTTCTGGATCGCAATGGCGCTTTCGACTGCGACGCTGGGGCTTCTTAGACTGTTTGGGCAGCGCAGCCTGCCAGAGGCCGACACACCGGCGTTGGACGTCGCGCTTCTGGTGCCGGTCTACAACGAGGCACCCGAAGACGTTTTTGGAAATGCGGCCGCTATGATGGCCGAGGTTCAGGCGGCGCAAGGCGACCATCGCTTCGCACTTTACGTTCTTTCTGATACGCGGGACGAACAAATCGCGTTGCAAGAGGTGCGCTCGTTTCATGCGTTGCGGGCCGCGTGGCCTGGGTCTGAAATCCACTACCGCAGGCGCGACCTGAACACAGAAGGCAAGCTTGGCAATATTTCTGACTGGATCACGCGATGGGGCGGTCGGCATGATGCGATGCTGGTGCTTGATGCAGACAGCCTGATGAGCGGGCGAGCAATCGCGACCCTCGCGGATCGGTTGGCCCGGGATCCAACGGCGGCCTTGGTCCAGTCGTTCCCGCAGCTGTACGGCGCACGCACTCTCTATGGCCGGGTGCAGCAGTTTTCGAACCGCATCTATGGTGCCCCGCTTGCCGAAGGTCTTGCGTGCTGGACACAGGGAGAGGGCAATTATTGGGGACACAACGCGATCATGCGTACGTCGGCGTTCGCGGCGTGCGCCGGGCTCCCCCAGATCGGTGGCCGCGCGATCCTAAGTCATGATTTCGTCGAGGCCGGCCTGCTCCGGCGCGCAGGCTGGGCGGTGCGATTCGTGCCCGAGATCGGCGGCAGCTACGAAGAAGCGCCGCCGACGCTGATCGACTATGTCTTGCGTGACAGACGCTGGTGCCGGGGAAACATGCAGCATTTGCGCCTGTTGTCGGCGCGGGGTCTTCATCCCGTGTCGCGCTATCACCTGTTCAACGGCGCGATGGGGTATCTGTTGTCCCCGGCCTGGTTCGTGTTGCTGATCGTCTGGGCCTTGATCGGCAATGGCGATGAGTTGAACGTGGTTCAGTACTTTAGCGGCCTGAACCCGCAAGTTACCTGGCCCCAGATCGACACGACCCACAGCCTTGCATTTCTTGGCTTCCTTTACGCGATGCTGCTAGCTCCAAAACTGATGGCGGCAGGCTCAATTGGCAGGGCAGGCATCAGGCTTGCCGACGTGGGCGGTTTCTGGCGGTTCACAGGCTCCGTTTTGACGGAAATCGTTCTATCGGTCCTCTATGCACCGATCCTGATGGTCCAGCAGACGCTGGCAGTCGCAGGCTCGGTTGTGGGCCGTGCAATGGATTGGAAACCGCAGCAAAGGTCGGGCGGACGCTACAGCATACGGACGCTTCTGCGGTTCCACTGGCTTGAGACAGTGCTGGGTGCGATGCTGGCCGTGGGCCTTGGCCTTGGCTTGGTGACGCCATGGCTGTTGCCCATTGCACTCAGCCTTTTGCTGGCTACGCCGCTTTCGGCATTGAGCGGGCTGGATCTGGAACGTCGGCCCAGACTTCGGCGGCAACTTGGAACCCCGGAATATCTGAACGCGCCTCCGATCATCCGGCTTGCGGCGGAAGAACGCGCGCATTTTGCCAAGGTTCTGGCGCAACCTGTGCCGGAAACAATCGCAGCCGAGTAGGCCTTGTCAGTCTGTCGCGGGCTCTGTCAGGCTCTCGAACCAATCAATCGTCATCGCGGCCCATCCTTGGGGGATACCGTGCCCACCGGGGTGGAGCGCAAACTCAAGCGCTGTTCCGGGTGTGCACGCGTCCCACCGGCGAATCCAGTACCGGCCTTCGGTTTCGAACGTATCGGCGCGCATACCGTCGCAGCCATTTTCTGCGCGCCAGACCAGCATTGCGTGCCAGACATCACCCTGATAGATCCGCCCGCCCCCAAGCGGACGACCTTCGAGCGGGACGGTTCGGTCCCGCCAGCCATGGGTGTGCAGAAGCCGAACCGCACCCGCACAGTCTTCGGGATGCGGGCGCCAGAAGCTTCCGGCCACTGGGGCAAAGGCCGCGAACGCGGCTGGATCGGTACAGGCAATGTAGCTGGCCATCGAACCGCCAATCGAGAAGCCTGCCAGGATTACGCGGTCGCGATCTATCCCGAAACGCGACGCTGCATCGTCGCGCACACCGGTCAAGAACGCCATTTCATCGCGTTGCTTGGGCCGGTCGGGGTGAAAGCTCCAACCGGTTCCGAACCGGCCAGGTCGGTCCATGCCATTCGGTCCGATCACGGCATACCCACGCTCAAGCGCAACCCGTGCCATTCCGCCGGGCCGCACCGAACTCGCGCCGCTGCCACCGGCACCGTGCAGGAACATGATTGCTGGCACCGGACCGGCAGGCGCCTCGGGCACGGCAATGTGGTAGCTGCCCATCTCCGTTTCGCAGGGCTCAGGCTCCTTAGCGCACCCGGCATGCGAAGTGGATCCGATCGCGGCGATCAAACCCGCTATCAGAAGTGTCCGCATGCGCTTTAGCTCTGATCAAGCGGCAGGCCGCGTTTCAGCCAACCCGGCCCAGCCGAAGAGCCAAGCATACCCTCGGGCACATCAATGATGTTGGTGAAACCTGCCTCGGTTAGCTGATTTGTCAGTCGTGCCGACCGGACGCCGCGCGCACAAATAAGTGCGATCGGGGCATCCCTTTGCCCTTCAACCAGTTCGGCAAGCGCGTCGGTGAAGTCTTCGCGCCGCATATCGAGCCGCACGCCGGGCGCCGCCGATCCGGTCTTCTCCCATTCGTCGGGGCGACGGATATCTACGAGCAGGATATCACCCGCCGCTGCCCGTTCGTGGGCCTGGTCGGCTGGCAATAGTTCCGCGTTCACATCGGGCCTGAGCACGTCGTAAAACAGGTTGCGCCCGCCAGTTGCGGCGTACGTGCCCGCGCCCAGAACGACCACGGCGCCCAAAAGCGCTCTGCGGGACACTGCCATCGTCCTACCCCGTTGCGTCGAGGTGCTTGGTCACGATCCGCGCCACTTCCTCGGGCGGAAGGATCGGCGGCAAGAGAGTCAGAACTTCGCCCGCCCCGTCCAAGAGGTAGATGAAGCTGCCATGCGCGAACACGGGACCGTACTCTGGATCGTGGAATAGCTCTTCCTTCTCGACGTTAAACGCATCGTATGCCACCTGAAGCGCGGCGTCGCTTCCGGTTAAACCCACAAATCCCGGGCGGATCGCGGCCAAGGGCGGGCCGATGCCGTCGACCGTGTCCCGGGCAGGGTCAACCGTCACCATAACAAGCCGCAGGTCGATGCCGATCTCAGCCAGATCGTCTGCCGTGTCGGCCATCAGCGGCAAGGCGGCAGAACAAATCTGTTGACAGTTCGCGTAACCGAAGAACAGAAGCTGAGGCAGCCCATCGGGGTCTGCCTCGGTACGGGTGGCGCCGGTCTGGTCAGTAAGCTCGAACGCCCCACCCACGTCAAAAGGCAGCGGTGGCGCGGATTGCGCCGCCGCCATGCCGCCCGCAACGATTGCCGCAAAGGTCAGCCCCCTCATTCGGCAAAAACCTCCGCCTTAATCTCGGCCTCACGGTCTTGTCCCAGGCCGAAGTAGCCTTCTTCAGCGATATGGGCCTTGATACGCGGGTCGCGCCGGAACCAAGGGCCCTTCTGATCGGCCACCTCGGGGTTCTTGTCAGCCCACCGTTTGGTCCACTGGTTGGCCTTGGTCCACTCTGCGTCGCCGACGTTGCGGATCAGCTGCAAGAGGTAGACGTTCGCAGCACCGAGGTCGGGGTCGTCCAGCAGCAATCCGTCGACCTCAACGTCGTTCCCGCAATAGGGCAACAGCTCTTCCGCCGCGCCGGTAAATGCAGTCTGGCTGTTCTTGTTGGGATACACGAGCACGTTGTCGACCGCGCGTACGAGGCCAAGCTGGCGCTTACCATCGCCGCAATTGTCGGGGCAATCGCCGGTGATTTCGCACAGGATGTCGACAACCCGGGCTTCAAAGCGCGCTGGAACCTCGGCGTACAGGTTCCAACTCTTTGCCTCGGAACCTTCAGAAAAATCCTGGGCCAAGGCGGGACCAGAGATCGCGATCAGTGCGGCAGCTAACAGATGTTTCATCTTCATGACCCTCACCGTTCGGCCTTCGGTACCGCGAAGGGTGGCACCGTTCCATAGTCCTCGTGGTTCATCACAAGAATATCTTCGTCTGTGACGACCTGGCTGACGACAAGGTAGTTCAGCCCGTCGCGTTCATACAGCATCCCGTCAGCGGTAATCACGTGACTGGCAAGGTTCAGTTGTGTATCGCCGCTTGCCGATCCGTCGTCATCCTCGATCTTCAAAACCATATAGACAGTGCCATCGTCGGCCAGAAGTCCCACCGGAATGCCTCCCGCAGAGCACCACAGAGCACAGGTGTGGTGCGCCGTACCGATCGTGGCATCCGGTCCACCCATCACTCCGGAGAAATAGCACCAGGTGTCGATGATTTCGCCCCGGACTTGGATACGTTCGCCTTGAGCAAACGCCGGGGCAGCGAGAAGCGCCGCTCCGAATAGGGTTGCCGCAAATTTCATAAAGGTCGCTCCCGTTTGGACAATCGCGCGTTCACAATGACCTTAAAGTTGCTTTTCGGCCAATCACTTTCCCTTTGGTCAAGCGAAGTTGATCGGACCCTGTGGTACACTCTTTCAGCTACCGCGTGCTTCGATCCGGTCGTATACGGATAACCGGAGAGCCGCAAATGCACCCAGTGCAGATCCTAAATGTGGCACTAGAACGATATTGAAGGTCTACCGAGAGACTTGCGCGTGCGAAGAAGTCTTTGGGCCAAACCGGGTGATAGATGCACTGATGAGCCAAAAAGCTGGTCGTGGGTTTGGTCATTGATATGGTACGGATCAGAATTGTCGTTCTCCCAGAGATCCAGTTCCTTGCTTGACTGCACAAAGACAAGGGTCAACTTCGGGGCGAGGCGGCGAGGTTCACTTTGTTCTCCAACGGACTGTCCATTGACCCCATATCGGTCCAGATTGGCGGCTAGACTGCGCCCGGAGGACAAGCAAACTCGAAACAGTTTAGGCAAGAGGCGCGCGGGAAGGATGCCTTCCGTCCCCTTGGATGCGGCGCACGCGGACTCCATGCTGTTGGCGGCGATGAGCCGACCGAATCAGCGGGCGCTCCTGTACTAGCCGTCGGATCAGGGTTGTGTTCGAACTGCGCCTGCAACAGATTGAGCGCGCACCTATCCAGATGGCTGAGATATATTGATGCGCGATCGCCGGCAGACAACCGGGCGCAAAGCCTTGCGACCACGGCCAAACGGGGGGCTCTATGTGGCTGTCTGATTTCACGCTGGTTCTTCCTGACCGGTTGATGGAACGGGGGTCGCTTCGGGTCGAAGCCGGACGGATCGCGGAGATTGCCGATCATCCCGTTGAAGGTGGCGTTGCAGGCGACGGGCTGCACCTGTTTCCGGGATTGATCGACATTCATGGCGATATGATCGAGCTAGAGGTCGCGCCGCGTCCCGGGGCTGAGCTGCCGATGGACCTTGCACTTGGAACGCTTGACGACCGACTCGCGGCGGCTGGCGTGACGACTGCTTATGCGTCGGTGTCGTTTTCGCGCGGAGCCGTGAACGGGGCGCCCCGGTCGTTTGAACATACCAGTCGCTTGATCCGGGCAGTGCGTGTCAGTGCCGGATCATGCCGCATAGATCACAAGGTGCATGCGCGGTTCGACATCACGTTCGACCGCGCTGTCGAGGTTATTGCAGACCTCGTACGGGACAACATGGTTGATCTGGTTTCGCTCATGGATCACACGCCGGGTCAGGGTCAGTACCGCGATGTCGAACGGCATATCGCGCAGATCGCCTCTGTTGACGGGATTGGCGAGGACGCGGCCCGTGCCCGGGTCATGGCACAGATTGCCAAGCGGTCCGGCCCCGAGGACGTGATAATCGCGACCCTGCACAAGGTGGCCGGGCTTTGCCGGGCCGCGGGCATTCCGCTGGCAAGCCATGACGACGATACCCCGTCGAAAGTTGACCTGATGGCCACACTTGGGGCGGTCGTCAGCGAGTTTCCGGTTACGATGGACGCCGCCCGCCAAGCCCATCAGAATGGAATGCAAATCGCGATGGGCGCGCCGAACGCGCTTCGCGGTGTGTCTTATTCTGGAAACCTGTCGGCGCGCGCCACGCATGCAGAGGGATTGCTTTCAATCCTCGCAGCAGACTACCATCCCGGTACCATGCTTCCCTCGATCCTGGTTCTAGCCGCCTCCGATCCCGATGCGCTTCCCGGTGCCGCGCGCCTGGCAACGGTCAACCCGGCGAAGGCAATGGGCCTTTCAGATCGCGGCGCGCTTGCCCAAGGGCTTCGGGCTGATCTGATGGTCGCCGATTGCCGCGGCATTGGGCGATCGGTCGCGTGCCTGTCTCAGGGTCGACTGGTCTATTCCGATGGCACCCTCGGTCTCGGCGCAAGCGGGCGCGCGCATGCGGCCGCCTGAAGGGTGCAGAGCGCGGTCCTAGCGCGCGTAACACCCTGCTTTTGGGCGCCGTGTTCGCTTAAAGCGAAGTGGCCGAACGGCTTCTGTTTCAGACAGCCAAACCGCGCGCGCGAAGCCACTCAAATGCGCGCGGGATGTTTGTGTGATCGCGAAGCTCCAGAACAAGGTGAGTTTCGGCCTCGATCTCGGACAGTGCGGCGAAAACACCGTACCATTCGATGTTACCGTCGCCCATCGCCCAGTGCTGGTCCGCATGCCCATCAAGATCCTGAAGGTGAACATGCTGAAGCGCGGGACCCGCGGCGCGCACAAACTGGTCGACCGGCGGCGCACCGGACATGTTTCGCGCAAGGTGCGCGTGGCCTGTATCGATCGACACTGCGACCGCCTTTGATCCAAAGCTTTCCATCAGCCTGGCGCGCTCGAACGGGTCAACGTCTTCGATATTTTCGATCACAAGGGTGACACCTGCGTCGCTGGCCCGGGCGACGACCGGGTCCAGGATCGCATGGATCGTCCCGAACTCTCTCTCACGGTATCCCGGCTCAGAGAGAACGTGGTTGTGATACCAATGATTGAACGGCGAGTGGATCACCATCTGGCACGCGCCGAGGATTTCACAGGCTTCGACCCCCCGCAGGTACTTGTTGGAGATCAGGGGCTGAAGCTCGGTGTCTGGGTTGTTGATATCGAGGCCATAGAACGGACCGTGGATTCCAATGCGCCCTTGGTGCCCAGCGAGCTCCCCACGTGCTGCATCGGCAACCTCGCGCCACCCATTGTCCATCAGCCCAAGCCTGTAGAAGTCTTGGATTTCAACGTCGCGCGCGTCCGCGAAAAGCCAGTCGCGGTGTGCGGCGATCTGGTCGACCATCAAGCAAGCACCAATCTTTAGGGAGGTCATCGGCAGAATCCTCGAGTAACTCGGCTGCGGCCACATCGACCTTCTAAGCCACGCGGCGGCCCCCGACCCAAGTCTCGCGAACGAACAAACCGTCGCTTGCCTGCCGGACCCGGATCAGATCAGCCTTCTTGCCCGGCGCGATCTTGCCCCGATCACTTAGGCCGCTGGCGTCCGCCGGGGTTGTCGAAACCGTCCGAAACGCGCGGGGCAGATCTGACCAAAGCGTATTCAGGACGCCGACAGAGGCCAAAAGGGCCGCCGGGACATAGTCCGATGACACGATGTCCAAACATCCCGCCTCTGCCAGGGTCCGGGCTGATACATTGCCCGAATGCGACATCCCCCGAATAAGGTTCGGCGCGCCCATCATCACCGAAATCCCGGCGGCTCTTGATGCCCGCGCTGCCTCTTCGGTGGTCGGAAACTCGGCCACCCGCACTCCGTGCGCAGCGGAACGAGCAACATCATCGTGGGTGGTGTCGTCATGGCTTGCGATCACCGCGCCGGTCCGGCGTGCGGCAGCGATCGCGGCTGCCTCGTGAGCTGCACCGTTCTGCGTTTTCAGAGTCTGTTGTCCGCGAATGTGATCTTGGAATTGCGCCTCGGTCAGGCCATGCTTTCCGATAAGGTATTTCCGCAACTGATCAAGGTCGCGGAATTGGCGCGCGCCGGGTGTGTGGTCCATTAGGCTTAGAAGGCCAACATCCCAACTGTTGTCGAAACGCGCAAGTTCGTCTGTCAGCGTCTCGGAGCAGATTTCCGCCCGTAAGTGAATGCGATGGTCGATCCGAAGTTCGCCCGAATCCGACAGTGTTCGCAGGGCATTGGCCACGCCCCAGGCATATTCGCTGTAGTTTGTCCGCTTGCGCGAGACCACAGATCCCACACGCAACGCGTCGAAGACGGTCGTAATTCCGTTCACTGCAAGCTCTGCGTCATGCGCGCGAATTGCGGTGTCTACCGGCCAAGTCACGCTCGGGCGGGGCGTTAAGTGGCGTTCAAGGTTGTCGGTGTGAAGCTCGACCAGACCAGGGGCCAAATAATCTCCACCAAGATCGATAGCGCCTTGTGGGATGGACGAACCCAGTCGAATTTCGGCGATCTGGCCGTTTTCGACGATGACCGTCCCCGGCGTCACCGTGTCAGGAAGAACAAGCCTTGCATTTGCAAGAACCACGGGCTCTTCAGGGACAGGCGTACTGTTCACGCCGATGTTTTGGGGGCACTCATTCATGTCGGATTTCCGGCGCTATGCCATCTACTACCTTCCGTCTAAGGAACCGTTCGTGTCCTTCGCGACATCCTGGCTTGGATGGGATGTAGCGCGCGGCGTGCGCGTTGCCCATCCGGATATCGCCGGTTTGCCTCAGCTGGTCGGCGAGATGACGGACCGTCCCCGGCGCTATGGGCTGCACGCGACGATGAAACCGCCGTTTCGGCTGGCCGAAGGGCAGACATTCGATGCCTTGTCGGCGGCAACCGAGGCGTTCGCGGTAGACACCGCCCCGGCCCGGGCGGATGGGCTGAGGCTGGCGCGCATTGGCCGATTTCTGGCGCTGGTACCCACGGGCGATCCCGCAGAAATCGCTGAACTGGTGGGGCACATCGTCCGAGCCTTCGATCCCTTTCGGGCCCCGGCAGATGCGGCTGAACTGGCTCGCCGCCGCGCCTCTGGGCTGACGCCCGCGCAGGATGCGCTGCTTCTGGACTGGGGCTATCCTTATGTTTTTGAAGAGTTTCGGTTCCACATCACATTGACGGGGCCACTCGCGCCCGAAGACGCTGCTGCGACCGAAACCACGCTTTTGCAACACCTCGACGGTCAGATGCCCGCACCGTTCCAGATAGACGACATCGCCCTTGTGGGTGAAGACGAGGACGGGTTTTTCCATCTGATCCACCGCTATGCCCTTGCAGGCGCGCGTAGGGCGTGAAGCACGGCCGCAACGGTGTCTTCAAGAGCCCCGTCATTGGGCAGCCTGATGTGGTCAAAGCCTGCGGGGATCTTTGGACCTTCCCGGTCTAGCCGCGCGGCTATGTCGGCTGCCGATTCACGACCCCGTCCTGCGAGGCGCGCGGCAAGTGTTTCGGGGCGCGCCGTCAATTCGAATACGGTGAAGGACGGGACCGCCGCGTTCGCGGCATCTAGAACACCCCGCGACAGGTTCACAAGACAGTTTGCGCCACTTGCGATCTGGTCTTTGACCGAGCGCGGGATGCCATAGCGAAGCCCGTGCGCCTCCCAGTTGAGGCAAAACGCGCCCGACTTCTCCATACGCGCGAACGCGTCTTCGGTCACACTGTCGAAGGCTTCTCCGGGACCTGGGGGGCGCGTGATTACGCGGCGCACGATCCGAAATGCGGGTTCAGCCTCGGCGAGTGCGGCCACTACGCTGTCCTTGCCCACACCGGACGGGCCGACAACTGCGATAAGCCGCCCCTGGTTCATGCGGCCACCGGCGCGAAGGAAGCGACGTCGATCTCGCGATCTGCAACCTCGGTCCGGGCGGCGGCGTCGTGGAAAATCCCGACGATTGCCGCGCCGCGGTCTTTCGCCTCGTGGATCAGGTCGAGGACAACGCGCCGGTTGACCTGATCAAGGCTTGCGGTGGGTTCATCAAGCAGCAGCGCAGGCATCGGGCGAACAAAGCCGCGCGCGATGTTCACGCGCTGCTGCTCTCCGCCTGAAAAGGTCATTGGCGGCAGGTTCCAGAGCGTTTCGGGCAATTTCAGGCGCTTCAGAAGTGTGCGGGCTGCATCCATTGCCTCGGCCTCTGGCGTTCCGCCTGCAATCAGCGGTTCGGCGACCACATCGAGCGTCGGAACGCGCGGCACGACCCTAAGAAACTGGCTGACATAGCCCAGAACATCCCTGCGCAGCGTCAGAACTTCGCGCGGCTCGGCCCGTGCCACATCCGTATCACCCACCAGAATGCTGCCGGATGAGGCCAGATAGTTGCCGTAGATCATGCGCATAAGTGTCGACTTGCCGACGCCCGACGACCCAGTAAGCGCCACGCATTCGCCCCGTGCCACGCGGAAGGACGCGCCCACCATCACATCAAGCGCGGCCCCGTCGTGATTGTGCATTTTGAATGTCTTAGCGACGTCCCGAAGTTCAATCATTTCACACCTGTAGGACAGAGCTGACGAGTAGCTGGGTGTAGGCCTCTTGAGGATCGTCCAGCACCTGATCGGTCAGCCCGGTTTCGACCACGTGACCGTCTTTCATCACCATCAGCCGGTCTGCCAGCAAGCGGACGACGGCCAGGTCGTGCGTGACAACGATCGCAGACAGGCGGTGACGGTGCACAAGACCCCTGAGAAGATCCAGAAGCCGCGCCTGAACGCTGACATCAAGCCCGCCTGTGGGCTCGTCCATGAAAACAAGCCGGGGTCCGGTCACCAGGTTCCGCGCAATCTGCAGGCGTTGTTGCATTCCGCCAGAAAACGTCGCGGGACGGTGGTCGATGCGGGCCGCGTCAATCTCCACCCGTCCCAGCCAGTCCTCGGCCTCGGCGCGAATGTTCCCATAGTGCCGCGCGCCCGTGGCCATCAGCCGTTCGCCCACATTGCCGCCCGCGCTGACCGCCATCCGAAGCCCGTCGCGCGGGTTCTGGTGGACAAAGGCCCAGTCCGTTCGCGACAGCATCCGGCGTTCCGGTTCGGACATGGTCAGCGTGTCGCGCGGTCCGTCGCCCCGAGTATCAAAGACGACCTGTCCGATATCGGGCGCAAGTTGGCCGGACGTACAGTTCAAAAGCGTGGATTTACCTGACCCGCTTTCGCCGACAATTCCCATCACCTCGCCAGGATAAAGGTCGAACGACACATCCAGACAACCGATGATCCGGCCATAGCTTTTGGTCAGCGATCTTACCGACAGGATTGGGGTCACGCGGGGGTACTCCTGACAGGGGCCTTTGTTTGAGGCCGGTAAGTCCAAAAGCGCCGGTCGTGGACGATTGATGGCGTTGCGGTCATGCCGCATTCTCGACGCGGCGTCGGCAGTAATCGGTGTCAGAGCACACAAACATCCGGCCACCGACGTCGTCGGTCACGATTTCATCGAGATAGCTTTTGGTGCAGCCGCATAGTGCGCAGCACTGATTGGCGCGGCTGGCTTCGAACGGGTAATCCTCGAAATCGAGCGATACGGCACGCGTGTAGGGCGGCAGCGCGTAAATCCGCTGCTCACGCCCTGCTCCGAAAAGTTGAAGCGCACGCGACTCCAGCTTTGGGTTGTCGAATTTCGGGATCGGCGAGGGATCCATCATATAACGGTCTTCGACCCTCACCGGATACGCATAGGCCCGCGCGATCCTACCGTGCTGCGCGATGTCCTCGTAAAGCCGGACATGCATCAGCCCATAATCTTCAAGCGCATGCATCTTGCGCGTTTCCGTCTCCCGCGGTTCCAGAAACCGCAAGGGTTCGGGGATCGGGACTTGATAGACCAAGATCTGATCGTCGGTCAGTTGAGTTTCCGGAATGCGGTGGCGGGTTTGAATGATCGACGCCTCGCGCGTATCGGTTGTGGTGCGCACGCCCGCCGTCTTTTCGAAGAACCGCCGGATCGACACCGCGTTTGTCGTGTCATCTGCGCCTTGGTCAATAACTTTCAGCGTGTCTTCCGGCATCAGGGTGGCCGCCGTCACCTGCACGCCGCCTGTCCCCCAACCGTAGGGCATCGGCATTTCGCGGCTGGCAAATGGGACCTGATAGCCTGGGATCGCCACACCCTTCAGGATGGCGCGGCGGATCATGCGTTTGGTTTCTTCGTCCAGGTACGCGAAATTATAGCCTTGTTCCGTCATAGCAATCCTCGGTCCGACAGCTCTTGTTCCAAGGTGGCTGCACCGGTGAAATGGATAGCGTCCATGCCCGCAGCGCGGGCACCGTCGACGTTGTGCGGTCCATCGTCGATGAACACGCAGTCTGAAGGAGTGACCCCGGCCCGTGCACACAGAAGATCGAATATCCCCTTCTCGGGCTTTGAGATCCGCTCGCGGCCCGAGACCACAAGCGTGCCAAAAATCTCGTCCAGGCGCGGATGCACCTTTAGCCCCTCTGGCCAGGTCTCTGCCGACCAATTGGTGATCCCGTGAAGCGGAACACCGTGTGCGATAAGCCGGTCGACGATTTCCCACGTTCCCGGAACCGCATGTGGAACCGTTCGCGCGTAAAGCGAAACATAGGCTCCCAGCCGCCGGCGATCTTCGACATCGTCGATCTCTGCTGCGAGATCTTCGAAGCGCTCTCCGTGATCGGCACGCTTGTTCTTTTCAAGAAAATCGACGCGCGCCATGAACGACTTGGCACCGTCGATGCCCAGCGTGTCGCTCCAGGCCAGATGGGGCTGCCAGTCCACAAGTACGCCACCGATGTCGAAAACCACGACGGTCGGTGTCATTCTGCGTCCTCCAGGGCATAGCGCCTCAGCCGTTCTTCGAGTGTGCCGGTGTGTAGTTCAAAGAGGTGATTGTCGGCATCGTAGAAATACAAAGACCGCCCCTCACCCTCGACCCGCGGTCTGGGTTGCAGAACTTCTAACCCAAGTGCGCGGACTGTGGCCTCACACGCGTCCAGCCGGTGATCCTCTACCTTGAAGGCGACGTGATTGTAGCTTCGCGTATCAAGCGCGGGACCTTCCATGATGGCGACCCAAGTGCCGCCAACATCGTAGAAGCGTTCGGCGGATTTTGAAAACTCTCGGGTCCCGCTTGCATAAAGCAGGCGCGCGCCAAGCACGTTTTCCAGAAGTTTGCCCGTTCTGTCCAGATCGGCGCAGATCAGGGTGATGTGGCTTAGACCTTCGGTCATTCTGCGGCCTGCGACGTGGTGTTCTCGTCTATCCCGGCTTCACGGCGCAGGCGGCGCACAAGCTCCAGTTCAGCCTGAAAATCGACGTAGTGCGGCAGCTTGATATGTTCGAGAAACCCGGTCGCCTGGATGTTGTCGCAATGCGAAAGCACAAATTCCTCATCCTGGGCCGGGGCGCCCATGTCGTCTTCACCAAGTTCTTTCCAGCGCAGCGCGCGGTCGACCAGCGCCATCGAGATGGCTTTGCGTTCGCCATGCCCAATTACAAGGCCATAGCCGCGCGTGAACTGCGCGGGTTCCGTGCGGGACCCTTTGAACTGGTTGATAGTCTCGCATTCGGTGACCTCGATCTCTCCAACCTCGATCGCGAAGCCCAGTTCGGGGATGTCCATTTCAACTGCGCAGGTTCCGACGCGAAGCTCTCCGACAAAGGGGTGGTTGCGGCCGTAACCCCGTTGCGTTGAATAGGCGAGCCCAAGCAGAAACCCCTCGTCGCCGCGTGCCATCGCTTGCAAGCGCAGGTCCCGATCTGCCGGGAACTCAAGAGGTGAACGGGTCAGATCGTCGG
The DNA here is from genome assembly GCA_038744785.1 of Pseudomonadota bacterium. Lineage (GTDB taxonomy): Bacteria > Pseudomonadota > Alphaproteobacteria > Rhodobacterales > Rhodobacteraceae > Ovoidimarina. The sequence continues at coordinate 131,798 of JBCDLX010000003.1, forward strand.
GGATGTCTTTTCCAAGACCGGCGCCCTCGATCATGCCGTCACCAAGCATGGCGGTGACGTGGGGCATCGGCTCTGCGGGTGCGTCGCCCTGGACGGCCTCTGGCGTTTCCCCATCGGCGGCGAGTTGGAAATCCAGAAGCCGATGGGTGTAGTCGAAGGTCGGACCCAGAACCTGACCGCCTGGGAGATCCTTGAACGTCGCAGAGATACGGCGGTCGCACGCCATGTCCCCAGTCTCGATTGGTTCGGTTGTGCCAATGCGGGGCAGGGTGGTGCGATACGCCCGGATCAAAAATATCGCCTCGATCAAGTCACCGCGTGCCTGTTTGATCGCCAATGCCGCAAGGTCGGGATCATAAAGTGACCCTTCGGCCATCACCCGGTCTACAGCAAGCTTCAACTGTTCGCGGATCTGCGGGAGTGTGAGTTCCGAGATATCGGGATCGCCGCGCCGTTCTTCGCCCAACCAAGCGTGGGCGTTGTCGATTGCGCGCTCGCCACCTTTCACCGCAACATACATGTTTAGTCCACCCGTGTTGTGCGCGGCAGCGCCGCAAGGGAATGCCCGGCCGCAAAGAAGAAATCCAAACCCAAGGGGAAGCGCGCTGCATTGTCACGGAACGCCGCAGCATCTGGCAAGCCTAGGGATGCAGTCTTTTCGATCCCAGGTCCGCGCAGGACCGCACCTGTGGCTTCGATCCTTGGCATTTCGACAATCAACGTTGCTGAACGGTCCGGATACTCCGGTGTTCCCAGTGGGAACCGATTCAGTGGCAAAAGGTCGGTCCATTGACCCACAGCGAAGGCCGCTTGGCCGGCGTGGCTCAACGGTGCGCCGGTGTGAAATGCAAGCCATTTGCGCACCGCGTCGCAATCGGATGCACCGGCAAGATAAACAGAGGTCCCGCCGTCACACAGCGTCAGAAGAACTGTTGCCGCTGCCGGGGACAATCCGTCCGGGGCCGAGATATCCTCGACCGTTTCGATCCGTCCCGGTCGCGACATCGCGTTCAGCGCAGCGCGAAAGGCCCGCGCGGCCCCGGTGGCCGGGTCTGAAAATCCACCTGCGAGTGCCAGACTCATGCGTTTTCCCCTCGAACCAGAGTGAAAAAATCGACCTTTGTGGCTGCCGCTTTGCCAGCGCGGGCCGCGCGCCCCGCTTCAGCTTCTGCGGCGAGGGGAGCAATGACGGCGTCCTCCACAGCTTCAGCGGCGGAAGTTTGCATCAGCGCATCCACGATGGCGGCGACCTCGGCTGCCGGTTTCGAGCGTCCCTGAACGTACCCGTGACCTGTTTCGCCGCCTGCGAGCATGACCGAACAGCGCGCAACGGTCATCTCACCAAGATTGAACGCGCCGCCCGTGCCGCCCATTCGACCGCGCACCATGACGCTGCCAATCTCGGGATGGCGCAGATAGGACACCGTCGGACGGGGCACTGCCCCGTCGAACAGCGTGATCAACCGGTCAGCGGGCGCTTTGGCCAAAACGGACATCCATCGCTGCCTGTCTTTGGGTCCGGGGGTGCCGGTTGCCATCTAGACAAATCCCGCAATTACTATACAACTAGACAAATCTTAAACTGTTCCCTTCGTTATTGCAATCTGCGCCTGTATGAAATTTCCATGACATACCCCACAACCCCGACCGCCCCGAAGAAGACCCCGCTCTGGCAAGCGATTGCACAGGCGCTGACCCAAGAGATTGCCAGCGCGCGTTATCCCGTCGGGGCCAAGCTGCCGACCGAAGCGCAATTTGCGGCGCGGTTCGACGTAAACCGGCACACCGTGCGCCGTGCTTTGGCCGATCTGGCCGACCGCGGCATGGTCCACGCGCGGCGAGGCGCGGGGTGCTTTGTCGCGGCAATCCCGGCTGAATACCCGATTGGTCGTACCGTATCTTTCAAGCGCAACCTGCACGCAGCCGGCAAGATGCCGGGCCGGCGCTATCTTTCGATCGAAACGCGGCCTGCCGAACCGGACGAGGCCGACGCGCTGGGGCTTGGCCCGGGCAGCGATGTCCATGTCGCTGAAGGCGTATCGCTCGCAGACGGTCAGCCCATTTCGTTCTTTCAATCCACCTTTCCCGCAGATCCGATGCCAGATCTGCCCGAACTTCTTCGGGTGCACGGCTCTGTCACGCTTGCGCTGGAGCATGCGGGCATCGGACAATTCACACGCGCCTCGACACGGCTTTCGGCGCAGGCGGCAACAGCGCTACAGGCCCGCCATTTGAACCTGCCCGAAGGTGCACCGGTTCTGAAATCTCTTGCCATTAACGTCGATCAGGATGACCGCCCGGTCGAGTTTGGCCGCACCTGGTTCGCGGGCGATCGCGTTGTCCTGTCGTTCTCGGGAAGTGCGGATTGAGGCAGCAACGCCCAGTGGTGTCATGCCATTGTCTCCGGGGTGTCATGTCAGTGTCTTGCGTGCCGTTTAGTTCGCAGCTCATCAGCGAAAACGTCATCGCCGTAAGGAAAACGCAATATGCGGACGTTGCCACATGACCGAACTTTCGCCCCTACGGTTCACGCTTTCGGCGTGTTTTGGACTCTCCTCGAACGGTGTCGTGTACGCCTTGATGCGGCGCTTGCGGGGCGACACCCGCGGCTAGCGCGGCGCCCTTGAAATCACGACGTCTTTGCGCAGATCAAGCGCGCCTTCGACGGCATCCAAAAGATAAACAGCGACATCTGCGCGTGAGATCAGGCCATTTCGCCAAGTCGCGGGATCGTCGCGCACCGCGACTTTGCCAGAGCGCGCCCCGTGGGTCAGAATGACAGGCCGCACAATCGTCCAATCAAGGCTGCTGGCCGCGACTATCGCTTCTTGAACATCCTTGTCCGCGTAAGGTCGGCCCAGCAGTGCGCGATGCCCCATGCGCTCGGGCCGGCTCATCGCCGCCTTGCTTCGACCTGCCCCGAACCCGGTGACCGCAAGAAGGCGCGAGACCCGCGCCGTTTCCATCGCAGGCAGCAGAATGCGGGTCGCGTCTGAAAACAGAGAGACCGGTTGCCAAAGCATCGCAACGCTTTCCTTGATGCCGAGGGCGAATATCACCGCATCAACACCATCGAGCGCCCGCGCAACATCAGCCCGGTCCTGCGCGTCGCCCGCAAACCATTCCAGCCCGGCGTCTTGCCGCGTCATCGTATCTGCGCCCCGCGCCATGGCACGCACCGCAATTCCACGCCTCAACGCTTCGTCAACCGTTGCAAGGCCGATGCCCTTGGTGCCACCCATAACGAGTATCTTCAATGCGCCGCTCCCCGTGGTTACCGATAAGCCGCAGCTAGATCGTGTGAAGCGTTCGACCAGCGCGTCAGCTTGACGCTCGTTCCGCGCGATGCCTAGGATTCCGCTACCATTGGAGGGCGCCGATGATCCTGTTTGGTCACACTGATTGCCCGGTCTGGATCGGATACGGGGTAGGGCGCAAGGCTGGCGGCGGCCGCACTGTTCAAAGAGTACGGAAAAATGGGCGGGAGGTGCGCCCGTGATCACAAGACTGACCTGGTTGGCGGGCCTGACCGTGACCATGATCATGATCGGGTTGTATGCAGCCGCACCGCGCGTTGTGGAACTGGCGCGCGCTGCGATCCATGACGTTTATCAACGCGCGGCCCCGCGCGTGCGCGACCCGGCCACGCCGATACATGTCGTCGACATCGACGAAGCGTCGCTTCGGGACCGCGGCCAATGGCCATGGCCCCGAACCGATATGGCGGAGCTGACTGACCGGCTGTTTGACCTCGGGGCTGTGACCATCGGGTTCGATGTCTTGTTTGCCGAACCGGACCGCACGTCGCCGATCGCAGTGGCGCAGAACTGGCAACGGTTCAGCGGTGACGCCGTGAGCCTAGATGGCTTTGCAGGGTTGCCGGACCACGATGTGCTTTTTGCAAGCGCGCTTGGAGCCGGTCCGACTGTCTTGGCCCTGGCTGGCGCGGCCGCAGAGAACGGCAATGGCCCTGTCCCGGCCCCCAAAGCCGGTATCGCCTATACTGGCCGTCTTCCGGCCGGTGCGCTGACCACCTTTGATGCGGCGCTGGCACCGATTGCGCCCTTGCGCGAAACGACGTCGGGATTTGGAGGTATCAGCCTAGTATCGGGGGCCGACGGGATCACGCGGTCGGTCCCGATGGTGGCGCTTTATGACGGGACCCTGCTACCAGCGTTTTCAGTCGAACTCCTTCGGGTTGCGCAAGGTGCAGGCAGCCATATTCTGCGGACGTCCGAGGGTTCGGGTCAGGCGTCGGGCGGTGCTGCGACCCCGGTCGCGATGCGGACCGGCGCCCTTGAGTACCCGCTGGACGAGAACGGCCATTTTCGCATCCACTTTGCACAGAACCGGGCCGAGCGCGTTACGTCGGCGGCGGAATTCTTTGACTCTGCCGTCGACCTCGATGCGCTGCGCGGGAAGGTCGACGGAAAGATCGTCCTTGTCGGTTCGAGCGCGCAGTCGCTCTTTGATATCCGCGCGACGCCCCTGTCTTCGAACGTCCCGGGCGTGCAGCTTCACGCCGACATTCTGGAGCAGATCATCTCGGGTCAGTTTCTTGTCCGGCCCGATTGGATGCGCGGCTTCGAGGTTGTGCTGATCATCGTCGTGGGGGTCTTTGTCACGGGTTTTGCGGCGCGCGAACGTCCAATGCCGGGGCTTGTGGCGGCGCTGGGGTCGGTGGGGATGCTCCTACTTGGAGGATGGCTTGCCTTCAGCCAGGCGGGGTTGGTTCTGAACCCGTTTGAACCGGCCGTAACCGCGCTTGCGGTCTATTTGCCTGCAACAACGATCAACGTTATCGGCAAGGAACGTGCGCGCCAGGCGATCCGGGCACAGTTCAATCATTTCCTGCCGGGTGAGATCGTTGATGAAATCGCCCAGGACCCCGACGAACGGCTCACGCCATCGGGCGCGGCGCGCGAACTCAGCGTTATGTTCGTGGACATGCGCGGCTTCTCAACTGTCAGCGAACCTATGGCGCCCGAGGCGGTTGTGCGCATGCTAAACATTTATCTCAGTACCGTCGCCTCAACGCTCGACGAAGCAGGCGCGACGATCGACAAGTTCATGGGCGATTCCGTTATGGCCTTCTGGAACGCCCCGCTTCCCGAACCCGAACACGCGGCTTGCGCGGTGCGCGCCGTTCTTGCGGTGGAACGCGCGCTCTTAAAGGCTGGCGACAAGCTTGCTGCAGAAGGGCTGCCCCGGGTTGAGGCGCGGCTTGGTGTCAATACTGGCCGTGCCTATGTCGGTTTGATGGGGTCCGCAGAGCGGCTGAATTATTCCTGCGTCGGGGACAGTGTGACCCTGGCAGCACGTTTCGAGGGCCTGACGCGCTACTACGGGACGACAAACCTGATCGGTGAACTGACGGCGCGCCGCGTTCCTGATGGGTATGTCGCCGTCGATATAGACCGGGTTGTCGTGAAGGGCCGGACGTCGGCTGCAACTGTTGCAACGGTGCTGCCTGCGGGGGCCGAAGCTGCGAGACTGGATACTGTGATGAAGGCGCTGCGCAGCGCGTATCTTCTGCAAGATTGGGATCGCGCCCGATCCTATTGTTCCGAGCTTTCGAAGCTTAAAATCGGTGGCGTCGATACGATCCGTCTGGCGACAGTCTATCGTTTCAGGATCGATACGTTGGCGCGCTCTAGCTTGCCAGACGACTGGGACGGAAACTACGAGGCGCTCACAAAGGAGGGAGACCCGGCGCTGGCATAGTGCACTCCCAGGGCGCGAGGCCGACGATCAATCGTCATCGTCATCGTCATCGTCATCATCATCGTCGTCATCGTCCCCGCCTCCGTGGCCGCCGCCACCATTACCACCGCCGCCACCGCCACCGGTGCCACCGCCGCCGTTGCCGCCGTTGCCGCCACTGCCGCCGCCGTTGCCGCCAATGCCGCCGCCGTTGCCGCCACCAGTGCTGCCGCCGCCACCGCCGTTGTCGCCACCGCCAGTGCCGCTGCCACCGCCAGCGTTGCTGCCGCCACCGCTGCCACCTGATCCGCCGCCGGTTCCTTCAAGGCTGCCCGAGCCTCCGCCGCCGCGACTTCCGCCATTTTCTGACAGGGCGCGATTTCCTCCGGCGGCTGCGATCGTGTCAGGGAAGACGCCAAGCCCGCTTGATGTCTCTTCATCCAGGCCCAGAACCTCAAGGTCCTGACCGGTCCCCGTACGGGTCGAGACAGGCTTGCTTGCGGGTCGAACACGCTGCGCCACGTTTGTTCCTGTCGATCCGCGCCGGGTCAGCCGGTCGGGTGGCGCACCGTCGATCTGTTCGAGTAAGGCGGCAAGCGACGCGCTTTCGATTTTGCCCATGTAGCCGTTCGAGCCCAAGACGCCGCCACGCCGGCTCGTGCATTGGCGTTGCCCACCTGACGTCACGCACATCTGGTCGCCCGCCAGAAACACAGCGTGAAGTTGGCCGTTAAAATAGCGGACAATCGCGCTGGATCCGCGAATTCCGATTGTCCCGCCGGGCGTCCGGATCTCTGCCTCGCGGGTTCGAGTGGTTCGACCGCCGATAAAGCGAAGGGCGCCTTGTGTAAGTTGCAAGCCGATTTTGCCGCCTTGCTGGCCTGGATTGTAGACAAACTCATCAAGGACAACCCGGCTTGAGGGCGCGATGCTAAGCGTCGTCTGGTCCCGGAAAAGCAGCTGCCCTCGGCCCCTGCGCGACGAGGCGATCGTTTCGTTAAGGACAACAGACGAACCCTGTCCAAGCTCGCGCGCGGCGCCGACAGGCGGCGTGCCTGTCAGGTTCGGGTCCAACGAGGCAACAACGCCAATCTGCTGTGCGCTTGCGGGCGCGAACAACAAAGCGAACAGAAAGGCAATCGGGTATGAAACGGCAGGTAGCACAGGTCTAGAACTCCATCCCGGCTTCCAGCGAGAACACAGTGTCGGAGTCGTCGAATTCTGCGAAATTGCTGGTCCGGTCAAACACTCTTAACGACGTTCTTAAGTATGAATTAGGCCGAAAATATGAAACCACGGACACGCCCGCGCTGTTGATGTCGTCATTACGGTCGCCTTCGAATTCTTCCTTCTCTGCCCTAAAAAAAACCCGGATCGACCAATTCGACATGCCGAGGAACATTCCGTCGAAGCGTTTGCGCGCACTCATAAGAATCCCGTAGCGCTCGCGGTCCTCCTCGTCCCCATCATAGTTCTCGTCGAGATAGCGCCCTGAGATTCCCAGGGAAACATCGGGAACGGGGCGGTACGTCGCGCCAAGCCGCAGGAAATTGAAGCTGGAATCCTCGGCCACGTTCTTGCGGTCGATCTTGCCGCGTTCGACGGCAGCATCAAGCGTGACACCTGACGCAAAAAGCTGAGAGTATTCGAGGCCGAGGTTCAGGCTTCGACCTGAGTCCTCGTCATCGTCGTCTTCGATAATTTGATATTCTAGGTAGGGTTCTAGCCGCGCTCCGAATGCCGTTCCATCCAGCGACACCACTGGACCGGTTCTGATACGAAAGATGCCCTGATTGTCCTCGGGCTCGCCCGGAAATGCGTTCGCGCGCAACCGTAGCAGGGTGGTCCAGCTCGAAATGTTGGGCGAATCCAAAGCGTAATCGAGCTCCAGCCCAAGATCGAACGCTGTCCCCACCCTGTCCGGATCGGATCTGGTAACGATGCCTGCTTCGACGAAACCGGAATACGTAAGCGGGCTTTCGCGGTTGTCGACGCTGGCGATATAGGCGTCGGCTGCTGCCCGCTCGCCTGTCGTCAGATCGCCGCGCGTGCGATAAAGGTCCAGATGATACCGCGCCACCTCGTCCGCCCCGAGAGCGAAGTACGCGAGCGCCAGCTCATAGCGTGCTTCCTGCGCATCTGGCGCAAAATCAAGAAGTCGTTCCAGCGTCGCGACTGCGGCCTCATAATCCCGCTCCGCCACCGAAAGCTGTGCATATTGAAACATCAGCGCTTCGTTTGCGGGATCCGCCAGAAGAGCATCAAAAACCTGATCTCGGATGCTATTTGTCTGCGCGTAAGCAGCCCCTGAGAAGAGCAAGCCCGCGACAAGCCATGCGCCTTGATTTTTGAGTGTTCTCAAAAGGGCTCCCCGCCGTCTCAAAGCCCCAACGCGATACCTGTCGCACCGTATCTGCCCTCTGAGCAAGGGTTTCCGCCGCCGATTGGCCACTGACAGGCGAAGCGATGCGATCCCGCATCAGTCGCCCTTCCGCCATGTTCGACGGGCTGCGGAAGCTGTTTCGTTTGGTCTCAGTTCTTGAACAATTGCTACCGCGCCTAAAGATTGGCGACCTTTCGGGTTGCACCCCGCGCTGGCAGCGGGTTCCCTTGACCGGCTTGGGCGGCGCGTGGTTCAACCCGGCAGCGGCAGATATGCGGTGTTGGAGAGGCCGGCTTGGAGATCGAACAGACAAACCTGCCAGGGGTCGTCATCCTGACCCCGCGCCGTTTTGGCGACGCGCGGGGGTTCTTCTGCGAGACGTGGAACGCGGACCGTATGTCAAAAGCAGGCCTTTCATACAATTTTGTGCAAGACAACCAGTCGGTTAGCGAAAGACGCGGGACGGTTCGCGGACTGCATTTTCAGGCGCCCCCGCACGCGCAGCACAAATTGGTGCGCTGCGGGCAGGGCGCGATCTGGGACGTGGCGGTCGATGCCCGTAAGGGCAGCCCGACATTCGGTCAGTGGACGGGTGTGGAACTCTCTGCGGAAAACGGCCGCCAGCTGTTGGTTCCTGCCGGGTTTCTTCACGGGTTTTCGACGCTCACCGATTGGGCAGAAATCCTATACAAATGCACTGACTTCTACGCTCCCGACGCGGACGGCGCGGTTCGGTTCGATAGCCGGACGTTAAACATCGACTGGAAGCTTGACGGTCTGGACGCGCAGCTTTCGGAGAAAGATGCGGCGGCACCAGATTGGGACGAGTTCGACAGCCCCTTTAGCATGGGGACGTCATGAAGTTGTTGGTGACAGGAGGTGCGGGGTTCATCGGCTCGGCGGTTGTGCGTGCTGCGATCCCTGCTGGTCATGCGGTCGTGAATGTCGATGCGCTGACCTATGCGGCCTGTCTGGAAAACGTCGCTGGCTTCGCGGCGCACCCCGACTATGCGTTCGAACACGCCGATATCCGCGATGGGCACGCGATGGCCCGGATCCTTGCACTTCACCGGCCGGATGCGATTCTGCATCTTGCGGCGGAAAGCCATGTGGATCGCTCTATCGACGGACCTGGTACATTCATCGACACGAACGTGACCGGCACCTTTAAGCTTTTGCAGGCCGCGCGGGCTTACTGGGACGATGCGGGGCGACCGGAAGAGTTCCGGTTCCACCATGTGTCGACCGACGAGGTCTATGGCAGTCTTGGGGCTGAGGGCCAATTTACCGAAAATACGCCTTACGACCCCCGCAGCCCCTATTCGGCGTCAAAGGCCGCGTCGGATCACCTGGTGCGAGCCTGGGGGGAAACCTATGGTCTGCCGGTTCTTGTCACGAACTGTTCCAACAACTATGGCCCCTATCACTTTCCAGAAAAGTTGATCCCCGTCGTGATCTTGAATGCGATCGCCGGGACTCCGATCCCCGTTTACGGGACCGGGGAGCATGTGCGGGATTGGCTTTATGTCGAGGACCACGCCGATGCGCTTTTGACGATTTTAAGTCGCGGCACCCCTGGCCGGACTTACAACATCGGCGGCGAGAACGAAGCGCGCAACATCGACCTTGTTCGAAAGATCTGTGCCCTTCTTGACGAACGGCGCCCCAAGGCCGCGCCGCACGCGCAGTTGATCAAATTTGTTACCGACCGGCCGGGTCATGACATGAGGTACTCGATCGATCCGTCCCGACTGCGAGATGAGCTTGGTTGGCGCCCGTCCGTGACGCTCGGCGAAGGCCTGTCGCGGACCGTCGACTGGTATCTCGCCAACGAGGATTGGTGGCGCCCTCTGCAGGGCCGCGACGGCGTCGGACAGCGGTTGGGGAAAGGCTAGGCAGGTGGCAGAGCGTTTAGGGAAGCTCCTTGTCTTCGGCCGCACCGGTCAGGTCGCCCGCGAACTTGCAAGACGCGCCCCCGACGCGGTTTTCGCGGGGCGACAGGACGCTGATCTGGCGCACCCGGAACGTTGCGCGGCACTGATCCGGGCGCAGCGGCCAGCAGCCGTGATCAACGCGGCGGCATGGACGGCGGTCGACGCGGCCGAGGAGAACCGGGATGCCGCGTTTGCAGTCAACGCGGCGGCACCCGGGGCGATGGCCGCCGCTGCCGCCGAATTGGGTATACCCTTTGTTCATATCTCGACGGATTACGTTTTTGACGGGTCCGGCGAAGCGCCGTTTCATCCGGATGCCACCACCGCACCGCTTGGGGTCTACGGGGCCAGCAAGCTTGCCGGGGAAGATGCTGTGCGCGCAGCGGGCGGAACGCATGTCATTCTGCGGACAAGCTGGGTCTTTTCCGCCCATGGGGAGAATTTCGTCAAAACCATGCTAAGTCTCGCGCAGACGCGCGAGACCTTGGGCATCGTGGCCGATCAGACCGGCGGCCCGACCCCGGCGGCCGACATTGCATCTGCATGCCTGGAAATAGCGTCGAGCTTGGCCCGAAGGCCAGATCTTTCGGGCGTCTATCACTTTGCCGGCGCGCCCGTGACGTCTTGGGCCGGGTTCGCCCGCGCGATCTTTCAGGCGTCCGGCCGGCCTATGACCGTTTCCGACATAGAAACCGCTGACTATCCCACCCCGGCGGCACGCCCCCTAAATTCCAGACTGGACTGCGCCAGGACCGAGGCGGCGTTTGGGATCAAACCACCGGACTGGCGCGCAGGGCTGCAATCGGTACTTTCGGAACTGGGTGCGGTCGCAAACTGAACGACAAGGGTAGGCAAGACATGGAACGCAAGGGCATCATATTGGCCGGAGGCTCCGGTACCCGGCTTCACCCGATCACCATCGGGGTGTCAAAGCAGCTCTTGCCGATCTACGACAAGCCAATGATCTATTACCCCCTCTCGGTACTGATGCTTGCGGGCATTCGCGACATTGTGGTGATCACGACGCCCGAGGATCAATCGCAGTTCAAACGTTTGTTGCGGGACGGAAACCAATGGGGCCTGTCGATCGAGTACATCGTGCAGCCATCGCCAGATGGGCTGGCGCAGGCCTATCTTCTTGCCAGCGATTTCTTGGATGGCGCGCCCTCGGCGATGGTTCTGGGGGACAACATCTTTTTCGGCCACGGGTTGCCCCAGATCCTGCATCGCGCTGATGCGCGCACCGAAGGTGGGACAGTGTTCGGTTACCGTGTCGCCGACCCGGAAAGATACGGTGTTGTGGATTATGACGGTGAACGGGTCCGGTCGATCATCGAGAAACCCGCCACGCCCCCGTCAAACTACGCCGTCACCGGTCTATACTTCCTTGACGGGACGGCGCCCGACCGGGCTACGGAGGTGCGCCCATCGGCCCGGGGTGAGCTTGAAATTGTCTCCCTTTTGGACATGTACCTGAAAGATGGATTGCTGACGGTCGAGCGGATGGGCCGTGGGTACGCGTGGCTTGATACCGGCACGCACGGGTCGCTGCTGGACGCGGGTAACTTCGTGCGCACCCTTCAGGACCGGCAAGGTCTGCAATCCGGCAGCCCCGAAGAAATTGCCTTCGGCGCAGGGTGGATCAGCCGGGACGCGCTTGCTGAAGAGGCTGAGCGGTTTGGAAAAACTGCGTATGGTACGTATCTTCGCAATCTCACGGGTGGAAACTGATCTCTGGCGTCACGCGCCAAATGTCTCGCGGCCGATTGCTTCGTAGGCTTCGAACCCGGCCGTGCGCGCCTCTTCGGCTGAATAGATGTTGCGAAGATCAGCCATGCGCGCCGTGCGCATGCCATCGGCCAGCCGTGTCAGATCTAGCGCGCGGAACTCGTTCCATTCCGTCAAGATCACCAATGCGTCGGCTCCACGCGCCGCCGAATAGGGATCGTCTTCCCAGGTCACACCAGGTAGAAGTGCAACGCCCTCGTTCCTGCCTTGGGGGTCGACGACGTGCACCTGTGCCCCGCCACCTACAAGCGCCGGAACGATGGTAAGGCTTGGCGCATCGCGCATGTCATCGGTATTCGGTTTGAAAGTGACACCAAGCACCGCGATGCGCTTGCCGTTCACACTGCCTCCGCAGAGATCCATGACCTTGTCGGCCATCCTACGTTTGACCAGGTCGTTGACCATTGTCACAGTTTCGACGATCCGCAGAGGCACGGAGTGGTCTTGCCCGATTCGTGCAAGTGCCGCAGTATCCTTCGGGAAACACGACCCCCCGTATCCGGGGCCCGCGTGCAGGAACTTGTTGCCGATCCGGCCGTCCATACCGATACCGCGAGAGACTTCTTTGATGTCCGCGCCAACGCGCTCGCACAGCATCGCGATTTCATTGATGAAGGTGATCTTCGTCGCCAGGAACGCGTTCGCCGCGTACTTGATCATTTCGGCCGAAGCCAGGTCAGTAAAGACAACCGGGAACTCGCGCAGGTAAAGCGGTCGATAGATCTCGGCCATCACCTCTTTTGCACGGTCGGAGTCGGTTCCGACAACAACACGATCGGGCTTCATGAAATCTTCGATTGCGGCCCCTTCCCGCAGAAATTCGGGGTTTGACACCACATCGAAATCAGCATCTGGCGCTGCAGCCTTCATGATTTCACCGACGGCCGCATTCGTGCCTACGGGCACCGTAGATTTCACGACGATTACGGAATAATCGACGAGCGCTTTGGCAATATCGCGCGCGGCGGCGTGCACGTGGACAAGGTCGGCATGTCCGTCGCCTCGACGCGCCGGCGTGCCGACTGCGATAAACACTGCGTCGGCACTCGCCACGGACGCGGTCAGATCCGTCGTAAACGAAAGCCGCCCAGCGGCAACATTGTCGCTGACCAGCCGGTCCAGGCCAGGCTCGTAGATTGGGATCTCACCGTTTAACAGCCGGTCGATTTTTGACGTATCGCGGTCAACGCAGACGACCTCGTGCCCGAAATCGGAAAAACAGGCGCCCGAGACGAGGCCGACATACCCAGTACCGATCATTGCAATCTTCATAAGATCCATCCTGCGCGTATGGTTGCCAGACCATTAGGCCGAGGAGCGAGAGAATAAAACTGCCTTCGCGTGTTTCTCCTGTCATATCTCTAAGCTGACGCCGCGAACACAAGCGCCATGGCGGCAAGAGATATGGCCAGGCTGATCCTGTCAGTCATCGCAAATACGATCGGGTCGTCGTCCATTTCGCCCCGGTGAGACTTCATCACCATCCGATAAAGCCAATAGAGCAGCAGAGGACAAACACCCCAGATCAACGCCGGAGTATCGTATAGGGCTTGGATCTCGTCGGAACTAATATAGAGCGCGAGAACCACGATCGCGCCGTTGATCGCCGATAGTGCAATCCCCCGCACGATGGGAAGATCCTCGGCCAGATAGCCGCGTCCTGCCAAATCGCGACCTGTCCCGATGCTGTCGACCAGTTCTGTCTGGCGTTTGACGGCAGCCAGAGCAAGGAACAGGAAGACTGAGAACCCAAGCATCCACGGAGAAAGAACGATAGACGCGGCTACGCCGCCAGCGATGATGCGGATTGTGTAGAGCGCAGCAAGGGTCAGAATGTCGATGATCGTCTTGCGTTTCAGCCAAAACGAATAGGCCAGGGTCGAAACGAGATATAGCCAAAGGATGCCAAGAAACATCGGGTTGCCCATGACAAGCGCGATTGCTGTCGCCGCAACTATCAGCGTGCCGGTTGCCAACAATCCTTGGATCGGTGTGGCGGCGCCCGAAGCTAAGGGGCGCTTGCGTTTTCGGGGATGTGCGCGATCGGCTTCCAGATCCAAAAGGTCGTTCAGCAGGTATGCCGAGGACGCCATCATACAAAAGGCAATGAATGCCAAGAGAACCTGCGGCGTCGCTGTGAAATCGTGCGCGGCCGCCATCGGCAGAAACACGAGCAGGTTCTTGGACCATTGATGGGGCCTGATTGCACGAAGAAGCGCCCCCGTCTGGCGGCGTTCGGATCCTAGTTCGCGGACGTTATCGTGCTGACTTTTCAATTGGTGCAGGACGCGAGAACTGACACCCACCGTTATCGCCTGACGGGCGTTCTTCCAGATGGCGAGGTCCGCACCCGCATCCCCGATGTAGTCGAAGCCGCCCACGCCAAAACGCAACGTCAGATAATCGGCCTTTGCGTCACCCCTTAAGTTGGTTCCGCCGTGACTTCCAACCGCCTCGTCAAACAGCCCAAGCGCATCTGCAACGCTATCGACCTGGCGTTGGTCGGCCGCAGAGACCAGGTAGACCGGACGATCCTGAGCGCGGGCTGCCTCGATCTCGGTCACGACGTGATGGTCGATTGGCAGCATGTTCCCTGCCATGACCTTGTTGTCGGCGACATGCGACTTGAATGCTGCCCGTCCTTCAGACAGCCAGGTGGGCATTTTCATCAACAAAGCAGGCTGGGTGGCAGTGATTGAAAGAAGCGCCTCGTGCAACGTGTCGGTGCGTGACAGCGTTCCGTCCAGATCGACCACAAGCGGGACAGGCGCGCCGGGTGCGGCGCGGGTCTGCGAAGCATTTGCGGTCTTTGGCTCGGTCACCTGCGGGTCACCATCTGCTCTGTTGCACATCGGGATTAGAGAAATCCCAGATTGTGGTCCATGTGCATCTGGCCGCGAAGCTTCGGTTTGCTGACGACCGATGCGGATTTGCTGCCGTTCTTCACGATCCAGGACTGCGCCGGTCTCGGTCGCGCTTGACGGCGCCTTCGATGCGGCTCAACCCTGCAACATGCGAACAGTTCACAGTGAAGCACACCGCCGCCGCGCGCCCAAGACCGAGCTTTCGGGCGGCCAGTTTGTTCCGCCCTATGAGTGTCCAGAGCGGGTGGATATGATCCTGACGCGCCTTTCGGAGGTGGTGTTGGGTCCGGTCGAAGCGCCGATCGCGCACGGCCGCGCACCGCTGGAACGATTGCACGCGCCTGCGTATCTGGAGTTTCTGGAGGCCGCCTGGCGCGATTGGTCTGCAGAGGGGCATATAGGTGAAGCGATAGCCTATGTCTGGCCTGCGCGCCGCATGACCGAACGCGTTCCGAATTCAATCGAAGCGCGGATGGGCTATTTCTCATTCTCTGCCGACACTGCGATCGATGCTGGCACCTGGGAGGCCGCCCGCGCCGCCGCAGACGTCGCGATCACAGCCGCAGGATTTGTGGCAGGTGGTGAACATGCCGCATTTGCGCTTTGTCGGCCGCCCGGTCACCATGCGGCACGCGATATGTACGGCGGGTATTCTTTCCTTAACAATGCCGGGTTGGCGGCACAGACTTTGTTGGACCAAGGCGCGGAGCGCATCGCCGTGCTGGATGTCGATTTCCACCATGGAAACGGGACACAGGACATCTTTTGGCAGCGGGACGATGTATTCTTTGCATCTCTCCACGGCGCGCCAGAGCACGCCTTTCCGCACTTTTCTGGCTATTCGGACGAGAGCGGCACGGGCGCGGGCGAAGGGGCCACGCTGAACCTGCCTTTGGCCCCGGGCACGGCTTGGGAGGAATGGTCACACGCGCTCGCGACCGCCTGCAACGCAATTGCCGATCACGGGACCGACGCTCTCGTTGTCTCGCTCGGTGCTGATACTTTCGAGAACGACCCGATTTCCTTCTTCAAGCTTAGGTCAGAGGATTTCCTGCGCGTCGGAAGCCGGATCGCCAAGCTCGGATTGCCGACAGTCTTTGTACTTGAGGGCGGCTACGCCGTCGACGCACTGGGCAAGAACATTGTCAACACCTTGGAAGGTTTCGAGGCAGGATGACGACAGGGCCAACGGAAGACGCGACGGCCCTTGCCACAGCAATTGCCAAAGGCGAGACGGATGCGCATGCCCTTCTGTCCGCCGCGATCGCAAAGTCAGGGTGCTGGAACCCAAAGATCAACGCGCTTTGCCACCAGGACGAGGACCAAGCGCGGCAGTTGATCGACGCGGGCTTGGCTAGCGGTCCCTTTCGCGGCGTCCCATTCCTACTGAAGGACATCGGCTGCGAAACGCCGGACTTTCCGGTATCAAACGGGTCACGGCTTGCGGCGCCGGTACGGTTCAAACGGCACTCGACGCTGTATTCCCGGCTGCGCGGGGCGGGTCTGGTGCCCTTCGCGCGTACCACAACGCCGGAAGGTGGCATCGGACCCGTCACAGAGGCCGCACTTTACGGCGGGCCGACGCGTAACCCCTGGGATCTGTCCCGGACACCTGGCGGGTCTTCGGGCGGGGCGGCGGCGGCGGTCGCGGCGGGCCTTGTTCCAGCTGCACAAGGGTCGGATGGCGGCGGTTCCCTTCGGATGCCTGCGTCCAACTGCGGATTGGTGGCGCTCAAGGCTTCGCGCGCGCGCATCCCCGATGGACCCTATTCAGGAGAGGGCTGGGCAGGCATGTCAATTGACGGCGTACTAACGCGGACTGTACGTGACCAGGCCCTGTTTCTGGATGTCCTTGCCGGACCAGATCTTGGCGCGCCTTACTTTCCGCCTCCTATGGCAGACAGCTTTCTATCCGCAAGCCGCCGCGATCCCGGCAAGCTGCGGATCGGGTTGTGCGATACGACCTTCGACGGCGCGGCAATCTCGCCCGAATGCCGGGCAGGCGTTCTGGCGGCGGGCCAACTTCTTGAGGGGCTTGGACACAGCGTCGAACATTCCTGTCCGACTCATGCCGATCACCGGCAGATGATGCGCGCCTGGACCCACATCGTGGCGTGTGGGACAGAGGCTTGGGTCCGTTCGGCCGAACAGCTCGGCGGCAACGCCGCGCGGGACCAGCTGGAGCCAGTGGCGCAGAGCGCCTGCCGGCTTGCAGCAACCCTGTCGGGGGCGGATTACCTGGATGCGGTGGACCGTATACATGCCTATGGCCGCGACATGGCGACATTCTTCGATGGCGGCCCTGATATTCTTTTGTCGGCCACGCTGGCTGAACCACCCGCCCGCATCGGTCGCTTTGCGCACGCGCGTCCCGAGTTCGAGGACTTCATGGATTACCGACTGGGGCCCGATGGCGTGTACACCTATTCGCCCTTCGTCGCGGCGTTCAATGCGTCCGGCCAGCCTGCGATGTCGCTTCCTTTGTTCCAAACCGAAGCCGGCATCCCCATCGGCATCCACTTTGCCGCTCCTATGGGTGCGGACGCGGTGCTGATCTCGCTCGCAGCACAGCTGGAAGCGGCCGCACCCTGGCCGACAGAGCCCGCCACGTTTCCAGGCCGTTCGGGGGAAGGCGCCTAGCGCTCGATTTCATAGGTCGCGAAATCGCCACCCTGATAAAGTATCGTTCGATCTTCTGTAGCCTGGCCGGTTCTATCCGAGGTCTCAAGCTTTTGCCGCCACAGATCGGCGCTGTCTTTTGGAACCCAGCCGATGTAGTCGGCGTCGCGATTGTCCCACCATGCCGCCGAGTTGGCCGAGCAGCCGTAGATCACCGGGCACCCAAGGTAGGGGGCCGAGAACACGGCGCGGACCATACCCAGAAGGTCGCCGTAGCTAAGCCAGGTCGACAGGTGCCGTTGCGTGGTCGGTTCTGGAAAGCACGAACCGATGCGCACCCGCGCCGTCTCGATCCCGTATTTCTTGTGATAAGCGATGGCCAACTGTTCGCCATAGACTTTGGACGCACCATAAAGGCTGTCGGCCATGGGAAGTGCACTTGCGTCAAGTTTGGCGTCCCGGCGCTGAAAGCCTACGGCGTGAACCGAACTTGCGTAAAAGATGCGCGGGCAACCGAACTTTCGCGCCGCTTCGAACAGGTTGAACATGCCAACGATGTTCGCGTTCAGCACTGGCTGAAAGGGTCGCTCGTAGGATTGCCCGCCCATGTGTACGATGCCGTCGCAGCCTTCGACCATGGCTTCGACGGCGTCGATATCGCCAAGATCGGCAGGCGCCAGTTCCTCGTTCGGAGCCGCGTCACCCAGATTTGCCATGTCAGACAACCGCAATACGTCCGCCATATCGCCAAGGCCGTTGCGGCATACCGTGCCAAGCGCGCCCGCCGCCCCGGTGATCAGTAGTCTCTTCATCCGTTACTCCACACCGGGTTTGCCTCGGGTCCCGGCTTCGGGCACTAGGGTAACGAGCGATGCGGGGAAGGACCATGACCAAGATTGCCGAAATCAGGACCCATCTGCTGGAACACCGGCTTGAAACCCCGTTCGAAAGCGCATCGGCCCGGTTCGACCGGCGCACCCATTGCCTTGTCGAGATCACGTGCGAAGACGGGACGACAGGCTGGGGTGAAGCATTGGGACCTGCGCATCTGAACGCCGCGATGATCGACGCTTATGCGCCGGGGTTTTTGGGGCGCAACGCGTTGGATACCGAGCTTCTTTGGGCTGAGGCGTACAACCGGTTCCGGGACCAGGGTCAGCGCGGCATTGCGCTGACAGGTCTGTCGGCCATTGACGTGGCGCTATGGGATATCAAAGGCAAACGCTTTGGCGTTTCAATTGCCACGCTTCTGGGCGGGCGGGTGCGCGAGCGTGTGATGGCCTATGCAACAGGCGGATTTCGGCGCGCAACGGAAAGCCGGGTCGCAGACATGGCGGCGGAATCGGCCGCGTACGTTGCCGAGGGATTCTCGGCCGTAAAGATCAAGATCGGTTTCGGCGTCCCCGAAGATCTGGATACAATTGCGGCGGTGCGGGAGGCGATTGGACCCGATACCATGCTGATGGTCGACGCCAACCACGGTTTCGATCCGGGCGAGGCTGTCGAGCTCGGACGGCGCGCCGCCGAATTCGACATCGCGTGGTTCGAAGAACCGGTTATTCCCGAGGATCTGGCCTCCTACGCCCGGCTGCGCCAGAGCCAGCCAATCCCGGTCGCCGGCGGCGAAACCTGGCATGGACGTTGGGCGATGAAGCAAGCGCTTGATGCGGGTGCGGTGGACATCCTTCAGCCGGATCTTTGCGGTGTGGGTGGCTTCAGCGAAATGCGGCGCGTGGCCGATCTCGCCGCGCATGCAGGTGCGCGACTTGTCCCGCATGTCTGGGGGACGGGGGTTCAGATCGCGGCGTCGCTGCAATGGCTGGCCGCGCAGTTGCCAGAGCCGCTGCGGCCCGGGCCGCGTGCCCCGATCCTGGAATTCGATCGGACCAAGATGCCGTTTCGCCAGACGATCATGAAAACACCGATCGAGGCAGACAATGGGATTGTCGAGGTCCCCGGTGGTCCGGGACTTGGCATCGAGATTAACCGTGACACGCTGGCCGAACATGCACTGCGGCAGGACTGAATGAACGGAGAGGCCCACCGCCTGCGATTGCGGCACCGGGGTTGGCAAATGGTGGTGAACCCCCAACAGAAGGGTCAACGTGAGCGCAGAGTATCAATTTCAAAGAGCCCGGCTTCTTACCTATAGTTGCACTAGAGTTGAATAGACAAAAGAATGCAACGCGGCTCGGCAACAGAAGTCGTTGAGTGCCGCGACAACAAAGGCCACAAAGATGCGCAAGAAGGCGAACTGGTCGCCAATCACCGACACTGAGGCGCATGGTTGCAGTCCCGTCAAGGCTGGCGAAACAGCAACCGAACTGCCCCTGGAAGTTGAGATTATGGGCGCAATCATGTCGATGTTGACAGAGTCTTGCAGAAACTGCAGCGTTACGCGAGCGGGGGATGGGGCTTTGGAAAGATGATTGGTGGCAAACAAGATTCGCTAATTTGGCTATTGATCGGCATATTGTCCGCGCCGGCATTATTTTTTATTTTCTCTAGCTCACAAATTGTCGGAGGACCCTATCGTGATGATCATTTGTTATCAAAGCTATTTTACTATGCTTATATTTTTGGGATCGCTTTTTACTCGTTCAGAAGGGCAATCAGCACGGCACGGAAACCGCCGCTTTGGGAAAGTGTGAAGCATGATCGTTGGGGGACAATTAGAAATATTTTCCTACTCGAACTAGTTGGATATCTTACCTTTGATTTTGATGACGTTGGCGAAGAACTACTAGTTTTGTTTGGGCTATCTATCGACACGCCTATTGAAGTAACCGCATTTTCTGACTATAATCTTTCCTCCCTAGAACTACTCTACTGTGCGTCTATGGTTCTCTTTGCGCCGCTAGGTTTCCTTCTTGCAAGGAGCTATGTGGCCTTCTTTGGTCAGGTATGCGCTGCACTCGTCGATATCTACCCGTCTGTCTCTGGTGGTTCACCGGATAGCGACACGTTGTCCGAAACCGTTGATGGACCGGGCCTGAGTTCTTTGGATGATGTGTTTGCGTCATCTGTTGCGGGTGCGGAAACTCGAATACTCATAGCTTTGCTCGGCATCACGGTAGTTCTTTCGGCAGCCATACTGAGTTTTGTTGTTGTATTTCAAGACTCCCCAACTGCGAGAGCCTTGGGAAACCTTGATCGGATTGAGGCGTCGAGGTTTCTC
Source organism: Pseudomonadota bacterium (assembly GCA_038744785.1). Taxonomy (GTDB): domain Bacteria; phylum Pseudomonadota; class Alphaproteobacteria; order Rhodobacterales; family Rhodobacteraceae; genus Ovoidimarina. Next base: position 152,267 of record JBCDLX010000003.1, read on the forward strand.
TTGTCCTCAGATTTAGAAGAACGCATCCGGACAGTGGAAAGGCGCTAAACCGATGAGATAGATCGGCTTGTTGATATTCAAAGCCGCAGGTCGGAGGAGGCTAGACCACCAGAAGTGATCTTACTAGATGGAGAAGAGGAAGTAGTTGTCTATCAAAACTCCGTGGAACTGCTTCAGACCTTTAGAAGTGAACTCGCCAGTATGGGGAGCGGGGTCGACAACGAGATTGAATTAAAGAACCTTCTTGAACGCTTTCAAAGCATTCGCGAGGACGTTCGAGCCAGTGACGTTACCAACTGGGACCTGATTGTGGTCAGATCAGCCATCGTGCTTTTAAGCTTATTTATTCTTCGCGCGCTTTATAAGGTCTATGAGCTTGCAATTATCGAGCGTCGAAGATGGGAGGAGAGGCGAGCAGCGCTGCGATTAGCGTCCGCGAATGGCGCTGCACGATTAAGTGTCGAAGACTACATAGCCTTGACCCGTAGTACCGGCCGAGATGGTAAGGGGGAAACAGAATTGGAAGAGAGAATAATCAATCGTATCCTAGATAGGGTTGCTGGCAAGGCATCGGCGGATTAGAATGGCCGAAAGTCTAAGTGCTTTGGATAAATCACGGGCTTCGGGTGTAGTGTGAGTGAGTATTTTGCCGCTGTTCAGTGGCGTTGGGGTTGCAGAACTGGCTGTGTGAAATCGAGGATATTTGGAAGTCCTAAGTGAATCATGCGTTCGGTATGCGGAAACCCCTACATTTAGCATCATATGAACCACGGCCAGTTCAATGCCGCGTTTGACTTTTTGAAAGCTGGCGAAACAATCCGGTCTTTTATTCACTTTCGGCTTGATGAAACGATAGCAATGGATTCCCTTAATGTGCCGGATCGTGCCTGAGTTGCAGTAAGGATGGTTCAGGACGGGAGGGCGCCAGCCGGTACGTGCGCCCTGGCCAGCGATGTATCTCTGGGCAGGTGGTAAACCGTCGGTCTGCTAGTCCGCCACCTCTTCCCTTCATGTTTCACGTGCTCACCCACGTATCGAAGGTTGCCTAGATCTGTGCTTCGACGCGACCCGCAGAAGCTTGAAAGCTCACGAAAGCCGTAACGTCTTGGCCAAGCGAGGAACTCAGGCTACGAAGGCAACGCCAGCTTCGGGACGTAATTGCACTTCGACGAGGTGGTCGAAGCCGGCCCCATTCAGAATTGACGCGATCTCTGGGGATGCATCGGTGATCTGCATCCTTTCGCCGGTTCTGGTATGCAAAAGCTTCGCAGCGACAAACAGCGCCCCGCAGCCTGCCCGAGTTGCAAACGTTACCTCTGCAACGCTGACAACCACCCGACCGGGCCCTTTGGACCCAAGCTCGACGATCGCCTCGTAGATTGCGCCGGCCCCGCAACTGTCAAGTTGACCGTAGAGCCTGACACTGTTGTAAGGCCCAGCATTCTCAACACTAATTTCCATTCTTGACCACCTCTCTCTGCTTTGCGCGTTCAGAGAGTTCCGATGCGATCAAGTCTTGCCGAAGCGCCCTCTTGGCGCCCGCAATGGCCAAACCCTCTGCGGTCAAATCTGACCGGGACAACCCGACATCAAAAAGTTCGTGGTCGCTCATGTGCCTGAGTTCTTCGATGGCGCGTTGGTCACCTCGCGCATTCACTTGCAAACGTGAAAGAAAACGGCCACCGGTCCGTTTCTTGGCGTCGCGGTTCCAGATCCAATTGCCAAGCAGTGTCGTGGCGCTACGCAGATCTGCCAGGGTTCTGCCAATTGCATTTGGCCATCGCTTGTCTTTGGGTAAGGTCTTTGCTGCGTTGTACATTTTCGTTTCCAGTCAATACGTGATCAGCGAATGGCACGCACATGCCATAGCGGCCGAGCGCTAGGCTCGACGTTTGTTTGTGGTCGGTTTGTGATGGGGCCATCGTCAGAGGCCGGCCCTGTTTCTATGAGCACGCGCCCGCGAGATGGGATCAAAATGCTCTTGTCGGAACGAAAGTTTCGCTTGTTTAGTGGAATTCTGCGAGAATCTCGCGCGATCGAATGCGAGGGAGAATCCATGGAAGAACTCGACAGCTTCGACCGGAAGATCCTGGCCGCGATGGAGTTGGATGCACGCCAAACCGGCAATCAGTTGTCCGAGTTGGTTGGTTTGTCTTCGGCGGCTTGCTTGCGCCGACTTCAGCGTTTGAGAGGGATCGGAGCAATCGAACGAGAGTTCGCGGTCATAAATCCAAGCTATAGGTGACAAGGCACACAAATATTCGTGTTGGTGCGTTTCGACCCTCTTCAATTGAAGCAGATCGGGACGCTCATGGAGCGGTTCAAAAAGCACCCCGATGTCGAGCGCGTTTGGTCAGTTACCGGAGAAGACGACCTAATGTTGCTTTTGAGATGCGGGTCTATGGAGACCTTTTCAGATTTCGCTGACACCTATCTTTTCCGACAGCCGGTCGACGGATTTCAAAGCCACGTTGTCTTGAAGGAGCTAGCAGAGGTGCGCGCTGATCGTCCCAAGCCATAGGCTGTGACTCTCGAACTTGATCGGGGATCCCATGCTATCTGACAAATAGTTTTTTCTATGACCGTTTCTGACCATGCAGCGGACGGATAATCGCCCCCGCGACCGACCGCCTAGACGTCGCGCCTAGCGGATCCGGCGACCGCTTTCTTTTTCGAACAAGTAAGCGCGCCCCGGTTCGAACCCAAGGCCGACACGGGTTCCCTCCGCGGAACGCTCGTCACCACGCTCTTCCACGATCATCCTCTCTCCGGTATCGGCGGTCAGATAGTCATAGCTGACACCGCCAAGGGCTTCGGTCAGTTCCACGGTCAGCGCGTCGCCCGTATGTTTGACCTCCAGATGCTCGGGCCGGATCCCAAGCGTCACTGGTGTGCCGTCTGCGGGCAGCGTGACGGGAAGCGCGACCGAAATCTTCAGAGCGGGGATTTCCACCTGTCCACTTGCGACTTTAGCATCAAGAAAGTTCATCGACGGAGAACCTATGAAGCCCGCGACAAACCGGTTGTCGGGATCGCGGTACAGATCCATCGGTGCGCCGACCTGTTCGATGTTGCCGCCGCGTAGCACCACGATCTTGTCTGCCATCGTCATCGCCTCGACCTGGTCGTGGGTGACGTAGATCATCGTCGCGCCGATTTCCTTGTGGAGACGTGCGATCTCTACACGCATTTCGACCCGAAGCTCGGCGTCAAGGTTCGATAGCGGTTCGTCGAACAGGAAAACCTCAGGCCCGCGTACAATGGCGCGCCCGATGGCGACCCGCTGACGCTGGCCCCCCGACAATGCCGCCGGTTTGCGTTTGAGGTATTCGTCGAGTTTCAGAATGCGGCTGGCTTCGTCCACCTTGGTCTTGATCTCGGACTTCGGGTGACCGTTCATTTTTAGCCCGAAGCCCATGTTATCCTCGACCGTCATGTGCGGATATAGCGCGTAAGTCTGAAACACCATCGCGACGCCACGCTCTGCCGGATCCTCACGCGTAACATCTCGGATCCCGATGGATATCTTGCCGTCCGAGGTTTCTTCGAGCCCAGCCACCATCCGCAAGAGCGTTGACTTGCCACAGCCCGAGGGGCCGACAAAGACGCAGAACTCGCCATCGTCGATTTGCAGGTCAACCCCGTGGATCACCTGGGTTTCGCCGTAGCGCTTGATCACGTTTTCAAGGGTTACACCCGTCATCTCAAGCCACTCCCGCTTTCTTAAGTCCTTCGTGGTCGGGGAAGCGCCATTCCTGCGCTTCCGCCGCAATGTCCCGCGCGGCTGCCGCCAACCGTGGCGCCAGGGCGTCGAGTTGCTTTAGAGTCGTGCGCGTCGTTGATGAAGTTACCGACATTGCGCCCAACACGCGGCCCGACCGCGCAATGATCGGCATCGCCACGCAAATGATTCCGGGCTCATGCTCTTCGCGGTCATAGGCGTGGCCGCGCGCGCGAATCGCATCAAGCTCTGAACAAAGGGTCTGGCGGCTTGCCAGCGTGTGCTTGGTGAACCTGTGAAAGCTCTGTTGCGACAGCGCGGCCTCAAGTTCGTCCTCACTCAAATAGGCCAGCATCGCCTTGCCGACACCCGTGCAATAGGCGGGTCCCACCTTGCCGGCGCTTGAAAACATCTCGATCGGGTCGCGCGCGTTTCGCTTGTCGACATAAAGCACCTGGCCGCCGTCAAGCTGCGCAAGATGCACTGTTTCGCCGATCTCGGCCGACAACGCGTCCAGATAGGGGCGCGCCACCGGTGCGAGCGACGCCTGGCCCCAGGCCGCATGCGCTAGGCGGACAAGGCGCAGGCCCGGCGCATAGGTTTGCCGGTCGGCGTCATAGGTCAGCATGCCCTGATTGGTAAGCGTTTGAACGAACCGGTAAAGCGTGGCCTTGGGGTAGGGGCTGTCCGCAAGGAGTTCGCCGAAGCGGACAGGACGGCCAAAGGCTGCGACCCTGTCCAGCACTTCAAGTGCTTTGCCTACTGTCCCGTCGGATTGACCGCGCGCGTCCATTAATCCTCCCCAGCCGCTGGTGCCGATTTCCTCCCAGGCGCCATCGCGGCTGTTGACAAGCATAGGCACGTTCAGGTTATGATTTCAATATCCAAAACTAGGTTCCAATTATTGGAACTGCAAATGGAGCACAGGGAGGACCATATGCGCATCCATTTGAAGGCGTCTGTTGCGGCGCTTGCTTCCGCTGTCGTGCTTGCAGGCCCGGCGGCAGCCCAGCTTTCGGGCGATCTGAAGATTTTCGCGGACATGTCGAACCCGGCACCGCGTGCGGTGATCGAAGGCCTGGCCGCACAATTCGGCGAAATGCATCCTGACCTCAACGTAGAACTGACCGTGATCGACCGCGAAGCGTGGAAGACGCAAATTCGGAACGCCCTGTCGGCTGAGCCACCCGATGTGGCGAACTGGTATGCAGCAAACCGGATGCTTCCATATGTGAACGCGGGGCTCTTCGAGGATGTTTCAGATCTCTGGGCAGACGGCGAGATTGCTGAAAACCTGGCCTCGACCAAGAGCGCGATGACGATCGATGGCAAGCAGTGGGGCGTGCCATACACCTACTATCAGTGGGGCGTTTACTATCGCAAAGACATCTACGAAGAGCTGGGTCTGACCGAGCCGACCAACTTCGACGAGATGAAGTCTAACTGCCAGGCGATGATCGATTCGGGACGGACCTGCTTCACAATAGGGACTAAGAATTTTTGGACTGCCGGCGGTTGGTATGACTACATCAACATGCGCACGAATGGCTATGATTTCCATATGGCTCAGGCGCGTGGCGAGGTACCATGGACGGATGACCGCGTGCGTCAGACCTTCGCAAACTGGCGCGAACTGATCGACATGGGCGCTTTCGTCGAAAACCATCAGTCTTACTCTTGGCAGGAATCGCTGCCTTCGATCGTCGCTGGCGAAGCAGGCGCTATCCTGATGGGTAACTTTGCTGTGGCGCCACTGCGTGAAGCTGGACTTGATGACACGAAGCTCGACTTCTACCAGTTCCCGGCCATCAACCCTGACGTGGAATTGGCGGAAGACGCCCCGACGGATACATTCCACATTCCGTCGGGTGCCGCGAACAAGGAAGCCGCGCGTGAGTTCCTGAAGTTTGTCGTTTCGGCTGACGTTCAGACAGAGATCAACAACGGTTCGAACCTTGGGCAGCTTCCGGTCAACGCACAATCATCGGTCGATGATGATAAGTTCCTGAACGAAGGCTTCGCGATGCTGTCGTCGAATAGCCCCGGCGGCGTCGCGCAGTTCTTTGACCGTGACTTCCCGGCAGAGATGGCCGCGGAAGCGATGCAAGGTCTGCAGGAATTCATGGTGTTCCCCGACAACCTCGATGACATCCTGAACCGTCTCGAGAAGGTGCGCGAGCGCGTCTACCAGTAATCGCAACGGATCGGGGCGGCAGAAACCGCCCCGGTCCGACCTCTGGCGACATATCCGCAAGCCGGCGTCGGGCTTTCGAATATGCCGCAAGGCAGAGGGAGGGTGTTCATGACAACAGCCAGCCTGTCGGATGTTGCTGCCATCGAGGATCGGCGCAGCTGGTACAAGCGGAATGAGATCGCGATTACACCGTGGTTGTTTCTCGCGCCGGCAATCCTGTTCTTCGCGGTCTACGTCATCATCCCGATCATCCAGAGCTTCTCGATTTCGCTTTACGACTGGGATGGTCTTGGGGAAGCCCGGTTCATCGGGATCGACAACTATGTCGAGCTTATGGACGATAGCGCTTTTGAAGTGTCGCTTTGGAACAACCTGAAATGGCTTGTTCTATATCTTCTGGCGATCCCCGCAGGACTGTTTATCGCGCTCTTTCTGAACCAGAACGTCGTCGGCATTCGCATCTACAAGTCGATGTTTTTCTTTCCGTTCGTTCTGAGCCAGGTCGTTGTGGGGCTGGTCTTTTCCTGGTTCTACCTTCCGAATGAAGGCTTATTGAACAGCATCCTGGGTTTCTTCGGGCTTGGTCCGCTTAACGTTCTGGGGGACCCAACGCTTGCCACGTACGGGATCATCGCAGCCGGCCTTTGGCCGCAGACAGCCTATTGCATGATCCTTTACCTCACTGGTTTGAACGCCGTCGATCCCGAACAGATCGAAGCAGGTCGCCTGGACGGAGCGAAGGGCTGGCGGATGCTGTGGTACATCATCATTCCGCAACTGAAGCCCGCGACATTCATCGCCTTCGTTGTAACGATCATCGGTGCGCTGCGATCCTTTGACTTGATCTCGGTCATGACCTTTGGCGGCCCTTTTGGCCGGACCCGAGTGCTGTCGTTCTACATGTTCGAAAAGGCACTGTCCGAGTACGGGTTCCGCATGGGCTACGGTGCTGCAATCGCGGTGGTTCTGTTCTTCATCATGCTGATCTTCATCGCCTACTTCCTGTGGTCGATGTACAAAGAAGAGCGGGGGCGCTGAGATGTTTCCGACACCCATAGAGAAGTCTTCGCGAAGCTGGCAACTGACCTATCAAACCCTACTGCCAATTGCGCTGATCCTGTGGCTCTTGCCCCTGATTGCGGTGATGATCTTTTCGGTCAAACCGGCATCAGACTTTACTGTCGGCAATTACTGGGGACTGCCGTCGTCGTTTGAGTTTGCGAGCAATTACGGTCGCGTGTTCTTCGAAAGCGATATGCCAAGATACCTGATGAACTCTGTGTTCATAACGGTGCCGACGGTTATCGGAGCGGTCACGCTGTCTTGCCTCGCAGGCTTCGCGCTCGGGATTTACAAGTTCCGCTCGAACATCTGGATCTTCTTTATGTTTGTCGCCGGAAACTTCGTGCCGTTCCAGATTCTGATGGTTCCGGTCCGCGACCTGACCCTTGATCTTGGTCTCTACAACACGAAGACGGGTCTCGTGCTGTTCCACATTGCCTTCCAGACTGGGTTTTGCACGCTGTTCATGCGGAACTTCATAAGGGCGCTGCCGTTCCCGCTGATCGAAGCGGCACGCGTCGAGGGTGTCAGCGAGTGGCGAATCTTCTGGTTCGTTGTCCTGCCTCTCATGAAACCCGCAATCGCCGCACTGAGCGTCCTTATTTTCACCTTCATCTGGAACGATTACTTCTGGGCAATCGTTCTGACGCAGGGGCCGGAAAGCCAGCCGGTCACGGCTGGGATCACGTCGTTCAATGCCCAGTTTCGCGCTGCCTATCATATGATGAGCGCTGGCTCGATTGTGGCGGCTCTGCCGCCCGTCGCGATGTTTTTCCTGATGCAGCGCCACTTCATAGCGGGTCTGACGCTTGGCGCCGTCAAATAATGCACTGCTGGCGGCTGGATGACGGGCGCCAGACGCTGGCGCTCGCCTCGCGGGGCGGGCGCCTACCGGAGGTCATTTATTGGGGCGCGCCCTTGCCGGCGGATGAGGATCTCAAGACGCTTGCGCGTTCAGGTGATATCGACGTTACAGGGGGCATGCTTGATGCAAATCCCGAGCTGACGCTCTGCCCTGAAGCATCGCGCAGCTTCCCGGGCCAGCCCGGACTGATCGTCCGACGAGTTGGCATAGAACCCGAACCCCTGTTGCCCCGTTTCCGGTTCTCCGGGGCGGTGGAGCGCGACGGAGCGCTGACCCTGTCGGCGGTCGACGCTGACAATGGGCTGACCTGGGAAGCGCGGATCGCACTTGATCCCGAAACCCACGTTCTGACACTGACATCGTCATTGCATTCAGACGAACCATTGCACTTGCATTGGCTTGCGGCACCTGTTCTGCCGGCGCCGCAGCTTTCAGACGACATGATCGATGTGGCAGGCCGCTGGTGCGGGGAGTTCCAGCTGGTTCGCACTCCGTGGGCTCCCGGCATGCGCTACCGCGAGAACAGGACCGGTCGTACAGGCCACGAGCACTTTCCGGGTCTTATTGTGCCGGGGCGTGGTGCAACCAACACCCGGGGCGAAGCCTGGGCATTTCACTATGGCTGGTCGGGGGGGCATCGGATGATTGCCGAGGAACTGCCCGACGGTCGGCGACAGGTGCAGTTCGGCAACGCCGCGCGCATGGAAAACGAACCGGCAACCCAGTTCCAAAGCGCACCGCTTTACGCCGTCTACTCCTCAGACGGGCTGAACGGATGTGCAGTCGGCTTTCAGCGCCATCTGCGCGACCGGATCGTTCGGTGGGCTCGGCCGGACAGGCCGGTGCACTACAATTGCTGGGAAGCGGTTTATTTCGACCATCGGCTTGATGTACTTCGGGACATCGCGACACAGGTTGCCGAGCTTGGGGCCGAACGGTTCGTCCTTGACGATGGCTGGTTCGGGCAACGCGACGACGACACAACCTCGCTCGCGGATTGGACAGTTGATCCGCGCAAGTATCCCGAGGGTCTGGATCCGCTGATCGCTCATGTCCGTGGCCTCGGCATGACTTTTGGTATCTGGTTCGAACCCGAGATGATCAACACTGCGTCCCGTACATACGAAGCGCACCCTGATTGGCTTCTGGGCCCAGCCGATCAAATCCCCGGCCGCCAGCAGATGGTTTTGGACATGAGCCGTGGCGATGTTCGCGACTACCTTTTTGACCGTATCTCCGAGATTCTGACGGCGCACGACATAGAGTACATCAAATGGGATCATAACCGTGTCTTGCCAGCGCCCGACGCGCGCCAGACGCGCGGCTCCTATGCGCTGATTGATCGCCTGCGCTCTGCGCATCCGCTCGTCGAGATCGAAAGCTGCGCTTCGGGCGGTGGACGCATCGATTTTGGAATTCTAAGCCGCACTCAGCGTGTTTGGCTTTCGGACTCAAACGATGCATTGGAACGGCTAAAGATGCAGGCGGGCGCATCTTTGTTCCTGCCTGCGGCCGTGACAGGCAGCCATGTGGGTCCGCGCAAGTGCCATACGTCGGGCCGTGTCCTCGACATCTCGTTCAGAGCCTGGGTTGCGGCACAGCGTCATATGGGGTTTGAGATGGATCCTCGCGAACTGACGGACCATGAGGTGGCAGTTCTGAGGGATGTGACCGCGTGGTGGAAAGCCAATCGGACGTGGATGCAGTCGGCAGACATTCTACGGCTCGACAGCGCAGACGCCGCCGTGATCGCAGAACAGCAACTTGCAATAGACGGTGCCCGGTTTGTTGTCTTCGCCGGTCGCGCCGCGCCGTCACCGCAGATCGCACCCCGGCCCTTGCGTCTAACACGGCTTGACCCTGAAGCCCGCTACCGGATCGCAGTGAGGAACCGCAGCGAAGCGCCCGGGCTGTCGCGCGGGACCCCGGTCCTTAAGGCAGAGGCCGTTACCCTTTCGGGCGCGGCGTTGATGGCGCAAGGCGTAACGCTGCCCTGGTCGTTTCCTGAGACCATGTGGGTTCTAGAGGGTGAACGCTTGTGACCCATTTTTCATTCCTTATGCAATGGAGCCTGCAATGACAGACATCCCCCGCTTTCCCGATCTCGACGGCGCGTCGATCTTTATCACCGGTGGCGGCTCGGGGATCGGCGCGAACTTGACAGAAGGGTTTCTCGAGCAAGGTGCACGCGTCGCCTTTGTTCAACGTTCGGATGCATCAGGATTCGCAGAAGAGATGGGCGACAAGCACAACAACAAGCCGCTGTTTCTTCAGTGCGACATCACTGACATCCCGCTTTTGAAGCAGCGGCTGGCCGAGGCGGCAGATGCGCATGGTCCGGTCACGCGCCTGGTCAACAACGCCGCGAACGATAAGCGCCATGTGGCGCTCGACGTGGACGAGGATTTCTGGGACTGGAACCAGGCGATCAACCTAAAGGCCTATTTCTTTGCCTGCCAAGCCGTTGCGCCGGGCATGATCGCATCAGGCGGGGGGGCGATCGTGAACTTTAGCTCGATCAGCTACATGATGGGGAATGCGGGCTACGTCGCTTACACGACAGCGAATTCCGGGATAAACGGGATGACACGGTCGCTTGCGCGCGAGTGGGGACCCGACAAGGTGCGTGTCAACGTCCTTGCGCCCGGGTGGGTGCTGACCGAAAAGCAGATGGATATGTGGGCGACCGATGAAGGGCTTGCTGCGCATATGGACAGGATGTGTTTGAAGGATCATCTGAAGCCCGCCGATATTGTAAGCCCGTGCCTTTTTCTTGCGTCTTCCGCCTCCTCGGCAATGACAGGACAGTCGCTTGTGGTTGATGGCGGGGTGGTGGTGACCGGATGAGCCGCGCCGACTGGATCGCAGTTGACTGGGGTACCACCGCCTGCCGTGCGTGGGCAATGACCGCGGACGGGCATGTGATCGCGGATGCGCGTTCGGATGCAGGGATGGGCGGGCTTGAGAAATCGAGTTTCGAAACGGCCCTACTGTCGCTTGTCGCAGACTGGTTGGACGGCGCGGCCCCTGTTCTGGCTTGTGGCATGGTCGGCGCACGCCAGGGCTGGGTCGAAGCACCCTACACTACCGTTCCGGCCGACCCCCGCGAGGTGACCGCGACCCGGGCGCCGACCCAAGACCCGCGGTTGCATGTGACTGTCCTTGGCGGCCTTAAACAGGATAACCCTGCCGATGTCATGCGGGGCGAGGAAACCCAGATCGCTGGTGCTTTGATCTCACGTCCCGACTTTGACGGGGTTCTTTGTCTTCCAGGAACCCACACGAAATGGGCGCAGGTGTCGGCTGGCGAGTTGGTAAGTTTCCGCACGTTCATGACAGGCGAGATGTTCGCGCTTTTGTCGCATCGCTCGGTCTTGCGTCATTCGATCGGGTCTGGCTGGAGCGCGGATGAATTTTCCGAGGCCGTTTCGGATGCCATAGCGAAACCGGAAGCGATCGCGCAGCGCCTTTTCGGCTTGCGTGCCGAGCACCTGTTAAACGGGCTTGATCCCGATACGGCCCGGGCCCGGCTGTCAGGATTTCTGACTGGTGCCGAACTTGCTGCGGCGCGCGCCTATTGGCTTGGGCAACCGGTGCTGATTGTGGGATCAGAGACGTCGTCGGCACCTTATGCCGCTGCACTCGCCGCCCAAGGCGTGGCGATCGAAATGCTCGACGGAGATAGAATGACACGGCAAGGTTTGTACCATGCCCGGAGCCGCTTAGGAGAATTCGCATGAGCCGCCCCTTGATCGCTATTCTTCGCGGTATCTCGCCCGACGAGGCCATTCCCGCCGCCGCCGCGCTCATCAAAGCCGGGATCAACCGGATCGAAGTGCCATTGAATTCGCCCGATCCGCTAAGCTCGATCTCGGCGATGGCTGCAGCGCATGGGAAGAACGCATTGATTGGTGCAGGAACGGTACTGAGTGCAAAGCAAGTCAGCGAAGTCGCCGAAGCAGGCGGTCAGCTTATTGTCTCGCCAAATTTCGATGCCGAGGTCGTCGGTGCCACGGTTCGGGCGGGCCTTCGAAGCTTTCCCGGCGTACTGACTCCGTCGGAGTGCTTTGGGGCGCTCAAAGCCGGTGCATCCGGTCTGAAAGTCTTTCCTGCCTTTCAAATGGGGGTCGAGGGTTTGAAGGCACTGCGCGCAGTCCTGCCTGTGGAAACGCAGATCTATATGGTTGGCGGCGTGGGCCCATCGAATTTTCAGGACTGGCGGCGGGCTGGTGCGAACGGCTTCGGCCTTGGAACCTCGCTTTATGTGCCGGGAAGGTCGGTCGAAGATCTCGCGGCGCGGGCGCGAGAGGCCGTGACAGCCTGGGACAGCACCGAATGACGACCGCCGGGATCTACGACGCCACGCCATGCGCATTGGGCGAGGGGCCCTTGTGGCACCCTGAGCGGGCCGGGCTGTACTGGTTCGATATTCTCCGGTTTCGCCTGCACACGCGCCAAGGCGCCGAGACACGGCAATGGCAGTTTGATGAACATGTGTCCGCGGCAGGATGGATCGATCGCGACCAGTTGCTGGTGGTTTCCGAAACCGGGTTCTTCACGTTCGATCTAGAGGCTGGAACCCGGACCGATCTTGTTCCGCTCGAAGCCGACCGGACCGACACCCGCTCGAACGATGGTCGTGCCGATCCATGGGGCGGCTTCTGGGTGGGGACAATGTCGAAGACGGCGGCGCCGGAACAGGGCGCAATCTACCGGTTCTACAAGGGCGAAGTGCGGCTGCTTTACCCCGATGTGTCAATCCCCAACGCCATCGCGTTTGCGCCCGATGGCAAGACCGCGACCTTTGGGGACACTGCGCGGAAAACCGTCTGGCGTGTGGCTTTGTCGGACCCTGACGGCTGGCCCGTGGGCGAACCACAAACGTTTTTGGATCAGCGGGAAACCGGACTGAACCCTGATGGGGCCGTTTTTGATGCCGCGGGCAATTTCTGGTGTGCTGAGTGGGGGGCATCCCGCGTCGCCTGCTATGGGTCGGATGGCCAGTTCCAATCAGCGGTCGCAATTGGCGCATCGCACAGTTCTTGCCCCGCGTTTGGTGGTCCCGATATGTCAACGATTTACTGCACCACGGCACGCCAGGGTCTTTCTGCCGAAACACTGGCTGATGGCCGCGCGCATGGCGCCACGTATGTTGCGTCAACCGACACCCGAGGACAGGCCGAACACCGGGTCATCCTGTGACCATGCTTCGATCCAAATGTATCACGGGTCGCGCGGACCGGCATAATTCCATCCACTCCAGCCGACGGGCGCGCAGCCGATGAAGCGCACACTCGGAACCTGCTATTACCCAGAGCATTGGCCAGAAGACTGGTGGGCAGAGGACGCGCGCCGAATGGCCGAGGCCGGTCTGACATGGGTCCGGATCGGCGAGTTCGCGTGGTCACGGCTGGAACCAGAAGAGGGCCGGTTTGACTGGGACTGGCTTGATCGCGCCATCGAAATTCTGGGACGCGCGGGGTTAAAGGTCGTCCTTGGCACACCCACAGCGACGCCCCCGCGCTGGATGCTGACCAAGCATCCCGACATGCTGGCGGTTGATGCCGATGGCCGGACCCGTGGCTTCGGGTCGCGCCGCCACTATTGCTTTTCTCACGCGGGTTACGTGTCGGAGTGCCGCCGGATCGTGGCGCGTCTGGCCGAGCGCTATGGAAAGAACCCGCATGTGCAGGCTTGGCAGATCGATAACGAGTATGGCTGCCACGACACCACAATCAGCTATTCGGACGCCGCGCTGAGCGCTTTTCGTGACTGGCTGGCCCAGACCTATCAGTCGCCGGATGCTTTGAACCGGGCATGGGGCAATGTGTTTTGGTCGATGGAATATGCGTCCTTCGACGAGATCGGTTTGCCGAATTTAACTGTGACCGAGCCGAACCCCGCGCATGCCATGGCGTTCCGGCGGTTTTCGTCTGACCAGGTTGCACGCTTCAATCGGGCCCAGGTCGAAGTTCTGCGCCGCCACACCACCGCACCGCTCTTGCACAATTACATGGGTCGGGTTCTGGAATTCGACCATTTCGACGTCGGCGAAGACCTCGATATCGCGTCCTGGGACAGCTATCCGATGGGCTTTCTTCTTGACCGCGTCGACGGAGACGCCGCGCATCGCGCGACATACTTGCGCCAGGGCGATCCGGATTTTCAGGCGTTCCACCACGACCTCTACCGTGCCGTTGGCCGCGGCCGGTGGTGGGTGATGGAACAGCAGCCGGGCCCTGTGAACTGGGCGCCCTGGAACCCCGCACCACTGCCCGGCATGGTGCGGCTTTGGACGTGGGAGGCGTTTGCCCATGGCGCTGAAACCGTTGCCTATTTCCGGTGGCGGCAGGCGCCATTTGCACAGGAGCAGCACCATGCTGGTCTTCTGCGCCCCGACAGCGCCGATGCGCCGACTATGGAGGAGGCGCGGCGCGTCGCCACCGAGCTTGAAGACCTCCCCGATACAAGCCCTATCCGCGCGCCCGTTGCTTTAGTCTTCGACTATGCGTCGGCTTGGGCGTGGGAGGTCCAGCCTCAAGGCCAGGATTTCAGCTACTTTCGCGTTGTATTTTCGGCCTATCGGGCGCTGCGTCGGTCGGGTCTGTCGGTGGACATTCTGCCGTCAGGCGCCACGAACCTGTCCGCGTACCGGCTTATCCTGGCACCCGGGATTGCAACCTTGCCGGCATCTCTACTTAAGGCGATCGCCGATCACGACGGCATCACGCTTCTCGGGCCCCGCACGAATGCCAAGACGCGGGATTTAAGCATCCCGGTTCCGCTCCCCCCAAACCTTCCGGGGCTGGAGGTGACCGTGTCCTATGTCGAAAGCGTGCCGCCGGGTCACGCCCGCGTGGTCGCTGGCGGTGGCGCCGTCGTGCATTGGATGGAGGCGCTTGAAACCATTGCGCCGGTTCACGTTGAAACGGAGGAGGGCGCGCCGGTCATGGTTGGCGACCGTCTGCGGTATCTGGCCGGATGGCCGGACGACGCGCTGTGGGACAGGCTTGTATCGGATGCCTGTGCGGACGCCGGGATTGCGACAGATCGCTTGCCAGAGGGTCTTCGTCTCAGGGATACAGCGACGCACCGGTTTGCGTTCAACTACGCCGATGCGCCGCGACGTTACCGGGACGTTGAGCTTCAACCCGCGGGAGTTGCGTGGTGGCCAATCTGACCCCGTTTGGGACCTTGTCCGACGGGCGCACTGTTAGCGCCATTCACATTGCCGCAGGCGGAAGCCGGGCAACGATGATTGATTATGGCGCACGGCTTGTGGCGTATTGTTTGGGCGACGGACCCAATGCCGCCGTTTCCTCGGACATTGTGGGATATGAAGGACCGCACCGCTTTACCGGCCCGGTGGTGGGACCCGTGATCAACCGGATCGCCGGGGCGCGGGCCGAACTTGATGGTCAGGCTTTGCGGTTTGAAGTCAATGAGGGTGGGCAGAATACGCTGCATTCGGGCGGTGCAAGCACGCATGCTTTGAATTGGGACGTCGACGCGGCCGACAGCGCGCGCGTTGCGTTCGCGGTTGCGCTTCCGGGTGGCGCTGGCGGTTTCCCGGGGAACCGCCGTCTGACGGCGACCTATGCGCTCGATGCCTCCGGCGCACTTGAACTAGAACTGACAGCGTCGACGGATCGTCTCACTCTTATAAACCCAGGTCATCACGGTGTCTGGAACCCCGACGGACGAGGAGAGCCATCGGACCTGACGCTTGAGATACCGGCAGAGCGGTACTTGCCGACCGATCCGGACAAGATCCCGACTGGGGCCGTGGCGCCAGTGGATGGAACGGCGTACGATCACCGGGTACCCCGTCCGCCTGATCCGACCCTTGATCACAACTTCTGCTTCGAGGCCGCCATGGGGCTACGCGCGCGCCTTTCGGGTAAGTCCGGCCGGTCGCTAGAGGTCTACTCTGACGCGCCGGGGCTTCAGGCTTATGCGGGCGGGTCCGGCGGAGTCGCACTGGAGCCTCAGCTTTGGCCAGATGCGCCGCATCACCGTGAGTTTCCTTCGATTGTGCTGCGACCGGGCGAGATATTCCGCCAGCGGACACGTTTTGTCCTGACCGGCTGATCTAGATTGCGCCCGTCTCACGAAGCTGGGACAGGTCGTCTTCAGTGAGACCAAATTCGCCCCATATTTCTGCGGCGTGCGCGCCCAGCTCCGGAGGCGGTGTTGCCACGCTTGGGGCCGCGCCATCCATTTTGTATCCGGTCCTCACCACCTCAATATCGCGTCCGACACCGGGGACATCCGGGAAGGTCGCCAGAAATCCCCGGTTCGCCACCTGTGGGGCGGCCAGGACCTCGGGCACCGACAGGATCGCGCCGGCCGGCACACCGATCTGGTTCAGTTCGCGTGCCCAATCCTTTGCAGGACGCGTTTTAAGAGTTGTTTCAATCTCTGCTTTCAGGGCAAGCCTGTTGCGTTTGCGATCCTCGCGTGTTGCGTAGTCGGGGTCGGCCAGCAAGTCCGCTCGTCCAATATGGTTGGCAAGCGCGTGCCATTGTTCGTCCTTGTTAGCCGCGATGTTTAAAAGACCCTCGCCTGCGGCGAACGCGCCCGACGGTGCCGATGTCACGTTTTCATTTCCATGCGGACCAGGGTCGACACCTGCAATAAGGTGGTTCGATACTACCCATCCCATGGTCGCCAATATCGATTCCAGCATGGAAACGTCGAGGAACGTCCCGCGTTCTGGCGCGTTCAGAGCGGCCGCTATTGCGAAGGCTGCCGTCATCCCGCCGACGGTGTCGGCGATGGGGTAGCCGACGCGATAGGGTGGGCCGTCGGGCGCGCCGGTGATCGACATCACCCCAGAGGCGCCCTGAACAATTTGATCATAAGCCGGCCGATGGACCCATGGCCCATCCTGTCCGAAACCCGAGATCGCGCAATAAATCAGCTCTGGGCGCGTCTCTTTCAGAACCGCGTAGCCTAGGTCCAGCCGGTCCATAACGCCAGGCCGAAAGTTCTCCACCAGTACGTCGGCTGTTTCGACAAGGCGGAGAAAAAGGGCGCGACCTTCGGCATGTTTGAAGTTCACCGTAACCGATTTCTTGCCCGCGTTCTGGGCCAGAAACGAAACCCCCATGCCCTTGGCGTTGAGTTCAGGGTCTGCGCCAAGCTGTCGGGCCAGATCGCCGCGCCCCGGCGCTTCGACCTTGATGACCTCGGCCCCCATATGGACAAGCTGATGGCACGCAAACGGCCCTGCCAAAACGTTTGTCAGATCAAGGACCCGGATGCCTTTGAGCGGGGCCGTCATTGCCAATCTCCCGAATGCCCGAGCGTTTGGGCGGAGACTGGACCGATTTCCCCAACCTGTCGATATCCCTCCAGGCGCCGGACGAGCGACTAGGCTGGAACCTGTTCGTGACAGATCTGCGCTGCTTCGGGCCCAGCCAATGTCTCGTCCATCAGCGCGCAGTGCCGCATCCGTCCTTCGATTTTATGATAACGGCAAATCCCGCATACGCCAAAGCTGCGCCCGCCTCTAATGTCCAGAAGCGCCTGCATCGCGCTTCGCAGCCCGCGGTCCAATGCCTGCCGGTCGCGGTAGGCCAGCTCATCGAACGCGGCCTCCGCAGCCCGGTTACGCTCGGCCTCGCGCGCGCCCTCTGGCGACAAGTCGTAAATCAACCCCCTACGATCCTCGGGGTTTGAGCGCGAGATAATAAGCCCTTTGCGCTCTAGCGCCTTCAAGGTTTGTGAGACCGTTCCCCGCGTGGCCCCCAAGTAGTCGGCAACGTGGCTTGGCGCGCGAGAGAACCGGTTTGCGCGTGCGAGGTAATCGAGCCCTGCCGCCTGAGCCGGGTTAAGCCCGCCTGTCCGATCCTCGGTCGCGGTAAGGCGCGCTACCCGGTCGATCATCGCGCGCAAGTCTGAGGGTCTGGGGTTCATAGGTTAACGATAGCGAGTCGATACCCTTGCGATAAGTATGAGAAGAGGCACCAACAGTGCCGCGAGTCCGTTTGGCCACACCCCGTCCAGCGGCAGCGCGACGTTGCAAACACACGCGCCGCGTCCTACCAATGCAGCGCTTTGCTTCGGAGACGCTCATGACAGCCCTATTTGTCCAGATCCGCTGCCGTCCCGGCACCGCGTACCGGGTGGCCGACGAGATAGCGCTGCGCGAGTTTCACTCCGAGCTTTATTCGACGTCCGGTGAGTACGATCTTCTGATGAAGCTCTATCCACCACAGGGCGCGGATATCGGCAAGTTCGTGAACGACAAGATCCTCGATATAGACGGGATCGAACGCACGCTTACGACCCTCACGTTTAAAGCATTTTGAGCGGTCGGCACCAAAGGGGAGACAACCATGAAACTAAAGACGCTTCTGGCGGCGGCTTGTGCCGCTGCGCTTGGATCGGCCGCGGTAGGTGAGACCGCTAAGGTAGGGATGATTACCACTTTGTCGGGTGGAGGCGCCGGCCTGGGAATCGACGTGCGCGACGGCTTTCTTCTGGCACTGAAGAACGCGGACGCTGATATCGAGCTGGTGATCGAGGATGATCAACGGAAGCCCGAAATCGCGGTGCAACTCGCCGACAAGATGATCCAGTCCGAGAAGGTCGACATCCTGACAGGAATCATCTGGTCGAACCTCGCGATGGCTGTTGTTCCTGCGGCGACGTCGCAGGGAAAGTTCTATCTTTCCCCCAATGCGGGGCCTTCTGCGCTGGCGGGCGCAGGTTGTCATCAGAATTACTTCAACGTTGCCTGGCAGAACGACAACCTGCACGAGGCCGCGGGGGCCTATACCAAGGGCGCAGGTTATGCAAAGCCGTTCATCCTGGCGCCGAACTATCCTGCGGGTCAGGATGCGCTAACCGGCTTTAAGCGGTTTTACGGCGGTGATCTTGCGGGTGAAGTTTACACCAAGCTTGGGCAAACGGATTACGCAGCCGAGATTGCGCAGATACGTGCCTCGGGCGCGGATTCGGTTTTCTTCTTTCTGCCGGGCGGTATGGGGATTTCATTCCTGAAGCAATACAGTGCGTCGGGGGTCGATCTGCCGGTGGTCGGTCCGGCGTTTTCCTTCGATCAGGGCATCTTGCAGGCCGTCGGCGATGCCGCGATGGGCGTTATCAACACCTCGCAGTGGAACAAGGACATCGAGAACGCGGCGAATGCGGCCTTCGTCGAAGGGTTCGAGGCCGAGTACGGGCGACTGCCATCGCTTTATGCAAGCCAGGGCTACGATACGGCGAACCTTTTGATTTCGGCGCTTGCAAGAGCTCCGGTCGGCGATGCGGACGCATTTCGCGATGCGCTTCGCGCGGCTGATTTCGACAGTGTGCGTGGCGACTTTGCCTTTGGCGCGAACCATCATCCCGTGCAGGACATTTACGTGCGCGAAGTGATCAAGGAAGGTGACGTGTTCACAAACAAAATCGTCGGCATTGGGCTCGAAGATCACGCCGACGCTTACGCTGCCGACTGCAAGATGTAGTCGGGCTCGATGCAGGGGTTGCCGGGCTTTGTCCGGGACCCTTGCACAGAAGGCCAAAAGCCACGGGGGCAAACCCGGGCGACGATCATTTGGCCAAGACCGGTTACCGAGGGGTCTGAATGTCCGCTCTACTTTTCGCAGAGCAGGTTCTGAACGGGCTTCAGTTCGGCATCATGTTGTTCTTGATGGCGGCCGGGCTGACGCTGATCTTCGGTGTCATGGGGCTCATTAACCTGGCCCATGGGTCACTTTACATGATTGGGGCGTTTGCGGCCGCGGCGGTCGCCGGCGCAACCGGGTCGTTCATACTCGCGTTGGTTGCCAGTCTTGCCGCCGCCGCCGCCGCGGGTACACTGATCGAGCTTTTGGTGGTCCGGCGGCTTTATGCCCGGAACCACCTGGACCAGGTATTGGCGACGTTCGCACTGATCCTGATCCTAAGCGAGGCGACCCGGTGGGCGTTCGGCTCCTTTCCGCTGTACCTGGATGTCCCGCCCATTCTGTCAGGTCCTGTCACACTTCCGTTTGGGATTGCCTATCCTGCGTATCGATTGGCGATCATCGTGGCGGGGCTTGCCGTCGCGGCGGGGCTGTTTCTCATGATCGCAAGCACCAGAGTCGGCATGCAAATCCGCGCAGGCGAGGCGGATCGCGAGATGATCGCGGCCTTGGGTGTCGATATCTCAAAGCTATACACGCTGGTGTTCGCTCTCGGGGCCGCGCTTGCAGGCCTTGCAGGGGCACTTGTCGGTGCCATCCAATCGGTTCAGGTCGGTATGGGCGAGCCGGTCCTGATCCTGGCATTTGTCGTGATCGTCATCGGTGGGATCGGATCCGTTAAGGGCGCATTCGTCGGTGCGCTTCTGGTTGGCCTTACGGACACGTTGGGCCGCACCCTGCTTCCGGTCGCGTTTGGCGCGTTCATGGCGCCATCCGCCGCGACGGCCGCCGGTTCGGCGCTTGCGTCGATGTCCATTTACATCCTGATGGCTGCAGTTCTGGTGTTCCGCCCGACGGGTCTATTTCGCACGGCATGACTCGGGACGTGGGGATCACCGTGGCGCTGATGGTGGCGCTTCTGGGCGTCGCGGTGTGGGCAGAGGCGGCGGACGAGCCGTTCACAATCACATTGGCAACCAAGATCGCGATCCTGGCGCTTGCGGGGGTCGGGCTGAATATCGCGCTTGGTATCGGTGGGTTGATCTCGCTCGGGCACGCTGCGTTCTTCGGGATCGGCGGCTACGCGATGGGCATTTTGGCAAGCCACGCCCAAACCTTTACCCCGATCCTCAGTGCACCTTTCGTCATTTCCGGCACCAACTCGATGCCCGTCATCTGGCTTGTGGCAGCGGTCGCCAGCGCGTTGGCCGCCCTTGCAATCGGCGCGCTTAGTTTACGGACCACCGGGGCGTATTTCATTATGATTACCCTCGCCTTCGGTCAGATGTTCTATTACTTCGCGATCTCTTGGCCTGCCTATGGCGGAGAAGACGGGCTTTCGATTTATGTCCGCAACGGCTTTCCCGGTCTCAACACACTTGTCCCGTTGCACTTCTTCGGAATCGCGTTCGGGGCGCTGGCCCTGGCATTGATCTTTGCGGGCAGGCTTGCCGCTTCGCCGTTTGGCCTTGCTCTTGACGCCGCGCGTCAATCCGAAGCGCGGGTCCGGGCCGTGGGGCTTGATCCCTACCGGCTGCGTCTGTTGGCCTTTACCATGTCGGGCGCGATCACGGGCTTTGCCGGTGCCCTTTTTGCTGACCTCAATAGATTCGTTTCTCCGACGATGTTCAGTTGGCAGACGTCGGGCGAGATCATGATCTTCGTGATCCTTGGCGGCGTTGGCCGGTTGGGCGGGCCGCTGGCCGGGGCCGGGTTGTTCATCTTGCTCGAACATTGGTTGGGCGGGGTCAGCGATCACTGGCTGATTTACGTGGGCGCGATCCTTCTGGGCACCGTCCTCTTTGCGCCGGGTGGCGTGATTGGCACTCTGACAGGGCGGCGACATGGGTAAGGCCCTTTTGACTGTGAAGGGCGTCAGTGTCCGGTTCGGGGCTCTGCAAGCCGTGGATGCCGTCTCGCTTGACCTCTACGCAGGGGAAATCCATGCGCTGATCGGGCCAAACGGAGCCGGAAAGTCAACGCTGATCAAATTGATCGCGGGTGATCTGGTGCCAGATGCTGGGACAGTCTTCTTTCTTTCCGAGGACCTTACACATTCGCCAACACCAGTTCGTGCTCGCGCCGGGCTTGCCCGCACGTTTCAGATTTCCGAACTAGCAATGGAGGCGCGCGTTTTCGACAATGCGGTTCTTGGTGCTCTGGGGGCACAGGGTGGGGCGTTTAATCCGGTGGTCCGTGCATCAACACGTAAGGAATTGACGGCTCGAGCGCGCGCGGCATTGGACCGTGTCGGACTGTCGCGTTCCGCGGGCCGCCGCACGGCCGACTTGTCGCATGGAGAGCGGCGCCAGCTTGAGGTTGCTGTGGCGTTGACCCTTGCCCCGCGCGCTTTCCTGATGGACGAACCGATGGCGGGGCTTGGTGCTGATGGCACGTCGCGGATGACCGCCCTTCTGTCCGATTTGCGCAGCGAGGCCCCAATTTTGCTGGTTGAGCACGATATGGATGTGGTCTTCCGCCTCGCCGATCGCATTTCCGTTCTGGACTATGGGCGGCTTATTGCCAGCGGAACGCCAGGTGACATCCGCGCCGATCCTGCCGTGCGCGCGGCCTATCTGGGAGACGGGGGATGAGCCTTCTTTCGCTCTGCGATGTCACGGCGTTCTACGGAGCGAGCCAAGCGTTGCACGGTGTGACGCTTTCAGTGGAAGAGGGCGAGGTACGCGCGCTGATGGGCCGCAACGGCATGGGTAAGACGACGACGGTCAAGGTCATCTGCCGCATGCTTCGCGAAGCTTCTGGGGACGTGCGCTTTGGCGGGCAGGCGCTTGCTGGTATTCCGTCGCACCGCGCCGCGCGGATGGGGCTGGGCCTTGTTCCAGAAGGGCGTCGCATCTTTGGTAACATGTCGGTCGCTGAAAACCTGATTGCGGCGGCGCGTCCCGGGACCTGGACGCAAGCGCGGGTAGAGACCCTATTCCCAAGGCTGGGCGAGCGGGCGGGACAAAGCGCGGCAACGCTGTCGGGTGGCGAACAACAGATGCTGGCGATTGGGCGGGCCTTGATGACCAACCCAAGGCTCTTGATCCTTGACGAGGCCACAGAAGGTCTGGCGCCAACGGTGCGCGCCGACATATGGGCGGCAATCCGGGCACTTGCGGAAACTGGTCTGTCCATCCTGGTGATCGACAAGTCGATTAAAGAGCTTGCGACCGTCGCCCGGTCGGCCACCGTCTTGGACCGTGGCCGCACTGTCTGGGAAGGCGGCTTTGGCGAGCTGACGCCGGAGCTAACGCACAGGTACCTGGGGGTTTGAGCCTTGCGCAGGCATCCGGCCCGCGCGAAGTGTCGAACAAAAAGTATGAAAGGACCCGCCATGCTGCATACGATCCAAACGATATCGTCTGATTCCGCGCTTGCGCTTGTCACGGCCGCGCGCGATGCGGCGGTAGAACAGGGGTTGCGGGTTGCGATTGCGGTCACGGATGCGCAAGGCGTCGTTCTTGCCACGCTCCGTATGGACGGCGTATCGCCACCCGTGGCTGACTTTGCGCTGGACAAGGCCTATACGGCGGCGACGATGGGAAAGGCGACAAGCGCGTTTGCCGACCGCATGACCAGCTCCAGTTCATTGTCGCTCGGTCTGTCTACGCGGCCCCGACTTCTGGCCTGGGGCGGTGGCGTTCCTGTGGCAATAGACGGGGCCGTTGTAGGCGGTCTTGGCGTATCAGGCGCGCGGGATGAAGAGGACATCGCCTGCGCCAGTGCTGCATTGGCGGCGGGCGGTTTCGACGACCCTTAGCACCAGCCATTTCGGGGGACGTTGGGCCTCCAAGCGCGACCTGGGCCAGCTAACCGCGCGCGATCACACATACTGTTAAAGGTTCAGCCACGAAGCACGCTACGGTGGGGCAGGGGAAAACTAGAATAAGCAGATCTGAAGGGGGAGATCGTTATGAGAAGCTCAGTCCTGTTTCGGGCCATCCAGGCCATTGCGCTTGGCGTGGTCGTGTCGACCTCGGCCCATGCCGACGGTTTCGACTTTGGAGCGGCCAGCACCGACGACCGGATGACCTATCACCGGGCGGTGGATGCAGCCGTCTGGGCGATGCCGCTTATGAATTTCAAGTTCTACCGCGATGCGCTGGCCCGGGTGGGCGTCGGGCCCAACGACGTAGGTTACTTCTCGAAGCTTCAGGACTGGCGGTTCCAGACGGCCACGCCGAACAACACCACGCCCTATATCATGACCTATTGGACCATCGAAAATGGTCCGGTCGTGGTCGACATGCCGCCCTCGGCCGATGGGGTTGGGATTTTCGGAACGATCATGGATGCCTGGCAAAGGCCGCTTGAGGATGTCGGGGCCAACGGTCGAGATCGGGGTCTAGGGACAAAGTACATCCTAGTGCCGCCGGGCTACGACGGGCCGCTTCTTGCCAATGCGCTGGTCTACAAGCAGGAAACCAATTTTGGTTTCGCTGTTTTGCGCCCGATTCTGTCAGGCGGCCCAACGCCAGAGAACCTGGCCAAGGCAACCGACCTGACAAAGCAACTGAAGATCTACCCGCTGGCCGAAGCGGACAATCCGCCGACCGAGTACGTTGATCTTTATGGTGAGCTTTTGGAGATGACGCCAAAGCTTGATGGCAGCATCTACGAACAGATCCATGAGATGATCGGGGAAGAGGTCGTTCTTGACCGCGACCTCGCGATGATGGGTCTTCTGGCACGCCTTGGGATCAAGCGCGGGGAATCCTTTGCGCCGGATCCGGGCATGCAAGCACTGTTCGATGCAGCCGGCCCCGAGGCACTTGAATACATGATCGATCAGTACCACCGGGTTTTGAATCCCTTCGTGTTTGAGGGTAAACGGTGGTCTGCGCTCGTTCCCGACGGATCGCGTGAGACGGAATGGAGCTACGAGTACCCCTCATACTATGACTACCACGCCAGAGGTTCGCTGTTTTATGCGATCATCACGAGCGTCAAGAACTATGGCACATCGACCTATTACCTAGACCTTGCAGAAACGCCGGACGGCGAATGGTTGGACGGAGGCCGGAACTACAGACTTACGATGCCCCCCGACGTTCCGGTGCGGGATTTCTGGGCAATCACGACATATGACCTCGAGACCGCGTCTTATCTGCGCGACATCGTGCCAAGCAGCATCGATTCTACAATGCCCGATGTGGTCGCGAACGAAGACGGGTCCGTCGACATCTATTTCGGTCCGACTGCACCCGAAGGCAAAGAAAGCAATTGGTTGCCCACTGATCCCGAGCGCCGGTTCTTTCTGCTGGCGCGGTTTTACGGACCGGAACCCAGCCTTCTCGACAGCAGCTTTGAACTGAACGACATGGAGCGGATGGATTAGGGGTCTGCTCTAACCAGCCGCAGCACAGTATCGACGTTGAATGCAATCCGCTCTTCCAATGCCTCGGGCGTCATCAAATCGCGCTCAAACACGATCGCGCCTGTAAAGCGGTTTGTCAGATAGTAGTAGCCCAGCGCGGCAATCGTGATGTTTAGCTGGACAGGATCGACCCCGGACCGGAAGACCCCGACACGGGCGCCCCGGTCCAATAGCGCGCCCATCATGTCGACGAAGCGCCGGCTGACCACCTTGATGCGTTCGGACTCTTTCAGGTGGCGCGCCTTGTGCAGGTTTTCGCTGTTCACAAGTGTTAGAAACTCAGGGTTCGCAAGGTAATAGTCCCATGTAAAGCGAACGAGCGTTTCAAGTGCCTCTTCAGGGTCCAGATGATCAAGCTGAAGCTCCTGTTCGGCGTCGCGTATGTCCAGATAGGCCTCTTCCAAAACGGCTTTGAATAGACCCTCTTTTGATCCGAAATAGTGGTAAAGCATCCGCTTATTGGCGTCCGCCTTGGCGGCAATTTCATCCACACGTGCGCCACCGAGGCCGTTTGCAGCAAACTCTGCCTTCGCTGCTTTCAGGATACGTGCCCTTGTCGCTTCTGCGTCTCGGGGCCTCGATTTTGTGACTGCCATTTCGCTTCCGCTGCTCTGCGCAACCGCAACTCAAGCGGCTGCCAAGACGTTTATAAGCCACTTGACACAAATCGCAAACAGTAAGTAACTAACTAGTGGGTTACGAGGGGAATCGATCTGCCGTATCGTATTTTGAACTCATCCGAATGCGGCACTTGGCAGATGGAAACCGCGCGAATTAACCACTTGGTTACATATACCAGAGGGAGGAGACCATGTCGTTCATTAGGAAGTACATTGAGCAAGAGACGATCAATCGTCGCGATCTTCTGCTTGCTTCAGCCTATGGTCTGGGCGGTGTGGCCGCTGCTGGCCTCATGGGGCCGGGCATGGCGCGGGCCGCCATCCAAGACCCGACCATTGCCTGGTCGTACAGGAACCGGACAAACCCGTACTGGAATGAAATCGTTTCTGGGGGAGAAGCATTTGTCAAAAGCCTGGGCAAATCGAAGGATTCCTTGACACATCTGATCAATGAGGGGTCGTCAGAGAAATCGCTTGCCGACGTCAAGGCGCTTCTTTCGAAGACCAACGGTGATCTGGCGCTGGCGATCGATACGAACGATGCGCCGAACGCCCGACCAGTGGTCGAAGCCTGCGTTGACGCGCGGGCTTATGTCTCGACCTTGTGGAACAAGACGGATGATCTGCATCCCTGGGACTTCGGTGACAACTATGTCAGCCACATGTCCTGGTCTGATGAAGGCCCCGCCGAACAGACAGCTCGGGTTCTTTTGGACGCGATGGGTGGAAAGGGCGGCGTTGTCCACTTGGGCGGGATCGCATCGAACAACCCAGCGATCGAACGCCAGAACGGCCTGATGAATGCGCTCAAGGATTATCCTGACGTTGAGCTTCTTGATGCCCAGCCCGCCGACTGGGACACGCAGAAAGCCAACCAGGTTATGTCGTCCTTCCTGACGCGATATGGCGATGAAATCACCGGCGTGCACTGTGCCAACGACACAATCGCTTATGGCGTTCTCGAAGCGCTGCGGGCCGAAGGAATGTCGGGAATGCCGGTTGTGTCCTACGATGGAAATCCGCAGGCGGTGGAACTGGTTGCGAAGGGTGAAATCCTTGCCACCGTGTTCACCAACCCGCATTGGGGTGGCGGGATTACGGCGTCATTAGCCTATCACGCCGCCATCGGACACTTCAAACCGTCGGATGAGCCGAACGAACATCGCGAGTTCTACGGGCCAACGATCTTCATCACGCCCGAGGACGCAAACGCATTCAAGGCGAACTATCTGGACAGCGTTCCAACCTATGACTGGGCGGACTTCTGGGGCCCGTCGAACGGCCAGATTCAATACAAGTGACCAAGTCCGGCGGTCCGGGGTCTAACCGGGCCGCACCGACGAAGATTTGCGGTCCGCGCATTCAGCGCGCATCCGGGACCCTTGGGAGGGGGAGCAATGTCGTTCATCAAAGCACACATCGAGACGCTGGCCACATCGCGCCGGAATTTTCTTCTGGGATCGGCTGCAGGCCTGGGTGCGACTGCCCTGCCAGGCTTTCGGCCCGCGCTGGCCGATGCCCATGGACCGACGATGGCGTGGAGCTACCGCAATCGTTCGAACCCGTACTGGAACGCGATCGCGTCCGGCGGCGAAGCGTTTGTAAAAAGCCTGGGGGCCGATCCAGAAGAGCTCGTGCATCTGATCAACGAAGGGTCTTCGGAGAAGTCGCTGGCCGATGTCGTTGCGCTCTTGGCGAAGACAAACGGCAATCTGGCGCTTGCGATCGACGCCAATGACGGCCCGAACGGTCGCCCGGTTGTCGAAGCCGTGGCCGAGGCAGGCGGGTATGTCTGCACGATCTGGAATAAGACCGCCGATCTGCATCCGTGGGATTTCGGCGACAATTACGTGGCGCATGCGTCTTGGTCTTCGGTTGACCCAGCAGACAAATCGGCCCGCATCGTTTTCGACGCGATGGGCGGCAAGGGCCGGGTCGTGGGCTTGGGCGGTATTGCTTCAAACCCGCCTGCAATCGAACGCCAGCAGGGCATGATGAACGCGCTTAAGGACTATCCCGATATCGAGCTTCTGGATTACCAGCCTGCGAACTGGGACACCCAGAAAGCGGCAGAGGTGATGGGGTCTTTCCTTACGCGTTTCGGCGACATTGATGGCGTGATCTGCGCGTCCGACACAATGGCATTCGGGGCTCTTGAGGCGCTGCGCGGCGAAGGTCTTGTCGGGCAGACGAAAGTCGGCGGCTATGACGGAACAAAACAGGCGGTCGAACTGATCCTGAAAGGCGAGATGTCGACCACCGTCGATACAAACCCATTCTGGGCGGGCGGTGCGCTCTTGTCGCTTGCATGGCACGCGGCGATAGGGGCCTTCAAACCGTCTGAAGAGCCACAGGAACACCGCGAATTCTTCGGGCCTTCGATCATCATTTCCGAAGCGGACGCGGCCGACTTCAAGGCCAACTACATCGATTCCACACCCGAGTACGACTGGACCGATTTCTGGGGTCCGACGACCCCGGCCCTCTAAGCACTTGGAGACCGGACAATGGCCCTCTCCGATACCACCTCATCTCTTGCAGGGGCGCCCGGCAGCGGGATTTACCGCGAAGCCATCGTAAAGTGGGCACCCCTGCTGGTGCTTCTGGTTCTGATCGCCTTCTTCGCAATTATGGAACCGCGGTTTCTTTCCGTCCGGAATTTCGCGCGGATCGGGATTTCGTCAGCCCCTGCGCTGATGGTCGCGATTGGGGTAACATTCATCATCATCATGGGGTCGATTGACCTGTCGATGGAAGGGACAGTCTCTGTGTCTGCCATTCTGTTCGCTTTCGCGTTCCTGGCACTCGGAGGCACGCTGGCGTCCTGGGCATGGCTCGCGGTGCCCATGGCATTGATCGCGGGTGGGTTTATCGGTTTTCTGAACGGACTGATCCATATCAAGCTTAAGATCCCGAGTTTCATGGCGTCGCTCGCGATGGGTTTCGTGGGTACAGGGTTCGCGCTTCTGCTGACCGGGGGTGACCGCATCCGGATCGAGGATGAGCTGTTCCGTTCGCTTCTGACAGTGCGCTGGTTGAACTTCCCGATCATGTGCTACGTGGCCCTTCTATTCGTGCTGATCGCTTGGTTCATCCAGTCGCGGACAACGCTGGGTCGGAACTTCTACGCGGTCGGCGGAGGCGAGGAACTGGCCCATGCAAGCGGGTTGAACGTGAACCGCGTGCGGTTGATGGGGTTCATGCTGGCGGGCATTTTCTATGCGGTCGGTGCGCTTTTGGCGGTGGGTCGGATCGGGATTGCCGAAACGGCCACGGGCAACAACTTTATGTTTGTCTCGATCACCTCGGTCGTCGTCGGCGGGACTGCCCTATGGGGTGGGATCGGCGGTGTGTGGAACACCGTGGTCGGGGTTTTGATCGTTAACGTCATCAACAACGGAATGGTTGTGATCGGTCTGCCCGGTTGGCTTCAGGACGGGGTCCTGGGGCTGTTGGTGATCGCAGCGGTTGTTCTATCGACCGACCGCAAGTCTGTCAGCTTTGTGAAGTAGGGGGCACTGCGATGTACAAGCTCAACGCAGTCGACAAGCACTTCCCCGGGGTCCACGCGCTTAAGTCGGTGGATTTTGAGATCGGCCGCGGCGAGATCGTTGGTCTCGTCGGCGAAAACGGCGCGGGCAAATCCACCTTGATGAAGGTGATCTATGGGGCGTATCAGCCCGATGATGGTTCGATCACCATCGACGGGACGACTGTTCGTTTCCAGAATCCGCGCCAGGCGATGAATCACGGTATCGGCATGGTGTTCCAGGAACAGTCGCTAATCACCAACCTGACAGTGATGGAGAACATATTCCTCGGGTTCGAACATCAGTTCGTATCGATGGGCGTCATAAACTGGAGTAAGATGGCCGAGGCGGCACGCCAGCAGCTTGGGAAGGTCAAGCTTGACATCGACCCGGCGACTGTCACCGCGAAACTGAGCTTTGCGCAGCGCCAGCTTGTGGAGCTTGCCAAGGTTCTGACGCTGGAAGAGCGGGTCGATGGTGATCTGGTGATCTTGCTGGACGAACCAACATCGGTGCTGGCGGAAGACGAGGTCAAGCTTCTCTTCAAGCTGGTTCGTGATCTCACAAAACGGGCGTCGTTTATCTTTGTCAGCCACCGAATGGACGAGGTGCTGGAGCTGTCGGACCGGGTCTATGTCATGAAGGACGGGGCGATTGTCGATGTCGTCACCAAGGCGACCGCAGATATCGACGCAATCCAGCACAAGATGGTCGGGCGCGATGTCGACAAAGAGTATTACCGCGAGCAGAAGCAAAAAGACTATTCGGACGAAGTTCTGGTCAGCTTCGATAACGTGTCTCTTGGGACGCGCTACAAGGACATCTCGTTCGATCTGCACCGGGGCGAGGTTCTGTGTCTTGTCGGCGTCGAAGGATCGGGCCGCGAGGCAATTCTGCGTACGATCTACGGGCTCGACAAACCCGATGCCGGAACCGTCTCGATCAAAGGGCAGCCAGTGACAAAGTTCCACGCCCGCGCCGGTGTTGAAAACGGCATCGGTTATGTCCCCCGCGAACGCAAGATCGAAGGCATCGTCGCGGGTATGAACGTCTATGAGAACATGACGCTCAGCCAGATGCAGAACTACTCGAAGAACGGTGTTCTGCGGATCAGTGACGAAAAATTGCTGGCCCAGAAGTGGATCGACCGGTTGGGTATCAAGACGCCGAACGTTTACAAGGATTGTGGCGGGCTGTCGGGCGGCAATCAGCAAAAGGTGGTTCTGGCCAAATGGCGGTCCGCGGGATCCGACATCATCCTTCTCGACCACCCGACGCGCGGGCTCGATATCGGCGCCAAGGAAGATGTCTACGACATGGTGCGCGAGATGTCGGATGACGGCGTCGGCATTGTCCTTGTGGCCGACACGCTGGAAGAAGCGATTGGCCTGGCGCACACCATCATCGTTGTGAAGGACGGCGTTGCGCAGCGCGCTTTTGACGGCTTTAGGGATGGCAAGCCGTCGCTCTTTGACCTTGTCCACCAGATGATCTGAGCCAGGGGGACTGAAACATGGACGCAATCGCGAAATCCATCGGGCTCGATTTCGAGAAGATCAAGCCGCACCTGCCTTGGGCGACACTTCTGGCACTGATCATCATCGTGGGCTTGGCGGATCCCAATTTCCTTAGACCGCAGAACCTGATCGGTATGGCGGCCGATATTGTGCCTTTGTTTATCATGGCGATGGGCATGACCTTTGCGATCTACATCGGCGGGATCGACCTGTCTGCGCAGTCGGTGGCGAACATGACGACCGTGATTGCGACCGTTTCGCTTGCGACGTTCGGCATTGGCGCGGCCCTGATTTGTATTTTGGTGGGCGCGGTGCTTGGCACAGTGTCCGGATTTGTTACGACGCGCCTTCTGGTGCCCTCCTTCGTGTCGACCCTTGCAATCGGCGGCGTGGCGTTCTCGATCGGTCAATGGCTGTCGGGCCAACGAGCGCTTTACATGGACGCGACACTTCGCGACGGCGCATTTGGCTGGATGGTCGGGAACACGGCTGGCATCCCGCACGAGCTGTTCATCGGCGTCGTATTGCTGAGCTTTGCCTGGTTTCTGATGACGCGTACAACATTCGGCCGGTCGCTGAAGGCCATCGGCGCGGGCGAGCTTGCCGCTGTCGCCTCTGGCCTGGACGTCGATCGGATCAAGATCATCGCCTTTGCCCTTTCGGGCATCTTCGCGGCCATCGCCGGGCTTCTCTTCGCGGTGAAGCTGTCGGGCGGCTCGCCCACCATTGCCAACGGTTTCCTCCTCCCGGCCATCGTTGCAGTTTTAGTGGGCGGGACGCCGCTGACGGGCGGTGTCGGCGGTATGATCAACACCGCTATCGGCACTCTGATAGTGGCCGTCATCCGGTCTTCGATGCTGTATTTCGAGATCGACGCGACCAAGCAGCAGATGGTGTTCGGCATCATCCTGATCGTTGCCATCGCGGCGACCATAGACCGGTCGAAACTACGCGTCGTTAAATGACCGGCATGCGTGCGGCGCAATTGACTACGCCCGGCCGGTTTGAGCTGCGCGAGATGCCGGTACCCGTGCCGGGTCCGGACGAGGCGCTGATCCGGATCGCGCGCACGGGTATTTGCGGGACCGACATCCATATCTTCCATGGCAACTATGCGGCCGACAAACTGCCCCTGATCCCCGGGCACGAATTCACGGGGCACATTGCTGTCCTTGGCTCTGCCGCGCCGGGACTTGAAGAGGGAATGCCTTGCGTCGTGGACATGAACATCGGATGCGGGCGGTGCTACTTTTGCCGTCGGGGCGAAGTACTGAACTGCCCCGAGATGCAACAGATGGGGATCACCATCGACGGCGCGTTCGCCGAGTATATTGTTGTGCCGTCAAGACTGGTTGTTGCTGCGCCTGAGAATGTCGATCAGGCAATTCTTGCGCTTACCGAACCCTTGGCGTGCGTTGTGCGCGCGGCCCGGAAGGCGCGCATTACCTTCGGCCAATCGGTACTGGTTCTGGGCGCAGGGCCGATTGGAAATCTGCATGTCCAGCTTCTGCGCACCATTGGGGCAGCCCCGATTATCGTTTCGGATATCTCTGAAGACCGGGTTCGGATGGCGCTTGACAACGGCGCCGATTTCGGGACGGCGAATCCCGCGGAACTCACCCAGCTCGTCAAGGCCCACACCGGTGGCCGAGGGGCTGATATCGTGATCGAAAGCGTGGGGCTTCCGGCCCTTTACGAGGTGGCGCAATCGTTGATGCGGCCGGGCGGGCACCTGGTGGCATTTGGGCTATCCGGGCCCGACGGGGCAATCACACTGCCGATTGTCGAGACCATTCTGCGCGAAAACTCAGTCGGTTCCTCGGTCGCAGGGCAAGGACAGGACATGCACGACGCGCTGACGCTTCTAAGCCATGGTCGGATCGGAACGGATGCGTTCACCGGGGCGGAGTATGCGCTCGAGGATATCCAGGTGGCATTTGACAGTTTCGCCGAACGCCCCGGCGACCTGAAGACGCAGATCGTGATGGGTTGAGCGTCGGCCCGGGGCAGTTGTGCCCTGGGTGAGCGAGCTTTGGGACAGCGAAAACTCGGGTCCTTTCAAGGGGGACCGGGGAGACGCAAAAGAAGGGACGGCAAGGGATGACAACGTCTGCAGCGAGATGGCCGATCATCGTTGAGTTCGACGTGATCCCAGAGCGGTCCGATGAATTTGCAGAGATGTTCAATCGCGAATTTGTGCCCCGGTCGCAGGCCGAAGAGGGGTGCGAGCTTTATGAACTTTGGCGAGACCCGGGAGACCGGTCGAAGTTCGCCGTTGTCGAACGCTGGACAACGAAGTCCCACCATGATGCCCATCTTGCCGCAGCCTGGTTTCAGGAATGGTCCCCGGTGATGGAGAGCTTTCAGGCCACGCCTTTGGTCATCCGCTGGATGGAGATGACGGGCGCATAGGCTGCGGGTCCTATGTCACTCTCAAACCCGTTGTGAGCGCGTGAATTGCGCTGGCATTTGCCGCGCGTTAGGCGGGATGCCGGGCCCGAAAAGGAATCCACCATGACGCTTCGCATAGCTTGGCTCGCCGTTGCAGCGATGTTCTTCCAGAACGGCGCATTGTTCGGGATGTGGGCCTCGCGCATTCCGGCCGTTGCCGAGGCATACCACCTTGGACATGCGCAACTTGGCGTCTTGCTTTTGTTTCTTGCAGGCGGTGCGGTCTGTGCCTTTCCATTGGCCGGGAAAGCCATCGACCGGTTCGGGGCTTCCGGAACGGCGCGCGCGATTGCCATCCTCTATCCCCTCAGCCTGATTATCCTGCCGCTGTCGCCAGGATTTGCGATACTCGCCGCCGCGCTGTTCCTGTTCGGCGCGGCACATGGCGCGATGGATGTTGCGATGAACGGGTGGGGTGCCGAGGTCGAGCGGCGCTTCGATCGTCCGGTGATGTCCACGTTTCATGCTATGTGGAGCCTTGGAGCCGGGCTGGGTGCACTGTCCGGCGTGCTTGCAACTTCGGTTGCCGCGGGGATCGGGCTTCATTTTCTGTTGGCCTCGATTGCTGTGACCGTGCCCTGCCTTTGGCTTGGGCGGATATCCTGGAACTCGGTACGTGCGCAGCCAAACAAGGGCGCGCCGTTGTTTGCTCTTCCTACGGGCCTTTTGTTCTTTGTTGGCGTACTGGCGTTTTGTGCCTCGCTGGGCGAGGGCGCGGTGGCCGATTGGAGCGCGGTCTACCTGCGGGATGTTGCCGCAGTTTCGGAATCACAGGCTGCATTGGGCTATGCGGCGTTTTCGGTGGCCATGGTCGCGGTGCGGCTGGCCGGCGACCAGATCATCCGATGGCTGGGGCCGGTTGTAGCTGCCCGCATTGGCGGCGCCTTTGCTGCGGTGGGCTCTCTCGTCGTTGTGTTGGCGCCTGCGCTCGCCACCGCGCTTCCCGGTTTTGCGCTCATGGGGATTGGCTACGCGGTCATAATGCCGCTGGCCTTTAGTCGCGCCGCAAACGATCCAACGATCCCGCAAGGTCAAGCCTTGGCCAGCGTCGCGACACTTGGTTACGGCGGCCTTCTGTTGGGTCCGCCCGCAATCGGGGCGATTGCAGGGTTTGTTGGTCTTCAGCAGTCTTTTCTATTGCTTGTCGCGCTATCGGTGCTGATCGTAATTCTGGCCGGATCGTTGCGTCGCTAACGTCTGTGTTCGCGACAGACCTTGACGTAACTAAGCGGTTACTTATATTGGCGCGAACCTGCCTCGCGCCGTCTGGGAGAATCGACAATGGATCAATCGTCAACCCGCCTTTCACCGCCGGAGGTCCCGCGCGAATTCGGTTTCTTCTTGGAAGGCGCGTATATACCGGCAGGCAACCGTGAGATACTGGAACGGGCGTCGCCTGGCCACGGAACACCGGTCACGCGCGTGCCCGTTTGCACGACCGCAGACCTAGACGATGCCGTCGCGGCGGCCCGCGCGGCTTTCGAGGATCGGCGTTGGTCGGGTTTGTCGGGCGCAGACCGGGCGGGTGTACTTCTTCGAGCCGCCGACATTCTTGAATCGCGGGCTGAGGAATTCGCCTACTGGGAAACGCTTGAAAATGGCAAGCCAATCTCTCAATCGCGGGGCGAGGTTGGAGGGTGCGTGTCGATCTTCCGGTATGCGGCCGGTGTCGCCCGGACACTTCATGGCGACAGCTTCAACAATCTCGGCGACAAGATGTTTGGTCTTGTTGCGCGCGAACCGGTGGGTGTCGTCGGACTGATCACGCCGTGGAATTTCCCGATCCTGATCTTATGCGAACGCGTTCCGTTCATCTTGGCGTCGGGCTGCACCATTGTGGCCAAACCGTCTGAGTTCACGTCGGCCACCAGCCTTATGTTGGGAGAGGTGCTGCGCGAAGCAGGATTGCCCGACGGCTGCTTCAACGTCGTAACAGGTGAAGGTGGTGTGATCGGTCAGGCGATGACCGAACACATGGATATCGACATGCTTTCTTTCACTGGTTCGACCCGCACGGGACGGTCCTGTATCGAAGCCGCCGGCCGGTCCAATTTCAAGAAACTGGGGTTGGAGCTTGGCGGAAAGAATCCGCAGATCGTTTTTGCAGATGCCGATCTAGAGGACGCCGCCGACGGCGTTGCATTTGGGATCGGGTTTAACACCGGCCAGTGCTGTGTTTCCGGCGCGCGATTGATTGTCGAGGCATCAGTCGCCGACACATTCGCCGAGATGGTGGCGCAAAAGCTGAAAAAGGCGCGGATTGGCGACCCGCTCGATGAAGAGACACAGCTTGGCGCGATCACGACCGATGCGCAAAACAAGACAATCATGGGCTACATCGAAAAGGGCAGGGTCGAGGGGGCCACGCTTGTCACAGGCGGCGAACAATTGGATTTCGGACGTGGTCAATACATTGCTCCGACCGTGTTCTCTGGCGTCACACGCAATATGTCGATTGCGCGCGAAGAGATTTTTGGTCCGGTCCTGACCGTCATGCCTTTTGAAACAGTCGAGGATGCAATCGCAATTGCGAACGATACTGACTATGGGTTGGCCGCGAGCGTCTGGACAAAGAATATCGACAAAGCGCTTACCGTAACGCGGCGCGTGCGTGCCGGCCGGTTCTGGGTGAACTGCACGCTTGCGGGCGGCCCTGAACTGCCGCTTGGCGGTTTCAAGCAATCCGGTTGGGGTCGCGAGGCGGGCATCTACGGGGTTGAGGAATACACTCAGATCAAATCCGTTCATATCGAGCTTGGCAAACGCGATCCCTGGGTGTCGTGATGGCCACGGGCTACGATTACGTTATTGTAGGCGGCGGATCGGCGGGCTGTGTTATGGCTGCGCGCCTGAGCGAAGATCCTTCGGTCCGCGTCCTGCTGCTGGAAGCAGGTGGAAAGGACCGGCATCCATTGATCCATGTGCCAGTGGGTTTTGCCAAGATGACAGGCGGACCGCACACTTGGGGTTTTAAGACGGCGCCCCAGATCCATGCCATGAACCGTGAGATCCCTTATGCACAGGCGCGGGTGATCGGAGGTGGATCGTCGATCAATGCCGAAGTGTTCACCCGCGGGAACCCAGTCGACTACGACCGTTGGGCCGAAGAAGAGGGATGTGACGGCTGGGCATTCAAGGACATTCAACAGTATTTTGTAAGATCGGAGGGCAACACGATCCTGTCGGGCGACTGGCATGGGGCGGATGGGCCCTTGGGCGTGTCGAACATCCCCGATCCCAACCCGACGACACTGGCATTCGTGCAATCGTGTCAGGAACTTGGAATGCCGTACAACCCCGACTTCAATGGCGAAGTGCAAGAAGGAGCGGGCGCATATCAGACGACGACGAAGAATGGACGGCGCTGCTCTGCGGCTGTCGGCTACCTAAAGCCGGCGATGACGCGGCCAAACCTGACGGTTGAAACCGGCTGTTTGGTCAAGCGCATCACCTTTGAAGGCACGCGCGCAACGGGAGTGGAATACACCAACGGCTCGGGGCTTCATAAGGCGCGGGCGGACACTGAGGTTTTGGTGACGTCGGGCGCCATCGGGACGCCGAAAATCATGATGCTTTCGGGTGTCGGTCCTGCGGCCCACCTGAAAGAGCACGGGATTGAAGTCGTGTACGATCTGCCGGGGGTGGGCGAGAACCTGAACGATCACTTTGGCATCGACATCGTGGCCGAGCTCAAAGGGCACGAGAGCCTCGACAAATACAACAGACCCCATTTGGCGGTCTGGGCTGGGATGCAGTATGTGTTCTTTCGCTCAGGCCCCATAACGTCGAACGTGGTCGAGGGCGGCGCGTTTTGGTATGCAAACCAAAGCGCGTCGGTGCCAGACCTGCAGTTTCACTTTCTGTGCGGTGCTGGTGCGGAAGAAGGGGTGCCGGGTGTCCGCCCGGGATCGTCTGGCATCACACTGAACAGCTATACGCTGCGTCCGAAAGCGCGCGGGACTGTTCGTCTACGATCAGCCGACCCGTCGGCCAATCCGGTTGTCGATCCAAACTTCTTAGGACATCCGGACGACGTGAAGACCTCTGTCGAAGGCGTGAAGATTTCCAAGGAGATCTTTTCGCAACCGTCTTTGCAGAAATACGTCAAACGGATCGTGCTGCCCGATGACGGTGTGAAGACGCAGGCCGATTTTGAAGAGTATGCACGGCGCTATGGACGTACGTCATATCACCCGACTTGTACCTGCAAAATGGGAACGGATGAGATGTCGGTGGTCGACCCGCAGCTGCGGGTCCATGGGCTTGATGGGATACGCATTTGCGATAGCTCGGTTATGCCTTCGCTCATCGGATCGAACACAAACGCGCCCACGATTATGATCGCCGAAAAAGCATCCGACTTGGTGCGGGGCAACCGCTAGGGATCTCGCACCAGGTCAGAAGTGCCCGAAGTGTAATTTGAAGCCTCGACCATTTAAGAAGGTCGCCTTGAGGGCGGTCTAACGTCGTTTCCGTCTGGACACGATCAATCCCAGCTGGGTGCCCATGGCACCAAGTCTTCGGTTACAATTCGGTAGCCCGTATGGGTCAGCTTCTCGATCTTCGCCATGTCCACGTGGCTCAACTCGAAATCCATCAGGTCGTAGTTCGCGCGAATGTTCTCAGGCTTTGTTGACATTGTATTGATGCTGACGCCCTTTTGCAGGATCCACTTTAAGACAACTTGCGCCGCAGTCTTGCCGTATGCCTGGCCAATCTTGCCAAATTCAGAGTGTTTGAACACCTCTCCGCGCGCAACGGACGAGTAGGAAGATAACGGTATCCCGACCTCGCTTGCGCCCGCCAAAAGCGCGTCCTGGTTTAGCAGCGGGTGAAACTCGACCTGGTTCGTGACAATCGCCACATCGATCGTTGCGACCGCCTGTTTCATCATCGCGATGGTATAGTTCGAAACGCCCACATATTTGGCGAGCCCTTGTAGCTGTGCCCTCTCAAGAAGCTTGAGCGAGGGCGCAATATCGCCGTCGGCCGGCGGCCAGTGCAGCAGCAGCACATCGACCACGTCGATCTGCAAGTCTTTCAAGCTTTGCTCGACCGAGGCGATGAACTTCTCGTCACTGAAGTTGTCGGGATGTACCTTGGTCGTGATCATAAGCTCGTCACGCGCCAGCCCCGTGGCCTTCAGTGCCTCCCCGGTCTCAGCCTCGTTTTCGTACATCTGTGCGGTGTCGAAGGCGCGGTAGCCGACCTCTGCGGCGGCAAGAATCGCATTCCGCGCCACGTCGCCTGTCAAGGGATATGTGCCGAAAGCGCGCTGATAGTTTTTCTCATAGTAGATTGTCATGGGACCCTCCCTCGATTCCCGGATATTTGTAACTCATTAGTTACTTAGCGCAAAGCGGATTATTGAAAGCACCTGTTATTAATGGCAGAATCAAAACTTGATCACAGCCAAGTGGACGGGCATAGTGACATAACCAAATAGTTACTAAAGTCGAGATACACCATGTCCGTAGCGTCGAAGCAACGTACAGCCGCGGAAGCCGCAGCCCTGGTCAAAGACGGTGACATCGTCGCCGTGAATTCGTCGTCGGGCCTTTGCTGCCCGGACGCGGTGCTGGCCGCGCTGGGCGCTCGTTTCGATGCCGAGGCGCATCCAAGGGACCTAACGACAATCCACCCGATTGCCGCTGGTGACTTCTTCGGCGTGAAGGGTGTCGACCATATCGCAAAACCCGGATGCATCACGCGGATCATCGGCGGTAGCTACCCGTCCGGTCCATCGAAGGCTGAGCCGCCCCAGATCTGGCAACGGATCACGGCGAACGAGATCAAGGCTTACAACGTGCCTTCGGGCATCGTCTTTGACATGCTGCGTGAAGCGGCGGCGTTGCGCCCCGGTGTTCTGACGAAGGTCGGCATAGACACGTTCGTTGATCCCGACCAGGAAGGCTGCGCGATGAATGACGCGGCACGCGCCGAACCGATTGTGCGAAGAGAGCGTTTTGACGGCGACGACTGGCTTTATTTCCCGGCAATCGCCCCGGACATTGCGATCATCCGCGCCACGACGGGCGACCAGAAGGGCAACCTGAGTTTCGAATCGGAGGGGGCGTATCTTGGTGCTATGGAAATGGCCCTTGCGGCGCACAATCGGGGCGGGATCGTCATCGCGCAGGTCCGCCGTGTCGCGCAAAACGGCTCCATCCGTCCGCATGATGTGCATGTCCCGGGTATTCTTGTGGACGTTGTTGTCGAGGCACCGGACATGCTGCAGACCACCGCGACGCCTTACGATCCAGCGATCTCAGGCGAACTGATCCGGCCGTTGGACAGTTTTCAGCGGATGGAATTTGGCGTTCCGAAGGTCATCGCACGCCGCGTCGCACAAGAGATGAAGTCGGGCTGGGCGGTGAACGTCGGCTTTGGCGTTTCCGCAAATGTCCCGCGCATTTTTCTTGAAGAGGGAAAGCACGGCGAAGTCACCTGGGTCATCGAACAAGGGGCAGTGGGCGGCATTCCGCTTCTTGATTTCAAGTTTGGGTGCGCGGCCAATGCCGAAGCGTTCGTGACGTCGCCACATCAGTTCGCCTACTTTCAGGCGGGCGGGTTCGATGCCTCGCTTCTGTCATTCCTCGAAATTGACAAAGACGGTTCTGTCAATGTGTCGCGCTTGGCGGCGACGCCGCACCGGACCGCGGGTGCTGGTGGGTTCGTGGATATCACGACACGGGCAAAGCGGATCGTGTTCTCAGGCATGTTCAATGCCGGCGCAAAGATGCGGGTCGCGGACGGACAGTTGAAGATCGACCAGGAAGGTAGGATCGCGAAGTTCGTGGACAGGGTCGATCAGGTCAGTTTCTCGGGTCGGCGAGCGATGGCTCAGGGACAGGACATCACATATGTGACCGAGCGCTGTGTTGTGAAGCTAATGCCAGAGGGGCTGACCGTGACGGAGGTTGCACCCGGGCTCGACGTGACCCGCGACGTTGTGGATCAGGCGGCCACGCCTCTTCGGGTAGCGGACGATCTGAAGGTCATGGATGGGCGGCTCTTTTGCGACAAGCCGATGGGGCTGACCTTGTGAGTGGTCAGATCGACCTGACGGTATCAAGCGGGGTCGCGCAGCTTCGGCTGAACCGGCCCGACAAGCTCAATGCACTTGATCGTGATATGGTGGCCAAGCTTGCCGCGCGCTGCGCCGAAATAGAGCATAATCTGAACATCCGCGTTGTCATCCTGTCGGGCGCAGGGAAGGCGTTTTGCGCAGGCGGTGACATCGAGGCCTGGGCATCGGAAAGCCCGGACAGTTTCGGGCGGCATTGGTTGCGCGACGGGCATGCGGCTTTCGATGCATTGGCAAGGCTGCGCCAACCGGTGATCGCTGTCCTTGATGGACATGCGCTGGGCGGCGGTCTGGAGTTGGCGGCGTGCGCCGACATTCGCGTTGCGGAAAAGCAAGTGAAGATCGGCCAGCCAGAAACCGGATTGGGTATCATTCCTGGATGGTCAGGCACCCAGCGCGCGGTTCGCCGGTTTGGCGCCCAGATCGTTCGGCGGATGGTCCTGGCGGGCGAGGTCTTTACGGCAGACGAAGCGCAGACATATGGGATCGTCGACCGGGTCGTTGAGACGGGCGATGCAATGGCGGCGGCAGAGGAAGTTGCGGCGGGCATATTGCGCCGCGGTCCGCGTGCGACAGAGCTTGCAAAGATGATGGTGAACGTCGCCGAAGGTGAAGAACGAGAACGTGTGACCGAAGCCTTGGCCGGGGCGCTGGCCGCGCATTCGCCAGAACTGCAAGAAGGTCTGGCGGCGTTCCGTGACCGGCGGGCACCGAATTTCTCAGAAGGGACAGACGAATGATCCGACATTTCGTGGCAATCAGGTTCAAGGCTGGCACCTCGGATGCAACCAAACAAGGTTTGATGGATGAGCTTGCGGGGCTAAGCGACCGGATCGACGGTATCCTTGACTTTCAGGCGAGGTCGAACGTGTCGATCGAATTGCCGCTGGTGCGCGGATTTCTGGATGTGTTTTGGTTCGATTTTCGCGATCTCGCAGTGCGCGACATCTATCTGGAAGACGAAGTGCACCAAGCGATCGGAGCGCGGATCGTGGCCGAGCTGGAAGGTGGCGCTGACGGCGTCTACGTTTTCGACTTCGAAGCTTAGCCGGGCTGGAAACCGACGCGCGCGCTACGGGAAAGAAGTTGCAGCTACCCGGCGGGTGATTGCCGAGAAACCATCAGTTGGTTTGTGCCAGATTGGACGAGGTCGCCCGTTTGTGTCCGCACCTCGAAGCCCAGGGTCAGGATGCCGCGCGCGGGGTTCGAGGTGGCACGGGCGGCTTTAACCGCAATGGCCGCCCTGATCCGATGTCCGATCAGAACCGGCGCACGGAACGACCAGTCCCAGCCAAGCGATGCCACCGCGCGCATCTGCACGTCGGCCTGGTTTTTCAATCCGTCGATCATGGACAGAACCAAAAGCCCGTGCGCGACGCGGCCGTCAAATCCCCGCGCCCGGGCCGCGGCGTCGTCCATATGGATCTCGAACCTGTCGCCGGACAGATCGGCAAACCGGTCGATTGCGCCCGCTGTCACCGACGCTGTTCCGGTCGACCAGTGGTCGCCCGGCCGGACCTCGTCCCAATAGTAGTGGCCCGGCGGCAGGGCGCGACTGGTCAAGGGGTGGGGGCGTCTTCACGCAGAAGGCCCTTTTCCTTCAGTTCCGCCCAGAACTCCGAAGGGATCGGATGCGAAAACCAGTCGAGGTTTTTCTCGAGTTGTTCAACGGTTCTGGTACCCGCGATGAAGGACGGGATTGCCGGATGGGCAACGACGAATTGCAGTGCCGCGGCAGGTAGGGGAACGCTATGGTCGGCGCAAACCACTTGGATCTGTTTGACCTTCTCCATGATCTCAGCCGGCGCGGGTGCATAGTTGTACTTGGCGCCGTCAACCGCGCCGGTTGCAAGGATGCCAGAGTTAAACCCGCCGCCCACAACGACCGCGGCCCCCCGTTTTTCGCAGAGCGGCAGGAATTCGTTCAACGAATCCTGCTCCAGAAGCGTGTAGCGGCCCGCCAGCAAGAAACAATCGAAGTCGCGTTCCTGAAGCGCGGCATGGCAGACCTCCCACTCGTTCACGCCGACGCCGATGGCTTTGACAACGCCCTGATCGCGCAGGGTTTCGAGCGCCCGCCATGTGCCGTCCATCGCCTGTTTAAAAACTTCGGGCTGTTCGTCGCCGCGCGTGAAAACGTCGATGTCATGGATAAAGCAGATGTCCATGCGCTCAAGCGCCAACCGCTGAAGCGAATCTTCGAACGCCCGCATGGTGCCGTCGTAGGTGTAGTCAAAGTCGATCGCGAATGGTGCGGCATTGTTCCAAGGCGCAAAATCAATCGTCTCGCGCCTCGCTGGGACCAAGCGGCGCCCCACTTTTGAGGACAGGACCAAGTCGTCGCGGGTCTTCCAGCGCAAGCTTTGACCCGTTCGAAGTTCGGACAGTCCGTGGCCGTACATCGGCGCGGTGTCATAGTAGCGAACGCCGCGATCCCAAGACGTCTGGAACATGGCATCCGAGGTCTCTTCGTCGATCTCGCGAAAAATGTTGCCCAAAGGTGCGGTGCCGAAACCGAAGGCGGTGACTTCCAGATCGACGCGCCCGAATTTGTTTTTGGCGTCGGGTTGCATGCTATTCTCCCATTAAGTAACCAGTTAGTTATATTTGCTTGACCCCGTTTACGCAAGCGAGAACAATTGGTTGTTTCTGCTTGACCAGACATGTGGAAGATAGATAAAGTAACCAAACGGTTACTCTGGAGAGCGGCGATGTACCTAAGCGAAACCCATGCCCAAGTGCGTAAAATGGCGCGGGATTTTGCTGACGGCGCGATTCGCCCGGTTGCCGAAGAGTTGGATCGAGATGAGAGCTTTCCGTCGGATCTGTATATCCAGATGGGTGAACTTGGGCTTTTTGGGATCTGCGTGCCCGAAGAGATGGGGGGGCCGGGTTTCGATACCGTAACGTACGCCTTGGTAATGGAAGAGCTTTCCCGTGGCTACGCGTCTGTCGCCGACCAGTGCGGATTGGTCGAATTGATTTCGACCCTGCTTGTGCGACACGGAACCGAGGCGCAGCGCGACCGCTGGCTGGCTGATGTCTGCGCAGCACGAACCCGGGTTGCCTACTGCATCACCGAACCCGAAGCAGGGACCGACGTATCCGGTATCCGGACCGAAGCCGCTCGGGACGGCAACGGCTGGGTGCTAAACGGCGGCAAGATTTGGATCCACAATGCACCGATCGCCGATGTCGGCTTTGTTCTGGCGCGCACAGACCGCGAAGCTGGCAATCGCGGGATGTCGATTTTTATCGTCGACCTGCATGCCGACGGCGTTGACCGGGGGCCAAAGGAGCACAAAATGGGGCAGCGGGCGAGCCAAGTGGGTGCGCTTAATTTCACCGATGTAAAGCTTCCTGCCGACGCTTTGCTGGGCGACGAGAATCGCGGCTTCCACATGATGATGAGTGTCCTAGACAAGGGGCGGGTCGGGATCGCCGGGCTGGCAGTCGGTGTGGCACAGGCGGGCCTTGAAGCGGCTGTCGACTACGCGCAGCAGCGGAAGCAATTCAAACAACCCATCGCCGAGTTCCAGGGCGTCCAGTGGCTCCTTGCGGATATGGCAAAGGACATCGAGGCTGCGCGCCTCTTGGTCCATTCCGCTGCCCACAAGATCGACCGGGGTGAGAACGCGACAAAGGCGTGCAGCATGGCAAAGTGCTTTGCCGGCGACATGGCGGTACAGCGGACGGCGGATGCTGTTCAGGTCTTCGGCGGTTCAGGCTACATCCGCGGGTTCGAGGTCGAGCGGCTCTACCGCGACGCCAAGATCACACAGATTTACGAAGGCACAAACCAGATCCAGCGCATGATTATTGCGCGGGAACTGATGAAGCATGGGGCAGCAGCGTGAGCGTTGCGTTGGTAACTGGCGCAAGCCGTGGAATTGGCTTGGAGGCGGCGCGTGCACTGGCGGCCGAGGGTTTTTCGGTTGCGGTCAATGGCCTAAACGACGACGGTGAACTGGCGGCTGCAGTCAGGGAGGTGCAGGCCGCCGGGGCCGAGGCGATACCCGTCGTGCTGGATGTGACGGATTTCTCGGGACATGACGCCGCACTGCGGGAGGTGGAGGAACGTCTCGGCCCACTCACCACGCTGGTGAACAATGCCGGTGTTGGCGTGATGGAACGGGGCGATCCCCTGAACGTATCAGAGGCAAGCTGGGACCGCTGCCTGACGGTCAACGCCAAAGCGATGTTCTTTCTGATCCAGACGTTTGCCAAGCGACTGTTGGCGCGTGACCGCGATCCGGCTGCGTTCCACTCGATCGTGAATGTCACCTCGTCAAATGCTTCAGCAGTTGCCGTACCGCGTTCCGAATACTGCGCGTCGAAATCCGCCGCAGCGATGGTGTCAAAATCCTGGGCTGTGCGATTGGGACCTGAGAACATCGCGGTTTATGATGTCCAGCCTGGGTTGATCGCGACCGAGATGACGGCACCTGTTATCAGCCAGTATGAACAGCGTGCGAAGGATGGGCTTACGCTGATCCCACGCGTCGGCGCGCCTGAGGATATGGGCACGATTATCGCCACACTCGCCTCCGGCAAGCTGCCCTACACGACTGGACAAGTCATTTCGGCAGATGCCGGAATGCTTGTCCCCCGGTTCTGAGGAAATTCATGAAGATCGCTCTACCCGACGAGACGGGAACTTTCTCTGACTACCATCTGACGGGGACCCCGGTCCCGGCGTCACCGATGGGCGATGATCCGGCGCGCGTG
Organism: Pseudomonadota bacterium; assembly: GCA_038744785.1. Taxonomy (GTDB): domain Bacteria; phylum Pseudomonadota; class Alphaproteobacteria; order Rhodobacterales; family Rhodobacteraceae; genus Ovoidimarina. The sequence continues at coordinate 197,058 of JBCDLX010000003.1, forward strand.
GTGTTTTCCGCAGCGCATGTGGTCGCTGATCCCTTTACCGCGAACGATCCTTCAGGTCCCGCTACGGTCGACTGGGAAAAAACGATGGAGTTTCGCAGGTACCTCGCCGGGCTTGGGCTTGGCATCGCTGAGGCGATGGACACCGCGCAGCGCGGAATGGGCCTTGATTGGAGCGGCGCGCTGGAGCTGATCACGCGGACGAAACGCGAGCTGCCGGATGCACTTGTATTCAACGGTTGCGGCACAGACCAACTTGACCCAGCGGATGCGACCTCGCTTGACGACGTTCGCAGAGCGTATCTAGAGCAGGTCGAGGCGATCCAAGCGGTCGGCGGTCGGATCATCCTTATGGCAAGTCGCGCACTGGCCAAGGTTGCGAGCTCGCCAGACGATTACCTGTCGATCTATCGCGATGTTCTTGCCGCCTGCGATCAGCCTGTTGTCCTGCACTGGCTGGGCGAGATGTTCGACCCAGGTCTTGCCGGGTATTGGAGCGCATCGACCTTTGAAGAAGGCCTTGAAACTGCACTGTCGGTGATCGCCGAGAGCACGGACAAGGTCGATGGGATCAAGATCTCGCTTCTCGACAAGGACAAAGAGGTCATCATGCGCCGCCGATTGCCGGAAGGCGTCAAGATGTATACCGGCGACGATTTCAACTATCCCGAACTTATCGAGGGGGATGCCGAGGGATATTCTCACGCGCTCTTGGGGATCTTCGATCCGCTCGCGCCAGCCGCTGCCCATGCGGTGACGCAACTGGGGCAGGGGGACGCAGCCGGGTTCCGGGCCATGCTTGATCCGACCGTTCCGCTTGCGCGCCTGATCTTCCGGGCGCCAACCCAATACTACAAAACCGGTGTCGTTTTCCTTGCCTGGCTTAATGGGTTCCAGGATCATTTCGTTATGTTGAACGGTCATCAGGCGATGCGGCCCTTGCCCTATTTTACACAGGTCTTCCGTTTGGCTGATCGGTGCGGGCTATTGCGTGATCCTGAAATCTCTGTCGCTCGTATGAAGCGGCTTCTAGCGCTTCATACTGCGTGATGCGCTACTTCGGGAGCGATCATTCGGCGCTTGCTCTGAACACGGCGACGCTGGGCCACAATCTTGATGGCTACGGTGCAGGTTGGCCGGTCGAACGGGTGATTGATGCGTGTGCCGAGCGGGGGCTGGCCGGTCTTGTGTTCTGGCGGCGCGAGATCGGCGACCGGGCCGTCGAGATCGGTGACCGGGTCCGCGCCGCGGGTATGCAGGTGGTGGGGTTGTGCCGAACGCCGTACCTAACGGGACCGGATGCACCGGGGACACTAGACGAAGCTTGTGAAGCAATCGACATGGCGGCGGCGCTTGGGACCGACGTGTTGACGATTGTGACAGGTGGCACAGAGCCGGAGACCCGCGGACTGGCCGAAAGCCAAAGAGTTCTGGCGGACCGGATGGCGCGACTTGCGCCCTATGCATCTGCGCGCGGTGTGAAACTGGCGCTTGAGCCCTTGAACCCGATGTTCGGCGGCAACCGAACCTGCGTGTTCACTGTCCGCGACGCCTTGCGGGTCTGCCAGATGGTCGATGCCCCGAATTTGGGTATCGCTGTCGATGTCTATCACGTTTGGTGGGATACGACGCTGCCAGAAAGCCTGAAGGACGCAAAGGGTTTGATTCTTGGCTATCACCTTTGCGATTGGCTGGAGAACACGCAAGAGATGCTTCTTGATCGCGGCATGATGGGCGATGGCGTCGCCGATCTGAAGGGCATCCGTGCCGCGGTTGAAGCGGCGGGTTACGTCGGCACGTGCGAGGTCGAAGTGTTTTCGGCTTCCGACTGGTGGCGCCGCGATCCGGGCGACGTTCTGGATGTCATGGTCGAAAGGTTCCGGACCGTATGTTAGCTGCCGTCACCAAACCGGCCGCCCGGGGCTTGCACGTGTTGAAGCTGCTCGACCGGCGCGCCGTCGATACGCTTCAAAAGAAGCGCACCGATCATCTCGCCCGTGGCGCGCACATCTTCGGATACCGTTTCGATGCGCGGACGCAGCAGGTCAAAAATCGGCGACGCGCGCTTGGCGACAATATCGACGTCCCGGCCCAGAATCTTTCCGGTATCTTGCAGCGCAGCACGCGACGCCAGTGCCGTCACTTCGCCGACGCATACCAAACCGTCGGGCGCATCGGGACCCTGCAGCCGTTTCGTAAGGTGATCCGCAACGACTTGGGGGGCAGCATGCAGTGTTGTATCCTCGATCGTGTATTCGATGCCCGCCCCCCGAGCGGCTGCAAGAAAGCCGTAGCGCAAGTGCTGAGCAAAGGTGAAACGCGCGTCGGGCAGGATGATCGAAATGCGCTCGCGTCCTTTCTCGACAAGCCGCTCGACGGCGGCCCGGGCGAATGCCTCGTTGTCGTAGTCGACAAACGGATGCGGCGTACCAAAATCGGTTCGCCCGTGCGTGATGAAAGGAAAGTCCTCTTCCAGAAGAAGCCGGACACGTTCATCGAAGCACTCGGTCCGGGTGAAAATCAGGCCGTCGGCGAGATTGTTGCGCAGGATGTTCTGGACCGCGGAAACCCGGTCGCCATCGATCAGGTCAGGAATGATCGTCACCGAGTAATCTGTAGCCTTCAGCGGGCGGCTGATGCCGGCGAGGAGTTCATCGGTGAACCCCAGGAACTCGTGCTCGGGATTGATCAAAAGGCTGATGACCTTCGTCCGACCGGTGCGCAGACGTTGCGCCGCGCGGTCGGGCACATAGCCGACCGCCCGCGCGGCCTCGGACACAGTTGCGCGCGTCGCCTCAGCGATTCGCTCGTCGCCCGCCAGCGCACGCGAGACCGTCGTTACTGCGAATCCCGTGCGCTCCGCGATGGTCCGAAGCGTCGGCTTTCGCGCCCGCCCGCGCGCGGAAATCCTCGTGTCTTCGGTCGAATCGTGCTGCATAGATATGTCCGGGTCTCCAAGGATTTAAAACGTTGCAAAAGACTTCGCTATCACGTCAGAGTTCTACAAGAGTGTCAATATTTGCCGTTTTTTCAAGAAAAAATTGATTTTTTGGAGTTAAGAATGGGTATTGACATGCAAGTGCTTTATAACGTTACAATGACACGTTTCCGATCAAACAAAGTCAACCGGGAGGTACGAACCAAATGAACTTCACCAAGCATCTAATGGCATCCGCCGCCGTCGTTGCGTTGACCGCAGGCGCTGCCGTTGCTGAGGACGTGGAGGTCCTGCACTGGTGGACGTCGGGCGGCGAAGCGGCTGCGCTGAACGTGCTGAAGCAGGATCTGGAATCCCAGGGCATCGGGTGGCAGGATATGCCTGTTGCCGGTGGCGGCGGCACCGAGGCGATGACCGTGCTTCGGGCCCGTGTCACATCGGGCGATGCGCCAACGGCCGTGCAGGCGCTCGGCTTCGACATCCTCGACTGGGCCAATCAGGGCGCGCTTGCTGACCTGAACGCAACGGCCGCCGAAGAAGGCTGGGACGACGTCGTTCCTGACGCGTTGAAGGCTTTCGCAAAGGTCGACGGCAAGTGGGTGTCGGCACCTGTGAACGTGCATTCAACGAACTGGGTTTGGGCCAACAAGTCGGTTCTTGAGTCGAATGGCATCGCGCCTCCGACCACTTGGGACGAGTTCGTAGCCGCTGTTGAGGCACTGGCCGCGGCCGGCGTCACACCGATCGCGCACGGCGGTCAGGCGTGGCAAGACGCGACGGTCTTTGATGCTGTCGTCATGTCAACCGGCGGTCCCGATTTCTACAAATCCGCCTTCATAGATCTTGATGCCGACGCGTTGGGTTCTGATACGATGAAAGAAGCGTTTGAGCGTATGGCCTTTATCCGCAGCCATGTGGACGACAACTTCTCGGGCCGCGACTGGAACCTTGCGACCGCCATGGTGATCAACGGCGAAGCCGGTTTCCAGATGATGGGCGACTGGGCGAAGGGCGAGTTCCTCAATGCAGGCAAAGTGCCGGGCGAGGATTTCCTGTGCTTCCGTTTCCCCGGAACACAGGATCAGGTTACGTTCAACGCTGACCAGTTCATGATGTTCGACCAGGGCGGATCGGTTTCGGCAGAGCAGGCGGCACTTGCGTCAGCCATTCTGTCTCCGTCGTTCCAGATCGCGTTCAACAAGGTGAAGGGCTCGGTGCCTGCGCGGACTGACGTTGATGGCTCTGAGCTCGATGCGTGCGGTCAGGCCGGCATGGCGGACCTGGCGTCGGCAGCTTCGTCCGGCAACCTCTTTGGGTCGATGGCCCACGGTCATGCCGCACCCGCTGGTGTGAAGAACGCTGTCTACGACGTGGTAACTGCGCACTTCAATGGCGAGTATGACAGCGAAACGGCTGTCGAAGAACTCGTGACAGCAGTCGAAATCGCTCAGTAGTCACAACTTCGCCTGGGGCCGGATTTCCCGGCCCCGGCACAATGCTCCGGGGAGGGGGACATGACCGCGACGCATGACGCGGGCAAAGTGGTGCATTCGGCCGCCGCAACGCCCGATTTCCGTACACGGTTGCAGGATTGGTTGCCAAAGCTCGTCTTAGCACCTTCGTTCGCCGCAGTTCTGACTTTTGTGTATGGATTTATCCTCTTCACCGTCTGGGTGTCGTTTACCGACAGTCGCATTCTTCCGTTCGTCGACAAAGACGGACAGAGAACGTTCGATCTGATTGGTCTCACCAATTATGAGAAGCTGTTCAAGCTTTCCCATTGGGAGATTGCGATAACGAACATGGCCGTTTTTGCGGGGCTTTACATCGTCATTTGTACGGTCATCGGACTGGCACTCGCGATTTTCCTGGATCAGAAGATCAGGGGCGAAGGCATCCTGCGCCCCATCTATCTTTACCCGATGGCGCTTTCGTTCATCGTGACCGGAACGGCATGGAAATGGTTTCTGGATCCCGGGATTGGTCTTGAGAACATTGTTCAGACCTGGGGATGGGAGAACTTTTCCTTCGACTGGATCAAGAACCGGGACTTTGCGCTTTACACGGTTGTGATGGCGGCGGTCTGGCAGACTTCGGGCTTCGTGATGGCGATGTTTCTGGCAGGCCTTCGCGGGATCGACAACGAAATCCTTAAGGCCGCCCAGATGGACGGCGCGTCGAACTGGAACCTTTACCGGCGGATCATCATTCCACAACTTCGGCCCGCCTTTTTGTCGGCGTTCGTGATCCTGGCGCACCTGGCGATCAAGACCTTTGACCTGGTAATCGCCATGACCGGCGGCGGTCCCGGACGCGCGACCGAGCTTCCTGCGACGTTCATGTATTCCTACACATTCAGCCGGAATCAGATGGGGATCGGTGCGTCCTCGGCAGTAATCATGCTGATCACGATTGCGGCAATCATGGTGCCTTACCTCTATGCCGAACTGAAGGAGAAGAAGTGATGGCGGTCGCAAGCTCTGATACCGCCATTCGCACCGGCCGGGTAACGCGGACGTTCATTTACCTGTTCCTGCTGCTCTTCGTTCTGTTCTACATGCTTCCGCTCTACGTGATGCTTGTGAACTCGGTGAAGCCTTTGTCCGAGATCACAGGAGGCGGCATGATGGCGCTTCCGACCGAGTGGACGTTTGCTCCCTGGGCCAGTGCCTGGTCGACAGCGCAGGTGGGCGTCGAGCCCACAGGTCTAAGACCCTATTTCTGGAACTCGATCTCGATGGTCGTGCCCGCCGTGGCGATCTCCACGATTGCGGGCGCCCTGAACGGATACATCCTGACCAAGTGGCGGTTCCGCGGCGACACGATCCTGTTCGGGCTGATGCTGTTTTCCTGCTTCATCCCGTTCCAGATCGTTCTGATCCCGATGGCCGCTGTTCTTGGCTTTCTTGGGTTGTCCGGAACGACCGCAGGGCTTGTTCTGGTACATGTGGTCTATGGCGTGGGCTTCTCTACGCTTTACTTCCGCAACTACTATGCGGCGTTTCCGACGGAACTGGTGCGTGCGGCGATGATCGACGGTGCGGGGTTCTTCCGCATCTTCTGGCGGATTCTTCTTCCCTCTTCGGGGCCCATCATCGTTGTCTGCGTGATCTGGCAATTCACCAACATCTGGAACGACTTCCTGTTCGGTGCGTCTTTTGCATCGGGCGATGCCGCCCCGATGACTGTTGCGCTGAACAACCTCGTCCAATCGTCGACAGGCGTGAAGGAATACAACGTCCACTTCGCCGGCGCGATCCTCGCAGCGCTTCCAACGCTGCTCGTTTACATTGTCGCCGGTCGCTACTTCGTGCGCGGCCTGATGGCTGGCTCAGTCAAGGGATAAGACCATGGGCTTTCTCGACATCAACAACGCAACCAAGTCCTACGGCTCCGTCGAAGTGCTTCATAAGGTCGACATCTCTGTTGAAGAGGGGGAATTTCTGGTTCTCGTCGGTCCATCGGGCTGCGGGAAGTCCACACTTCTGAATATGATCGCAGGTCTTGAAGAGATCACGACAGGTGAGATTGCGATAAAAGGGCGGACCATGAACGGTGTGCACCCGTCCAAGCGCAACATCGCAATGGTGTTCCAATCCTATGCGCTTTACCCAAATATGACCGTGGGCCAAAACATCACCTTCGGGCTAGAGATGCATGGCACGCCCAAGGAAGAACGTGACAAGGCAATGAACGGTGTCGCTGAGATGTTGCAAATCCAGCAGCTTCTCGACCGCAAGCCTGGTCAGCTTTCTGGGGGCCAGCGGCAACGCGTTGCGATGGGCCGCGCGCTGGTCCGGGACCCGGACGTCTTTTTGTTCGATGAACCGCTGTCGAACCTTGATGCAAAGCTGCGCGTCGATATGCGCACAGAGATCAAGAAACTGCACCAGAACCTTGGGACGACCATCGTTTACGTCACCCACGACCAGATCGAAGCGATGACGCTGTCGACGCGGATTGCGGTGATGAACGGGGGCTATGTCCAGCAGCTTGGCACGCCCAAGGAAATCTACGACACGCCCGCAAACATCTTTGTTGCATCCTTTATGGGATCGCCATCGATGAACCTGATGCCGGCCACGATCCGGGTCGAGGGCAATGCGGTCTATGCCGAGGTGGTTCAGGGTGACGGGACCGCGCGGCTTGCGATGGCCGATCCTTCGGCGGGGCTCCGGTCCTATGACGGCCAGGCAATCACTCTGGGTATTCGGCCCGAAGCGATCACCGATCCGGACGGCGCTGATCGGAAGTCGACGCACCTTGAGACGCTTCGTGTGAAGATTGAGGTCACCGAACCTGCGGGGTCCGATACGTTCTTCACCACGTCGCTTGGGGGCCGCGACGTCATCGGCCGGATGCGGGCTGATGCTAGCGTTCAGGCCGGGCAAGAGGCCGATATCGCGGTGAATATGGAAAAGGCGGTTCCTTTCGACAGCAAGACAGAAGACCGTATCTTCTAGTCCGAGTGTTCGGAACGCGCGGCGACGGCATTGCGCCCCGGGCCTGCCCGGCGCATAGCAGAATGTATGAGCGCAAAGACGACAATTCCGATTCTGGCCACCCAAGGGGTCGATGGGGTTGTCGTTCGATTTTCCGATACGCTGACCGAACCTGCAAACCGTGCAGCGCTGGCGCTACGCGCAGCGTTGGAAGGCGGTGCGGTCCCGCAGGTCGAAGAGGCTTCGTCGGCGCTGGCTTCGGTCTATGCTCGCTTTGGCGGCGACCCGACCGAAGGCTGCCGCGCGCTCGCAGAACTGCTTCGCGAACAAAACTTTGAGACTGCCGACCTCCCAATGGGGTGCAGGCGCTGGACAATTCCGGCTGCGTTCGGTGGCAGGGCCGGTCCCGCCTTCGAACGTGTCGCGTCCGAAGCGGGGCTTTCTCCTGAAGATGCGCTGCGCGATCTGACGCAAACCCCGATTCGTGTGATGGCCATCGGTTTCGCGCCGGGTCAGCCCTATCTTGGACGTCTGCCCGAGGCTTGGGATATCCCCCGGTTGCCCGAGTTGACACATGTCCCCGCGGGTGCCGTTGTTGTCGCGATCCGGCAGCTTGTGCTGTTCACGAACGCATCGCCTACCGGTTGGCAGCATGTGGGGCAGACCGGCTTCAGGACATTCAGGCCAGACGCCGACCGCCCCTTCGCGCTTGCGCCGGGGGACGAGGTGTCGTTCCGCCGAGTGTCCGAGGATGATCTGGATGCGATCATCGCGGCCGACACCACGGGCGATGGGGGTGCTGTGGCAGAGCGCTTGGGATGACACGGTCACTCAGAATTCTCCGCAGCGGTCCTCAGGTGACGGTGCAAGATCTGGGCCGCCCCGGCTACTTGGCGCAAGGCCTGTCTCGGGGTGGGGCGGCCGACCGGCTTGCAGTCGCTGAAGGGGCAGCATTGCTTGGGCAGCACCCGGGCTTGGCTGTTTTGGAGTTCGCGGGGTTCGGAGCCCAGCTTCAGGTGACAGAACCCATGCGCGCGGCCCTGACTGGCGCACCCATGATCGCGACGCTCGGGGACCGCGCGGTTGAATGGAACACTGGTTTCACCCTGCATCCCGGAGATGTCTTGGACGTCGGCGCGGCGAAAACCGGTGTCTACGGGTACCTGTCCGTCGCAGGCGGTATCGACAGTGCACCTATGCTGGGCAGCCGGGCGGTGCATCTTGTCGCCGGGCTTGGCACAAGGCTTGAACCTGGCGATGTGCTGCCCGTAGGACCCGATCCTGTATCGGACCGGCCCCCGATGCGGTTGACGCCAGAACCTCGTTTTCAGGGAGGTGAGGTGCGCATCGTTCCAGGTGCGCAGACCGCGCTTTATGATGCGGCGACCCGTATACGGTTTGAAGCGACCGCGTTTACACGGGATGCGCGCGGCAATCGGCAGGGCGTACAGCTCGCCTTCAATGGGGCGCCGTTCGAGGTAGAGGGTCAGCGCACCATCCTTTCCGAGGTGATTGTCCCTGGCGACATACAAATGACCGGGGACGGTGTGCCGTTTGTTCTTTTGCCAGAATGCCAGACCACGGGCGGCTATCCACGGATCGGCTCGGTGCTTCCAGAAGACCTGCCGATTGTGGCCCAGGCGATGCCCGGTGCGCCGCTTCGCTTCACATTTTTGGACATCGACTCGGCCCGCAGGGCACATCTGCCGGAACCAGATCGCTTCGCAGCGGTCGCCGCGTCAGCGATCCCCGCGGTCCGGGACCCCCGCGACATGCAGGATCTGTTACACTATCAACTGATCAGCGGCGTGACGGCGGGGGCTGATACGTCAGGAAAGGACAGATGATGGCCGGGACGATCGACCTCAACGCGGATATGGGTGAAAGCTACGGTACCTGGGTGAAGGGCAACGACGCCGCACTTCTGGATGTTGTGACATCTGCCAACGTCGCGTGCGGGTTTCATGCAGGCGATCCGGATGTCATGGCGTCGACTATGGCGCTTGCCGTCGAACGCGGCGTTGGCATCGGCGCCCATCCGGGCTTTCGAGATGTGTGGGGTTTCGGGCGATTCCGTATGCAGGTGCCGCACCAAAACCTGGCCAATATGATCCGGTATCAGGTGTCTGCGGCGCAAGGGATGGCACGGATTGCAGGAGGGACGCTTCGGCATCTGAAGCTCCACGGCGCGCTAGCAAATATGGCGTCAGAGGATGAAGAGATGGCACGTGCCTGCTACGCAGCAGCGCTCGACGTGCAATCCGATCTCACAATCATGGTCTTATCCTGCACTGCGCAGGAACGGGCGGCGCGCGGACTGGGATGCGCCTGGGCAGGCGAGATTTTTGCAGACCGGGCGTACAATGACGATGCGACCCTGGTCGATCGAAGCCAGCCGAACGCGATGGTCCGCGACCCGGAGCTCGCGGCCGAGCGGATGGTGGCGATGGTGTCAGAAAGCGCGATCCTCACCGAAAGCGGCAAGCGCATCGAGGCGAAGATTGATACGATCTGCTGCCATGGCGATACGCCAGAAGCCTTGCAGATTTCTTCTGCCGTGCGCACGGCGCTTGAAGACGCAGGCTTTGTTTTAAAGCCTTTCTAAGTGAACCGGTGTGCATGTTCTTGCCACAAGTGCATCGATCTCATCCGGTTCTATGCGCGAGAGAGATATACTTGCCATTCGCAGCGCCTACTCGGCCGGTGCGGGCGCCATCGCCTCTCTCTCGCGCGGCGCGGTCAGGGCAAGACGCAGAAGCGGCGGCACCGTCAACAGCGTCAGGAAGGCTGACATCGAAAGACCACCCACGACCACCGCACCAAGACCCCGGTAAAGCTCGGATCCCTCACCCGGCACAAGGACAAGAGGCAGCATGCCGCACACGCTGGTGAGCGTCGACATAAAGATCGGGCGAATACGATTGCGCGTGGCTTCTTCGATCGCGTCGATAGGCGACATGCCGTCCTCGCGTAAGTGGTGAAGCGATTGGTGTACGATCAGGATCGCATTGTTCACAACGATACCCACGAGGATGATGAAGCCCAAAAGTGTCAGCATATCCAGTGGCTGGGTCTGATAGAGGTTCAGAAGCGCAAGACCGCCCACGCCTCCTGCCGCAGCCACCGGCACCGAGATCATGATCACGAGTGGAAGAACAAAACTCTCAAATAGGATTGCCATCACCAGAAAGACGATGACCATCGCGACGGCGAGGTTGATCTGAATTGCTTCCCATGTTTGCGAAAGCTGGTCTGCAGTCCCTGAAACGGACAGTCGGATATCCGGCGGCAGACCCTGTTCTGTCAACGGATCGACAACTTGCGTCTGCAATAGTTCGACGGCAGCTTCGAGCGGTAGGGCGTCGGAAGGGCGCACCTCAAGTGTTACGGTTCGCAACCGGTCGCGATGTCTGATCTCGGTCGGGCCGGCCGTTACAATGACCTCTGCCAGGGCCGAGACAGGCAGGATCTGACCTGATGGCGTCACAACCGGGTAGCGCCCGACATCCTGGGTCCGGTTGGCATTCTGCAGGTCGGGATCGCCCTTGAGCATCAGGTTCAGCCGTTCGGCACCCACCGTGATCTCGGCGACCCGCAGCCCATCGTTGAACGCATCGACCGTCGCGGCCAAAGCCGAACTGTCCAGCCCGGCATCCGCGAGCCGCAACCGGTCCGGCACAAGCCGAACCTCCGGCGCGCCTAGTTCGAGCCCGGGAATGGGGCGAAACTGGTGCCCCTCGGATCGGGGCAATAGCTGCGAGACCATGCCGGCGGCGCGTCCAGCTATCCCAAGGATCTGGTTCAGGTCCTGGCCCGAGACATTCAGTTCGATGGTTCGTCCACCACCCACACCGCGGCCAAAAAGCGAAGGTTGTGTCATGAAGCCGAAGGTGCCCGGCTCGGCAAATATCGGTCGTGACAGCACCGGGATCAATTCGCCTGCGCGCGCGCCATCGACCGCCGAGGCACCGACAAAGCTGTTGCCTGGCGTTGCGACAAAGAAGAAGTTTTCGATTGTGGGCGTGCCGTCTTCTGTTTGTGGCTTGTCCGCGGCCTCCCATAGAGGCTGCGCCGTTCCTTCAATCCGCTGCGCTATGGTCTCTGTCGTGTCAAGATTATAGCCTGGCGGCGGGATAATCAGGCCAAAGACAAGGTTACGATTGCCTTCGGGCAGGTATTCAAGCCGGGGCAAATAGGCCCAGGTTGCGACTGCCGCGCCCCCGGCAATCACGACGACCATCATCAGACCGACCGCCCGGAAACGCACAGTCATGCGGGTGTAGGCCATAATCAGCCAGTGAAATGCTCGCCCGGCGTGGTCAATCAGTGGAAGCCGAATGCCGGTGTGCTCACCGCCCTTAAGAAGGCGGCTGGATAGTGCCGGGATCACGGTTACGGCAACCACGAGTGAGAGCATCACCGAGACGGATATTGCAACAGCAATGTCACGAAAAAGCTGGCCCGCTTCGAGTTGCATCACCAGAATCGGAACGAAGACAAGAACGGTCGTAAGCGCCGAGACCAGAATTGCACCCCAAACCTGCCGGGCGCCGTGATAGGCGGCTTCGCGTCGGTTCATCCCCTGTTCACGCAGTCGGTAGATATTTTCAAGCACCACGATTGCGGCGTCAACGATCATACCGACCGCAAAGGCAATGCCGGCAAGCGAGATGACGTTCAGTGTTCGCCCGGTCGCCGCCATGGCGACAAAGGTCGCGACGATCGAAACAGGGATTGCAAGCGAAACCACGAGCGTTGCACGCGGGCTCCGCAGAAAGATCAATAGAACAAGGGCCGCCAACGCGCCCCCGTAATAGATGTTCTGGGTCACCAGCCCGATCGCGCCTTCGATATAGACGGTTTCGTCGTAGACCTGGCTCATGGTCAGACCTTGGGCGGCGACGGCGCCGTCCGCAAGCTCTGCCAGCTTTTCGCGCACGGCCGCCATCGTTTCAATCACGTTTGCACCGGGATCGCGGACGATATTGAAAGCCAGCGCAGGCTCACCTTTGAACCGCAGCCGTGCGCTCGGTTCCTCAAAGGCAAACCCGACCTGCGCCACATCTCCCACGCGCAAACGGCCCTGGCTGCCCTGGCCAGCCCCGGTTCGCAGGACCACGCTTTCGATGGCGTCGACGGTGTTTAGATTACCTTCGGCGCGGACGACGTAACGGCGCTTACCTTCTTCGACATCTCCCGCTGACAGTGAAATGTCTTCTGCCCGAAGCGCCTGCACGATCTCCGGCACCGTAAGCCGGTAGCGTGACAGGTCACGCGGGTCGACGACGATCTGCAACTCACGTGTAACCCCGCCAAAGACGTTGACTGCAGACACGCCTTCGATCCGTTCGATCTGTTCCTTCACAACATCGTCCACGAAATCGCCGTAGGTTGGCATCGCACGCGTGTTCCCATCCAGTGCAGCCAGCACCACCCATGCGATCGCGCTGTCTTCCGAGCCCGAAGTGTCAAGTGAAGGTTCGCCAGCTTCGTCGGGATAGTCGCCCACGCGATCCAGCCTGTTCGAAACCAAGAGGAGCGATTGACTCATATCGGTGCCAACCGCGAACTCTAGGGTAATCTCGGCCTCGCCGGTCTGGGCACGAGACGTCATGATCTCTAGCCCATCGAGTCCCCGGAATTCTTCCTCCTGCGGATTGATGATCTCGCGCTCTACCTCGGCCGGGGCGGCCCCGGGCCAGGTTGTGGTGACGACGACAACTGGTTTGCGCACATCTGGCGCGAGCTGGATTGGGATCCTTGTCACCGCAAGAATGCCGAAAAGTACCGCCATCATCACGGTTGCTAGAACTGCGACGGGGCGGTCGATCGCGAAACGGATCAGGTCCATAGCACGCGCCTCACTGACTTGGCATTGGCTGAATTGGTTGACCGGGACGCAGACGTTCGTTGCCGCGAATGACGACCTGCTCACCCAATTCCAAACCGTTGAGAACTTCGAACCATTCCCCGAGCGCGGCGCCGATTTGGACCGGGCGTGGCTCTGCTGTTCCGTCGGAAGCGACAAACACGGTCCACCCGGACTGTCCTTGAACCAGTGCGTCTTTCGGGACGGCGAGCGCTTCGCGCGGCGCTTCGACGGGAACCTCAACTGTGACGGACTGGCCCACCGCGGCCAGAAGCGCGGCATGTTCGCCCACTGGCACGAACCTGACGGCACGAGTGCGGGTCGCGCGGTCTTCAATCGGAAGGACCGCGCGAAGGGTCAACTGCATTTCCTGGCCACTAGCTGCTTGCCCTCGCAAGACAGCGCCTTCGACCAGCGTTCCAATGTACGCAGAAGGAACCGCCGCCTCGACCTCTAAAGCGCGCGTGTCAAGAAGACGGACGACTGAAGCACCCGAGGCGAGAAACTCGCCGGGATTGGTGAGCGTTTCCAAGACGACCCCCGAGAAAGGGGCGCGGATCACGGCCCGGTCGATGCGATAGCGCACCTCGGCAATCGTCGCTTCTGCCGTCGCAACCCGCGCTTCGGCTTCGCCGAACTGACCGCTCGAGGTAAGCAGTTCGCCCTCGGCCTCTTCGAACCGCCCCTGACTGAAGGCGGCGGTTTCGCGCAAGCGCTCAATTCGGCGAAGCGCATCGTTTAGCCGGTTGCGGCGCGCCGCAGCCGTCTCGACGCCTGCGACAGCTTCTGCAAGCCTGGCCTCGGCCTGGCGAAGTTCGATCTCTGCCAACTCGGTGTCCAAGGTTACCAGTTCCGCGCCTTCCGATACCGAAACGCCGGCAAGCACATGCACCTCTGAAACGGTGCCCGAAACGCGTGAGGCGATAACCCCGTCACGCGCGGTGACCACATCGGCAAACACCGGAACGGTTTCGGCCATCATTCGGGTCTGAACGTCGGCAACGGTCACGCCAGCCGGGCCGCCCTGACTTGCAGCGGGCCCTGGCTGCCCCAAAAGGACGGAGCCTATAGCGAGGAGATAGCAAATATTACGCACGGGAACGGGCGGCTCCAGGTTCTGACTCTGACGGGTTCTCTTGACGAGTATACTAGTTCTTTTTCCAAAAAGACCATTCAAGCGACTGACCTTAAGGCTGCATATCTGCACAGAGGGGCTGCGCGGGATTGCGAAGCGGCTATAAAACTGGCAACCCCAAGGCTACTCAAGAGCAAGAATGGGGTTCGGCATGAAGCGGGCACTGATCACGGGTATCACCGGCCAGGACGGTTCGTATCTTGCCGAATTGCTGCTTGAGAAAGGTTATGAAGTTCATGGAATAAAGCGCCGTGCGTCAGCCTTCAATACCCAACGGATCGATCACATTTACCAGGATCCGCATGCGCCCAATCCAAAGTTGGTGCTGCACTACGGCGACCTTACCGACACATCGAACCTGACGCGGATCATCCGCGAGGTGGAGCCCGACGAGGTCTATAACCTCGGCGCACAAAGCCATGTTGCCGTTAGCTTTGAGGCGCCGGAGTACACGGCAGACGTCGATGCAATCGGCACGCTAAGGCTTCTCGAAGCGATCCGGTTTCTCGGATTAGAGCAGAAAACTCGCTTCTACCAGGCCTCGACATCCGAGCTTTACGGTCTGGTGCAAGAGGTTCCGCAACGCGAAACCACACCGTTTCATCCGCGATCGCCCTACGCGGTGGCAAAGCTGTATTCCTATTGGATTACAGTCAATTACCGCGAGGCGTACGGGATGTATGCATGCAATGGCATCCTGTTCAATCACGAAAGTCCCCGGCGAGGCGAAACCTTTGTGACACGCAAGATCACGCGCGGAATTGCCAACATCGCCCAAGGGCTGGAGGAATGCCTTTATATGGGCAATATCGACGCGTTGCGCGATTGGGGCCATGCCAAGGATTACGTCCGTATGCAGTGGCTGATGCTGCAGCAGGATGTGGCCGAGGATTTTGTCATCGCAACGGGTGAGCAATTCTCGGTCCGCGATTTCATTGTCTGGTCAGCTGCCGAACTTGGGATCGAGCTCGATTTTGAAGGACAAGGGGTCGACGAAGTTGCGCGCGTGTCTCGGGTCACGTCGGACGCCGCGCCCGCAGTCCAAGTGGGCCAGACCGTGCTGCGGATCGATCCGCGCTATTTTCGGCCAGCGGAAGTGGAAACGCTTCTTGGGGATCCGGCCAAGGCCAAAGCAAGACTTGGCTGGACACCTGAGTTCACTGCACGAGAGATGTGCGCTGAGATGATCTCTGCAGATCTCGATGCTGCGCGCCGCCATGCCTTCCTCAAACTGCACGGCTATGATCTTCCGGTAACGATGGAGGATCAGCGATGACCGGAAAGACCTTTGTCGCCGGCCATCGCGGGATGGTCGGCTCTGCGATCCTGCGTCGGCTCAGGGCTGATGGGGTCGAGACACTGACGGCCGCGCGAGATGAACTGGATCTTCGAAATCAGGCCCAGGTCGCCGAATTCTTCGCACGTGAAAAACCGTCGGCCGTGATCGTGGCGGCGGCGAAGGTTGGCGGTATCCTTGCAAACGATACGTACCCCGCGGATTTCATTTATGAAAACCTCATGATCGAGGCGAACCTGATCCACCAAGCGCACGTGAACGACATCCAATCGCTTCTGTTTTTGGGATCGTCCTGCATCTATCCACGGGACGCGGCACAGCCGTTGCCTGAAACCGCGCTGCTGACCGGTCCGCTTGAGAAAACGAACGAACCCTATGCAATAGCCAAGATCACCGGTATCAAACTGTGCGAAAGCTATAATCGGCAATTTGGCCGCGATTATCGCAGCGTGATGCCAACAAATCTCTACGGTCCGGGCGACAACTTTCACCCCGAAAAAAGTCATGTTCTGCCCGCCCTGATGCGCCGGTTTCATGAAGCGACAGAGGAAGGACGGGGAAAGGTGACGATCTGGGGCACCGGAACGCCACGGCGCGAGTTCCTGCATGTCGATGACATGGCCGAGGCATCGCTCTTTGTTATGGGTCTTGAGCGCGCGATCTACGAAGAAAACACCGAACCGATGCTAAGCCACATCAATGTGGGAATGGGTCAGGATATCGAGATTGGGCAACTCGCGCGGATGATGGCCGAGGTCACCGGCTACACAGGTGCGATCGCGTTTGATACCTCTAAACCCGACGGGACACCGCGCAAGCTGATGGATGTGTCCCGCCTGACAAGCATGGGTTGGACGGCAAAGACCGGGTTACGCGACGGGCTTGAAGGCACCTATCGGTGGTTTCTTGATGCCGGTCGCCTGCGCGAGGCTTAAGGCGATCCTATGGCGGGAGGTACTCAGGTGATCCATCCGGTAATTCTGTGCGGCGGCTCTGGCACGCGGCTTTGGCCGTTGTCGCGGAAAAGCTTTCCCAAGCAGTTTGCAAAGCTTCTGGGCAAGGAAAGCCTGTTTCAGGCGTCGGCCCGCCGGTTCGATGCGCAAGGGTTCGCCCCACCGCTGATCGTCACGGGCGATCCCTTCCGCTTCATCGTGACAGAACAGCTTGCGGCGGCCAAGATCGCACCTCAGGGGATTTTGATCGAACCCGAAGGACGAAACACCGCGCCCGCCATTCTGGCTGCAGCGCTGGTGCTGGCAAACTCGGATCCCGGTGACCTTATGCTTGTCGCCCCGTCCGATCACGTGATCGCCGATGCCGCGGCCTTTCGCGCGGCGGTTGCCGCGGCAACCTCGCAGGCAGAGGCCGGGGGGATCGTGCTTTTCGGGATCACACCGTCCAGGGCCGAAACTGGGTATGGCTATTTGCAACTGGCGGAAGGGGCCGATGCCCGTTCGACGACGCCGCAACCTTTAGCCAGGTTCATCGAAAAGCCAAGCGCGGACCGCGCAGCCGCGATGCTTGAGGCCGGTGATTGCCTTTGGAATGCGGGCCTTTTCTTGTTTTCCGCTGGAACAATGGTCGATGCGTTTCGGACGCACGCCCCGGATCTGCTGGATGCCGTGTCGCGATCCGTCGAAGAGGCGGCCTCGGACCTTGGTTTCACCCGGCTGGCGCCTGAACCCTGGTCGCAGGCCGAAGACATCTCGATCGACTACGCGATTATGGAAAAGGTCGAGGGCCTGACGGCGATGCCTTATACGGGGGCGTGGTCTGATCTTGGCGGTTGGGAAGCTGTCTGGCAGGAACTGGGTCCGGACGCGCGTGGGAATGTCACGACCGGCGCTGCGACTGCGATTGATTGCCGGGACAGTCTGCTCAGGTCGGAAACCGACGGACAGGAGCTAGTCGCAATCGGGTTGGAGGACGTCATCGCCGTGGCGATGCCGGATGCGGTTCTTGTGGCCCACAAATCCGAAGGTCAGCGCGTGAAAGAGGCAGTGGCGGTGCTGCAAGCCAAGGGCGTTCCACAGGCTGAACAGGCGGCGCGCGATCATCGGCCCTGGGGGTGGTTTGAAAGTCTCGTCGTGGGCGAGCGATTTCAGGTGAAGCGCATCGTCGTCAACCCGGGCGCGGCGCTGTCCTTGCAAAGCCATCACCACCGGGCAGAACACTGGATCGTGGTCGCGGGCACCGCAAGGGTGACAGTGGATGACGATGTGAAGTTGGTTAGTGAAAACCAGTCTGTCTACATCCCGCTGGGCGCGGTTCACCGGATGGAAAACCCCGGAAAAGTCCCGATGGTTCTGATCGAGGTGCAGACCGGCAGCTATTTGGGCGAGGATGACATCATCCGGTACGAAGACGTCTACGCGCGAGGGTAGGGGCCCGCCCGGGTTCGGACCTAGAGCGCACTAAGGAGAAGCGCCCTGGTGTTGGATTCCGTCATTTCAACGGGGTTACCGCCCGTGCTGGGATCGCGCAAAGCGTCAGCGACGATCTTGTCAATGTTCGGGTTTTCCACGCCAAGACCGCCAAGCGTCTTTGGAATGCCAAGCTTTGCGTTCAGCATGTCAACGAAGCTTTGAAACCCCTCGAACCCACCATCAATTCCCAGATACGCAGCCGCCGCGTCAAATCGGTCCCGGATTGCCGAGGCGTTGAACCGAAGGACGCCGGGCATGAAGACGGCGTTCGTCGTGCCGTGATGCGTGCCGTGATGGGCGCCGATGGGGTGGCTGAGCGCGTGTATCGCGCCCAGCCCCTTTTGGAACGCGGTCGCCCCCATCATCGCCGCTGACATCATCTGTGCCCGAGCCTCAAGATCGTCGGGCGTCGCATAGGCGCGCGGCAGGTATTCTTTCACAAGCCGCATGCCTTCCAGCGCAATGCCCTGGCTCATCGGATGGTAATGCGGGCTGGAATACGCCTCGACACAGTGCGCGAAGGCGTCAAGACCAGTACCGGCGGTGATCGCCGGCGGCATGCCAACCGTCAGTTCCGGATCGGCAATCACCACCGAGGGCAGGACTTTCGGGTGAAAGATGATCTTCTTCTCATGGGTCTGAGAATTTGTGATCACACTTGCGCGCCCAACCTCGGATCCGGTGCCTGCCGTTGTAGGCACCGCAACAATTGGTGCGATGGCGTTGGCATCGGCCCGGGTCCACCAATCCCCGATATCTTCGAAATCCCAGACGGGCCGGGTCTGCCCGGACATGAAGGCGACCATTTTCGCCAGATCGAGCCCGGAGCCGCCCCCAAAGGCAATCACGCCATCATGTTGGCCGTCGCGGAAAGCGGCCACTCCGCCCGCCAGGTTCACCTCGGTCGGGTTCGGATCGACGTCAGCAAAGATCGCCCGCCCCAATCCGGCGGCCTCCATCAGATCGAGCGTGCGCGCAGTTATGTCGAGTGGCTGAAGTCCGCGATCTGTCACAAGAAGCGGTCGGGTGATGCCCGCGGCTGCGCAGGCGTCGGCAATCTCAGAGATGCGGCGAGCGCCGAACCGGATGGCGGTCGGGTAGGACCAGTTCGCAGTCAGGGTCATGTCGATTTCTTCAAGTGATAGGATTTAGGCCGTGTGAGGGCTGCATAGCCCAGAACGGAAAGACCAGCCCCCCGGCCGGTGTCTTTCTGCCCGGTCCAGCACAGCGCAGGGTCAAGGTAATCGCAGCGGTTTAGAAACACTGTGCCGGTCTGCAGTCGGTCGCCAATGGCTTCGGCGGCCTCCGGATCGGACGACCAGATCGACGCCGTAAGGCCATAAGCACTGTCGTTCATCAGCGCGATCGCCTCTTCGTCGTCTTTCACGGCCATTATGCCGACGACAGGGCCGAAGGTTTCCTCGTTCATCACGCGCATCTCGTGGTTAACGCCCGTCAAAACTTGCGGCGTCACGTAGGCGCCGCCATCGTCGGCGTCCATGCGCGGGACATGGGCCATGGCGCCTGCTGTCACCGCCTCTGAGACGTGGTCGCGAACGCCACTGGCAAACCGCGCATGCGCCATGGGGCCAAGGGTTGTCTCGGGCGCTAGCGGGTTACCAAGGACCTGCGATCGGGCCCAATCAACTGCCTTATCCACGAAATCGTCATAAAGACTATGATGCACGTAAATGCGTTCGATCCCGCAACAGCTTTGGCCAGAGTTGAACATCGCCCCGTCCAGCAACGTGTCGACCGCGGCGTCCAGGTCGGCATCCGCGCGAACATAGCCGGGGTCTTTGCCGCCCAGTTCCGTTGAAACCGGCGTGAACGTGCCCGCAGCGGCCCGTTCCATTGCCTTTCCGCCACCGACCGAGCCCGTGAAATTCACAAAATCGACGGCGCGCTCTGAAATCAGAGCGGACGCGGTGGCATGGTCGAGCACGAGGTTCTGGAACACATCCTCTGGTAGGCCAGCAGCGTGAAACGCTTCGGCCAAGCGGTCCCCGACCAGCAAGGTCTGACCGGCGTGTTTCAGGATCACCGTGTTGCCTGCGATCAGGGCGGGCGCGATGGTGTTGATCGCCGTCATATAGGGATAGTTCCAGGGCGCAACAACCAGAACGGTCCCCCATGGCGCGCGCTCGATCCTGCGCCGGAAGGCCGGGCTGTCCTCGACTTCAATCGGCGCAAGCGCGCCTTCGGCGATCTGTGCCATATGGGTCAGGCGTTCACTGAAGCCGCCATACTCGCCCCCGTAGCGCACCGGGCGCCCGATTTGGTGGGCAAGCTCTGTCGCCATCTGTTCCGCCGACTGGCCCAAGATCTCGTTCGCCTTCAAAACAAGCGCGATACGGTCTTCAAGCGGCCGGGCGCCCCAGGCCATTTGCGCGCCACGGGCCCGAGATGCGGCCAGAAACGCCGCGTCCCGGCTTAGAACGCGCCGCGTCAGATAGACCGACCCGTCAATTGGCGAGATCAGTTCAACGGTATCCGACATCCTCAGGACCTTTCAAATCCGCGTACCAGGTCCCAATCCGTGACGCGGCGGTCGTATTCCTGCTGTTCCCAGCGGGCGGCGTGGACATAGTGATCGACAACCCCGTCCCCCATCGCGGCGCGCAGCATCTCTGATTTTTCCATCGTGTCGGCCGCGTCCCGCAGCGTAGCCGGAATCTGCCGTAGCCCTTCCGCCGTGTATGCGTCGCCCAAAAACTCCGGCTCCAGTTCCAGCTTTTGCTCGATCCCGGCAAGTCCCGCTGCGATCTGGCCCGCGAATGCAAGGTAGGGGTTCAGGTCCGCGCCGCCGATACGGTTTTCGATCCGTGCGGCCTTGGTCCCTTCGCCCACAAGCCGGAACCCAGCTGTGCGGTTATCGCGGCTCCAGACTGCCCGCGTTGGGGCAAAGGTTTGGGCGACATAGCGCTTATACGAATTGATGTTGGGCGCAAGAAACGCCGTCGCGTCGCCGGCATAGGCCAAGAGCCCCGCCAGATAGTGCCGCATCGTATCCGACATGCCATGCGCTGCGTCCTTGTCCAGAAACGCCGGGCTGTCACCTGACCAAAGCGATTGGTGAATGTGGCAGGACGAACCGGCTGCGACGTCATCATACTTGGCCATAAATGTCACGGCCTGACCCTGCGCCCAGGCGATTTCCTTGACCCCGTTCTTGGTGATCGTGTGGTTGTCGGCCGCGGTCAGGGCGCCTGCATATCTAACATTGATCTCTTCCTGTCCCGCCCAGGCTTCACCCTTTGAGTTTTCGACCGGCACGCCTGCGCCATAGAGCCCGTTTCGCACCGCGCGCATCACGTTCTCTTCCTTCGTGGTCTGGAAGAGGTGGTAATCCTCGTTGTAGGGGCTGACTGGTTGCAGGTCCCGGTAGCCCCCCTGGTGTGCCGCCTCGTAGCTGTCACTGAACAGGTAAAACTCAAGTTCCGACGCCATCATCGGCTGAAAGCCCATCTCACCCGCGCGGGCGATCTGGCGTTTAAGAATGGCCCGCGGTGATACCGCGATTTCGTGATCCCCGTGGTGGTCGAGCGTATCGCAAATCACCAGCGCCGCGCCGTCTTGCCAAGGGATGCGGCGCAGCGTCGTCAGGTCCGGCTTCATCATGTAGTCGCCGTAGCCTTGCTCCCAAGACGCCGATTTAAAGCCAGGTACAGGCTCCATCTCCATGTCGACGGTCAGAAGGTAGTTGCACGAGTGGGTTTCGTGTACGCCTGCCTCAAGGAAGTGCTGGGCATGGAAACGCTTTCCCATCAAGCGCCCCTGCATGTCGATCTGGGCCATGATGACGGTGTCGATTTCTCCGGCATCAACAAGCTGTTCAAGCCGTTCAAGTGTCAGCATCTCGGTCTCCGGAGCTTGTTGGGCCGGAGCGGAGGCACCCGGCACCGGCAGACAGCGGGGACTGTCCCGGCGTGGGCCCAGAGTGTCAAGCGCAGGAGACTACGGAACGGGCTGCGGCGCTGGTGTTACCGGATCGCTGAGAGGCGATCTGGGTTCCCCGAAGCGATCGCCTAGGGCGTTACCACTTATTCGGCAGGTCCTGAAGACGTTCGAAGCTTTCGCCGATCATCACACCCAGTTCGCGGCCTTCGCCGGGGTCTAGGTGAACGGCAGGGCGGCCATGCGCGAAGCGGTAATTGCAGACAAGGGCGATATCGCCGACCGACCAATTGATCGGTGTACCGAACCGGTCGTAGACATCGATAAAAAGCCGCACCTCTTCTGGCGTGATCTCTTCATCATTGCCAAGCGTCAACTTCAGCGGGCGTTCGTCATGGGGCAACTGCATGACTTTCGGCCAGGCGTCGAACCAGACAGAGTCATCGGCAATCGAGCTGAACAGAAGGTTCCTGTCGAGCTGGGGAAAGTACTCGAACGCCGAGATATAATACCTTGTGATCAACAGCCGATCCGGACCCCATTCGGTCTGAAGACCGCGCGCTTGAGCGGCGACTTCAGCTTCTGCAGGGTCTTCTGTCATCATCGACTTTTGCCAGTGGTTATAGACTCCCACCTCTTCACGGTCCTTGAATGCTTCACGATCTGTGAGCTTACGGTGATAGCACAGTCCATGCTTCTTCACCCTCTGGCCGAAATCAGTGTCCAAAAGTGCCTCTGTCGCGCGGATATTGTCAGAAACAAAAGTCGCGCCCTTGCCGGGTGTCGCTGCCTTACACAGAAACCCCAGCATCTTTGTCGACCGACCGACATAGGCCATTTCGTGGTGATAGTGCAGCCATGCCGGAAGTGGCGCGCCGATTTCGTAGACGTTCGGTTCTAGCGCGTCGCGCGGGTTCGCGCCGCCCTTATAGTTCATCTCGTTTTGGATCACGTGCTTGGCAAAGCCGCGCATAGCGCCGAGCTCGGAAAGTCGTGTGTTCGTCAGATGCACAAGACCGACATCATTGAAAGTCTGCCGCATCCGTTGCGCAAGCTCTGATCCGGCCGACAGATCGGCGTCGTCCATCGCGTAATCGGAGCAGTCAATTTGATAGGCCCCAGGTGGCGTGGCAGGCGTTCCGGTCCACCAGCGCGGTTCAGGTGCTCGTTCTTCGATTACCGGTGCATCTATTTCAAGCACCTCGTTCATTCCCCAGACCCTTCTTTTCTAAGTCCGCCCCAACAGGCGCCAGCACCTAGTTCGGTCCTCCGCTCCTGGCAAGACACAGGTTCGTGCGCTCCGACCTGCCCTATCTGGGAATAGTCCAAAATGTGGGATTACCGTACCGTCAGATGAGCGCGGCTGTACTTGGTCTTGCTATTCTCGCCGGCAAGCAAGCTTGGACATGCACGGGTGGGAACCATGAGCGCTGCGGCGATCAAGAATGCAATGGTGTGGGACGGGACGGCTGACAGCGGCGTTCCGGCGACGATCGTTGTCAGTGGAAACGAGATCGCAAAGGTCATCCCTGCCGGTGAAGCGGTCGGCGAACTTCCACCGGACACAATCGACGGGACAGGACACACGCTGATGCCAGGGATGGCCGAGTTTCACTGGAATCAACGGACTCCATGAACTGGGCCAGGTCTGCCCGGAACGCCAAATGTTGGGAACGGCGAAGAACCTTCGTCTTCTTCTAAATAATTGTTTTGTATCAGGTTTCGAGGCAGTCTCGGCGAAACCCATGCTGGGTGTCACTGCCCTGGACGCAATCAACGAATGGCTCCTTGATGGTCCGCGGATGATGCCGGGCAGCCCCGAAGTCACGACGATCGCTCGTTTGGGGGATGTGCGCAAGCGGCACATTTACCAGGAAAGTTTCGGTCTGGTGGCGGATGGCGCTGACGAGTTCCGCCGGGTCGCGCGCGAGTGCGTGCGTGACGGGGTCGATGTCATGAAGATCAACGTTTCGGGCGACGAGTTTGTCAGCCACGTGCGCGCCGAAATTTTGCCGACAGAGGACGAGGAACTGGCCGCATTCGTCAAGGTAGCCCATTCGTTCGGGAAGACGATCGCCGCCCGCGCCCGGTCATCGCAAAGCGTCAAGATGGCAATCCGGCATGGTGTGGATTGCATCTATCACTGCGACTTCGCGGATGAAGAAGCGCTTGATATGCTGGAAGCGGCGAAAGATCGGATCTGGGTTGGTCCGGCTTTCGGTCTTGTTTACAGCTCCACCAAAGAGGGCGACGCGGCCGGGCTGAAACCCGATGTTGTCGGGAGTCTGCATCTTTATCGAAAATTCGACGCAACCTGTGCGACCTATCATGAGATCCGCAACCGTGGCGTTCGCGTCGTCGAGGGCGGCAATTACGAGTTCGCCGTGACGCCTATGGTTCAGAACGCCCGCGATATCGACCATTTCCTGCGTTTCGTCGGCTATGATCCGATTAATGCCTTGAAGTGTGCAATGACCGTCGGTCAGTCGCTGATGGGCCGCGCCGAAGATTTAGGGCAGATCAAGGAAGGCTTCCTTGCCGATCTGCTGTTGGTCAAGGGGGACGTGACCAAGGATGTCAGTTTGGTTCAGCATCAAGACAACCTGTCGATGATCATGAAGGACGGAGTGATCTGGAAAGATCCGCGCCGCAACGCAATGGGCGCCGGTCTGATCGGCGCAGCGGAATAGTCCAAAAGGCTCATGCTTGAAGCAAGGTTTGTAGGTCGACCGCAGTTCAATTTCCGGCGCATTGTCGAAATTCTTTCGTCGTTAGATCCGTCCAACACGCTGCAGCAAAGCGCCGCGCTGATCGTACGGCAGGGACTTGGGCGGAGACGGAACTTCTCGACACGGGTCTCGCACCGCCGGATGGCATGTGGTGCGACAGTGGTTTGCAGGGTGTCGGGTGGTTGCGCTGCTTCCTGCAGGACCGGGGCCCCGTACCCATCCACACCAGTGGTGACCTTAACTAGATGTACAGACTTGCGGTTAGGAACAAGGTCCCATTCGCGGCCGTCGACCACCCATCTGCGATGGGCGGACGCGCGATTGAGGTTGCGGTCGAGATTTTGAGTGGACGGCCGGTTCCCTGGCGCGTCGAAGTGCCGGTGCAGGTTGTGCTAAAGCGTGGTTGCGAGACCCAGAGCGTATCCGACGATATCTGGTCCGAAGCACATTTAGGTTGGGATCTGGCCGACGATGCGGTTCTGTCCGAGGGCCCAAGTGTTCGATTGGACATGCGCGTTTCGACAGGCGATAGGCTTCGAGACGATGTCTGAGTTGAACTCCCACACCAAAGCGGTTGACGCGTTCAACGCGTTGACACGCGCGCCTCGCCTACAGCCGATTGACGGACCCGCCGCCCTGGCACGTACGACCGGCCTTCCGGTAAGCTCCGGTCAAAGAGCGACAGCGCGCGCAGAAGCGGCGGGGCTGTTTCTACGCGATACCGAAGGCCTGTACCGCGCCGGACCCACGGTAATCCAGATCGGCCTTTCTGCACTTGGGTTCGGGGACCTGTTTTATGTCGCGGAACCGATCCTCGTCTAAGCGCGGCGCTCTGTGGGGCTGACAGTGTGCATGGCGATCGGTACATCAGACAGGCCCGTGGTCGGCCCATGGTCGATCGGCAGAGGCCGCGGTTTCTTGCGCCCCGCTCAAGCGTATACCCGAACGGGCGATACGCGCCCCAAAACCTCCGTTCTAGTGATGCTCGCGATTGGAGGTCGTCCAGAGGCCCGGCACAGAGTCCAGGCGACCCCGTTGGTAGAACGTGCCGATCACCTAGCGTGCCTCGCGGTCCTCTTACCAGTGCACGTGGCTCGGCATGCGCTCGCACAAGAGTATGCGGTGGTGCGCGGACGCGTTTTCCGGTGGCAGATTGAAACCGCCTGTGCACCCCTCAGACTGGGATAGGCAATTCAAGCTGTCTGCCATAATTCCGGATTTTCAGCAGTGTCTTGATCGAAAGGCGTCCGAAGGCGCCAGCCATTCACTTCCTCTAAACCGCATCGCCTATGGTCCCGATGATCGGCAATGGGTCGAGACGGGAGCAGGAACGGGGCCTGCCGATAAGGCGGCTCTGTTCTTTCACGGTGGATGTTGGCGGACACTTGACGCCGCCACGCGCCGGTTCGTGCCGCCAGGACTGTCCCGGTCGGGTCGGTGTAACGCGAATGCCGAGTATCGCTTGATCCCAAGCGCACAGATGGCGGATGTGGTCGCCGATGCGGTTGCCGCGGCGCGTGCCGTGCTTGAAAGCGCGGGTGCCAGCAGGCTTGTGCTTGCGGGGCACTCCGCCGGGGCCCATCTGGCGCTTTCGGCTCTGCAAGACGCAGAGGTCCGTGCGGCGGCAGACGGCGCGATCCTTGTAAGTGGCGTCTACGATCTCGCGCCAAATGGGCAGTCCTTTCTGCAAGACGAGCTTGCGCTCACCTCTGCCGAGATCACTGCGCACTCTTTCGAGAGGATCCCCAGTGGCGTTCCGTCCCTTCTCCCAAACGGCGAGGACGAGGCAACGGTGTTCAGGTAGCAATCCAGTGCCCTCGCAGACGCGTCGGAAGGTGCGCGCGTTGCATACATCGCAGGGACCCATCACATGTACGTGCTTTTCAGCCTCTCCAATCCAGATGCGGCTGCCGCGTGCGCGGTTGCGCAATAGTGGGACACTGGTACTCTTCACGACACGATCCAAGGCAGTTTCCCATGACCCTACCACTTGATTTGCCCGCCGATGGCCATTTCGTCCTGCGGGTTTGGCTTCCCGAGGTAAACGGCCCGGCCGTTGCCCGAATAGACGGGGAGACGGTCGTTGATATCACGTCGTCGCAGCACCCGACAATGCAAGCCTTGTTGGACACCGATGATCCGGTCGAGGCGGCGTTCGGCGCTGTTGGGCGGCCCGTCGGCCCGCTTTCCGAGATCGCACAGAATTCGCGTGAGGCGCCTGCACCGGACGTTCCGCATATCCTCGCACCACCCGATCTGCAGGCGATCAAGGCCAGCGGCGTGACATTTGCGTCGTCGATGATCGAACGGGTGATCGAAGAACAGGCCAAAGGCGATCCCCGGAAGGCCGAGGCAATCCGCGCGCGCTGTACCGAGATCATCGGTGACAGCCTGAGCGCCGTCACCCCGGGTTCAGAGCCCGCGGCGCGGCTAAAGGATGCGCTGATTTCAGAGGGCGTATGGTCGCAATACCTGGAGGTCGGGATTGGCCCCGATGCTGAGGTGTTTACCAAGGCGCAGCCGATGGCGTCCGTTGGGCAAGGCGCCTCGGTCGGGCTTCATCCAATCTCCACCTGGAACAATCCGGAACCGGAAGTCGTGCTCGCCATTAACGGCAAGGGTCAGATAAAGGGCGCGGCGCTGGGCAACGACGTGAACCTGCGCGATGTGGAAGGGCGGTCCGCGCTTCTGCTCGGAAAGGCCAAGGACAACAACGCCGCCTGTTCGATTGGTCCGGTGCTGCGGCTTTTCGATGAAGGGTTTGGCATGAGCGACGTGGAAACGGCCGAGCTTGACCTGAGGGTCGAGGGTGAAGACGGGTTTACTTTGAAAGGCCATTCCAGCATGGCCAAAATCAGCCGGACGCCGGCGTCGCTTGTCGCGCAGACCTGCGGACGCCATCACCAATACCCCGACGGATTCTTCCTGTTTCTCGGGACACTCTTCGCGCCAACCGAGGATCGCGACACGCCGGGCGAAGGCTTCACCCACAAGATGGGGGATGTCGTGCATATTCATTCGCCCAAGCTTGGGACTCTGACAAACACGGTGCGGCTGTCGACCGAGTGCCCCGAATGGACCTTCGGCACAGCCGCGCTCATGCGAAATCTGGCCGCGCGCGGCCTTCTTTAAGGACTAACAACGATGTTGAGTGGAAAGCACCTGATCGCAGGGGAGTGGGTCGAGGGCCCAAGCACCTTTACCGCCGCCCCGGTCGCTGGCGACCCTCATCCGGTCTTTACGGGCACGCCCGATCTTGTGAACCGCGCAGCGGCTGCCGCAGAAGCCGCGTTTCCTGCGTTTGCCGCAAGCTCACGCGATGCGCGGGCCAACCTACTGGATGCGATTGCCGACGCAATCGAGGCCAGGGGCGAGGACCTGACACGGAAAGGAACGGCCGAAACCGGACTGCCCGAGGCGCGGCTTCAGGGGGAGCGTGGGCGGACAACGGGACAGTTGAGGCTCTTTGCAGCCCATATCCGGGACGGTGCCTATCTGGACCGCCGCCATGATCCCGCGCTGCCGGACCGTGCGCCGCTGCCCCGGCCCGATCTGCGTGTGATCCAGCGTCCGGTAGGCCCGGTGGCCGTGTTTGGTGCGTCGAATTTTCCCTTGGCCTTTTCGACAGCGGGGGGCGATACGGCGGCTGCATTGGCCGCCGGTTGTCCCGTGGTTGTGAAGGGGCACGAGGCCCATCCCGGAACGTCCGAGATCGTAGCAGGCGCGATTGCAGAAGCGATCGCTGCCTTGGGTTTCCCGCCTGGTATATTCAGCCATGTGAACGGGGGCGACTTCTCGGTCGGTCAGACGCTTGTTCAGCATCCCGCCATCAA
Organism: Pseudomonadota bacterium; assembly: GCA_038744785.1. Taxonomy (GTDB): domain Bacteria; phylum Pseudomonadota; class Alphaproteobacteria; order Rhodobacterales; family Rhodobacteraceae; genus Ovoidimarina. Next base: position 225,621 of record JBCDLX010000003.1, read on the forward strand.
GGCGGTGGGCTTCACCGGGTCGCTACGTGGTGGCCGCGCGCTTTTTGATCTTTGCGCAGTACGTCCCGAGCCGATCCCCTTCTTTGGCGAGTTGGGGTCGGTCAACCCGATATTCCTGTTGCCAGGTGCGCTTGGCGCCCGTGGTGAGGATATCGCAAAGGGTTGGGCCGGATCACTGACCATGGGGGCAGGCCAGTTCTGCACCAATCCAGGGATCGCCATCGCGCAGGCTGGCGATGCAGCCGAAGCATTCATTTCCAGTGCGGCGGCGGCGCTTTCCGAGATGCCCGTGCAGGTGATGCTAACTGACGGCATCTGTGACGCGTTCGGTCTGGGCCGTGACAGGGTCGCGAATAGCCCGGGCGTCGAAGAAACCCTTCGATCCAACAGCGGCGACCGGAAGGTTGGACCCCATCTTTACCGCACCACGGCCGACGCTTTCCTGACCGATCAGAGCCTCGCACATGAGGTGTTCGGGCCGCTCGGGCTTGTCGTACTTGCCAAGAGTGCGGGCCAAATGATCGAGATTGCTGAAGCGATGGAGGGGCAACTCACGGCGACTCTGCATCTCGACGACAACGATGTCGAGACAGCGCGGATGCTGCTGCCGGCCCTTGAACGAAAAGCGGGACGCGTTCTGGCAAACGGATTCCCTACAGGGGTTGAGGTCGCGGACGCGATGGTCCACGGCGGGCCATACCCGGCATCCACGAATTTCGGAGCAACCAGTGTCGGGACCCTATCGATCCGTCGGTTCCTGAGGCCCGTTTGCTATCAGAACCTGCCCGAAGCGCTTTTGCCGGACGATTTGCGCAACGCGGCCCTTGGCGCCTGAACCATCGGCGCATGTCAGGCAGCACATGACAATGTCGCGAACAGACGGTTTGCCCGGCGGCGCCCAAGGTCTCCTCAGGTCCAGATAACCGGAGGATCGTGGTATGCGGGATGAGACAACAGATGCAGGCACTTTTGCCCGACTTGCGGAATTCGTTCTGGCGATAAGGCCGGAGGATATCCCGGCTGCCACGCTTGAAACCGCCTCTCTTCTGATCTTGGACACGCTAGGCATCTGCGCATCTTCGGCTCCCATGGAGGCTGGTCGGATCGGGCGCGAAACGGCCACACGGCTTTATGCCGCAGGTGCGCCAGAGGACGCCGCGCGCCTGTTATTCGACGGAAGGTCGGTCAGCCTGGCTGGCGCGGTCTATGCGGCGGCGACGCAGACCGACAATCTTGATGCCCATGACGGTTACAATCCGGTCAAGGGCCATATCGGCGTTGTGGCGATACCCGCGCTTGCCGCACTGGCGGGGGCTTGGCCGGATCTGTCCGGGCCCGAGGCGCTTGCCGCCACCATCATCGGGTACGAGGTCGCGGGTCGGGCGGGATTGTCGCTTCACGCCTCGGTCACCGATTACCACACGTCAGGGGCTTGGAATGCGCTGGGCGTAGTCGCA
>JBCDLX010000004.1:0-223568 GCA_038744785.1 Pseudomonadota bacterium
CCGCAGCTTCGCAGACGAGCTGGCCCGGCGCGGGCTTCAGGATCTGGTGGTGCCGTTTGACCCGGCCCGCTACAACGATGCTGCAACGATTGGAGAGAACATATTCTTCGGCCATCCGGTGCGGGATGGGGCGGTCCGCGAAATCGGCACTCACCCCGCACTGAAGAAAATCGTCGCGGGGTCGGGTCTTGGGCAGGCAATTTACGATGCGGGCCGCAAGATAGTCGAAACGGTGGTCGATCTGTTCCACGACCTTCCACCCGATCACCCGTACTTTGAACGTATGGAACTCATCGCGCCGGATGAGTTGCCCGCGTTGTCGGCGCTGCTTGACCGCACCGAAGGCATCGGGCTTGATGATCTGACCCTAGAGGACCGCGACCGGATCAGATGGATCACGGCGAACTATTCCGAAAGCTGGTACCGGTTCGGCGTCGTCACCGAAGAGCTTAAGGCGCTGATCGTCGCCGTGCGGGAGAAAATCCAGAACGAACTGCCACCGGATCTTGCGGAGCTGATCGAACACTATGAGCCTGACAAGTACATTTTCAGCGCCGATATTCGACAGAACATCATCTTTGGAAAGCCCAATCCCCGGATCATCGACGCGGGCGCACGGCTGGTCGAGATCGGCACCGCGCTGCGGGCGTCGCATCCGGTGGTTCTGGACCGTATCCGGCAGCAGGGATTGCGATACGAGGTTGGCCCAGGCGGTCGCAGGCTTTCGGACCTGCAGCGGTCGAAGCTAAATCTGGCGCGGGCTCTACTGCGGGATTCTGATATCTATGTTTTCAATCGGCCGCTTCTGGGGGTGTCGCCGGATCAGCAGAACCAGATCATCGCAGATACGCTTGAGTTTTTGAGGGCGCGAAAGCAGCCACGGTTGATCATCTGGGTGTTGGCCAATCCCGGGCAAGCCAAGCATTTCGACCGGGTCGTCACCTTTGCGCAGGCCTCCGTTCAGGCCGATCAGCCGCTAGATGCCTATTTAGCCGCAACCGGGGGCGCGCGATGATATCGAATGCGGAAGAGGCACGAATTCTCGCGGAAAGCGGGCTGCTAAGCGGAATACCTGATCACCAGTTGCGCCAGCTCGCGTTTGCTTCGGAACGGTTCACATTCACCGATGGCGCCGTGATCGTTCAGCAGGGAGAGTACCCGGACAAGGCCTTTGTCGTGCTTTCGGGCGAAGCGGGCGTGTTCCTGAAACGCGATGGGGCCGAGACCCAGATCATGCGCCTTGGAACCGGCGAGCTTTTGGGGGCGACGGCGTTGATTTCCGGTGGCGATTACCGCGCGACGGCGCGCGCGCTTGGCGAGGTTGAGGTTCTGCGCATCCCGCGCGATGCGTTTCTGGCGCTTCTCGAAAGCGATAAGGCGGCGATGGCTGGCGTGCTTGAGTACCTTGCGAAACAACAAGCGACTGCTAAGACGGCATTGGGGATCACATTCGACTAGGCAAGTGCACTGGCGTGTCGAAACGTTCGCTGGCGGCAATCTCCATATCCGCCCGAAACCCGTTGGCAAGCGGGCGCAGGGCCAAACTGCCGCCATGACCGTGTGCAATCGCCTCGACAATCGATATGCCAAGACCGCTTCCAGATGTTGCCGCGAAAGTGCGAAACCGTTCGCGTGCAGCATCAACCTGCGTGTTGGTCATCCCCGTGCCGTCGTCAGTAACGGAGACCAGAATACGGGGGCCGTCCCGGCTTCCCGTGACCCGCACGTGTGTCAGCCCGTCGCCCCCATGCCGGAAGGCGTTGCTAATCAGATTTCGGATCGCTTCGCGCAACATCGTCGGGTCGCCGCGTATGGTACCCAAAGGCGCGTCTATCGTAAGATCAACAGTGACATGAGGCGGGCCGCCGTGGCGGGCCTCGCCGATCCAATCGGCAAGCGCCGCGTCGAGCGCTATCGGTTCCATTGCAGAGCTTGGGCTGATCGACTTTGCGCGTTCAAGCAGAAGCAACTGCTGGCTTAAGGTTGCTGTCTCGCGTGCAGCCTCCAAAAGGTCTGACGACCGCTTCTTGGCCTCTGCATAGTCCGGCGCGTTGTCGACCGCTTCGGCCAGTGAAAGAACGCCAGCAATTGGGTTCTTAAGCTGATGTGCGGCGTTCGAGATAAACTCAGACTGCGCTGTCATGCTTTGCGAGACTTGGTCGAAAAGGCGGTTCAGCGTGCGTACGACCCCGCCAACCTCAACGGGAACGGCGCGCTGAATGGGTGACAACTCGTCGCTTGACCTACGGGCGATGGCAGCCTCCAGGTCGTTCAAGGGCTGCAGGCCTGTGCGCACGCCGAACCAGACGATCATCGCAAGGGCCGCGATCAGGCCACATATGGCCAGGAGCGATCGCAGAAGCAGGTCGCCAACAAAGGCCGACCTGACCGCCGCATCCTGCCAGACGGTGGTGGTAAAGACACCTGTAAAATCATCAATCGTCGCGGTGTTCTGAAGGCGCACACCATGCACATCCCGCCCAAGATATGTTGCGTTGAAGTAGGTCGGGCGTGCGGCCGCGTCGCTTGGCTGTTGGATCCCCACCGGCGGGGTGGCGTAGCCGGCGACGATCACCCCGTCGGGCGCGTAAACATGGTAGAACACCTGCCCGCCCGAGGTGTCGGCCAGGATATCACGTGTGCGGGGCGACAGCGCATCGCCCCCGGATACAGCAACGTCGTTCGCAACAGCGAGCGCGGCTGCAAGAAGGCTTCGGTCGAAAACATCTGTCGCGGTGCGCCTGGCATTGTTCAATTGCCAAAGCCCCACAAGAAGCGCCACCAGGAGAAGTGGGATCAGGATAATCGCCGTGAGCCGACCCCGAAGTGACAGAACACGCTGCATCAGCTACTCGTCACCAAGGCGTACCCAATTCCCCGATGCACTCGGATGGACACGCCCGCACCGGACAGTCGTTTGCGCAGCCGGGACACATAGACCTCGACAACCTTGTCGTCCGTGCCGCTTCCGGCGCCATAGACCTTGTCCAGAAGCCGGTCTTTGGATACGGGGGCGCCGCCCGCCTCCGACAGCGCGACCAGAAAGGCAAGTTCCCGACGTGGCACGTCAAGCGGTCCGGACGCACCCAGAAGCTGCGGCGTTTCGATGTCCAGGGTCAGTTGTCCGATCGCAATCGTTCGTCGGGGTGCGACTTCCTTGCGCCGCGCCAACGCGCGAACACGGGCGGCAAGTTCGTCCATTGCGAAGGGTTTGACCAGATAGTCGTCTGCGCCTGCGTCCAACCCAATAACCCGGTCTTCGGTGCTGGATCGCGCGGTCAAAAGTATCACCGGGCGCGGATCGTCCCGCCGCCGCATGCCTTGAAGGATCTCTAGACCGTCCCGACCCGGTAGATTGATGTCGAGGATGACAAGGTCGCAGTCCTCTTGGCGCAGGTAAAGCTCAGCCGCGTCGCCGTCATCAAGCGCCTCAACGGCGTGGCCGTCGTCCGAGAGGCGGTAGGATATGCCTTTGCGAAGGCTGCGGTTGTCTTCGACCAGAACGATGCGCATGCGCCAACTCTGCGCAAGGATGAAGGGTTGGTGCAAGCTTGGTGCGCGAAACATGAGGGGTGGAAGGGGGGAATCACCCCCGGAGCCAGGAATTGCCGGTGCCAGGGAGGCATCGGAACAGGGAGGAAGACATGGAACCTAAAACCACCACGCGCCGCGTGGCGCTGGGCCTTGTGGCGGCAGCGGCAGCAACACTCGCAACCAATGCCAATGCAGGCGGTCACGGGATCGATCTGGAAGGCAAGACCGTAGAGTGGGTCATTCCCTTCTCGGAAACCGGAGGATCGGCGAAATGGGCCAATTTCTACGCGCCGCTTTTGTCCGAGGCTTTGCCAGGCAACCCGACGGTTGTCGTAAAGTTCATGCCAGGCGCAGGGTCGACGAAAGGTGCCAATTGGTTCCAAGAGCAGGAATACGATGACGGCACGCTGATCTTCGGTTCATCGGGATCGACGCAGTTCCCCTATCTCTTGGGTGATCCGCGCGTGCGCTATGAGTATGGGGACTGGAACGTTGTCCTGGCGTCGGGAACCGGCGGCGTTGCGTATCTGCCGCCCGATCTTGCCGGTCAGATGAGCGGGCTTGACGCCTCGGGCCTTCAGGGAACTGATTTCATCTATGGTAGCCAGGGTGCAACCCGGCTTGATCTGGTTCCGCTTCTGGCTTGGGAAATGCTGGGTCTTAGTGTCGAGCCTGTCTTTGGCATCAAGGGCAGGGGTGATGGTCGGCTGATGTTCGAACGGGGCGAAGCGAATATCGACTATCAGACGTCGTCTTCCTATCTCAAAGGCGTGACACCGCTCGTCGAGGCCGGGACCGCTGTGCCGATGATGAGCTGGGGTGCACTGGATGCCGATGGCAATGTCGTCCGCGATCCGACTTTCCCCGACATGCCGACGTTCAAAGAGATCTGCGACGCCACACCTGGCTGCGAGACAAGCGGCGAGAAATGGGACGCGTGGAAGGCGTTCTTTGTCGCAGGGTTCCCGGCGCAGAAGATGGTGTTCCTGCCCGCAGGCGCGTCAAACGATGCGATGGTCACCTACACCAAGGCGTTTGAAGACATTAAGGCACGCGCCGATTTCGCCGAGATCTCTTCAGGCCGCTTGGGCGTCTATCCGCAGATGACCGGAGATGAGGCGACCGGGGCGCTTGCAAGCGCAACGGAAGTGCCGGACAGCGCAAAGACCTTTGTGGTCGATTGGCTGAAAGAACGCTACGGCGTTGATCTGAACGGCTGATCCAATCTTAAGCGGGGCGGGCTTTGACCCGCCCCGCGCACTCTATCTTACGGATTTCCCATGGATATGCTGTCGACCGCTCTTCCGGCGTTGAGCGACGCCGCGGGCTTGATCCTGCAACCTATCGTTCTTGGCTATCTCGTGCTTGGCGTGGTGATGGGGCTTTGCATCGGGGTGTTCCCCGGACTTGGCGGGATCGCTGGCCTGTCGCTTCTGTTGCCATTCATGTTTGGCATGGACCCTGTGCTGGGCCTTGCATTGATGATCGGTATGGTCGCGGTGGTGCCGACATCCGACACCTTTGCCAGCGTTTTGATGGGGATACCGGGATCGTCAGCGTCGCAGGCGACGGTGCTTGACGGCTTTCCTTTGGCGAAAAAGGGTGAAGCTGCGCGAGCGTTATCCGCGGCGTTTTCGTCGTCTTTGTTTGGCGGGTTGGTGGGCGCGGCGTTCCTAACCGTCTTCATCCTCGTTGCCCGCCCCATAGTCCTTGAGTTCCGCACGCCCGAGCTGTTGATGATCACAGTCTTCGGGTTGTCGATGGTCGGCATCCTTGCGGGCCGTGTCGCGCTGAAGGGCATTGCTGCCGCGGGCCTTGGCATGATGATTGGAACGATCGGCGAGGGCGACAGCGCGGGTGAATTGCGCATGGCGACTTACGACATGCCCTATCTCGTCGATGGGCTGAAACTGGTTATTGTGGGGCTCGGCATCTTCGCGATCCCCGAGATTGTTGCGCTTCTGCGGCAAGATCGGTCGATCTCGGATCGCTCACCCCTGGGCGGTGGCTGGCTGGTCGGAGTACGCGACTGGTTCGCCAACATCTGGCTCTCGGTCCGCTGTTCGATCATCGGTGTGATTGTCGGTGTCATTCCCGGCCTTGGCGGGTCGGTCGTCGACTGGATCGCGTATGGCCATTCCGTGCAAACCACCAAGGACAAATCAAACTTCGGTTCGGGTGAGATACGGGGCGTGATCGGACCGGAAAGCTCGAACAATGCCAAAGAGGGTGGGGGGCTTGTTCCGACGCTCTTGTTTGGCATTCCCGGATCGGGGTCGATGGCGATCTTCATCGGGGCCATTGCGCTTTTGGGCAGCGGGAATATCGAGGTCGGCCCTTCAATGCTGAAGAACAACCTCGACATCACTTACGCCATCGTTTGGCTACTGGCGCTGGCCAATGTCGTCGGCACGCTGATCTGCATCGCGGCCTCAGGCGGGATCGCTCGGTTGACGACAATCCCGTTCAGCTTGCTCGCGCCGTTTTTGTTCATGATCATCAGCTTTGCGGCGTTCCAATCTGGTCAGAACCTGATGGATCTTGTCGCGCTCTTCGCGATCGGCTTTCTTGGGATCATGATGCGCCGTTTCGACTGGTCGCGACCAGCGTTTCTGATCGGCTTCGTGCTGTCGAACCCGGCGGAAACCTATGCCAATCAGGCGGTGCAAATCGCGCAATCGCGGTTCCGTAAGAGCTTTGAGGAAGGAATCGACTACATCTTTTCGCCCATCGTGATCGTTTTGATTGTCATCACGTTGATTTCGGTGGTCGTCGGGTTGCGGCAGGCCAAGACCATCATGGCAGAAGGCGCTGTGGAAAGCGGCAAGAAGCGCGCGCCACTGATATTCCTCTTGGTGGTACTGGGGTACCTGATTGTCGCTTACACGAATGCTGCGATGATCCCTGATTACGCCGCTGCCGACCGGGTGTTCCCGGCCTTTGTCGGCGGTGTGTCGATTGTCGCCTGCCTGATCCTTCTGGTGCAGATGATGATCCGGCCCGAAACGCACGCGCTGTTTGCCGACCGCGAGGCAAGCGATGGCGATGCGAATGCGCATGGTCTTTGGGCGACGCTGGCGTGGTTTGCGGGACTCCTTATACTAACCGCGCTTCTGGGCTTTATTCTTGCTCTGGCGATCTTCCTTTTCGCATTCATTTATGCGCGGGCGGACCGGGGTGTCGGGTTTGCGGCGCTTTATGCGACCGCGGGGCTGGCCTTCATGATGACGATGGCGGGGCTCTTGAACCGGGACTTTCCGCCGGGGCTCTTGCAATCTTATGCCGATCTGCCCTGGCCCCTGACATGAGGCTTCTGGCGCTTGCCGGGGATGGGATCGGGCCGGAGATCATGGCAGCGACGCTGTCCGTGCTGGAGGCCATCCGGCCCCAGTGCGCGCAGGACATCGAAGTCTGTGAGGCGCAGATAGGGTTTGCGGCGCTCGATGCCGATGGGTCAACGATCCCTGATCGGGTCGTTGACGCTGCGCGCGCCGCTGATGGGCTACTGCTGGGACCAGTGTCGCACAATGCCTATCCGCCCCGCGAAGCAGGCGGGCTAAATCCGTCCGGCGCGTTACGCCGGGCGCTCGATCTTTACGCGAACCTTCGCCCGGCGCGGGTCTGGCCTGGCATCGATGCGCCCGCGGGCGGGGCAATGGATCTGATCGTGGTGCGCGAGAACCTGGAAGGGTTCTATTCGGATCGGAACATGCACGTTGGGTCTGGCGAGTTTATGCCCGTCCCGGGCGTCGCCCTGTCGATGCGTCGGATCACCGAGGCGGCAAGCCGCCGGATCGCGGAAAAGGCGTTCGCGATTGCCGAAAACCGCCCCCGAAAGCGGGTCACGGCGATCCATAAGGCCAACGTCCTGCGTGTCTCGGACGGTCTGTTCTTGGAAACGGTGCGCAGCGTTGCTGCGACCCATCCCGGCGTTGAGTATGACGAAGTTCTGGTCGATGCCGCCGCTGCGCATCTGGTGCGCGCCCCGGACCGCTTCGACGTGATGGTCACGACGAACATGTTTGGCGACATCTTGTCCGACCTCGCCTCTGAGCTCAGTGGCGGGCTTGGGCTGGCCGGGTCCCTGAACGCGGGACCGAACCACGCCGCAGCACAGGCCCAACATGGATCAGCCCCCGACATCGCCGGTCAGGACCGGGCCAACCCGACATCGCTGATCCTGTCATTGGCCATGCTCTTGCGCCACCTGGGCGAAGAGCGTGCGGCCGACGCGATCGACACAGCTGTTGGCGATTGCCTGAAGGCGCCCGACACCCGTACCCGCGACCTCGGAGGACGGCTTGGCACGGCCGCGTTTTCCTCTCTTCTGGCCTCTCGCATAAGGAGCGTTTGCCCATGAGCCAGACCGGTATTCCTTTTCTCTTTATGCGCGGCGGCACGTCGCGGGGACCTTATATGCTCCGGAAGGACCTGCCCGTAGATCAGGACGTTCTTTCAAAAGTGCTTGTGGCAATTACAGGCTCCGGCCACCCGATCAACATTGACGGAATAGGCGGCGGCAACGCTGTGACGACGAAGGTCGCGATGTTGTCGACCTCCGACGATGACTGGGCGGATGTCGATTACCACTTTGCCCAGGTCGGTGTCGAAGACGGGCTTGTGGATTACAAACCCACCTGTGGGAACATTCTGGTCGGGGTCGGACCAGCGGCGATCGAAATGGGGCTTGTGCCCGTCGCGGGCGATGTGACCGAAGTCAAGGTTCGGGCTGTTAACACGGGCGCGCGGATCGCGCAGCGCGTTCAGACACCCGGCGGGCGGGTGGCCTATGAAGGGGACGCGCGCATCGACGGCGTTCCAGGCACCGCTGCCCCCATCGGGTTGATGTTTCGGGACGTGGTCGGCGGCGCGACGGGTCACTTGTTCCCCACCGGGAACCGCACGGATATTCTCGACGGGATCGCCGTCAGTTGCATGGATGTGGCGATGCCCATGGTGATCACGCGCGCGTCGGATTTCGAACTGTCAGGGTATGAAAGCGCGGCGGAGCTTGACGAAAACCGCGCGTTTTTCGACCGGATGGAAGCGGTGCGCCGGAAGGCGGGAGAGTTGATGGGAATGGGGGACATTTCGGCATCAGTTACACCGAAGTTCGCGGTCCTGGCCCCGCCCAAGTCCGGGGGATCGGCGGCTGTGCGGTACTTCATGCCGTTCAAGACCCATCCGACACTTGCTGTCACCGGGTCACAGTGCATCAGTGCCTGTCTTCTATGTCCCGGCACCGTTGGCGAGGGGCTGATGGAACCGCCCACGGGTTCGCCGGTCGATTTGTCTTTGGAACACCCAATGGGGCTCTTGGATGTTTCGGTCGATTTCCACCTTGATGGCGATGTCTTCGATATTCGGTCGGCGGGCCTTCAACGGACCGCCCGCAAACTGGCATCGGGCGAGGTGTTTGTGCCTGCGTCGATCTGGGCTGGCAATTGACTTAAGTTGCAATACAGTATACCATGGTATACATCATTGAGGAGGAGCGCGATGACCCACGAAGACTGCCTGATTGTCGCGCGTGCCGAGCTGAAGCAGGCTAAAAGGCTTCTGCAGGAAGAGCTTCGGGCCTATCCCACGCCAGTGTCGGGGTGCGATGCCCAGTACAACCATCTGGTGGGCCTGCGCGGATCCGTGTCAGACGCGCTGCGCGCGCTTGACGCCCCGCGCTTTGTCGCGACCCCGCGCACGCCATTTCCCGGCTCCGGGGTGGAGAGCAGGTGAAGGTCCACATCCTGGACGATTGGTTCGACACGCTGCGCGGTCTGCCGTGTTTTTCCCGGCTGGGCGGACATGACGTCACCGTCTGGACCGATCACGAACCTGATCCGGTCCGGCTAGCCGATCGTGTCCAGGCGGCAGAGGTGATCGTGCTTTTCCGCGAACGTACCGCCGTCACTGCGGATCTTCTGGCGCGGTTGCCACACCTGAAGCTGATCTCGCAGCGCAGCGTCTATCCCCATATCGACGTCGATGCCTGCACGCGCCACGGGGTGCTTTTGTGCTCGAATATGCATTCCGGTACGCCGTCCTATGCCGCAGCAGAGCACACGCTGGCGCTGATCCTGGCAAGCTACCGGCAAATCCCCGAGCAGGTTTCCTCGATCAAAGCTGGCCGTTGGCAGGCGGGCGTTGGTCGGACGCTGCGCGGCCGTACCTTGGGGCTTTACGGTTATGGACGGATCGGACGGGCGGTCGCAGGCTATGCGCAGGCGATGGGCGTCGCCGTCCAATGGTGGGGGTCCGAAGCGGGGCGCGCGCGCGCAGCAGCCGATGGCGCGCACGTTCCGGAAAGCCGCCGTGCGTTTTTTGAAAGCTCGGACGTCGTAAGCCTACATGTGCGCCTGAAGCCTGAGACACAGGGCATCATAACGAGCGCGGACCTTGCGTCGATGCAGGACGGCGCCCTTTTTGTGAACACCTCGCGGTCGGGCCTTGTCGCCGAAGGCGCCCTTGAAGAAGAGATTGCGCGGGGCCGCATCTTTGCCGCTGTAGATGTCTTCGATACCGAACCCTTACGCGATCCCTCACACCTGCTGCTTACGCACAAAAACGTCCTTCCGACGCCGCATATTGGATATGTGACCGAGGATGAGTTCGACCTACAGTTTGCCGATATCTTTGATCAAGTGAACGCCTATGCGGATGGCCAACCGATCCACATGATCAACCCCGAGGTCTGGGAAGGGCAGGGCTAGTACCACTTTCCCGATTGAACGCGAAGGGCATCGTTCAGTGCCCGCACGTCCCGGGCGGCAAGAACCGACAGCATCTTCAGAAACACTTCCGCCGTTGCGCGCGCGTCGCCAAGCGCGGTGTGGCGGTGGGCGTCCTCTAATGTGATCCCGTAGGCTTCGACCAGCCCATCCAGCGTGTGATCGGATCTGTGCCCGTCAAGCGTCGCCGAAAGACGGGCTGTACAAAGAACGGGATGATCGAACCGGGCGCCACCGGCCGCTTCGAGCCGTTTAAGGAACGCCATGTCGAAGGGCGCGTTGTGCGCGACCAACACCGCTTCCTCACAGAACTCTGCAAAGGCCGCGCCGACCGGGCCAAAGGTTTCGGCTTTGGCGACCATGCCATCGTCTATCCCGTGGATCTCGGTCGAAGAGACCGGGATCGGGCGGCAGGGATTGACCAGCCGATCAAATGTCTCGCCTTCCACGATCCGCCCACGCAACACCCGAACACCCGCGATCTGCACGACCTCGTCACGTTCGGGGTCAAGGCCGGTGGTCTCGGTGTCGAAAACCACGAAGGACAGGTCTTCAAGCCGCGGGTTCTCACCCCCCAACCGTGTCCCGCTGAAATCATAGAAATCTGGCCGAAGCGGCAGGCCAAGCGCCGGGCCGGGCGAACTTAACGGCAGAGGCAATATCATGCGCGGACCAGCGGCGATCCAGATGTCGGTTCGGTGCGCATCCAGCGCGTCGCGCGCAGTGTAGGACCCGTAGTCGTCGGACAGCGGCGCCTCTGCCAGCGCCTCAAGCGCCGCTTGGGGGAACGCTGGACCAGTCCAGGACAGGCGCAATTGAACCTCGTTCTTTTGAACCTCGGCGCCAAGCGCGATGTTCGATCTCTCTCCGTCGGCGAGGCTTGCCAGAACCCTGTCGAGCAGCGTCACGACAGCGAAGCCGTCGCAATCAACTAGGATCTCGGACCCATTGACCGTTAGCGTTTCATGGCGTGCGGCCAAGGACTCGAAGATGTCTTTCACAGATGTCGGGCGAACCGGCCAATGGTGCGCCGCGATCCGTTCGCGCCGTGCCGCTACGCTGTTGACCTCGTCAGAAAGCCCGCGAAGCTCTTCACGCATTGCACCCGTAAAGCGCGCGACCTGCTCTGGCGGCAAGGTGTCGCCCGTTTCGAATACATCTAGGATGGCTGACAAGGCCATCGCAGGGCGCCGCGCCCGGTCCATCATCTCACCCAGAAGCGCGTCCAGAGAACCGTGCGTGCGCAAATCCTCTGTCGCGTCGCGGAAGATCAGGACGTGGCCGATCTGCGCGCCCTCGCTTTCGACGGGAGAGGCAGCTCCCGTCAAAATCCGTGCGCCGTCCGTGGTTGCCGCCAGGAAGCTTTCGGGGTGCGTCGTGCCCGATCGCGAAAGCCGGTCAGTCGCGTCCAGAATGGGTTCCAGGCGCAGGAACCGATCCAGCGGGCGGTCCAATCCGATCTCGCCCAGTATCCCTACCGCCCTCTGATTAAAGAGTAGGATTTTGCCTTCGGGGGAGATCACCACGATCCCTTCGGCGAGATCGCGCACCAATGCTTCGAGCAAAGCTTTGTCGCGGGCCATGCGCGCTGTTTTCTCAGCTATTGCGCGGGCCTGACTTTCACGCGCGTCTTCTAGCGCCTCGTGAATGGCCTGCGCGGCGGGCGCGAGCGTGCCAAGATAGCGGGCCGGTTCGCTGTCGATCTCGCCCGATACCCCTGCACTGGCGCGGGCGTGCAAGTCGGATGACAGCGCGAGAATGGGCTTGGCGACGTTTTCGTCGAAGAGAAGCCCGATCCAGGTCCCGAGGCCAAAGAGCCCCAACGCCCCGATGAGCCCGGCGATCACATAGCCATCGATTTCCCCACCGGATCGCGCATAGCCGACCCAGAGACCAGCACAAAGAAGAGCGGTTCCGCCCAATGCGAACGCCGCAAAGAACAGCGCAAAGCGCAGGCGCAGTGTGTCACGCGGCATCGCTCTCGCCAAGGAGGTTGGCCATCTCTTGTGTTAGAAGCTTTGTGTCGAACGGCTTGATAAAAAACGCATCCGCGCCAAGCGCCAGTCCTTTTCGCCGGGCCATCTTTCCCGCCGCCGAGATCATTAGGATCTTAGTGCTTTGAAGGGCCTCTGTTTCCCGAATGTACTGACAGACCTCGTACCCTGATCCTTTGGGCAGCATCACATCAAGGATCACCAGATCGGGTTGTTCGGCCTGAAGCGAGGCAATGGCTCCTTCACCGCTTGAGACACGTTTCAGATCGTATCCTTTCCGGCTGACGAGAAACTCGATAGCAAGCGCAATGTTGTCCTCATCTTCGACCAGAAGCACGGATTTGTCGTCAGCTGGCATCGGCGTTCTCCTTGCAGGCCGCTTTGATCAGGCGTGCCTCGGCAGTGCGCCAGGTCGCGGTATCGGGGTCGGACAGGGTTGCGTCCGTGACGTCGGCACGGGTCGTTTCGGCGCAGTTCAGAAGCTGAGGGACGCGCGCCGATGGTCGCCACCGTGCGAAAAGGTAAAGGTCAGCCAACACGATCCCTGGTTCATCCGGGTTGGTCTGAAGCGACCCGGTATCGAGTGCAACAAGACGGGTCGTCGGCGGTGCGAGAAAGCTCCAGGGTCGATACCATGCAGTTTCCTTGACCTCATCCACGACAACGACGCCTTCGGGCAGGCCCTCGGTCGTGCGCGCGCCCCAAGACACCTCGCTGCTGATCGCCACGCCGATCATCGCCAGACCCGCCGCAACCGGCATGGCCCAGCGGGGCAGGCGGCCTTTCGTCAGCATGTTCAGGATCAGGACGATGCCAGCTGCTCCGGCGCCAGCTGCAAAAGTCGCGATGAGTTCCAGAAACATGCCGTCAGGTCCCGCTGCCAAGAGAGGATTGCATCGTGCGCACGATCAGGAAAGCGTCGCGAAGATGATTGCGTTCAAGATCTGACATCGTGGCGGGCGCGAGGAAATTGTCCGGCTTTCCACCCTCGGCAATCTGAGCCGCTTGATGGCGCAAGCGCGTCTCTGAAATCAGGTCATAGGCGTCCAGCAGTTCCCGCCCGCCATCAGTTGAAATCACGCCCATCTCCGCCGCCTCGATAATCCGCTGGCGCGTGTTGATCGCCGTGAGTCCACCCCTAAGCGCATATACCCGGCCCAAGTCCACCACCGGAACGACGCCCGAATGCTTCAGATCCAGACGGTTTTTGTGGTCGCCCGAGCGTATCACGGCAAGACCGCGGAATAGGCCAAGCGGGGGCGTATGCTTCAGCGAGTTGACGATCATGTGCCGCACGAAGATCGAATTTCCCTTGGCCAGTCTCAGCGTTTCGGCCTGAAGATCATCAAAGAGCGCGGTGTCACCCGCGATCGGGCGCAGATCGAACATGACAGAGGCCAGCATCTGCGCTTCTTCGTCGGGTTCGGCGATCCACTTGGCAAAGTACTCGCGCCAGACCCGGCGGGGTTGCCGCCACCTTGGGTTGGTCGCCATCATGTCCCCGGGGCAATAGACGAAGCCCACCTCGTGCATCCCGTCGCTGACGAATTTGGCCAGCGCCGAAAAGTACGCGTCGTGGTCATCCGATGCGCTGTCGTCAAGGATCAGGCAATTATCCTGGTCGGACACGCCGGTTTGCTCGCGGCGTCCCTGACTGCCGCATGCGGCCCAAAGGTAAGGCACTGGGGCGGGCCCGAGTTTCTCTTCGGCCAGAACCAGGAGCCGCCGGGTGACAGCGTCGGTCAGATCGGTAATCCGGCGGCAGATCGCGTCGGGCCGGGTACCTGCGGTGGTCAGAAAGCTCAGAAGTTCGGGCAGGCGGGCCATCACGCCTGCCATTTCCGAGGCCGAGAGTGCGGCGACGATCTCGGACGCCATGTGGCTTGCCGTTGCAGCCTGTTGACGGAAAAGATCGGTGCGTCCGACCATCCCCACAATCCGGCCCAGCCTGTCCGCGACGGGCAGGTGATTGATCCGTCGCTCCGCCATGGCCAGAAGCGCATCAAGCCCAACGGCGTCAGGCAAGATTGTGATCGGGTTCGCGGTCATAACCTGTCCGACGGGAAGGTCGCCGCCCAGACCCTCGGCTAGGACCTTGTTCACCAGATCGTGGACCGTGACGATGCCGATCAGATCCGTGTCCCGCATCACCAAAACCGAACTGATTGAACGGTCCCGCATCGTGCGGGCCACGTCAACAATTCGGCTGTCGGCGCTGCAGCTCACGGGCGTTCGCGCCATGATATCAGCGACTTGCACGGACATCAGGCCCGTGGCGTAAGGCCCATCGTCGGGCTTTGCGCGCACGGGTCCGGCCCGTTCGAACCAGCGGCCAATCTCGGGGACGTCATCGATCAGGTCCTGAAACCGGCCTGTCGACAGAACGAGAAGCTCGGTTGGCTGGGTGGCGCGCGCCGACAAAATCGCCTTCCCGCCGCGCAGGATGCCTCGTTCGCCCATGAACTCGCCCGCGCCGCGATGCGAGATCACATCGCCATCGGTCGAGACAACCTCGACCGCACCGCTTTCAATGACAAAGAGACCGGGAAGTATTGCACCTTCGGCAAATACGGTGCCGCCAGCTTCGACCTGCTTCAGCTGAAGATCCGAGGAGAGATCGGCCCGGGCATCCTCGGGGATTCGATCAAACGGCGCGACGCGCGTCAGCCGGTCGGTCAGTGTCACGTGATCGTCGGGCATCGAACGTTTGCCACCTGTCTTTCTTAAAGGTCCAAAATGGATCGTACCTTGTCCCCGCGCGAAATTTCGCGGGGTGGTGGGAGGGCGCCGCGAACGGCGCCCTCCAACTTTATCAGTGGTCGGCCTGCGCCGCAGCGGCACCGCGCGGCACGCGGACGCTTTCGACAAGCTGCCGGATTTCGGCAGGCAGCTCTTTCGTGAGGCTCGACACCGTGTAGGCAACGGTGAAGTTGATCGCCGCACCGATCGCGCCGAACGAGGTCGACTTGATCGTTCCCAGAAGCGGGTCCGCGTCGGTGAAGCTGTTCGTGCCGGGGATGAAGAACCATCCCTTGTGCAGGAAGATGTAGATCAGCGTCACCAACAGACCGGCCACCATGCCCGCCACAGCGCCATGGTTGTTGATGCGGGTCGAGAAGATGCCCATCATCAGCGCCGGGAAGATCGAGGCAGCCGCCAGGCCGAAGGCCAATGCCACTGTCTGTGCCGCGAAGCCCGGGGGATTGAGGCCCAGATAGGTCGCGACCACGATAGCCACCGCCATGGCGATCCGTGCCGACAAGAGCTCGCCCTTTTCGGAAATATTAGGGGTCAACTGGCCCTTCATCAGGTCATGGCTGACGGCTGATGAAATCGCGAGCAGAAGGCCAGCAGCCGTTGACAGCGCAGCGGCAAGACCGCCCGCAGCCACGAGACCGATCACCCAGCCCGGTAGGTTGGCAATCTCGGGATTGGCAAGCACCAGGATGTCACGGTTGAACTTCGTCAGTTCGTTTCCGGCCCATCCGTTCGCCGCAGCCATTGCGGCCATCGCTTCGCTACCGTCATTGTAGTACTGGATCAGGCCATCGCCGTTCTTGTCTTCCCAATCGAGAAGACCGGTTTTCTGCCATGTTAGCATCCAGTCGTATTCGGGCGCGCTTTCGATCGTTTCGACCGAGACAGCCGCCTGATCGGTGCCGTCGGGCCAGAACATCTCGGTGATGTTCAGCCGTGCCATCGCACCCACAGCAGGCGCCGTGATGTAAAGAAGAGCGATGAAGACCAATGCCCAGCCAGCCGACCAGCGGGCATCCGACACCTTGGGGACTGTAAAGAACCGCATGATGACGTGCGGCAGACCAGCCGTCCCGATCATCAGCGACAGGGTAAACAGGACCATGTTGAACGTGTCGCCGTGGTGGGAGGTGTACTCGTTAAAGCCCAGTTCCGTTACGATCTGGTCGAGTTTTGCCAAGAGCGGTTCGCCCGAAGCTTCATGTGTGCCGAAGAGGCCGAGGCCCGGGATTGGATTGCCGGTCAGCTGCAGCGAGATGAATATCGCCGGGATTGTGTAGGCGAGGATCAGAACGACGTACTGGGCGACCTGCGTATAGGTGACGCCCTTCATGCCGCCGAAGACCGCGTAAGCGAATACGACACAGGCGCCGATTAGCAGGCCAGCGGTGTTCGACACCTCAAGGAAGCGACCGAAGGCCACGCCCACACCGGTCATCTGGCCTATCACGTAGGTCGTTGAGGCCACGATCAGGCAGATCACTGCCACAAGACGCGCGGTCTTTGAATAGAATCTGTCGCCGATGAACTCGGACACCGTGAACTTGCCAAACTTCCGCAAATAGGGCGCCAACAACAGTGCCAGAAGCACGTAACCGCCGGTCCAACCCATCAGGAAAGTCGAATTGTCGTAGCCGGTAAACGCGATGAGGCCCGCCATCGAGATGAACGAGGCCGCCGACATCCAGTCGGCCGCCGTGGCCATCCCGTTGGTGACCGGGTGAACGCCGCGTCCCGCGGCGTAAAACTCGGATGTCGACCCGGCTCGGGCCCACACCGCGATGCCGATGTAAAGCGCGAAGGACGCGCCTACAAACAGCAGGTTGATGGTAAATTGATCCATGTTCCCTTGTCCTTTGCTTTACTGTTCGTCGACGCCGTGTTCGCAGTCGAGCTTGTTCATGCGCCAGGCGTAATTGAAGATCAGCGCAAGAAAGACGATGATCGAACCTTGCTGGGCGAACCAAAAGCCAAGGTCGGTCCCGCCGACGGCGATCCCCGACAGGACCGGACGCAGCAGGATGCCAAAGCCGAAGGACACAAGGGCCCAGACGGCAAGGCTCCACATGATGATCCGCAGGTTTGCGGACCAGTAGGCGTTGTTCTTATCGTCAGACACGGAGTTTCTCCTCCCATGTTTGAGGGTTGCAAGTGACCGGCGCCGCCAAAACACGGGCACCGGGGATCGTCTCGCCAAGGTCCTTTCGACGATGGCGGTCAGCTCTTGTTCGACGGTTTCGATGGGCTGTATGGCTGTGACCCCTGTCGGCATATCCTTGTTCGCGTCGTAGGACTGCATCGGCGCGTTTTGGGCATGATGCACTTCAAGTCTCGTGGCGGCGGGCTCGGCTTAGTCATCTGCTTGACGCTTGAGTTCGATGCTGCCGCAATTGTCGCAAACGCCGTCTTCGGCAGGAGTCTTGAAACGGTCCAGAAGCTTGCGCGCCTGGGTCCCTTTGCCCACGCCCCGGTGGGCGGGTTGGATCAGGTCAATGACGCCTTGCGTGAAAGTTGATCGGTCCATCGTACCGACCCGTCAAGCATCGGCGCGGTTTGCGATCAGGTCGTCGACCACCGATGGATCGGCCAGCGTCGAGGTGTCGCCCAATGCGCCAAAGTCATTCTCGGCGATCTTGCGTAGAATCCGGCGCATGATCTTGCCTGATCGGGTCTTGGGCAGGCCCGGAGCCCATTGGATTACATCGGGCTTGGCGATGGGGCCAATCTCGGTCCGGACCCATTTCTGAAGCTCGGCAACAAGGTCATCGGACGGGTCCACCCCGTCCATCAGGGTCACATAGCAGTAAATGCCCTGGCCCTTGACGTCATGGGGGAAGCCCACCACGGCGGCCTCGCTGACGGTCTCATGTGCGACCAATGCGCTTTCGACCTCGGCCGTGCCCATCCGGTGGCCCGAGACGTTGATGACGTCGTCGACGCGGCCCGTGATCCAGTAGTAGCCGTCCTCGTCCCGGCGGCAGCCATCGCCCGAGAAGTAGTAGCCCTTGAACATCTCGAAATAGGTCGACACGAACCGGTCATGGTCGCCCCAGACGGTGCGCATCTGTCCGGGCCAGCTGTCCTTGATTGCCAGGACGCCTTCGGTCGCTCCGTGCAGCTCGTTGCCATTGTCGTCAAGGATCACTGGTTGCACCCCAAAGAATGGGCGCGTGGCCGCCCCTGGCTTGGTTGGTGTGGCACCGGGCAGGGGCGCGATCAGGATGCCGCCCGTTTCGGTTTGCCACCAGGTGTCCACGATCGGGCACTGCCCCTTACCGATATTGTCATTGTACCAATGCCAGGCTTCGGGATTGATCGGTTCACCGACCGAGCCGAGAATACGCAGGGAGGAAAGATCGTAATTCTCGACCCAGTCGGTGCCTTTGCCCATCAACGCGCGAATGGCGGTGGGGGCGGTGTAGAATTGGGTGACTTTGTGCTTCTCGCAGACGGCCCAGAACCGGCCGGCGTCGGGGTAGGTGGGCACACCTTCGAACATCACCGTGGTCGCGCCGTTCGCGAGCGGACCATAGACGATGTAGCTGTGACCCGTGACCCAGCCCACATCGGCGGTGCACCAATAGACGTCGCCCTCGTGATAATCGAAGACGTATTGATGCGTCATCGCCGCGTAGGCCAGATAGCCGCCAGAGCTGTGAACGACGCCCTTGGGTTTTCCTGTGGAGCCAGAGGTGTAGAGGATGAAAAGCGGGTCTTCGGCGTTCATTTCCTCGGGCGGGCAATCGCCGCCCGCTCGCATCGCCAAGTCTTCATAACGGTGATCCCGGCCCTCGACCCAGTCGATCTGTTCACCTGTGCGCGTTACAACCAGTAGTTTGCAATCGTGCATAACCCGGCGCAGCGCCTTGTCGCAGTTCGACTTAAGAGGTGTTGACCGGCCACCTCGTGGCGCGTAATCGGCGCAGATCACCAGCTTGGCGTCGCAACCGTTGATCCGGTCGGCCAGTGCGTCTGGCGAGAAGCCCGCGAACACGATGGAGTGGATTGCACCAATCCGGGCGCAGGCCAGCATCGCATAAGCGGCGGCGGGGATCATTGGTAGATAGATAACGACACGATCGCCCTTGGTGACGCCCAGACCCTTCAGCACGTTGGCAAAGACCGAAACTTCGCGTGCCAGATCAGAGTACGTGATGTGCTGCGCGTCGTCTTCGGGGCTGTCAGGCTCCCAGATGATCGCGGTCTGATCGCCCCGGGTTTCAAGGTGCCGGTCTATACAGTTCGACGCGACGTTAAGCGTTCCGTCTTCGAACCATTTGATCGATACGTCGTCATAGGTGAACGACGTATTTTTCACCTTAGAGTAGGGTTTGATCCAATCCAGACGATGTCCGTGCTCGCGCCAGAACACCTCCGGATCGGTGACGGATGCCTCATAAAGCGCTCTGTAGCTCGCCGCGTCGGCATGCGCGGCCTCAGCGATGCTGCGCGGCGGAAGGTAGATCGGCTCGGTGCGGTCGGTGGCTGGGGGCTGAATGGTCATTCGAGAGTCCTCCGCTTGCTCATACATCGCGCAAGACTCGCAGCGGCCTTGCAAAGTAAATTGTGTAAATATTTTTAGCAGAGCTGGAGAAAATTATGTTTTTAAACAGTAAAATGCAAAAAAATTTTGTGAACAACGTAACGAAAAGCTGAGTTAAATGGTAAATTAATTTGCAAAACACGCAAAAATACCAGTGTCATCAGGGGTGCAGTCGATTGCTTGGGCTGGGCAACAGCAGCCCGATCGCAGCGGTGTTTGCGATAACACTGCACGTGTCGAGACAGGGCGTGTCTGTCACGTGCTTCTGACAGCCGGATGTCTGACCCTCGCGACATCAGCGAAAGCGTGCGCGCAGCTAGGTGATTCGCGACGGCTGCACGCGGGGGGTGTTCGACGTATCAGGCGTTGGCGTGTGCCGCGGGGGCTCCAGTGGTCTCGCGAACCACAAGATCGGCCGGAACCAATGACAGGGATGGCGGTGCTTCGGGGGCACGAATGCGGTCGATCACGACGCGACCAAGCTTTTGCCCAAGCTGGTAGGGCGACACGGCCATTGTGGTCAGCGGCGGTGTCGCAAGCGCTGCGTCCTGAATGTCGTCGAACCCCACAATCGAGACGTCGGAACCCGGCAATAGCCCCATCCTTGCCAGCGCCAAAGAGGCGCCAATGGCGACAATATCGCCGTTGCAAACCACCGCCGTGACACCGGGTTGGCTGGCCATCATCTCTGTCATAGCCGTCATGCCCGCGATCTTGTCGTCTGCAGAGTCCACAACAATTGCGGGTCCCAGCCCGTGTCTTGCCAACGTTTCACTATAACCCCGGATCCGCTCTGCGCGGACCGCAACGCGCGCGGTGCCGCCCAGGAACGCGATGTTTCGGTGGCCCAGCTCGATCAGATACGTGGTCGCCTTGGCCGTCGCCTTGGCGTTTTCGATCCCAATATGGTCAAGCCCGGGTGCGTCCGGTTCCCGCAAGAACGTGACCGTTGGCAATCTGTGCGTCTTCAAGAGGTCGAATGTCTCGGCAGGGGTGTTCTGCGCGGGCACCCAGATCAGGCCAGCGCGCGAACTTCGGATAAACGCCTCGATTTGCTTGCGCTGGTGGGTGGCGTCGTCGCGCGCATCGAGTACTGACAAAAGGTAGCCTTCAGAGTCCAAAAGGTCGCTGACGCCGCTGATCACCTCGGCGTTGAACGGGTTGGCAATCTGATGGATTGCAAGCCCGATCTCGCGGCTGTCGCCCGACCGCATCGAAGCCGCGCGACCATCGGGCACATAGTTCAGTTTCTTTGCGGTCTTCAGAACCTTCTTGCGCGTCTTGTCCGAAATACGGCCCGTGCCGCGCATCACCTGACTGGCGGTCGCGACAGACACTCCGGCCTCGCGTGCAACAGTTTGAAGCTTGGGCTTTTCGGTCATCTGTTCCCGCTGGTGGTCCGGCGTTTCATCAAGCTTTGCAACGCTATGGCAGGTGTAACGTTTTATCAAGTTTTGTGGTGAAATCCTCGTAACCATATTTAAAATATATAGAAATTATAATCCTGGCTTTGTAGGAAATCATCGTTGACAAATGGTAGAACGTTATACCATGATAATCGCCATAAGCTGGAGCATTCGGGCCAGTGTGGCTCGAACCAATCTCTGGAAGAAGGAATTGCGGGGCGTGGGAGGCGTTCTGAGTTCGGGACGCAGCGCACGACCCGCGGAATGCGCGGCGGTCCGCCGCCGCGAAGGGTAAGACACCGGGAGGACATCATGACACTTAGAACCAAATTGGCCGGCGCAGTATCTGGGCTGGCGATTCTTGTTTCCGCGACCGCCGTCCAGGCAGAAATTCTGTTCTGGTCGACGCAAGCCAAGCCTGTCGAGGAAGCCCAGGCGATGCGCGAGCAGGTGCTCGATGGCGCGGGCGAGGTTGACTATCAACCAAACGATGGCGGCCCCTGGCTGACCCGCCTGAACGCTGAACTGCAGGCCGGATCGGGTACGATCGGGGTTCTTGGCGCGCTGCATGGCGATTTTTCGGCAATGAGCCCGGATGATCTGGTTGATCTTGACGAGATGGGTCTGGGGGCAGCCAGCGATACGTTCAACGAGCTGGCCAAGCTGGGCACCGAGGGCGCGCAATACATCCCGTGGATGCAGGCCAGCTACATCATGGCCGCCAACAAGAAGGCGCTCGAACACCTGCCGGAAGGCGCAGACATAAACGCGTTGAGCTACGATGAACTTATCCAGTGGTCGGCAAATGTCATGGAAGCGACGGGAGAAGCCAAGTTCGGGTTCCCGGCAGGCCCCAAAGGTCTGAAGCACCGCTTCTTTCAGGGCTATCTTTATCCGTCCTACACCAACGGCGTCGTCCGGACATTCGCGTCGGCCGAGGCTGTGACGGCATGGGAAAAGATGAAAGAACTTTGGGCGGTCACGAACCCTGGCTCGACCAACTTCTCGTTCCTTCAAGAACAGTTGCTGAACGAAGACGTCTGGATCGCGTTCGACCACACGTCGCGCCTGGCGTCCGCGTTTAACGAGCGACCGGACGATTTCGTGGCCTTCCCCGCACCGGCAGGCCCAGCGGGCCGTGGTTTTATGCCGGTGATTGCCGGTGTCGCCATTCCGCGTACCGCACCTGACATGGACGCAGCCAAAGCGCTGGTCGCGCACATGCTGAAGCCCGAAACGCAGATCGCGACGCTGCGGGCAACGAATTTCTTCCCGGTTGTGGATGTTGCATTGCCAGATGACTTGCCGCCTGCAGTTCAGGCTGCGGGTGCAGCGGTTGCAACGATGAGCGCGTCCCCGGACGCCAACCCGGGCCTTCTGCCCGCAGGTCTTGGCGACAAGGGCGGCGATTTCAACCGCGTGTTCGTCGACACGTTCGAGCGGATTGTGCTGGCTGGTCAGCCCATCGACGCGGTGCTGGAAGATCAGAAGGCAGCGCTGCAGCGCATCATGGACGAAACTGGTGCGCCGTGCTGGGCGCCCGATGCGCCGTCCGAAGGGGCGTGCCCGGTCGAATAGACCTCCCGCAGGGGCGAGTAACTTGCGCCCCTGTACCCAATGGTTCGGGCCTCTTGCGGGTCCGAACCGACACCTCACCACGCAATCGAGCGCTTTGTCGCAACCCCGGGGGGCAGTCCAATGAACCCGCGATTACTACCCTATGTCCTGATCCTGCCGGTCACTCTGTTTCTGTGTCTGTTCTTTCTCTATCCGTTTGTTCTGGTCGCGCAGCAGGCATTCAGCACAGGCTCGGGCTTTACGCTCGACAACTTTCGCGATGTGACGTCGCACTGGAAGTTCCCGATCTCGCTTCGGAATACATTCCTTTTGGCTGCTGCTGTTGTCCCGGTCCAACTGGCACTGGCGCTCCTGATGGCCACGATGGTCAACAAGATGCAAAAGGGGCGCGACCTCATCCTTTACATCTGGACGATCCCCCTTGGGATTTCGGATCTGGCCGCCGGGATCATCTGGCTTGCGATCTTTGAACAGTCCGGTTTCCTCAATTCCATGATGGGCGGTCTTGGGCTGATCGACAGTCCGACGAACTTCCTAAGTTATCAAACGCCTTTGATGGTCTTCATCGCGATCATGCTGGCCGAGATTTGGCGCGCCACGGCAATCATGCTGGTGATCCTGGTCGCGGGCATCGGCTTGATCCCCAAAGAATACTACGAAGCGGGTGAGGTGTTCGGCGCCACGGCCTGGCAGCGGTTTGTCAGGATTACCCTGCCGATGCTGCGCCCGTCGCTGCAGACGGCCTTGGTCTTGCGCGTAATCCTGGCGTTCGAGGTCTTTGCCGTCGTTCAGGCGCTCGGTGGAACCCTGTTCCCGGTCCTGATGGGCGAAACCTACACCTACCAGTTTGAGCTTCTGAACAGCGGTGCGGCTGCGGCGATTGCGCTGATCATCCTCGCAATCTCCATCGCCTTCACGCTCATCATCCTGCGCATCCTGCGCGTCCCGAAAGGAGCCACGATATGACCGCCGCAACTACGGATGTCGCCGAACCGGGAACCGATACAAGGAAGGCCGGGCGGATCGTCTATATCACCGCTGTCGTGCTTCTGTGCGCCTGGGTGTTGGTCCCGCTCTACTTTCTTCTGATCAACACGCTGAGCTCGCCCGAGGCGGTGAACGCCTATCCAAAGCGGTTCATCCCGGAATTTGACATGGGCAGCCTGACCTTCTTCGCAAACTTCGCGGGGATCCTGACGGCTCTTAAGAACTCGATCCTCGTTGCCGGGCTGACGATGATCATGTCGATCGCAATCGGGGCGCCGGCGGGCTACGCTCTGTCGCGGTTCGAGTTTCGGGGGAAAGAGCTGTTTCGGCTTCTGATCCTGCTGACCCGTGCATTCCCGCTGCCGCTTCTGGCGTTGCCGCTGGCGGTGATGTTCATTCGAACGGGCATCGACGACACGGTGTTTGGGCTTGCGCTTGTGCACACTACGCTTGCGATCCCGTTTGCGGTTCTGATCACCTTCTCGCTTTTTTCGGGTATCCCGATGGAACTCGAAGAGGCCGCCTGGACGTTGGGCTGCACCCGGCTCACAGCGTTCAACAAGGTGATCCTGCCGCTTGTTTTGCCGGGGATCACGGCATCGGCCATCTTCGCCTTCGTGATTTCGTGGAACGAGGTGTTCGCGGCCGCTGTGCTGACGATCGAGAACCGGACGCTTACGGCGTTTCTTCTTCAGAATCTCGATACCTCGCCTCTGCATCTGAAGTTTGCAGGCGGTTTCATCCTCGTCGTTCCGGCGCTGATCTTCATCTTCGCTGTTCGCAAATACCTCTTCGCGATGTGGGGCATCGCCAACCGCTAGGCGGTTGCCAGATAAGGGAGCCAAGACAATGGCTGTTATTGAAATCAAGAATGTCGCGAAGTCCTTTGGTGACTACAAGGCGCTTCATGACATCAACCTGACCATCGCGGATCAGGAGTTCATGGTCCTTCTGGGCGCCACGGGCTGCGGCAAGTCCACGCTGCTTCGGATCATCTGAGGGCTAGAAACCGCGACCGAAGGCGAGGTTTGGATCGGCGGTCGCAGGGTCGATCACCTTCCGCCGAAGGACCGCGGCATTTCGATGGTGTTCCAAAACTACGCGGTGTTTCCGCACCTGACCGTGTTCGAAAACATCGGGTTCGGCCTTCGGATGAAGAAGCTTCCGAACGACGAAGTGACCCGGCGGGTCGAGCGCACTGCAGGCCTGATGCATATCGATCAGCTTCTAAAGCGCTACTCTGGCGAACTGTCGGGCGGCCAGCGCCAACGGGTTGCCGTTGCCCGCGCGCTGGCGATGGAACCTGACGTGATCTTGATGGACGAACCCCTGTCTAACCTCGATGCCCTTCTAAGGATGGAGATGCGGGCCGAGCTGAAGGGTGTCCTGGCCGAAAGCAACACGACCGCAATCTATGTGACCCACGATCAGGTTGAGGCGATGAGCATGGCTGATCGGATAAGCGTCATGCATCAGGGCCGGATCGTACAGGCAGCGTCGCCCATCGAAGTATACCGAAACCCGGCTGCTGAATTTGTCGCGGGCTTTATCGGCAACCCACCGATGAACTTTCTGGACGCGACACCGGAAGGGGGCGGCAAGTACAAAGTTGCAGGACAGTCTTTTGAAGGTCCGGCGGCCAACGCGGACCTTCAGTTTGCGATCAGGCCCGAGGATATGAAGCTTTCCGAAACCGGGCTGCCCGCGGTTGCCAAGGTGGTAGAGCCGTTGGGCGCGCATCTCCTGGTGACCTGCGATCTGGACGGGAAACTGTTCCGCGCGATCCTTGATAGTGAAATGACGGTCAAGCCGGGTGAGACCCTGAAACTGTCCCCAATGCCCGATCGCATTCGCTGGTTCGACCCGCGGACCACATTGGCCGTCGCTTGACGAGATCTTATGAGCGTATCCATGCAACAGACCCTTATCGACGACGCAGTTGATATCATCCGCACAAATGACCTTGGCGCTTACACGGTGCCGACCCATGGGCTTTATCCCTTTCAATGGAACTGGGACAGTGCGCTGACGGCGCTTGGAATAGCGCATTACGATGAAGCGCGTGCCTGGACCGAAATCGCCACTTTGCTGGACAACCAATGGGACGACGGAATGGTCCCGCATATCGTCTTTCATAAGAAGGACGACGGTTACTTTCCCGGACCTGAGGTGTGGGATACGGGCCGCCCGGTTCCCACGTCGGGGATTACGCAGCCGCCGGTTGCCGGATTCGCCGTCCGACGTCTCTTCGAGCGCTCGAGCGATAAGGCGACGGCGCGGGATCGTGCGCGCCTGCTTTTGCCGAAGATCGACGCCTGGCACGATTGGTTTTACAGATCGCGGGACCCCGAGGGTACCGGCCTTGTTGCCCTGATTCACCCGTGGGAGGCTGGGCGTGACAACTCGGTCGATTGGGACGAGGCGTTTGAACGCGTACCAACCGATGGCGTGGCGCCCTTTGTAAGGCGTGACCTTCAACACGCCGACGCAAGCCACCGCCCCACACAGGCCCAGTACGAACGCTACATCTATCTGGTGCAGCTTTTTCGAGGTCTAGCCTGGGACAACAGCAGGCTTCACGATGCCTCGCCTTTCCGGATCGTCGATCCCGGCTTCAATGCGATTCTGATCCGTTCCTGCGCCGACCTTGCCGATCTGGCTGACGCACTTGATCTGCCCGAGATCGCGATGCGGAATCGCGCGTGGTCGGACCGGGGCGTCAAGGCCATGGAACGGCTGTGGAGTGATCGACACGGCCAGTATCTGTGTTTCGACCGTGTGGCGAATGCGCCCGTCGATAACCCGTCCGTCGCGGGTCTTTTGGCCGCATTCGCGCCGATCCCGCCTAGGCGGGCCAAACAGATTGGGGCCCGTCTTCTCGCGCTGGGTAAGGACACCCGCTATCTGGTGCCAAGCCAGCCTGTGGAGTCGTCCGGCTATGATGGGAAGCGGTATTGGCGCGGCCCGGTTTGGCTGATCGTCAACTACATGATTGCAGATGGTTTGGCGCGCGCCGGACAAAGTGCCGTCGTGGATCGGATTGTCGAGGATAGCCTTGCGCTGATTGTGAACGGAGGGTTTGCCGAATACTACGATCCAGAGACTGGCGAACCCTGTGGTGGGCGCCAGTTCACGTGGACCGCAGCCATGGTGATCGAGTTTTTGACGGCATCCCGGTCGCCCGACCGAATGGCAGAGGCCTAGTTGCCGGGTGCACTGATCAGGGTCAGGGCGCCGTCAACCATCGCGTTCAAAAGAAATCGCGTGGCCGGTTCCAGATCATCCTGCGCCAGAAGATTGCGGTAGTGTTCCATCAGGGTCCAGTCCCGCCACTCATAAAGCGTGGCGGCAATGGTGCCCGCTTCCCGGACGCCCCGCATCGATGCGCGATGAAGGATTGGGGCAATCTGTGGCCGGAGTTCTTGAACCGCCGTTCCGCTGACGGATAGGGCAAGGATCAGGTCATCGCGGCGGTCAGGGGCCAAGTCCGAACGCCTCAACGCCCGCGCAATCTGCGCAATGGCCTGCGCGCCGTCCAATTCGATCCCGGCAACGGCCCAGGCGTCAACGGCCAAGCCTCCGCGTTCAAGTGCGGTCCGGAACTGGTGACGGACATAATCCTGTGTCGCTGCGTCACGGCTTAGACCCAAAAGTAGGATCGAAACGGGGGCGTAGGGCAGATCTTCAATCCGCGTGAGGCGGGCGCGCAGACGGCCTGGTGGCACAGTATCCGCTACCGTGCGGATCAGGCGGTACGGGGCGCGGCTAACCTCGGCCAGTGCTGTGTTGACGAACGCCTGGTCGGGGTGGGTCAGCAGGCTTGCAAAGAACCGAAACCGATCCTCTTCATTGGTCGCGGCCCAAGGCCAGCCTGCACCGTCTTCCAGGATGTGATCCAGCGTCTGGCGACGGTCCGGCGTGACAAGAATAGTCTGGTGCCAGGCATCCCCGTCGTAGATCCCGGCCTCGTCAAGCTGGGGGCCATACGTCAAAAGCATCGCGCTTGCGGGATCGCGCAAAAGTTTCCGGCGAAAGATGGTACTGACCAGAAAGGGAATTTCGGGCAGCGCATCAAGATCTTCGGAGGTTCCGCGCAAGAACTCCACCGCTTCGAAACGAAACGGATCGTCCATCCCGGGCCGGGCCAGAACCACAACCTGTCCGCCAAGAACCCTGTCGGCAAGCGTCAACTCGGGCAGGTCTATACACACCGGACAGGCCGCCGCCGGGCCTGACAGGGCCCAGCACAGGATCGAAGCGAGCGCAAAGCGGCTGGTCATAGAGTCCCTAACCCAAAATCCGAAAACGGCCTTTACTGTAACCGTTGGATCGCATGCATCAAGATGTCGAATGCCCTTGTTGCGCAGACCTGTCGTTGTAAGAATGAGATGTGATAAGGGCTTGCCGGGCGGAGTTAAACGTTTCGGCTTGAACGAAGCAACTGGCGTAAAGGGGAATTGCCCGCCGCATGGTTCAGACGTTTCTTCGCCATCCGCTGCTTCATTTCTTCGCGCTTGGCGCGTTTCTGTTCGCGCTTTTTGCGGTAGTGGGTCCTCCGGAAAGACCGGTTGAAAAACCGCGTATTGTCGTGTCCGAACAGGATGCCCGGTGGCTTGTCGGACAGTTCGAGGCGGCCTGGCGCCGCCAGCCAAATGCCGAAGAGTTGGACCTTCTGGTGGATGAATTTGTGCGTGAAGAGATCTACGTTCGCGAAGCATTGGCGCTTGGTCTGGATCAGGGCGATACCATCGTGCGCCGCCGCTTGCGCCAGAAGATGGAGTTCTTGTCCGAGGCGGGTGCAGAAGCGGCAACACCCGATGAAGCGACACTTCAGGCCTATTACCATGAAAATTACGAAAAATTCTCGACCGGCGCGCGGCTCGCGTTCTCGCAGGTTCTTCTGCCAACGGGTCGATCCGTTGATGTCGAAGCGGCCCTGGCGGCCTTGTCTGAAGGATCGCTGCCTGATGCGCTGGCACAACCGACGCTTCTGCCGCCCGAAATTCCGCTCAGTCCGCGCCAAGCGATTGACGGGACATTTGGCACCGGGTTCTTCGAACGCGTCTCTGCGCTGCCAGAAGGCGCATGGGGCGGCCCTGTGGCATCCGGCTACGGCGATCATCTTGTGCGGGTGGACCAGTTCGAACAGGGTGCGCTGCCACCGTTTGAGCAAGTGCGAGATAGGGTTGAACTAGACTGGCGTGCTACCATGGCGGCCGAGCTTCGGTCGGCCCGGTATGACCAACTTCGCGATCAGTACGACATCACGCGCCCCCGCGCGATAGAGATCGTGGGTCAATGAGGACGTTACCCCTCTGTTTGATGATCCTTGCGACGGTTTTGTTGGGCTGGCGTGCCGACGCCCACGCGCTTGAGCCGGGATATCTTGAAATCACCCCGGTTCCGGCAGGCGAATGGCAGGTTGTCTGGCGCAAGCCTCAAGTCGCTGGCGCTCCGATGCAGATCGAAGCGGTCCTTCCCGAAAGCTGTGCGCCTCGCCGTCCACCCGCGCCGCGTTTTGATGGCCGCGCGTACGTATCATCCTGGCAGGCGGCCTGCGACCGACCCATCTGGGACGGGCTTCTTTTCATCGAGGGGCTGTCCGACACGGCGACCGACGTCCTGGTCCGCTTCCAGCCGAGCCTTGAACAGACACCGGTGGCGCTTCGCCTGACACCAGACCACGCCGAAGTTCGTTTGCCAGAGGCCGCGACGCCGTGGTCGGTTGTTACAAGCTACTTTAGCCTTGGAGTTGCCCATATTCTTGGGGGCCTCGACCATCTGCTTTTTGTCTTTGCCCTTATGCTTTTAATCCGTAATACGCGACGGCTGTTCTGGGCTATAACTGCGTTTACTGTTGCGCACAGTGTGACGCTGGCCGTTTCGGCCTTGGGTTGGGTCACAATGCCGATGCCGCCCGTCGAAGCGGTGATCGCGTTGTCGATCGCCTTTCTTGCCAACGAAATCCTGCTCGCGGAACGGGGTGAGGAACCCTTGACCGCCCGCGCACCCTGGACTGTCACATTTTCGTTCGGCCTGTTGCACGGGCTTGGGTTTGCCAGCGCATTGCGTGAGATCGGATTGCCCGAAACCGACATCCCGTTGGCACTTCTGAGCTTCAACATCGGCGTCGAGGCTGGGCAGCTTCTGTTCGTTGCGGTGGTCGCGTTGTTTGGGATGGCAGCCCGTTTCACCGGCCTGACTGACGTGGTTGCACATCTTCCGGCCCGCGCGGTTGCCGCCTATGGGATCGGGACCGTCGCGGCATTCTGGACCATTGAGCGCGTGAGCGCGTTTTTCGCGTAAGCCTTAGGACGGGGGCGAAACCCCGTTCTGTGAGGCGTCGCGCAACTCTTCGGGCGTGTCGATGTCCCTCAAGAGCAGGGGGTCTGCTGGGACCAGGGCTGACTGGGGAAGCGCCTTCAATATGGCTGCCGCGCCCCTGTCTCCGCGAAGTGAAAGCAAATGAGGCAGTGTCTGAACTGGGAAACAAGCAGGCGGCATGATCCGGCCGTTGCAGGTTGCGGCACTTGGGCTCGTCGCCGTGCATCGCTCTGCCACGTGATCAAGCAGACCCACATCGACAAATGGCATATCGCCAAGGACAATCAGGAAACGTTCGGCCCCAAGGCTGTGTGCGCGTGCAAGTCCGGCACGCAGGCTGTCGGCCTGGCCAGGGTCCGGTGTCTCTGGCGCGACTATATCGTACCCGTCAAGCAAGCGGGCGATTTCCGGTTCGGATGTCATGGCAACAAGCACGTCCGGCCGATGCTTGCGCAGCGTCTCGGCCGCATGGCGAACCAGAGGCTTGCCGCCCAGATCCGCAAGAAGCTTGTTTTTGGAACCGAAACGGCGCGACGCCCCCGCCGCGAGCAGGATACCGGCCGTTTTCATTTCGCGCGCGTCATGGCCTTGTCGAGGATTTCGGCCAGCACCGAAACCGCAAGCGTTCCGGCATCGCGCGCCGAGGGAATAAGTCCTACCGGACCATGCAACCGTTCGCGTTCTTTCTGTGCGACGCCCATTGCTTCAAGGGACAGCAGCCGGGCATCGCGCGCCCGCTGACTGCCTTGAGCCCCGATGTAGAAGGCCGGCGTCCGAAGCGCGCCCTCTAGAATCGGCGGTTCCCAGTCATGGTCGTGGAAAAACAGGATGATGGCGGTGCGGTCGTCGACGTCCAAGTCAGTGGGCATTGCCTGGGACAGAAGGTGTTGCGTTTGGCACCCGGAGGCCCTGGCAATCTCCAGCGTTTCGGTGTCTGGCGTTAGCAAGAGGTTGGGATAGCCACCCGATTGCACCAGTGCGGCGAACGTGCTGGCCTCGGGCCCCTTGCCGAACACCAAAAACCGGATGTCCG
Source organism: Pseudomonadota bacterium (assembly GCA_038744785.1). Classification (GTDB taxonomy): domain Bacteria; phylum Pseudomonadota; class Alphaproteobacteria; order Rhodobacterales; family Rhodobacteraceae; genus Ovoidimarina. The sequence goes on from JBCDLX010000004.1 coordinate 30,882, forward strand.
GTTCAAAGAGTAGGGTCAAATGGTCGGCATCGCGGGCCGTCGCTCCGGGAGCAATGATTTCCATTGACCCGTCGGAAAGGGTGATCTTAAGGCCGCACGGCGTGCGCGCCGTCCGGCGCGCCGCAACATCGGCCAGAACGTCCCGGTCGGGGGAAGGCAGTAGCAGAATGTCAAGCCCGCCGCCGCAGGGAAGCTGAATATCGACAAAGGGCGATCCCCGCCCATATCGCAGCATACGAGGCACGCCGGACTTCGACGTCTCCATGGCGTGAAGCGCAATGTCGGCCTCGATACACCCAGAGGAGAGCGTGCCCGCGCGTTCGGTCTTGGATACGATGGTCATCATCGCGCCAACCGGACGGTAGGACGGGCCTTCGACGCCAGCTATGACGGCCAGCACAGCGCCAGAGGGCGCATCAAGCAGCGCTTCAATTGGATCCGTCGGCGCGAGTGTTCTGGTGAGCATAGTGTGCCAATCCTGGGGTGCGCGCACGGTCAAAACGACGGGCGCGGCGCTGTTTCAAGCAAGCTATCCCGCAGCCCGATATGTCAAGGGACCAGGGTCGCCGAACCAGCCAAGGCGGTCTGCGCTGGACGGTGTGCGCATGGTGGGTTTGCAGCGCCTTCGTTCCGCGCCATGCTGGCCACCGCTGAACTCGTTATTGGAAAGTGCGCGCCATGTCACCTGATATTAACCTGGTTATCGAAGACGGGCGTCTGGTGACACCTGCCGGGATTGTTGATGGGGATCTTGCGATCGCAGACGGCAAGATTGTTTCGGTTGGACGGACCCAGATTGATGCTGCAAAGCGTATTTCTGCTGGCGGCAAGCTGGTCTTGCCTGGCGGTGTCGACGTGCATGCGCACATCGAACAAATCTCCGGGATGGGGCAATGGAACGCCGACACCTTTGCCTCGGCCACCAAATCGGCAGCTATGGGCGGCACCACAAGCGTCATCTCATTCGCCTCGCAAGCAAAAGGGCAAGGCTTGTCGGCAACTGTCGAAGCCTACGCGGCGCGGGCGGGACGTGGTGCGTTTATCGATTATGCGTTTCACATTTTATTGACCGATATCGGTGTGCCTGGCTTCGCAAGTGAACTCGGCGCATTGATCGGCGCGGGTCACCGATCGCTCAAGGTGTTCACGACATACAACATTCAGCTTAACGATGCAGAGTTGCTGCACGTCTTGGACCTTGCAGGGCAGGGAGAGGCACTTGTTTGTGTACATGCCGAAAATGATGCCATCATCGCAAGGTCGCGAGATGCGCTGATCAAGGCCGGTCAGACAGCTCCGCGAGACCACGCAACGTCCCGTCCCCGCATGGCAGAGATCGAGGCAATCGAACGGATATGCCGGTTCGCCGAATATCTTGGGCAGCCGGTCATGGTGTTTCATGTCTCAACACTTGAAGGTGCAGAGGCGATCCGGGTCGCAAAAGCCCGGGGCGCACCGGTCTGGGCAGAGACCTGTCCACACTACCTTTTCATGACTGATGACGTTCTGGATAGGCCGGGTCCGGAGGGTGCGAAATGGATGTGCTCGCCCCCGCAGCGCAAGAAACAGGACCAGAATGCACTTTGGTCGGCGCTAGAGGACGGTACGATTTCATTGGTGTCTTCAGATCACGCACCCTACCGTTTTGATGCCACGGGGAAGCTTGCCGCAGGACCCGCGGCCGGATTCCACCAGATCGCGAACGGGTTGCCCGGCCTTGAAACGCGACTGCCGCTGATGTTCGATGCCATGGTTTCCAAGGGACGAGGCGGGGTCGAAGCGTTTGCGCAACTTACCTCGACCCGTCCCGCGCAGCTTTACGGATTACAAGGCAAGGGCGCGATCGCCGTCGGCATGGATGCGGATCTTGTGATATGGGACCTTGAAAAAACAGTGACATATGGCGCGAACGATCTGCACGACAACGTCGGCTACAACCCATGGGAGGGGCATGCCGTAAAGGGCTGGCCTGACTCAGTCATGCTTCGTGGCGAGATCCTGGTTCATCAAGGCGAGTTCCTGGCTGGGTCCGCGGGCGGCGCATGGATCGACCGGCCTGAGCCTGGCGCGTACCGGGGCACCGAAATCGTGCCATACGGTGCGCCGTGATGCGAAGGGAAGCGGCGCATGCGTTGGCGGCTAGGGTTTTCTGCGACCGGGATTTGTCTGCGGCGAAGCGGGTCCACGGCCACGCCCTTGGAATGGACTGCCCGTCGGGCCCCGCTAGCAATGACACGCTCGGCATCCGGGCTTTTGTATTTCGCGCCCCCAAGGGGTACCAGATCGAAATACAATCCGTGACGCGGAAGGGCGCATGAGATCACTGGTCGTTATCAACCCAAATTCCACGCAGGCGGTTACGGATGGTATCGACAAAGCCATTGATCCCTTGCGCGCTTATGGGGTTCCGATCCGGTGCATAACCCTTGGCGAAGGACCGGCGGGGATTGAAAGCCAGCGACAGGCCGACCTTGTGATCGCGCCCGTGCTCGCGCTCGCGGCGGCGGAGACCGAAGCGGCGGGCTTTGTCATCGCATGTTTCGGTGATCCGGGTCTGCACGCCTTGCGCGATCAGACATCGCGCCCGGTCGTTGGCATCCAAGAGGCTTCCGTGATGACTGCGCTCACGCTTGGACAGAGGTTTGGCGTGATCGCCATTCTGCCCGCTTCGATCCCGCGTCACTTGCGCGCGTTTGGAGCTATGGGCGTGCTGGACAGGTTGGCCGGTGACCGGTCCATCGGTCTCGGTGTGGCGGACCTTACGGATCCCGAATTATGCGCGTCGGCGATGACCGAAACTGGTCTGCGGTTGCGCGACGAGGACGGGGCCGACGTCTTAATCATGGGCTGCGCTGGTATGGCGGCCTATCGCAACCAGATTGAGGATGTGACAGGTTTGCCGGTCGTTGAACCGTCGCAAGCCGCCGTCGCTATGGCCCTGGCGCAGATCACCTTGAATCTGTCCCATTCTCTAGGGGATCGGGCTGATGCTTGACGAAACAGCGTCCGGGGTCTTCGCCATTGCTGCGACGCCGTTTTTGCCGGATGGCGCCCTTGATTTCGACAGTATCGATCGGATGACCGACGCCTATGTCGAGCGGGGGGCGAACGGCCTGACGGTTCTTGGCATGATGGGTGAGGCCGGAAAGCTTAGCGCGGACGAAGCTGTTGCCGTCGTGCGCCGTGTTGTTTCGCGGTGTTCGGTTCCTGTGGTGGTCGGTGTCTCTGCGCCTGGCTTCGCGGCTATGACAGCCCTTGGCAAGGCTGCGATGGACGCTGGCGCATCCGGGGTCATGGTCGCCCCGCCCGTGGGATTGAAGACAGATGGTCAGATCGCGGGGTATTTTCGAAACGCCGCTGAAGCCCTTGGCGAGACACCGTTTGTTCTGCAGGATTTCCCGTTGTCGACCGGGGTTGAAATCCCGTTCCCGGTCATTCTTCAGATCGCCCGCGATTGTCCGTCCTGCGTGATGCTGAAGCATGAAGACTGGCCAGGCCTCGAAAAGATCACTGCGCTACGCAAGGCTTCGGACGCGGGCGCGCGCCGTTTGTCGATCCTCTGCGGAAATGGCGGAATGTACCTACTGGAAGAGCTGTTGCGCGGCGCGGACGGGGCGATGACCGGATTTGGATACCCCGAAATGATGCGGCAGGTTATCGACGCGTACCGTGGTGCCGATATCGAGCGCGCGCGGGATATCTTTGATGCCTACATGCCGATGATCCGGTATGAGGCGCAGCCCGGTCTGGGGTTGGCTATCCGCAAGTACTCGTTGGCGAAACAGGGCATTATTGGGCATGCCGCATTGCGCAAGCCGGGTGCGGCGCTGACCAAGGAAACCATGGCGGAAATTGACGGGCTTGCCGCCCGGCAGCAGCGGCGCCTTGCCGAGCTTGGGTTGTGATATCAACGCGTGACAAGCGGCAATTGCTGTGTTCCATACATGACAAGAACGCGGCGATGCGCTTAAGGGATTTCCGTGAAGGGGCCCAGATGCTTGGCGTACCTCCCGCCAGATGCGGGCCTGGCCTCGCGGGGACAGGTGTCATATTGCAGTATCGGCCCGCTTGAGTTCTGCGACATGCTTGCGTAGCGTCGATGTACTGAATCGCAGGGACGTCTCGGTTTAAGCCGGGGTGGCAGTCGAACGGGGAACGGTCGGAGCGCACGTGTCATTGGCTCATAGGTCGATGAGGTCCGTTGATCTTCTGGAGTGCTTGATTTTGCTCAGGAGATCAAAGAACGGCACATCCTCCCGGTTGGGTCGGGCAGAGCGCAAACGCCGGATTCGACTCTACGCCGCGTTCCTGCAGAAAGAAACGAAGGCCGGGTTTATGGCGGCTCGGTGTCATACTGGCGGGCGGCGCGATGTGGATTGTAACACCGTGGATCGTGGCCCAGGCCCTGGAGATGATACCCGAGATCGAAGCGCCAGGACCGGCGGGGAAGTAAAGTAGCATGCGTCTCGCGGTTATTGCGGATATTCACGGAAACTCAGCCGCGCTAGAGGCTGTGCTTGGCGACATTGCACGGATCGGTGCGGATGCGATCCTTAACTTGGGCGACTGCATTTCCGGCCCTTTGGACCCCGTGGGTACAGCGGATCGCTTGATGGATCTCGGCCTGACGACCGTATCGGGAAATCACGACCGCTGGCTATACGACCGCCCACCTGCCGAGCAACCCTTGTGGGAGCAATGGACGCTACCGCTTCTTAGCTCGCATCACTTGGACTGGGTTAAGACCTTTCCAGCGACCGCAGTCGTCGAAGATGTGTTGATGACCCATGGAACGCCTGCAAGCGATACACAGGATTGGTTGCATCGTCGGGGGGCGCACATGCGCATGCGGATGGCGTCGCTCGAGGAAATCGCACCTGAGGCCGAAGGATACGATCATCCAGTTATCCTGTCAGGCCACACGCATTTCCCGCGGATCGTGCGGTTGCCCGATGGGCGGCTCTTGATGAACCCGGGCGCTGTTGGCTGTCCGGCCTATCTCGACGACCGGACCGATCCGCCGTTTCTGGCCGAAACCGGCGCACCTGATGCGCGCTACGGTGTGCTTGATCGGGTGAACGGTCTATGGCAGGCGTCGCTTCATGCTGTGCCGTACGATCCGACCGAGATGATGGCTCGGGCCCATGCGATCGGGGCAGAAAGCTGGGCGCGTGCGATCGGCTCTGGCTGGGCGGACTACCGCGGCGCGGCACCTAGCGCTCCGGCGGGCTAATCTGAATCTCCTGCAAAAGGACTGTTCCGTCGGTGCTGTAGATCAGGATGCGGCTGTCGGTTGTGACAACCGCAAGCCAACCGGGACCCTGACTGAATCCTTGGGCCTGCGTCCGATCCGGCAGGACAATCTCGGCAGGCAGGGCTGGTGCGGTCGGGGTTTGCAGCCGGATGACAAGCAAGGCGGTGATCGTTAGAACGCCGCCGATCATCGTGATAGTCAGAACTGTCACCAGCGTTTTGAGAAACCGGAGGGTGCGCGCGCCTTCCGGATCGAGTGGGGCCTCCTCGTTCATGCCATCCTCTATCGTAACCGTCACCATCGGCGCGAACCCGCCCAACCGGCTTGATAAGGCACTGGCCCGCGACGTTCCAGAGGCCGCGCATCTGTCGCGGACCCGCTTGGCCCGCCTGATTAGTGAGGGCGCGGTGTCCGGCAAAAGCGGACCGGTGACTAACCCGAAGGCACGGGTGGCAGAAGGAGAGGTCTATCAGATCGCGGTTGCGCGGCCGCAAGATGTCGAAACCCGGCCCGAGGCGATCCCGCTGGACATCGTTTTCGAAGATCCGCACCTCGTGGTGGTCAACAAGCCGGCCGGAATGGTGGTGCATCCCGCACCTGGCAGTCCGGGCGGGACACTGGTCAACGCATTGCTACATCATTTCGGCGGAGACCTGTCGGGCATTGGAGGAGAGAAACGGCCCGGGATCGTGCACCGGATCGACAAAGACACAAGCGGACTTCTTGTCGTCGCAAAGTCGGACGCGGCACATCACCGGCTCGCACAACAGTTCGAGGCGCATTCGGTCGAGCGTAAATATGCGGCCCTGTGCTACGGGGTGCCCGACGCGGCCGATCCACGGATGCGCGGGATCAGGGGGACAAGCTTCGAGTCTGGCGCCGTCCTGAAAATCCAATCGGGTCTTGCCCGCCATCGCACCGATCGCCAGCGTCAGGCCGTGGTCTGGGACGGGGTAGGACGGCACGCCGTCACCCGTGTCAGGGTGGAGGAACGGTTCGCAGATCAGGCCGCGCGGATCTCGTGCTGGTTGGAAACCGGGCGTACCCACCAGATCCGTGTGCATATGGCACATATTGGTCATGGTCTGATCGGCGATCCTGTCTACGGCGGACGGCGCCGGGTTCAAGTAAGCGCTGTGGGTGCGCATGCCGCAGGCTTAGTAGCGGAATTTGGACGACAGGCGCTTCATGCCGGGGTGCTGGGATTTGAGCATCCTGTGTTTGGCGAGGCGCTTCGATTTGAATCAGTGCCACCTGCCGATTTCGCAGAACTGCACCGGGCACTGTGCGCCAATGCGTAGTAGGCCCAGCAGAGTCCTATGCTATGTTTTGTTTTGTGCACATGTCCGCGAGCGGCATGACACAAAGCCGATTTGCAGATGCCCGCACTGACCACTTGGGCTTAAGACTTGTGTGTTAGCGCACCCCTTGAACTGAACCGAGCAGTTCACTATCTAATGTTAAACCTCGATACATCGAGGCGAGTTACAGGGAACGTATGACGATGGCAAACTACGCGAATCTTCCCGCGCCGAGCCCCGAAGGCGGCTTGAACCGGTATCTGCAAGAGATCCGGAAGTTTCCCCTGCTCGAGCCGGAAGAGGAATACATGCTGGCCAAGCGCTGGGTCGAGGATCAAGACACAGCGGCAGCACACAAGATGGTAACATCTCACCTGCGCCTCGCGGCAAAGATCGCAATGGGGTATCGCGGCTATGGCCTGCCGCAGGCTGAGGTGATTTCCGAAGCGAATGTGGGCCTCATGCAGGCGGTAAAGCGGTTCGATCCTGAAAAGGGGTTCCGGCTGGCAACTTATGCAATGTGGTGGATCCGGGCATCGATCCAGGAATACATCCTGCGATCCTGGAGCCTCGTGAAACTTGGCACCACAAGCGCGCAGAAGAAGCTGTTTTTCAATCTGCGGAAAGCTAAGGCAAGAATTGGGGCCCTTGAAGACGGGGACCTAAGGCCCGAGCACGTCCAGAAGATCGCCACCGATCTTGGGGTGACCGAAGACGAAGTCATTTCAATGAACCGACGGTTGTCAGGGGGTGACGCATCTTTGAATGCCACGATATCGACCGACGGCGAAGGCGCTGCGCAGTGGCAGGACTGGCTTGAGGATGAAGATGCCGACCAAGCCGGCGACTACGAGGAACGTAACGAGCTGGAAACCCGGCGGGAGCTTTTGGTCGAGGCGATGGATGTCCTGAATGACCGTGAAAAGGACATTCTGGTGCAACGGCGACTGCAAGAAAATCCAGTAACGCTGGAAGATCTGTCGGGCGTCTACGATGTCAGCCGGGAACGTATCCGTCAGATCGAGGTGCGGGCGTTCGAGAAACTGCAAAAGCGGATGAAGGAACTGGCCCGCGCCAAAGGTATACCAGTGGCTGCTTAGGACCACTCCGGACATTCGTAGACCAAGTGGGGGGGGCGCGGGAAGCCCCCCTTTTTTTGATCCGTTTGGGCGCCGGGCGTCAATAAGCAGCGTTCCACTGCCCCCCTTTTGCGCCAAAAGAAAATGTGCCGGGTCCGGCACACTGCGGCATTGTTATCTGTGCCTGCGTCTTGTCTTCGGTACCTCGGCCCATCACCCGATTGGGGACATCTGGGCCTGCTCTTGATTGATTTCCGACATGGGACGCTGGATTGCGCCATTGGTCAATGATTGGGGCTTGAGCATCTCAGCCCCAACCACGGTATTGCGAAGCGGTTGAGGTTCACCCAGATCACGGTAAGAACCATATTGGCGCGGGGCCCAGACCGGATACTTCTTCGCGGCGGCCACGCACAATCTGAGGAGGCAAGAATGACCGAACCGATCCGCTGGGGCATCCTGGGGGCGGCAAACTTCGCAAAGAACCAAATGGCCCCCGCGATCAATGCTGCAAAAGACGCTGTGCTGTACGGGCTTGCGACAACGTCCCCCGCGAAAGCCGCGTCATTTCAGGCCATTGCACCCGGATTGCACGTCTATGACAGCTATGATGCGCTTCTGGCCGACGCAGCGATTGATGCGGTTTATGTTCCATTGCCAAACCACCTGCACATCACATGGAGCCTCAAGGCGCTTGCCGCAGGGAAACCGGTTCTGACCGAGAAACCGATCGCAATGAATGCATCAGACATTGCTCCGCTGATCGCGGCACGCGACAGTGCAGGGCTTCTGGCGGCCGAAGCCTACATGATCGTTCATCACCCGCAGTGGCAAAGGGCGAGAGCGCTCTACCGCGAAGGTGCGATCGGGACCTTGCAGCAGATCGACGGGTTTTTCAGCTACGACAACTCTGCCGATCCCAGTAACATCCGTAACACGCCCGAAACCGGGGGCGGAAGCTTGCCTGACATCGGCGTATACACAATTGGGTCGGCCCGGTTCGTCACGGGTGCGGAACCCTCCGACGTCACTGCCGATATCGTTTGGGACAACGGCGTTGACGCCACGGCGCATGTGACAGCGGACCTGGCAGGCGCGCGCTTTCAGGCCACAACGTCGATGCGGATGCATCCCCGCCAAGAGATGACATTTCACGGTTCGGACGGGATTTTGCGCCTGACAGCCCCGTTCAACGCAAACGTGTTTGCCGACGCAGAGCTTGAGCTTCATCGGAACGCCCCCGCAGGCGGGGCGCCGTCCGTGACGGTCGAACGTTGGACCGGTGTCAACCAATACGTCTTGCAGGTTGAAGCGTTTGGTCGATCGATCCGCGACGGGGCGGATTACCCGTGGAGCTTGGAGGCCGCGCAATGCACCCAGGCGGTCATCGATGCCGCACTTGCCAACGCCAAGGGGGGAACAACGCCCTGATCCTCCCCTTCACCTCAGGTGGGGTGTTGCGCTAACCTCCGTCCCAAACAGGGGACAAAATTAAGATGGCCGATCCGAACGAGTTTGATCACGTGATGCCCGATCTTGACCGGCCCGTCCGGGGCGAGCCGCCGAAGATCGCGGAAAACATGATGCAGCGCCTGCTGATCATGATCATCATCTGGGTCATGCTCAGCCTTGCGCAATCGGTGCTGACGCTTTTGACGGCGGTGCAGTTCATCCTGACCCTGATCAACGGCAACACACCGAACGAACGCCTTGCTGATTTTGGGATCGATCTGGGCACCTGGATCGCGAAGGCCGCGCGTTACCAAACGATGGCCAGCGAAGATAAACCCTGGCCCTGGACACCGTGGGAATAGCACGGGTCCCTGTCTTCTTCTTCATCCTGGCAGAAATACTCTCGGGGGAGCGCGAGGGGGGCACCCCCCCTCGCATGGGTCGGCGCGCGGAACGCGCGCCGAAACCCTTTTGGCGTCAGTTTTCCATCGCCTCAAGCTGGTCGATAAAGCCTTCGATCATCGACAATCCCTTGTCCCAAAAAGTTGGATCGCTGGCGTCTAGCCCGAATGGGGCAAGAAGCTCCTTGTGGTGCTTTGAGCCGCCCGCTTTAAGCATTTCGAAGTATTTGTCCTGAAAACCGGGCGCGCCGTCCGCGTAAACTGCATAAAGCGCGTTCACCAACCCGTCACCAAACGCGTAGGCATAAACGTAGAATGGGGAGTGCACGAAATGCGGGATGTACGCCCAGAAGGTTTCGTACCCGTCCATGAAGGTGAAGGCAGGCCCTAGCGACTCGCCCTGAACGCTCATCCACAACGCGTTGATATCTTCTGGCGTCAACTCGCCCGCGCGGCGGGCGTCATGCAACTTCACTTCGAAGTCATAGAATGCGATCTGGCGGACGACAGTATTGATCATGTCCTCGACCTTGCCTGCCAAAAGGACCTTGCGCTGGGCGTCATCCTTCGCCTCGGACAAGAGCTTGCGGAATGTCAACATCTCGCCAAAGACGCTGGCTGTTTCTGCAAGCGTCAAAGGGGTTGAGGACAAAAGCTCACCCTGACCCGCTGCCAGAACCTGATGCACGCCATGGCCAAGCTCATGGGCAAGGGTCATCACATCGCGGGGTTTTCCAAGGTAATTCAGCATCACGTAAGGGTGCGCATCGGTGACCGTCGGATGTGCAAACGCGCCGGGCGCCTTACCCGGTTTCACGCCCGCATCAATCCATCCATCCCGAAAAAACGGTTCGGCCAGTTCCGCCATCTTCGGGGAGAACCCGCCATAGGCGTCCAGCACCATGGATTTTGCGGTATCCCAATTAAGCGTGGCCTTGTCCTCCATCGGCAGGGGCGCGTTCCGGTCCCACACTTCCAGCGTTTCAAGCCCCAGCCATTTCCGCTTGAGCTCATAGTAGCGATGCGACAAACGCGGATAGGCCGCCACAACGGCGTTTCTTAGCGCCTCGACCACTTCGGGTTCCACATGGTTCGATAGATGGCGCCCGGTCTGGGGCGAGGGCATGCCGCGCCACCGGTCTTCGATCTCTTTCTCTTTGGCGAGCGTATTGTGCACACGGGCGAAAAGGCCGACATTGTCGCCAAAAACCCGCGCCAGCTCTCGCGCCCCGATCTCGCGCTGGCCGCGGTCGTGATCGGTCAAAAGGTCCAGCGTCGCCTCGATGCCCTGCTTCTTGCCGTCTACGGTGAAGGACAGCCCGGCAATGGTTTCGTCAAAGAGCTTGTTCCATGCCGTGGCCCCGACCACGGACTGGTCATGCAGGAACTTCTCCAATTCGTCTGACAGCTGATAGGGCTTCATCGCGCGCACCCGGTCGAAATAGGGCCGATACCGGCCAAGGTCTGTATCAGCGGCAAAAAGCGCAGCGTAAGCGTCGTCCTCGATCGCGTTGAATTCGAGCGAGAAAAACACAAGCGGCGTCGTGAATGTCGTGATCTTGTCCTGACAGTCCGACATGAACTTGGCACGTTCGGGATCCGTGGTGTTCTGATAGTACCGAAGACCCGCGAACGACATGATCCGCCCTGCGACCTGGCTGATCATTTCGTTCCGTTTCACACAATCCAACATTTCCGCCGCGTCGAGCGTCGCAAGCCGCCCTTCGTACGCCTCGGCAAACTTGGTGCACTCGGCCTCAAGCCAGTCCATGTCCCTTTGGATCTCGGGCGCATCCGGGGCGGAATAAAGGTCCGACAGGTTCCAGTTTGGCAGTTCGCCAAACTCGGTCGTCTGGGTCGCGTTGGCATCGTAAAGCGGGCGGGGGAAGGAAACGGTCATCAAAGCTCCTGTGGCGGGTCTTGCTGTCTGAGATAGGGCCGGGCGGGGTGGAAGGACAAGGGGCAACCGTCAGACCATACCGCAGTAGTGCGCGGCGTGCTGGTGTTCGCTAAGCCCTAGCGCACGACCTAGCCAAAGGCGGCAAGCATCGCCTTTAAGTCGTCCAGCGTGTTCGCCTCTGACACCGGCTTGTCCTTTCTCCAACGGTTCATCCGCGGGAACCGCAGCGCAATCCCGGATTTGTGCCTTGGGCTCTCCTGAATCCCTTCGAATGCAATCTCGAACACATGCTCTGGCGTGACCTGACGGACCGGACCGAACCGTTGAAGTGTGTTCTTCCGGACCCAGGCGGTGATCTCGCGGAACTCTGCGTCCGTTAGCCCAGAATACGCCTTGGTGAAGGGCACAAGCTCGTTCCCGTTCCAGACCGCAAAGGTGAAATCTGTAAACAGGTTGGCGCGCCGCCCGTGGCCTGATTGCGCGTAAATCATCACCGCGTCCACCACCAAAGGGTCAAGCTTCCACTTCCACCAATCCCCTTTTCGGCGTCCGTCGCGGTAGGGGGCGTCACGGCGCTTTAGCATCACCCCTTCGGCGCCTTCGGCCCGTGCGGTGGCGCGCAGGTCGGCCAGAGCCTCCCAGGTATCGAAAGTCAAAAGTGGAGAGGTCCGGAACGGCGCATGCTGCGGCAAGGTCGCAAGAAGCGCATCCAGGCGCGCACGCCGCTCGGCAAAGGGATGCGCGCGGATATCTTCACCGCCATGCTCCAAAAGGTCGTAGGCCTGTAGGATCACCGGTGCTTCGGTCAGAAGCTTTTTCGGAACGGTCTTACGCCCGATCCGTTTCTGTAGTCGCGCGAAGGGCAGGGGCCGGTCGTCGCTCCACGCCAGAATTTCGCCGTCGATCACGGTCCCGTCGGGAATAAAGTCACGGCTTACCACAAACTCGGGGAACCGGTCGGTCATCAGGTCCTCGCCCCGCGACCACATGTGGTGCGCGTCCCCGCGCCGGATTAGTTGCCCGCGTATCCCGTCCCACTTGAATTCCGCCGCCCAGTCTTTTGCGTTTCCTAAATTCTCAGGGGAACCATCGATTTGATAGGCAAGATAGAACGGGTAGGGCTGCGATTGATTGGCCGCTGGATTTGGCGCCAGGACCAGGCTTTCGAACGTGACAGTGTCGGGCGTCCAGTCCCCCATCAACCGAAGCGCCAGATCGGCTTCCTCGACGCCCGTGGCCTGCGACAGCGCGCGCGTCATCAGCTTCCGCGACACGCCCATGCGAAAGCCGCCGGTGATCAGCTTGTTGAAAACAAAACGCTCGGTCTTGCCAAGTCGGTCCCATGTTCCAAGGATCGCGGCCTTGCGCGCGGCGTCATCGGCCTGGGCCAGGGCCCGGATCGCCGCGATTTCTGTGCAAAGGCTTTCGTCAGATGATCCTGCCGCGGGGGGAAGCACCAGCGCGATCGTCTCGGACAGATCGCCGACGATGGGATAGGCCTCTTCAAAAAGCCAAAGCGGGATGCCTGCGCGTTCAGCGGCCCATTCGCGCAGCGCGGTCGTTGTTACGGTGCGCCGCGGGCGGCGTCCGGACAAAAGCGCGATGGTCCAAAGCTTGTCCGCGTCCGGCGCGACCTCGAAGTACGCGGCCAAAGCGGCGACCTTCTCCAACGTCTTTGTGGTGCGATCAAGCGCGGTAAAAAGCGCGGCGAACCGTTTCATTCCGCGCCGTCCTGGGTCTGGTCCAGAGTGTCAAGGCTTTCACCCTCGAACTCGGTCTCAAGAACCTGCGCGTCGTAGCCTTGCTCGCACAGCCATCGCGCAAAGACAGAAGTATACCCGTGCGTGACATAGATCCGCGTCGCGCCGGTCGCGCGGATGGCGCTGTTCAGCCCGTCCCAATCGGCGTGGTCGGACATCACAAAACCCCTGTCCGCCGACCGTCGGCGCCGCACGCCGCGCAAGGCCATCCAGCCGGACGCAAAGCCCGTTGCCGCGCGTCCGAACCGCCGCATCCACGTGGACCCAAGCGCAGACGGTGGGGCGATCACCAACCCGCCGGGGTGATCTTTTCCTTTGGTCTCGGGCGTCACAGGCACCGTATCCGGAAGGATCAATCCCTGCGACCGCATCACCTGGTTCGTGCCCTCAACGGCGCCGTGGGTCAGGATTGGACCGATCCCCGGATCGACCGCTGCCAGAAGGCGTTGCGCCTTGCCAAGCGAATAGGCGCCAAGAACCGATATCCGGCCCTCGGCGGCATTGGACCGCCACCATGAATTGATGTCTTCCGCGACCTGCGCCTGCGGGGCCCATTTAAAGACGGGAAGGCCAAACGTACACTCTGAGATAAATGTGTGGCACCTGACGGGTTCAAATGGTTCGCAAAGCCCATCCGCTTCCGTCTTGTAGTCGCCCGAGACGACCCAAACCTGGCCCTTAACCTCGATTCTGATCTGGGCCGAACCGGGCACGTGGCCCGCCGGGTGAAACGAAACGGTCGCCCCTTTGATCGTTCGGTTTTCAAGGAAATCGATCCCCTCTGCAGCGATATTGCCCAGCCGGTGACGCAGAACCGGCAGCGCTGCATGCGTGGCCAGGTAGTTGCCGTGCCCCGGGCGGGCGTGATCGGCGTGCCCGTGCGTGATAAGCGCCCGGTCCACCGGACGCCAAGGGTCGACGTAAAAATCCCCCGCGGGGCAATACAGCCCGCGATCGGTAGGGGTTAGGATCGGCGCACGCATGCCTGTCAGCCTATGCCGGGCAGGGCGCTATTCAAGGCAAAAGGATCAGGGCCAAGTGGTCGATCCTTTGGACCTTGCTGAAACTCTTTCTGGGCATAACCGACTAGCGCGCCGGCGCCGGTTTAGGCTCTGTGTTATTCCATGTCATATGCCAATCCAACGGGCGGGCTTCCGCCCCAGTCACAGCTGCTGACCGGCAGGGCGATCTTCACCACCGCTTACGCGGTGATCCCGAAAGGGGTCATGACGGATATCGTGACGTCGGCCTTCCCCGGGTGGTCGGGTATGCGTGCGTGGGTGCTCGCGCGCCCATTAAGCGGGTTCGCCGAAACCTTCAGCCAGACCATCGTGGAGCTACAGCCTGGCGGTGGGTCGGACACCCCGGAAACGGATGCGCGCGCGGGCGCGGTCCTGTTCGTGACGCAGGGCACGGCGGTCCTAAGCTTGGGGGCCACGGATCACGCATTGGAACCTGGAAGTTACGCCTACCTGCCGCCGGGGTCCGGGTGGCGGATCTGGAACCGGGGCGCGGGACCGGCTGTGTTCCACTGGATCCGCAAACCGTGGGTGCCCGCGCCGGGCGTCACTCCGCCTGAAAGCTTCGTCACGCATGACGCCCGGGTGCCACCCGAACCAATGCCGGATACGGACGGGCGCTGGTCCACCCAGCGTTTCGCCGATCCCGGCGATATGGCCTATGACTTTCACGTCAATATCGTGACTTTCCAGCCGGGCGCCGTGATCCCATTTGCCGAAACGCATGTGATGGAACACGGGCTTTTCGTGCTGGAGGGCAAAGCCGTCTACCGATTGAATAACGATTGGGTCGAAGTTGAAGCTGGCGATTTCATATGGCTGCGCGCATTTTGCCCGCAAGCCTGTTACGCAGGCGGGCCAGGTCCGTTCCGCTATCTTCTGTACAAGGACGTGAACCGACTTCCGCGCCTCTGATGCCCTGACCGGTGGCCCACTGTCGAAGGCTCTCGCATCGCGGCGGAACCGTGCTATGCACGGGTTGCGCGCGACGGTTGCCATAAAGAATGGTACGGCCCGGTCGTCTTTTGGAAGGACCGATGGAATATGAGCGGTTTACTTGCACTTCTTGACGACGTCGCGGCGATTGCGAAGGTCGCGGCAGCCTCGGTAGACGATGTTGTCGGGCAAGCTGTCAAGGCCTCGTCCAAGGCGGCGGGTGCCGTGATCGACGATGCGGCTGTCACACCGAAATACGTCCACGGGTTCTCGGCCGACCGCGAATTGCCGATCGTCTGGAAAATCGCGCGCGGGTCCCTGTTCAACAAGCTCGTAATCCTGCTTCCTGCAGCGCTTATTCTGCAGGCCTTCGCACCTTGGGCGATTGCGCCCCTTCTGATGCTGGGCGGTGCGTATCTTTGTTTCGAAGGGGCCGAGAAGATTTGGCACGCCTTGCAGCCTGGCGATCATCATGCCGAAGATCTCTACCAGGCGAAGCTGGCCGATGCCCATCTGGAAGAGCAAAAGGTCAAAGGCGCGATCAAGACCGATTTCATCTTGTCGGCCGAGATCATGACGATCACGTTGTCCGCCCTTCCCGAACTCAACATCTGGATGACTGGTGGCGCGCTTGCAGTGGCGGCGATGATCATTACCGGGGCAGTCTACGGGGCCGTCGCCCTGATTGTGAAAGCCGATGATGTGGGTCTTCACATGGCGGCAAACGCCTTGACCGGGTTCGGTCGTGCGGTGGGGCGCGGCATCGTTCGGAGCATGCCAACGGTGATGGGCTTGCTGGTCATCATCGGCACGGCGGCGATGTTGTGGGTTGGCGGATCGATCATCGTTCATGGGCTGCACGAGATGGGCGTGCATGCGCCCTATGACGTGATCCACGCCATCGCGGTGTCCCTGGCCGGCGGAAACGGAACCGTAGAATGGATTGTAACGGCCGTTCTTGATGGCGTACTGGGCCTGGCGCTTGGCCTACTTCTTATCCCGGTCGGGACGCGGCTGATCGGACCGATGATCCGGTCCGTAAGCGGCGGAGCATAATCCCGCTGCCCTCCTGACGCGCACGCTAGGGAGGCTCAGAGTTTATGCCAGATCAGAAGCGTACAAGCGCGGCGGTTTTCCCCGCCGCCGCGCCGCGCGCGATCAGACGCGCGGGTCGGGTTCCCAGCGCCCTTCAAGAAGATCGCGCACCTTCGCCGCTGTGGCGTCCGCCGTTATGCCAAAATGGGCATAAAGCGCCGGCGCCGGCGCCGATGCACCAAAGCCGTGCATACCGATGAAGCCAGATTTTTCGCGGCGTCCCCGCTCTCCGAAAAGCCAGCGGTCCCAGCCAAAGCGGATGCCTGCCTCGATTGCCACCCGCACCGGGCCTGCCGGCAGCACACGCTTGCGATAGGCTTCGTCCTGAGCCTCAAATAGTTCCCAGCACGGCATCGAAACCACGCGTGTGCCGATGCCTTCCGCTTGCAGCGCGTCCCGCGCCAGAAGCGCGATTTCCACTTCGGAACCGGTGGCCATGAGGATGGCTTGGCGCTTGCCCTCTGCCTCGGCCAGCACATAGGCACCTTGTGCTGTAAGATTCTTCATCTTGTGTTCGGTCCGGACGGTCGGGAGACTCTGACGCGTCAGGGAAAGAACCGACGGCGTCACGGTTGTCGATAGCGCCAATTCCCAGGCTTCCGCCGTCTCCACCGTATCAGCGGGCCGGAACACGTTCATATTCGGGATCGCACGCAGCGCTGCGAGGTGTTCCACGGGCTGGTGGGTCGGACCGTCCTCGCCAAGACCGATCGAGTCGTGGGTCATCACATAAACGGGCGCCACGCCCATCAGCGACGACAGCCGCATTGCCCCGCGCGCATAGTCGGTGAATGTCAGAAAGGTGCCGCCGTAGGGTTTCACCCCGCCGTGCAGAACCATTCCGTTCATCGCTGCGGCCATCCCGTGCTCGCGGATGCCGTAGTGAACATA
This sequence comes from Pseudomonadota bacterium, assembly GCA_038744785.1. Classification (GTDB taxonomy): domain Bacteria; phylum Pseudomonadota; class Alphaproteobacteria; order Rhodobacterales; family Rhodobacteraceae; genus Ovoidimarina. The sequence continues at coordinate 47,970 of JBCDLX010000004.1, forward strand.
CCGGCCTTTGCGGTTCTCTGGTGCAAAGATGCCAAGGTCCTTCGTCAGCGTGTTGTTGGATCCCGTCAGGTCAGCAGAGCCGCCGATGGTCTCGGGCATCGCGGGGTTTACAGCCTCAAGCACCATCTCTGAACTTTTGCGCGTCGCGACTTTGGGCTGGTCGGTTGAGATTTCCTTCTTCAGCGCCCGGATGGTCGACGCTAGCTTTTTGGGCGGCTCCCCGGCCATCACGCGCGAAAACTCGGCCTGACGGTTCGACGTTTGTGCGGCAAGGCGCGCCTCCCAGGCGGCACGGTCTGCGCCGCCACGGGTCCCAATCGCCTCCCATGCGGATTTGACATCCGCAGGAATTTCAAACGGACCGTGCGGCCAGCCATAGACCTCCCGGGTGGCCGCAATCTCATCGGGTCCGAGCGGTGATCCATGCGCCTTGGCCGTGCCGGCCTTCGTGGGTGCGCCGAAGCCAATCGTCGTCTTGCAGGCGATAAGCGTCGGCTTCCGTGTCGCCTTTGCTTTTGTAAGGGCCGCGTCGATGTCCTCCGGGTCGTGCCCGTCGCAGGCCAAGACCTGCCAACCTGCGGCCTGAAACCGGCGTTGCTGGTCAGTGATGTCAGACAGGCTAAGTTCGCCGTCGATCGAGATATTGTTGTCGTCCCAGAGGACGATCAGTCGTCCAAGCTTTTGCATCCCGGCAAGCCCGATGGCCTCGTGGCTGATCCCTTCCATCAGGCAGCCGTCGCCCGCGATGACATACGTGTAGTGATCGACGAGCTTTTTGCCGAACCGGGCCCGCAGCGCTTCTTCGGCGATTGCAAAGCCCACGGCATTCGCGAGACCTTGCCCCAAGGGCCCGGTCGTCGTTTCGATGCCTGTTGCGTGCCCGTATTCAGGATGACCTGCGGTGATAGAGCCGAGTTGGCGGAAATTCTTGATCTGGTCCAGCGTCATGTCGGCGTAGCCGGTCAGATGCAAAAGCGCATAAAGCAGCATCGAGCCATGGCCGGCCGACAGGATGAAGCGATCCCGGTCGGCCCAATGCGGGGCGGTCGCATCGAACTTCAAGTGTTTCTCGAACAGGACGGTCGCGGCATCGGCCATCCCCATGGGCATACCCGGGTGGCCCGAGTTCGCGGCTTGCACCGCATCCATTGCCAGGGCGCGGATTGCCGAGGCTTTCTGCCAGTGGTTGGGGTGCAGCTCTTTCAGCGTCGCGATGTCCAAGGGGCTGTCCTCTCTGTTCTCGGGCGCCGGTCGCCCCGTCTTCGGGCACGTGATACCAGCCCGCGAGGGGAGTTCAAGAAGCCCAAAGCGGCTTCGTTTGGGGCAAGGGGTCGAAATTCGGCGCAGGGGTCGGATAAACTCGCTCAAATAAGCGCGCATGGCGATTCGTCTGCGTACGCGACACGGCAAGAAGGGGGCAGGATGAGCGATATCGCAGAGCTGGAGCGTCGGTTGACGGCGGCTTTGGACCGTATCGGCGCCGGGTTGGGCCGGATCGGAGGAGAAGACACACAAGGTTTGGCCGAAGAATTGGCTGCGGAACGCGAAGCCAATGCGCAGTTGGAAGAGCGGGTGCGGGCGATCAAGGAAAAGCAGGAGACCACGGTTGCTTCGCTTCAGGATACGGTCACCGAATTGCAGGACGAAGTGGAACGTCTGCGCGGCGCACTTACCGGAACAGACGCCGATCTGCAGCGCGTCCGGTCGGTCAACGCCGAGCTTCGCGCCTCCAACACAGCGCTGCGTGCGGCGAATGCCGAGGGACTGGCGGATGCGACGCTTGTGAACGGGTCGATGGAGGCAGAGCTTTCGTCGCTGCGCGAGTTGAATGCCGCGAACCGGGCCGAGATCGATCGCGCGCTTGCCGAACTTGAGCCAATGTTGGGGGAGGCGGCCAATGCCTGAGGTAACTATTTCAATCGGTGGCCGGGATTTCGACGTAGCCTGCCAAGACGGCGAAGAGCACTTTCTGCGGTCGGCGGCCCAAATGCTTGATACCGAAGCACAGACCCTTCTAAGCCAGATCGGGCGGATGCCGGAAAGCCGCATGCTTTTGATGGCCGGGCTTCTTCTCGCGGACAAGGCGGCGGGAGCAGATGATAAACTTCGGGCGATGGAAAGTCGTGTGGGCTCGCTTCAGGCTGATTTGGAAGAGGCCCGGGAGGCTGCCTTAAAGCCCGCCGAAGTCGAAGTGGCGCGCATTCCCGAGGAAGTCACCGATACCTTGGCCGAGCTTGCCGCGCGGGCCGAGGCGTTGGCTGAAAGTGTGGAAGAGCAAGCCGGCGCGGCCTAATCGACCGCGATCAGCCTGCATGAAAGAAGCCCGCCAACGCCTTGGCGGGCTTTTGGTTTTCTTACTGAGAAGGCTAGCCGTTTGCTTCGCGGATCTTGTCGGCCGCGTCTTTGTCGTAGGCGATTGCCTTTTGATCAAAGAGCTGGTCCAGCTCACCGGACAACGTCATTTCGGTGATGATGTCGCAGCCGCCGACAAACTCGCCCTTAACGTAGAGTTGCGGGATCGTCGGCCAGTCAGAGAAGTCTTTGATACCCTGACGGATCGCGTCATCCTCAAGCACGTTTATATCCTGATAGTCGATGCCCATGTAATTCAGAACACCGGCGACCCGGGATGAAAACCCGCATTGCGGCATGGTTTTGTTGCCCTTCATGAACAAAACCACGTCGTTCTGCGTCACGGTGTCCTTGATCTGGTCTTCAGCGGTGATTGCCATTTTGCCGGTCCTTTTGCGTGTTCAGATGCTTTGGCACAAAGCGCTTTGCATATTCTTGAGGATCGCGGGGGACCCGGAAACTGGACTGATGTCCGCCTCCGCCGCCACCCGAAAAGTAACTGGAATCGATCTCGTGATGCCCGTGACCCGGTTCTGATCCGCGCGGCGCATTTGTTTCGCGCCGCAGAACCAGAACGGCTCTGACCAATAAGACGACAAGGATCGCCCCCGATAGCAAGACTATGGGAAGGCTCCAGGTCACCCAGGCACCTTGGTGGTCAAGGCCAATGCGTGTAGTTCGCCATGATTGCCGTCCATCTTGCCTTTCAGCGAGGAATAAACCGCACGCTGCTGCTGGACCCGGTTCATGCCGCGAAAGCTCTCGTCCACCACCTCAGCGGCATAGTGGTTTCCATCGCCAGCAAGGTCCGTGATCGTGATCTTCGCGTCAGGAAAGCCCGCGCGGATCAGATCCTCGATTTCTCGGGCTTGCATTGGCATATACGGGTGTCCTTATCTCGCGCTCTGGCAGAATGTAGAGCCGCCTTTGGGGGGCTGCAAGGTCGGCCCGGTTGACGACCCACCAACAGGGTGAAATCGACACAGGGCAACTTGATCTAGTCCGCTGCGATCGCCGGCGCGCCCATGGCGGCCGCGAAAGCCGAACGATAGACCCGCGACAGTTCCGCGAGCGGAGCTGCCGATTTGCCAAACTGCACAGTGTCGCCGCCAAAACGACCCACAAGACCAACGGGAACGCCGGCCCGACCGGCTTCGACCATCAGAGCCTCTGCACAGTCGAAATCAGTAGCAACCAGATAACGTGCCTGATCCTCGCCGAAGAGCGTCGGCGTGTCCGATGTGTCTAGCGTTACGCCAAGGCCCGCCGCTTCTGCCAGTTCAAATGCCGCGAGGGCCAGACCACCGTCGCCAAGATCGGTACAGGCATGGATCATCGCGGTGTTCTCGCGAATGAACACACCGTGGCGCTCCTCCGCCTCGAGGTCGACGGTGGGAGCAGCACCATCTTCGCGTCCGAAAGCCTCAAAAAGCAGCGCCGATTGACCGAGGTGCCCGTCGGTGGTGCCGACAAGTAGTGCGAGATCGCCCTCTGCGGCCAGACCCGCAATCAGCGCATCAGCGTCCGCGATCAGGCCAACGGCGCCAATCGTCGGTGTGGGCAGGATCGCCCGCCCATCGGTTTCGTTGTAAAGCGACACATTGCCGGAGACGATGGGCATATCAAGCGCGAGGCAAGCGGCCCCGATCCCTTCGATCGCGCCCACGATCTGGCCCATGATTTCAGGCTTTTCCGGGTTGCCGAAGTTCAGGTTATCGGTTGCGGCAAGGGGTTTTGCGCCTTTGGCCGAAAGGTTGCGGTACGCCTCGGCCACAGCCTGCTTGCCGCCCTCAACGGGGTCGGCGGCGACGTAGCGAGGTGTGACGTCCGAGGTGAAGGCCAACAACTTGTCGGTGCCGTGAACGCGAACGACGCCGGCGCCAGCGCCGGGTCCGACAGCGGTGTCGGCCAGAACCATGCTGTCATACTGATCGTAAACCCAGTCGCGGCTGCTATATCCTGGCGACCCGATCAGTGCGCGAAGCCCCTGAATTGGATCGATTGTGGGCACGTCGATCAGGGGGGCGGCGGGGGTCGGGACAGTGAATGGCCGATCGTATTCCGGGGCCTGACCCGAAAGCGGCGACAGCGGAAGATCGGCCTTCACCTCGCCCCCATGGACGATCACAAAACGATCTTCGGCAATCGTTTCGCCCACAATCGCGAAATCCAGGTCCCATTTGTCAAAGACCGCTTTCGCGATGTCTTCCTTTTCAGGACGCAGCACCATCAGCATCCGCTCCTGGCTTTCGGACAGCATCATTTCATAGGCCGTCATCGCGTCTTCCCGGACCGGGACACGATCGAGGTCAAGTCGAATGCCCAGGCCGCCCTTGTCGCCCATTTCGACCGCAGAACATGTCAGCCCCGCTGCTCCCATGTCCTGGATCGAGATCACCGCACCGGTTTGCATCAATTCCAGGCAAGCTTCGAGAAGACATTTTTCGGTGAACGGGTCGCCTACCTGCACCGTTGGGCGTTTTTCCTCGATCGTGTCGTCGAACTCCGCCGACGCCATAGTTGCGCCGCCCACGCCGTCGCGTCCTGTCTTGGCACCCAGGTAAACGACCGGCATCCCGACACCAGAGGCCGCTGAGTAGAAGATTTTGTCAGCGTCGGCGAGACCCGCGGCGAACGCATTTACCAAGCAATTTCCGTTATATGCTGGGTGAAATCGAACCTCTCCGCCGACGGTGGGAACGCCGAACGCATTCCCGTAGCCGCCGATGCCTTCGACCACGCCCGCAATGACGCGGCGGGTCCTTGGATGATCGATTTCGCCGAATGACAGCGCATTCATCGCTGCGATCGGTCGTGCGCCCATTGTGAATACGTCGCGCAGAATGCCGCCCATGCCGGTCGCCGCGCCTTGGTAGGGCTCGATGTAAGACGGGTGGTTATGGCTTTCCATTTTAAAGACCACGGCCTGTCCGTCGCCGATGTCCACGACGCCCGCGTTTTCCCCTGGACCGCAGATCACTTGAGGTCCGCTTGTGGGCAGGGTGCGCAGCCAGCGTTTTGAGGATTTGTAGGAACAGTGTTCGTTCCACATGGCTGAGAAGATACCAAGCTCGGTGAACGTCGGATCGCGCCCGATGATCTGGCGGATGCGCAGGTACTCGTCGGGCTTCAGGCCATGAGCCTCGACAAGCTCTGGTGTGATCGACGGTTCCTGCATGGCGTTTCCTTCCCCTAGCCGGGTCTCTCTTAGGCCAGGGAAGCCTGAACCGAAAGGGGGCGGGGTCGTGGAACCCGAAAGGTAGTTTACTGCTAGCGGGCTTTCGCGATTGCCGGCCGTCGGCGCGATGACGGGATAAATCTGAAGGTTTGGTTATCCGTCGATCCGTGCCGCCATTATTGCGATGGATTGCTGATATACGCTTGCGGCGTTCCAGGCTTCGATCGCGGCAAAATTCGGCTGTCCCGGCTGATAGCCTTGTCCCGGTTTCCAGCCCTTCTGGCGCAGGAAATTCGCAGTCGACGCCATTGCATCGGTCAGGTTGGTCAGGTCGACCCGCCCATCGCGGTTGGCATCCTCTCCATAGGCCAGCACATTTGCTGGCAGAAACTGGGTGTGCCCTAACTCTCCGTGCATCGCGCCGACGGAACCCGGCGAGATCGCACCCTGATCCACAAGCCTCAGCGCTGCGATCAGATGGGGCCGAAAGAAGTCCGGTCGGCGGCAGTCGTAAGCGAGCGTTGCGACCGCCGAAAGTACATTGGCATCGCCCATAAACCGGCCAAAACCGGTTTCCATTCCATGAATTGCGATCAGCACACCCGCCGGGACGCCGTAGGCGCGCTCAAGCGACTGATAGAACGAAGCGTTCTGCGCCTTCATCCGGCGACCCTGAGCCACGATTGTGTCCGCCCCGCGCTTGCGCATGAACTCGTCAAGCGACAGACGAAAGCTCTTCTGGTTCCGATCAGCATTTATGGTGCGTTGGGCATATTGCGTCGCGGCAAACGCGTCGAGCCCGCGTGCGCCGATCCCCTGGCGCGCGGCTTCTTGCGCATAGGACGATTTCCACGCCGCAAACCCGGCCGACGAATTGCCGCAGGCAGCGTGCGCCGGGCCTGCCAAGGCGAGAAGAATGGGAATAGCAAAGCGGATCATCGGGCGCTCCATGGCTAAGGTCACAGCAAGACTACCCGGGCACGTGTGTCATTTCAAAGGCACGTGGATCAAAAAAAAAGAGGCCGAGCTCTAAGCTCGGCCCAAGTCCAACAGGGAGGTAAACGCGGCCCGACGCATGCCGGGCTGTCGCGTTACTGATCACCTAGGCTTCACACTGCCACTGATCAAGGCAATTCGCTCAAATTTGCGGCAAAGCGGGTATGCGCCCAGCGCATGACTTAACGTTAATTTGGCTCGGCAGCGGCCTTTAGACGCCGACGGTGGGCAATGATCTCTTCGGTCACGAAATCGCGGAACGCAGCGATCCGCTTCGATTGGCGAAGTTCTTCGGGATAAGCAAGAAACACCGGAACCTCGTTTGACTCGACATCCGGGAGAACGCGTTCGAGCCTTGGAAAGTCCTCGATAACGTAATCCGGCAGCACACCGATCCCCAAATTTGCGATCACGCCCTGCAGGACGCCAAAATAGTTATTCACCGTCAGGGTCGAGGGGATGTTGTGGGTCAAAAGCTCTTGAACAAGCCGCGCGCCGGCAGAAACCTGAAAGGACGTTGTGTTTTGGCAAATCAGCCGGTGGCGCGATAGATCGGACATAGTTTCCGGCCGCTGGGTCGCGTCAAGGTATTCGGGAGACGCGTAAAGCCGCATATGTACTCCCATAAGCCGCCGCCGGATCAAATCGGCCTGGCTTGGTTCCTTCATCCGGATCGCCACATCAGCCTCGCGCATTGGCAGGTCGAGGACCCGTTCTTCGAGCATCAGGTCGATCTTCAGGTCAGGATACTTTTCGTAGAGTTTTGGTAGCCGCGGTGCGAGCCATAGCGATCCAAAGCCCGTAGTGGTCGTAACACGCAGTTCGCCAAAGACCTCTTCCTCGCTGTCGCGAATTCGGGCTTCAGCCGTGTCCAAACGCCGGGCCATGGCGGACGTGGCGTCGAACAGAAGCTCGCCTTGCTCAGTAAGAATCAGCCCGCGGGCATGCCGGTGAAACAGGGTTGCATTTAGGCTTTCCTCCAGCGCCCTGATTTGGCGCGAGACCGCCGATTGGGAAAGATGCAGCATCTCACCGGCATGGGTCAGGCTGCCGGCATCGGCAACGGCGTGAAAAATTCTAAGCTTGTCCCAGTCCATCGTGCCAGATTCGTGAAGTGTAATCGCTGTTGGATGGTGGATCATTACCCGGGTCCCTTGCACTCTTGCAAACGAGGAGTTGTCGCGAATTTCATTTTGTAGGTCAGAAATCATGACCTATAATCATGACCAGGAGGGCCCGAACATGACCTTGCGCGACGTCAGCCTGCATGACCGGTACGATTTGGACAAAGATACCACGCTCTTGAACGGCACGCAGGCGCTGGTGCGTCTGATGCTGATGCAGGCGGCGCGAGACAGGGCGGCGGGGCTGAACACGGCAGGCTATGTGACAGGCTATCGGGGCTCGCCCCTTGGGGCCGTGGACGTCACGATGAGCCGTGCACGCGACGTTTTGGAGCCCGCACAGATTACATTCCAGGCAGGTCTGAACGAAGATCTGGCAGCAACGGCGCTTTGGGGGACGCAGCAGGCCGAGCTTCGGGGTGAAGGCCGTTACGATGGGGTCTTTGGCCTCTGGTACGGCAAAGGACCGGGCGTTGACCGGTCGGGCGATGTGATGCGGCACGCCAATATGGCTGGAACCGCGCCCAATGGTGGGGTTCTAATGGCCATGGGCGACGATCACACTGGCGAAAGTTCCACCGTTTGCCACCAGTCGGATTGGGCGCTGGTGGATGCCTATATGCCGGTACTTAGCCCGGCGGGTGTGCAAGAGATACTGGATTACGGCCTGTATGGCTTTGCCTTGTCCCGGTTTGCTGGGGTCTGGGCTGGCCTGAAGCTAATGAAAGACACGGTTGAGGTTACCAGTGTTGTCGACACCCGCACCGACCGTATGCACTTCGAAATCCCAGCGTTTGATATGCCGGAAGGTGGCTTGAGTATCCGCCTCAACGATCATTGGATCGCGCAGGAAGCCCGCATGATCGACCACAAACGCTTCGCCGCCGAGGCGTTCGCCCGGGCGAACGGGATCGACCGACGCGTTTGGGGCAAGCCGGGCGCGAAAATCGGGTTTGTCGCGGCGGGAAAGAACTGGCTCGATCTTGAACATGCCATGAACCTTCTTGGCATCGACTGTGACGAGGCTGAACGCCTTGGTATCACCACGTACAAAATCGGTCAGACCTTCCCAATGGATATGAAGGGTTTCAACGATTGGGCCGAAGGGCTCGACCTGATCGTGGTGGTCGAAGAAAAGCGGAAGCTGATCGAGGTTCAGATCAAGGAAGCGATCTTCGACGACCGGCGCGGGCGCCGCGTCTACGGATGGTACAAAGGCGGCGCAGGTCGAATGCACAGCGAAGAGCTGTTTCCCACCCGGATGGCACTTGATCCGGTGATGATTGCCGAAAAGGTTGGCGGCATCTTGATCGATGAAGGACGCGGGACTGAAGCGGTGCGGTCCGGCCTGGAAAGGATCGAAGAGGCAAAACGGTCTGACAACGCAGAAGATATTGCCCAGCGAACGCCGTACTTCTGCTCGGGCTGTCCCCATAACACATCGACCAAGCTGCCAAAGGGAAGCAGAGCCTATGCGGGCATTGGCTGCCACATCATGGCGCTCTGGATGGACCGCGAAGTGTCCGGGTACACACATATGGGTGGCGAAGGGGTGAATTGGGTCGGCGAAGCACCGTTTTCCAAGACAAGCCATGTTTTTCAACAGCTTGGGGATGGAACCTACAATCACTCGGGAATGCTGGCGATCCGGGCTGCGTTGGCCGCTGGCACCAATATCACATACAAGATCCTTTATAACGACGCAGTCGCGATGACGGGCGGACAAGGCAATGAGGGCGGTTTGACGCCGGACCGTATCGCTCAGGAACTGAAAGCAATGGGGGTTGACGAAATAGCCATCGTCTATGACCCGAAAGAAGAACCATCGCGAAGCGGGTTTCCATCAGGTTTAATTTGGCACGAACGGGACGAACTGCAATCTGTTCAGGAACGGATGCGCGAGATCAAAGGCGTCTCGGCGATACTCTTTATTCAGACTTGCGCCGCAGAAAAACGGCGTCGGCGGAAACGGGGTACCTTCCCCGACCTCGACAAAAGGGTCTTCATCAATACCGATATCTGCGAGGGGTGCGGCGATTGTGGGGTGCAATCAAACTGTGTGTCGATCGTACCTGTCGAGACAGAACTAGGCCGCAAGCGTGCGATCGACCAGTCGTCTTGCAACAAGGATCTGTCGTGTCTGAAGGGATTTTGCCCCTCGTTCGTGACAGTTTCTGGCGCGGAACTTCGCAAAGAGGCGACCGCCCAGATTGATATCGGCGAGCTTCCGGTGCCCGCGTTGCCGCGAATTGACGGCACCTGGAATGTCGTCATCACCGGTGTTGGCGGGACGGGGGTCGTTACGATCGGCGCAATTCTTGCGATGGCCGCTCATATCGACGGGAAGGGCGCGGGCATGATGGAAATGGCGGGACTTGCCCAAAAGGGTGGCGCCGTGCACATCCATTGCCGGATCGGCAAAAGCCCAGACGACATCACCGCGATCCGGGTCGCGACAGGCGAGGCCGATGCGCTGATCGGGGGCGATCTGGTGGTCAGCGCGGGTGCCAAGACGCTGGGACTGACCGCGACCGGTCGCACAGGCGCAGTGGTGAACAGCCACGAGATAATCACGGGCACATTTACCCGCGACACCACGTTTCGCATCCCATCAGATCGACTGTCGCTGTCGCTTGAGGCAAGACTTCAGGACCGGATTTTGATGTTTGACGCCTCGGATCTGGCGCGGGTGCTTATGGGGGACGCGATCTACTCTAACATGATCGTATTCGGTGCCGCTTGGCAGGCCGGATTGGTGCCGGTTTCGCTGGACGCGATCTTGCGCGCGATAGAACTTAATGGTGCGGCGGTCGATGCGAACACACGGGCCTTCGCGCTGGGTCGGTGGGCCGCAAACGACCCGAAGGCGGCGAGTGCGGTGCTGACCCCGAAGGTGTTTGAAAAGCCAAAGACGCTTGACGAACAAATCGACTTCCGCGCGGCACACCTTGTCGAATATCAGGGTGCGGCCTTGGCGAAGCGGTACCGCAAGCTCGTAGACATGGTGGAGGAACCGCGCCTTAAGGCGGCGGTCGCAAAATCCTATCACAAGCTCTTGTCCTATAAGGACGAGTACGAAGTCGCGCGGCTGCTGATACAAAGCAGAAAGAAGGCTGAGGCAGAGTTTTCAGGGGCGTTTACGCTGACCTACCATCTTGCGCCGCCGCTTCTTCCGGGAACGGGGCCGGACGGGCGCCCAAAGAAGCGCGCGTTTGGCGCGGGGCTTGAACGGCTGTTTCCTGCGCTTGCCGCCATGAAGCGGCTGCGTGGCACACCGTTCGACATCTTTGGATACAGCGCCGAACGCCGGATGGAACGTCGGCTGATCCGACAGTACGAAAAGGATGTCCGGGCAGTGGTTTCGGCGCCGCCTCCGAACTGGGAAGCCGTGGTCGAGCTCGCGTCTCTGCCTATGGAGATTCGCGGATTCGGTCCGGTGAAAGAGGCCAACGCAGCGCAAGCTGGCGCGCGGCGCGAGATCCTGTTGAAAGCGTTTGATCAGCCTTCTGTGCTTGATAAAGCGGCAGAATGACCATCCGGCTGGCGCGAGACTGTCGTATAGACTGGCAAGAAACGGCGTGCCGCCCTAGATCACAGGGACATTAAGTAGCGACGGCATCGGCAGGAATATGGGAGTCCAGAAAAAAGAGCAGCGCCATGTCGCGCGGGAAATCAGCTACGCAAGCTCGGCGCAGTCGAAAGGCGGGCGGGCGCTGATCCGGGTGTTGGAGAATGTGACTGGCCGAATTCGTCTGATTAAGCGCGCAGACGGTTATGAGCACGAGGTGGCTGCGGGCCGCGACTTCTGGCAGGTGATGGTTGAACGCTACGGGCTGTCTTTGGATGTTGTCGGCGGATCGCTTGACCATATCCCACAAAACGGTCCGCTGATCCTTGTTGCGAACCATCCCTATGGCATCCTCGATGGGCTGATGCTGGGTTATATCCTGGCGCAGGTGCGTGGCGATTTCCGGATCCTGGCGCACCGCGTGTTCCGCAAAGCGCAAGAGCTCGACAAGATCGTTCTTCCGGTGTCCTTCGACGACACCCGTGAGGCGCAGGCCCAGAACATCGCAACCCGCAACGATGCGCTGCGGTATCTGGCAAATGGGGGCGCCATCGGTGTGTTTCCCGGCGGCACGGTATCGACATCGGAAAAACCCTTCGGGCAGCCGCTGGACCCCGGCTGGCGGGCGTTTACCGCGCGGATGATCGCAAAAAGCGATGCGACTGTGGTGCCGCTCTACTTTACGGGCGCCAATTCGCGCCTGTTCCAGCTTGCCAGCCACTTGCACTCGACACTCAGAGTATCGCTTCTTATCAACGAGTTCCGGCGGCGTGTTGATGAGCCGGTGAAAGTTGTCATCGGCGAGGCGATCCCGCGTTCAGAGCTTGATTTGCACCGATCGGACGCCAAAAGCATGATGGACTTCCTGCGCCTCCGCACCTATGCGCTGTCGCCAACGCCGCTGAAGTCGCTGAAATACGGCTTCGAGTTCGAGGAACGCTACAAAGGATAGGCCGATGGCCGTCGGGATTTTCGACTCCGGACTTGGCGGGCTGACCGTCCTGGACGCCGTGTCTAGGCGGCTGCCGGACGTGCCGTTTGTGTATTTCGGGGACAATGCGCACACGCCCTACGGGACGCGCGCGGCGGATGACGTTTATGACCTGACCATACGGGGGACCGAGCGTCTGTTTGCGGCGGGGTGCGATCTGGTGATCTTGGCCTGCAATACGGCGTCTGCTGCGGCGCTTCGCAGGATGCAAGAGGGCTGGGTGCCTGCGGACAAAAGGGTTCTGGGTGTCTTTGTCCCGCTGATCGAAGCGCTGACTGAACGCCAGTGGGGCGACAACAGCCCGCCGCGGGAAGTCGGGGTGAAGCATGTGGCCCTGTTCGCGACACCCGCAACGGTGTCGAGCCGGGCGTTTCAGCGCGAGCTTGCGTTCCGCGCGATCGGGGTCGACGTCGAAGCACAGTCCTGCGGCGGCGTTGTGGATGCGATTGAAGAAGGTGACGAGATCCTGGCTGATGCGCTTGTGCGCAGCCATGTTGATGCCTTGCGGCGCAAGATGCCCAAACCCGATGCCGCGGTCTTGGGATGCACGCATTACCCGCTTATGGAAGCGGTATTTCAGGATGCGCTGGGTCCGGATGTTCGGGTGCTAAGCCAGCCTTCGCTGGTTGCCGAAAGCCTGGCCGATTACCTTGAGCGGCGGCCCGAGATGCTGGGCGCCGGCACGGGGGCCCAGTTTCTGACCACAGGCGACCCGGCGCGCGTGTCGTCGAAGGCCACCCAGTTCTTGCGACGAAAGATCTCCTTCGAACCTGCGTGATTGCGCGGGCCACAGATCTTTCCTACATCGCAACAAGACAAAGGGCGGACTTAAGAATGTCCCACAAAATCGCGATACTGGGTGCCAGCGGCTATACCGGTGCAGAATTGGTTCGACTGATTTCGACCCATCCGACGATGGACATCGTCGCACTTGCCGCAGACCGGAAGGCCGGGATGTCGATGGGAGAGGTGTTTCCGTTTCTGCGGCACCTCCCGCTTCCGCCGCTTAAGCGGATCGAGCAGATCGATTTCCGGCGCGTCGAACTGGTGTTCTGCGCGCTGCCGCACGGAACAAGCCAGCCTGTGGTTGCCGATCTTCCGCCCGAAGTGAAGGTGATCGACCTGTCGGCGGGGTTCCGGCTGCGCGACCCGGCCGACTATGCCAAGTGGTATGGCGCGCCTCACGCGGCCCCCGACCTTCAGCGCGAGGCCGTCTATGGCCTGACAGAGTTCTACCGGGAAGAGATTGAAGCTGCGCGCCTTGTGGCAGGCACCGGATGCAATGCCGCGACCGGCATGTACGCGGTTCGCCCGCTTCTGGCCGCCGGGGTGATCGATCCCGACGAAATTGTCATCGATCTGAAGACCGGCGTCTCGGGCGGAGGTCGGGCGTTGAAAGAAAACCTTCTGCACGCCGAGGCCAGCGAAGGGACGTCGGCCTATGCGGTCGGGGGAGTGCACCGGCATTTGGGTGAGTTCGACCAAGAGTTTTCCTTGGTGGCCGGGCGACCGGTGCAGGTCCAGTTCACGCCGCATCTTCTGCCCGCGAACAGGGGCATCCTTGCAACCGTCTATGTGCGCGGTGACGCCACGGCGGTTCATGCGGCCCTTCAGGCGGCATATGAAGATGAACCCTTTATCGTTACCCTGCCGATGGGCACCGTTCCCTCGACGCGGGATGTTCGAGGCAGTAATTTCGTTCATATCGGGGTTGTCGCGGACCGCATCGCGGGCCGTGCGATCGTCGTCGCGGCGCTGGACAACCTTACCAAAGGCTCATCGGGTCAGGCGATGCAGAACGCCAACCTGATGTTGGGCGAGGAAGAAACCGCTGGCCTGATGCTGGCACCGGTTTTTCCGTGAGGGTGCAATGAAGGGACTGAAGAAGCAGCGCAGGGTTCAAGTGATCGTTGTCGCGACGATTTCGCTGGCATTGGCGACAGGGCTGATCTGGTATGCCTCGCAGGATGCGTTCCAGTTCTTCCGCTCGCCATCCGAAGTGGCCGAAACGACCCCGCCGCCAAATGAGACCTTTCGCATAGGCGGTCTTGTCGAAGAGGGCACCCTTATGCGTGGCATGGGCGAGACGATCCGGTTCAACGTGACCGATGGCGGCGCTTCGATCCCGGTGACGTATACAGGTATTCTGCCCGACCTCTTTGGCGAAGGCGAAGGTATGGTCGGCACCGGCCGAATGAGGAACGGAGTTTTCGAAGCGACGGAAATTCTGGCGCGGCACGACGAAACCTACATGCCAGCCGAAGTGATCGATGCGCTGAAAGAGCAGGGCGTCTACGTCGACCCGAACGGCTAGGTTCCGAGACATTAACCATTCCAAGGCAGGGTCCGGCACCATGGAACATCGGGTGCGAGGGCTTCATGCAAACCGTTACCGACATCGCAGATGAGATCATTGCCCGCGAAGGCGGGTATGTGAACGACCCCGACGACCCAGGGGGTGCGACCAAATACGGCGTCACGATCCACACGTTGCGGCGACTTGGCATCGACCTTGATGGGGACGGAAGGATTACCGAGGCCGATGTCCGGCGGCTGACCCGCAAGAAGGCCCGGCAGATCTTTGTCAACCACTACTTTACGCGGCCCCGGATCTCCGACCTCCCGGCCGCGCTGCATGCGACGGTTTTCGATATGCATGTGAACGCAGGCGCGCACGCCGTGCGCATTCTCCAGCGTCTGCTGGGCGAAATGGGCCAGCCTGTGACGATTGACGGTGCGATCGGGCCGCAGACGATTGGCGCCGCAGCGCGTGCCTACCAAAAGGCGCCAAACCATCTTGTCGACGCCTACGGGATCGCGCGCCGAAACTATTATTACCTCTTGGCCGACCGCCGCCCCGCCTCGCGAAAGTTTGCGCGGCGCCGGGATGGCGGAAAGGGCGGGTGGATCACCCGGGCCGAGGCGTTCATCTCGCCACGGTTCCATCTAAGCGAAGCGCAGCACCGCGCAAGGGTGGCGGCATGGGGTTGATCGAACGGCTTTTGACCCTGGTCTTCGGGGGCGGCAACGTGATCCGGGACACGGCCGAGGTGTTTCGCGAAAACGCAGAGGCGGGGGCAGGGCGCGCGGCGGCAGCCCGGGCCGCAGCGCTGGAACAGTTCGGGTCCGAGTTCCGGCATGCCCGACCTGGCATCTTCGACATGGTGATGGATGGGATCAATCGCTTGCCGCGACCGGCACTTGCGCTTGGAACGCTGGCGCTATTCGTTTCGGCCATGGTCGATCCGGTGTGGTTTGCGGCGCGCATGCAGGGCATCGCGCTGGTGCCCGAGCCGCTGTGGTGGCTCCTAGGTGTAGTTGTGTCCTTCTACTTCGGTGCCCGCCATCAGGCGAAATCGCACGCGTTCCAAGAATCGTTGGTGCAAACGCTTTCGCAAGCACCAGAGGTGGCCCGGTCGATCGCTATGCTCGAAGCCGGATCGCTGGACGAGGACGATGACAAGGACCAAAGTAGCGGGGCACAAAACAATGCCGCCTTGGCCGAGTGGCGGCACCGGCAGGGATGAGCGACATCGTCTTCAAACTGGTCGCCGATCACGGGCCATGGGTGCTTTTGGTGTTCTATCTTTTGTGGCGTGACCTCGAAAAAGACCGGGTCACCCGTGGCATCATCGACGAAAACACCCGGCTTCTGACTGAGCTGGCCACGATTATTCGCGAACGGTTGCCCGCAGAGTAGGCCCCCGATGACGCTTATAGAACGACTGTTTCACTGGCTGAGGCTCTTGACACTTGGCCGCGCATTGAACCGGGCGCGAGTGCGCAATCAAGAGGCGGCTCAGCAGCTAGACGCCGCCGTACGCGAGGTTCTGAGGAAATGAAACACGCTATCGTGCTCTTTGCAGTCACTGCGGCCGTGCTGATGGTTGTCCACGCAGCGTTTGGCTACGCGGCCGCCTATACGCTCGCCTACGGCACGGTTGTCGCTATGGCCGCGTCGATCTCGGCGACCTTTTTCTGGCTCTGGTATCAGCGACAGACACCGCTCGCGTTGGGTATGGGGTTCAGCTGGTTGGGGACGACAGGTGTCCTAGGCTGGTGGTGGCTTTACCAGATCCTAGAGCGGCCCGTTGCGATGGCAGAGAACTCCGGTCTTTTTGTGTTTGTTTCGGCATACTTCGTCGGCGCCGTTTTGCATTTTCGGGTGGTCGGGCGGTCCCTGGGATGGGGATCACTGGTGCTTCTTTTGCCGTTTAGTGGGGTCTTGGCGCTGACCGTTCTGCGGTTTTCGACCTGACGGAAGACTGTCGTGCCCGTCACGCCGCTGTGACATGGCTTCGCAGCCCATTGGCGGGGCGGGCTGCCAAGGCTAAGTAAGGTCCGATGTTGATCGAACTTGGACACTTCGCGCTTCTTCTTGCCTTTCTGGTTGCCTGCGTCCAGACCTTGGTCCCGCTTGTCGGTGCGCATCGCGGCTGGCGGGGCTGGATGTCGTTGGCCGAGCCCGCTGCGACCGCTCAGGTGCTCCTTCTGACCTACGCCTTCGGTGCGTTGACCTGGGCCTTTGTCACGTCGGATTTTTCGGTTCGACTGGTGACGCTCAATTCGCACACCGCAAAGCCGATGCTCTACAAGGTGACAGGCGTTTGGGGGAATCACGAAGGTTCAATGCTTCTGTGGTGCGTTATCCTCGCGCTGTTCGGTGCGCTTGTGGCATGGTTTGGCGGGCGTTTGCCACCCCGGCTTAAGGCGCGCGTTCTTGCTGTGCAGGGCGCTGTTGGGGTGGCGTTTCTTGCTTTCTTGATTTTCACCTCAAACCCGTTTCTCAGGCTTGAGTTTCCACCGTTTGATGGGCAGGATCTTAACCCGCTTTTGCAGGACCCCGGGCTCGCCTTTCATCCACCGTTTCTTTATCTCGGCTATGTCGGGCTTTCGGTTAGCTTTTCGTTCGCCGTCGCCGCCTTGATCGAAGGGCGTGTTGATGCCGCATGGGGCCGGTGGGTGCGCCCCTGGACGCTTCTGGCTTGGCTCAATCTGACTATCGGCATCGCTCTTGGAAGCTGGTGGGCCTATTACGAGCTTGGCTGGGGTGGGTTTTGGTTCTGGGACCCGGTAGAAAACGCCTCCTTCATGCCATGGCTTCTGGCTGCGGCGCTTCTTCACTCGGCCATCGTCGTAGAAAAGCGCGAAGCGTTAAAAAGCTGGACCGTGCTTCTGGCGATCCTGGCCTTTGGATTCTCATTGATCGGTGCGTTCATCGTGCGATCGGGTGTTCTTACATCGGTCCACGCGTTTGCGAACGATCCCGATCGGGGCGTCTGGCTTCTTCTGATCACCGGTGTCTTCATGGGCGGGGCGCTGACGTTGTTTGCAGGTCGGGCCAATAACCTGGCTGCCAAAGGCGTGTTCTCTCCGATTAGTCGCGAGGGAGCCCTTGTCGCCAACAATGTTTTGCTTGCTGTGGCCACCTTTGTCGTCTTCATCGGAACCATCTGGCCGCTAGTTGCAGAGATGTTCTTCGATCGGAAACTGTCAGTCGGCCCACCCTTTTTCGATATGACGTTTACACCGTTCATGGTCGGGCTTGCCGTGATCCTGCCGCTTGGCGCCGTTTTGCCGTGGAAACGGGCGCGTTTGGCGCGGGCTATGGTGCCGCTTTGGGGTGTGCTTGCGCTGTCTTTTGCGCTTGGTGCGTTGGTTTGGACGCTGCAGACTGGACGGTCTATCCTGGCACCTATCGGCGCACTCTTGGGCGCATGGCTTGTCCTTGGGGCTTTGATGGATCTTTGGCTTCGGACCGGGCGAGGCGGCTTAGCGTCCCGTCTGCGCCGTTTAAAAAACCTGCCGCGCGCCGATTGGGGCAAGTGTGTCGGGCATATCGGCTTCGGGACTACGACCTTCGGCGTGGCAGCGCTCACTGCTTGGACGATTGAGGATATCCGGATCGCCCAGATTGGCGAAAGCTGGCCCGTTGGTCGCTACGAGGTCACGCTTGCGGATGTGGCCGAGGTGGAGGGGCCGAACTACGTATCGACTATGGCATGGATCGACGTGGTGGAGCGCGGCCGGGCGCTTGAGACACTGACTCCCGAAAAACGCGTGTACCCCGTTGCGGGAATGCCGACGACCGAGGCAGCGATCAATAATGGCTTTACGCGCGACGTCTACGTGGTCATTGGCGACCCGCAGATCGGCGGCGGCTGGACAGTCAGGACATTTATCAAACCCTTCGCGAATTGGATTTGGGCGGGTGCGGTGATCATGGCGCTGGGCGGGCTTCTTAGCCTTACAGACCGCCGGTTCCGTGTTGCCGGGGGGGCAAGAAAGCCTGTGGCACCTCCGGTGCCCGCAGAATGAAACGCGTCCTGATCCTCCTATGTTTTCTTCTCGCAGGACCCGCGTGGGCGGTGGAACCGGATGAGGTTCTGGACGATCCGCGACTTGAAGAGCGGGCACGCGAGTTGTCCAAGGGCCTTCGGTGCTTGGTTTGCCGTAACGAGTCGATCGACGAATCGAATGCCGAACTTGCGCGAGACATGCGCATCCTTGTGCGCGAGCGTCTGACAGCGGGCGATAGCGACGCGGACGTGATCGCATACCTCGTTGAGCGCTACGGAGAGTTCGTCTTGCTGACGCCGACCGTGCGGGGGGCAAATCTGGCCCTTTGGCTCGCCGGGCCTGTCCTGTTTCTTGTGGGCGGCGGGATCGCTGTCGCCTATCTGCGAAAGCGCAAGAATCCTGTTCCGCCCGAGGCGTTGAGCGAAGCCGAGCGGACGCGGCTTGACGAGCTGATGCGCGACTGACGCCGCGTTTTGGCTTTTCTGAACTGACCAGTTCAGTTATGTCCGGATTATACCGGCAAAGGGATCTGCGACGCGATGCACTATCAGACAATTCGTCTTACCGTGGCGGACGATATCGCCACGCTGACCTTGAACCGTCCCGACGTGATGAACGCCCTCAACACGCAGATGCGGGCCGAAATTCTGGACGCGGTGCGCTTCATCGAACGAGAAGCGCGGGTGCTTGTGATTACGGGCGAGGGCCGGGCGTTCTGTTCGGGTCAGGACCTGGGCGACCGCGCAACGGCGGCGCAACTGGATCTCGAACGTGTGCTGCGGGACGAATATGAACCGATGCTGAAGGCGATCTTTTCCTGCCCGATCCCGACGATCTCTGCGGTGAACGGATCGGCTGCAGGCGCGGGCGCGAACCTTGCGCTTGCGGCAGATGTGGTGATTGCAACCGAAAGCGCGATGTTCCTGCAGGCGTTTGCGCGGATTGGATTGATCCCCGATGCAGGTGGAACCTACTGGCTGCCCCGGCAGATGGGGTTTGCAAGAGCGATGGGAGCGGCCTTGTTTGCAGAGCCGGTCACGGCCCGGCAGGCCTCGGATTGGGGTATGATCTGGGAAGCTGTCCCGGATACAGAATTCGTAGAGCATTGGCAGGCCCGGGCGCGACACCTGGCGCAGGGCCCGACCGTGGCTTACGGCGCCATAAAAGAGGCGCTGCGGGCAAGCTACGCCAACACGCTTGAGGACCAATTGACCCTCGAAGCCCGTCTGCAGGGTGCTGCCGGTAAGACGCGCGATTTCAAAGAAGGTGTCGTGGCCTTTACTGAAAAGCGCCATGCCCGGTTCGAAGGCCGCTGAAACGAAAACGGGGCGTAACTTTAACCTCGAGGCGCGGGCCAGAGCCGTGCAGAAATGGCGCGGCGGCCGGTAGCGACCTTGACCAAAACCTACACCCGTCCCGTCGCAAGCTGATCGGCAAACCCGTGGTTGGTGTCGCGGTGATGCGCTTCGTCTTCGCGTATTACCAAAACGACGTCTCGCAGCGTCGCCGTATCGGACAGGTTCCAATAGTCCTTCGCGATTTGCGGTGCGGGAACGTTCTTGGCCCGTCCTGCATCAATTTCCGCCAAGTAATGAGTGTAGCTTACCACGGCTTCCTCTTCGAGATATCCAACCACGCGGTGGGCGGTCTTCGGTGCAAAGAGGTAGAGCCAGAAGTAGAGGTTATAGAAGATCGCTTGTGCAATCATGACGATGACACGTTCCATCCGCGTGGGCTCGGCAATGTGGATGAAGGTCATCAAGTGCATTCGTTCATTCTCTGCCTCGTCCAAAAGCTCTTTTATCCAACCCTGATCCTCGCGGATATGGCGGATTGCCTTTAGGTGCTGCAGCAGCCCGCCGACCATTCCGGGAACCGCTGCAACCGTCTCCAGAACCACAGCCCGGTGTCCGTACCGACCGGCAAAGAACCGGTCTGCGAAAACACGCATGAACTTTACAAGCCGAAAGGCAAACCGGTCGCCGAACCCCACGGGTGTGTGATGCACAGGCGCAAAGCTTGCCTCGTGCTGGGCAGCAGCCACATAAGATGTGTCTTTCATCTTCTTGCTCTTCCTCGTTGATTTCAAACAGTGACATAGGGCAGCCGGGATTGGTTTCAGCGGCGTAGGGGTGCGACAAAAACGCGAAAGCCCCGGAACGATCCGGGGCCTTCTGGCGATCAGATTGCTGAACTGTGGACTTCAGCGATCTTCGACGTTCACATAGTCTCGCGCCGTCGCGCCAATGTAAAGCTGGCGTGGACGGCCGATTTTCAGTTGAGGATCTGCGATCATCTCTTTCCACTGGGAAATCCACCCCACGGTCCGCGCAAGTGCAAAAATGGGCGTGAACATAGAGGTCGGGAAGCCCATCGCATCCAAGATGATCCCCGAGTAGAAATCTACATTCGGGTACAACTTCTTGTCCTTGAAGTAGGTGTCCTCAAGGGCCACCTTCTCGAGTTCCTTCGCAACCTGGAGCGTCGGATTGTTCTCGATGCCGAGAAGCTCCAGAACCTCATCCGCCGACTGCTTCATTACGCGGGCGCGCGGATCAAAGTTTTTGTAGACGCGGTGGCCAAAGCCCATCAGGCGGAACGGGTCGTTTTTGTCCTTGGCGCGCGCGACGAACTCTGGGATGCGGTCTGGCGTGCCGATTTCCCGCAGCATTTCCAGGCAGGCCTGGTTGGCGCCGCCGTGGGCTGGGCCCCAAAGACAGGCGATGCCTGCCGCGATACAGGCGAAAGGATTGGCCCCGGATGACGACGCAAGCCGCACCGTCGAGGTCGAGGCATTTTGCTCGTGATCGGCATGCAGCGTGAAGATGCGATCCATAGCGCGGCTGAGGATCGGGTTTGCTTCGTACTCTTCCGCAGGGACGGCAAAGCACATCCGAAGGAAGTTGGACGCATAATCCAAGTCATTGCGCGGATACACGAAAGGCTGACCGATAGAGTATTTGTAGGCCCAAGCGGCAATCGTTGGCATCTTGGCGATCAACCGGATTGACGCAACTTCGCGCTGCCAAGGATCGTGGATGTCCGTCGAGTCCGGATAAAAGGCACTCATCGCACCGACGACTCCAACCATTATGGCCATCGGGTGCGCGTCGCGGCGGAAGCCACGGAAGAAATTCTGCATCTGCTCATGCAGCATCGTGTGCATCGTGACGCGGTTCTCGAAGTCTTCGAGCTGCTCAGCAGTTGGCAGTTCGCCGTAAAGCAGCAGGTAGCAAACCTCGAGATAGTGCGATTTCTCTGCCAGCTGGTCGATCGGGTAACCGCGATGCAGAAGCTCCCCTTGGTCGCCGTCGATATACGTAATTGTCGAGTCGCAAGAAGCGGTCGACGTAAAGCCCGGGTCGTATGTAAACACGTCGCCCTGTGCGTATAGCTTTCGGATGTCGATCACGTCGGGTCCGGATGTCGGAGAATAGATCGGCAATTCAAGCTCTGTTTCGCCGAATATCAGCTTGGCGGTCTTCGTGTCCTGCTGACTGTCTGGCATGTTTTCCCGTCCTTCCTGATGCGGGCGTCCCGTAGCCGGTGCGCCGATCGCGTTTTGCTCCCATGGGAGATACCGGTTATTCCGGCTTTGTGTCCTTCAGCCGGGCGACGGTTTCGTCTTGTCCCAGCACCAGCATCATATCATAGACGCTGGGTGTTACGCTGCGCCCTGCAAGCGCGGCCCGCAACGGCCCCGCGAGTTTGCCGAACTTAAGCCCGTGGGCGTCCGCGAACGACGGCAGGATACCCTCCAACGCGTCGCGGGTCCAACTAGCATTTTGCAGGTGCAGCGTCAATTCATTCAGTATACCACGGGATACATCATCGAGTTGGCTGGCAGCTTTCTCATCCAGATCTACGGGGCGATCCGTCAGGATGAAGTGAGCTTTATCAATGAGTTCCGGGAAAGTCTTTGCGCGATCTCTGACGACGGGTAGCGCCTGCGCCAGACGTGATGATACAGGATCCGGCAGGTTCGGTAATCCTGCAGCTGCAAAATAGCTCTTGAGGCCGTCCATCACATCGGCGTTAGACATGGCTGCAATATGCTGGCCCGAAAGGTTGTCTAGCTTCTTGCGGTCAAGACGGGCAGGCGATTTCTTGATCCCGGTGATGTCGAACCATTCAAGTGCTTGGGCGTCGGAGAAGAATTCGTCATCCGCGTGGCTCCAGCCAAGCCGGGCCAGATAATTCCGCATAGCGGCAGCAGGGTAGCCATCCGCTGCCCAATCCATGATTCCAAGCGCGCCGTGACGTTTTGACAGCTTCTTGCCATCCTCACCGTGGATCAGCGGAATGTGGGCCCAGACCGGAACCTTCCAGCCCATCGCGTCGTAGATCAGCATCTGGCGTGCGGCGTTGTTCAGGTGGTCATCCCCTCGGATCACGTGGGTCACGCCCATATCGCGATCGTCCACAACGACGGCGAGCATGTAGGTGGGTGTTCCATCCGACCGAAGGACGATCATATCGTCAAGCTGGTCGTTCTTGATCGTCACGTCACCCTGCACCGCATCGCGGATCACTGTTTCACCGTTCAATGGCGCCTTCACACGAATGGCATACGGGGCGTCGGGATAGGTTTCTGGGTTCGCATCGCGCCAGGGCGAGCGGAACAAGGTCGAACGCCCCTCGGCCCGAGCCATTTCGCGAAATGCCGCGATTTCATCCTGTGTCGAAAAGCACTTATAGGCCGATCCCGCCGCCAGCATCGCGTTTGCGACCTCAACGTGGCGATCCGCACGGTCCGCTTGGCTGACGGCCTCGCCATCATAATCGAGTCCCAGCCAAGTCATCCCGTCGAGAATGGCTTGTGTCGCTTCGTCGGTTGATCGCGCCTTGTCCGTATCCTCGATCCGCAACAGGAACCTCCCGCCTCTGCCGCGGGCGTAAAGCCAATTGAACAGGGCTGTCCGCGCCGTGCCAATGTGCATGTAGCCGGTGGGTGACGGGGCGATACGAGTGACGACGGGTCTATCCGACATGTGGGGTGTTAACCTTTTGGAAACCCTGGGTGGGCGAGCATGGCTGCTGATAAGGGCCGGGGGCGGAGAGAACAAGAGTGCCGGCGTTTGCCATGGCAGCGCGCATCCTGGACGCGCAGCGGGGGGCGTTGTTTCCCTGGGTTCCGGTGGCCTTCGGCATCGGGATCGGTGCCTATTTCGCGCTGCGATTTGAACCGGGGCCTGGGCTTTGGCTGCTGGCCGCCGCGCTTTCGATCCTGCTGTTGGGCGGATGCCTGCGGTTCGGCCAAGCAAGGCCGCTTCTGATTGCACTTCTGTTGATCCTTGCGGGTCTCGGCGCGGCTGCGCTTCGAACCGAACTGGTGGCCGAACCGGTTCTGGGCTTCCGCTACCACGGTGCAATCGAAGGCCGGGTCATCGCGATCGACCGGTCGGCGTCGGACAAAATGCGGCTGACGCTTGACCGGGTTGTCCTGGAACGGGTCGATCCTAAGCGCACCCCGTCGCGGGTGCGGGTTTCGCTGCATGGTTTGCAAGGGTTTGTTACGCCCGAACCGGGCCTGACCGTTATCCTGACCGGCCATCTTGCCCCGCCAGAGGGGCCGGTTGAACCCGGCGGCTTCGACTTTCAGCGGCAGGCCTGGTTCAAGCGGCTTGGTGCCGTGGGGTACACCCGGACCCCAGTCCTCGCGCTTGCACCGGCAGAGGAGGGGCGCGCCGGGCTCGCCGTACACCGGCTGCGGATGCGGATCTCGGCGGCAGTGCAAAACGCCTTACCGGGTCGGGCCGGAGCGTTCGCAGCCGCCATCACCACCGGTGACCGCTCTGGCATGGATGCCGAGACGCTTGAGGATCTGCGCAAATCAAACCTCGCGCATCTATTGGCAATATCGGGTCTGCACATGGGAATGTTGACCGGGTTCGTATTTTCCGCAGTCCGATATGGGCTCGCCCTCATCCCGTGGGTCGCCCTGCATTGGCCCCTGCACAAGATCGGCGCTGTTGCGGCGCTTGGTTCTGGGGCGGTTTATCTCGCGCTTTCTGGGGGCAGCGTCGCGACGGAACGCGCGTACATCATGGTTGCTGTGATGCTGGCGGCCGTGCTGTTTGATCGCCGCGCGCTGACGATCCGAGCGGTCGCGCTGGCCGCACTGATTGTCCTGACGCTTCGTCCCGAGGTTTTGGCAGGGCCAGGGTTTCAGATGTCCTTTGCGGCGACGACTGCGCTGATTGCGGTCTTTGGCGCGCTGCGCGACACCAACCTGTGGCGCTGGCATCCAGCATTTCGTTGGGTCATCGCGCTTGTTGTTTCGTCAGCAATCGCGGGGCTTGCGACCGCGCCCGTGGCGGCCGCGCACTTTAACCGGGTGCCGCATTATGGGTTGATTGCCAACCTCTTGTCGGTCCCGCTGATGGGTGCGGTGGTGATGCCGGCCGCCGTTCTTGCGGCGGTGCTTGCCCCGTTGGGGCTGGGATGGGTCGGGCTCGCGATCATGCGCCCGGCCATCGAGTGGATCTTGGGCGTCGCCCAATGGGTTGCTGCGCTTGACGGGGCCGTCAGCCACGTCGCCAGCCCGCCGCCCCTTGTTCTGCCGGTCCTGGCGCTTGGCAGCCTGTTTGTCCTCTTGTGGCAAGGGCGCGCCCGTTGGGCGGGTGCCTTGGTCGGAGTAGCCGCGCTGTCGCTTTGGGCCCTGACCGAGCGGCCCGATGTCCTTGTCACGGGCGATGGCGGCTTGATCGGGGTTATGACATCCGATGGGCGCGCCCTGTCCAAATCGCGCGGGGGCGGCTTTTCCGCAAGAAGCTGGCTTGAAAATGATGGGGACGCCGCCGATCAGATCGTGGCGGCGGGGCGCCCGGGGTTCGACGGGGTGCCCGGAAACCTGGTCACTTCGGTAGACGGTGTGCGGATTGCACATGTTTCGGGGCGGGGTGCCGAAGCGAGCGCTATAGCCGCCTGCGCCAATGCCGATCTTGTGATCGCCGCGCTCGACAGGGCAGCCTTGGGGAGCGATCCGGATTGTTCGGCAATCGATCGTGAATTTCTGCGCGCCATGGGGCCACTGGCGCTTTATGTCGATGATGACAGGATCCGGTTCGTGACGGTGCGGCAGACAACCGGGACCAGGCGTTGGTCCCGCTGGTCGGGACCGGTGCCAGCGGTGCCGTCCAACTTTGAACCGGGGTCTGTCAACCGCGCAGGGCTGGCCCCCGTTCGGCCGACCCGTGTCGCGCGTCAGTAGGTGCGGATTAGCCCCACGAGCTTGCCTTGCACTTTGACCTGATCGTCCCGGAAGACCCGCGTCTCATAGGCCGGGTTCGCTGCCTCAAGCGCTATTGCCCCACCGTTGCGGCGAAACCGTTTCAGCGTTGCTTCATGCCCTTCGACCAGGGCCACGACGATATCGCCTGTCTCGGCCACATTGGTTTCGCGGATCACGACCACATCGCCATCGTTGATACCGGCTTCGATCATCGAGTCGCCTTTGACCTCAAGCGCGTAGTGGTGGCCGCGCCCCGAAAGCATGTCGCCTGGTACCGCCACACGGTGCGATTCCTGGCTGATCGCCTCGATCGGGACACCGGCGGCAATCCGGCCCATCACAGGAAGGGTCGTCGCCTCTGCCGTTACCGGCAGTGCCTCGACCGGGGGATCCGCCTTGTCGCCTTCGATCACACGGGGCGTGAATCCCTTCGTCTCCAACGCGTCCGGAAGCTTTACGATTTCGATCGCGCGCGCCCGATGGGCAAGCCTGCGGATGAAACCGCGTTCCTCCAGCGCTGTAATAAGTCGATGGATGCCGGATTTCGATCTGAGATCCAGCGCATCCTTCATTTCGTCAAACGATGGTGGCACACCGTCGCGCGCCATGCGCGTGTTGATAAATTCGAGCAACTGCAATTGCTTGCGTGTCAGCATGGAACCCTCCTGCCCACTGGCCGCCTCAAGGCTGTTCAGGTTGTGTTCTAAGAGTGTTCTCGTTTTGTGTCAACGTTCGCGCGTCAGTGGCAGGTATTCGACCGGTGCGCCCGCTGCTCGTGCGCCACTATGCGGCGGGCGGATCAACAGCGCATCAGCATCGGCAAGAACCCCGATCAGCCCCGAATCCTGTCGTTCGAACGCCGTCAGGCCGCCCGGTCCCAGCCGGGCGCGCATGTAGTGTTCCCGGGGTCCATTGGCTGGAACCGGTGCGGCAAGAGGCGCCTGCTGCCGGGGTGCGGGGGCAGCGGGATATCCCAGAAGGACGCGCAAGGCCGGGACGACAAAGACTTGCGTGCATACCAGCGCCGAAACGGGATTGCCGGGCAGACCGATCATTGGGATATCGCCCAGGCGTCCGGCCATCAGCGGTTTACCGGGGCGCATGGCGACCTTGTAGAACGCCGTCTCAAGCCCCTTTGCGCCGGCTGTGGCGCGAACAAGATCGTGATCTCCAACCGATGCGCCGCCAATCGTAACGATCAGATCCGCGCCCTCTGCCAGAGCAAACGCAGATGAGAGCGATGCGACCGTATCCCGGGCAATCGGAAGAAGCCGGGCAACCGCACCTGCGGCCTCGACCATAGCGGCAATGCCAAACCCGTTCGACGCAACGATCTGGTCGGGACGCGGGGTTTCACCTGGCAGGACAAGCTCGTCCCCAGTCGCAATGATCGCGACTTCTGGACGCCGTCGGCAGGGAAGCACCGGCAGGTTCATTGCGGCTGCAAGCGTCAGACTTGCCGGATCAAGCCGTCGGGGTGCCTCGATCCGGTCGCCCGCTGCGAAATCCGTCCCTTTAGGTCGAATGTAGGGACTGGTGGCATCCAGGGCTTCGCCCAGAGTGATCTCGTTGCCCGACCGCGTCACGTCTTCCTGAATGATGACGCGGGTCGCCCCGGCGGGGACAGGGGCGCCCGTGAAAATCCGGATCGCCTGGTCTTTGCCCACGACCACCTCTGTGGCGTGCCCGGCTGCCGCCTCTGCAACTACCGACAGCACGGCACCGGCATGCACATCTTCCGCGCGCACCGCGTAGCCATCCATGACAGAGGTCGGAAACGGGGGTTGATCTCGCCGAGCGGCGACCGGCCCCGCCAATACGCGGCCTGCGGCCAGCCGTAGTGGTACGTCTTCGGTCTGAAGCGGCGCCACAAGGTCAAAGATATGGCCAAGCGCCGTTTCAACAGCGATCATGGCGCTTCGAACCGTCCGGATTTCCCGCCATCTTTCAGCGTGACGTGAACACCGCCGATTTCCATCGTCTTCTCAACAGACTTCAGCATGTCGTAAACGGTCAGCGCAGCGACAGAAACAGCTGTTAATGCTTCCATCTCGACGCCGGTCTGGCCTGTGGTTTTAACCTCTGCCGTGATCTGCACACCGGGAAGGCTGTCGTCGGCCCAAAGTTCTAGCGCGACTTTGGTGACGGGGAGGGGATGGCACAGGGGGATCAGATCCGACGTCCGCTTGGCGCCCATGATGCCCGCGAGCCGTGCGACGGCCAGAACGTCGCCCTTCTTTGCGGTTCCGTCGGTCACATGGGCCAGCGTTTCGGGCCGCATCCGAACATGGCCCTTCGCGACGGCAATGCGCGCGGTGACGTCCTTGTCCGAGACATCGACCATCTGCGCGCGGCCCTGGCGGTCAAAATGCGTGAGACCTGACATCAGGCGACCTGTCCCGCCGCCGCCACGGGGTTTGCCAGAAGCGTCCGGGTCGCCGCCTCGACATCTGCTTGCCGCATCAGGCTTTCGCCGATCAGAAACGCGCGCGCGCCGTGGTGGGCAAGGTCTGCAAGATCGGCGGGCGCAGACAACCCTGATTCCGCGATCAGCAGCTTACCAGCGGGAACGCGTGCCGCCAGGCGCCGCGTCACATCAAGGTCGGTCACGAAAGTCCGAAGATCGCGGTTGTTTACGCCAAGAAGCGGGGATTTCAGGGCCAGGGCCCGGTCAAGTTCGTCCTCGTCATGGACCTCGACCAGAACGTCCATGCCCCAGTCCGTCGCGGCGGTTTCAAGCTCTGCGGCCTGTGCGTCCGATACGCTCGCCATGATGATCAGGATGCAATCGGCGCCCCAGGCCCGCGCTTCGGCGACCTGGTAGGTGTCATACATGAAATCTTTGCGCAGAACCGGCAGGTCCACCGCGCGGCGTGCTTGTCCAAGAAACGCGGGCGCGCCCTGAAAAGACGGCGTATCAGTCAGCACAGACAAGCAGGTGGCGCCGCCTGCTGCATAGGCGCGCGCAAGGGCCGGGGGATCGAAATCGGCACGGATCAGACCCTTGGACGGGGACGCCTTTTTGATTTCGGCGATCAGCCCATATCCGGTCTGAACGGCAGCCTCTAAGGCATGGCGGAACTCACGTGGGGCTGGGGCAGCGCGTGCTGCGTCTTCCAGGCCGGACAGCGGACGCGCGACCTTCGCGGCGGCAATCTCGTCGAGTTTGTAGGCTTTGATGCGGTCAAGAGCGGTTGTCATGCCCGGGACATACCGTTCAGCGCGGCGCTCCGCAAACGGGTTTGGTCCGGGATCAGTTGCCTTGAGTGATCGCGGCCAGCCCCTCGATCTTCGCCCGCGCGCGACCAGCGTCGATGCTTTCAGCGGCCATGGCCACGCCCTCTTTCAGGTCAGAGGTCTTACCAGCGACCCACAGGGCCGCCGCGGCATTCAGCAAGACCGCATCGCGGTAGCCCGACGCGGCCCCGTCCAGAAGCGCTTGAAATGCCGCGCCGTTATCCTCTGGCGTGCCGCCTGCGATGGCGTCGAACGGGTGGACGGGCAAACCCGCATCCTCGGGGTGCACTTCGCGCATGTCGACCGCGCCGTTTTCCAAGGCCGCGACCCAGCTATTGCCGGTAATCGTCAACTCATCGGTTCCGTCCGACCCGTGGACAAGCCACGCGCAGTCCGAACCGAGGGCAGCGAGCGTCTCGGCCATCGGGCCGATCATGTCGCGCGAAAACGCCCCAGTAAGCTGCCGCTTGACGCCGGCGGGGTTGGTTAGCGGGCCGAGAATGTTAAAAATTGTGCGCGTCCCAAGCTCTGTCCGCGTCGGCATTACATGGGCGATCGCGGGATGATGCATTGGCGCCATCATGAAGCCAATTCCGACTTCATTTATTGCAGTTTCAACGACTTCCGGGCCGACCATCACGTTGACGCCCATCTGACCAAGTGCGTCTGCCGCGCCGGATTTCGAGCTTAGGTTACGGTTTCCGTGCTTCGCCACGGTGACACCCGCACCCGCGACCACGAACGCTGTCGCGGTCGAGATGTTGAGGGTGCCCTTGCCGTCGCCCCCGGTGCCGACGATGTCGATGGCTCCTTCGGGTGCCCGGACCGCCCGGCATTTCGAGCGCATCACAGCGGCCGCGGCGGCATACTCCTCGATGGTCTCGCCACGCGTTCGAAGGGTCATGAGGAGGCCGCCGATCTGGCTTGGCGTTGCTTCGCCCTCGAACAAGGCCTCAAAGGCGGCTTCAGCCTCGGACCGCGACAAAGGGCGATCGACGGCCGCCGCGATTAGAGGTTTCAGTGCGTCGCTCATGCCGCCACCGGAGCCAGGTCCAGAAATGTCTTTAGCATTGTGTGCCCGTGTTCCGATTTGATCGATTCGGGATGAAACTGGACGCCGTGGATTGGAAGCTCACGATGCGATACCCCCATGATCGTGCCATCCGAAAGCTCGGCAGTGACCTCTAGCGTTTCGGGCAGCGTCTCACGTTCGACGATCAAAGAGTGGTAACGGGTGGCCGCGAATGGCGAGGGCAGGTCCTGAAACAGGCCCCGGCCTTCGTGCCGAATCTCTCCCATCTTGCCGTGGACGATGTCACCGGCCTGCACCACGCGACCGCCGAACGCCTGGCCGATCGACTGGTGGCCGAGACAGACGCCCATGAGCGGTGTGCGGGTTTCCGCCGCCGCTTCGACGAGCGCCAGACAAATGCCGGCCTGATCTGGCGTGCATGGTCCGGGCGACAACAGGATCGCCTCCGGACGCAGTGCCATTGCTTCTTGCACATTGAGCGCATCGTTCCGGTGAACGGCCACATCCGCCCCAAGCTCGCCCAGATAATGGACAAGGTTGTAGGTGAAGCTGTCGTAGTTATCGATCAACAGAAGCATGTGCGTCCTATCCTTCGCGTTTGGGGATACCCCCCTGCGCCAAGCCGCGCTATACATGGACGGGAAGATCGCTGGGGGTCAAGGCACCATCGCGCGCATCAACGACGCGGCGGATCGTGACAATGGCGGCGACAGGGCGGACAATTCTTCCGCTGACGGACGGAGCAGGAGAGACAACAGTGATACGCGGGTTCATCGCGGGGGGCTTCTGGGGCGCGATCCTTGGGGTAATTGCACTTGCGCTCACTTCGCAGCTTGCCGATTGGCGGGATCTGACGCCAGCGGTGGCAGAGGTCGATTTTTCCGACGAACAGGTCCCGGCGGTCCCACCCGATCCGTCGGATGGGGCGCAGGA
Source organism: Pseudomonadota bacterium (assembly GCA_038744785.1). Taxonomy (GTDB): domain Bacteria; phylum Pseudomonadota; class Alphaproteobacteria; order Rhodobacterales; family Rhodobacteraceae; genus Ovoidimarina. The sequence continues at coordinate 78,916 of JBCDLX010000004.1, forward strand.
TGCACCTATCGTGACGGCCGGAACAGGGGCGCAGCAGCCCCGAACGCCGACCAAGCCGCTAAGCGCAACCGAGACCGCGCCAGAGATCGCCGCGCCCGCGCTTGAAACCGTGACTGCTAAGGCGCCGTCGCTTCTGACCTTGCCCGATGCTGCGCCCATACCTGCCGCACCGGAAACGGCGGTCGGATCCGTTGAAGTTGCGGCCATCGCCACGGCGCCGGGTCTTAGCGGCACCGGCGGCAAAGTGGGCGCTGCGCCGGGCGTCGACCCGGCACCGCAATCAACCGATACGCGGACGGCCCTTGTCCCCGCGCGACTATCGCCCGAGGCGCAGACCGGGATTGCCACCCAGCCCGCGCCCGCTGCGATCCCGGACGTTCAGGCGATCCGCGTGACCGCGGCCCGGGTTGCGCCATCGTCTCTGGTATCAAGCGCGCCGCCTGCGCCTTTGGCGCCGGGGGCCGCACCTGCGCCGCCATCCGCGTCCCCGGTTGAGCCTTCGGCGATTTTGGCTACCGGTGATGCAGAGCTTGGAACGGCACGGGGCGACGAGGCGCCAGTGCTTGCTGCGGCGTCTGACCCGACCCTGAGCGACAAGACTGCACCGGTTCTGGGAGCGGTAGACACCGAAACCTCGGCGGATCTTCCCGCCACTGAGACGGCTTCGGTTGCGGGTTTACCAGAACCGCCGCAGGTCGGGACGGCGCGGCAAGAGCCTGTAGCGCAAGAAGACACGGTCGATCTGGCCGCGCTCCAACAGGACGCGGTGCCGTCATTGCCTGCGGCGCCCGAAGCGCCCGTCGTTGTTACGGTCGATCAAGCGCAAGGAGCGGTCCCAAATGCGCCAGAGGCGCCGGACGCGCCCGCGATAGCCGCACCTGTCGCACCTGACGAGCCCGTTGCCGCGCTCGACAGGGCCGATCTGCCACAGGAACCGGCCGAACCGGAGCCCGCGCTACGCGATCCCGCGCCGGTCCAGGTCGCTCAGGCGGATCTGGAGACCGCGCCGGATACTTCAGGCGCTGCGCCCGAACGTGCGACCCCGCGCGTGACCCGGATCGGCACTGAAACCAGCAGCGAAAACAGCCTGCCGGGCGTCCGTATTCGACGGCTGCCAAGCATCGGGGACGACGCCGAGGCTGCCACGCCACCGACCGTGGCGGAAGCCGAGGGCGACGCAGAGGCCGACCCCGCCCTTGATCCCGATGCCCCCGCATTGATCCGGAACGCGATTGATTTTGAGGCGGCGGAAGATGCCGCGCTGTTGTCCATCGTTCTTGTCCATGTGTCCGGGACTGCGATTGAAACGCTTCCCGTGCCGATGACCTTCGCTGTCCCAGCCGGTGCGCCCGACGCGGCGGACGTGGCGCGCGCTTACCGCGACGCCGGACATGAGGTTGCTTTGATCCCCGATCTGCCGGCGGGCGCACGCGCGCAGGATGTCGAGGTCGCGCTTCAGGTGAACCTTGCCGATATCCCGGACGCGGTTGCCTTGATCGATACCTCGGGCAACGGGTTTCAGTCGAACCAGGCCGCTGTCGCACAGATCGTTGCCGCCGCGGCTGGTACGGGCCATGCCGTCATCACGCGGGCACAGGGGCTTGATAGTGCAGGGCGGCTTGCCGCGCGCGATGGCGTTGTAGCGGCACGAATTTCCTCTTTACTTGACCCGGCACGCGGCGACCGCGCGGCAGTTGGCCGGGCCCTTGACCGTGCGGCGTTTCGGGCGCGGAGCGACGGCAAACTGATCCTCGCGGCACCTGCCGAGCCCGATCTTGTGGCCGGTGTACTTGCCTGGGCGTTGGAAAACCGCGATGGCGACGTGGCGCTTGCGCCGTTGTCAGGGGTGCTTCAGCCCGGGGCAGAAGACGCAGAGTAGACCGGAAACGGCGTTACCACGCCTTCGCGCAAGACAGCGGGATCATAGGCCTTGCGCGCAAACACATCGCGCACCAAAGGCTCGAAACTTTCCAGCGGGTCCGAAACGTAGTCGGGGTCGAACGAAGATTGGTCCCAGCGCTCGCAAAATGCGGCGCAGCTTTCGAAACAGGGGTGATCGCGGTAGCGGTCACGGGCGTTCCGGTCCCATCCGTAGTGATGACCGAAGTAGAGCGTCTGGAAGATGCCGTGGTGTTCGATCACCCAAGCCACATCCCAGCGGACGAATGGCCTTATCACCTCGGCGGACATCCGGTCATGGTTCTGGGGGGCGAGCCCATCGCCGATGTCGTGCAGAAGCGCTGCGACAATCCAGTCGTTATCTGCCCCATCGCGCCGGGCGCGCGTGGCTGATTGAAGACCATGTTCGAGACGCGTGATGCGATATCCTTCAAGGGTCGCCTCGCCCTGGCGGCGCAGCTCGTCAAGCACCCGGTCGGCAGTCATGACGTGGTAGGGTTTTTCCAGACGGGCAAGAAGCTCGTAGTCTTCCTTGGTGCCGTCTTTCATCTGCGTGAAGCTGACTATTTCGGACATGATGCTCTCCCGGTTCGGACAAGAAATTGACCGACGTGGGATCGCCTTGCAAGCCCGGTTGCGACCGGCGTGCTGTCGAATCCGGACGCTCGCGTGTTCCGCGAACGCCCGTCTTCATCGGATAGGGTCAGCCGTCCTCTTGCGGTGTGTACCAGATCGGCGACGAGTAGGCGCGTTCCTGGTTGTCGAGCTTGGCCTCTTCCGGCAGCTCGATCCCGTAGCGCAGCTTGTCGTAGACGACCCAACGCGGCGTGGGGATCTCCAGCACCCGGGCGTAGTAGAACGCGCGCTCTGCAGGGTCGAAATCCGGATCTGTCCAGACCGTGACCAGTTCCGACGTGCCGATGGTGTTGGACCAGCTTGCGGTTTCAAGATCGACGGTATTGCCCACAGGCGGCAGGTTGCCGTCCGCATCGGGTGTGCGATCATCCGACCAGGCCACGTCGTAGACGCGTTCCTGAAGCTCGCCTTCGGTGTCGAGCCATCCTTTGACGACTTGGATCCGGTCGAGATTTGCGCCGATCGGGTCACGGATCGCGGCCAGAAGGAAGGTCGGTGCCCCATCCCCTTCGGCGGGGCGCAGATCACTGCCCATGGGCACGCCTTTGGTGTAGCCGACATCCGCGATATACCGGGTCCGCAGGTCGTCTTCGGTAAAGTCCCACCCGCCGAAAAAGCGAAGGAAGATGCGGGGGCCCGTTGTGGCGTAAGTTTCGCGTCGCTTAAACGCATCGAAGATCGCCGCCCGCGTGTTTTCGGTCGCCCAGACGGCGGTATGGCCCGATGCAACAAGTAGATGCCCGTCGATCCGGCCCAGATCGTTTGCGATGAACGGGTGCTCGATGCGCGTGGGCGAAGGCTCGACACTGACGGATTTGCCGAAGAAATTTTCTTCGTCTGCAGTGCTCAGCGAGGTGTGGCTGTCCGTCGCCCCACCCATGCCGAACTTGTAAGGGTTTACGCCAAACTTTTCTTCAAGCGCCAATCCCCGTTTCAGCGCTTCGCGCGCATATTCCCCGGCAAGCATCTCAGGCTCTTTAAGCTCGGTGATATCTAGGTTGCCCACGTCCCAGTTCTCATAATCCGCAAACGGATCATCGGGGCTGAGATAGGGGTGCGCCTCGCCATCACCCTTGATCTGCGTGACTTCGTAGTGGGGTTCCCATTTGGCGCGTTGGGCCACGTATTCCTCATCGACCTTGCCACCGTGATAGGTATCGTCGGTAGGGAACATCCAGCCGTTCGACAGGTTGCCGTTATGCGCGAATGCGATGGCGCGACCCCCGGTCTTTTCCTGGTAGTTTTCCAGCCAGGTGTAGAGGTCCTTGGGATCGGTGCTGCCGAAGGGCGGCTGCGTGACGGGCGGGACGACCTGAAGCGCGCGGACCGGACCATCGCGCAGCATCACGTTGCGATGCAGGTTGAAGCCCTTTGGAACGGACGTCCATTCGAACCCGATGAACGCCGTGAAGCGGCCCGGTTCGTTGGCGCGTTCGGCGGCCTGAACGATATGTTCCCACGTGAACGAGAACGCGTCCGCGCCGGGACTGTAAGAGGTCAGAAGTTTTTCCGGCAGCGTCATCTGCGAGAAGTTGGTGATCAGGTCAAAGGCGACCTTTCCGGCTTCCTCGCCGCCCTTCTTGTAGCCTTCGTACCACTCCAGCCCCTTGGGATCGGCCAGAACGCCCGGCTTGCCCGCCTGAAGATCGGGCGCAAAGCCCATCAAATCCGTGTGGTCGGTCAGGACCATCCAGTCCAACGGCCTGGCCAAGCGTACGGGCTGACCGGTTGATGAGATGATCTGCTCGCCCTTGGCGAAGGCCCAGGCCTGATCGGGCAGCACCGTATTCCCGAAGGTGCCCGCATCCAGCGACAGGCCAGTGTGCAGGTGCGTATCGCCCCAAAGCGGGCGCTCGGGCAGGCTGCGGTTGGCGTAAGGCGAAAACGGACGTTCGGCGAATGTGCCCTCGGCCGCCTCCTCGGATGGTACCGCGTCTGCAAACGCCGCCGGCGTGCAGAACGCCATAAGTACGATGATTGAAACGATGGTCTTCATGTGTCCCTCCCCGAACTAGTCCGGCGCTTATTCCCGATCTTTGGCCGGGTCCTGGACTGCACTTAACGTGCAACATACGCCACAGTTTGAATGTTACGAAAACGGTGCCCCTTGGGAAAGGGAGTTTCGCGGCCGCAGAGTGTTTATTTGATCGCGCGTCAGTCGATCCGCGTCAGAACCGCGCTACCGATGGCGACTAACCCTTTGTCGACCAGCACATGCGGGCTTGCCAGAAGCCGGACCGAAGCGCGGGGGTTCGTGTCGACGTTCGGCGCAGCGTAGGTTGCGCCCGAGTCCGTGCCTGAATCCCACGCCCAGAGCGAGGCTTCGATGCGGTCCGTCCAACCCGTTCTGGTGTGAAGTGGAACACCTGCAAGACCCGTGAACCAGTCCGGGCTGGGCGCAAGCATGGCGGCAAAAGACAGAAGGGGTGCGTCCTGATGCGTCTCGAACTCTATACTCACTCCACCAGGCAATACGCCGACACCGGGTCCTTCAAATGTCGATCCGATCCGCTTCCGGCGTTTAGCCTCGGCCCATTCGGCCCGAAGGATCGTGTCGCGTCCGTTCTCGGCCATAAGCTCCAGCCCGCCCGAGGCTGTCAGCCCATCGGCAAAAAGCGTGTATCGCTCCGAATGGGTCACGCCGAACACCCGGGCCATATGGGCGTTTTCAGGAAACTCGAAAGGATGCGTCGGGGAACTCCAGTCGTAGCGGATGTCCAAGCGGTAGCGTGCAGTATCCTGGGCTACGGCTGGCAGGCCGAAGGCAAGCGAAAACAGGACTGCAACGCGAACGAACATCTCTTGAAGCGCATCACAGGACGCGGTCTTGCCGCAACCACTTTGTCACCCGTTACCGCCACTTGTGAACAATCCGGCGTCCGAGGCAGCCTTGCGGATGGCTTGGGCCTTGTTCACGGTTTCCTGGTATTCGGCTTCCGGATCGCTGTCGTGCACGACCCCTCCGCCTGCCTGTATATAAAGTGTTTCGTCCTTCAGAACGGCGGTACGCAGGGCGATACACATGTCCATATCGCCGCCCGCGCTGAAGTAGCCGACACCACCGCCATAGACACCGCGTTTTTCAGGTTCGAGCTCATCGATAATCTCCATCGCCCGAACCTTTGGCGCGCCGGAAACGGTGCCGGCAGGAAGTCCGGCAAGAAGCGCAGACAGTGCGTCGTGGTCGTCGGACAATTCGCCAACGACATTCGAAACGATATGCATGACGTGGCTATAGCGCTCGATCACGAATTCTTCTGTTGGGCGCACGGTCCCGATCTTCGAAACCCGTCCAGTGTCGTTCCGTCCAAGGTCCAGTAGCATCAGGTGCTCGGCACATTCCTTTTCGTCAGCCAACAGATCGGCCTCATAAGCGCGGTCCTCTTCCGGGGTGGCGCCTCTTGGACGCGTACCCGCAATCGGGCGGATCGTAACCTCGCCGTCGAAGACACGAACAAGGATCTCGGGGCTGGCGCCGATCACCTGAAAATCGCCGAAGTTGAACGAGAACATGAAGGGCGACGGGTTCGTGCGCCGTAGCGAGCGATAAAGCGCGAACGGAGGTTGACGGAAGGGAAGGGCCCATCGCTGCGACGGCACCACCTGAAAAATGTCGCCTGCCCGGATGTAGTCTTTGGCTTTCCGGACCGCGTCCAAGTAGCCATCGTGGCTGAAGTTCGACACGGGGCTTGCCACGTCTGTCGCGTCGCCCAGGTCGCGGCCTTCGCCGGCAACCCCCCGGTCCAGGTCGCGCACAGCGTCCATCACCCGTTCAGCCGCCTGTGCGTAGGCAGCTTTCGCCGACAATCCTGAACTGACCCAGGCCGGTGAAACGACAGTCACTTCGCCCTTCCCGCCGTCAAGGACGGCAACGACCGAAGGGCGCAACATCACAGCATCGGGCAGGTCCAAAGGATCGGGGTTTACATGCGGAAGGTGCTCGACAAGCCGGATCATGTCGTAGCCAAGATAGCCAAACAGACCGGCGCTTGCGGCCGGCAATTCACCCGGCAGTTCGATGCGGCTTTCCGCAATCAGTGCGCGCAATGTGTCAAGTGGGGTGCCGTCCAGGTCCTCGAATGTGGTTCTTTCGAAACGTGCGGTGCGGTTAATCCGACTTGTTTCCCCGCGGCAGTCCCAGACCAGATCAGGCTTCATCCCGATGATCGAATAGCGCCCGCGCACCTCGCCGCCGGTAACGGATTCAAGAATAAAGCTGTCGGCCCTGGCGCCGGCCAGCTTAAGCATTAGTGAAACCGGCGTGTCCAGATCTGCCGCCAGCCGGGTGTAGACCACCTGGTTGCGACCAGCTTCAAAGTCTTTGGCAAACGCCTCGTATCCTGGGGTCAGGGCCATCAGGGAAATTGCGCGTGTACGGCGTTGATCGCTTGCTGGTTGATACTGATCCCGGCCTGAGACTGGACGGCGCGTGAAAACATCTCAAGCGCGTCACCCGCCATGCCCTGCGCCGTCTGCCGGGTGAACGCGTCCAGAAGGCCAAGCGCTTCATCATCATCCGGATCGGGTTCCAGGATCGCGTCCAGCCGGACCAGCGCCGCGCCGCCCGGTGCGGCAAACACACGCAAGTCACCCGGCGACATCAGAAACACGTTCTCGACAAGCTGGAACGGTGCATCCTCGACAAAGCTCTCGCGCAGAATGCCGCGTTCAGTCCGCAAGGGTAGATCCTGACCGGCCATCTCGGCGCCGCCCTCTATGGCAAGGATTGCGTCCTGCGCCCGTTCGATCAGAAGGCGCTCAGTTTCTGCCTCTTTCCACGCAGGGATCACAAGGTGGCGCACGTCGGACAGGGGCTGAAGTTCGGGTGGTCTGATCTCGTCAAGGCGGATCGCAAAGGTCCCCCCTTCCTCGAAGTCGTAAAGCTCGGGAAAGTCGCCCTCATTCGCGACCAGCGCGGCAGTGCGGAACTCGTCATAAGCGGCGATCCCGTCTTCCACGCCATCGCGGAACTCAATCATGCCCGCCTCCATCGCTGTGTCGGCGGCAAGCTCTTCCAGCGTCGCGCCACCCGCCAACAAGTCGTCGAGATCGGTGAGCATCGCGTCAATCTCGCGCCGTGCCCGATCCGACGCGAACTCGGCTGCCAGTTCATCCCGCGCATCTTCGAACGATGTCTCCACGGCTGACAGGATTGCGTTCACACGAAACAGCGCCGGACCAAGCGGCGAGGGAAGGGGCCCGGCGATGCCGGTATCCTCCAGCGCAAACACACCTTCACCCGCTGCATCAAGCTCAGCCTGCGACACATCGCCCATATCGATATCGGCGAGCGTCAATCCGCGTCCAGCGACCAGATCGTCGAATGTGGTTTCTCCGCCTTCGATCTGTTCACGGGCCGCGGCAGCTTCGCTTTCGCTGCCGAACACAAGCCGTTCGACCAACCGCCGTTCGGGCCGGACGAACTCGGAAATCCGTTCGTCGTAGAGGGTCCGAAGCGCCGCTTCGTCGACTTCAACATCCTCCAAGATCATCGAAGGCGTAAGCCATGCGTATGTAACAACACGGGTTTCAGGCAGGGTGAACAGGGCCGGGTTCTCGGAATGAAATGCCTCAATCTGGGCATCCGTGGGCTCGCCCACCGGCGCAGGCAATTCGGCCTCTCCAAGCAGAGCCCAGGTGATGTCGCGCCGCTCGCGCGCCCATGAAAACAGGGTGTCGGTAAACTCCGCAGGCGCCTCCATCCCGCCGACGACAGCCGCCTGAAGTATGTTGCGCGATGTATCAGCGCGCACCTGATCTTCGAACTCTGCGATGCTCAGCCCTGCATTCTCCAGACTAAACGCGTAAGCTTGGCGATCGAAGGATCCGTCGGACCCCTGGAACGCCTGAATGCTGGTCACTTGATCGCTTACCGTTTGGTCGCCCACGGACAGTCCAAGCCGCGCCGCTTCGTTGTCAAGCGCGGCGCGCGATACAAGCCGGGCCAACACCGTGCGGTCGAGGCCGAACTGCTGGGCCTGAGCGAGCGTTACGGCCTGGCCTGTGTTTCGGCTCAGCGCCTGAAGTTCCTGCTGTAGCTCGCGGCCATAAACCTCGACGTCGATATCGGTGTTGCCTACTGTGCCCACCGCGCGCACCGATCCGCCGAAACTGGTAACGCCGAACCCAGCGAGGGCAAACATCAAGAGCCCAAGGATGATCCAGACAACGACCTGTCCTGCCTTGTTCTTCTTCGCCATGTGATTGTGACCCTTCCTCGTGCCTGTCGCGGGTTTAGGTCAGCCACCGGCGGCCCGCAAGAAGCGCCTGACCAGCGACACAAAAGATTTTGCGTACCCGCCGCTGGAACATTGGACCGGGGTTTGACCTAGTCGGTGCCCCGATAGGGTTCCACATACTGAAGCGCCATGTCCCACGGGAAGAAGATCCAGGTGTCTTGGCTGACCTCGGTGATGAACGTGTCGACCATGGCCCGGCCCTTGGGTTTGGCATAGACCGTGGCGACGTGCGCCTTTGGCATGAGCGCTCGGACAACCTCAAGCGTGCGGCCGGTGTCGACAAGATCGTCGACGATCAGAACACCCGTACCATCGCCCACCAGCGCCATGTCCGGCTCTTTGATGACATGCGGATCGGATTGGGTCTGATGGTCGTAGCTTTTCACGCTGATCGTATCGACCGTGCGAATGTCCAACTCGCGAGACACGATCATCGCAGGCGCCATGCCCCCCCGGGTGATCGCCACAACTGCCCGCCAGCCGCCATCGTCGGGACCATGGCCGTCCAAGCGCCATGCAAGCGCGCGGGCGTCGCGATGGATTTGATCCCAACTAACATGGAAGCCTTTTTCGTGCGGTAGGCGGTCGGACATTGGTGTCACCTTTCGGTCAGAAGGCGAAGGCCTAAGGCGCCCAGTACCAAGGCCGAAGCCCGGTCGAAGGCGGGTTTTAACGACAGGTAGCCTTGCCTTACAGGTGTAAGGCTAAGGAGGAACGCCAAGGCAGCGTAGACGACAAACTCAACCGCAAAATGGTTCACGGTGATCAGCGCTTTCTGTGAAAGTGTCAAATCTTGCGGGAAGATCACAACCAGTACGGCGGCGGCAAAGAGAACCGATTTGGGATTGCCCAGATTGACAAGCATTCCCGATAGCATCGCGCGGTTCGTTCTTACCGGTGCCGCACCAATGGCTTGCTGTGCGGCACGCCAGGTGGAAATTGCGATCCAGATCAGGTAGGCGGCACCGGCCACTTTCACGGCACCATAGGCAAAAGGAAACAGCGCAAAGAGCGCGTCCAGACCCAGAAGCGCTGCGAGGGTCCACATGGCCGCGACAAGCCCCAATCCCGCGCCGGTGGCAATCCCGGCCGGGCGGCCGGCGACCAATGTCGCGCGCATCGCAACCATAAGCGCCGGGCCAGGACTGGCCAGCGCGGCCAGAAGCGCAAGATTGAATGCGATGAGGTGACCGGCGTCCATCCCGAACTAGACCGTCGAGATGTCGGGTGCGTCGACCGCCTTCATGCCGACGGCGTGGTAGCCCGCGTCAACGTGCAAGACTTCTCCGGTTACGCCTGCGCCAAGGTCCGACAGAAGGTAAAGCGCCGATCCACCGACATCGTCGATTGTCACGTTGCGGCGCAGCGGCGAATTGTACTCGTTCCACTTCATAATATAGCGGAAATCCCCGATGCCTGAGGCGGCGAGGGTCTTGATCGGCCCGGCCGAGATCGCATTGCACCGGATTCCGTCCTTGCCCAGATCTTCGGCAATGTAGCGTACGCTGGCCTCAAGGGCCGATTTCGCAAGCCCCATGACGTTGTAGTGCGGCATAACCTTTTCGGCGCCATAGTAGGTCAACGTCAAAAGGCTTCCGCCGTCCGGCATCATAGAGGCCGCGCGTTGGGCAACTGCGGTGAAGGAATAGACCGAAATGTCCATCGACATCAGAAAGTTCTCGCGGCTGGTATCCACGTAGCGGCCGCGTAACTCGTTCTTGTCTGAAAATCCGATGGCGTGAACGACAAAATCAAGGCTGCTCCAACGGTCTTTCAGCGCCTCGAACAGGGCGTCGATCGAACCGCCGTCGGCAACGTCACAGGGCAGCACAAGGTCCGACCCATGGTCTGCAGCAAGCGGGTCGACCCGCTTCTTGAGGGCTTCGCCCTGGTATGAAAATGCAAGCTCTGCGCCAGCGCCCCCAAGCGCCTTTGCGATCCCCCAGGCAATCGATTTATCGTTGGCAAGCCCCATGATCAGCCCGCGCTTGCCCCGCATGAGTTCCGCTGACATGTGCCCTCGCTCGTTTCACTGTCTTTTGCGTTCCAAGGCGTCTAGGCGATAAGTCGCGGGGTATCAAGACAGGGGCTTGCGCCGTCGACGGGCCGGGCGTATGGCCGGGACCTTGGGCTTGGAGAGGGCGATCGGACCGCGAAGATGACACAGCGCACGGGTATATTCGCGGGCGACGATCCGTTTCGGCTGGCCCAAGAATGGTTGGCCGAAGCCGAACAGTCGGAGCCGAACGATCCAAACGCTATGCAACTCGCGACGGTCGACGCAGGTGGTCTGCCGAATGTGCGCACGGTATTGCTGAAAGAGATCGAACTTGGCGGCGACGGTGGCGGGGCATTTGTGTTTTACACAAACTACGGTAGCGCCAAGGGCCAAGAGCTTGACGCCGCGGGCAAGGCGGCATTCGTTCTGCACTGGAAGTCGCTTGGCCGTCAGGTGCGCGTACGGGGATTTGTAGAACGCGAAGATGGCCACACCGCAGACAGCTACTATCGGTCGCGCGCGCTGCAAAGCCGGATCGGGGCTTGGGCATCTCGGCAATCGACGCCCCTGAGCTCACGCGAGGCGTTGATGGCCGAGGTTGCGCGCCAGGGTGTCCGCCACGGGACAGATCCGGATCGCCCGCCGTTTTGGGGTGGGTTTCGCATTCGTCCGCTTGAGTTGGAATTCTGGGCGAACGGTGCCTTTCGTCTGCATGACCGTTTCCGATGGAGACGTGCAACCTTGGGTGGTGATTGGGAGGTTTTTCGGTTACACCCGTGACATTCACAGACCGCCCGCGTTAATTCGTGGAAACATTAAGCTTTTCGCTTGCATCGGCCCTGGGGTTTGACGCTAAGTGAGCAAAACAAGCCCCAAGGGCGATCGGGACTAAGACGCGATATGAACGACAGTGACGAGCGGGGGCGCACGGTAACTGGTCGGGTCAAATGGTTTGATCCTTCCAAAGGCTTCGGCTTTGTCATTGCTGACGAAGGCGGACCAGATATCCTGCTGCATGCCAATGTTCTGCGGAATTTCGGCCAGTCATCGGTCGCCGACGGCGCCGGGGTGTCAATTGTCGTGCAGGAAACAGCACGCGGCGCGCAGGCGATCGAGGTTTTGGAAATCCGGCCACCTGAATCCGATGGTGAGACGCTTGACGAAGGCAGTAGCCTGTCCGAGCCGGTTGATCTGTCGATCCCGCGTGTCCCGGCACGCGTAAAGTGGTTCGACAAGGCCAAGGGATTTGGTTTCGCCAACGTGTTCGGCCTGCCCGAGGATGTGTTCCTGCATGTCGAGGTGTTGCGGCGTTCGGGCCTTGCGGACCTGCAGCCGGGCGAGGCGGTGACGCTGCGCGTGGTGGATGGCGCGCGGGGCCGGATGGCTGTGCAGGTGACAAGTTGGGAATCTGCTATGAAGGCAGACGAGTGAAGCGCTTCGCGCTTGGCGTTCTGCTTCTTTTTGTTCCTCTTGCTGCATCGGCGAGTTGCCGCGATGACGTTGTGGAACTTCGGGGTGATTTCGGGACAGCACGCTTTTCGGTAGATGTTGCCGACGATGATCAGGAGCGGGCGCAGGGCCTTATGAATGTGCCTTCGATGCCCGCCAGCCGCGGCATGTTTTTTTTGTACGAGCGCCCGCAACGCGCAACATTCTGGATGCGCAACACGCTGATCCCGCTTGATATGATCTTTGCCGGTGTCGACGGCACAGTGACCCATGTCCACGAGAATGCGATCCCCCTGGACGAAACGACAATCGACGGGGGTCGCGGCGTGATCGCGGTGCTGGAAATCAACGGCGGTTTGGCCGGTGCGATCGGAATTGCGCCGGGCACGGAACTGCGGCACCCGGGTCTCGATCAATCACAAGCGGCCTGGCCATGCGAGTAGGGGGTTTTCACCGGGCGCGCACGACGCTAAAAGCCGCTTCGTCGGGGCGTAGCGCAGCCTGGTAGCGCATCTGTTTTGGGAACAGAGGGTCGGGAGTTCGAATCTCTCCGCCCCGACCACGTGAATTCGAACCCTCACCAAAACTCACACGTTGCGTCACGATACACCATATATAGTGTCCGGGGATCCGCAGTTTGCGTCGGCGGCGGGCCGCTGGTTCCACCGCTAAGCGCAGGTATGCAGCAAAAGGATGTAGGTCTACGTTCCGCTGCGATCGATGGGAAAATCAAAAACATTACCTTATATCAAGATTTTAGAGTCGAAGCTGTTGATATTTGCATCGATCAGAATCGGTCCTTACGCCGTGCAACATCACGTCAACCAAAAAAAAGTGCCAACCACAAAATATTGTGGTTGACGGTTTCGTGACACCTAGGACATGGTACGTGGGCTGGCAGGGCTTCCACTAGATATAGTGGCTGGCGGACCTCCAGGGGCAAGCTACAGATGCGATGGTCCACCCCCCAGGGGACCTTCCGCAACCGGTGCGTGTGCGAGCATCGGAACCCCACAGCTATGCGCCACGCGGTCCAAGCTCTGCCTGCACGACATAACATCGGGCACATGTCCGGAATGGATATCAACCGGGACACCGGATTTAACCGGCGCTCGGGAACTTGACGGGGCACGTTAATGAAGATCGAACGACAGTTCACCACCTCCGGCGCGGATGCTTATGCAGGTGTTGGGTTCACCACCACAACGTCGGAGATTCGCAATCCCGACGGAACAATAGTGTTCCGGCTGGAGTCGGTGGAGGTCCCGGACAGTTGGAGCCAGGTGGCGTCCGACGTGATTGCGCAGAAGTATTTTCGGAAGGCGGGTGTTCCCGCGCGTCTGAAGAAAGTGCGCGAAAAGGGCGTTCCGGAATTTCTGTGGCGTTCCGTCGCTGATGACGCAGCGCTTGCCGAACTGCCCGAAGAAGATCGTTACACCGGCGAGATTTCGTCCAAGCAGGTTTTTGATCGGCTTGCGGGCGCGTGGGCATATTGGGGTTGGAAAGGCGGATACTTCACGTCCGAGGCGGACGCGCGTGCCTATTTCGAAGAGATGCGCCACATGCTTGCCACCCAAAGGGCGGCCCCCAACAGCCCGCAATGGTTCAACACCGGGCTTCACTGGGCCTACGGCATAGATGGCCCGGCGCAGGGCCACTTCTATGTCGACTTCAAGACCGGCAAGCTCACCAAATCCAAATCCAGCTACGAGCATCCGCAACCGCATGCGTGTTTTATTCAGGGCTGCAAGGACGATCTGGTGAACGACGGCGGGATCATGGACCTTTGGGTCCGCGAGGCGCGCCTCTTTAAGTACGGCTCTGGCACAGGAACCAACTTCAGCCACCTCCGCGGCGAAGGCGAGCGGTTGTCGGGCGGCGGCAAGTCGTCAGGGTTGATGGGCTTTCTCAAGATCGGGGATCGTGCGGCGGGTGCGATCAAGTCGGGCGGCACGACGCGCCGCGCGGCGAAGATGGTGATCGTCGATGCCGATCACCCGGATATCGAGCAGTTTATTCAGTGGAAGGTTATTGAGGAACAGAAGGTCGCGTCGATCGTGGCCGGCTCGAAGATGCACGAGAAGATGCTGAACGGCATCTTCGAAGCGATCCGGACCTGGGACGGTGACGAAGATGCTGCCTACGATCCGCTATCGAATGTGGCGCTTAAGTCAGCGATCCGGGCGGCAAAGAAAGTCGCGATCCCCGAAACCTACATCAAGCGCGTTCTGGACTACGCTCGGCAGGGTCACACCTCTATCGAGTTCCCGACCTACGACACGGACTGGGACTCCGAGGCATACAGCTCCGTCTCGGGCCAGAACTCCAACAACTCGATCCGGGTCACGGATGCGTTCCTTAAGGCGGTCGAAGACGATGGCGATTGGCAATTGCTGAACCGTGTCGATGGATCGGTTGCCAAAACGGTAAAGGCTCGCGACCTTTGGGAGAAGGTTGGGCACGCGGCCTGGGCATGCGCTGACCCGGGCATTCAGTACCACGACACCGTAAACGCGTGGCACACATGTCCCGAAGACGGCGCGATTCGTGGATCGAACCCGTGTTCAGAATACATGTTCCTCGACGACACTGCCTGCAACCTTGCGTCCATGAACCTTCTGACCTTCTACAGCGACGGCCAGTTCCAGGCAGAAGACTACATCCACGCCACGCGGCTTTGGACCCTGACGCTGGAAATCAGCGTGACAATGGCGCAGTTTCCGTCGAAAGAGATTGCGCAGCTGTCTTACGACTTCCGGACCCTCGGCCTGGGATACGCCAATATCGGCGGTCTTCTGATGAACATGGGCTATGGCTACGACTCGGACGAAGGCCGGGCCATGTGTGGCGCGCTGACATCGATCATGACCGGTGTAGCCTACGCAACGTCGGCAGAGATTGCGGGCGAGCTTGGGCCATTCGCGGGTTACGCGAAGAACCGCGAACACATGTTGCGGGTGATCCGCAACCACCGTCGTGCGGCCCATGGTGAGGCAACCGGCTACGAGGTGATGAACGTCAACCCCGTGGCGCTTGATGGGGCGAACTGTCCCGATGCGCGCCTTGTCGACCTGGCCAAAGGCGCGTGGGACGAGGCGCTGACCCTTGGCGAAAAGCATGGCTTTCGAAATGCGCAAGCCACCGTCATCGCGCCTACGGGCACCATCGGCCTTGTCATGGATTGCGACACCACAGGGATCGAACCGGATTTTGCCCTTGTGAAGTTCAAAAAGCTCGCCGGTGGCGGCTACTTCAAGATCATCAACCGGTCGGTTCCGTCGGCGCTTGAAGGGCTTGGCTACAAATCCTCGGAAATTGGCGAAATCATCAGCTACGCAGTTGGGCACGGAACGCTTGGGAACGCGCCGGGCATCAACCACACCGCACTGGTGGGCCACGGCTTCGGGCAAACCGAAATCGACAAGATCGAAGCCGCGCTTCCTTCAGCCTTCGACATTCGCTTTGTCTTCAACCAGTGGACACTAGGCGCCGAGTTCTGCACCGATGTTCTGGGCATCCCCGCTGGAAAGCTGTCGGACCCGTCCTTTGATCTTCTGCGCCATCTGGGATTCTCGCGTGCCGAAATTGACGCTGCGAATGACCATGTCTGCGGGACAATGACGCTGGAAGGAGCACCGCACCTGAAGGCAGAACACTTGAATGTCTTCGACTGCGCAAATCCTTGCGGCAAGAAGGGCAAGCGGTTCCTCAGTGTCGATAGCCACATCCACATGATGGCGGCGGCGCAATCCTTCATCTCGGGCGCGATCTCGAAAACGATCAACATGCCGAACTCGGCCACGATCGAGGATTGCCAGAAGGCGTATGAACTGAGCTGGTCCTTGGGCGTGAAAGCCAACGCGCTCTACCGCGACGGCTCGAAGCTGTCGCAGCCCTTGGCCGCAGCACTGGTCGAAGATGATGACGAGGCGCTTGAGACGCTTGAAACCGGCACGCCGCAAGAAAAAGCAGCCGTGCTGGCAGAGAAGATCGTCGAAAAGATCGTCGTCAAAGAGGTCTTCAAGGACCGCGAAAAGATGCCCGAACGCCGCCGGGGCTATACCCAGAAGGCTATCGTGGGCGGCCACAAGGTCTATCTTCGGACCGGTGAATACGAAGACGGCAAGCTGGGCGAGATCTTCATCGACATGCACAAGGAAGGCGCAGGCTTTCGGGCGATGATGAACAATTTCGCCATCGCGGTGTCCGTGGGTCTGCAATACGGTGTGCCGCTGGACGAGTTCGTGGACGCCTTCACCTTTACCCGGTTCGAACCGGCCGGGATGGTACAGGGCAACGAAACGATCAAGAACGCGACCTCGATCCTCGACTATATCTTCCGGGAATTGGCCGTCAGCTATCTTGACCGCACCGACCTTGCGCATGTGAAGCCCGAAGGCGAAACCTTCGACGATCTGGGCCGGGGCGAGGACGAGGGCAAGCGGAACTTCACAGAGGTGCCGGGCGCATCGGGCTCGTCGCCAGTGGAGGTTCTGAAGAAAGTCGCCTCCACCGGCTACCTTCGGGGCCGCGCGCCGCAAGAGCTTGTTGTACTGAACGGCGGGATGTCGGCGGGCGCGACAGCGCTTGACGGGACGCTCGATACCGAAACGGCGCTCCAAACCCTTGTGCCGGAAACCGGTGCGGGGGCTGTAGTAATGGACGCGTCCACCAAGGCCAAGATGCAGGGCTACGAGGGCGACCCGTGCGGCGAATGCGGAAACTACACGCTGGTCCGCAATGGGACCTGCATGAAGTGCAACACCTGCGGGGCGACAAGCGGATGCAGCTGATCTCCCCGGGGCTGTCCGACGCGACTTTGAAGCTGGCTGTCGCCGGCCAAGAGTTCGCGGCGGAGATCAGAGAAGTGGTGTTCTCTGACGGGCGCGCGTTTGTCGCGGCGACGCCAGCAAAGGCTTTGAAGCGCGCGCACAGCCTCGGTGAGTTGCCCGAGATCCTGCAGTGTCCGGACGGCTTCCGTGCCGTTCCAGTGATGCTGTCGGAGCCAGAAAAACGAGACGAAAGGCCCGTTCGGGTCCCTTGGTCTTGGGAGTTGATTAAAACCGAACAGGGTGGGGCGGCACTTTAGCCCACCCACTCTTATCTGGGGCGGGTGCGCTCGCCCCTCACGCGGGTCAGGCCGCAGGCAGAAACCGGGCGGTACAAAGACAGAGCCTGATCAGCGAAACTCACAGGGGTCCCTTCGGGGGCCCCTTTTTCTATTCCGCCGCATCCAGAAGCGCCCGGACAGGATGCGCGCGCGGTATTCCCAGCCGCTGGCAAAGCCGCGTGCGCCCCCGGGCGACCCGGCTCATCACTGTGCCCACCGGTAAATCGTACCTTTTCGCTAGCGCCACATAGCTCGCACCTTCGACCGCGTGCTCCCAGATCAGCCGCGCCTGCGCATCCGGCAACCGCTGAAGCGCGGCAATCACGGCCTGCGCGGCCAGCCGATCCGCCGCCATGGCGTCGACCGTAGGCGGGTGTGTTTCGATTGGCTCCTCGGTCGGTTCGGCGCGGCGCGCGGATAGGTGGCGAAGCGTCACAAACAGATAGCGTTCGATGTCGGTAATCGGCGGGTCCGACTGCGCCCGTGTCCAAACGCGCAGCAACGCCTCTTGTGCCAGGTCCTCGGCGGCATGGGCGTCGGTCGCATAGCGTCTGGCGCGCCGCAAAAGCCGCTTTCGAAGCTCTGCCACATCCGCCGATGATCCGTCTGGCCACATCCGCCGCCCCCTAGATCGCCCTGTTCAGTCTGGCGTGCGCGGGCTGCGATGTCGTGGGCAGATGCAAGCGGATTGTTGCCTTCGGCGGTGCGCCGCGCGCCCGAAGGTGCCGCCTCGGCGAAGGCCCGCGCGCCTAGGCGGGGGCGGGGATGAAAGCCGGGTTCCAAGGGCTCTGACTATGCGGGACCCAAGATCCCGAAAACACTTCAAACAGGAGAAACCAGATGAAACTCAAGATCCTTGCCGCTGCAGCGATCGCCGTTACCCTTCCGGCAACTGGGGCGTTCGCGATGGACACGCTTGATGCGAACGGCGATGGCCTCGTCACATATGACGAATTGCTCGCAGCCGTCCCAACTGTGACCGAAGAAAGTTTCGTTGCAATCGACACCAACGGCGACGGCGCGCTGGATGCCGATGAATATGCGGCCGCCGAAGCGGATGGAACGCTGCCTGTGTCGGGCGGCTGATCCAGCCGGGCGGGGCGGCCTCTCTGCCCCGCCCAATCTACACGGGTGAAGCGCATCTTTCTGATTTGAAAGACACTTCTCGTTGTCACCACCCTCTCGCCGCAGTCCTGCCCCGTTTCGACGCCACAGTCCGGTCCGACAGTTCACGAAGGGCCCGATGGCGAGATGGGATTTGCTTTACTAACACCGCAGCGACGGGGGTTTGATGCCCGGCTTGGCATGCGAACGGTTGCGCCACGGCGGTCGGCGCTTGCGGCCACCTTGCGCGCAATCGCCATGGGCGCCGCGATTGGCCTTGGCATGGTGGTTCTTGCCGCGAACCCGGCCTATGCGATGGCTGAAGCGACGGGGCAAACGATCCTGCCCAAACAATCCGTTTCTGCGCCGTTGGGCGCGCGTGCGCTTTGCCAGCGGTATGACTGGGCCTGCGCGCCGTCCGCGCAAGGTGCCGTCACCGAAGCCC
The DNA here is from genome assembly GCA_038744785.1 of Pseudomonadota bacterium. Taxonomy (GTDB): domain Bacteria; phylum Pseudomonadota; class Alphaproteobacteria; order Rhodobacterales; family Rhodobacteraceae; genus Ovoidimarina. Next base: position 97,797 of record JBCDLX010000004.1, read on the forward strand.
AAGCAATGCTAGAACTCGCGGACCGGATAAACCAGTCCATCAACCGCGGTGTCCGCGAGATCACCGATCAACGCCAGTACCAGCGCCAAGACCACTGGGCCCTGCCCACGCTTGAGGGTGGGGATTGCGAGGATTTCGCCCTTCTGAAGAAGCGTGAACTGATCCGCGCCGGGATTGCACCTGATCGGTTGCGGATCGCCACCGTTTTGGACCAGGCGCACCAGGCTCACGCCGTTTTGATCCTGCGGACGCCTAGGGGCGACTACGTGCTCGACAATCTGACCGATCAGATCAAGCCTTGGGACCAGACAGGATATGCGTTCCTGCGGATGCAGGACCCACGTGTTGCCTCCGGGTGGTCTTTGATCCTGATGGGCGGCATCTTCGGCTGACCGCCACTTCGCAGAAACTGCAACAATTCGCGGACGCGCGCCGTTCAACTGTTACAGTTCGCAGTTGTGACGCCGCGTCAGATCACGCCAGCCATCGCGCGCTGTCACAGCGCCGTTAGTCGCGCTGCAGTTCGCTCCTGAGCGCCCCACCTGTCTCCCATCTCGGATCAACCGAAATGGGAGCACGTTGAAGATGACTGCTGTAACCTTTGAAAATGCGTCTGGAATTGGCGGACAAGCCAAGACGGTGCTGGTCGCCGGTGCCTTTGCAACTTTGGCCTTCGACATTTTTGGGCAGGCGCTCGCCCCTGCATTTGGCTTTGCACAGCTGGCGCCTGTGGGTCTTGCAAATCAGGTGATCAAGACGCTCACTGGCGCGGGATGGCGTCCGGGGGCAGAGATGCTGCACTATCTTGCCGGATTGATTGCCTATCCCCTCGGTTGGTTTCTGATCGTCGACCCGTTGCGGGCGCGGCTGACCCCGTGGATGCACTGGTCGCTGGCGGCAGCGGCTTATGGGCTCGCGCTGTGGGTCTTTGCGCTCTACGGGATGGCACATCTGGTTGCGGGAATGCCGCCGTTTCTGGGCTTTACCGGCATCACCTGGGTCGCGCTATGGGGGCACGTGCTGTTTGCGCTGGTGGCGGCGGTAACAGGACAGTTGCGCCGCTGAGCGATGAGGGCATCAGGGCAGGGGGGTTATTCGGCCCCCCGGCTCAGCGCGGCGACCCCCGTGCGCGCCATTTCAATCATTCCAAGCGGGCGCATCAGATCGGCGAAAGCGTCGATCTTTTCTGGTGCCCCGGTGATCTCGAAGACGAAGCTGTTTAGAGTCGAATCCACCACATTGGCCCTAAAAATCTCGGCCAATCGCAGGGCTTCTATTCGTTTGTCGCCGCTACCGGCCACCTTGAACAGGGCCAGTTCACGTTCGACCGCCGCACCCTCGACCGTCAGGTCGTGGACGTCATGGACCGGCACGATCCGCCCAAGCTGCGCTTTGATCTGTTCGATGACACTCGGCGTGCCGGTTGTGACGATGGTGATCCGCGAGGTGTGTCCTTCGTGATCGACCTCGGCGACGGTCAGACTTTCAATGTTGTAGCCCCGACCGGAAAACAGTCCGATGACACGGGCAAGAACGCCCGCCTCGTTGTCGACGACCACCGCAAGCGTATGGCGCTCCAACCCTTCCTTGTGCGGATCGCGCAGGTCGTAGGCGGAATGGCGCGATGCGCCCTTCTTTAGTCTTAGTGCGGACATTCTCTTTTCATCCTGGCAAAAATACTCCGGGGGACCGGGGGCTGGCCCCCGGCCCGTGTCGATTGCTCAGACCAGCACGCTGCCCTTCGCGTCGATCACACCCTGTGTCTCGGCTTCGCCAAGCAGCATTTCGTTATGCGCCTTGCCCGAAGGGATCATCGGAAAGCAGTTCTCATGCTTTTCGACCAGGCAATCAAAGATCACTGGGCCATCGTGCGACAGCATCTCCATGATCGCTTCGTCCAGATCGGCCGGGTCCTTGCAAATGATGCCCTTGGCACCAAACGCCTCGGCCAGCTTCACAAAATCGGGCAGCGCTTCCGACCAGCTGTGCGAATAGCGTTCGCCATGCAGCAATTCTTGCCACTGCCGCACCATGCCCAGACGTTCATTGTTCAGGATGAACTGTTTCACTGGAAGGCGGTATTGTACGGCCGTGCCCATCTCTTGCATGTTCATCAGCCATGACGCTTCGCCCGCGACGTTTATCACCAGCGCACCGGGATGGGCCATCTGCACACCGATAGAGGCCGGAAAGCCGTACCCCATGGTCCCAAGACCGCCCGATGTCATCCAGCGGTTCGGGTCTTCGAACCCAAGGTACTGCGCGGCCCACATCTGGTGCTGACCCACCTCGGTACAGATGTAGCGGTCGGGGTGATCTTTTGTCAGGGCCTCCAGCCGCTGAAGCGCGTGTTGCGGCTTTATGGTCCGTTCCGAGTTGGTGAAGGCCAGGCAATCGACCTTGCGCCACTCTTCGATCTGCGCCCACCAGTCTTTTAAGCCTTCATCGTCGGTTTTTCGCCCACGCGCCGTCCAGACCTTCAACAAATCCTCCAGCACATGGCCAACATCCCCGATGATCGGCACATCGACCTGGATGACCTTGTTGATCGACGACGGATCGATGTCGATATGGACCTTTTTTGATCCGGGGCTGAAGGCATTCACGCGGCCCGTGATCCGGTCGTCGAACCGGGCGCCGACATTGATCATCAGGTCGCAGTCGTGCATGGCGAGGTTCGCCTCGTAAAGCCCATGCATCCCCAGCATGCCCAGCCAGTTTTTGCCAGATGCCGGATAGGCGCCAAGACCCATCAGGGTCGAGGTGATCGGAAAGCCCGTTGCATCGACCAGCTCACGCAGGAGCTGGCTTGCGCCGGGACCAGAGTTGATCACACCCCCGCCTGTATAGAATATCGGTCGCTCGGCCGTTTCGATCAAATCGACTAGTGCTTCGATCGAGTCTGTGTCGCCCTTGACCTTTGGACGATAGTGCGCAGTCCGTGCCTTCGAGGGTGGAACATATGTCCCGCTGGCAAACTGGACGTCCTTTGGGATGTCCACCAGAACCGGGCCGGGACGGCCGGAAACGGCCACATGGAACGCCTGGTGGATAACGTCGGACAGCGCATCGGTTTCTTTGATGAGCCAATTGTGCTTGGTGCAGGGTCGCGTGATACCGACCGTGTCAGCCTCCTGAAACGCATCTGTACCGACCATGAATGTCGGCACTTGACCGGTCAACACGACGAGCGGGATTGAATCCATCAAAGCGTCGGTCAGACCCGTGACCGCATTCGTCGCTCCAGGCCCCGAGGTTACCAAGCAGACCCCGGGTTTTCCGGTAGCGCGGGCATAACCCTCGGCGGCGTGGACCGCACCTTGTTCATGGCGCACGAGCACGTGGCGGATGTCATTTTGCTGAAAGATCTCGTCATAGATCGGTAGGACTGCACCGCCGGGGTAGCCAAACACCACCTCGACCCCCTGATCCTTGAGGGCTGTAACCACCATCTTTGCGCCGGTCATCGGCTCGGCCGTCGATCCCAGTGTCGCGCCCGGCGGCGCGCCGCCGTCCTGCGGCTCAGCGTCGTCCGACGTTGTGCTTCCGGGGGTCGATGACCCGTCTGGCGGCTGTGACGATCCTTCTGAAGAAATAAGGTCCTGACCGGTCACAGCCTGGGCGAGCGCCTGAATGCGATGCGACATTTGTTCGTCGCGCGACAGGGATCGATAGGTCTCGGCATTGAGTTCTGATGCCATTTCGCTCTCCTACAATCCGAACGCACTTCGCAAGATTGCGACTGCATTCAATCGTTCCAACAGTATTTCCGTCGGCTCATTGTCGTTTGGCCGAAGCGCGGCCGCAATAGTCACCACGACTTTTGCGTCTTCTCTTCCAACCGCATATACCACGTCGAACCCCCGTATCTCACGGACGCGCACAACGGCATCGGTTCCCAGCGTTCTGTCGCGGGTCGAGAATGTGACCTCTTTCAGTTCGGACGCGATCGCCTCGACGGCGTCGGTCCCGAGGCGATGGTCCGCGATATCGAATTCGGCGGGACGTGTAGTGTCGACGACGACGTCGATCCCCCGAAACCGCAGATTTGATACCCTATCCTCGGCCACTTCCTGTCCTCGGTCGGCTATCGTCCTTCATGTCTCTCGCGCTCCTTCCAGTCATTGCGCAAAAAAAAGCCCCCGGTGTTTCGGGGGCGCATGGGATCCTGAATGGAGTACCGTTACCGGCCCACGCGCCACGATCCTACAAGAATGACTACAAGCGTCATTATCGGTTGCTCCTTCAAGTGCGCGGGACAGTAGGCGGGGGGGCAAGTGCCGTCAACAGGTATTTAGAGACATATCCGTGCGCTGTGGCGGGGCTTGCTTTTCGATGATTGCGCTCCAGTTTCCGCAAGTGAAATGAAATCTCAGTTGACTAAAGATTGATCGTGCGAGCGCTAACGTGCGGGAAATCGGCATAAAACCAGTTTTCATTCGCGAAGCGTGTGGATAATGTCCGGCGCACCACAACGGTCCCCACGTCAGAATGGGGGCTTGAACCTAGAAGACGGGAGGATTCCTCGTATGGATCGTCGTTCTTTTCTAAAGAACTCTGCGCTGGGTGGCTCTGCCGCTGCGGCTACTACTCTTGCCGCGCCAGCTTATGCCCAGGGCAACCGGACGCTGACCATGGTCACCTCGGTGCCCGATGGTTTCGCTATTTTTGATGACGCCGCAGAAATGGCGTCGAAAGCCATCACCGAAATGACCGATGGCCAACTGACCATCAACAAGATGCCCGCCGGTTCGGTCGTGGGTGCATTCGAAGTGTTCGATGCCGTGTCGTCGGGCCAGGCGGATCTGTACCACTCGGCTGAATACTACTTCCTCAACCAGCACCCGGCGTTCGCGTTCTACACCTCGATTCCGTTTGGGATGACCGGCGTGGAAATGCTTGCATGGTATTACCACCGCGGTGGTATGGAGAAGCACCACGAACTGGCCAGCCTTTTCAACCTAAAGCCCTTCCTTTGCGGCAACACCGCGATGCAGCCGGGCGGCTGGTACAATACCGAGATCAACTCGGCTGAAGACCTGCAGGGTCTGCGGTTCCGGATGCCGGGCCAGGGCGGCCAGGTGCTTGGACGTCTCGGCGCATCGGTTCAGAACATTCCGGGCGGAGAAATCTATCAGGCGTTGGCTTCGGGACAGATCGACGGTGCCGAGTGGATTGGTCCGTTCGCGGATGAACGCATGGGCTTCCAGGAAGTCACCAACACCTACTACACCTCAGGCTTCCACGAGCCGGGCTCGGCGCTTGCGCTGTCCATGAACCTTGAGGTCTGGGAATCGCTGACCCCGTCGCAGCAGCGCGTGGTCGAAGTTGCCTGTGAAGCTACCCATGCCAACAACCTTGGTATGTCCTGGGCCGAGAACGGCTCTGCTCTGGCGAGACTGCAAAGTGCCGGCGTGCAGGTGCGCGAATTCCCCGAAGACGTTTGGGATGCATTCGGCACGGCTGCAGCCGAGGTTCGCGAAGAAAACATGGCCGATCCGATCTACGCCGATATCGCCGAAGGTTACTTTGCCGCCATGGCAGAAACTTCGGGATGGTGGGAAATCGGCGACGGTGAATACATCCGTCAGCGTAACCGCGTGAACGCGGGCTGATCGTGACCTGAACTACAGCCCCGTCCGGCTTGAATGCTGGGCGGGGCGTTCGTCTGCGCAGGGGGCGGCTTTGGTGCTGACCACCTGAGAAAGCGGCTTTACGGGGGCGCGCTCATGATAGATTTCCTGCTGTTCGTGGTGCAGAATATTGTGCTGGCGCCCTATTATCTGGCGATTGCAATTGCCAACCCCGGCGATTGGCTGAATTGGAGCAACCCCGAAGCGGTCATGCGCTTCATCTACTACGGCGCTTCGGTTGAGCTGTTCTTCGTCGTATTCACAACATTCCTGGCGATCACGCTTGTCGGCATGATCTGGAACCGCGAGATCCTTTGGACCGGCGTGCGCGTTCTGGAGAGTATTGCGAACGTCGTCGGACGGACAGCAGCCTGGGCGGGTCTTTTGATGGTGCTGATCCAGGTGATGATCGTCTTCCTGCAGCGGATTTTCCGTGTGGCCGTGATCGAGCTTGGGCCGTTCGGCACGTCGCTGACAATGGACCTAAGCTGGTGGGCCGAAGGTCTGAAGTTCTGGAACGCGATCGTTGTCTGTCTTTGCGTGTCCTACACCTTCGTCCAGGGCGGCCATGTTCGTGTCGACCTGGTCTATTCGGCGGTTAAGTTCCGCACCAAGAAGATGATCGACATGTTCGGTTGCCTTTTCTTCATGATCCCTGTGGTCGTCATCACATACCTTTACGCTTGGTTCTTTATGTGGCGGCACCTTATGACACCGTCGGTCACATCGACCAGTGAGCTGGACCGGATGCTGATGCAGTCGCGGATCTTCCGCTGGAACGTGGAAACCATCGGCTTCAGCCCAAACGGCTTTAACGCCTACTTCCTGTTCAAAGTCCTGATCGTCCTGTTCTGCATCCTCGTCTTCCTTCAGGCGGTCGCATTTTTCTGGCGCTCGTACCTTGAGTTACGAGAAGGGCCGGAAAGCGAAGGCAAATACTTCGACAAGGATGTTCTGGGCGACGAGGCCGAAGAACTGGAACACGCAATTCACTCAGGCTCGACCTGATGCCAGCCGCAACCGTGCAGCGCTGCGCCGGTTCTAAGAGGACACTGTAACAATGCTCTTTGGTTTGGATGGGGTCGAGGTTGGGCTGATCATTGTCTTTCTGACATTGTTCGCCGGGATCATGACAGGCTTCCCCGTGGCCTTCGCGATTGGCGGTGCCGGGGTGATCTCGTTCGCGATTATCGCAGCCTTGGATTCTGCGGGGCTTCTGATCCACCAAGCGATTGACACCAGTTCGCAGGCCTATCGCGACCTCCTGGATACGGGAATTGCGCGTGACGCGATTTCGGTCTTCCGGTTCCCCGACCTTCCGACGGTGGATAAGCCCCTGTTCCCGGGCGGCTGGGAACAGGCGATGGAGCGAAACATCTCGTTCATCGTAAACAGGATGAACGAACGTGTGATTGCGGGCCAGTCGATCGAGACGCTGTTGGCCGTGTTGATGTTCGTGATGATGGGTATCACGCTGGAACGGTCGAAGATCGCCGAAGACTTGTTGACGACGATGGCACGGGTGTTCGGGCCGCTCCCCGGTGGTTTGGCGGTGTCAATCGTTTTGGTGGGTGCGTTCCTTGCGGCGTCGACAGGGATCGTCGGCGCGACGGTTGTGACGATGGGCCTTCTGGCCCTGCCGACCATGCTTCGAAACGGTTACTCGCCCGAGTTAGCGACAGGCGTCATCGCGGCCTCGGGCACGCTTGGCCAGATCATTCCGCCGTCCATCGTGATCGTCCTTCTGGGAACACTTGTGGGCGACCTCTATGCGACAGGGCAGGAAACTCGGGCCCAGATCGCGGGCTGTACGGACGCGCTGACCTATCTGGGCGAACCGGCCGTTCTGTCGGTGGGCACGCTCTTTCAGGCTGCGCTTCTGCCGGGTATCTTCCTTGCGGGGCTTTATGCGACCTACGCGTTCGGCTTTGCCCTGATCAACCCGTCGAAGGCGCCACCGGTATCGTTTGAAGGCGGTGGCGGTGAAGTGGTCACGCGCAGCGAAGCAATGACCTGGTACCTTGCCGTTCCCGCCGCGATCCTGATCGGCATCGGGCTTTTGGGTACGGGTGGAGTAATTGGCAGCCAGACGATAGCTGTTTCGGATTATGCAGAACGGGATTCGGGCCCAAGCTTGCGCACGAATGTGTCAGAGCAATGCCAAGCCGCGATGATCGACCTGCACGGGCAAGAGGCCTGGGACACGGCCGTGGCCGAGACCGAAGCGCGCGCGAATGCGGGCGGGTCGGAAGGGGTCGTGGAACTGTCCGAGGAAGAGCTTGAGGCCGCGCGCGCGGATGCGCTGGCCAACACAGCGCCGATCGGTGTCGGCGTTGCGGTATTGTTCACGCTTTTGGGTTTAGTCCTGGCGATTGCCCGCGGCGTCGTACCCTCTGCGGATCCGACACCCCTGATCATCGGGGCGGGTGGCATCCTGCTGGCGTTTCTTGCGGACATACTGCTGATCTCGCCGCTCAGCAGCCCCGGCACAACGTTCCTGATCCTCGCAGTTCCGACGGCGATTACGATCTACGGCGTGTCGCACGGAATGCGGCGGCTTGCGCAGAACGAGTTCCTGCGGGTCGTGTTCCCGCCGCTGGTTCTGATTGTCGCTGTTTTGGGCTCGATCCTTGGCGGGATCACCAACCCAACGCCCGCTGCGGCGCTTGGTGCGGCGGGCGCGATCATGCTGGCGGCCTACCGCAAACTGAAGGAAGAGAATGGCAAATCGAAGATCGTGATCTGGGCCAGCTTCGCGCTTGTGATCATGATCCTCCTTGGTGTGAATTTTGACCTCCGCATCACCCGCGAAAACGTGCCCGTTGAGGATTGGGTGGCTTATGTGCTGGCGCAGATTGCCTATCACTTTGCCTTCTTTGGGATGCTTTTTTCGGCCTGGGTGCTGTTCCGTGGAAACATCCTGTCGCCGGTGGTTCGCGAGACGGCGAAGGTCACGTCAATGGTTTTCACGATCCTGATCGGATCGCAGCTCCTGAACCTTGTTCTGATCTCATTCGGTGGCGAACACTACATTCAGGAATTCCTGCGCAGCTTTGACAATGAGTGGACGGTGTTCCTGATTGTCATGCTGATCCTTTTCATCCTGGGGTTTGTCCTCGACTTTCTCGAGATCATCTACATCGTCATTCCGATTGTCGGGCCTGTGATCTATGGCGGCTCACTTGACCCCAAATGGGTGACGATCATGATTGCGGTGAACCTGCAGACGTCGTTCCTGACGCCGCCGTTCGGGTTCGCGCTGTTCTATCTTCGTGGGGTGGCGCCTGCCGGGATCACGACGGGGCATATCTATCGCGGTGTGATTCCGTTCGTGCTGATCCAGGTGGTCGGACTTGCGATCTTCTGGCTATTCCCGGGGATCGTAACCATCGTGCCAGATCTGCTCAACTAAAGCGTTTCGGCCTTGGCGCGGCATCGCTCCTGTCGATCTCGTTTTGACGAATAGGATTTGAATGCGGTGTAAGGCAAGTGGCCACCGGTGCAACTAGCCGCCGGTCGGCCGCGTGTCCGGAAGAGAGATCTGGGCCACCTGCTCGGCAATGGGCTCGGTCGATAGCGGGTGGGTGTCGGACGAGTAGCTGTCCGGATCGCCAATCGGTTGCCATGCGCCGCCGCGATAAACCTCGACAGATGAAAAGCGCGCCTTATAGCCCATTTTGGGCGAACCCGGCACCCAATAGCCAAGGTACACGTAAGGCAGACCCGCATCGTGGGCGATCTTGATGTGGTCAAGGATTACATAGGTACCCAGGCTATCGCCAGCTCGTGCCGGATCATAGAACGAATAGACCATGGACAACCCGTCATCGAGCACGTCGGTCAGGCACACCGCTGCCAGGGATTTTCCGTCGTCGCCCGTCGTCGCGTATTCGATCACGCGGCTTCGAATGGGGGTCTCTTCGATCATCGCAGCGAACTCGAAGATATCCATATCCGCCATTCCGCCATCGGCATGACGGCTGTCAAGATAGGAGCGAAAAAGCGCGTATTGTTCTTCGGTTGCCCAGGGTGACGTGGCTTCACGCGTCAAATCGGCGTTCTTTCGCATGGTCCGACGCTGGCTTTTCGACGGCTCGAAACCAGACACGCGAATACGTGCGCTAAGACAGGCAGAGCACTCCGCGCAGGATGGGCGATAAAGTACGTTCTGCGACCGGCGAAAGCCCTGTTTCGACAGGGCATCGTTAAGACGTTCTGCGTACTCGCCCTGCAATGACGTAAACAACTTCCGCTCCATCCTGCCCTCCAGATATGGGCAGGGTTGCGGGGCCGTCACATAGAATTGCGGCGCGATAGGAAGGGTGTGGCGCATCTGACAGGTTCTTTATCCCGGGAAACGTTACCAAGCCCCTGCCACGCCGCCAAGTCCCCGATTGTGGTAAGCGACGTCACACCGCACGTGTCAGCGCGGTTGTGCCAAGTATGTGGTCGGTCAGGCCTTGACCGCGATCCGAAATCAGCATCAGTGCGATGGATATGAGCTGCAGGGGAAACACTGCGACTGAGACCGAATACCCGGCGGTGTGCAAAAACGCCTGACCCGCATCAAGATGCGACCCGTCCCGGTCGCGAAGCTCGATCGACAGAAGCCGCATCCCAGGGGTCGCAGATCCATTGGCAATCGTAACCCAGCGGTACAGAAAGCCGATCAAGAGAAACATGGCCGGCAGGAAGAAAAGGCCGACTACCGTTACAAGGCTAACAAGACCGGTCAGAAGCAGGATGATCCCGGAATCGACACCCCACGCCAAGGCACGCTTTAGCGGAACACCGGCGTAGAACTCAGGCCGGGCCAAAGGATCGGGCAAGCCGGGCATGGGATCGACAGTCATAGAGGTCATTTAAGGGTCCTTTAGGGAAAATGGCAGCCCCTTGAAGGGGCCGCCGGTGGGGAGGAAACACGTCTGGTGGTCAGGCCTCGGAAGGCTCGGCTTCGTTGGCCTTCTTCGCGTTCCGTGCACGTTCGTCCATGAACTGGTCGAACTCTGCTTTGTCCTTGGCTTCGCGCAGCCGGTTCAGGAACGCTTCAAACGCGTCTTGTTCCTCTTCCAGGCGACGCAGGGTCTCGGTCTTGTAGGCATCAAAGGCCGTGTTACCCGAAGTTTTCACGGCGAGGCGATTGTGGTGGCTGCGGCGGGCGCAGGACCCATTAAACATTCGATTGCTCCAGATTGCGTAGGCGAGGATTGCAAGGCCGATCGGCCAAAACAGGATGAAGCCGATCACCATCGCGGCGATCCAGGCGCCCTTTCCCCGGGCATCGAGCCAGGCTTCGGTCTTGGCAAACCAGTTAGGCCGGTGGCGAGCGTTGGACTGCGGGGCCTCGGCGGCGAGCGTCGTCATCTTTGGATCTCCGTTTGAAGGGTTTATGTAAATCGTCTTCACATCACCCATATTGGAGGCGCCACAACAAGGTTCAAGGATTTATGTGAAGGTTTTTTACATTTTTTGACTTACGCCGTGAAATCAGATGCTTGGGCGGTGGAAAGTTTCTGCAGATTGCCGGGCGCGATCGGAAAGACGTGGCGTGGCGTGCCCGCGGCGGCCCACACCACATCGAAGTCCAGAAGGCGGGGATCGAAAAACACGACAGGGGGTGTCAGGTGCCCGATGGGGGCTACGCCGCCAATTGCAAACCCAGTTCGTGCGCGAATGAGCGTGGCGCCGGCTGGCCTCAAAGCCTCGCCCGCGGCCCGGTGCGGTAGACCGGGTTCGATCCGGTTGCTGCCCGCGGCAATGAACAGAACGATGAAATCCGATCCAGGCGCGTAGAACACGATCGACTTGGCAATCTGATCCAGCGCGCAGCCTATGGCATCCGCCGCTTGCTGCGCGGTGCGGTTTCGCCCGGTATCTCACGGAATTCGCTAGGCAGCCAAGCGGCTTTCAGGGCCACTCGTACCCGTGCCATACCCTTGCTCATCTGCCTAGCGCCTCCTAGCCTTACGGCAGTATCCAGAGGCGCATACATGGTGCAAGCCCCACCCCCGAAACAGCGATTTGTGATTGGCCCGGTGCGCTGCCTCAGCGCGCTGTCGCGCCCGTTGAGCGCACTTGTGACGGGGCAGATGGTGCCATGACGCGTGCGTTTCGACACCGGATGACACGCGCGCCGCGCCCCTATGACACGGACCGCGGTCAGGAAGCCGCCGATCTTTTTCCGGATCATCCGCCAGAGATCCGGGACCTTCTGTCCGGCGCGGGCGGCTGCAGTCCGTACCTGAAATCGCTGATGGCGAAAGAGCGCGACTGGTTGGATGCCGCTTTGGATGCCGCGCCCGCAACGTCCTTTGAAGCGATTCTGAGTGACGTCCAGGTCTTGGACGTCTCAGAGCTTGGTCCCGGCCTTCGCCGTGCGAAACGCCGCGCCGCGCTTCTTATTGCGCTGTCCGATCTGGGCGGGGTCTGGGCCCTTGAAGAGGTGACCGGCGCGCTAACCCAACTGGCCGATTTGGCGTGTCATCGTGCCATTGCGGCATCGGTCGGGCGCGAGATTGCGCGCGGAAAGCTTCCGGGCGCGGTCGCAGACGATGCCGAAACCGGTGCGGGGATGGTCGCGATTGCAATGGGCAAAATGGGCGCGTCCGAGCTCAATTACTCTTCTGACATTGATCTGATCTGCGTATTCGATGACAGCCGCTTCGACCCTGCTGATCTGCCCGAGGCCCGCGCGGCATTCGCCCGCGCTACGCGCAACATGGCGGCACTTCTTTCCGAGAACACCGCGGATGGCTATGTCTTTCGGACCGATCTTCGGCTTCGTCCCGACCCGGCTGTCACACCGGTGTGTCTGTCGATGGAGGCGGCCGAACGCTATTACGAAAGCGTGGGTCGCACCTGGGAACGCGCGGCATACATTAAGGCGCGCGCCGCAGCCGGAGACATCAAGGCAGGCGAGGCCTATCTGTCGCGGCTGACCCCTTTTGTCTTCCGAAGACACCTCGACTACGCGGCGATCCAGGACGCGCACGACATGCGGCTGAAGATCCGGGAACACAAGATGCCCGGAACGGGCCGCAGGCTTGAGGGGCTGAACCTAAAGCTTGCGCCGGGTGGTATCCGCGAGATCGAGTTCTTTACCCAAACGCGGCAGATCATTGCGGGCGGTCGCGATCCCGACCTTCGATTGCGGGGTACAGTTTCCGCCCTTGCCGCATTGGAGAAGAAGGGGTGGGCCGAAGGCACCGATGAATTGACCGACGACTACCGCGCGCACCGCGAAGTGGAACACCGCGTGCAAATGGTGGCCGACCAGCAGACCCATGATCTGCCAACGTCCGACGAAGGCTTCGACCGGCTTGCGGCATTCATGGGCTGTAATGCGCGCGATCTGCGCGCGGATGTGCGGGATAGGCTGGCGCGCGTGTCGAGGATTACCGAGGGTTTCTTTGCGCCGGGACCGGCACGCGCTGAGCCTAGGGTTTCATCCGCCGCAGCTGAAATCGTTGCGCGCTGGCCCAGCTATCCGGCCCTAAGATCGGCGAGGGCGGCCGAGATATTCGAGCGGGTAAAGCCCGAGATCCTGGCGCGTCTGTCGCGCGCGGCGCGCCCGGACGAGGCGCTGACCCATATCGACGGGTTTCTGTCCGGTTTGCCGGCGGGCGTGCAACTGTTCTCTCTTTTCGATGCCAACCCACAGCTCATTGACCTTATTGTCGATATCGCGGCGACGTCGCCGGGGCTGGCGCGGTATCTTTCGCGGCATTCGGCCGTGCTTGACGCCGTGATCGGCGGCGGATTCTTTGCCGCCTGGCCCGGTGCGGCTTGGCTGACAGGTGATCTTGCAGCGACCATTGCCGCCCAGCCCGACTATGAGGCACAATTGCTGGCCGCCCGGCATTGGCGCAACGAATGGCATTTCCGCGTCGGCGTCCATCATCTGCGCGGGCTAATCAACGGGGAAGAGGCGGGGCGTCAGTACGCCGATATCGCCGAGGCGGTACTTGCGGCCCTGTGGCCGCCCGTCGTCGCAGAGTTCGCCGTCAAGCACGGCCCGCCCCCCGGGCGCGGGGGGGCGGTTCTTGGCATGGGTTCCTTAGGTTCGGTGGCGCTGACGGCCACCTCCGATCTTGATCTGATCGTGCTTTACGACGCCGCGCAGGTCGAAAGCTCGGACGGGCGGCGGCCCTTGCCGTCGCGCACCTACTATGCGCGGCTGACGCAAAGCTTCGTCACGGCGCTGACCGCGCAGATGGGACCGGGACGGCTTTACGAGGTCGACATGCGTCTTCGACCGTCGGGACGACAAGGGCCGGTTGCCACATCGCTTGCCGCGTTTCAAAGCTATCAGCGCGACGAGGCCTGGACGTGGGAGCACCTGGCCCTGACGCGGGCCCGCCCGATTGCCGGTGCCGCAGACATCGGGGACGAGGTCGAGGCGTTTCGCCGCGACCTTTTGCGCGCGCAGCGCCGCGCTGCGGATGTCCTTGGTGATGTGGCCGAGATGCGCGCACGCCTTGGTGCGGCAAAACCCGGGACCGGAACTTGGGACGTCAAATCGGGGCCGGGCCGGTTGCAGGACATCGCGTTTCTGGCGCAAGCAGGCGCGCTTCTTTCCGGGTCGTCCTCCCGCGGTGTTCCGGAACAGCTGGCCGCCGGACGGGCCGCACTGGGTCTGTCCAAAGACGCGCTGTCATCGCTTTGCGCCGCACACGCGCTGCTCTGGAAAGTTCAGGCGGCGGCGCGCCTGATCACGCCGGATCCGCTTGACCCCGAAACCATCGGCGAGGGCGCGTGTCGCTTTTTGTTGCGCGAAACTGGGGCTGCCACTATGGCCGATCTTGAGGATGCACTTGCCGCCATGTCAGGGGATGCCGGGGCGATCATCGACGGGTGCATCGAGGAACTGAAACCAAAGGATGGGACCGCGCGCGATGGATGAGAAGACGCTCGATCCGAAAGGGGTGATCCGGGAAAGCTACCGGATCGATGGGATAAGCGAGCCTGAGTGCCGTTCAATCTTTCTGGATTGGGCCATTGGCGTGCCAAGCGACGCGGACCCGCGCGACAGAATCAGGGCGCTTCTCGCGCTGCATGCGGCAGACGGGCCTGACCACCCGATGACGCGTGTTCTAACACAGGGGCTTGAGGCCCCGGGCCGGACCGGTCGCCGCGGCGGGCGGGCAGGGCGAACCGGCTAAAGCGCGGCGGCCTCGCACGCCAAAGCTTCGATCCCGGACCAGTCGCCCGCAGCAAGTTTGTTTTTCGGTGCAACCCAGGAGCCGCCCACGCAGACCGTGTTTGACAGTGCCAGATAATCGGCAGCCTTCGCCAGGTTGATGCCGCCAGTGGGGCAGAATGCGATCTGGGGCAGGGGCGCGCCGATTGCCTTCAGCGCAGATGCCCCGCCTGCCGCTTCGGCGGGAAAGAACTTCTGCGTCGTGTATCCCCGTTCCAGAAGCTGCATCGCCTCGGTCGCGGTTGCCGCGCCCGGCAACAGGGGAAGACCCGCGTGCTCGCAGGTTTCAAGAAGGCGGTCTGTTGCGCCTGGGGATACCCCAAATAGCGCACCCGCCGATTGCGCCGCCGCGACGTCTTCTGGCGTCAAGAGCGTGCCTGCGCCCACAACGCCGCCTTCGACTTTCGCCATTTCGGCAATGACCTCAAGTGCCGCGTCCGTCCGCAATGTCACCTCAAGAACCGGAAGCCCGCCTGACACAAGCGCTTCGGCCAGCGGTCGGGCGTGTGACACGTCCTCGATCACAAGAACCGGGATCACGGGCGCCATGTGGCACAGCTCTAACGCGGCTTGGCTTGCGTCTTTCGGTGTCATCGCCATCTCCCCTTGTGTGCATTCACTCTTTTGCTTCGAATACCTTGCCCGCCTTAGGCGCAGGATGGTTCCTCAAGCTCAAATCACGACACCCGCGCCATCTGCGGCATAGCCACAACTCTGCCGGAACATTTCAAACATCTCGCGCCCGGTGCCATAGCGGTTCGCGTCAAGATCCGCCACCATCGGGCTCCGCGCGTCGAAGCCTTTCTCAAGAACTTCAAGGGTTCCGGCCTCGGCGTCGACCCGGACCACATCCCCATCGCGCAGCTTTGCTATCGCGCCACCTTTGGCCGCCTCCGGGCTGACATGGATCGCGGCGGGGACCTTGCCGGATGCGCCCGACATCCGGCCATCGGTAACGAGCGCCACCTTCAGCCCCCGGTCCAAGAGCACTGCAAGAAGCGGGGTCAGCGAGTGAAGCTCGGGCATGCCGTTTGCTGCCGGGCCCTGGAAGCGGACGACGACAACCGTGTCCTCGTAGAAATCGCCCGCTCGGAAGGCGGATTTGACACTTTCTTGGTCTTCGAACACCCGTGCTCTGGCTTCGACCACGCGGTGTTCGGGCTTCACTGCGGATACCTTCATTACACTTCGTCCCAGATTGCCTTTCAGCTCTCGCAGTCCGCCGGTCTGCTGGAAAGGGTCGGTGACCGGCCGCAGGATCTTATCGTTCAGCGTTTCTCCTGCGCCGTCCTCCCAGATCAGTTGACCGTTCTTCAGTCTCGGTTCTTGGGCATAGCGCGCCAACCCGTCCCCGGCGACGGTCTTGGTGTCAGGGTGCAAAAGCCCTGCGTCCAGAAGTTGACCGATCATGTAGCCAAGCCCGCCCGCGGCATGGAAATGGTTCACGTCCGCAAGGCCGTTGGGATAGACTTTGGCCATCAATGGGACGGCCGCCGACAGATCGTTAAAATCCTCGATATCCAGAATTACCCCGGCCGCGCGCGCCATCGCGGGCAGGTGGATCACAAGGTTCGTCGATCCGCCCGTCGCCATCAAGCCGACAATGCCGTTGACGAAGGCGCGTTCGTCAAGGATCTGTGACACCGGCCGATAATCATTACCTAGGGCGGTGATCGAAAGCGCCTGGCGTGTGGCTTCTTCAGTCAATGCGTCGCGTAGGGGCGTACCGGGGTTGATGAACGATGCGCCTGGCAAGTGCAGCCCCATGAACTCCATCAGCATCTGATTGGTGTTCGCGGTGCCGTAGAATGTGCAGGTGCCAGGTCCGTGGTAGGAGGCCATTTCCGCTTCCATCAGCTTGTCGCGCCCGACCTCTCCGGCGGCAAACTGTTGGCGAACCTTCGCCTTCTTGTCGTTCGGCAGGCCGCTTGTCATCGGGCCCGCAGGCACGAAAATTCCGGGGATGTAGCCAAAGGTCGCGGCGGCAATGATCAACCCGGGCACGATCTTGTCACACACGCCCAGATACATCGCCGCGTCAAAGGTGTTGTGGCTTAGCGCTACGCCGGTTGAAAGTGCGATAACATCGCGGGAAAACAGCGACAGTTCCATCCCGGCCTGGCCTTGCGTGACCCCGTCGCACATTGCCGGTACTCCGCCTGCGACCTGTGCCGTTCCGCCCGCAGATCGCGCGGCCGCCTTGATCCTGTCGGGGAAGTCCTTAAACGGCTGATGCGCTGACAACATGTCATTGTAGGCTGTGACGATACCGATGTTGGCCGCGCGCTCGGCCACAAGGGCATCTTTGTCCGCCGTCATCGCAGCATAAGCGTGGGCCTGGTTTCCACAGGACAGGTGCGCCCGGCGCGGGCCTTCGTCGGCGGCGCGTGCCATACGGTCCATATATGCTGATCGCGCCGGCATACTCCGGTTCTGAATGCGATCGGTGACGCGAGCGACGGTTTCGTTCAGATGCATGGAGGGTCTCCAGAATCTCGTTCGTCGACACCTTATCTCGTTAGCGCTAACAATTCTAGTGATCACTCAGGATTTAGCTCTGCGTTCAGCGCATAGCGGGACTGAGGCATTGTGCATGGAACGGCGCGTTTTAGCCGCTTAGGTTGCTCTGGAGCGGAGGAGGCCGACACTCCGAAAGGACCAGACATGGAACCGAACTTTCAATACTCATACGTTGACATCGTCGAAGCAGAGGCCCGTGCTCGAAAGCTGCGCGCCGAAGCCATGCGCGACGGCATGCGATCGCTTGGCCGGTGGGTCAAGGGCCCGTTCCGTCGCAACGAGACCGTCAGGCTCTGACACAGGGCTCGGGTCTACAGACCCGCGCTAACTATCCCTCGACGAATACCCCCCGGGGCGCGTCCCTTGCCGCGTCCGGGGTTTTCGTTTCGGAACGAATCGCGCTAGGGCGCTGTAAATGTCCGCCCCCCGCCCATCAATCCGCCTTCTCCCCAAGATCGACGCGCGGCGTCTGCGCCACGGGGCACCGTGGGTCTACGCCAATCAGCTCGTCATGGACCGCCGGACACGGGCGCTTGATCCGGGCACGCTGGCGGTACTGGAGGACGCGGAAAGGATGCGACTGGGCCTCGTGGCATTTAATCCCGTCTCTAAGATCGCGGCGCGCGTACTGGATCAAGATCCCGAAGCAGATATTGACGCTGGCTGGTTTCGACGGCGACTGGCCGCGGCGCTGGGTCTGCGCGAGAGGCTTTTTGACGAACCGTATTACCGGCTCGTTCATGCCGAGGCCGATGGCCTTCCGGGGATTGTAATCGACCGGTTCGGGGACGCGGCGGTTATCCAGCCCAACGCGGTCTGGGCCGACGAGCGTCTTACAGAGCTTGCCGATGCGCTTGTCGATGAAACGGGCGTAAGCACTGTCATAAAGAATGCCTCTGGCCGGGCACGTGGGCTTGAAGGTCTAGGCGATTTGGGAGCGATCCTCGTGGGCGGGGTCGACGCGCCGGTCCCAGTGCCGATGAACGGTGCGACCTATTTGGCCGACCTGACCGGCGGTCAGAAGACCGGGCTTTTCTTCGACCAGCGTCCTAATCACGCGTTCGCCGCGCGGCTTGCCCAAGGCGGGAAGGTCCTCGATGTGTTTTCTCATGTGGGCGGGTTCGCGCTTGCAGCTCTTGCAGGTGGGGCGACGGCGGCGCTGGCGGTCGACGCGTCGACGAAAGCGCTAAATCTTGCACGGCGGGGGGCTGCGGCCACGGGTGTGGAGGACCGGTTTGAGGCACGGCAAGGCGACGCGTTTGATGCCCTGGCCGCCCTTGGCGCTGAAGGACGGACATTCGACACGGTGATCTGCGACCCGCCAGCCTTTGCACCATCGAAGCCTGCGCTGGATGCGGGCCTTAGAGCGTATGAGAAAGTCGCCCGCCTTGCAGCACCGCTGGTTTCGGACGGGGGATACCTGGTCTTGTGCTCCTGTTCACACGCGGCCGATCTGGCGAAGTTTCGCGCGGCAAGCCTGCGCGGCGTCGGACGCGCGCACCGGGCGTCACAGCTTATACACACCGGGTTTGCCGGCGCCGATCATCCCCAACATCCGCATCTTGCCGAAACCGCATACTTGAAAGCCCTCTTTCTAAGGATGCTGCCGTGAACCGCGTGCTGATTGATGCCTGCGTTCTCTACCCAACTGTCCTGGGCGAGATCGTGCTTGGTGTCGCGGGCCAGGGGCTCTTCATACCGCTTTGGTCAGCGCGCATTCTTGAGGAATGGGCGCGGGCCGCGGCGCGAAACGCAAGCGAAGCGATTGCACGGCAAGAAATCGCGTCCCTCCGCGCCGTTTGGCCCGATGCCGAAATCCATCCCGATCCTGCCACCGAAGACAGGCTGGCGCTTCCTGACCCGGCGGATGTCCATGTGCTGGCGGCCGCAATCGACGGGCGGGCGGATGAGCTTCTGACGCTCAATCTGAAAGACTTTCCAACCCGAACCCTGTCACGAGAGGGGATTGTCCGGCGCGACCCCGACGGATTTTTGCTGGAACATCTTGCCGCAAACCCGGATCAGGTCCGGTGCGTTGTGGATCAGGTCCATGCCACAGCCTGTCGGCTTTCCGGTGAGGACCTGGACCGTCGCGCGCTGTTGAAGCGGGCAAGGCTGCCGCGCCTGGGAAAGGCGTTGGCCTAAGGTCTCGCCGGTCCGGATTTCACTAGTTGGCGGGCCGCACGACTTCGGTTTCCGCGTCAAGGGCGATGGCAAGTGACCGAAACCGCGCGGCAACGACTTCGCCAAACAGCGCCTCTGCTCCGCGCGCCAAATGCATGCGAAGCTGGCGAGACTTGGGATTCCACTCCAGTCGGCCCATCAGTTCGGGCGCCTGCGCCGATAGCATAGCGCCGAAGCGCATCGCTTTGCCCAATACTTCGGCCTGCCGAATCTGCGCCTCGTCCAGTAAAGCAATCAGCGGGTCGAAACGGCTGCCAGAGCGGTTGTTCTTGTAACGGTGAAGAAGCGACAGCCCCAGAAACACGCGTTCCTGATGGGTCATACCGCCGAGGTTGGCGCGGGTTGCGGCTTCGAACGTCACCTCGTGGCGGTAGTCGGGATGCGCACGCCAACTGACATCGTGCAAATGGCACGCCGCGCGCACAAGCCGCAGGACCTCTGCCGGAGCTTCGGGAAACAGCGGCTCGATGAAATGAAAAAGCTGCCGTCCGAACCCGGGGATGCGGGCGTCTTTTGCTTCCGAGAATCGCGCGGCCTCGATCAGCGGATCGCGGCTACGAAGGCGTTGGGGCATCTGTTCGTACAGCATGCCTTCGCGGATGCCATAGCTGGACACCGCGATGTCACGGGGTTTGAACGCGGCGATCAGCTGTTCAAGAACCTCTGCTGCGATTGGCACGAGCGCCATACGCGCCTCGCCCAATCCGGCGCGCTGGCGCAGGTCCTCGGTCTCTTCGCTGGCGATGTAGCTGCAGGTCCGGGCGGCATCCTCGCGCGTCATCCGGTATTCGTGCAAAACCGCCAGCGGATAGCCGCGCCGCTCCATGTCGATCCGGGCAATCGCTCGCCAGGAACCGCCAACCAGAAACAGCCTGTCTTTCTGGGGACCCATCGCCTCTTTCAGGTCGCTGATCACGGCATGGATGTGTTTCGTCCGCGCCTTAGGCCCGCCATCAAGCGCCTTTAGCCGAAGCGGCCCAAGCCGCGACGACATGCGTTTTCCGACCCGGCCTTCGCGCAGTTCTGCAAGCTCCATCGACGACCCGCCGATATCACACACAAGCCCGTAAGCCCCCGGCCAGCCCAGCAGCACACCCTGCGCGGATAGGCGGGCTTCCTCGTCGCCGTCGATGATCCACAGTTTGAGGCCAGTGACCGTTTCGATTTCCTTGCGGAATGCAGAGCCGTCGTTTGCCTCGCGCATCGCGGCTGTCGCAACGGCGGTCAGCGGCGAAATCTCCATGGCGTCCGCAATCAGCTGGAACCGGCGGATCGCGGACAAAGCGCGTTTCTTGCCTTCGGGGCTCAGGTGACCCGTGTCGGCCATCCCGTCGCCCAGACCGCACATAATCTTTTCGTTGTAAAAGTACGCAGGGCTTCGAGCAGCGCCATCGAAGACAACAAGCCGGACCGAGTTTGACCCGACATCTACAACGCCAACCCGTTGCAAGGCGCGGGCCGAAGGGTCCTCGAACAGCGGGCGGGCGAAATGCCCCCAGCGGTCGGGCTGTTCGTCATGCATGCCGTCCATGGGCCTCCTCGCGCGTCCGTCAGGACCATGGCGTGGGCGTACGCGTCCGTCAAAGGGATTTCGGATCGAAACAGTCTGGCGCCGGTGATCAAGTCCAGACAGTGCCTTTGTCGGATCAGAACGGTACGGGGACTAAAAGGCTGCGTGTGCGCCCAGATCCGTGCGCACACGTCCGGCTATAAGATCGGCGTAGTGGTCCCACAGCGTGTCCGATCCGAACTCGGGCGTGCCGTCTGCGTCATATCGCCCCGCGATCTCATCCCAAAGCAACATCGACTCTGTTGCGTAGTAGCGGCCCGTCCGGGCGAACTCGGCCCGGTCACGCATTGATGCGCTCATGCGTCCCAAGAGCTCAAACGCCCCGGCCGCGGCACCAAGCAGTCCCACCGGCACGCGCCGGGTGCGCGGGGAGCGGCCAAGCAGCCGAAACAGATGATTGGCCTGATCCAGGGGTGTTATAGCGGGCCCTGGCCCGCCAACCGGAAGTACTTGACCGACGGTCCCTGTATCGGCGAGGCAGCTCACGATAAATCGCGCCAGATCGCGGTCACTGATCGGTTTGCAAGCGGTAAGCGTGCCATCCCCAAAAACAAGAAACGGCTTGCCGGCTTGGACGCGCGCGACCTGTCCAGACAAGGATTTGAAAAAGGCCGTGGGCCGGACAATAGTCCAACGGGATCCGCTTTCCTGAAGTCTCTGTTCAAAGGCGCGCTTGGCGTGCTGGAAGACAAGCATGGGCTTTTGCACGCAGATTGCCGAGAGCAGGATAAATCGGTCGGCGCCTGCCTCGCTCAGCAGGTTCGATTGCGCATCATGTTCAACGGCCCAGGCATCGACAGGCGCGCCGCTGCGGGTCGCCATGCAGGAGACGACGGCTTCGATCCGTCGGCCGGCAAGGGCGCGGGACAGACTGCCCGGTTCGGTCAGGTTGCATGGCAGGGGGTCTGCCCCCTGACATCGGAGTTTTGCGCCTGGCCGGAGGGGGCACAGCAATGTGTGACCATTACGAACAAGTTCGCGCGCCACCGCGTCCCCTATCGTGCCGGTCGCACCTGCCAGAAGAACCTTCACCTGTTTCTGTCCGACCGGTGCACGGGGGATCAGTTCTTAAGGTAATCATCGGTGGTGCGCACGCGGGGACGGTCCCCCAACCGGAACGGCGAGTCCTCCGAATGATACTGCGCCTTGACCCGGCAATCGTCGCACATCCGGATCAGGCGGGTGTTGTGCGAGTTCGAAAAAAGCGCATGGTTGTTCTCGAGCTTCGCTATGATCCGCTCCACCGTCGATTTGACGCCGAACTCTTTGCCACACTCGATGCACTCGTAGGGTTCTTCCTCGTGCAGAACCTGAAGCTTCAGTGCCTCTTCGGACGTGTCGAGTTGCGGTTTCAGAGTGATAGCATCCTCAGGACAGATCGTCGCGCAGATGCCGCATTGCAAGCAGGCGTCTTCCTTGAACCGAAGCTGCGGCCGGTCGGGATTGTCGTCGAGCGCGCCGGACGGACAAAGGCCGACGCAGGACAGGCACAGCGTGCACGCGTCGGTGTCAACAAGCACGGCCCCATAGGCGGCCCCGTCCGGCAAAGGCAAGGGGGCGGTGGCGTCCGGGATCAGCGCACGTGCCGCCAGGCGGGTGACATCCCGGCGTTGTCCAAGCGGAAGGATCGGTGTTACCGGTTCCGATTTTGGCCGCGGCAGATACAGCGCGTCTGAGAGCGCATCGGGGTCGGCTACGTCCACAAGGCGCGCCGCCGACGGGTCGCGGTTTGCACCTGAGAGCACGGCGCTGGTGAGAGATATTTCCCGCTCGACAACCGGTCGTTCCGTCTTGGGGCCGGGCAGCAGGTAGACCGCACTGAACCCGCAGGCGAGCGCCGCAAGCATCTCGGCATGTCCGAACGCCGCGAGCGATGCGATCTCGAATGGGACAACGTCGGCCGGCAATCCCCGGCCAAGGCGGGCGGCAAGTGCGATCATCTCGCGCCCGTGGTCTGCATCATGGATCAGAAGCCGCGGTTCGGTTCCACCTGCGTTGCGGAACGCCTCGGCCATTGTTCTGACAGCCGCGAACGTGTCCGCCACGGCCGGGGCGTCGAATGTCACCGCTCCGGACGGGCAGACCGACGAACACGCCCCGCACCCCGCGCAGATCATCGGATCGATTGCCACGTGATCCCCATCCGGTGTAATCGCGCCGGTTGGGCAAAGATCAAGGCACCGCGTGCATCCAGTCTGACCGGCGCGGGAGTGGGCGCAAAGCGCAGGTGTCACGGCGACATGCAGCGTCTTTTCGAATGTTCCGATCAGGTCGGCGGCGTTAAACGCGGTCTTCTGTACCAGCAATGGGTTTCCCGGATCCGCGCGCAGATAGCCGTCGCGCTTTTCGGGCGCTGGAAAGAGCGGCGTGCCACCCGACAGATCGAGGATGATGTCACACTCTGACTGCGCGCCATCTGCAGGCTGGGGGAAGGCGAGTGCGCCGCGCCCGCCCGGACTGGCTTGGGAAAACCCGTCGATGACGAACTCAAATGAGCCGAGGTGCCCAGAGGCGCGGCGCACCTTCCCGCAGACAACATCAAAACCCCTGCGGGGGCCAGGCAGGACCTCAGATGGTTCAGGCAGAAGGCAGGTAACAGACAATCGGTCCGACAGCATCTCGGCGATTGGCAGTGCAACATCAGCCGACCCGATCACCAGGCACATGCCTTCGCTTGTCACGTCGGTGGTTTTTTCCGGCGACCGGGGCAGGGTGGCCTCGGCAAGAAGTGCGGCGATTTTGGGTGTGGCCTTGCGCCCCTCGTCCGACCATCCAGCCCGGTCACGGATATCGGCGCAAAGCGGAAGGTCGGCCCCGATCTCCTCGGCCAATGCCTCGAACGTGGCACTTTCCTGACCGCACGCAACGATCGCATCACACGCGGCAAGCGCTTCGGATGCCAGATCAAGTTCGCGGGTGCAAAGGGCTGTATGGACGCGCGAGCACGCCAGCTCGGTCGCCTTTGCGATTGCGTCTGGGTCGAGTGTCTGGGTCCCCATGCAGTCGCACAGCAAGAGCTTCGTCATCTGGTCCTCCCTGCACCGGCGACTGGACAGACTTGCGCCGCCCCGCGATACTTCCGGCTGCACGAGCCTAATGGCGGCGCTGGAGGGAAACAAGATGACCGATGTGGCGGCCAGCGAGCGCAGCGTCACGATGCCTGTGGGTGTGGTGGTCCGCCGCGCGCCGGGCGTGACCCGCTGGGCCAAGTGGTCTTGGCGCGTGACCTCTGTTCTGCCGGGCGCCGCGCCGGGCAACTGGCGGGAAATTGGGCGTGAGGGTGAAGCGATCGACTACCACGCTGCGACCGCGCCGCTGACCCTGCATCGGACCGAGACAGAAGCCTACATCCCCGCGCTTGCGAACGACCCACCGCTTGTTTGGGTGATCTTTCAGGCTGGGGAAGATGACAAACCGTTTGTTCTGACGGTCACCGCTTCAGCCTACGAGGCGCAGGATTACAGCGACAACGGCGAGGATCTGGTGGAAGCCATTCCGATGCCCGAAGGGCTGGCGGCATGGGTCAACGACTTCGTGAAGCGTCACCATGTCGAGGAAGCGTTCGTAAAGCGAAAGCGTCGGCGATACTTCGACGACCGGACCGAAGACGGCATCGGTGATGCGCGCGTCCGGCAGACCGCGGATGTTTACCGCACCCCGCGCTCGATCAAGGGCCGCAGTCAATGAACGCGCCGCCGGACGAAGATTTCTTGTCGCGCTGGTCCCGGCGGAAACGCGCAGGCGCGCAGGACGAACCGGTCGAGAGCGCTGACACGCAATCCGTAGACCCGTCAGTTACATCGCCACCTGACGAGACTGACGAAGAGTTGCTCGCACGGCTTGAGCTTCCCGACCCGGACACGCTTGAGAAAGGAGATGATTTTTCTCGCTTCATGGCGTCGGCGGTTCCCGAACACATTCGCCGCCGTGCCTTGCGGCGGCTTTGGCGGTCGAACCCGGCGCTCGTGGTCCTCGATGGGCTCAATGAGTACGACGAAGACTACACCAAGGGCTTCGTTCCCGCGGGGACTTTGAAGACGGCTTACAAGGTTGGGCGAGGCTTTCTTTCGCGATCAGAAGAGCATGACACCCTAAGCGAGACCGAGGATGAAACCATCGACGCGCCAGAGAAATCGGACGAGGTCGAGGTGGCGACATACGCGCCCGACAAGAATGCTCAGGAAATGTCGAGCGACGCGGACGCTGTCGCAGATGACACCCCGCACGAAGGCGTTCCGGACCAAGCGCCATTGGACCAACCGGGCGCAGATCAAAGGGCGACCCGCCGACGGATGCGCTTTCGCCTTCCCGATACAAGTTGACGGCGGTGCATATCCGACTGAAGGAAATTGTTGCACTTTGTGGCGGGCCAGCTAACGATACTTCCACCGATCGCCAAACATGCTGCGTCATAGCGGCCCGATCGGTGCGGGAGGAATTGTGAGCGACCCTTTGGACGCATCGCACGTGATCGACGAAGACCGGCTTCGGGCCGATCTGTATAGTTTCCTCGCGACGCTCCTCACTCGCCCGCCCAATGACGCGCTTCTCAAGAGATGCCGAGCACTCGAAGGGGACGATACGCCTCTTGGTCAAGCGATCGGAACCCTTTCCGTCGTTGCCCGTGCACATAATGCAGTGGGCGTGGAACGCGAGTTCAACCGCCTGTTTATCGGGATTGGACGCGGCGAAATTCTGCCCTTCGCAAGTGTCTACATGACGGGTTTTCTGAATGAGAAACCTCTTGCAGCGCTTCGCAATGATATGATGCGCTTGGGCGTCGAGCGACAGCCGGACGTATTTGAACCCGAAGACAACATCGGATCGCTCTGCGAAATGATGGCCGGGTTGATCACTGGCCGCTTCGGCCCGCCAGCGTCCCTACCGGCACAGTTTGACTTCTTTTCGAAACATATTGGCCCCTGGGCCGAGCACTTTTTTTCCGATCTCGAAGCTGCGTCGTCCTCGGTGTTTTTTGCACCGGTTGGTGCGATCGGCAGGATGTTCATGGAGATCGAGAAAGACGCGTTCAGACTGGCGGGAGAAAGCGCCGCCTAAGACCCGAAACCCAGGCAGCGCCACATAGTTGTGGCAGCCACCAAGGAGGAGGACAAGATGAAGAAAGATACCTCGAAGGCCGATGAGGGCCGAAGGAGCTTTCTAAAGCTTGCAGCCGTATCGGCTCCCGTTGCCGCAGCTACAGCTGTCACAGGCGAGCAAGCCGAAGCCGCAGATTCAGAGCCGCAGGGCTCGGGCATGCGGAACACTGCTCACGTCAAAGCGTACCTCGACAGCGCCCGGTTCTGACCGGACGCCAACGATAACCCAAGACGCCGTCATAGGCGCACACTGGGGAGCTTGCTATGCTCAGAAAAAAGACAAACACGATCCCTGCGCCAAAGGCACGCACAGGTCTTCTTGGGCGCGTAGGTCAAGCACGGGTTGACCGGCGGACCTTCCTTCGGACCAGCGGCCTTGCGGTCGGGGGACTTGCGGCGTTCGGCGGCATGGGGGGTACGGTCCGCAAGGCCGAGGCGCAGGCGGCCATTGCCAATGCGGTGAAGAACGTAAAGTCTGTCTGCACCCACTGCTCAGTTGGTTGCACAGTGGTTGCCGAGGTATCAAACGGGGTTTGGGTTGGGCAGGAGCCCGGCTGGGACAGCCCGTTTAACCTCGGGGCCCACTGCGCGAAGGGTGCGGCGGTGCGCGAACATGCCCACGGCGAGCGCCGGTTGAAGTATCCAACGAAGCTGGTGAACGGCGAATGGGTCCGCGTGAGCTGGGAAGAAGCGATCAACGAAATCGGTGACCAGATGCTGCAGATCCGTGAGGAAAGCGGGCCTGACAGCGTCTACTGGCTGGGATCGGCCAAGGCCAATAACGAAGGCGCCTACCTGTTCAGGAAGTTTGCCGCCTACTGGGGCACGAACAACGTCGACCACCAGGCGCGGATCTGTCACTCGACCACGGTTGCGGGCGTTGCGAACACATGGGGCTACGGCGCCATGACCAATTCGTACAATGACATCCACAACAGCCGCGCGATCTTCATCATTGGCGGCAACCCAGCAGAAGCGCATCCGGTGTCGCTTCTTCATGTTCTGAAGGCCAAAGAGGAAAACAACGCCCCTCTGATCGTCTGCGATCCTCGGTTTACCCGGACGGCGGCGCATGCCGACGAATATGTCCGCTTCCGCCCCGGCACCGATGTGGCGCTGATCTGGGGTATCATGTGGCACATCTTCGAAAACGGCTGGGAGGACAAAGAGTTCATCCGCACCCGTGTCTGGGGCATGGACCAGATCAAAGCCGAAGTGGCCAAGTGGAACCCGGAAGAGGTCGAGCGTGTAACAGGCACGCCAGGGTCGCAGCTTGAACGCGTCGCGCGGACGCTGGCGAACAACCGTCCCGGCACCGTGATCTGGTGCATGGGCGGCACCCAGCACACGAACGGCAACAACAACACGCGGGCCTACTGTGCGCTTCAGCTTGCGCTGGGCAACATGGGTACGTCGGGGGGCGGAACGAATATCTTCCGCGGCCACGACAACGTGCAGGGCGCGACGGACCTTGGCGTTCTGGCTAACACGCTTCCTGGCTACTACGGCCTAGCACCGGGAAGCTGGGCGCATTGGGCGAGGGTTTGGGAAGAAGACCTCGACTGGCTGAAGGCGCGCTTTGACGTGATGCCCGGCGCCGGGAAAGACGGCGCCGACCAGATGATGATGAACCAGACCGGCATCCCGGTCAGCCGCTGGATCGACGGTGTGCTGGAGGATGCCGAAAACATCGATCAGCCCAACAACACCCGGGCCATGGTCTTCTGGGGGCACGCACCAAACTCGCAGACCCGCATGACCGAGATGAAAACGGCGATGGAAAAGCTTGACCTCTTGGTCGTTGTCGATCCGTTCCCGACGGTCACCGCTGTCATGCAGGATCGCACCGACGGGGTCTACCTGCTGCCCGCGACGACGCAGTTCGAGACGTATGGCTCGGTCACTGCGTCGAACCGGTCGCTTCAGTGGCGTGAGAAGGTCATCGAACCCCTGTTCGAATCAAAGCCCGATCATACGATCATTAAGCTCTTTGCCGATAAGTTCGGATTTACGGATAAGATCTTCCGCAACATCGAGGTCAATGGTGACGAACCGCTGATCGAGGACATCACCCGAGAGTTCAATCGGGGTATGTGGACCATCGGCTATACTGGCCAATCGCCGGAACGGCTTCGGACCCATATGGAGAATCAGCATACCTTCGACCGCACCACGTTGAAGGCGCTGGGCGGCCCGGCGGATGGCGACTACTACGGTCTGCCATGGCCAAGCTGGGGCACGGCCGAGATGGGGCACCCGGGTTCGCCGAACCTTTATGACCTGTCCAAGCCGGTGGCGGACGGAGGCATGGGCTTCCGTGCCCGCTTTGGCGTGGAACGCGACGGCGACAACCTTCTGGCCGAAGGTGTATCGAATCCCGGCGCGGAAATTCAGGACGGCTATCCCGAATTCACCATGCAAATGCTGATAGATTTGGGATGGGACGGTGACCTGACGGATGAAGAACGCACCGCAATCGATGCCGTGGCCGCAGAAAACACCAACTGGAAGACCGACCTGTCGGGCGGCATCCAGCGGGTTGCCATCAAGCATGGCTGCGCCCCTTACGGCAACGCCAAGGCGCGGGCCGTGGTCTGGACATTCCCGGACCCTGTGCCGCTTCACCGCGAACCTCTCTACACCAACCGGCGTGATCTTGTGGCGGACTATCCGACCTACGAGGACAAGCAGGCGTGGCGTCTGCCAACGCTTTATGCGTCGATCCAGAAAGACGACTTTTCACAGGAGTACCCGATCATCCTTACCTCCGGCCGTCTGGTCGAGTACGAGGGCGGCGGGGACGAGACCCGCTCGAACCCCTGGCTGGCCGAACTTCAACAAGAGATGTTTGTTGAGATTAACCCGCGAGATGCCAATGACCTTGGCGTCAGGGATGGGACGGACGTCTGGGTTGAAGGGCCGGAGAAGGGCAAGGTCCTAGTTAAGGCGATGCTTACGAACCGCGTGGCACCTGGCGTGGCGTTTATGCCGTTCCACTTCGGCGGTCACTTCCAAGGTGAGGACCGAAGGCACAAGTACCCGGAGGGCGCAGATCCTTACGTCCTGGGTGAATCTACCAATACCGCGCAGACCTATGGCTACGACTCCGTCACACAGATGCAGGAGACCAAGGCCACGCTCTGCAAGATCTGGTCCGCTTAAGGGAGGAATGAAGAATGGCTAGAGCAAAATTCCTCTGCGACGCTGAACGCTGCATTGAATGCAACGCTTGCGTCACCGCATGCAAAAACGAAAACGAGGTGCCGTGGGGCATCAACCGCCGCCGGGTGGTGACCATCGAGGATGGGAACCCTGGTGAACGGTCGATCTCGGTCGCATGCATGCACTGCTCAGACGCGCCGTGCATGGCAGTGTGCCCGGTCGACTGCTTCTATCAGACGGCGGATGGCATTGTTCTGCACTCCAAGGACCTCTGCATTGGCTGCGGCTACTGCTTCTATGCGTGCCCGTTCGGCGCGCCGCAGTTCCCGCAGGCCGGCAACTTCGGGTCGCGCGGCAAAATGGACAAATGCACCTTCTGTGCTGGTGGCCCAGAAGAAGACATGTCCCAAGCCGAATTCCAGAAGTACGGCCGCAACCGGATTGCGGAAGGCAAGTTGCCGATCTGTGCCGAGATGTGTTCAACCAAGGCGCTTTTGGCGGGCAACGGCGACGACGTGAGCGCAATCTACCGGGAGCGTGTCGTTGCACGTGGCTTTGGTTCCGGCGCTTGGGGCTGGGGCACGGCCTATGATCAGAAGGGCGGCTAAACACCTCGTTTCTTCTTGATGGTTTGGCGACGCCGCAGCGGAAATCCTGCGGCGTTTCCTTTTCTGGGCGTTGTTAATCCGGCCTTAGAGAAATCTGTGCAGATGGGACCGCATGTCCTTTGGTGCGCGTATTGCCCTTCCGGTCTTGTTCGGGGTCCTGTTCCTTTTGTCGGGCCCGGTGGCGGCTCTTGCGCTTTTGCCTCCGGCCAAGCCCGGCGCACCGGTGGTTGTGATCGGACCGTCGGCATCGGCGTATATCGGGGACGCAGGCGGGCGGCCGATTGGCCCCTATTCGACGCCTTTCGCAAGCCTTGCTGCCTTCGACGTTCCGACCCGGGTGACGCACAGGTCAGACGGTGTGTGGCTATTGCGCGATGGCACGGCGCTTGCAGCTGTGTGTATGGCCCTTCTGGGGAGCTTTGAATGACACGTTCACACCACATCGCCCCAGAGAATGTCCTGGCCTTCGCGGCGCTGGCACTTGTGCCGTTGGTGGCGTTTGCCAGCTGGATGGCTGGGAACGGCGTGGTGGTGGCCCCAACTGTCGCTGCGGGCTTTGCCGGTCTTGGACTGGCAGCCTTGAAGCTCGAAGGGCGCATGCGCAAACCACTTGTCGGACTTGCTTTGATCGGCCAGCCGATTGCATTGACGGCGGCCCTGACCGGGCACCACTGGCAGATCGACATGCACATGACGTTCTTTGCGGCGCTGGCCATTCTGGTGGCGCTCAGCGATGTGCGCACGATTGTTGCAGGAACGGTTGCGATCACTGTGCACCATCTGTCGCTGTCGGTCTTTATGCCAGCACTGGTCTATCCCGGGGCCGAACTTTCGGCCGCGCTCGGCAGAACTGTGGTTCACGCGGTTGTTGTGCTGATCGAAGCCGCCGCGCTGATCGCAACGATCGCTCGGATCAATCGCCTAGGGGCAGAGCGGAAGGCGCAGCTTGCAGAGGCGCGCGACGCCTCGGCCGCCGAAGAGCAAGCGCGCCATTCGGCGGAAATGGCCACGCAGGAAGCCGAGGAGAGCCGCAACGCAGCAGATACTGCACGCATGGAGGCAGAGGCATCGCTGGCCCGACTTGAGGAAGAGCGGCAAGAGGCGGCTCGATCGCATGCCCGGGCGGAAGCCGCCGAGTGCGCCGAACGCAGGGCGCAGGCGACGCAAATGAAAAATCAGCAAATGGTCGTCGATGCGTTGCGGGCTGCGTTGGGCCGGATGGCGGAAGGTGACCTGACCGCCCGGCTTGATACACGGTTCGAGGCGTCATACGAGGAAGTACGCCACGCCTACAATAAGACCGTCGAACGGCTTGCAGATACAATCGGTCAGGTCACTACGGCTGCCGAAAAGATACTGGTTGATACCGGTGGGATCAGTCAGGCCGCCTCGGACCTGTCGCAACGGACAGAGCGCCAGGCCACGAAGTTGGAGCAGACGGCGGCGGCTCTGGAAGAACTGACATCGCTTGTGCGAAGCGCAGCAGACCGGGCGGGCGACGCGTCAAACTCGGCTGCGAGCGCGCAGACCAATGCTGAAGGAAGCGGAATGGTCGTCGGAAAAGCCTCGGATGCGATGGCGTCGATTGACGGCTCGGCAAATGAAATCAACAAGATAATCGACGTAATTGATCAAATCGCGTTCCAGACCAATTTGCTTGCGTTGAACGCCGGCGTGGAAGCGGCGCGCGCGGGCGACGCGGGGCGCGGCTTCGCGGTTGTCGCGTCCGAGGTTCGCGCGCTGGCCCAGCGATCGTCGGATGCCGCCGCCGAGATCAACCAATTGATCGACCGGAGCCAGGATCAGGTGCGCGAAGGAGTGCTGAACGTTGGTCGCACCGTTGACGCGCTTCGAACGGTTATCGACGAGGTTACTGGGATATCGGGACAGATCCGCGAGATTTCGACCTCGGCGAGCGAACAGGCGATGGGACTGGATGAGATCAACCGTGCGGTCAACGAGCTTGACAGCGTGACCCAGCAGAATGCCGGAATGTTCGAGGAAACAAGTGCCGCGGCGACGGAACTGAACGCCAGTGCGCGGGATCTGTTAGAATTGACAGGGCAGTTCCGCTTGCCGGAGATGCGCGGCCCTGCCTTAATCGTGGCGTCCTGAAACCAAGCGGCCTGTGAGAGACGCCGGGATGGGAGACCCGCGGGTGATTGTGGCATCGGGCGGCCACGCGACAGTCCCGCGACGCGACTTGACTTCGTGCGCCTCAAACGAGACCCTGACAACAAAGCCAAAGCCAAAACAGCGGGCCGCAGTCGACTTGGCCGGCAAACCTGGGAGGTAGCTATGGCATGGGTTGGGCGCGGATGCGGGTATTTCATTGTTTTTGCGCTGTTTTCGAGTGGTTTTGCGTGGGCGCAAGAGCAGGCTGCACCAGATGCCGTGACCGAGGCCTCTTCACCAGAGCCAGGCGTTGTCACAGTTGAGGACGCAAACTCTGCGCTTGATGATATTCTCGCCCGCCAACGGGGCGAGGGCGATGCGCGTGTGCCTCGCGATTTCAGCACGGCGCGGGGCAATGCGGCAGATATCACGGGCCAGCTTGGTGCGTTGGGCGGACCATCCGATGCTGAAGTCTGGGAAGCTTTGCGATTTGGTACGGCAGATGTCACCGTATCGGCGGGTGGGGCACCGGCGCGTGTACTGATGCAGGATCGCGGTATGTGGTGGCACGAATACCGCACCAATGTGATCAAACCTTATGGCGGCTACCTTCTTTTAGGGACGCTCGGGCTTCTTGCCGTCTTTTACCTTCTTCGGGGCCGCATCCGGATCGAACACGGCAGGGCCGGGACGACGATCCGCCGGTTCTCAGGGATTGAACGGTTTGGCCACTGGCTGTTGGCGGGGTCTTTTATCCTGCTGGGGATCACCGGCCTTTTTTCGCTCTACGCAAGGGTTTTTCTTTTGCCAAAGCCCGAGGCGGGGTTGAATTCGGCCGATGAGATCATGGCCCGCCAAGACGGCGCACTTGTGGAAACGCTCCTGCTTTACTCGAAATGGGTCCACAACAACGTGTCCTGGGCCTTCATGCTCGCCCTCGTTTTGATCTTTGCTTTCTGGGTTGCCCACAACCTGCCAAGTCGGATGGATCTGGTTTGGATGGCAAAGGGTGGGGGCATCATTGGAAAAGGCCATCCGCCCGCCAAGAAGTTCAACGCAGGCCAGAAACTGATCTTTTGGTCGGTGATCCTCCTGGGTGCCTCTATCTCGGCGTCGGGCCTGTCGCTCCTGGTCCCGTTCGAGCTTCCGATGTTTGCGAAAACCTTTGCCGCTTTGAACTCGTTCGGCGTGCCTGATCTGCTTGGGATGGAGGCCTTTCCAGTGCAATTGGCCCCGCACGAAGAGATGCAATTCGCCCAGCTCTGGCACGCGATTGTCAGCTTTGTCCTGATGGCGATCATTTTGGCGCATATCTATATTGGATCGGTCGGCATGGAGGGCGCCTATGCCGCTATGGGGTCTGGGGACGTCGATCTGAACTGGGCGAAAGAGCATCACTCGCTTTGGGTCGAAGAGGTCGAAGCCAAATCGGTTCTGAAAGGCATCGAACCGGTGCCCCCTTCGTCCTCGGGCGCGACGCCGGCGGAATGATCGCGCGCCTTGCCGCTTTGGGTCTTGCCGCAATGTGCTGGGTCGCCGCATCGGCCGAGGCCGAGGATATCCGGACGTTCAACGGGCATGGCGGGCCGGTCAAGGCCATTGCGCTGCTCTCCAATGGGGGCGCGATCCTGACCGCCAGCTTCGACAATTCGGTCGGTGTCTGGCCCATGGAAGAGGACGGTCCAGCCAGATGGCTTGAAGCCCACGACGCCGCGGTCAACGCCGTCATCCCGTTGTCTGGCGGGCGGGCCGCATCGGGCGGCGACGATTTCAATGTGGTCCTATGGGATGTCGAGAACGGAGTACCCCTGCGGCATCTTATGGGCCACACGGGCAAGGTCATGGGCCTTTCGGCGACCGCTGACGGTACGCAGCTTGCGTCAGCGAGCTGGGACGGCACCGTGCGCATCTGGGACACGGCGACCGGAACCGAACTTGCCGTGCTCAACGATCATGAGGGTCCTGTCAATGCGGTGATCTGGGCGGCCGACGGCGCCCGATTGTACTCGGCTGGCTACGATGGAACGGTTCTGGAATGGGCGACAGACGATTGGGCGGTCTCACGACGGCTTGCCACACATGGGTTTGGCATCAACGTAATGGCGCTGAACGAGACGGCGGGATGGTTGGCCTACGGCGCGCTGGATGGCGGGACGCGCGCGGTAGACCTGGTGACAGGCAGGCAATTGTCCGATCTGACCGCCGGGCGCCGCCCGATTTTGTCGATGGCCCAAAGCCCCGATGGCACACGATTGGCGGTCGGTGACGGCGAAGGGTACATCATGGTGGTCGAAACCCCAGAATGGCGCATCCTGCGCGACTTTCGCGCGGCGCGCCACGGGCCGGTTTGGGCGCTGGCATTCACGGCCGCAGGAACGGCGGTGATCGCCGGCGGTATCGCAGACGAGGCGTTCCTTTGGCCGCTCGACGCGCTGGAGAACGCCCCGCGCATGGCGACGCTACAACGCGACTTTCATACACCGCCCGAGGACGTGGCAAACGGGGAACGCCAATTCCTGCGAAAGTGTTCGATCTGTCATACGCTCGGGGTGGACGGCGCACGCCGCGCAGGGCCGCCCCTTGCGGGGCTCTTCGGTCGCAAGGCGGGCGCGGTGACGGGATATCCGTATTCCGACGCGATCCGGGCGCTGGATCTGGTCTGGACGGAAGCGACAATTGATGCGTTGTTCGATGTGGGACCCGATCACTACATTCCAGGCACAAAGATGCCGATGCAGCGCATTTCTGCTGCCAGCGATCGGGCCGACTTGATCGACTTCCTGAAACGAGAAACTGCATTGGGAGTAGTACCATGAACGCCATGTTCGCGGCCTTTGCGGCCATCATTGTCATCGCGGTCGCAGCCGACCAAGGTTTGGACCGGTTCGGTGGATTTTCCTCTGCGGACCGTCAAAGTGCGCCCTCTGTGCGGCTTGACTGACCTTTCGCGCGTCCGACCGCCCGGGTAGGGTTCGGAACGCACAACGAGGAGCGCGGCACCAGAATGCTGGGATATGTGACGGTCGACGGGGTGGGTGCAGCCGACATGCTTTTGGCGGAGGTGGCCCTGGCGCTTCGGGCCCGGGGCTGGCCCTTGGCCGGTGCGGTGCAGTTCAATCCCGACGGCGCACGAAACGGAAAATGCCACATGGATCTGCACCTTCTGGCAAGTCATGACGTTGTCCGGATCAGTCAAGATCTGGGTCCATTGTCGCGGGGCTGTCGGCTGGACCCCGAAGGCTTGGAGCACGCAGCTGGATTGGCCGAGACGACGCTTTCTGCGCCGACCCGGGTCCGCCTGGCAATCGTCAACAAGTTCGGCAAGACCGAGATCGACGGGCGCGGGTTTCGGCCGTTTATCGGGCGCGCGCTTGCGCAAGGTGTGCCGGTTCTGACGGCGGTCGGCCCTGCACATTTTCCAGCGTTCCATGCGTTTGCCGAGGATCTGGCCGAGCCGATTGAGCCGCGGCTTGAGGCCGTTCTTTCCTGGGCCGACGCGGCCTCGACCGAGCCTGCCTGAGGCCGCCTTGAACGACATACTGGAAGGCATTTGGACCGCTGCGGTTCTGATTGTAACGTTCGATCCGTATCTGATCGAGATCACCGCACGGTCGCTTTACGTCACTCTGACAGCCACTGCGATTGCATCAGCCATTGGTTTGCCGCTTGGGGCGTGGTTGGCCGTCAACCGTTTTCGGGCTCGACGGACAGTGATTGCGGTTCTGAACGCCCTGATGGGGCTGCCGCCGGTCGTCGTGGGCCTTTTCGTCTATGTGCTGTTGTCGCGATCCGGCCCGTTCGGCGTGTTCGGGCTTCTGTTCACACCGACGGCCATGATCATCGCGCAGGTCATTATCGTCACTCCCATCGTTGCGTCGATTGCTCACCAGGCCGTTAAAGAACTTTGGGCCGACTACCACGATTTGATGATTTCCCTGCATGCCACGCGACGGCAGCGGATTGGGACGCTTCTTTGGGATGGCCGCCGCACACTTCTGACGGCATCGCTGGCGGGGTTCGGGCGCGCCATCGGCGAAGTGGGCGCAATCATGATCGTGGGCGGCAATATCGACCACGCGACCCGGGTTCTTACCACCGCGATTACGCTTGAAACCGGGAAGGGCGATTTCGGACGCGCCCTGGCCCTGGGCTTTATTCTGATCGCATTATCTGTCGTCGTGAACCTTGCGCTTCACGCCCTGGGACGGACCGAAAGGGGCAGCCGATGGTGATCGCTTGCCTGCCTGCCACGCTTGAAGGTGTCGAACTTCGCCGCCAGGGTCACACGATCCTTGGGCCGATCGATTGGACGCTGGATGGCCGGGGGATCACGGTCCTGATGGGGCCAAACGGCGCTGGCAAGACGTCATTTCTTCGGGTGCTCCATGGGCTTGAACGCGTCAGTCGCGGGACACTGACGTGGAAGCCTGGCTGGGATGTCGCACGCCGGGCTCAAGCCTTTGTGTTTCAAACGCCGATCCTGATGCGCCGGTCGATTGTCGATTGCATTGCCTACCCGTTGCGGCTGGATGGGGTGGCGCGCCGCGAGGCGCGCGTCCAGGCGACGGCGGCGGCGGCGCGTGTCGGTCTAGAGGGAGCGCTTGACCGACCAGCCGAGGTTCTTTCGGGGGGTGAAAAACAGAAGATGGCACTTGCGCGTGCCTTGATCCGATCGCCCGAAGTGCTTTTTCTTGATGAACCCTGCGCCAATCTCGATGGGGCATCCACGAAGGCAATCGAAGACATCCTCCGGGCCGCGCGCGATTCAGGCACCCGGATTGTGATGTCCACCCATGACATCGGCGAGGCACGGAGGCTCGCCGACGACGTTGTATTCTTAAACAAGGGCAAAATTCTGGACGCGATGCCCGCTGCAGAGTTTTTCGCAGGCGGGGCGTCGCCCGAGGCGACTGCGCATTTGAAAGGAGAGCTTTTGACATGATCCGCCTGCTTGCCGCCCTGATCGCGGGATTCTTCTCGCTTCCCGCGATGGCAGAGACGCTGCGTATGGCAGTCACCACGTCGTTTGCCAACTCGGGCCTGGCAGAGGTGCTGTTGCCGCAAATCGAAGCGGATACGGGGATCGAGGTTCAACTTCTGATCGTTGGAACCGGGCAGGCGCTTAGACTTGGGGCAGCCGGTGATGTCGACGCTGTCTTGGTCCATGCCCGCGCCGCTGAAGAGGAGTTCGTGGCGTCCGGCAATGCCCCATACCGCCGCGAGATCATGTACAACGATTTCGTCATCGTTGGTCCGGAAGCAGACCCGGCAGGTGTCCACGAAACCGCCACGGCGGCAGCTGCACTTCAGGCAATTTCGCACGCGGCGGCGGACTTTGTGAGCCGTGGGGATGCCTCTGGTACGCACCAGATGGAACTCGGGCTTTGGGACGCTGCGGGCATCGCGCCAGAGGGTGCGTGGTACAAGGAGGTCGGGGCAGGGATGGGCGCTGCGCTGAACACGGCTGCAGGTCTTCAGGCCTACATCCTGACCGACCGAGCCACTTGGCTCAATTTTGCGAACAAAGCTGGCCTTGCCGTGGTGTTCGAAGGCGATCCTGTCTTGTTTAACCAGTATGCTTATCTGCCAATAGACACTGGAAAGCACGCGCATGTGAAGGGCGAACAGGCATTGCTGTTGGAAGACTGGCTAACCTCTCAAACGGCGCGCGATCTGATCGATGACTACGCGATTGATGGACAAACGCTGTTCACGTTCAACGCGCGGCCGCGATAGCGAAATCCGCGATTTCTTCCGGCGCGAATGGGCAGGCGACGGTTCGGTCCGCGGCGTGCCGCCGGTCAGGTTCGATCTCAGAGCAGGACGGGCGAACGACCGGACAACGGGTGCGGAACACGCAGCCCGACGGCGGAGAAATCGGGGAAGGCAGCTCGCCGGTCAGGGCCGAACGCATGCGGCCGCGCTCGCGCGCGGGATCCGGCACCGGAACCGAGGCGATCAATGCCTGAGTGTATGGGTGCCATGGAGTACCTATCAACGCCTTACCCGGGCCCTCTTCAACGATGCGGCCCAGATACATCACGGCGATCCTGTCTGAAACATGCCGCACAACGCTTAGGTCGTGGGCGATGAAGATGATTGACAGGCCGAATTCGTACTGGATCTCTTTCAGCAGATTGATGACTTGGGCTTGCACGCTGACGTCGAGCGCTGACACCGGTTCGTCGCATATGAGAAGCCGGGGCTTCAGGATCAGCGCCCGAGCGATGCCGATGCGTTGGCACTGACCGCCCGAAAATTCGTGCGGGTAGCGGTTGATCTGGTTGGGTAGGAGCCCAACGCGTGCCATCAGATCCTGAACCTTTTCGCGGGTTTCTGCCCTGGTCGTTTTTGGGAAGTGCGTGCGCAAAGGTTCGGCAATGATCTCGCCCACGGTCATGCGCGGGTTAAGCGCGGCAAGCGGGTCCTGAAACACCATCTGCACGTCGCGTGAAAAGGTGCGGCGCTCTTCGGGAGGCAGATCAAGAAGGTTCGTTCCTTGCCACAAGACCTCGCCCGCAGTGGCCGGAACAGTTCCGATAATGGCGCGCGCGAGGGTCGATTTTCCCGAACCGCTTTCGCCGACGATCCCCAAGGTCTGGCCGTCTTCGAGAGTCAGATCCACGCCCGCCACGGCACGAAGCTGTTTTGCACGGGTCCACGGCCAGTCGTTGCGACCACGGACAGGAAATGTGACCTCAAGCCCCTTGGCTTCCAAAAACGGCATCACGCGACCTCACCGACCAACGGCGCGTGACAGGCCCGCCGGCGCTTGCCCGCGTTTGCCAAGGCTGGCATCGTCTCGGTACAGGCGTCTATCGCCCGGTTGCACCGTGGATGGAAGGGACATCCCGGGGGAAGGCCGGTCATATTGGGCGG
This sequence comes from Pseudomonadota bacterium, assembly GCA_038744785.1. Lineage (GTDB taxonomy): Bacteria > Pseudomonadota > Alphaproteobacteria > Rhodobacterales > Rhodobacteraceae > Ovoidimarina. The sequence goes on from JBCDLX010000004.1 coordinate 136,766, forward strand.
TTCACCTTCGATCGTCGGAAGCACTTTGTGATCGGCGTCAAGCCGCGGGATCGCGGACAACAGCCCTCGTGTATATGGGTGGGCGGGCGTGTCGAAGAGTGCGGCCGTCGGCCCGGTTTCCATAATGCGGCCACCGTACATCACGATTGTCCGGTCGCAAAACCCAGCCACGATGCCAAGGTCGTGGGTGATAAGAATGATGGCTGTGCCAAACTCGGCGCGGACCTCCTCCAAAAGCGCCATGATCTGGTTCTGCACCGTGACGTCCAAAGCGGTCGTTGGCTCGTCGGCGATCAAGAGGCGCGGTCGGCAAAGAAGCGACATCGCAATCATGATCCGTTGCCGCATTCCGCCAGAAAATTCGTGCGGGAAATTGTCTAGTCGGTTCTTGGCATCAGGAATTTTGACCGCGTCAAGCATGCGAACGGATTCGGCGTAGGCGTCGCGGCGTGACATGCCCTTGTGAAGCTGCAGCACCTCTGCCATCTGATCGGACACGCGCAGATAGGGGTTCAAGGACGTCATCGGGTCTTGAAAGATCATTGCGACGTGTTCGGCACGGATGCGGTTCAACGCGGCGTCGGAGGCATTCAGAATCTCTGTCCCATCGAAGCTGACAGACCCGGTCGCGGTCCCGTTCTGCGCCAGAAGTCCCATGATCGCAAAGGCTGTCTGCGATTTGCCGGACCCGCTTTCTCCGACGATGGCCAGCGCGTCGCCATCGCTTACGCTAAGACTGACTCCGTTGACCGCGTTGACTTCGCCGTCATTGGTCTGGAATGCGACCGAGAGGTCTTTGATGTTCAGAAGCACAGCACGGCCTCCGGCCTGAAAGATGGCGCAGACTGTGTAAACAAAGGTCCACGTGGCGCGCACCGACGGACAGCATCGGCTCGACTTAGCCCTTTGTGTGCGCCGATGGGTGTTGCGAAATACATCATCAGCGATCCTTCGGGTCCAGCGCATCTCGCAGGCCGTCCCCCACGAAGAAGAATGCAAAGATGGTCACTACAAAGAAGAAGAGAGGACACAAAAGCTGCCAAAGCGTGCCATATTGCATCTGGCTTGCCCCGTCATTGATCAGCGCCCCCCAGGAGGTGTTGGGTTCCTGAACGCCGAGGCCAAGGAAGGAAATGAAGGATTCGTAGATGATCATCGAAGGCACCAGAAGGGTGGCGTAAACGATGACAACACCCATGAGGTTCGGCACAATATGGCGAAGGATGATCGTGCCGGGGCGAACGCCGGTCGCGATGGCCGCTTCCACGAATTCCTTATTCTTGATCGACAGCGTCTGCCCCCGCGCGATCCGCGCCATGTCGAGCCATGAGATCAGGCCAATACCGATGAACAGCATCAGCATCGATCGGCCGAAGACCACAAGGAGGAGGATCAGAACAAACATGTAAGGGATCGACATTAGGATATCGACAAGCCGCATCATCAGGCTATCCACGCGTCCACCCACAAATCCCGCGGTCGCGCCGTAAAGTGTTCCGACAACGACGGCGATGAAGGCGCCGATCAGTCCGACCATCAGGGACACCTGCGTGCCTTGGACGGTGCGCGCAAATAGATCGCGGCCAAGCTCGTCCACGCCAAAGTAATGGCCGTTCTCCCAGCTGGGTCCGCCCAGTTCGGCGATGCTGCCCAGCATCTCCCAATCGATGTCTTCGTTGTTCCAAGCCGCAAAGCTCTGTCCAAAAAGCGCGAACAGACCGACCAATATCAGGATGATCAGGCCCGTGACGGCGGCCTTGTTGCGAAGAAACCGTGAGCGCGCGTCCTGCCATAAGGAGCGGCCCGCGACAGGATCCGCTGTCATCAAAGCCTGGGTTGTCCCGGCGGGTGCAAGGGTGGGCGAACGCATGGGATCAATACCTGATACGTGGATCAATCCACGCATAAAGAATGTCCACGACCATATTGAAAAGTATGGTCAATGCGCCGGTCAGAATGGTCACACCCATCATCACGCCATAGTCGCGGTTCAGGGCCGAATTCGCAAAGAACTGTCCGATCCCGCCTGTGCCGAAGTAGAAATCGATCACGACCGATCCCGTGATCATGCCGACGAAGGCGGGGCCGAGATAGCTGATGACCGGCAGCATCGTGGGCTTCATTGCATGCCGCCATATAACCTGGCGCGCTGGCAGCCCTTTGGCGCGCGCCGTGCGGATGAAATTCGATCGCAGAACTTCAAGCATCGAGGACCGGGTAATCCGCGCGATAGAGGCCATGAAGCTCGTTGAAAGCGCGATCACCGGCATGATCACGTATTCAATCTGCCCGCCCTGCCATCCACCACCCGGCAGCCATCCAAGCCAGAGCGTAAAAATCAGAACCAGGATCGGTGCCATCACGAAGTTCGGGAGGACCTGGGCACCGATCGAGATGCCGACAGCAAGGTAGTCAAGCCATGTGTTTTGCCGGATAGCGGCCAGTATACCCAGCGAGACCCCGACGGAAACAGCCACGACGAACGACCAGAACCCATAGGTCAACGTGACGGGAAAGCCCTGGGCAATGATTGCGTTTACGTCCTGGTCCTTATAGATATACGATGGTCCAAAGTCGAATTGTGTAACTACGCCAACAAGATACCGCCAGATTTGCACGTAAAGCGGCTGGTCGAGCCCGTACTTCGCCTCGATGTTCGCCATAACCTCGGGCGGCAAGGGGCGCTCTGACGTGAACGGCCCGCCAGGGGCCGAATACATCAACAGAAATGTCGCGACGATCAGGATCAGAAGCGTCGGGATCGCAACGAACAGGCGGCGGAGGGTGAAATTCAGCATTCAGGATATGCGCGGGGCGGCAACCGCCGCCCCGCGAATGCCCGCTACTCGGCCACGATGTAGTGGTTCTTCGAGTACCAGTTGTTTTCCACGTTGTTCAGCGGCCAGCCCTTCACGTCGGTTTTCTTCATGAAGGCCTGCGTGTAGTGATAGATCGGGATCAGGCCCATTTCGTCGGCGAGGATCTGTTCGACCTCTGTATAGGCGGCCTGCGGATCGATCTCTGACGTCTTAGACTTTGCCATGAGCTCGTCGACACGGTCGTTCGAGTACTTGCCGTCATTGGCACCATGGGTGGTCGTCACAAGATCAAGGAACGTCGACGCTTCATTGTAGTCGCCGCACCAGGCTGACCGACCGATATCGAATTCCTGATTGCCGCGAATTTCGAGGTAGGTCTTCCACTCGAAATTCTCCATCGTCGTCGATACACCTAGCTTCTGTTTCCACATCTGGGACACGACGGTCGCAATGGCCTTGTGGCTTTCAGACGTGTTGTAGATCAGCTTAAGTTCCAGCGGCTCGCCGCCCGTCCCAAAGCCCGCTTCGGCCATCAGCTCCTTGGCTTTAGCGTCCCGGTCGGCCTGGGACCAGCCCGCATAGTCGATCGTCGGCATCTCGAACCCAGCCGTTGCCCGGTGCGCGAAATTATACGCAGGCCATTGACCGCCCTTCAGAACCTTGTCCACGATGACATCGCGGTCGATTGCGTATGACAATGCCTCGCGCACGCGTTCGTCGTTGAGTGCGGGATTGCCGCTGTCGGTGTGGTTCAACGCATAGTAGTAAGAACAAAGCCGTGGAACCGAAAACGCCTCGTCGGGATACTCGGCCTGAAGGTTCGGGAACTGGCCCGGGGGCAAATCGTCCATATAATCGATTTCGCCCGCAAAGTAGCGGGTCAGAGCGTTGTTGGCGTCGTTGATGATGACGCCCGTGACCTTTTCAAGAATAACGCTGTCGGCGTCCCAGTAGTTTGGGTTCTTTACCCGCGTGTGGTACTCGTTCAGCACCAGCTCGTCCAAGACAAAGGCCCCGTTCGAGACGATGTTGCCGGGCTGCGTCCATTCGGCACCGTGTTCTTCGATTGTCGATTGCGGAGCAGGGAACAGCGTTGCGTACGTCGTCATCTTCGGAAAGTAGGGAAGCGGCGTCGTCAGCTTCACTTCAAGCGTGTGATCGTCCAAAGCGGTTACACCCAGCGTATCGGGGGCCGCGTCGCCCGCGATGATCTCGGCGGCGTTTGCGATCTGAGTCAGCTCAACATACCAGGCATATGGCGAACCGGTCGCGGGGTCTGCTGCGCGGCGCCAGCCATACACAAAATCATGGGCTGTGACAGGATCGCCATTTGACCACTTCGCATCCGTTCTGAGGTTAAACACCCAGGTCTGGTTGCCATCGGGCGAGGACCAGTCAGTGGCGACCGCAGGGATCAGATCGCCGTTTTCATCCTGGGCCGTCAGGCCTTCGAATATGTCGCGGATCACATGAAACCCGGCGGTTTCTTCATTCAGTTGCGGATCAAGCGTCGGGAACTGGTCGAGCAGGCGATAGGTCAGCTCCTGAGTTTCGGCAAGTTTCTCGCCGGTTTCAGGGTGAACGTCCATCGCCAGCGCACCGCCGGCAAAAAGCGCGGCCGTGGCTGTGCCAAGAAATAGGTGTCGTATGGTCATGAAAAGGCTCCCTGTTTTGTTCTGGTGGCGTCGTGCGGCGCAGTGCGAATGCCGCAACGGCGTGCGACAGCAAATGCGTGTCGCCGTGTGGGGTCATTGTCCGCGATGACAGAATTCTTGCAAGGGTCTTTCCGGGTAAACTGACGCCACGGAAGCTTATTGCGGTGCGTCAGTTTGTCAGAACGCCTCAAAAATCGTCAGTTCGGCCGAACCAAAAAACGTCTCTTCGTCCTGACCTTCGGTCGCATCCGCTGATCCGGTCAACGCATAGGCCCAGCCTGTTCCGGTGTCGCGGTCGCACCAGACACCGCCAGTGAACCCCAATGCATGCCCGGCATGTCCCGTCAGGTACCCGGGGATACGGTCGTGGCTTTGGTAGGTCGTAAGGCTAAGCCCCATGTTCGGAAAAAGCCCGTCCGACCAGGCGCCGTTCGTACCATCGTAGGTCCACACCGCCGTTCGGCAGAGCTGGGATTCTGGGCTGTCGTCACCGATGGCGGCAGCAAAGCGCGCCATTTCCGGCAGTGTCAGCCGCAATCCGGCATGGGGCGAAAACAAATGCGTATCGCGACCCAGCCTGTAGGTTCCAAGGCCAAGACCGCGATCTCCGCGCCACATCAGATTGGCGGTCCAATCACCGTCCGGTCCATCGGCCTCGAGCGTGTAGGTGTCGCCGTGCCGCTGGTACATCGGCAGCCTTTGCCGATCGTCAACGCCGGCCCAGTTGAAACCGCCGCCAAGCCCAAGCGGGCCCAGAACGGAAGCCTGGATCACGGTGTCAAACCTGTCCCCGCTGATCGCTTCGATCACGGCACCGGCAAGGACGTAATTGAGGTTGGCGTAAAAGAAGTCCCCGACAGGTCCCGGCCGCATCGCTGCGCCCGCGCGGGACAAAAAACCCGGTAACGTTTCGGGAGGATCGGTAAAGTACCCCAGATGATCACGCAATCCAGAGGTATGGCTCAGAAGCGCGATAAGGCTGATCGGGGGCGTGCCAAGCCACTTGGGATAACCGACGGGTCCAAGGATCTCATGCACCCTGTCGTCAAGCGATGCCTGTCCGGTTGTGACGAGGGCTGCCAAGGCCCGCGCTGTTGCGGCCTTTGAGATTGACGCGACGCGCAGGCGCGCGCCGAGAGCCGGCGATAGATCGCCTGGCACATCCCCAGGGCGCATGGCGCCAGTCAGTATTGCGTCCTTGGATCCGTCACGGCATTTGCACGCGGCGCCAGCGGCAAGATACCGCCCGTCCCGCGTGATACGTTTCAGGTGGTCCTTTAGATCGGTCGAAATCGCGGCGCCGCCGATGGATCGGACGTGTTGCGCCATCTCAGGCGACGGCCACCAGGATCAGTGTCAGCAGGCCCCAAAGAAGAAGAAAGTAGTGGGTCGTCTGCGAAGAATGATGGCAATACCAGTAGCAGAAATAGTTCCCGCCCGCGATGAACCCTGCCCAGATCGCGACAAACCAAACGAGCGACAGGGCGGCGGCGGCCTTGGCAATCTCGGCTGCGACCGCACCTCCTGCCGAAAGCAAAAGCAGCAGAGCTGAAATCCAAAGCGCAGCCGCCGCAAGCGTTTCCGCGGTGACAACCGCCCGGAATGCCAGTTTGTGGATCCGCGGTTCGGTGACCCGGCGGTGGGCCACTTGCACGTAGTCTTCGGGCCAGTCGCGTTCCATAAGGTCTAGGCGCATGACCATCGCGATCGCATCCAAATTAAGGTCCGGGTGCTGCCAATTGTCGCGAACCGCCACAGTCATCCAAACCGCCACGCAAGCCAAGGCTACGGCCTGGACGACCAGCATAACCACTTCCATGCCAAACCTTTCGCACTGAACGCCGCGACCATAGCGCGCGCAGCGCGTCCTGCAACCCAGCGGGATCGTGTCGCAAACAGCCCGAAGCCGACCGTTTCAGACAAGACCAGCGCGGGGTCAGCGCGCGATGCGTTCAGAAACCAGATCTGGAGAGGCCCATGCCGCTGCAACACAATACCGAGGTCTTCATCACCTGTGCCGTCACAGGTTCGGGTGCGACGCAGGACCGAAGCCCTCATGTACCACGGTCCCCAAAGGCGATTGCCGAAAGCGCAATTGCAGCTGCAAAGGCTGGCGCGGCGATTGTCCATTGCCACGTACGCGACCCTGAAACCGGTGCGCCTGCACGTGATCCGAAGCTCTACCGAGAGGTGACGGAACGGATTCGCGATGCCAATACAGATTTGGTTTTGAATCTGACCTCTGGAATGGGAGGCGACATGGTGTTCGGGCCTCCGGACGCGCCACTGCCACTGGGAAAAGGCACCGATATGATCGGCGCCGAGGAACGCGTGGCCCACGTGGCAGAGTGTCGGCCTGAGATTTGCACGCTCGACTGCGGAACGATGAATTTCGCCGAGGCCGACTACGTGATGACCAACACGCCCGGCATGCTGCGTGCCATGGGACGCATGATGACCGAGATCGGTGTGACGCCCGAGATCGAGGCCTTTGACACCGGACATCTGTGGCTGGCCAAGGCGCTGGTGGACGAAGGCATCTTGTCATCGCCCGCGCTTGTTCAGCTGTGCATGGGTGTGCCGTGGGGTGCACCGGACGACCTTAACACCTTTCTCGCGATGGTGAACGCGGTGCCGCCCGAGTGGACGTGGTCGGCTTTCTCGCTTGGCCGCCATCAGATGCCCTATGTTGCAGCCGCCGTGTTGGCTGGCGGTAACGTGCGGGTCGGGCTTGAGGACAACCTTTGGCTTGGCAAGGGCCGGCTTGCCACGAATGAGGAACTTGTGGCGCGCGCACGCGGGATTATCGAAAGTCTTGGGGCGACAGTTGTGGGCCCAGATGCAGTGCGACAGAAGCTAAAATTGACCAAGAGGGCCCCGGTATGAGGACACCGAAGCGCTTGTACGGGCGGATGCAAAAACCTCTCGAAACGTCTGCTCTGCGCTGATGGGCCGTTTCGCAGGAAAGCGTGTTTTTGTGACGGCGGGCGCCGCCGGGATTGGTTTGGCGATGGCCAAGGCTTTCAGAGCCGAAGGGGCAGAGGTTGCTGTGTCCGATCTCGATGCCAGTGCCATAGCGGCCTTGCCAGACGGCATCATCGGTCACGTGGCTGACGTCACCTCTGAAGCAGAGATGGCTGCCGTTTTTGGAGCACTCGATGCCCGATGGGGCGGTGTCGACATAGTCTGCGCCAATGCGGGCACGGGTGGCCCCGCGGGCGGGATCGAGGCGCTGGACTTCGGGGAATGGCGGTCTTGCGTGTCGGCCAACCTCGACGGCGCGTTTCTGACATGTCGCTGGGCTGCGGGGCATATGGCGCGCCAAGCGTCCGGGGTCATCCTTCTGACCTCTTCGACGGCGGGGCTTTTCGGCTATCCTTTGCGCAGCCCTTACGCCGCTGCAAAATGGGGCATCGTGGGGTTGATGAAGACGCTTGCGATGGAGCTTGGACCAAATGGCGTCCGCGTGAACGCGCTTTGCCCGGGATCGGTCGAAGGCGTGCGCATGGACCGGGTCCTTGCGAACGAGGCACGCGCACGCGGACAGAGCGTGGGCCAGATTAGGGAGAGCTACGTGAAAGGGGTTTCCATGAAGACATGGGTAACAGCGGATGAGGTGGCGGAGGCTGCACTTTTTCTCGCCTCTGACCACGCAGCGAAGGTTTCTGGCCTGGCACTTCCCGTTGACGGCCATACCGAGACGTTGGCGCCATGACCGGGAAGGCGGCTATCGTAGGCGGCGGTGTCATCGGCGCCGGATGGGCGGCCCGGTTTCTGTTGAACGGCTGGGATGTCGCGGTCGCCGATCCCGATCCCGAAGCCCCGCGCAAGATCGGCGAGGTGCTGGACGGGGCGCGGCGGGCCCTGCCGATGCTTTATGACCGTTCGTTACCGGGTGAAGGAAACCTGACGGTCAGCGACGATCTTGAAGCTGCGGTTCGGGATGCGGATTGGATCCAGGAAAGTGTGCCCGAGCGATTGGAGATCAAGCACGCGGTGCGCGACCGGATCGAGGCGGCGGCAAGCCCGGATGCGCTGATTGCGTCGTCCACATCGGGTTTTAAGCCATCTGAACTGCGACAGGGTGCGGCGCGGCCAGACCGCATCCTCGTCGCGCATCCGTTCCAGCCAGTCTATCTGCTGCCATTGGTGGAGCTGGTGGGTGACGGCCCGAACGATCCGGCCTGTGTACGGGCCGCCACGGTGCTGGATGGCATCGGGATGTACCCTCTGACTGTCCGTGGCGAGATCGATGCCCATATCGCCGACCGGCTTCTGGAGGCCGTTTGGCGAGAGGCCCTGTGGCTCGTCAAAGACGATATAGCCACGACCGAAGAAATCGACGAGGCAATCCGCATGGGTTTCGGTTTGCGGTGGGCACAGATGGGACTGTTCGAAACCTACCGGATCGGCGGAGGTGAGGCCGGGATGGCGCACTTTCTCGCGCAGTTCGGCCCGGCGCTGAAATGGCCCTGGACGAAGCTTATGGATGTCCCCGAACTCGATGAAGCGTTGGTTGCCAAGATTGCTGCGCAATCGGACACGCAGGCGGCGGGGCTGGGGCTTCGCGATCTTGAACGTCTGCGCGACAACAACCTTGTCGCGATCCTGCGCGCGCTGAAGGCCGAAGGTGCGGCGGCGGGCCGGGTAATGGCGGCGCATGACGCCCGGTTGTCGCGGCCCCTGGCGGATGGGCCGCCCATGGTAACCGTGTCGCGCGTCGTGCCTTCGGATTGGACCGACTACAACGGACATATGAACGAAAGCCGCTACGGTCAGGTGTTCTCGGACGCTGCCGACGCGGTGATGGTCCATGTCGGTGCGGACGCGGATTATGTCGCCACTGGGAAAAGCTACTTCACCGTGGAAACGTCGGTTCGATACCTGGAAGAAACCCATGCGGGCGAAGCGATCTTCGTCGAAACCCGTGTTCTTGTGGGGCAGGGCAAGAAGCTGAAGCTGGGCCATGCCATGAAGCGCGCGTCTGACGCGACAGTGCTTGCGACCTGCGATCAGTTTTTGCTGCATGTGAGCCTTGAAACACGGTCATCTTGTCCGCCTGACCCGGAAGTCGAGGCGGCGGTGGAGCGGCTGGCCGCGTGCCACGCTGACTAGGCGTCGCGCTGGTTTTGGTCGGCAAACGGGGGCGACGCGCCCCGGTTTGCTCCCATGAGTATTTTTGCCAGGATGAAGGATCAGGCCGGCGCTGCGGATGTCCGCGGGGCGCGCAAGCCACCTGCCGCCAGTCGAGAGACCACGACAAAGACCGCTGCCGTGGCAAGACAAAGGGGCAGGCCGCCGAGTTGGTAGCTCGCGCCCGACAACACCGTGCCGATCAATCGGCCCGCGGCATTGGCCATGTAATAGAACCCCACGTCCATCGTCACCCGGCGTTCGTCGGTGAAGGCGAGGATCAGAAAGGAATGCAGCGACGAATTGACCGCAAAGAGAAACCCAAAGACCAGAAGCCCTAAGACAACGGTTGCGGTCAGCAACGGGGCAGGATCGCCGGCCCACCAGACGAGCGCGGCAAGAAGCGCCGGGACGACGGCCAGGGCAGAGATCCAAGCGCGGGCTGCTGCAATCAGGCGGGTTCCGTCCTGCGTTCGGCTTTTCAGAATGCGGGGTGCCATTGCTTGGACGGCGCCATAGAGGATCACCCAAACGGCCATAAATGTGCCGATCGTGAAGAAGGCGGCGCGATTGCCCTCAGGTGTGCCGTCCGAGAGAACCGCGTAGAAGTAGATCGGAATGCCCACGACGAACCACACGTCGCGCGCACCGAATAGGAATACGCGGGCAGCCGACAGCCAATTGACGTTCGGGTGTTTCGAGAAGACCTCGCGAAACTTGGCGTCCTTGCGCCCCGCCGGTAGCCCCGGCGGCATGCGCAGCAGGACCAGGGCCAGAATGATCGCAAGGATCGCCGCCATGGCAAGGACCGAGTTTGTGAAGCCAAAGAGACCAAGCGATGCCGCGCCCAAAAGAAAGCCCAGACCTTTCACGGCGTTCTTTGACCCCGTGAGGATCGCGACCCAGCGAAAGAGGCCGTCATCGCCAGTCGGCGCCAGTAGCTTCACGGCGCTTTTTGAGCTCATCTTTGCGAGGTCTTTGGCCACCCCGGACACACCCTGGACGCACATCACAAATGCGACCGAGGCGGCAATCGTCCACGCCGGATCAAGAAGAGTCAGCGCAAAAAGGGCAACCACCTGAAGCGTGAGTCCCGCGTATAGCGTGGATGTCAGGCCAAAGCGCGCCGCAAGCCAGCCTGCCGACAGATTGGTGATGACGCCCGCAATCTCATAAAGTACGAAGAGGTAAGCCAGCTGGATCGGCGAAAACCCCAGCGTGTTGAAGTGCAGAAGCACCAACATACGAAGCGCGCCATCGGTCAGCATGAACGCCCAATAGGCCGCTGTAACGGCGAAGTAGGCGGCGCGGCCGTCTTGCGGCGTTCGGGTCATAGGTTTTCGCCGACCATCAGGGCCACATCAACCAGCCGGTGCGCATAGCCCATTTCGTTGTCGTACCAGGCATAGACCTTCACCTGAGTTCCGTTGACGACCATCGTCGACGGCGCGTCGATGATCGAAGACCGCGTATCGTTGGTGTAGTCGGCGGATACCAGGGGACGTTCTTCGTATCCCAATATGCCGCTGAGCGGCCCAACTGCGGCGGCTTTGAACAGGCCGTTCACCTCATCCACGGTGGTTGCGCGATCAAGTTCGAACACGCAATCGGTGATCGACGCGTTCAGAAGCGGGACCCGGACAGCATGCCCGTTCAGCCGGCCCTTCAGTTCGGGGTAGATCAGCGTGATGGCCGTGGCCGATCCGGTGGTCGTTGGGATCATAGAGTTCAGGGCCGAGCGGGCACGGCGCAGGTCTTTCGCGGGGCGGTCTATGATCGTCTGGGTGTTGGTCACGTCGTGTATTGTTGTGATCGACCCGTGGCGGATGCCAATTGCCTCGTGCAGCACTTTCACGACCGGGGCGAGGCAGTTCGTGGTGCAGCTTGCGGCTGTGATAACTTTATGGTTTTCAGGCTGATAGATGTCGTCGTTCACGCCATAGACGAGGTTCACGGCGCCGCCGTCCTTGACCGGTGCGCTGACGACGACCTTCTTTACGCCAGCGTCAAAGTAGGGGGCGAGCTTCGCCTCGGTCTTGAAGACGCCGGTGCAGTCGATCACCACATCGACCCCTGACAGGTCCAGATCCTCGATCCGTTTCTCGGAGGTTACCGGCATCCGCGCGCCATCGATCGTTATCGCGCTGTCGTCATGCGAGAAAGCTGCAGGCCAGCGCCCGTGGACGGTGTCGAACTCCAAGAGATGGGCGTGCATCGCGGGATCGCCCACGGCGTCGTTCAGCCAAAGGGGCGTGATGCCGCGTTCAAGAAGTGGTCGCAGCGCCAGTTTGCCGATGCGTCCCAGGCCGTTCAATGCGTATGTGGTCATGCGTCGGCACCGGCGCCGGCGTCCGCGATCGTGTCGATGGCGGCTTGAAGCGACGTGCGGTCAAGCGTGGCAATCGGCAGCGCAGAGAAGCCTATGATCCGATTGCGCATCATCCCGTAAGCCTGCTGAAAGGCGAGCCTTTTTTGTGCGTCGGTGCCTTCTGCCTTGACGGGATCCGGCATCCCCCAATGGGCGGTCATCGGCTGTCCGGCCCAAGGCGGGCATTCCTCGTTCGCGGATCGGTCGCAAACGGTGAACACAAAGTCGAGACGCGGTGCTGCGTCGTCCTGAAACTCCGAGATGTGCTTTGACCGCAGTTGCGTGATGTCATGCCCTTTTGCCTTCAGCATCTCGACCGCAAACGGGTTCAATTCCGAGTTCGGACGCGTGCCTGCGGAATAGGCATCGAACCGGTCGCCAGCCACATCGCTAAGGATGGCCTCGGCAAAGATCGACCGGGCGGAATTGCCCGAGCAGATGAAAAGAACGTTGAACTTTCGGTGGTCCATAGGGACGGCTCCGTCAGAGGGAAGGGAAAGGGAAGGCGGGCACAGGTCCGGCCGCCCACGGCAACAATCGAGAAAAAGAAAGTCCACAAGAGCCCGAGCCGTTTCCATCCGAATGCGATAGCGAAGCGACGTGCCCTCGCGGGTTTGCGAGATCAGGTCGCCTTGTGTCAGGGCGGACAAGTAGACCGACAAGGTTGACGGCTTGGTGCCCAGAATGACGGCGATTTCACCAGCTGCGAGCGCATCCGGGTAACGCCGCATGAGCAAACGGAACACGGACATGCGCCCGGCATGACCAAGAAGTGTAAGGCGGTTAAGATTCTCTGATTCCATATTTCATGGATATGTGAAATACTTTCGCCAATCCAGTCGGAAACGATCCTGGATCACATTGTTCCTACTTTAGAAGAGAGCTGACGCGCGACAGCGTTTCGTCCAGAAGAGACTGTGCAAGTATTGGCGTATCAGCCTCAGTATAAACACGAAATTCCGGTGCGTTGCCGGACGGGCGCAGATGGATGATTGCCGTGCCTGCGAAATGTGCACGGAAGCCGTCTGTCAGGTCCACGGATGCAGGTGTGCCGAGGTCTGCGAATAGGTCGCTTTGCAGACCAGGATCGCCTGGCAGTGATATCAGAAGGGCCGCAGCACGCTCTGTCGAAATGCCGACGAGCCTGTCGGCAGCCGTGAACCGCGGCGGCAACGAAGAGACGAGCGTGGCAAGGTCGCACCCCTTCGTTCGCGCAAGTGCCAGAGGCGCAAGGATCGGCAAAAGGCTATCTCGTGTCATCAGGGGGGGCAGGCGCCGACCATAGCGTTCTGCCGTGAACCCAGTTAGAAACCCGCCGTTTGCTTCGTATCCCGCGACCTTACCGCCGGCATCCAACATGCCGGCAATGACATAAGGCGAACCAATGCGCGTCCGCGAAACGTTGAACGCCCCGATCATATCAACGCAGGTATTCGATGACACAGGTGTTACCAGCGCTTCTGCTCGGATCCACTCCGCCGTGAGCGGGCCAAGAATGTCACCTGCAATCACCGTTCCAGACGCGTCGGCCACCATCGGCCGATCCGCGTCGCCATCGGTCGACACGACGGCGTCCAGCCGGTGCCTTCTTGTCCAACCTGACAGCATGGCCCGCGTACCTGGATCAAGCGCTTCGGTGTCGACCGGGACAAACCGGTCCGATCTGCCAAGTGCGATTGGTTCGGCGCCAAGTGCCTCTAGAACCGGTCCAATGACATCCCGCGCGGCAGAACTGTGTTCATAGACGCCAACCCTGAGGCCCTGAAGGGCGTCCGGTCTAAAGAAGTCAAGGTAGCGCTGCGCATAGGCGTCTGCGAGACCTGGAAGGGTCGGAACCGCGTCTGGTAGATCCGCGTCGAGCGGTTCAAAATCGGCCCCGATCCGATCCTCATCCGCCTTATCTACTTCGCCGTCCGTCCGGTAAAACTTCAACCCATTTCGGTCGTCCGGGATATGGCTGCCTGTAACCATCACGGCGGCGGTGCTGCGCGCACTGGCTGCAAGTGCCAGCGCAGGGGTGGGAACGACACCGCAATCGAGCGGTTCCAGACCCGCCGCCACAGCCCCGGCCGCCACGGCACGCACAATCCGGGGAGAGGATGCGCGTAGATCCCGTCCGATAAGGACAGTCCCATCGTTGTCTGCCGAATCCAGAAAGGTATACGCATATCCGGCGCATAGCGGGTCGGTTAACTCATCAACCAGCCCGCGCAGACCCGATGTTCCGAATTTTGGGGCCATGGGGATGTTCCGCTCAATATAGACCGTACTTGGGTGCTTGTTCTGCGGTTGCGCAGGAATGGTCAAGGGCTGTGGACTGATGCACGCCATCGACTGATGACGGATGCGCGGTTGCGTACTATGTGCTTGCCAAGCAATGCCGCAGGAGCCTTTGAAATGAGCTGGAACCCGGCCCTAGATCCCGACTGTCCCACCGGGGACGCAATCGACTCAATTGAAACGGTGATCGTCCCCCGTGCCCGGGACCTTGGTGGGTTTGAGGTGCGTCGCGCTTTGCCATCGCCACGCCGCCAAATGGTCGGTCCCTTCATATTCTTCGATCAGATGGGCCCGGCAGAGTTTCTGCCTTCGCGCGGGATGGACGTGCGCCCACACCCGCATATCGGGCTGGCGACGATCAGCTATCTTTATCGCGGGCGAATGCACCACCGCGATTCGCTTGGAACCGACAGCTGGATTGAACCGGGTGCGGTTAACTGGATGGTCGCGGGCCATGGCATCACGCATTCCGAACGAACGGATGACGAAACCCAGAAAGATCCGATGCCGTTCTTCGGTATTCAAACCTGGGTCGCGCTGCCCAAGGACCATGAAGATCGCCCGGCCGCGTTTGAGCACGCGCCGAAAGACACGCTTCCGTTTCTGGAAGGCGAAGGCAAAGAGGTGCGCCTGATCCTTGGGTCCGCTTACGGCAAGACCGCGCCAGTAAATGTAGCCTCCGAGATGTTTTATGCCGACGCTGTTCTTGCACCCGGCGCGAAGCTGCCACTCCCCGAAGACCACGAAGACCGCGGAGCCTATGTCGTAGAAGGCGAAGTGAACGTCTCCGGCGATACATATGAGGCGGGGCGGATGATGGTGTTCCGGCCCAGCGATCGCGTGTCGATGACGGCCGGGTCACAGGGCGCACGCGTTATGCTGTTGGGCGGCGAGACGTTGGAAGGTCCCCGGTATATCTGGTGGAATTTCGTCGCGTCTTCCAAAGAGCGCATCGAAGAGGCGAAAGAGGCGTGGCGAAAAGAGGATTGGGGGCACGGACGCTTTGACTTGCCGCCCAATGATCGCGACGAGTTTATCCCGCTTCCCGAGAAGTGAGGGTCCGCGATTGTCGTGCGAGAGCCGCGCCTGGTCCTCGGATGACTGGGCGTACGGGCCGCATCGTGCGGGTTTGACCATGGGGGGCGTGGGGAAATAGAGTTCGAATTTCGTTGCGCGCGGATTGCGACAGACCCGCAAGCGATTGCGCGCCCAGAAACAGGCTTTCGGCGGGGCATCCTTCCACCTCGACAATCTCGTGTCGGGCAAGAAGAATGTGGATGTAGTGCACCCAGCCACCGCTGACCTGGCGGATTTGTTCTTCGTCGATCATCGCCTTTGCTGCCACCAGCACTTCGTCTTCGCCAAAGTGAAGCTGCGCCCGCCATCCGGTCACGAGCATTCTGTGTTGCGGCGAGACGCGGAACGGGGCGTCGTTGCCCACTGCACCGGTTGCAAATTCGACAGGTGCGAACCGGCCAACGGCCCGCACCCGTCGCGCACCGACCCAAAGAATGCGCTGGGGGCCGTGATCGCGGGTGCTGACAAGGTCGCCTATGCCAAGACGTTCGACCGGGCGAGGTCCGTCAGGGGTATCGATGTGCGCCCCGGCAACAAAACACACGACCGGTGGAACCGATAGATCAAAACCGGTGCCGTTGGGGTTGTTGTTGCCGCCGCCATCCGCCGTGACCCAGTTGTCAAGGTCAAGGACCGAGGCGATCAGGTCTTGCCGCTCCACCGGATTGGACAGCGCGGCATCGCCGACCCATTCCATGTAGTCTTCGTCCCCATCGATGATCACGGCGCCATTGTCCGTCGTCAGTCCGGTGCCCGAAAGCTCTGGCGATTGGTTGAAGTTGCCATTGTCTTCGTTGCCGATCACCGAGATGAAGTTCGTCGGCGTTGCAAACTGACCGACTCGCGTGCCCTGGAACGCCCAGAACATTTCGTTGTTTTGCGCAAGGGCGCCGCCGCCGCGCATGTAGTCGAAGCCACCGCCTACATCTATGGTTGCCGTGTCGTTGGCGTTGTCCATGTCAATTGTTACAACTGTCCCGGCTGAAACGCCGCCCACGGGCACGGTCCATTCCATGTATTGCTCCGAGCCGTTGAACGTGCTTCCGTCCCACTCGTCATCGGTGAAGTAAATCACCTCGCCCGCCGGGAGATCGACGGTCGTCACGAATGCAATGTCTTCATTGTCGGCGTCCCAACCGACAAACAGAATATCGCCGGGATTGAGCATGCGGTCCCTTTCGAAAGCGATCCTTACACGCCATCGTGGCCAAACCGTGACCTACATCGAAAGGTGTAAACGCCAGGCAAGGAATTGCGCACTTGCGTGGCCGACCCGTTTCTTGTGTCAGTATGCACATGGCACGTAATCTTCTGATCCTCTGTTCGGACGAACATCGCGCGGATGCATTGGGATGTGCCGGTCACCGGGCGGTCAAAAGCCCGGTTCTTGATCGGCTGGCCAGCCGAGGTGTCCGATTTTCAAACGCCTATACGCCGTCGCCAATGTGTGTGCCGGCACGCGCTGCGCTGGCGACCGGTTTGCCGATTCACCAGACTGGCCATTGGGACAGCGCCACACCCTATGCAGGTGCGCCCGAAAGCTGGATGCAGGCGCTGCGGGCGTCCGGAGTAGACGTGGTTTCGTTCGGCAAGCTGCACTACCGTGCTGGACAGGATCACGGATTTGCAGACGAAGTCTTGCCGATGCATGTGGCGGGGGACGGCTGGACCTTAGGACTTTTGCGCCAGAACGCCCCCGAGTTCGATGCCACGCGCGAACTTGCGCACGACAGCGGCGAAGGTTGGAGCGACTACGCGCGGTACGACGCGCGCGTGACGGAGGCCGCCTGCGATTGGCTGAACGATCCCGAGCGCGCGGCTGTACCGTGGGCTGCATTTGTATCGCTAGTCAGTCCGCATTATCCACTAATGGCGCCGCCAGAGTACATGCGCCTCTACGATCCGGATACGCTTGATGGGCCTACCGGACGAAAGCCGACCCACCCAGAACTTCAGCGCTACGACGCCTTTTGGGACTATGACCGGCATTTCGACGAAGACTCGGCCCGCATTGCGCGCGCGGCCTATTTCGGTCTTGTGTCCTACCTTGATGCCTGTGTCGGTCGCGTCCTCGCGGCGCTTGATGCGTCCGGCCAGGCAGGCGACACCCTTATCCTTTACATCTCGGACCACGGTGAGATGTTGGGCGACCATGGTTTTTGGACGAAGCAGGTGATGTACGAAGCCTCGGCCCGCGTACCGATGATCCTTGCGGGTCCCGATTGGGCCGAAGGAACCCTTTGCCATACTGCCGTGTCTCTGACCGATGTTGCGCCCACAGTGCTGACATGGGCGGGGCTCAAGGCAGATCATCTGCCTGGTACTCCGCTGCAAGAGCTTGCGCGCCGCCCATACGATCCGGCTCGCACCGTTTTCAGCGAGTATCACGATGGCGGTTCGACAACGGGCGCATTCATGGTGCGGTGGGCAAATTGGAAGTATGTGCACTATCACGGCGAGCGGGCGCAGTTCTTCGACCTCGCCCGGGATCCTGACGAGGATTGTGATTTGGCGGCCGAGCCAGAGGCTGCGACCGTTCTGGCCGAAGGCGAACGCCGGCTGCACGCAATCTGCGACCCCGCGGTGGTCACAGCTCGGGCCTTCGCCGATCAGGCGCGGCGGGTTGCTGAACTTGGAGGGGTGACACGGCTGCGCGACGGGGAAGCTTTTAACCACACTCCGGTTCCGACGTGACCGCGCGTCCGGGCCTTGCAATCGGCCTTCTTCTAATCGCTATGGTCTGTATCTCGATCAACGACATGCTGATCAAAGAGATGTCGGGTGATTACCCGCTTCACCAGATCGTTTTCATTCGGTCGGCCATTGGCATCTGTTTTACGATGGTGTTTTTGCAGTTCGAAGGTGGGTTCCGCGCCCTGAAAACCCGGCGTCCCTGGCTTCACGCGCTTCGGGCGGGGTTGCTTGTTGGCGCAAACGTTTTCTTCTTCGCGGGCCTTGCCGCAATGCCACTTGCCGAGACAAGCGCACTGTTCTTCGTGGCACCCTTGATGATCACACTGTTGTCGGTGCCCGTACTGGGACAGCGGATCGGACCGCGGCGCCTCGTGGCCTGTGGTTTCGGTTTTCTTGGTGTCCTCGTGATGCTCGCGCCGGGGCAGGGCGGGCTAAAGGACACACCTCATTTGACCCTTTTGCTGCCGGTGCTTGCAGCGTCCTGCTATGCAGGGATGCAGGTGATGACGCGGCTTCTGGGAAGCGAAAGCCCTGCGTCAGCTTTATCATTTTACATCCAGGCAGGGTTCATCCTTTTGGGCGCGGTCTTCTGGTTTGTTGCGGGCGACGGACGGTTCGCGGAAAGCGTGAACGATCCAAGTCTTGAGTTTCTCTTGCGTGCCTGGCGCTGGCCCACGCCCGGGGACGCATGGCTTCTTGTTCTAATCGGCTCGATGGTCGGGGTATTGGGCTACACGATCGCGCAGGCCTATCGTCTTGGGGATCCAGCCACACTTGCTCCGTTTGAATACGTTGCCTTGCCGCTTGCGGTCTTGTGGGGGTTTCTGATCTTTGGCGAGGTTCCCGGCCTACGCAGCTGGATCGGAATTGCATTGATCGTGGGATCGGGGCTTTTCGTGTTTCTGCGGGAGCGGTCACGGGGTTTACCGCCCGCCCGGGCGGGGCGCAGACCATAGGATGCCGAGGAAATCTTCATCCGGGCCTATGAAGCCGCTTGACGTCCCATCGGCCCCGGCCTAGAACGCCCGCCACGCCATCCAGAGTTGCTCGGGATAGCGTTCGGAACGGCAGTCCGCGGTTGTAGCTCAGTTGGTTAGAGTACCGGCCTGTCACGCCGGGGGTCGCGGGTTCGAGCCCCGTCAACCGCGCCACTGCCCTCACAGAAAACGCCACCCGATTGGGTGGCGTTTTTGATTTACGGCCTAGCCTGTCAGCGCAGCTAAGATCCGCGCCCAGCTCCGGGTACCCCGGTGAAAGCTATCCAGCGCATATTTCTCGTTCGGGGAGTGTATCTGGTCGTCGTCACGCCCGAACCCGATCAGCATCGACGACATGCCCAGCATGTCCTTGAAGTATCCTGCGATCGGGATTGATCCGCCGCAGCCAATGAACGCAGCTTCGCGCGGCCATTCTTCAGATAGGGCTCTTCGCGCCTTTTCGAATGCAGGGTCCGATGTCTCCATGACACTGGCTTTCCCGGCGCCGTGATCCTTAAACTCAACATTGCAATCGGTTGGCAGCATGTCGCGGACCATCGTGCGAAAGCTATCGCGGATTGCGAGCGGGTCCTGCTGCCCGACCAGACGGAAGCTGATCTTTGCGGATGCTACGGACGGCAGCACGGTCTTGAACCCGTCTCCTGCATAGCCGCCCTGGATGCCATTGACCTCGCAAGTCGGTCGCGACCAGATCTGTTCTAGAATGCTTCGGCCCGCTTCGCCAGCGGGCTGCGACAACCCGACTTCACCCAAAAACGCCGCCGCGTCGAACCCAAGAGCATCCCACTGGGCGCGAAGTTGCCTCGATATATCTTCGACGCCATCGTAAAAGCCTGGGATTGTCACCCGTCCATCGGCGTCGTGAAGCGCTGCGATGATCTTCGACAAAACGCGGATCGGGTTTTGTCCCGCGCCGCCATACATTCCCGAATGCAGATCCTTGTCAGGGCCGGTAATGATGACTTCTTCGCCCAGCAATCCGCGCAGCATCGTGGTGATTGCAGGGGTTTCCGGGTCGAAAAGCCCGGTATCGCAAATCAGTGCCATGTCGGCGTCAAGCGCGTCTGCGTGTTCAAGCAAGTAGGGAACCAGAGAGGGCGAGCCCGATTCCTCTTCGCCCTCGAAAAGGAATGTGATCCTGCAAGGCAGGGACCCGTTGACCGCGACCCAGGCCCGGCAGGCCTCGACAAAGGTCATCAGTTGTCCCTTGTCGTCCGACGTGCCGCGCCCGCGGATCACCTTTCCGTGATCGGTGTCCTGTATTTCGGGATCAAACGGATCGCGGTCCCAAAGTTCCAGGGGATCGACCGGCTGGACGTCGTAGTGTCCGTAAAAGAGAAGGTGCGGGCCGCCCTCGCCGGCGTGGCCCATCACCATTGGATGGCCAGGGGTGGCATGCGCCTGCGCATCGATCCCTATGGATTTCAAGTCATCGACCAACCAGTCGGCTGCACGTTGACAGTCGGCCTTGAAAGCCGGGTCGGTCGAGATCGACGGAATACGCAGCAGCGACTTCAACCGGTCGAGCGAAGCGTCGAGATCGCTGTCAATCTTGTGAAGGACGGTGTCGAGCGACATGTTCTTTGCCTTTCCAAGCTGCGCACAGGCGCGACCCTAGCAGCGCGCTTGGGACTGTCCAGACGTCGCAGATGAACAAATTGGAATTGATCTAAGTCAGAGAGGCGTTAGATAAGCTGTTGCTAGAAATAGCCGAAGGTCCGGATCTGGGGGCCAACTACAGTTAAGGAGATCAGACGGTGGACTACACCGCGGGATTGGACCGGGCGTTGAACGCGCTACACGACGAAGGCCGCTATCGGACCTTTATCGATATCGAACGTCGCAAAGGAAATTTTCCCCATGCGGTCTGGCGGCGTCCCGACGGCACCGAAAAGCAGGTCACGGTCTGGTGTGGCAATGACTACCTGGGCATGGGCCAGCATCCGGCCGTCCTTGCGGCGATGCACGAAGCGCTGGATGCTACGGGCGCGGGATCTGGCGGAACGCGCAACATCTCGGGCACCACTGTCTACCACAAGCAGCTTGAAGCAGAGCTCGCCGATCTTCATCGCAAGGAAGCCTCGCTTCTCTTTACCTCTGCGTACATCGCCAACGATGCGACGCTTTCGACCCTGCCAAAGCTTTTTCCAGGCCTGATCATCTATTCCGACGCACTGAACCATGCCTCGATGATCGAGGGCATCCGCCGCAATGGCGGCGCAAAGCGCATCTTTCGCCACAACGATATGGGTCATTTGCGGGCGCTTCTGTCCGCGGATGACCCGGCCGCGCCGAAACTGATCGCGTTTGAATCCGTCTATTCGATGGATGGCGATATTGGACCGCTCCAGGCGATTTGTGACTTGGCCGATGAATTCGGCGCGTTGACCTATTTGGACGAGGTTCATGCGGTTGGCATGTATGGACCTTGTGGGGCCGGTGTCGCAGCGCGCGATGGTGTGGCGGGAAGGATCGATATCATAAACGGTACACTCGCCAAGGCGTTTGGCGTCATGGGCGGCTACATCGCTGCGACCGAAAAGATGTGCGATGCGATCCGCAGCTACGCCCCCGGCTTTATATTCACCACTTCCCTGCCGCCATCCGTGGCCGCAGGTGCTGCGGCGTCGGTGCGTCACCTGAAGGGCGACGATGAATTACGGGACCGGCACCAGACACAGGCGCGCATTCTTAAAACGCGGCTCAAGGGACTGGGACTTCCGATTATCGATCATGGCACGCATATTGTCCCTGTCACCGTGGGTGATCCGGTGCACACAAAAATGCTGTCCGACATGCTGCTAGAGGAGTTCGGCATCTACGTTCAGCCGATCAATTTCCCGACTGTCCCGCGCGGGACCGAGCGTTTGCGCTTCACACCATCGCCGGTTCACGGGCCGCGTGAGATCGATGCACTTGTCAGCGCCATGGACCAACTTTGGTCGCATTGTGCGCTAAATCGTGCCGTCCTTTCCGCTTAACCCTTGAGGTGGTGCAGGGAATTTGTCCCTGTGTTAAGATGTCTGCAATAGGGCAGAGGCGATTCTATCGCGATTGGAACAGGTAGGCTGAAGGGGCAGAGCGCATGTCAGGGCGTCGGGACACGCCGGACACCGCCGACGTCGAACCCATGAAGGGGTTCGACGATTTTGAATTGCGCCTTGGTGACATCATGCGCGGCGAGCGCGCGACGATGGGCAAATCCCTTTTGGATGTTCAGCGCGACCTGAAGATTAAAGCCACGTACATTGCGGCGATTGAGAATGCTGATCCGTCCGCTTTCGAAAGCCCGGGCTTCGTTGCAGGGTATGTGCGATCCTACGCACGCTACCTCGGCCTCGACGCAGAATGGGTGTACAAGACCTTCTGCGAAGAAGGAAATTTCGTTCACGCGACGGACCTGACAGGGCAGACGAAGAAGTCTTCCAGATCCAAGGCGAAGGGTAAGGGGCGCGGGAAAGCAGCGCCTGCGCCGCAAAAGGGAATCCGGGACCCGTTCAAACACCCGTCCGTGTCGTTCATTCCCGCGACCGAGAGCCGGTTTCAAGGGATCGAAGCAGGCGCGATCGGATCGGTTGCTGTTCTGGTCGCTCTGATCGGCGTGATCGGCTATGGCGGCTGGTCGGTCTTGCAAGAAATTCAGAAGGTTCAATTCACACCGGTCGAACAAACGCCCGGCGTGCTGTCGCAGCTTGATCCGGTGGTTGCGGCTGCGACAGTCGATGAAACCGGAGATGACGCACCCGATGTCGCCTCGCTCGCGACCCCGTCGCCCGAGGCGTTCGACCGACTTTACCGACCGCAGGCTCTGGATGTTCCGGTGCTGATCTCGCGCGACAGCCCGATTGCGACCATCGAACCGGGCTCGATCGGCGCGTTTGCCCCTGATCCGGATGATCCGCGCGAGCGTGCGAGGACGCCACTGCGCAATGCCGGGCCATCCGGTCCGGCGCTTGGTCCGGACGAAGCCATTCAACTTGCGGGCAACGACGCCCCGACAGTCCAGGTCGTGGAAGAAGGCCCGCCTGAGATTGCGCTTTTTGCGGTGCGTCCGTCCTGGGTGCGCGTTCGGGCCGCAGACGGAACTGTTGTGTTCGAAAAGATCCTTGATGCGGGCGAGCGCTTCGTGCTCCCGCAGACAGAGGAAGCCCATACATTGCGCGCGGGCAATGCCGGTTCGGTGTATTTCGATGTGGGCGGACAGACTTATGGACCTGCAGGTGAAGGTGCCTCGGTCGTCAAGAATGTGGTGATGTCGGCCGAGGCGCTGCCCGAGACTTACACAATCGCCGATGCCGAAGCGGACGCCGACTTGGCCCGCTTCACTGCCGTTGCCGAAGCACAGAGCGACGAGCAGCCTTAACGCGCGCATTGTGCGCTTGCCGGGCCTCCCTTAGATTGGCGTCAGTCTGAGAGTCTCTGGAACCATCCGTTCATGTCGCTGAACCACATCCGACCCTGGCGTAATATCTATCGCCGTCAGTCCCGCAAGATCATGGTCGGCCCGGTGCCAGTCGGGGGCGATGCGCCGATCACGGTTCAGACGATGACCAACACGATTACAACCGATGTCGCGGCAACCGTTGCGCAAGTCCAGGCTGCAGCCGACGCCGGAGCGGACATTGTGCGGGTTTCGACGCCGGATGCCGCGTCTACCTCGGCACTGCGGGACATCGTGCGCCAAAGCCCGGTCCCCATCGTTGCCGATATCCATTTTCACTACAAACGCGCCATCGAAGCAGCCGAGGCTGGCGCAGCCTGTTTGCGGATCAACCCCGGAAACATCGGAGATGCAAGCCGCGTGCGCGAAGTGATCCGCGCGGCCAAGGACCATGGCTGTTCCATCCGGATTGGCGTGAATGCCGGCAGCCTGGAAAAGCACCTACTTGAGAAATATGGCGAGCCGTGCCCCGATGCGATGGTCGAAAGCGGACTGGATCATATCAAGATCCTTGAAGACAACGATTTTCACGAATTCAAGATCTCGTGCAAAGCGTCAGATGTCTTTCTTGCCGCCGCGGCGTATCAGGCGCTTGCCGAGGCGACGGATGCGCCGATTCATTTGGGAATTACGGAAGCCGGCGGGCTGGTGTCCGGGACGATCAAGTCGGCAATCGGTCTCGGCAACCTGCTCTGGATGGGGATTGGCGACACGATCCGGGTGTCGCTCTCGGCCGACCCGGTCGAAGAAGTAAAGGTCGGGTACGAGATCCTGAAATCGCTGGGATTGCGGCATCGCGGCGTCAATATCATCTCGTGCCCGTCCTGCGCGCGGCAGGGGTTCGACGTCATCAAGACTGTTGAAGCATTGGAGAAGCGGCTAGAGCACGTCAAAACACCGATGAGCCTTTCAATAATCGGCTGCGTTGTGAATGGGCCCGGCGAAGCGCTTATGACGGATGTGGGCTTCACGGGCGGTGGTGCGGGCCATGGAATGGTGTATCTGACGGGTAAACAAAGCCATAAGTTGTCCAACGATGAGATGATCGACCACATCGTGGATCAGGTTGAACGGAAAGCGGCCGAGATTGAGGCTGGAAACGCGGCACAAGAACAGGCTGCCGAGTAGCCCGGCGTCTGATCCGGGCGATTTCGATTGCTTACGGGCTTACCGCCGTCCTCGGGTGCGTCGTCACTTGCCGAAGTTGGAGCCGACGTGCGGCTTACTCGTCGCGCAGATCGGCCACGATCGCCCGCATCCCGTCGAGCGGGACATAGCCGCGCACAAGTTGGTCCCCGAATACGAACGTGGGTGTTCCAGTGATCGCAAGCGCCTCGCCCAATTGACGGTTGGCGCGGATCACATCGTCGACTTGGGGGTCGTCCATATGGGCGATCACGGCCTCTGCATCTAGGCCCGCGCTTCGCGCGACCCGGGCAAGTGCGTCGCGACCGTACGTGCCGCGATGTTCGATCAAAGTGTCGTTCATTTCGAGGTAAGCCTCTTCGCCCTCCAGCTGCAGCACGGCAATGGCAAACCGCGAGGCTTCGACCGATTCCGGTCCCAGGATGGGAAACTCTTTCGTGATCTTGCGAATGTTACCGTCCGAAGCCATCAGCGCACTGACTTCCGGGTGGGCCCGGCGGCAGAAGCTGCATCGGTAGTCAATGAATTCTATGATCGTGATGTCGCCGTCTGGATTGCCGCTGACGACCGAATGCCCGTCGTCATATAGCGCCCCGGCATGCGCCGCGACCAGCGCGATGTCGGCTGCGGCCTGTTCTTCTTCCTGGCGCGCCTCAAGAACCGCGATAGCTTCCATCAATACCTCGGGGTTCTCCAGCAGGTATTCGCGGACCGCTGCGCCGAACGCGTCGCGTTCCTCAAGGCTCATCGCGTCAAGATCGAGCGCCCCTGCAGTACTGGCTGCCATCCCGACGCTCAGCGCCCCTGAAATCACCCAAGTGCGGATCATCCCGCGTCCCTTTCCTAAAGCTGTACGCCGCCTGCGCACCCACCATGTCCAGTTCACGCGGCAATAGGGCATAACGTCGGGCTGTTGCCAAGTCGGCTTGCGCGGCCCTGATGTTCTGTGCGCGATGTCCCATTGACGGTTCGCCAAGCCCGTGCACCTTCTCAAGGCCTGAGTGTAGGAGGTAGCGCATGCGAAGCTCAAGTCGCGGCCGGGTCGATCCCTTTATCGTGATGGATGTGATGGAGGCCGCGCGGGCCGCCGAGGCAGCGGGACGGCGAATCATCCATATGGAGGTCGGACAACCTGGTACCCCAGCGCCCAAAGGCGCGCGCGACGCCCTGGCCCGTGCGATGGACGGCGATCCATTGGGGTACACGGTTGCTCTGGGCCTTCCGGCGCTTCGGTCACGGATCGCGGCAATGTACCGGACCCGGCACAGTGTCGACCTGGATCCGCGCCGGGTGATCGTGACGGCCGGATCATCGGGCGCGTTTCTTTTGGCCTTTACCGCGCTTTTCGAAGCCGGCGACCGGGTGGCGATGGGCGATCCGGGCTACCCGTCTTACCGGCAGATCCTGCACGCGCTTAGCCTGACGCCGGTCGGTATCGAGACCCACACACAAAACCGGTTTCAGCCTGTCCCTGACCAGATCCCTCAAGATGTCGAAGGGCTGATCGTGGCGTCCCCCGCCAATCCAACGGGGACAATGCTGGATAGCGCGCATCTGGCGGCATTGATCGACCGCGCAGCGGCGTCAGAGACCGTGTTTGTGTCAGACGAAATCTACCACGGGATTGAATATGATCAGCGTGCGGTTTCGGCGCTCGAGATCACCGACAACGTCGTCGTGATTAACTCCTTCTCGAAATATTATTCGATGACCGGCTGGCGGGTCGGGTGGATGGTGGTCCCGGATGACATGGTGCGCGTGATCGAGCGGCTGTCGCAAAACATGTTCATCTGCGCGCCTCACGCCGCACAGGTCGCGGCGTTGGCGGCGATGGACTGCGAAGAGGAACTGCAGGCGAACCTATCCGTCTATGCCACCAACCGTCGGATCATGAGCGACGGCTTGCCCAAAGCAGGTTTTGGCAATGTCGCGCCTCCGGACGGCGCGTTCTATGTCTACGCAGATGTCAGTGATTTCACAGATGACAGCCTGGCGTTTTCGAGGGAGCTTCTTGACGGTCCCGGGCTCGCCGTGACCCCGGGGCTGGATTTCGACCCGGTTCGGGGGGCTCGGACGCTGCGGTTTTCCTACGCATGCGCGACGGCGGACATTTCGGAGGGGCTGGAACGTCTGCGAGACTATATGGCCCGGCGCTAGGGGCTAGGCGGGGCTGCGCCAAATCGCTAAGCTGCTGTCAATTGCCCAACAGAGGCCAAATGAGCAGTCTTCGCACCCTGATCCTCGCCCTTTGCGTGGCCTGTCTTGCCACGATCTCGGCGCGCGCCGAGATGACGGCGCTCGCCCGGATTGACGCAGCGGACAGCGCGATCCGCGACACCGGGGCAGGCGTTGAGATCGCGCTTGCCTTATCTCAACCCGTGCCGTGGCGCGTGTTCACGCTCGATAACCCGCGCCGATTGGTGATGGATTTCAGCGACGTTGCGTGGCCCGATACGATTCCAGGGTCCGCAACCGAGGTATCAGACCTTCGCCTTGGCCGATTTCAACCCGGCTGGTCCCGATTGGTTTTGTCGCTGGATGTGCCATACGTCGTCGGTTCTGCAGAGCTTGAAACCGGGGCCGATGACGGGTCCGCACGCCTAAGCGTCATGCTGTTGCCCAGCACCGAAGCGGCGTTCGCTGCAGCGGCCGGCGCGCCGCAATCGGCTGTGTTCGTGGAACGCAAACGCGGACGCGCCGCGCCGCGCATCCCCGATGACGGGGTTTTGCACGTGGTTCTTGACCCCGGGCATGGCGGGATTGATCCGGGCGCCGAGGCGGGCGGTTTGGTGGAGGCCGATCTTATGCTCACGTTCGCGCGCGAGTTGCGGGAAGTGTTGTTGCGTTCGGGTGGGTATTCGGTGGCGATGACCCGAAACTCTGACGTGTTTGTGCCATTGGAAACGCGGATCTCGCTCGCGCGTGAGGCCGGGGCAGAAGTGTTTCTTTCCCTGCATGCCGACGCGTTGCCCGAGGGCGCAGGTCAGGCCAGTGGTGCGACAATATACACTCTATCTGAGGAGGCATCCGATCTTGCGTCGCGCAGACTGGCCGAGCGGCATGATCAATCGGATCTTCTGGCGGGCGTTGATCTGGCCGGACAGACCGACGAAATCGCGTTGGTTCTGATGGACCTTGCCCGGCGTGACACGGCCCCGCGCGCTAATAGGCTTGCTGATGCGCTCGTCAGGGGGATGACGGGCACGCTTGGGCGCCTGAATTCGCGTCCCCGGCGATCGGCTGCGTTTTCTGTGCTTAAGGCGCCGGACTTCCCTTCTGTCCTGATCGAGCTTGGGTTTCTTTCCAGCGCCCGCGATCGCGAAAGGCTTGCCGACCCATCATGGCGACTTCAGGCAGCCGCCGGGATCCGCGACGCTTTGCGCGACTGGGCGGCGGATACAGCGATGCGGAACTGATCGGTCATCGAAACGTCACGTCAGGATCGGCGGAGGGCGGCACATGCGGCCTTGTGGTCTTTTGACCCTTCGTGCAGCCCGGCGTATAAGCGGGCAAGTTGACAAAGGGGGCATTGGTGCTTCGGGCAATTCTGTCGTTTTTCGGCGGTATTTTTTCAATGCTGACGAACGGCGCGGTTATGGCCGTGCTGGGCCTTGGCGCGATCTTTTACATGTACGGCCGCGACTTGCCGAACCACGAGCAACTCTCACAGTACACGCCGCCCACGATCAGCCGCATCTATTCGGTTGAGGGACGGATCATTGACGAATTCAGCCAAGAGCGCCGCCTTTACACGCCGATCGAAGAGGTTCCCGCGCTTGTAAAGCACGCATTCATCTCGGCTGAGGACAAGAATTTCTACGAGCATGGCGGGTTCGACGCGCGGGGCATTATCGCGGCTGGGGTCGAAGCCGTTCAGACGCGCGGCGAGCGCATTCGCGGTGCCTCGACCATTCCGCAACAGGTGGTGAAGAATTTTCTCCTTTCGTCCGACCGCTCTGCGGAACGCAAGATCAAGGAACTGATCCTGTCGGTGCGGCTTGAGGCGACGTTGTCGAAGGACAAGATCCTAGAGCTGTACCTGAACGAGATCTTCTTGGGTCAGAACAGCTATGGTGTCACTGCTGCAGCGCAGACCTATTACAACAAGCAGCTTTCGGACCTTACAGCCGCCGAGGCGGCCTATCTGGGGGCGCTGCCGCAAAGACCGTCGAACCTGCACCCGGTCCGGAATGAGGAAGAGGCGATTGCGCGCCGTAACTTCGTTCTGCGCGAGATGTTTGAAAACGGGTACATCGACAACGAGACCTACCAAAGCGCGCGGCTGGAACCGCTTTTGACCGTTCAGGCGGGCGACTACGCAGGGTTCCGCACGCAACTGCCGCCCAGGGATTACTTCACTGATGAGATACGGCGGCAGCTGTCGCGGGACTTCGGCGAAGGCCAGTTCCTTGCTGGCGGTTACTCGGTTCGCGCCACCTTCGATCCCGATCTTCAGTCAGAAGCGGCAATTGCGCTTCGGGCGCAGCTTGAGCGATACGACCGCGGCGCGGGCGCATGGCGTGGCACCGGGCTGACAATTCCGATCGAAGCACTTGCAAGCGAGGAGGGCTGGCGCGCGGCCCTTTCGAACGTCGAGATTGCGCGAGATATCGAAGGCTGGTTCCCGGCGGTTGTTCTGGAGGAGGGCGATAGCTCTGTCCGGATCGGTATCGAGGGTGTCAGAGAGGACGCCGACGGGCACTTCATCCCGGCTCGCGACGTCGAATGGATACGCGGTGTTAGCACGCCGGGACAGATACTGGACGTGGGCGATGTCGTTCATGTTCGCGCTATGACCTCGGACGACGACGGGAGCTTTCTGCGCTGGACGCTTCGGCAGGTTCCCGAAGTTCAGGGCGCATTTATGGCTATGGATGTGAACTCGGGCCGCGTGATCGCGATGCAGGGCGGCTTCTCGTACCAGGATTCGGTGTTCAACCGCGCGACGCAGGCAACGCGTCAGCCGGGTTCTTCGTTCAAGCCTTTCGTCTATGCCGCAGCACTGGATTCGGGGTTTACGCCTGCGACCATCATTGTCGATGCACCGATTGAGGTGGATACCGGCGGTGGCATCTGGCGCCCAACAAATGCGTCGAACCAGTTCTACGGTCCCACGCCGCTTCGGACCGGGATTGAGCGGTCACGGAACCTGATGACCGTGCGGCTCGCGCAGGAAATCGGGATGGATATCGTCGCGGGATACGCCGAGCGGTTTGGTGTCTATGACCGGATGGGCAGTTACCTGGCAAACTCGTTGGGCGCTGAAGAAACCACGCTCTACCGGATCGTGGCCGCTTACGCGATGTTCGCCAATGGCGGTCAGCGGATCGAACCGACCCTTGTTGACCGCGTTCAGGACCGCTGGGGGGCAACGGTCTATCGCCATGACGCGCGGATCTGCGAAGAGTGCAGCGACCCGACATTGGCAGAGGGCCGGGCGCCACGCATCATTTCGAACCGACGGCAGGTCATGGACCCCGTCACGGCTTATCAGCTTACGTCGATGATGGAAGGTGTGGTACAGCGCGGGACGGCGGCGGGCGCGATCAATCTGCCAGTCCCTGTCGCGGGCAAAACCGGAACCACGAACGACGCCAAGGATGTATGGTTCGTGGGCTTTACATCGAACATCGCCGCGGGCTGCTATATTGGCTTCGACCAGCCGCGAAGCCTGGGGCGCCGGGCTTTCGGGTCGACGCTTTGTGCACCGGTGTTCCAGCGCTTCATGGAAAAGGCCATTGCCGAATACGGCGGCGGTCCCTTCGATGTTCCGCCTGGCGGACGGTTTATCAAGATCAATCGGGTGACAGGCGAACGTCTTCCCGACAATGCGAGCGGCCCAAGCGTAGTGGCAGAGTACTTCCGGGACGGGGAAGAGCCGATCTTTGGGCTGACCTATGACGGTGGTTTCGCGATGGGCGCGAACCTTCCTTTGTTCACGCCAGACGGGGCGCAGCGGTCGACCGCGACAATCCGCTCGGGTACCGGCGACGTCGTGACGATCCCGACCACGCGCGACAGGGGCACAATCGCGACCGGGCTTTACTGATCCGTCACGCGCCAGGATCTTTTCAGACAGATTAAGGCAGCAAGGCGTGATCTTGTCGCTGTCTCGCCGCCTTGATACACCGCAGGCTCCGAGAGGGATCAGCATGCGCGCCGAAGCCGAAAACACCGTTGCCGAGATCGAAAAATCGCTGGAGCTTCTGGCACAGCGTATGGACTGGGACACGGCAGAGCATCGCTTGGAAGAATTCAACGCGATGACGGAAGATCCCGATCTGTGGAACGATCCGGAACGTGCGCAAAAGTTGATGCGCGAACGGCAAACACTGGTTGATGCGGTCGACCGGTACAGGTCGATGCGTCAGGAACTGACCGACAATGTCGAGCTGATCGAATTGGGCGAGATGGAAGATGACGCCGACGTTGTGTCCGAAGCCGAGGAGGCACTGAGGGCGCTGATGGAGCGGGCCGGGCAGGCCGAGCTTGAGGCGCTGCTGTCCGGTGAGGCCGACGGGAACGACACCTTCCTGGAGATCAACTCGGGCGCTGGCGGGACCGAGGCCTGTGACTGGGCACAGATGCTGCAAAGAATGTATGTCCGCTGGGCCGAGAGGCGCGGTTACAAGGTCGAACTTCAATCCGAGGAACCCGGGACCGAGGCCGGTATCAAATCGGTGTCCTACAAGATCAGCGGCTCGAACGCTTATGGCTGGCTCAAATCCGAATCCGGTGTGCACCGGCTGGTGCGCATTTCGCCCTTCGGGAAGGGGACGCGCGAAACCTCGTTCGCATCGGTCTGGGTCTACCCTGTGGTCGACGACAATATCGAGATCGACGTGAATCCGTCAGATATCAGGATCGACACCTACCGGTCCTCAGGGGCAGGCGGTCAGCATGTCAACACAACGGATTCGGCCGTTCGGATTACCCATATGCCGACGGGCATTGTGGTGACGAGTTCAGAGAAGTCGCAACATCAGAACCGCGACATCGCGATGAAGGCCCTTAAATCGCGGCTGTACCAGATGGAACTTGATCGCCGAACGGCTGACATCAACGCAGCACATGAAGCCAAGGGATCTGCCGGCTGGGGCAATCAAATCCGGTCGTACGTGCTGCAGCCTTACCAGATGGTCAAAGATCTTCGTACGAACTTTGAGACGTCGGACACAAAGGGCGTGCTTGATGGCGATCTGGACGCCTTCATGGCGGCCACTTTGGCGATGGATGTTGCAGGCAAAAGCCGGGCAGAGGCGCAAGTCGAAGAGTAAGGGCCTGGCGCGATCAGTTGCCGATTACCCGGATTGGCGCGTCTCCGATCACATCCTGAAGAAGTCCGGTACGTCCGCTGCTTATGGCCGGGCCGTTGTTGAGCGATTCGCCGATCAGCCGAACGACATCCGGCGAGTCGGCGAATTTCGAATGGCTGAGCGACGTCTCATCTTCGACTTCGGTAAGATCGATCACCGTCAGCCCCAATCCTTCAAGCGCTTCGGCGGGCAGGGCACCTGTGCGGGGAACGCCGCCCGCAATTCGGCGCGAAATACGCAAGGCGCGGTCATCCTGAGACACCAAAAGAAACATGCGGTCCCGCACTGGCTTCGGCAGGTAGGCCAACTGGGTTGCGAACAGGTCGACGTCGATATCGGGCGACGCGAGCACCACATGCCGCAGCGCGATGCGCGAATTGAATCGCCCGGTCAAAGACTGCTCGACCAGCCCCTCCATCGTCAAAAAAGTGCCCATGGAGTGGGCGAAAAGATCTCCGCTTTCGGCGACGCTTCGGTTCAGGATCCGCGACACTTGGGTGATCTGGCGTCGTGCGATAAGCGCGCTATTCAGATCATACACATACCGGGGGGCACTGGCCGCCGACGCCCAGGTGAACAGGACGGGCACGCCGGTGTACCCGGTATCTTCGACGAACTGGGCAAGCAAAAGCGCTGCATCGCTTGCCGTGGTGTTGTAGCCGTGGACAAAAAACAGGATGTCCCGTTCGCCCGGGCTGCGTTTGCGAAGCTCGGTGTTCAGATCGCCCACGAACGCATCGTCGGTTTCGTAGACCACAGGGTCCACGATCGCAAATTCGGTCCGCGGGTCTGGTGGAAGGGTGCGGGCGCGCTCAATCTCGCCCACAACATGGTTTGGGGGGATCGACACCACGAGCGATGCAAGCCCTAGGTCCGGCGCCCGGCGCGGCCCGAAGAAGACGGCGGTGACCTCGTCTGCGGCCCGAGTTGTCATAATGAAGAGCTTTTGGCGGCTGGCCCCTTCGACCGAAGCCGCAGGAAACTCGGGATTGTCGATCCCGATCAAATCCGGGGCGCGCCCGCAACTTGCAAGAACAAGAAAAGCGAACACCGAAGCGATTGCCCGAACACTACGTGACCTGCCCATGCGGTCCTCCAGAATCGATGCCTGTTCAGCGTTTGATTCGGTGCTACGCCAGAGCGCGAACCGGGGCAATCCGTCGTCGCGCCGCACGCTGGTTCCAGCCCATTGACCCGGCAGCCGCGTAGCCGTCAGAATGGCCCCGGGGAGGACGCCAACATGACAGATGCGGTTGCGCCGCCTTCGACAGTTCCCGAGATCGGGACACTTACCCTGCGGGAAATCTGGGCGTCTCTGCGCGCGGGGGCAGATGATTTTCGCCGCGCGCCCGGCTATGGTCTGATGTTTTCCGCCGTCTATGTCGTGACAGGGATTGGGCTTTTGCTGGTGGGCGCGGGCACTTTTGTTTGGACGCTTGTTCTGTCGTTGGGCTTTCCCCTGATCGCGCCGTTTGCCGCCGTTGGGCTTTACGAAGTTTCGCGTCGGCTCGAGGCCGGAGAGCCGCTCGTCAGGTCCGAGATCCTCTCGGTCGTTGCCCGCGAAAGATCGCGACAACTTCCGTGGATGGGGGCGATCCTTCTGATGATCTTCCTCTTCTGGTCGTTCTTCGCGCATATGTTGTTTGCGATGTTCATGGGGCTGTCGGCGCTGACGAATATTTCGTCAAGCTACGAAGCGCTGCTGACGCCGAACGGGATCTCGATGATCGTGATTCAGATTGCGATCGGTGCGGCTGTTGCGTTCCTTACTTTCTCGCTGACCGTGGTGTCGCTGCCTCTTCTTCTGGAAAAGGAACTCGATTTTGTGACCGCCATGCTGACGAGCTTTGGCTGCGTCCGGCAGAACCTCTTTGTGATGTTGGTCTGGGCGGCGGTCATTGCCGCCCTTCTTTTCATAGGGATGGTGCCGGGTTTTCTTGGACTGTTTGTCGTTTTACCCGTCCTTGGCCACTCCACGTGGCATGTGTATCGGCGCGCGCTTTACGAGCCGATCTGAACCGGTTTCGATATCCCGACCCATGCGACAAGGGCACTGATACCCGACAGCCCTGCCGTCACCAGCGCGACCGCCCTGAAGCCCGCGTTCATTGCGTTGACATGCGCCTCTCCGGTTCCGGGTGCCCCGAAGCTGTCGATGCCGCCTGCTGCGCTGTAGCCGATGGCCGCAACTGCCCCCATGGCGGCAACCGCGACAAGGCCTGAAATCCGCGTAACCGCGTTATTGATGCCGGAAGCCGCGCCCGCGCTTTGATCGGGGACGGCCCCCATGACAGCGGCGGAAAGAGGCGCGACCACAAAACACATGCCAGCGCCCATCAGCGCCATTAGTGGCATTGTGACGTCCCAGAACCGTTGCAAATGCGCAGTCAGGCCGAGCCCGGCAAAGGCAATAGCCGTCACCGCTGCGCCAAGAGCGATCAGAGGGCCTGGGCCATAGGTATCTGCCATTCGACCGGCGCGCGCCGAAAAGAGTGCGATGAACACGGTCAACGGAATGAACGCAACCGACGCCTGCGCCTCTGTGACGCCCCATCCCGCGATCACTGTCATCGGAAGGAAGAACAAAACAGCCGATAGGCCGAAGTAGAGACAGAACGTGGCAACATTCGCGGCCGAGAACGTGCGCGATGCAAACAGGCTAAGGGACATCATGGGATCGGTTGTGCGGTGTTCCCACCAGACGAAAAGCAGCAATCCAAGCCCGCCGATCAGAAGGGGCACCGTCCCTTGCCCGTTGGACAGGCCCGTCAGGCCGAAGGCGAGCAGACCTAACGCTGCCGACGCCAGCAGCGCGCCGACGACGTCGATGCCCTTTGCCGAGTTCCCATGGTCGTTTTCTACGGCTCCCAGGATCAGCCAGATCGCAAGAATGCCAAGCGGAAGGTTCAACGCAAAAAGCCATCGCCATGCGCCTGGCCCAATGAGCGTCAGCGCAGCGCCTGCGACAACGGGGCCAAGTGCCGTGGTCAGCGCGGACGCCCCGGCCCAGATGCCGATCGCGCGACCGCGTGCCTCGCGCGGGTAGGCGCGGTAGATCAAGGATAGCGAGCCCGGGATCATCGCGGCCGCACCCACACCCTTTAACGCGCGGGCCGCGATCAGCGCGTCGGGCGACGGGGCGATTGCACTGAGAAGCGATGCAACCAGAAAAACCGCTATACCGGCAGAGAAAACACGGCCTAGTCCGAAACGGTCACCAAGGGCGCCACCGGCGAGAATCAGAGCCGAGAGCGGCAACATATAGGCGTTGTTGATCCACTGCGCCTGTACGAGTGTTGCATCTAGGGACGTGCGCATCGCCGGCATTGCAATCGCCACGAGTGAACCGTCAATGAAGCCAAGGGCCGACGCGAGGATAGATGCCGCAAGCACACGCTTGCGTGCCTCCTCAGCGCAGAAGTCCCTACGAAAAGAGGGCGCCGCGACAAAGCGCGGCGCCCGCTGATCCGTCACGCCGGGCGACCGGTCAGGCTTTTGCCGCCGCCGGTGCTGCCGCCGATGGTGCAGCTGCCGCTGGCTTCGGTGCGGCCTTTGCGCCGCCGGATGACAGCGGGTCTTCCTGACGCTGCACAGAACCTTCGAAATGCGCACCCGATTCGATGGCGATCGTCTTGTGAATGATGTCGCCTTCGACCCGCGCGGTGGATGTCAGGCGCACCTTCAGACCGCGAACTTTGCCGATAATCCGGCCGTTCACGACAACATCGTCTGCCATGCACTCGCCCTTCACAGTGGCGCCTTCGCCAACCGTCAGAAGGTGGGCGCGGATGTCACCCTCGACCGTTCCTTCGATCTGGATGTCACCGGCGGTCTTCAAGTTTCCGACGACGGTCAGATCCGAGGAAAGGACCGATGCCGGCGGCTTCGCCGTTGGCGCGGAGGAGGAGTAGTCACTGGACGGTTTCGGTGTGCTCATGGGTTCTGCTGCCTTTGGGGGTTCCGACGACGGCTGCTGATCTTTGCCGGGGTCGTTGACTCTGCTTTTAGAAAACATCTCTGGCTGCCTTGATGTAGGTCATCGGGTTCTTGGGGTTTCCCTCGATCCGCACCTCGTAGTGAAGGTGAGTGCCGGTCGAGTTTCCGGAATTCCCCATATCACCGATACGTTCGCCGCGCGAGACCCTATCCCCAACATTCACTCGAATTCTTGCGAGATGAGCATATCGCGTCTCAAATCCGAAATCGTGCCGGATACGGATCAAGCGGCCATATCCGCCCTCCCAGCCTGCATGGGTAACAACACCATCGGCGGTCGAATAGACCGGGGTCCCGTGGCTCGATGCAAAATCCGCACCGTTGTGCATCCGGCCCCACCGGGGACCAAAACCCGACGTGAAACGGTAGGCGCCATTCACGGGCATCGCAAACGGCGTCTTCTGAACCGCGATCCTGTAAAGGTTCAGCCGGTCGAGCCGTTCCAGAATTCCATTGGCGCGCAGGCTTTCGGGCGAAGGCGTGCCGCTCTTGGTCGACAGTGTCAGGGGTGTCATTGGGCCACCCTGACCCGAATACCCCCGCCGTACGGTTTCAATGATCGAATCCGCCGGAAGCCCGGCCTGCTGGAACATGTCGTCAAGCGGTTCCAGCGAAATCGACACAGCTTCCTCAAGCTGTTGAAAGATCCGGTCGTTGCGTTCGTCTTTAAGCTTCTGCTCAAGCTCCATATCGTCGAGCTTAGCAACGACCTCGGTCGCATGGCCCGCGAAATCGTCGCGCGCGCCGGCGGTGTTCGATAGCGCAGCGGTCAGCGCGTCGACTGTCGCTTCAAGCTCTTCCATAGCCGCCAGTTCCGGCGCAACACTGCTTTCGGTTTCGGCAAGTGCCACCGAAAGCTCATCGACCTTTAGCGCTTTGGCATCGCGTTCGGCTATGGCGGTGCGCAGCGTCGCGCGCAGGGCGGTCATCCCGGTCTCAAGTTCCTTCCGGCGTTCTTCCGCCGCAAGAATACGCGCCTGCATTAGCGACACTTCTTCAAGCGCCAGCGCAAAGCGATCATGGGCCGCGGCCGCTTCTTCGGCGCTCGTATCCCGTTCGACTGACAGCGTGTTGAGGCGTTCTTCGAACATCGCCTTATCACGCAACGCCTGATCGCGGTAATTGCCGGCGCCAAGGCTGTCCATCAACAGGATTGCAGATGCGACGATCGCCCAGCCGATCAACATGGCGCTGCCGGAAAGAGCGATCAGCTGTGTCATGGGGGTCAGCCGCACATAGCGGGTTTCCGTGTCCGAACGCAGGAACAACCGCTGTTCCGGAAGAAGACGCTCAAGGCGCGAGTGAAAAGCGTGCGTATACCTGCCAGCCACGTATTTGTCCCGTTACCTGCCACCCAGTCCGCACTGTCACATTCACTCACGCGCGCGGTTACCGAGGGTGTTATCTTCCACGACGCAACGGGGCAAGTTTTCAAAGCAAAATTGTGGAATGACTTTGGGTTAGGGGGCGAAAGCGGCAGATTTCCGCCGATGGCGGCGATGCATTCCGGCTAGGGACCCTGCACCAAGGGCCAGTAGAAATCGAGGGGAATGCCCGCCTCAGCCCGTTTTTCGTCATTGAAAGGGGGCTTAGGTCCGCCCGGGAAATACCGTCGAACAAGGTCGTGGAACGCGTCTTTGGGATCGGTGTTGGTGCGCCCGCACAGGAAGTGGAACCATTTCGATCCATAAGCGACATGGCCGACTTCCTCGGCGTAGATGGTTTCGAGCGCCGCCACGGCGTCGCCCTCTCCCGACGTGCGGAAAAGCTCGATCATTCCAGGGGTCACGTCCAGACCACGGGCCTCAAGCACCATGGGCACGATGGCCAACCTCGCCAAAAGATCGTGGCGGGTGTCTTCGGCAGCGCGCCACATTCCAGCGTGCGCTGGCAGGGCGCCATAGCGGCTTCCACGCGTTTCAAGACAGTCCGCCATCAAATTGAAATGCTTCGATTCTTCGTCAGCGGCTTTCACCCAATCGTCGTAGAAACCTAGCGGCATCTCAACCTCGGAGAACCGCGCGACGATGTCCCAATGCAGATCTACCGCGTTCAGTTCGATATGCGCAACGGCGTGCAAAAGCGCGCATCTTCCCGCAGGGGTCCCGGGCTTGCGCTTAGGAACCTCGCGCGGTGGAAGAAGCTCCGGTTCAACCGGGCGCGCGGGGCGCAAAGGGGCGGGCGCGGTCCCAATCGGTATCGCTGATCCGGCTGCTCGCGCGGCGAACCACGCGGCCGCGTGGTTGCGGCTCAGCGCAGTCTTCTGCCGGGCGTCCGCCGTCGACAGGACATCAACGGCCATTTGCGCTAGTTCGATCAAACGAGCCTCTGTTGTGCCGATTGGATGGCTTGAGAATCTAGAAATCGCGAAGCACGACCGAGACCGCCCATTATCTTATCTGTCATTTCGGGTTCGACGCACCATTGGGGATAGAAACCGGTCCCGAACCGAACACGTGGTCACAGGCTGCGCGCGGCCTCCAGGACCGCTTCGGCATGGCCGGGCACCTTCACTTTGCGCCAGACTTCGCGGACGGTTCCGGTCCCGTCGATCAGGAAGGTTGACCGCTCGATGCCCATGTAGCTCTTGCCGTACATCTGCTTTTCGACCCAAGCCCCGTAGCGTTCGCAAACATCGCCATCGGCATCGGACAGTAGAGCTACGCCTAGATCGTGCTTATCCCGGAATTTTTCGTGTTTTGCGACCGTGTCTTTTGAGACGCCTAGAACGACAACACCAGCTTCTTCGAACGCCGTCGCGAGCCCGGTAAAGGCAATGGCCTCCTTCGTGCATCCTGACGTGTCGTCGCGCGGATAGAAATACAGGACCACTGCTTTCGGAGCCAGCGCCGACAGGGTCACATCCGTTCCGCCGTCGCGCGGCAGGGTAAAATCCGGGGCTGCCTGGCCGGGTTCGATCATCTTTTTCTCCGCTGAAGTGTTTGTGAATTCTGTTGTTGTTTTAGTGCCCCGTGCCGGAAGATAAAGCAGAGCAATGGCAGATACCGACCTGAACGACGCCTCTGACACGGCTCCGTCGCGTACACCCCGCCGACTTCGGGTGCCGTGGCTGAGCCTTCTGGTGTCGGTCGTCGTGCTGGCAGGGCTTGTCTTTGTGGCCATGCTTGGACGTGGCTTCGCCTTGCCGGACTGGGCGACCGAGCGGATCGAAGCCGGGCTGACCCGCAGCCTGGGGCAGGGAGAGGTCCAGGTCGAAGAGGTCCTTATCGAGATTGACCGGCAGGGCGTGGCCGACGTCGTGCTTGCCGATCTTTCGCTTCGTGATGCGTCTGGTGCAAGCCTTGGGCAGATCAATCGTATCTCTGCCCGGATCGATCCGATGACACTGGTGCGGGGCGCGCGCACACCATCGAAGCTAGAAGTGTCCGGCGCCCAGATTACGGTGCGCCGGGCCGCAGACGGGTCCTTTCAGCTCAGCCTTGGGGGAACAGGCGAAGCGGTCGCGCCCGATTTGGGCGCCCTTCTAGAGTTGTTGGAA
Source organism: Pseudomonadota bacterium (assembly GCA_038744785.1). Lineage (GTDB taxonomy): Bacteria > Pseudomonadota > Alphaproteobacteria > Rhodobacterales > Rhodobacteraceae > Ovoidimarina. The sequence continues at coordinate 176,188 of JBCDLX010000004.1, forward strand.
ACGGCCTTTTCGACAGCCCCCTTATCGGATGTGACCGCCATCGAGGCACGCGATCTTACGCTCACGCTTGAAGATGCCCGATCAGGCCGGGTCTGGCAGGCGACAAATGGCAGCCTGACGCTTGCAAACGCCAATGCGCGTTTGGACGTCGACGTGTTCACCGAGGTGTTCAACGGAACCGAAGATCTGGCAAGTGTTCAGCTTTCGCTTGCGGTTGAGAAAGGCGGCGGCGACGTCGTCCTTGCCGCTGCGCTTGGTGACGCGGCCGCGCGCGACATTGCGCTGCAGTCGCCCGCGCTCAGCTACCTTGGCGTGCTGGATGCGCCGGTATCGGGTGCAATTCGGGCGGTCTTTACAGAAGAGGTTGGGCTCTCTGGCCTTGCAGCAACCCTGGATCTTGGGGCAGGGCAGCTTGCCCCCGCGCCGGATGTTCGGCCCGTTGCCTTCGACCGGGGCCGGGTCTATCTGGATTACGATCCCGCCACGGCCCGGATCGAATTTTCCGAGTACTTCGTTGAAAGCAACGCCCTTCGATGGTCTGGGAGCGGGCATGCGTTTTTGGGCGATTTCCGGGGTGCCTGGCCCACGTCGCTGACAGCGCAACTGCAATTGTCGGAGATCGGCGGCGCGCCCGTCGGCGTTTTTGAGGACCCCGTCACGTTCGAGCGCGGTTTCGCCGACGTGCGGCTGCGACTTGACCCGTTCAGTATAGAGATTGGGCAAGTCTCGCTTGTGGATGGGGACAGCCGCATTGTTGTGAACGGCGGCATCGCTGCAAAGCCCGCAGGTTGGGAGACCAGGGTAGACATCCGGGCCGACCGGTTGGACGCTGCGCGGGTTCTATCACTTTGGCCGGTCGCGGCTGTTCCGAACACGCGCCGCTGGCTTTCGCAAAATTTGCTGTCCGGCCAGTTAACCGATGTCGCCGGCGCATTGCGGTTTTTGCCTGACGCAGAGCCACAGATCGGTCTGACCTTCGAGTTTGATGCGGCACGCGTGCGGTTTCTGCCGCATTTCCCGCCAATCGTCGAGGGGCGGGGCCACGCTGCGCTTGATCGAACATCCTACAGCATGACCCTAACCGAAGGCAGCGTGATCCCCGAGGTCGGGGGGCCGGTCCGGTTCGATGGCTCGACCATGCGCGTCTCGGGTCTCGACGTGCCAGGCCAGACCGCCGAGATCAGCCTAAGAAGCGACAGCTCCCTAGAGGCGGCGCTGTCGCTGATGAACAATCGGCCGTTCCGGATTCTCGAAAAGGCCGACCTGAGCGCGTCAATCGCGGATGCCCGTGCCGAGGTCGAGGCCAAGATCCAGTTTAAGCTGGAGCCGAGAGTGCAGGCGGACGATGTCGATTTTGCTGCGACGGGCCGTCTGAGCGACCTGGCATCGGACCAGATCGTGACCGGACGCATACTGACCGGTGACCGCCTTGACGTTGAAATCTCGCAAAACGGCATTCGCATTGACGGCCCGATCGCGCTTGATGGTCGGCCAATCGACGTTTCGGTGTCCCAGGCGTTCGAACCCAATGCTCCTGTCGACCTGGCTGGCCGGTTTGACATTGAACCAGCATTTCTTGACGTCCTTGGTGTTGCCTTGCCAGACGGCATCTTGTCCGGACGGGCGTCTGCCGCGCTGTCAATGGTCGTGCCGCGCGACGGGCCACCACGATTTTCAGTGACTTCCCGGCTTGAGGGTCTTGGGATGACCGTAAGCCCTCTGGGCTGGTCGAAGGCGCAGGGTTCGGCCGGAAACCTCGAGTTAACAGGGACGCTTGGCCCTACGCCGGTGGTCGACCGGTTGGCCGTGTCGGCGCCGGGGCTGCTGGTTGAGGGGCGGATCGAGCTGGCCGAAGGCGGTGGGTTTCTGGCCGCGAACCTGTCGCGGCTGCGCGCAGGCGGCTGGTTTGATGCACCGGTCCGCATAGTGGCCCGTGGCGAGGGCCAGACCCCCCAGGTCACGGTGTCCGGCGGTCAGATCGATGTGCGCGGTGCGCCAAGTGGCGGGGCCGGGGCTGGGGCCGCAATTGCGGTGCCCCTGCGGGTTGCGCTTGACAGTCTTAGGGTCACCGAGACGCTCGCCTTAACCGGGCTTCGTGCGGACGTAACAACGGGGGCTGGGTTTTCAGGCTCCTTCGTCGGGCGCGTGAATGGCGGGACAGAGGTTCGGGGGCGGCTGACACCGGCTAACGGACGCACGGCAATCCGGATCGACGGCCCGGACGCAGGACGCCTATTGCGCGATGCGGGGCTTTTCAGATTTGCGCGCGGCGGCACGTTTGAAGCCGTCCTTACACCTCGGCCCGGCGGCCCGGGATTTGACGGGGCTGCGCGGATCAAGGACACCCGCCTGACCGAGCAACCGGTGATCATCGATCTGCTGAATGCGGTCTCGGTCGTTGGCATTCTGGAGCAGATGCAAGGTTCGGGTGTTCTGTTCGACACAGTGGAATCGCGTTTTCGCGTTCTGCCTGGCCGTGTTGTGGTCGACTATGGTTCTGCCGTTGGCTCCTCCTTGGGCGTCTCCCTGGATGGCACCGTGAATACGCAAGCCGGAACCATTGATATGCAGGGTGTTCTGTCGCCGATCTACCTACTGAACTCGGTCGGCAGTTTTCTGACCAGGCGCGGCGAAGGTTTGTTCGGGATCACCTTTACGCTAACCGGAAACACGCGCGCCCCGACCGTGACGACAAATCCCCTATCGATCCTGACACCTGGGATGTTCCGCGAGCTCTTCCGCCGCCCGCCGCCAAGCAACTGAGCCCGTTTGAGACCACAGGTTCTGGTATCCACGCGGCCAGTGTGATTTAGCGCCGCGCCATGAGACTTTCGGATTTCGACTTTGTCCTGCCTGAACGACTGATCGCGGTGCGCCCGGCCGAACCGCGATCCTCTGCGCGCCTTCTTGTTGCACGGGGCGATGCGATTTCTGACAGGCTTGTCACCGATCTGCCGAACGTGTTGCGCCCGGGCGACCGGCTGGTTCTGAACGACACCCGCGTCATTCCCGCGCGGCTGACCGGGCACCGTGCCACGCCAGGTGGTGCGCGGATCGAAGCGACGCTTCTCAATCCGACGCCCGACGGAACCTGGCGCGCGCTGGTCAAACCCTTGCGCAAATGGCGTACGGGCGAAACGGTGGGCTTCGGTTCGGGCCTTGAAGCCAAGCTTGTCGACCGCGACGATGGCGCGGCGATCCTGGAGTTCAACTTGCAAGGCGACGCGTTCGATGCGGCCGTGGCCGAGGCGGGTGCAATGCCACTGCCACCTTATATCGAGGCCAAAAGGCCCGCCGATGCGCGCGACCGCACGGACTATCAGACCGTCTGGGCGCGCCGCGACGGGGCTGTGGCTGCGCCCACGGCGTCGCTGCATTTTGACGAAGCTCTTCTTGAGGCGTTGAAAGCGCGGGGCGTGGATTTCACCCATGTCACCTTGCACGTGGGCGCGGGCACATTCCTGCCGGTCAAGGTCGACGATGTGAGCACCCACAAGATGCATGCCGAATGGGGTGAAATCACGCCAGAAGCTGCAAACGCTATCAATGCAACCCGCGCCGTGGGCGGGCGGATCATCCCGGTGGGAACAACCGCGTTGCGACTGATCGAATGCGCGGCAGAGCCGGATGGGACATTATCGCCTTGGATTGGCGAGACGGACATATTCATCACGCCCGGGTTCCAGTTCCGGATGACCGACGCTCTGATGACCAACTTCCACTTGCCCAAGTCCACTTTGGTCATGCTGGTCTCTGCGTTTATGGGGCGCGACCGGATGATGGCTATGTACGCGCACGCGATTACCGAAGAGTACCGGTTCTTTTCCTATGGGGACGCGTCGCTTCTGTTCCCCGAGGCCTGAACGCGACAGGGCCAATGTCGAATTTCTGTCGGACGGCGGCCGAGTCGTGCTGCTAACCAGCAAATGACTGGGCTAGGAGGCCGGACATGTTAGCGGTGCTTGGCTCCTCTTGGGCCCTTCTTTTCGGGATCATGCTTTTGATGCTCGGAAACGGGATTCAAGGCACGCTTCTGGGCATCCGGGGAGGGATCGAGGGCTTTTCCACCTTCGAGATGTCGATCGTGATGTCGGCCTATTTCGCTGGGTTTCTGGGTGGCTCGCGCCTGACCCCGGAGATGATCCGGCGGGTCGGACACATTCGTGTGTTTGCTGCGCTGGGATCGTTCACGTCGGCGATCCTGATCCTTTTTCCTGCGATCACCGAGCCTTGGGCCTGGATCCTATTGCGCGTGTTCATCGGCTTCTGTTTCTCCGGGATTTACGTGACCGCGGAAAGCTGGCTGAACAATTCCGTCGAAAACGACAACCGCGGCAAGGCCTTGTCGCTTTACGTGATCGTTCAGATGGCCGGCATCATCTCGGCGCAAGGGATCGTGTCCTTGGGCGATCCGTCGGGGTTCATTCTGTTCATCGTTCCGTCAGTGCTTGTATCACTGTCGTTCGCACCGATTCTTCTGTCTATCTCGCCGACGCCGGCGTTCGAGCGCACCCAACCCATGACCCTGATCGAGCTTTGGGGCGTGTCGCCGCTTGGCTGTGTCGGCATGTTCCTTCTAGGCGGGATGTTCTCGGCCATGTTTGGCATGTCGTCGGTATACGGCACCGAATCCGGCTTCACGGTCGCCCAGATATCCTTGTTCATCGCGCTGATCTATACCGGCGGGTTGGTGATGCAGTACCCGATTGGATTTCTGTCGGACCGGATGGATCGGCGGCTATTGATTCTGGTCGTATCGGCGATCGGTGGCGTCGCCGCGCTTGTGGGGCTTGCTCTTGGGTCAAGCTTTGTCGTGGTGCTTGCAGCATCCTTCATTGTTGGGGGAACGGCAAATCCGCTTTATGCGCTCCTTCTGGCCTACACCAACGATTTTCTGGATTTCGACAAGATGGCGGGCGCTTCGGGCGGCCTTCTGTTCATCAACGGGATCGGCGCGGTCACCGGGCCGCTCATTACTGGTTGGATGATGACCACGGTGGGTCCCCGCGGGTTCTGGCTATTCGTGGCGATTTTGATGCTCGGGCTTGCCAGCTATGCCATCTGGCGAACGTTCCGTCGTCCCGTCATCACGCCGGTGGAAGAGACAGTGGCCTACGCGCCGGTGCTTCCGACCGCTTCGCCAGTCGCACTCCAGGTCGCAGAAGAGTATTACGCCGACAGTGTTGAGGATATCGTGAGCGATTCCGCAACAATTGAAACGGACCGCGAGGCCACGAGTTGAGCTTTGGGAAAATTGGTGCCAGCGTTCGACTCACGTCCCTTGGGGGGGAACGATTGAAAAGGGTGAGTGGTATGAAAAGCCCCGAAGACGTGCTGGCGTTCTGGCTGGACGAAGTTGGCCCGGACGGATGGTACAAAGGCGGTACCGAGCTGGACGCCGAGATCCGCGAAAGGTTCATGGAAACGTGGCAGGCTGCGCAGCAAGGCGCATTGTCACTGTGGCTGACCTATCCAAGCGGGACGCTTGCCTACATTATTTTGACTGATCAATTCCCCCGGAACATGTTTCGGGATGCTGCGGATGCTTTCGCAACGGACCGGGCTGCGCGCGCGGCGGCTAAGTCCGCGATTGCACGTGGCTGGGACCTGAGGATCGACGAGCCGGCGCGCGTCTTCTTTTACATGCCGCTTGAGCATTCGGAGTGCCTGGCAGACCAAGAGCGTGCGGTGCGGCTTGTGGCGACGCGGATGACAGAGAATCGCGAAGGGTGGCTTTTGCACGCGAAGGCACATCGCGAGGTGATCCGGCGGTTTGGGCGTTTTCCATTCAGAAACGAAGCGCTTGCACGGGAAAACCACGGTGGCGAAGCCGATTTCCTGGCTGCAGGTGGCTATGGTGCCGCACTGCGGGAACTGCAGGCTGCCATGTAGTAAGGGGCCGGTATCGGTCTCAGGAAGTGGCGCCGACATATGCGGGCGCCGGGCTTCGGTGTTCGTTCTACTGGGATTCTTTCGACTGACCTGTCGGGCGCAAGATCGCCTAAGGCCTAGCCCGCCGGAAAACGGATGACAGTTGGCAAATAAATGGACCGACGTCTTGCGCTTGAGTTCTTGCCGGGGATCGCGTTCCTTGCAGGCAACGCCTACGGTGGATTGTTTTGGGCAGCGGGCGCGACCGTGGTTGCAACTGCCCTGGCCGTTGCATTGCGATTGCACTGGGACAGAGAAATTCCATGGCTTGCGGTCGCCACATTGGTGTTGGCCGCGATTCTGACGGTCATCGGTTTTGCGCTGAACGATGCGACATTCATCCTGATCCGACCCACTGTCGGCGCGGTAGCTTTTGCTGCAATTCTTGCCTGCGGCGCGCTAGCGCGACCAAGCCTCTTGCGACGGGCGCTCGGATACAGGCTTCGGATCAGTGAATTTGGGTGGCGCACGCTTCATATCGCTTGGATTGCGCTCGCGCTCTTGTCGGGGGTCGGAAACGAGATTGCCCGCCGCGTGCTAACCACCGATCAATGGGCGATCTTCAACGTCGCGTCTGATCCGGCGCTGTTTATCTTGATTTGGCTTGCAACCCGCTCGATCGCCGAGCGGTATTGGATTGACGAGCCGCATAGCTGAGGAATGCGGCGCCGATGATTTCCGCCGGCCAAAGCGCTATACAAGAAACCTGACTCACTTTTAGCTTCCTGAAATCAAAGACTTCAATGCGGTAAGCAACGTATGGTGTCTCAAGTTTTTCGTCAAACCCGCTAGCCTGAACAGCTTGCACCGCCAAGAACGCAGAACTTTGCACAATGCGGGTGGTTCAGCGGTACGTCAGCCTCGGCGTCCTTCAGGGTCGTGCCCAGTTCGAACTGGGGATCGTAGGGCAAAAGTGTGCAAGCGACGACCGAAGGGCGGGATGCGCCTTTCCGCTTCACGACCATGCGTGAGGACGCACACATCACATCGTCCGGTGATTTGTTCAGAATGCCCCAACAGGCGGTGGTGATCTCTGGCACCTCGACCCGTTCGTCCATCTCTGGAAAAAGCACCGTTTGACCGGGATTCTGCGCATCAATATCGAAGCCTTCGCGCGCAAAGAGATCTGCATAGCCCTGGCGCGATGCTGCATCGGTCTCGCCCCACATCGTGCGACCCGCCACCGCCATGCGCGCCCCGATGTCACGCAGCCAGCGCATGCCTTCAAGCGTCCTTTCGAACGCGCCTTTGCCGCGCTCTTCGTCGTGGCGCGCCGAAGACCAATGATCCACAGATATGCGTAGGGTCAGTTTGCCGCGATATGTGCCTACAAGCTGTTCAATACCGGCGCGCATGGTCTTTCGCATCATTGGCCGCATGGCGTTCGTCAGAACCAAAACGTCGTAACCGCGCGCCAACGCAGCGCGGATCATTCCGATGATCTCGGGGTTCATGAATGGCTCACCGCCTGTGAAGCCAATCTCGCGCGCGCCCCAGCCACGCGTTTCAAGCTGGTCAAGATAATCTTCGACTTCTGCCTCTGTGATATAGACGAGGCGGTCGTTCCTGGGCGAAGACTCGATATAGCAGTTGACGCATTCGATGTTGCACAGCGTGCCGGTGTTAAACCAAAGCGTCTGGGGATTGCGCAGCGCGACTGTCGCGCGGAGTTCACCCTTTGCTGTCACGACCGGATGTTCGAACTTTTTAAAACCGACGGGGTTTGCGTCTTTCATACCGGGCCGCTCGCTTTTTCATTCTAATACGAGGGCTTAGTGTCGCGGGAGAGGGTTGGAAAGGGTTGGGGCAGGGTTTGACGCAGTTGTGATGGTTTCAATGCGTGCTAGACAGGTACGCGCGTTCGGGGTTAATCAACGCACGAGATCCGTTAGCGCTAACGGTTGCAATCAAGAAACGCAGACAAGAAGCGAACTCAAAAAGGTCGTGCCATGGCTTCGCGCATTATACCGGTAGACACATTCGATCTGGTGATCTTCGGCGGGACTGGCGATCTGGCTCGCCGAAAGATCCTTCCCGGTCTTTTCCGCAGGTTTACAGCTGGTCAGATGCCTGCAGACGCGCGGATCGTTGGGGCGGCGCGCTCTGACTTGGACAGTACGGCCTACCGCAAGATCATCGGGTCGGCGCTGCAAGAGTTCTTGCCCAAGGACATGCAAGACCCGAAGTCGGTATCGAATTTCCTGAAGCGTATCGAGTATGTTTCTATCGATGCCACTGGGTCCTCTGGCTGGGACGCTCTGGCTGCGCTAGTGCGGCCCGAAGTTGTGAATGCGTTCTATTTCTCGGTTGGCCCGGCCTTGTTCGGCGCTCTTGCCGAGCGGTTGCACAAGAACGGCATCGCAGGTGACCAATGCCGGATCGTCGTCGAAAAGCCGTTTGGTCATGACCTTGCGTCCGCTCGCCAGTTGAACGCGACGCTGGCGCAGTTCTTCGATGAAACTCAGATTTACCGCATCGACCACTATCTTGGCAAAGAGACGGTGCAAAATCTGATGGCGGTTCGCTTCGGCAACATCCTGTTCGAGCCGCTTTGGAACGCGCAATACATCGACCATGTTCAGATCACAGTGGCCGAAACCGTGGGCGTTGGTGGGCGTGGCGAGTACTACGACAAATCCGGCGCGATGCGCGATATGGTGCAGAACCACCTGATGCAACTTCTGTGCCTGACGGCGATGGAACCCCCGGCAAGGTTCGAACCCGATGCAGTGCGCGACGAGAAGCTTAAGGTGATCCGGGCGCTTCGGTCTGTCACCAACGGCGATGCGGTCCGGGGTCAGTATCGTGCCGGAGAGGCGACGAAGTCATACGCCGAAGACTCTGGCAACGACCGGACGACCACGGAAAGCTTCATCGCTATGAAGGTCGATATCGAAAACTGGCGTTGGAACGGCGCACCGTTCTATCTTCGCACGGGGAAGCGCATGAAGGCGCGGCTGTCAGAAATCGTTGTGCGGTTCAAAGAGCCGCCGCATTCGATCTTTGGCGAAGACGCGGGCGGCGGTGGCAACGAGTTGACAATTCGGCTTCAGCCCAACGAAGGCATGAATATGCTGGTCACAATCAAGGAACCCGGACCCGGCGGAATGCGGCTGGTCGACGTGCCTTTGGACATGACGTTTGCCGATGCTCTGGGCCCCGAAGCCGAAGGCGTTCCCGATGCCTATGAGCGGCTGATCATGGATGTGATCCGGGGCAATCAAACCCTGTTCATGCGGGGCGACGAGGTGGAAGCGGCCTGGGCCTGGACCGATCCGATTATCGAGGACTGGGAAACCCGCGGGGAGAAGCCGAAACTCTACGACCCCGGAACTGCTGGACCCGAAGAGGCCCTGATACTTCTTCACAAGGACAATCGCCGCTGGCGGGATCTGCGCCCATGAACCTGATCGAATACCCTGACCGCGACATGCTTATGATCGACCTCGCAAACCGTCTGGCGGGCGAATTGAGCGAGGCGTTGTTGCATCACGAACGGGCAACGTTCGCTGTACCGGGGGGAACGACACCGGGGCCGATCTTTGACACGTTGTCGGGGACCGATCTGCACTGGGACCGGATCGACGTCTTGCTGACCGACGAGCGTTGGGTGCCTGAAGAAAGCCCGCGTTCAAACACCGCGCTGGTGCGCGAGCGGCTTTTGACAAACCGGGCGGCCATGGCCGAATTCATTCCGATCTATCAGGAAACCGAAACACCTGAACAAGCACTGGACGCCCTTTCGGCAGGGGTACAGGACCGGCTTCCGATCTCGGTGCTTCTTCTGGGCATGGGTGCTGATGGGCACATCGCCTCGCTCTTTCCGGGCGCAGATAAGCTGGACGAAGCGCTCGACGATCATGCGCCGCCCTTGATGGCGATGCGGGCCCCGGGCGCGCCCGAGCCGCGGATCACCTTGACCGCGCCCGTTCTATCTGGAGCCATCTCGACCCATATCCTGATCACAGGCCCTGAGAAGCGCGAAACGTTGGAACGTGCCCATCACGCTCGTCAGGACGAGATGCCGGTGCGCGTGATCTGGTCGGATGTAACGGTGCACTGGGCCGCGTAGCGACAGGAGAGATGAAGATGGACTGGTCACGGCTGAAAGCGGCAGGCGAAGCGGCACGGGGCCGCGCGATTGCGGATCTGCTTGACGACGACCGCGCCTCGGCATTTGCAGTTCAAACAGACGATCTGCGGTTCGACTATTCAAAAACCGCGATGACCGCCGCAGACCGTGACCTTCTGGTGTCGATGTACGAAGAGGCCGCCGTGGCCGCCCGGCGCGACGCTATGTTTTCCGGCGAAAGGATCAACGAAACCGAAGATCGGGCGGTCCTGCACACCGCCCTGCGTAATCTCGACGGTGGGGCGGTTCATGTTGACGGTGCCGATGTCATGCCGGGTGTCCTGGATACGCTTGCGCGCATGGAAGCGTTTGCCGAAGGCGTGCGCTCCGGTGAGATCACGGCGCCCGGCGGGCATCGCTTCACAGATGTCGTCAATATTGGGATCGGCGGCTCTGACCTAGGGCCGGTCATGGCGGTTCACGCGCTGGCGCCTTATGCCGACGGGCCCATCTGCCACTTTATCTCGAATGTCGATGGCGCGCATGCCTATGACGTGCTCAAGCGGATCAACCCGCGTTCGACCCTGGTGGTCGTGGCGTCCAAGACGTTCACTACCATCGAGACCATGACAAACGCGCAGACTGCGCGTGAATGGCTTGGCCGGACTGTTGGACTCGACCGTGTTGGCGGGAATTTCGCAGCGCTTTCTTCCGCCACAGAAAAAACCTCGGCGTTCGGAATTGATCCAGCCCGTGTCTTCGGTTTCGAAGATTGGGTTGGTGGACGCTACTCGCTCTGGGGGCCAATTGGCCTGCCGATCATGATCGCGATCGGGGCGGATGCGTTTCGTGCTTTCCTGCGCGGCGGTCAGGCGATGGATACCCATTTCCGGGCCGCGTCACCGCTTGAAAACATGCCGGTCATGCTGGCGCTGACGGGCGTCTGGCACCATCAGGGGATGGGCTATCCCACCCGTGCAGTCTTGCCCTACGAACAGCGGCTACTGCGGCTTCCGGCCTATCTCCAGCAGTTGGAGATGGAATCAAACGGCAAGGGCGTCGCAATGGATGGCGCCTCGCTTGATGTTCCATCGGGGCCTGTCGTGTGGGGTGAACCTGGGACCAATGGCCAGCATGCCTTTTATCAGCTGATCCATCAGGGCGCGGACGTTGTTCCATGCGAGTTTATGTTGGGTGCGGCGGGACATCACGACGAGCTGTCCCACCATCATCGGCTTCTTGTGGCGAACGGGCTTGCGCAGGCGCAGGCGCTTCTGAAAGGGCGGTCGCTTGACGAAGCGCGGGCGCTTATGGCGCATTCGGGTTACGCGGGCGATGAACTTGACCGGCAGGCCCGCCACCGGGTGTTTTCCGGCAATCGCCCTTCGACGATGCTGACCTACCCATTGCTGACACCCTTTGTCCTGGGGCAGATCCTTGCGCTTTATGAACATCGCGTCTTCGTCGAAGGGGCGATGCTGGGCATCAACTCGTTTGATCAATGGGGCGTCGAGCTAGGTAAAGAGCTTGCAAAGTCCCTTGAACCCCTTGTCGCGGGCGACGGCGACAGCGCATCCGTCGACGCTTCGACCCGTGCGCTTCTGGACTACGTCCAACGGCACGGCTGAAGTCGCATCCTCTGGTTTGTGCGGTGACCTTGATCCTGTAAACACCAGAATTGTAGAACTTAATCCGATTATTGCCTCGGCTCATCCTGCTGCCACAGCGCCGTCGCGCTCGGTCAGTACCGTTTTCCAGTCTTCCGGAAGGGGCATCTTTTCGGCGCCTGATTTGTTTGTCATGACAATGACGGCGGACCCTTCCACCTTGAGCTTTCCATCGGCCCACACGGCGTAGAACTTGCGGAAAGAGGTGCGCCGAAAACTGTCGCAGCGCGCGGTCACGACGTAGCTTTCGTTCAGAAACATTGGCGCGTGGTAATCACAGGTTATGGCGCGCAGGACAAATGTCGGGTCGTCCGCGCGATACCAACTGAACCCGTACTCGGCGAACCAACCGACGCGGACCGTTTCAAACCATCTGAGATAGGCGGTGTTGTTGACGTGACCGAGGGCGTCAAGTTCGTAGAAACGGACCCGGTCTGCCTGACCGAATGTCCAGGGTTCGGGAATGCCGAGGTCGCGCAGCGTTTCGGGGGACAAGGGCGTTAGAAAGTCGGCCATTGGTATCGGAAATGCTCGTCAGTGGATTGAACAAGCTGCAGCCTACCGGTCTTTGGCTAGCCGCGCGAGTGGCCATTCAGTCAAGGCCACCGCGGGGTTGAATGGTGCCTGGCATTTGCGTTCTGGCCAACGAAATCGTGGAGCCGTTTGGACCTTCATTGCAATTTCATTACAAATTGGTAATGCGGCTGTGTCGGGCTGGTTCATCCCGTGCCGGCGCCTTCTGAAGTCCTTGGCCCGTTTGAGAATGCCAGAAAAGATAGTCGACTAACCGGACTGAACCGGTATTTGCGAGGCCCAAAAAATGCTGTTCGCAGCAAAGTTTATCGATCTGTCCGATACGCCGCCAATTGCGACAGGCGGCATCCGCACTATTTACGAGTGCCCGGGCCAGCCCGACCTGTTGATCAAGGTCTTCTCCCGGCCGAAAAAACGGTACCGCCCCAAAACCTTTCTCAAGCGTGCTGCGTGGGCCCTGTTCCCGAATACCCGGTTCCGGAACATGCTGACCGAAATAGAATCAGAGTACCTCGCCTCACTCGAAATCGGCACGGATATTGAAGAGGTGCCGCTGCCCAGAATGCTGGGGGTCGTGCAAACCAGCCTGGGATCAGGGGTCCTCGTCGAACGGATCAATGGGCCCGACGGCGGTCTCGCACCCCAACTTTACGACGTCAGCCGGGGCGGCAAGATGCCAGAGCCGATGTTAGACGCCCTGAACCTCTTCGTTTCCAGGATATACGATCTGAAGGTCGTTGCCCGCGACATAACCGGTCATAACATCGTGTATGGCACGCGGGGCGCAGGCATGGGGTTTTTCCTGATCGATGGCTATGGCGAGCGCAACATCATCCCGCTGCGCACGCTCTCGCGGCGGCTGAACAACCGCTCTCTGAACAAAAGCTTTGCAAAGGTTGCGCAGCGGACCGGACTGACATGGCACCAGGACCGTCGCGAGTTTTCTGCCGCCAGCTAGGCCGTCCGGGAATTGTCTAGCGCTTTTGCTATCAAGGCCGTCGGGTGGAGCGGGTAGCGGGAATCGAACCCGCAATATCAGCTTGGGAAGCTGGTGTGATACCGTTTCACCATACCCGCATCGCCCTTCTTTGGTATCATAGCGGCCGGTGTCCGCAAGCTCAGATGGTTCGCCATGTGGTGATCCTGCACCGGATCAAGCACCACAGGGTTTGATGCGGCCCTTCACAGGGCCTGATCGAAACGTGATTGGAGAAACCGGACAGATGAATGATCTATTTGTCGCAGGCCAGATTGCCGCTGCGCCCCAATTGCTTGTCTGAGAGGTCTTCCCCATGCCCCTTTGTTTTCGTGCCGCATTGATCAGTGTGGTGGTCCTTGGGTTCGGCTTTCCGGCCCAAGTCATAGCAAAAGACGAGGCGACAACTCCGGATTACGTTTTTGAGGAATTTGGGGCGCCACCCGCAGACATTCCGTCCGGGGATCTGCCCGATGGACTGGCCCGCGCGGTGAACACTGTCTTCGTTGAAAGTCTGGAAACCTCTGCATGGGGGCCGGATCAGAACACCGCTTTGGCCGAGATCAAGGCATCCGGAGATCCACGTCTTGCCTGGGTAATCACGGATATGATGCGCTTCACCTGGCAGCGTAGTTTTGACGATGCCTTGGCCGACACCGCAGCAAGCCTTCTGGGCCTGCAATTGCAAACGCCGGATCGCTGGCACGAGTTGACGGATCATCTGATTGCTTGGGACATTCCCGCTTACCCAGAATACCTGGCAACGAAGCGCGCAATCTTCACACGGTTCGTGCCCGGATGGGAGCGGATCTTTGTCGAAGGTGACATAGACTGGCGTTTGGTGTCGTGGGGCGGGGTGCTGATCGACGACCGTCCTTATGGCACCACGGACATCCCCTGCAATTGCATCCCGGCCGCCGACAATCCGCGTGTCAGTTCTGCTGACGCAGCGGCATGGCTAGACGATGACGACATCGTCTTTGGCATCGAAGTAAATGGCGAGTATCGGGCCTACCCACGACAGATCATGGAAGTGCGCGAGATGGTGAACGATACGCTTGGCGGGCGGGATCTGGGGATCCCGTACTGCACCCTTTGCGGTGCAGCTCAGGCATTCTTTACGGACGAGCTACAGCCCGGCATGGTCCGCCCGATCCTGCGCACGTCGGGCCTTTTGAGCCGGTCGAACAAGGTCATGTACGATCTTCGGACATACTCCGTGTTCGATACATTTCTTGGTAAGGCCGTCACAGGTCCCTTGGCTGAAAAAGGTGTGCACCTGAACCAGGCCACCGTAATCACAACGGATTGGGGCACATGGAAAACGCAACACCCCGAGACGACTGTGCTGTTGGAAGAGTATGCCTTGGGGCGGGATTTCAATTTCCGCGAGGGCCGCGACGCGAACGGACCGATTTTCCCGGTGGGCGATGTCGACCCGCGTTTGCCCGTTCAGGAAGACATTATCGGGGCCATTACTGCTTCAGGAATGCCCGTGGCGTTCCAACGCAGCAAAGCCATGCTTGCCCTAAGGGACGGAGCCGAGGTCCGTTTTGAGAACGTCACGTTGCAACTCGACGCAGGCGGTATTCGTGCTGTGGATCAGGATGGATCGGACTTGGGCAGCCATGAAGCTTTCTGGTTTGCTTGGTCTCAGTTCCACGAAGACACCGCACTCTGGCAACCCTGACCCCCTGAGAGAGGTCCGAGACCATATGGTGACCCACTGGCCTTTCATCGCTCTCGGTCGGGTTGTCTGGCAGATAGGCGATGGACGGTGTTTTACTGCTAAAGTCTAATTCCCCTCGGTCAAAGCCGGCGTGGGCCGCCCGCGGGCAACGGCCTCAAGCGCGTTGTGTGCGAGACGTCCTGGTCATCAGGTGGTATCCGTCGCGCAGCTTGAAGCCTGCCTTGATATACAGGCGCTCAAGGCGTGTGCGATTGACATCCATCTCCAGATGCAAGGCGCGGATCCCGGCGGCATCAAGTTCGGGCAGGAGCCGTGCTAAGACCTCGCTTCCCATGCCGCGCCCACGCACCGTTTCGCGGATAAAGAATTCGTCGATGAACCCGTCCATCCCACCGAATTCGATCGACCATCCAAAGCTGAGCGCAATGTAACCAACGGGCGATCTCTGCGGTCCGATCATGTAGACGCAGCCCAGAGGTGATCCTTCAAGAAGCGGGGTCAGCGCCGCGCGCCGATGATTTGCGTCGCTGTCGATCCCTTCAACTGCGTGGTAGGCGGCAACCAAGGGGTCTAGTCGATCCAGATCCCCAAGATCCGCCAGATGCAAGGCCGCGCTCACAATCGCGCCAGTCGTTCGGTCAGCAGCCCGAAATAGGCGTCGGCGTCGACATCGCCCATGAACGTGGCGTTTGCCGGTCGGTCGGTGACGCTCCACCAGTCGGCAACGGTCATGCCAAGGGTCAGGTCCGACCCCGTCTCGATCTCGACATTAATGCGCCGGCCCGAGAACATCTCGGGCCGGATCAGATAGGCGATCGTGCAGGGGTCGTGCAGCGGCGCCCCTTCGGACCCGTACTTTTCCTTGTCAAACCGTTCGAAGAAATCGGTCCAGGCAGCCACCATCCTGCCAACTTCGGTGCCCATATCACGGAAGCCCTGAACATGGGCGGCCGTGGTCAGCGCCTTGTGGGTCACGTCAAGCGGCATCACGGTCAGGCTGACACCCGACCGGAACACAATATCAGCGGCCTCGGGATCGACATAGATATTGAACTCGGCCGCTGGCGTGATGTTCCCAACCTCAAAATAGGCGCCGCCCATCAAGACGATTTCCTGGACGCGCTCCACGATGTCCGGGGCGCGCTGAAAGGCGGTTGCGACATTCGTCAAAGGACCGATGGGGCACAGAGTGACGGTACCTGCAGCCTCGCGCCGCAACGTTTCGATGATGAAATCGACGCCGTGTGCGACTTGAAGGGGCATGGTCGGATCGGCCAGTTGCGGGCCGTCCAATCCGGTTTTGCCATGCACATGCTCTGCCGTTACAAGCGCGCGGGAAAGCGGCGCATCGCAGCCTGCGAAGACGAGCACGTCCGTGCGGCCAGCCAGCTCGCAAACCATCCTAGCATTCCGTTCGGTCAGGGGCAGGGGGACGTTTCCCGCAACGGCCGTGATCCCCAAAAGCTCGATCTCGTCCGGGCTGCCGAGGGCGAGAAGGATCGCCACGGCGTCGTCCTGTCCGGGATCCGTGTCTATGATGATTTTTCGCGGTGCCATGACGGCGGGTGTAGCGCCGAAGGCGGGTGTTCACCAGCAGAGTTTGCAGCCCCCGTGCCGGGGAGGTTTCAGAAACGGCGAACTTGTGCCCGCGCTATTTTGCCGAAGCGCGTTCGGCCGCCTTGGCGGCGTCCCATAAGGCATCCATTTCTTCGAGTGTGCTGTCGTCGGGTCGGCGTCCGGTCTCCGCCAACCGATCCTCGATCCAAGCAAAGCGTCGTTCAACCTTGGCGTTGGTGCGCCGCAGCGCGGCCTCGGGGTCGATTTTCCAGTGGCGAGCAAGGTTCACAAGAACAAACAAGAGATCGCCGAACTCGGCCTCGGTTTCGTCTGCCGAGGTCTGGAGCGCCACCTCAAGTTCCTGGACCTCTTCCACAATCTTTTCGAGGACTGGGCCGGTCGCGCCCCAATCGAACCCGACACGCGACAACCGCTTTTGAAGCTTCAGCGCACGAAGAAGCGCAGGAAGGCCCAGTGCGACCCCGTCAAGCGTGCGTGCTGATCCGCGTTCGCGCGCTTTCTGTGCTTCCCAGTCGCGGGTCTGCTGGTCTGCGGACTTATCGCGGCTGTCGTCGCCAAAGACATGCGGGTGGCGGGCAACCATCTTGTCCGAGATTGCTTCGGCCACATCGGCAAACGAGAAATGTTTCGCTTCTTCGGCCATCTGTGCGTGATAGACCGTTTGCAAAAGAAGGTCCCCAAGCTCGTCCTTCAAATCTTCCCAGGCCGCGCGCTCGATCGCGTCGGCAACTTCGTAAGCCTCTTCAATGGTGTAGGGCGCAATCGAAGCGAAATCCTGCTCGATATCCCAGGGGCATCCCGTCTCTGGGTCACGCAGACGGCGCATAATCTCCAGAAGGCGCGGCATACCGCCCCCGGATGTGTGGATCAGATCGTCGGCCATTTCGGGTGCCTTTCTCGTGGAACCTTTGAGCGGTGTCCAATATCCGAAGCTCTGTGTCCACCGCCCATGGCCGCCCCTTGACGCGGACCGAAGCCTCGCGCCAGATGCGACCATGACGAACCTTTCTGCCCAAGCGCTGGCCGACATGGACCGCGCCCACGCCCTTCATCCCTGGACCCATTTCGACAGCTTTAGGCGTGATGGGCCAATGGTGATCTCACGCGGCGAGGGGTGTTATCTGTGGGATGCCGACGGGCGACGCTACCTTGACGCCGTGGGCGGGCTTTGGTGCACGAATATTGGGCTTGGTCGCCGCGAGATGGCGCAAGCCATCGCCGAACAGGCCGAAAAGCTCGCCTTCTCGAACACCTTTGTCGATCTGACGAACGATCCTGCGGCGATGCTGGCGGCCAGACTTGCCGAGCTTGCGCCATCGGGCCTAAGCCGCGTGCATTTCACGACCGGGGGGTCGACCGCGATCGATTCGGCCTACAGGCTGGCGCAGTACGCACAAAGCGCGATGGGGCGTCCGGACAAGACCCATGTGATCGCGCGGCGCCGGTCCTATCACGGCTCTACCTATGTTTCGATGTCGATCGGTCTGCGCGATGGGGACCGGGTGCCCGAGTTCGTCTACAAGACCGATGACATCCACCACATCAGCGCGCCGTTCATTCGTCGTCCTGCCGACGAGGCAGCAGAAACAGCCCGTCTGGTCGCCGAGTTCGAGGCCAAGATCGCAGAGGTCGGCGCGGACCGGATTGCCGCGTTCTTCGCCGAGCCGATTCAAGCGTCAGGCGGCGTGATCGTCCCGCCCGAAGGATATCTGAAAGCGATGCGCGAGGTTTGTCGCGCCCACGACATCCTGTTCGTCGCCGATGAGGTCGTGACAGGGTTTGGTCGTTTGGGGCATTGGTTCGCCTCAGAGGGCTACTTTGGAATAGACCCCGACATCGTCTGTGTCGCAAAGGGCCTAAGCTCTGGCTACCAACCCATTGGCGCTGTTCTGTTTTCCGACGATCTTTGGCAGGCAATGGCTGGCGCGGATCGGTGGTTCACAAACGGCTTCACCTATGCCGGACACCCTGTCGCCTGTGCCGCCGCACTCAAAAACATCGAGATTATGGAGCGCGAAGGCATCCTAGCAAATGCCAGAACGGTCGGGGCCTACTTCCAGTCCCGTCTGGAACAATTGAACAGCCTGCCGATTGTCGGCGAAACCCGAGGTGCGGCCCTGATCGCCTGCGTCGAAAACGTGGCCGACAAGTCCACGATGCGGATGCTGCCCGACGAGATCGACATCGGCAAACGCATCTCGGATGCTGCTGAGGCACGGGGGCTGATGGTCCGGCCGATGGGGCATCAGAATGTGATGTCGCCGCCCCTGGTGATCACAGAAGAGCAAGTGGATTTCACGGTAGACACGCTGGCCCTAGCGATAGGCGAGGTCACGGACGCGCTTGTACGCGACGGGGTAAGGCTTGGCTGATGGCGCTTGAGGACGCGAAATCGCAGGTCGATCTGGCCTTTACCGGGACCGGGCGGGGTCTAGCCTACGAGAACGCGTTTTCGGGTGCGACATCGTTTCTGCGTCGGCGTTACACCAAAGACCTGACAGGCGTCGACCTTGCCGTAACCGGCGTCCCTTTCGATCAGGCGGTTACCAACCGGCCGGGGACCCGGCTTGGCCCCCGCGCGATCCGCGAGGCCTCAAGCCTTCTGCCATTTGATCGGCCGTATGGCTGGGGCTTTGATCCGCTTGAGGAGTTCGCGATCGCTGACTACGGGGACATGCCGTTTGACTATGCTGCGCCGCATGAATTTCCGGCATCGCTCGAGGCCCATGCGCAGGCCATTCTCGGGGCGGGGGCAGGGATGCTGACCCTGGGTGGGGATCATTCGATTACACTGCCGATCTTGCAGGCGCACGCGGCCGAGTTCGGGCCACTCGCCCTTGTGCAGTTCGACGCCCACACCGACACCTGGGCCGATGACGACCCGCGCCGGTTCGACCATGGCACGGGGTTTTACAAGGCTGTGAAAGAAGGTCTGATCGACCCGTCGCGAAGTGTGCAGATCGGAATTCGGACCGACAATCCCGATAGTTTGGGGATCACGATCATTGACGCCAGGGCCGTGCATGAAGCCGCGCCAGGTGCGATCGCCGCACAGGTGAAAGACATCGTTGGCGGCGCGCGGGCGTACCTTAGCTTCGACATCGATTGTCTTGACCCAGCCTTCGCCCCGGGTACAGGAACACCGGTTTGGGGCGGGCTGTCATCGGCGCAGGCCCAGCATGTCCTGCGCGATCTGGCCGGTATCGACATGGTCGGCGGCGATGTGGTCGAGGTCTCTCCGCCTTACGATCATGCCGGGATCACCGCTGTCGCGGGGGCCCATGTTGCGTTGGAGCTGCTTTGCCTTTGGTGCTGGACGCGTCGGGCGTGACTTGCAGCGCTTCCTGGCGCCGCTAGATCGCGGTTTATGAAGATCGCTTTGACACTTGCCGTCGCCCTTGCGCTGACCTTTGCGGCGCTTCAGGCCTATATCCGGCTTGCGCCGACCGACGTCGCCCGCTGGCACACAGATCCGGGCCTGGTCGGGTCCGACGACGCGGAAGAGTTGCGCCCTGATGGCATTCGGGTGGCCCGGGGGTTTGATGCGCCGCCTCTAGAGGTTCTGGCGCAGATCGAGCGGATCGCCCGCGCCACGCAGCGAACTAAGAAGATCGCGGGGAGTCCGGAAGTGGGGATGATCACCTACCAGACACGCTCGGCGCTTTGGGGCTTTCCTGATTTTACAACGGTCGCCGCAGACCCGGGTCAGGATGGCGGCACGCGCCTGCGCATCCATGCACGCTTGCGCTTTGGTGAGGGCGATCTGGGTGTCAACCAGGCGCGGGTCGAGGATTGGTTGGACCGGCTTCAGTAAGCGCGGGGTCCCGGTGTTGGTTTGCGTATAACCGATCCCGGCGCCGCGTCAGACCGGCAACCGGGCCGCTTGCGCCCCGCGTTCGCGATAAGGTGTCGTATTGTACTGTGCGCGATAGCATTTCGAGAAATGCGACGGCGATGCAAACCCGCAGGCCAAGGCGACGTTGATCACGCTCATATCGGTTTGCATCAGCAGGTTGCGCGCTTTCTGTAGCCGAAGCTCCATGTAGTATCGCTTCGGGCTGCGGTTTAGGTAGCGGCGAAACAGCCGTTCCAGCTGCCGGGTCGACATTCCGACATCGCGGGCAAGGATTGAGGGGCTGATCGGGTCCTCAATATTGGCCTCCATGATCTGGATAACAGTCGAAAGCTTCGGGTGTCGGACACCGATCCGGGTCGGAACCGACAGCCGCTGTGTGTCCTGATCGGTTCGGATCGAAGTATAGATCAGTTGATCGGCGACGGTCCCCGCCAATTCCTCGCCATGGTCATCGGCAATAATCTTCAGCATCAGGTCGATCGACGCGGTCCCGCCGGCCGTGGTCATTCGATTGCCATCGACGACAAAGATCGACTTCGTCAGGGTCACATCCTCGAATTCTTCCGCGAAGCTGTCCTGATTCTCCCAGTGGATCGTCGCCCGCTTTCCATCCAAAAGCCCGGCCTTTGCCAGCGGATAGGCGGCTGTGCACAACCCACCCAGCGCAACGCCGCGCCGCGCCTCGCGGCGCAACCAGTTCAGTATCGGGCGCGTCGTGGCGGCCTGAACGTCAAGCCCGCCACACAAAAACACGGTATCGTCGCGGGATAGCTCCTCTAAATCACCGTCGACCTCGAACCTCGTGCCGGTCGAGGACGTCACAGTTGTGCCGCCTTCGCCCAGAAGCTTCCAAGTATACAGCGTTCGCCCAGCCATGCGATTGGCGATCCTGAGCGAGTCGACGGCCGATGCAAAGCAATGCATCGTGAATTGCTCCATAAGCACAAAGACGAACCGTCTGGGGCGGTCCGTGCCTGGCTCTCTCGTAGGGACGTCTATCAGCTGGGCCACGTTTGGTTGGTTCCGCGAAGAAACAAGCGTGCCGGAGACCGAAACAGGAAAGCGCGCCGCAATCAACCCGTCAGATGTCGGAAATCACGTATCTGAGAGGGTCATTTCTGTAGTTTTCGCTGTTTCCACCGGGCGGGCTCAGGTCTATAACCCCCGGGCTTCGGCGCGATGGAAGGATGAAAGCGATGAGTAACTGGCAAAAGACGGGCTGGCGTGACAAACCCCGTGTGCAAATGCCGGACTATACCGACGGCGCGGCACTAAGCCGGGTTGAAGACAAGCTCGCCACGTATCCGCCGTTGGTTTTTGCGGGCGAAGCCCGACGGCTGAAGAAACAACTTGGTGCTGCGGCCCGCGGCGAGGCATTCCTTTTGCAGGGTGGCGATTGCGCCGAGAGCTTTGCCGATTTCAAAGCCGATTCGATCCGGGACACTTTCAAGGTCATGCTGCAAATGGCGATGGTCCTGACCTATGGCGCCAAGGTGCCTGTGGTGAAGGTAGGCCGGATGGCGGGCCAGTTTGCCAAGCCGCGCTCTGCCCCCACCGAGGCAAGAGATGGGATCGAACTGCCAAGCTATCGCGGCGATATCATCAACGAGCTTGATTTCACAGAAACGGCGCGTATCCCGAACCCAAAGAAGATGCTTCAGGCCTATACGCAGGCGGCCGCGACGCTGAACCTGTTGCGGGCATTTTCAACCGGTGGCTTTGCAGATGTGCACCATGTCCACTCCTGGACCCTTGGGTTCACGGATCGCGACGAGGCGGAAAAGTACCGTGACATGGCAAACCGCATTCAGGACACGCTCGACTTCATGTCGGCTGCCGGAATGACGGCAGAGACTACGCCAGAACTGGGGAAGGTCGACTTCTACACAAGCCATGAGGCGCTTTTGCTTGAATACGAAGAGGCCCTGACACGGATCGATTCGACCTCTGGTAAGTGGATTGCTGGATCGGGTCACATGATCTGGATCGGTGACCGGACCAGGCAGCCCGACGGTGCGCATGTGGAGTTTGCCCGGGGTGTATCGAATCCGATCGGTTTGAAATGCGGACCCACCACGACGGCGGACGACCTAAAGGTCTTGATGTCGAAACTGAACCCCGAAAACGAAGCGGGCCGACTGACCCTGATCGCACGTTTTGGCGCAGGCAAGATCGGCGAGCATCTGCCGCGTTTGATCAATGCGGTGCGCGAAGAGGGGGCGAACGTGGTCTGGTCCTGCGATCCGATGCACGGCAACACGATCAAATCGGCCACCGGCTACAAGACCCGACCCTTTGAAAGTGTTCTGCGCGAGGTCCAGGAGTTCTTTGCGGTTCATGGTGCCGAGGGCTCGATCCCGGGCGGCGTGCATTTCGAGATGACCGGCCAGGATGTGACGGAATGCACTGGTGGTGTGCGGGCGGTCAGCGAAGAGGATCTTTCGGATCGATACCACACAGCCTGCGACCCGCGCCTGAACGCAAGCCAGGCACTAGAGCTTGCATTTCTTGTGGCCGAAGAGCTGTCGTCACGCCGTCAACGCGGGGCAGCCGCAGCGGCGGTGTGAAAAAGTGTCGAGCGGCCTGTTTTGACGGGCCGCTTGGCGTGCTAGCGGCGAATCGATCGTGAGCTTCGCGCTCCAAGCACCTGGATCTCTTGGGTATTTGCCAAGCTTTGCGAGCTAACATATGTGGCGACCACCACCTCGCGCGAAGCTTGTGTGGACACTCGGGTGGGCTGAAGCGGTGGCGCCAATCGGAACCGGAATGTCAGGATCGAGGGGTTGTTGTCGTTGAACTCCACCAGTTCGCCGTTCCAGTGCCCCTGTTGCAGGGGCACCCCGACTGCGCGCAGAATTGCGCCATCCGGTAGTTGCTCGATGGCGATCGACGTCACATCGGCGACAAGTGGGCGAGGATCGAGATCGGCGCTTTGTGTACCAACCCCGGGGACCTCTTCCTCTTGGCTGAACCAGTTGAACGGGTTCAAGAATGTCCCGCATCCCGCAAGTCCCGCGAGTGCCGCGATGATCAGAACTGCCCGTATGGCCATGCCCGCTGTGCCCCATCTTTCTGTTTCGTCTGACCTATCCGATTGTGATGGTTCTGAAAAGAGACCGGACGTCTGGACGCGACTACGCCGGCGCCATAGGTGATAGATCGAACAACAGTGGGGCGGACGATGGCGACCGAGGCGTTCGAAGAGATTGCTGACACATTTACATTTCTCGACGACTGGGAGGAACGCTATCGCTATGTGATCGAGCTGGGTAAGGCCATGGCCCCCCTGGACGATGGGCTAAAGGTTCCGGCAACGAAGGTCGAGGGGTGCGCAAGCCAGGTCTGGCTTGTGCCAGAGATCGAAGGGGACGAAGGACACGGCATCTTCCAATTTCAGGGCGATAGCGATGCAATGATCGTGCGCGGGCTCATCGCGATCCTTAAAGCACTGTATAACGGTCTTTCGGTTGCCGAGATTGCCCAGGTCGATGCGGCAACAGAACTTGGGCGTCTTGGGCTGAACGACCATCTTTCGGCACAACGCTCGAACGGGCTACGGGCGATGGTCGCGCGGATTCACGAGGTTGCGGCCCGCGCACGTGCCTAAGGCCGCTGGCAGTCCCGCCTCTCGGGGAACTGGCCCTGTTCATTTGCGCCCTGTCTGATAGGCACGTGGCTGGGACAGACAGGCAAATGCATCCGATACCGCTATACGCATCGCGTCCGGAACAAAGCCGAGGACGGCTTTACCCGGAAGATGGCTCGACCTTCCGGACCTGTTGGCAGCGGGACCGGGACCGGATCATTCACGCGTCGGCGTTTCGGCGGCTAAAGCACAAGACCCAGGTCTTTATCGAGCATGAGGGCGACTACTATCGTACCCGTCTGACCCATTCCTTGGAAGTGGCACAGGTTGCACGAACCATCGCGGGCGTGCTGGGATTGAACGCTGAGCTGACCGAGGCTTTGGCACTTGCCCACGACCTTGGGCACCCGCCCTTTGGTCATACGGGCGAAGACGCGCTGAAGATCTTGATGGCCCCCTATGGCGGGTTTGACCACAACGCCCAGGCCATTCGGATCGTCACATCGCTTGAACGGCATTACGCAGCGTTCGACGGGTTGAACCTGACCTGGGAAACGTTGGAAGGGCTGGCCAAGCACAACGGCCCCGTGACCGGGGCGCTGCCTTGGGCGCTCGCCGAATATCAGGCGCACCATGATCTGGAGCTAGGGACACACGCCAGCGCCGAAGCCCAGGTTGCGGCGATTGCCGACGATGTCGCCTACAACCACCACGATCTGCATGATGGGTTGCGGGCGGAACTGTTCTCGACCGACGAACTCGCGACACTTCCGATCCTCTGCGACTGTTTTGCTGCCGTTGACCGGAGCTATCCGGGGTTGAACTACTATCGCCGCCGGCACGAAGCATTGCGCAGGTTTTTTGGGGTCTTGGTCGAAGACGTAATCGCCGTCGGGCGTGCCAACCTTGGTGAAATTGACGCCGAAAGTGCTGATGACGTGCGTCAGGCTGGCCGCGGGATGATCCGGTTCTCGGACGCGGTCTGGCCGGACCTGGAGGCGATCCGAAAATTTCTGTTCGAGCGGATGTATAGGGCGCCCACGGTTGTGAAGATGCGATCCGAAGTGACCGAGGTTGTCGAGGCGCTGTTCCCGTTCTTCATAGCTCATCCCGACCGTTTGCCGAGGCAGTGGCGGAAGGATGTTGAAGCTGCCAAGGATGAATCGGCGCTGGCACGGATCGTGTCGGATTACATCGCCGGCATGACCGACCGCTTCGCGCTGCAGTGCTACGATCGCTTTGTATCTGGCGCCGACTAGTGGGTGAATGGCAGGGACTGGCATCCAAAAAAGGAAGAATTGGTCGGACTGAGATCTGGGCGCCGATCCGCGAAGATGGCCCTGGTGTTCTGCCTGTGGCGGTCCAAAGGTGTTCTGCGATCCCTACAGAGTCGGCTTCGAAAACCGTTGCGCGTGGCGGCGATTTGCTTTCCCGCGTTGACCCGGCAGGGGGGGCTGATAAGACGCGCACATGAACATTTTCGCCGATATCCGCAGGCTGGTCATTGAAACGCTCGACGCCATGGTTGCCGATGGCGTGTTGCCCGATGGGCTAAACTATGGGCCGGTGTCCGTCGAGCCGCCGCGCGACGCGGCGCATGGCGACATGGCAACGAATGCCGCCATGGTTCTGGCCAAACCGGCGAGCCGTTCCCCGCGGGAGATCTCCGAAGGTCTGGCGGACCGTCTGCGCGCCGATCCGCGCATCGCGGTGGCCGATGTGGCGGGGCCGGGGTTTCTGAACCTGATCCTTGACGGACAGGTCTGGCACGATGTGGTCGCCGAAGCGATTGATGCAGGTCCGGCGTTTGGGCATTCAGGCCTGGGCGCACATGTGAAGGTCAATGTCGAGTACGTGTCTGCCAATCCCACTGGGCCCTTGCACGTGGGGCACACGCGGGGTGCAGTGTTTGGCGACGCGCTGTGCAATCTGCTTCAGGCAGCAGGCTACGAGGTCACTCGGGAATACTATATCAACGACGGCGGAGCGCAGGTCGATGTTTTGGCCCGCTCCGCGTTTGAGCGCTATCGCGAGGCCCATGGACGTCAGCCCGAGATCGCCGAGGGACTCTATCCGGGCGACTATCTGGTGCCTGTGGGTGAAGCCCTAAAGGCCGAGTTCGGCGACCGTTTCCTGGATCAAGGCGAAGATGTTTGGCTCGGGGAGGTTCGCGAGTTTGCCACGGCTAAAATGATGGATCTCATCCAGTCAGATCTGGGCGCTTTGGGAGTATCGATGGACGTCTACTTCAGCGAAAAATCGCTGTATGGGACGGGCAGGATCGAAGCTGCGCTCACGGCCTTGGAAACCCGTGGCTTGGTGTACGAAGGCGTCCTGGAACCGCCGAAAGGGAAGCTACCAGAGGATTGGGAACCGCGCGAACAGACACTCTTTAAGTCCACCGATCATGGCGACGATGTGGACCGGCCGGTCAAGAAATCGGACGGTTCCTGGACCTATTTTGCGCCCGACATTGCCTATCACTACGATAAAATCGCGCGCGGCTACGACGAGCTGATCGACATCTTCGGGGCCGATCACGGCGGCTACGTCAAGCGGATGAAGGCGGCGGTCAGTGCCCTGTCGGACGGGTCGGTTCCCCTGGATATCAAACTGACCCAGCTTGTGCGGCTCTTCAAGAACGGCGAACCTTTTAAGATGTCGAAGCGGGCGGGAACTTTTGTCACGCTGCGCGATGTGGTTGACGAGGTTGGCCCGGACGTCGTGCGGTTCCATATGCTGACCCGGAAAAACGACGCGCCATTGGATTTTGATTTTGCCCGGGTGACCGAGCAGTCCAAGGACAATCCGGTGTTCTATGTTCAGTACGCCCACGCGCGGGTCAAATCGCTGATCCGCAAGGCGGAAGCCACAGGCCTGCCCATCTCGGACCAGGCGTCGCTTGAAGATGCTGCAGAGTTTGCCGTTGCGCGCAAGATCGCCGAATGGCCGCGCCTGGTCGAGATTGCCGCACGAAATCACGAACCGCACAGGGTGGCCTTCTATCTATATGAGCTGGCAAGCGAATTCCACGCGCTGTGGAACAAAGGTAACGAAAACCCCGCGTTGCGTTTCGTGCACGAGGGCGATCCCGACGCAACTTCCGCCAAAATTGCTCTGCCGCGTGCCGTCGCCGTTGTTATTTCAGCCGGATTGGGTATCCTTGGCGTGACGCCGGTCGAGGAAATGCGCTGAAAACAGGCGCCCGGGCCATCGTCGAGGCAAAGGCAAGGATGCTGCCGGATCAACCGGCGGCGCGAGCGAGGCGGCATGGCAACCTATTTTGATGAAGACACTTCGTCTTATGACGATGAACTCAACCCCATGGCTTGGGGTGCGATGATGAATTGGGCGGGGGCGGTTGTATCGCTTGCGCTGATTGCAGGTCTAGGGGTGTGGGGTTACCAACTTCTGGTGCGCGACGTCAGCGGGGTGCCGGTCGTTCGCGCCCTTGACGGCCCCATGCGGATCGCGCCCGAGGATCCGGGCGGAATGCAGGCCGAGTATCAGGAGTTGACTGTGACGCGCGTTGCCTCGGACGGGGCAGAAGAAGCACCGGTCGAGCAAGTGGTTCTTGCTCCGCCGCCGGTGGCGTTGACCGAAGAGGATCAACCGGTTGCCGCATTGATCGAAGACACCCCGCCGCCGGTTGCAGATCCCGCGCCTGTTGCGCCAGAGGTTGTCGAATTGACCGAGGTTGAGCCGGTATTGGCGGAGACGTCTGAACCCGTAGCTGCAATTGCGCCGGCGGAACCCGAAGAGGCCCCGTCGGCAATCGAAGCCGCCATTGCCGAGGCTTTGGCGGGCACAGCGATTGAACCTGCGGCAGAACCGCAACGCGTAAGCGCGCTTGCTGCAGGCAGTGTGGCCCGGTCGCCGCGCCCAGCGCCTCGGCCTGCTGTTGTACAGAACGCCTTGGTCGTCACGTCGGCACCGGCAGCGACATCCGATGGCGAGGTTGCCGTCGAAGCGATCCCGGCCGGGACCCGGCTTGTGCAGTTGGGGGCCTATCCGTCGGCCGAAGAAGCCCGCGCCGAATGGACGGCGCTAGAGCAGCAGTTCGGCGCCTACTTTGAAGGCAAATCGCGTGTTGTCCAAGAAGCTGCCGCGAGCGGTTCTTCTTTCTACCGGTTGCGGGCTATGGGCTTTAACGACCTCTCCGACGCGCGCCGGTTTTGCGCGGTACTGGTCGCCGAGAACGCCAACTGTATCCCAGTCATCCGGAGGTGAGCGTCTGACTGCAGGGGCTTATATTCTTGGCTGTGCCGGGCAACGGCTTTTGCCGGAGGAGCGTGCTTTTTTTCGAGCTGCTGACCCTTGGGGCTTCATCGTCTTTGCCCGGAACGTCGAAACACCTGATCAAGTCCGAGCCCTGACGTCGGATCTGCGCGAGGCCGTCGGGCGCGATGCACCGGTGCTTATTGATCAGGAAGGCGGGCGGGTCCAAAGGATGCAACCTCCGCACTGGCGGGCTTGGCCGCCGCCCCTTGATCACATGGCTGAGGTTGCACCGGCGGCGCGCGAGCGCGCCATGTTCCTGCGATATCGGATCATTGCCAAGGAGCTACGCGACATTGGCATCGACACGAACTGTGCCCCTCTGGCGGATATAGCGGGCCCGTTGACGCATCCTTTCCTCAAGAACCGCTGCTATGGCACCGATCCCGATTCGGTCACGCGCCTTGCTCGCGCAGTGGCCACAGGATTGCAGGCAGGCGGCGTGTTGCCGGTGATCAAACACATGCCCGGTCATGGGCGCGGATCGGTAGATAGCCATCACGAGGTGCCCACGACAGATGCGTCGCCTGCAGAGCTTCTGTCCCATGACTTTGCCCCGTTTATAGCGCTTGCCGACCTGCCAATGGCGATGACCGCGCACTATGTCTATACAAGCTACGATAATGTGCCGACGACCGTATCGGCCCGTATGATCAAGTTGATCAGAAAAGAGATTTGCTTTGATGGGCTTTTGATGACCGATGATCTGTCGATGGAGGCGTTGGGCGGCAGTGTCACGGACAGGACCCGCGGGGCCCGTCAGGCGGGCTGTGACGTGATACTACATTGCAACGGCAAGATGGACGAGATGGCCGAGGTTGCGTCCGAAGCTGGCCAATTGTCGGACGCTTCAGACGCGCGTGCGCGGCGGGCGCTTCGGCTGCGGACTGTGCCCCGCGCCATTGACATCGACGGGGCAGAGGACGAACTTGCCGCACTTTCGCAAGGGACGACATGAGCGAAGACGACCGCGAAAACGTGATCCATGTGGATGCGAGGCTGGCGGCCGAAGCATTGATCGTCGATGTCGATGGGTTCGAGGGGCCTTTGGACCTGCTTTTGACCCTGTCGCGCACGCAGAAAGTTGATCTTCTGAAAATCTCGGTCCTCGCCCTGGCAGAGCAGTACCTGGATTTCATTAGGAAGGCCAAAGATTTACGGATTGAACTTGCCGCAGACTATCTGGTCATGGCGGCATGGCTTGCATTCCTGAAGTCAAGGCTTCTTCTGCCGCCGGATCCGGCCGACGAAGGACCTTCCGGCGAAGATTTGGCGGCCCATCTTGCGTTTCAGCTACAACGTCTTGAGGCGATGCGCGACGTGGCGGCGCGCCTGATGGCGCGGGACCAGAAGGGTCGCGATTTCTTTGTCCGCGGTATCCCAGAGGATGTAACCCGCGTGCGCCGCGTCACCTACACCGCAACCCTTCTGGACCTGATGCAAGGCTACGCGCGCATTCGCACAAAGGATGAATTCCGCCCGTATATCATGGATCGCGACAGTGTGCTGACAATGGAAGAGGCCCTGGACAAGATGCGCCATCTGATTGGGTTTGCGGGCGACTGGACCGATTTGTCGGCGTACCTGCCGGACGGGTGGACGGGCGATCCGAAACGGCGGCGGTCCGCCACGGCAGCAACGTTTGCGGCATCGCTCGAACTTGTGAAGGCCGGAAAGGCAGAGCTTCGCCAGTCCGAGACGTTTGCGCCGATCCAGCTCAGGGGGGTTCGCGAATGACCGAGGCGACGGGCGCGGACCTGGAAGAAAGCCTGTTCGAGGCGCCCCCATTGGCCGAGCAAGAACGTATGGTCGAAGCGGTCCTTTTCGCATCCGCCGAACCGGTGAGCGTGGCCGATCTGAACGCGCGGATGCCGCATGGCGCGGATGCGAAAGCCGCGTTGGACCTTTTGCAGAGACGGTACGAAGGCCGGGGTGTGCAAGTCGTGCGGGTCGGGGAGGCGTGGGCGATCCGAACAGCGCCAGACCTCGGTTTTCTGATGCAAAAGGAAACGGTCGAGACCCGAAAACTGTCGCGCGCGGCCATCGAAACTCTGGCGATCGTTGCCTACCATCAGCCTGTCACTCGGGCCGAGATTGAAGAGATTCGCGGTGTGTCCGTCAGCCGCGGCACAATCGATCAACTGCTCGAGCTTGAATGGATCCGGTTCGGGCGGCGCAAGATGACGCCGGGCAGGCCTGTGACCTTCGTCGTTACGCAAGGGTTTCTTGACCATTTCGGGCTTGAATCGGCCCGCGATCTTCCGGGCTTGAAAGAGCTGCGCTCAGCAGGGCTTCTGGACAATCGTCCGCCCCCGGGCATCAGCGACGAAGAGGATGAGGCGGCGGAACCCGACATGTTCGATACACCGTCCGAGGAGGACCAGACGTGAACACGAACCGACTGATATCGATGCTGATGCGGATGTTCATGCGCCACGGAATGCGGGCTGTTAATCAACAGGCGCGGGCCAATATGTCGCCGGAAGAGCGGGCGAGGGACAAGAAAATCCGTCAGACCACCCGGCGGGCCAACCAAGCGATGCGGGTGACGCGTCGGATGGGACGTTTCTGACTAGAGCGTTTGCCCGGGAACTACTCGGGCGTTTCGCGGGCAAGTCGATCCTGTTGCCCGGGTTTGAGTGGACCGGCCACGACAGACATGTGGCAGGAAACGCCCCCTTGCGCAAAACGGCGAGGATGCCCGCTTCGGTGGTTTCCTATGGCGCGCAAAAGTGCTTCGCAAGCTTCAGCCCCTGGCCTTGATAATTCGACGCGATCTCACGCCCGTAAAGCCTGTCGGGGATTTCTGCCATGCGTTCATACACCAGACGGCCCACAATTTGTCCGTGTTCGAGAACAAAGGGGGCTTCGTGACAGCGCACCTCCAGCACCCCACGGGCGCCGGCCCCGCCGGCCTCGGCCCAGCCGAAGCCCGGGTCGAAAAAGCCCGCGTAGTGCACCCGAAACTCGCCGACCATCGCCATGAACGGCGCCATTTCTGCGGCATGTGTAGGCGGGATCGTCACCGCTTCACGGCTGACGAGAATGTAGAAGGCGCCGGGATCGAGAATGATGCGCCCTTCGGTCGTTCGAACGTCCTCCCAGAAATCGCGGGGCGGGTAGTGGTCGATGCGCTGAAGGTCGATCACCCCTGTGTGCGGCTTCGCGCGGTAGCCGACAAGGTCGCCACTGGTCGGTCGAAGGTCGACAGAAAAGCCCAGGCCCTCTGATATTACGGGCGCGCGGTCGACCAGCGGCGTATCGGCATGAAGACGTGCTAGATCCTCGTCCGAGAGGGCCGCATGCCCGTCACGAAACCGTATTTGGTTCAGCCGCATTCCTGGCCGAACGAGGACCGAGAACGAGCGCGGGCAAATCTCAGCATAGAGCGGGCCAGTGTAACCCGCTGGAATTCGGTCGAATTCTGTGCCCCCATCGGTAATGACGCGTGTCAAAAGATCAAGCCGGCCGGTGGACGACTTTGCATTGGCGACGGCCTGGAGCCCCGAGGGAAGGTCAAGCGCCTCCATCAACGGAACGACATAGACGCACCCCTTTTCCAGAACCGCCCCGTCCAACAAATCGATCGTGTGCATCCTAAAGTCGGCAAGCCGGTCCGCAACGGGTGTGTTTTCGCCCGCAAGAAAGCTTGCCCGCACCCTGTGCGCGACAGACCCTAGCCTCAGGTCAAGCGAAGCAGGTTGCACCTGCTCAGGCAAAAGGGTCGGATCGGCCCGTATGATCCGATCAGCGATCATCGCTTTCAACGTCTGGGACGGTAGCACGCCGGTCATGGCGACCTCCGGATAAAGCAACGCCCGCGTCCCATTGGATCGCGGGCCGTTGATTTGGTCGGGCTAGCAGGACTTGAACCTGCGACCTTCCGTCCCCCAGACGGACGCGCTACCAGGCTGCGCCATAGCCCGACACGGCGCACTACATACCCGATCTGTGGGGACGGGCAAGAGGGCAGGGCAGAAATCAGAGCGCGTCCCGATCTCGCACCCGACGTAGCGCATCGACGATCGCGGTAAGCTGTGTTGCGTCGGGCTGTTCGGCGCGGCGGTCGCGGACGATAAGGCGCGCTGTATAGCCAGCTGGTCCCGCATGCGTCGGTGCGTCGTCCTCGACGTCGGTTTCAGGAACGTCGGGGGTCGCCGGAATCCTTGCTGTCGAAACGGGCTCGGGGACATTGGTGTCTTGTATGGTATGCGTGTCGGGCGCCGGTTCTGGGTCCGGGACCGCTGCCTCGGTCGCCGGAGCGTCTGCTGCCGGGGTATAGGATGCCGGTGCTTCAGCGGGTGGTTCAGGGACCTCGTCCGTACGCGCCGTAGCTTCACTTTCTTCCGCTGCATCAAACGGCAGTTCCGGCTCGCCGGACGACCGAACCGAGCCAAATGCCAAGACGGGCTCTACGCTCGGCTGCGGTTTGGGCTCAGGATTCTTTGGTTCATCTTCTGGTGCCTCTGCGCCGGTGTGTGTGTCCAAGGGCCGGTTTTGCTGGACGGCGACACGCGGTGGATCGGGCATGTCAGAGGCGGGCAGGGGGCCGGACTCCATCGTTGGTTCGACGTGCTCGGCTTTCAGTTCCACGACCGTCGCCATTTCGTGTTCAAGGGGTTGCGAAAACGCTGCGACGTGTTTCACACCCTCTTCCCGAAGAAGCTTCTGCACACCGCGGATCGTCATCCCGTCGTCGTGCAATAGTCGCTTGATTCCACCGATCAACTGCATGTCAGAGGGGCGATAATAGCGCCGTCCACCGGCGCGCTTCACGGGTTTTACCTGTGAAAACCGGCTTTCCCAGAACCGAAGCACGTGCGTGGGCACGTCCAGCCATTCGGCCACTTCCGAGATGGTCCGGAAGGCGTCCGGCGATTTATCCATGGATTACTTCCGGTTCCCTGCGGCAACCCGGTCCTTCATGAGATGCGACGGACGGAAGGTCAGCACACGGCGCGGATGGATCGGAACTTCCTCGCCGGTCTTGGGGTTTCGCCCGATCCGGGCAGCTTTGTCCCGAACGCTGAACGTACCGAAGGACGAGATCTTCACGGACTCGCCACGGACCAGTGCATCAGACATGTGCGTCAGCACACTTTCAACCAATTGAGCGGATTCGTTGCGGCTCAGGCCGACCTCGCGAAATACCGCTTCGCTTAGGTCCATCCGGGTCAGTGTTTTTTCGCCCATGTCGCTCCCCTCTGTGATCGCCCTACAATGAGCCAGCGGGAAAGCGGGTGTCAATATCAATGACTTGGACGAAAGCGTTCAGGCGTTCACCAGCGCAGGACTACAGAGCCCCACGCCAATCCCCCACCGATCGCCTCGGTGACGATCAACTGGCCGGGCCGAATGTGGCCTTCGGCCACGCCCACCGACAGCGCCAGCGGGATCGATGCGGCCGAGGTGTTTCCATGATCCTGGACCGTGACTATCACCCGGTCCATCGGGACACCCATCTTCTGCGCTGTCGCCTTGATGATCCGCAAATTGGCCTGATGCGGCACGATCCAATCCACATCCGCCCCGGTTTTGCCGATCTTTTTCAGTGCGGCATCCGCCGTTTGCGCCAGTTTTTCAACAGCGTGGCGAAAGACTTCCTTGCCCTGCATCCGAAGATAGCCGGTGGTCTGTGTGGAGACACCGCCGTCGACGTAAAGGATCTCACGGTGCCGCCCGTCAGAATTCAGATCGACCGAAAGAATGCCGCGGTCGTCGGCTGTGTCCGCACCCTTGGCCGCCTCCAGCACCAGTGCGCCGGCGCCATCGCCAAAAAGCACACATGTGGCGCGGTCGGTCCAATCCATGATCCGGCTGAATGTTTCCGCGCCGATGACGACGACCCTTTCCGCCTGGCCCGAGACGATCAAGGCGTTCGCGTTTGCAAGCGCGTAGACAAATCCTGCGCATACAGCCTGCACGTCGAAGGCGAACCCCTTGGTCATGCCAAGCGCGCTCTGCACCATCGTTGCTGCGGATGGAAAGGTCAGATCGGCCGTTGACGTGGCGACGACTAGAGCGTCGATATCCCCGGGCGAGAGCCCCGCCATTTCCAGCGCGCGCTGTGTAGCAATCGTCGCCATCTGCGAGGTTGTTTCGCCGTCCGCCGCAAAATGGCGCCGTTCGATACCGGATCTGGAACGGATCCACTCGTCCGACGTCTCAAGCGTCTGTTCGAATTCTGAGTTCGGAACGATCCGTTCGGGCAGGTAATGCCCCACCCCGCGTACCACGGCGCGTCTTGTCATTCGCTCTGCTCGTTCTCTGCCCCGTCCGGTACCGTAGTTTGGCGTGGCACCGGTGCGGATGCAAGCCGCGCAGCCAGCCGTTGCGAAAAGCCCGACCGTGCAAGCGTAAATGCGAGTTTTATGGCAGCCGAGACGCCGGTCGCGTCGGCAGAGCCGTGCGATTTTACGACCGTCCCGTTCAGTCCAAGAAACACGCCGCCATTAACCCGCCGCGGATCGATCCGCTTGGTCAGGCGACGAAGCGAAGTAAACGCCAAAAGAGCGGCGATCCGCGATAGGGGTGTCGCCTGGAACGCTTCTTTCAGAAAATCCCTGATCAGAGTCGCGGTCCCCTCGCCGGTCTTCAATGCGACATTGCCGGTGAAGCCGTCTGTGACGATGACGTCCACGCGGGCCGACGGCAGGTCCCCCCCTTCGACGAATCCCACGAACTGGAAATTTGCGGGCTCTGCCGACGCTTCGATCAGATCGTGCGCAGCCTTCAGCTCTGCTCTGCCCTTATGCTCTTCCGTCCCGAGGTTCAGGATACCCACCCGTGGCCGGGACAACTCAAGCCCGTTACGCGCGTAGGACACGCCCATCAGCGCGTATTGCAGCAGATCGTGCTCGTCAGCCTTAATATCCGCACCGACGTCAAGCATAACATTGAAGCCCTGCGGGTTGCGCGAGGGCCAGAGGCAAGCAATAGCGGGCCGGTTAACGCCCGGAAGCTTGCGAAGTCGCATGACCGACAACAGCATCAGCGCACCGGTGTTGCCGCAAGACACACAGACTTCGGCTTCGCCGTTCCGCACAGCTTCGATCGCCGACCACATTGAGGTCGATTGACCGTGCCGCAATATATGAGAGGGCTTGTCGTCCATCCGGACGACATCCGGCGCGTCGCGGACAATGCAACGATCGTCGAGCTTGCGCTTCGCAACCAGCTGCGTCAGCTCTGCCGCTGGTCCATGCAGAATGAATCCTACGTCAGGGTTTTTCTGCGCTGACTTAGAAAGCCCGGCAACCACGGCTGCGGATCCGAGGTCGCCACCCATCGCATCGACGGAGATAATGGTGCGCCCCTTGAGTTCGTTCGGGGTCGGGACGGAGCTCTTTACTTCAGCGTCCATGGCCGGTCACCCTGCGCGGCCCGGACCGGCTTACGCCGCGGCTTCGTCGTCCAGGTCGATCTCGTCGGCCTGCGCCACAATTTCCCGGTCGTCATAGTAGCCGCATGCCCCGCAGACGTGATGCGGGCGCTTGAGCTCGCCGCAGTTGGGGCATTCTGCCGGATTAGCTGCCACAAGCGCGTCGTGCGCACGGCGCATGTTCCGGCGCGAGCGGGTGACTTTGTTCTGAGGGACGGCCATGTCTCAACCTCGGGTCTGGTACCGGGGGATCCGCCCCCTGCGTGTTTCAATTCGTCTTGACAGATTCGGATGTCGCGGCCTCTTACGCCAATGCGGGCCTTGATGTCCAATCGCTCGTGTCGGGCGAGGCGCGGAACATACTCGGAATCCGGACGGGATCAAGTCCTGATTTCAGGTGTTCCCGTCTTCATCCTTCATTTGATCGCGCAGGCTCTTGAGCGCCGCAAAGGGCCGGGCATCCTCATCGGTCATTGGAGTTTTCCCGGGCTCGGTTACGCGCACATCGGCAAATTTGGCCTGTGCCGTTCGGGGATAGGGCGGCAGGGCAAGTGACAAGGCTTCGGTCACCACCGACGAAAGGTCGATCTCATCGCGCAAGGGTTCCTCGCCGTCGTCTACCGGCATTTCGGTTTCCGAACCTTCCGAGAAGGACTGTGGTTCGGCAAGATAAAGCCGGGCCACCGGCTCTTCGATCCTTGTGGTCACTGGGTCGAGCGTTACGACGCAGCGCTGAACCACGGTCGCGCCCAAATGGCCTACAAGGCGCCAATCGGCGGTGCCGGATGCCTCGATGCGGCCATCAAACCGCAGTTTGCGGACCGCAGTGATCCCCAAAAGCTTAGCGATATCGGCCCGCGCGTTTGCATCGGGCTCTAGACTGAAGGAGTGTGGGGCGTGCGGATTCAAACCCGAAACAGCGACCACCGTTGCCGCGTCACCCGACATTCCGCCTGCGTTTTCATCCATTCTTGAACCATCTCATCGGTTTGGGTAATCGGATAGGAGGCGACCGAGGCGAGCGCAAGGACGAACGAATGACCCAAGCCACCCGGACAAGTCGGCTGGCAGCATGCGTGTTCGCGCTTGCGTTGCTTTCGGCCTGTGGTGCCACGTTCCAAAATCACGGGTACGTGCCTGCGGACGAGGTCCTGCAAAACGTCGTTGTGGGCGTCGATACGCGCGACACCGTTGCCAGCGCGATCGGCAGCCCGGGGGTGTCGGGGATTGTCGACGATTCGGGCTGGTACTATGTGCGGTCGCGGTACCGCAACTTTGCATTCTATGCGCCGGAAGAGATTGACCGTCAGGTTCTTGCAATCAGCTTCGATGCCAACGGCGTGGTGACCAATATAGAACGCTTTGGGCTTGAACGCGGGCGCGTCGTTCCATTGTCGCGCCGGGTGACCACATCGAACACGCAAGGGATCGGTCTGCTCCGTCAGGCATTCGGCAACCTCGGCCAAATCAACATCGAAGACTTCTTCGACAACTAGTAGGCGCAATCGGTCGTACGTTTTGGGCGGTCCGTGCCCAGGTTCGGTCGGACTTACGCGGGCGCTCCCGGGACCCGGCTTGTATGTCGGGATTTGCGGCCGCATATTTGGACCGTACTGACCCGCCACTCGCGTGCAAAAAAACGGGCGACCCAATGAGCAGAGTGTCACGCGCGCGCTACCGGGCGCGATTTGCACAAAATGGCTCGGATATCCAAGCTGCGCAGCGGTTGCGCTATCGCGCGTTTTTAGCAGATGCGTGTGCGGCGACCCACCCGGCCGGGGAGGACGCTGACCAATTCGACGATATTTGCCAGCACGTGTTGATCGAACGTGTGGACGATGCGCGGCTCGTCGCGTGTTTCAGGCTCTTGCCGCTTCACTCGGGTGACGAGATCGCAGCGAGCTATGCCGCGCAATTCTACGAACTTTCGGCTTTGCGCGACTACCCCGGTAAGATGGTTGAAATGGGACGGTTTTGCATTGAGCCGGGGATCCGCGACCCGGACATCTTGCGGGTCGCCTTGGCGGCGATGACCCGATACGTGGACGAAACCGGGACCGATATGTTGTTTGGCTGCTCATCCTTTCAGGGCTGCGATGCAGCCGCCTATGATGATGCATTTGCAATGCTGCGCGACCGCCATCTGGCACCAAAGCGCTGGCTCCCGAAGGTTAAAGCCCCGGACGTGTTCCGCTTTGCGCGGCGGTTGCGCCGCACGCCCGACGCCCGCAAGGCGATGTTGACAATGCCGCCCCTTTTGCGTGGCTATCTGGCGCTTGGTGGTTGGGTGTCCGATCACGCAGTGATCGACCGCGATCTTGGCACGCTCCATGTGTTCACCGGGCTTGAGATTTCGGCGATTCCGCCGGCGCGTGCACGCCTCCTTCGAGGCGCAGCAAGCTAGGCCGGGTCAGGCGCTTGACGGCTCCTCTGCAGACCACTACCTCGGCCTACACCATGGCCAGACCCCCGCTTTTGCAATTGAACGAAGTCGCGTTGACCTATGGCGGCGATCCCCTGTTCGACGGCATCGATCTGGTGGTACACCCAGGTGACCGGTTGGCGCTTGTTGGTCGGAACGGATCGGGCAAATCTACACTGATGAAGCTGATGGTGGGGCTCGTGCAACCCGACCGGGGAAGCGCGTCGCGCCCATCCGGAGCGCGGGCAGGTTACATGGAACAAGATCCGGACCTCAGCGCGTTTCCGACACTTGGGGACTATGCCGCAAGCGGACTTGCGCCGGGCGAAGAGTATCGGGTGGAGGCTGCCGCCGAAGGGTTAAAGTTCGCGCCAGACGCCGATCCTGAGCTTGCATCTGGCGGCGAAAGGCGCCGAGCTGCGCTGGCCAAGCTTATGGCTGAGGCATCTGATCTGATGCTTCTGGACGAGCCGACAAACCACCTTGATATCCAGGCAATCGCGTGGCTGGAGGCCGAGCTTGCGGCGCGGTCGGGCGCGTTCATCGTGATCAGCCACGACCGAGCCTTCCTGCGGACGTTGAGCCGCGGAACACTTTGGCTGGACCGGGGCGTACTTCGACGGCAAGACCGGGGGTTCGGCGAGTTTGAGACCTGGCGCGATGCGACGTGGGAGGCCGAGGATCTTGCGCGCCACAAGCTTGACCGCAAGATCAAGGCCGAGGCCCGATGGGCTGTCGAGGGGATCAGCGCGCGACGGAAGCGAAACCAGGGTCGTGTCCGAGCGCTTCAGGCCCTTCGGAAGGAACGAAGCGAGATGATCCGCCGTCAGGGGACGGCGGCGATGGAGTTCGGCGCAGATACGACTTCCGGAAAGCTGGTTTCTGAATTGTCTGGCGTCACTCACGGGTTTGGCGATGAACCACTTTTGAAGGGCGTCGATCTGCGTCTGACGCGCGGCGATCGCTTGGCCCTTGTCGGTCCCAACGGTGTCGGCAAGACCACCCTTCTAAAGATCATCACGGGCGAAATTGCGCCCAACGAAGGTCGGGTCCGGCTGGGCACAGGGCTGGAACCCGTTGTGTTCGATCAGGCGCGGGCCGCGCTCGACCCCGACATGTCGCTTTGGGACAGCCTGACCGGAAGCCCCGAGCTGCGTGTTTCGGGCCGGTCGGATCAGGTTATGGTCAGGGGAACAGCCCGCCACGTCGTCGGGTATCTGAAAGAGTTTCTTTTCAACGAGGCACAGGCCCGCGCGCCCGTCCGTTCGCTTTCCGGGGGCGAAAAAGCACGGCTTCTTCTTGCGCGGCTGATGGCGCGCCCGTCGAACCTGTTGGTCCTCGACGAACCAACGAACGATCTGGACGTGGAAACGCTTGATCTTTTGCAGGATCTGATCGGCGAGTATCAGGGGACGGTCATTCTGGTCAGCCACGACCGCGATTTTCTGGACCGCGTCGCGAGCGTTACCGTGGCGCTTGAGGGCGATGGCCGGGCCATCGTCTACGCGGGCGGCTGGAGCGATTATCAGGCCCAGCGTGGCGGGGCGGAAAATCCGCAGCCGCAAGCGCGAAAACCGAAATCCCCGGCAAGGCCTGCAGCCGAACAGAAGCCCGCCGCGAAGGCAGGCTTAAGCTTCACCGAAAAGCACCGGCTTCAGGAGCTTCCGGGCGTGATCGAGCGGCTCGAAGCCGAAATTGCCAAGCTGTCAGAGCTTTTGTCGGACGCCGATCTATATGCCAGTGCACCGGACAAGGCTGAAAAAGCGACAGCCGCCCTTGCCGAGCGTCAAACGGCTCTTGTTGCGGCAGAGGAAGAATGGCTACTTTTGGAAGAGAAGGCCGGGGGATAGGCGGAGCGTCCCGATGATCCGGGACTTCACTGTGCATTCCTTGCGTCAGCTCGGGTCTGCTGTATCCGCGCCTTCGGCAATCGCCCGCTGCACCTTCTTTGGCAGGCTCGAAAATACTATTTCGTAAGAGATCCGCAGCCGGTCGCCGAATTCCGCTGCATCGACGTGATTCCAGGGCAACCGAACCCAGCTTTTGTGAAAATAGGGCGCACGTTCGGCACGGCCTGCATCGATTAGAAGTGTCGCCGTTTCGATGTCTGGCGTCTTAACCGAAACCCCATCGTTTGCAATGCCGATGCAGGCGAACATTTTACCACCGACTTTCCACGCATCATGGCCGCCGCCCCAAGGGTCTGACCATTCGGCGCCTGGAAACGCAGCACAGGCGGTGTTGACAGCATCGCGATCCATGCCTTGATGATCGCCGTGCGCGTTCAGAGACGCAATCCCCCTTGTCGTGCGCCGCATTTCGCGTTCACATGGCACCGACAGACAGGGACGGCAATCATCGCACGCATCTGGGACAGGAGTGCTAAGCGCGGGCTCTTGCTGGTCAGCCCGCCACTGATCTATGCGGTCGGGCTTCTGGCGATCCCGCTGGCGGCCGTGTTGATGTTCAGTTTCTGGTCGCAGGATTTCCTGACCATCGACACGACGCCGACGCTAAAGAACTATCGCGAAGCAGTGACAGAGCCGCTTTATGGGCTGCTTCTGGTCCGCTCGCTTGCAATTTCTGGTGCAGCCACTTTGGTAACAGTCCTTCTGGCGTTTCCGATTGCGTACTACGTCAGCTTTCACGTCGCGCCCCGGCGGAAATCGCTTTGGATCTTCCTCATCACGATTCCGTTCTGGACGTCGTATCTTGTGCGCGTGTTCCTTTGGAAGGTGATCCTTGGCTTCAATGGCGTCCTGAACTCGTCGTTGATGGGGCTTGGGCTGATCGAAGAACCGTTGACCTTTATCCTTTATAACCCGACTGCGGTGGTCATCACGCTTGCCCATGCGTTTGCCCCGTTCGCGATCCTTCCGATTTTCGTGGCGCTAGAGAAGATCGACCGATCTTTGTTAGAGGCCTCGCGAGATCTGGGCGAAAACCACCTTTCAACCTTCTTTCGGGTGACACTGCCGCTTGCGATGCCGGGCGTGGTGGCCGCCGTCCTGATCGTGTTCATTCCGACAGTCGGCGATTATGTGACGCCCCGGCTTGTCGGTGGGCCCGATGGGCTGATGATCGCGAACATGATCCAGATCCAGTTCCTAAGGCTGAACAACGCGCCCTTGGGCGCCACCCTTGCCGTACTTGCAATGGTCAGCGTGACAATCATCTCTCTGATCTTCATCGGATTGAACCGCCGCTGGCTCAGGGGGCCGAAATGAAGGGCAGGGGGCTGGCGTTCTATGCGGTGATCTATCTGGTGTTCCTTTACGCGCCTATCATTCTTTTGCCGATCTTCGCGTTCAACGATTCCACGATCATCGCGTTCCCGCTGCAGGGGCTCACAACGAACTGGTTTGTCGAGCTTCAGAGTATCGAAGCGCTGCATTCCGCGGTCTGGAATTCGCTGTTCATAGCGATCTTGACCGCGATCTTCTCGACCCTCTTGGGCATCTGTGCGGCACGGGCGGCGACGCGTTACCGCTTCCCCGCGAAGGGCGGGATCATGGGGTTGATCATGCTGCCGCTCGTGCTGCCAGAGATCATCGTGGCCGTGTCACTGTTGGTCGTGATGGTTCAGCTGTTCGGTCTGAACCTGACGCGCTGGACGGTGATCGGGGCGCATGTCCTGATCTGCACTCCGTTCTGCATCGCGATTCTGAACTCGGCCTTCCAGAACCTCGACGCGTCGCTGGAAGAGGCGGCGGTCGACCTTGGCGAGACACCGCTTTCGACGTTCCGCCTGATCACGCTGCCATTGGTGATGCCGGGCATTATCGCGTCGCTTCTGATCTCGTTCACAATTTCTCTGG
Source organism: Pseudomonadota bacterium (assembly GCA_038744785.1). Taxonomy (GTDB): domain Bacteria; phylum Pseudomonadota; class Alphaproteobacteria; order Rhodobacterales; family Rhodobacteraceae; genus Ovoidimarina. The sequence continues at coordinate 217,977 of JBCDLX010000004.1, forward strand.
ACGAGTTCATCATCGCGTTTTTTCTAAGCGGGTCCGAACCGACATTGCCGGTTTATATCTGGGGTCTTCTGCGTTTTCCGCAGCGGTTGCCGGTTGTGATGGCGCTTGGAACGATCCTCGTGGCGCTGTCGATTGCCTTGCTAATCGTGGCCGAATACTTCCGCAGGCGCGGTGTCGCGCGGGCCGGGAAAGAAGATGCGGGGGGCTTCCTGTGAGTGTCAGCAAACCGATCATCACGCTGTCGGGCGTGAACAAGTACTACGGCGAATATCATGCCTTGCGCGACATCGACCTAACCATTGGTGAAGGCGAGTTCTTTTCGCTTCTAGGACCGTCGGGCTGCGGGAAAACGACGCTTCTAAGAACAATCGCAGGGTTCGAGGATGTCTCGACCGGGACCCTGCATCTTGACGGGCAGGATATGGACGGGGTGCCAGCGAACCGCCGCCCCACGAACATGGTGTTTCAATCCTACGCGATCTTCCCACACCTGACCGTGGCCGAGAACGTGGGTTTCGGGCTTCGTCGTGCATCAATGTCGAAGGACGACAAGGCGCGCGCCGTGGGCGAGGCGTTGGAAATGGTGGGGCTTGGCGGGTACGGGGCGCGGGCCGCGCACGCCTTGTCGGGCGGTCAGCGACAGCGCGTGGCGCTTGCCCGGGCGCTGATCCTAAAGCCTCGCGTGCTTCTTCTGGATGAACCCCTTTCGGCGCTCGACAAAAAGATGCGCGAACAGATGCAGGTCGAGTTGATGCGCCTGCAGCGCCATGTAGGAATCACATTCATCCTGGTCACGCATGATCAGGAAGAGGCATTGATCATGTCGGACCGGATCGCGGTGATGTTCGAGGGACAGATCGCGCAGCTTGACGATCCCGAAGAGCTTTACCGCCGCCCGAACACGCGCCGCGTCGCCGAGTTTATCGGTGTCATGAACTTCTTGCCCGGTACGTTGGCTCAAGCCACGGGAGGCGCGCTCGAAATCGAGGTCGCCGGACTTGGAAAGGCGGTCTTGCAGCCTGACCAGCAATCGGGCGGTGCCGGCCCGGGCGAAATTGCCGTCGGTGTGCGGCCAGAAACGATGTCGATCTTGTATGACGGCGAAACCACGGACCGTCGGATCGCCAATGGGACGGTGGACGAAGTGGTCTATTATGGCGACATGACCTACTACGATATTCGGCTCGACGGGATCGACGCGCCGCTCACCATATCGATGAAGAACTATGTCGATAAACCGGTGCTTGATGTCGGTGAACGGACCCGTGTCGCGTGGGACGCGCGGTCCCTAATGGCGTTTCCTGGATAGAAAAGATCTACTGCTGCGCCTGCACCTGATCTACCGCAACGCGGACTTCCAGATGCTCCTCGCCTGCACCTTGCGCAACACCCCGGATCGGCGCAGCCTCTGCCGCATCCGCCCCGGACCCCAGCCGGATATAGCGATCATCCGGACACGAGTTGTTTGACGGATCGAACCCGACCCAGCCCAGATCGGGCACGTAGATTTCCGCCCAGGCGTGGCTTGCTTCGTGCGCGCCGTCTTCTTCCGAGGCGAAGAGGTAGCCCGTGACGTAGCGCGCCGGGAGCCCAAGATGATGCGCGGTCGCGATCATCGCGTGGGCATGGTCCTGGCAGACGCCGTGCCCCAAGGCCAGCGCCTCGGACGCCGTGGTTGAATGGTCGGTTTCGCCTGGGGTGTAGGCGATTGCATTCGACACCGCCCGGCACAGCGCGTGCGCGCGTGCCAGCGCGTCGGCGGAGTCGATTTCGGCAACTGCACCCGACGCGAGGGCTTCCAGCGCCCGGTCTGCGCGTGTGGCGCGGGTTGCTGAAAGATAGGCTTCTGGCGGCATCTTCTCCCTGTGGCCTGTCAGAACACCTCCGGTATCGACGGTTTCAACGTGTCCCCGAATTTGGATCGTCAGGTTTTCGACCGGGCCTAGTAGCGTGATCGTTTCCACCCAGTCGCCGGCCCCGTCGCGAAACGCCGCACCGCGTTCTGCCCCTTCAACCAGAACGTCCCAATCAATGACCTGCTGGCCTTCACAAAGGCTCGGGCTGACCCGCAGGCTTTGGACAACGCCGCGCATTGGCGGATCGAAGCGGTAGACGGTTTCATGATCGACGCGAAGCCTCATCGCGTTTCCCCGGAAAGGTAGACCTCGTGGATAATCGCCGAAAGTCCTGCAACATCCGTCAGCATACGGGTCAGAAACTCGTGCAAACCCTCGTCAAAGACATCCTCAATCGTCATCTCGACAAGTTCGCCGACCATCGCTCGCGACCGCGTCTGCGCCTCTGTCGTGCGCCCGTAACCGCGGGCCAGCCGGTCAAGGTGTAACATCGCGTCTTCTGCCGACGTAATCAGCGCGCGCGGGCTCTTTCGATTCAGGATTAGAAAATCGGCGATTTTAGATGGTGAAGCCTCGCCGCCATAGGCCCAGTTGAAGGCGCGGTGAGCCGACATAGCGCGCAGGATCGTCGACCATTGATAATTGTCAAAGCCCGAGCCCACGTAGTCGACCTGGGGCAGAAGGACGTAGTACTTCACATCCAGAAGACGCGCCGTCGCATCTGCGCGTTCAAGCGCGTAACCCAGATGCATGAAGTCGTACCCGTCGTTGCGCAGTTGCGTGTCTTCTATCGCTCCGCGCACCAGGGCAGCCTGGCGTGTCGTCCAGTCGATCAGATCGTTCAGTTGCAGCTTCGAGCGTTCGGTGCGCCGCATTTCGCGCATCTCTTGAAAGCCCGAGTTCAGGGCGTCCCAGACCTGACCGGTTAAGGCGGTTCGGACAATGCGCCCGTTTTCACGTGCCGCGTCAACGCATGATGCGACGGAAGATGGGTTGTCGCTGTCGAAAAACAGGAAGCTTTCAATGTTCCGCTGGACCGGATCGCCGTACTTTTCGGCAAATGCTTCGGCGTGCCCGCCCGCGGACAGGACTGATTCCCATTCGTTTCGGAACCCGCCGCCTATGTTGGGGATCAGAGCGTTTCTGGCGCCCAGCGCCAAGAGCCGCGCGCCGGTTTCGGCGCGTTCCATGTAGCGGCCGATCCAAAACAGGTTTGCTGCAGTTCGCGAAAGCATCAGTCGGCCAGTACCCAGGTGTCCTTGACGCCGCCGCCTTGGCTTGAGTTGACCACAAGCGAGCCCTCCGTAAGCGCCACGCGGGTCAGCCCGCCGGGTACCAGTTCGATCCGGTCGCCGACCAGGCAATAGGGCCGCAAATCCACGTGGCGGGGCGCGATGCCCTCTTCCACGAATGTCGGGCATGTCGACAGCGCCAACGTGGGTTGCGCGATGTAGTTCTCGGGCGTTTCGCGGATCTTATCAGCGAATGCGGCGATCTGATCCTTGGTCGACCGTGGTCCGACCAACATCCCGTAGCCGCCCGACCCGTGGACTTCCTTCACAACCAGCTCTGCAAGGTTTTCCAGAACGTACTGACATTCGTCAGGTTTCGCGCATTGCCAGGTGGGCACATTCTGAAGCACCGGTTCTTCGCCAAGATAGAACCGGATCATCTCGGGCACGAAGGTGTAGATCGCCTTGTCATCCGCAACACCCGCACCGGGGGCCGAGGCAATGGCCACCCCGCCCGAGCGGTAGACATTCATCAGGCCCGGCACGCCCAGCATGGAATCGGGCCGAAAACAAAGCGGATCGAGGAACGCATCATCGATCCGGCGGTAAATCACATCGACGCGGCGTGGACCTTCGGTGGTGCGCATCCAGACAAAATCGCCTTCTACAAACAGGTCTGCGGCTTCGACAAGCTCGACCCCCATCATATCGGCGAGGAACGAATGTTCATAATAGGCCGAGTTAAAGTGACCGGGCGTCAGGATAACTGCGCAGGGCGACCCGTCGCATTTTTGCGGGGCCACCGACTCCAGCGTGCGGCGCAACAGGGCGGGATAGCCCTCGACCGGCGCAATCCGGTTTTCGCGGAAGAGTGCTGGGAACATCCGCATCATGATTTCGCGGTTCTCCAGCATGTAAGAGACGCCAGAGGGCGTGCGGCAGTTGTCCTCAAGCACAAAGAACTCGTCTGGCCCAGTACGCACCAGATCAATACCGACGATATGGCTATAGACACCGCGCGGCGGGCGAATGCCGACCACTGCGCGCTCGAACGCTTCGTTGCGGTAGACGAGCGAAGACGGGATGCGCCCCGCGCGCACAAATTCGCCGCGCCCATAGACATCGGCTAGGAACGCGTTTAGGGCCCGTGCCCGCTGTTTGACCCCACGGTCAAGCTTGCGCCATTCGGCTGCCGAGAAGACGCGTGGAAACATGTCAAACGGGATCAGTCGATCGGGGTCGCCGCCTTCGCCATAAACGGCGAAGGTGATCCCAATGCGGCGAAACAGGGCTTCGGCTTCGGTTTGCTTGAGCGAGCGAAGCTCAACAGGCATGTCGCGCGCCCAGCCTTCAAGCCCGGTATAAGGGGCACGGGTGGTCTGCCCCACGGCCATCTCGTCGAAGTAGCTGGTCTCTGCCTCTTCCATGACCTGAAAAAAGCAGCTTTTGGTACAGGAGGAAAGGAAGATCCCGAAACGATTGGAAACCAACGCGTTTGCCAACCAAAATGCCGCTTAGGATTTGGGCATGCGGAGCCGGGCGTCGTGTCTTGCAGGGGGCGCTTGCGGCTGGCCGGGAACGGTCACGTTAGGGCCAGAGCGCCCATTTGGGGAATTTGCAGCGGACGTGTGTTTGGAGCCCAGAATGTTCAACGCCGCAAAGTGCGCCAATGGCAGCTTGGAAAAAGTGTTTCAGCCTGCATTGAGGCCTTACCAAACAACTGCATGAAGCAAAGTTCGATCAACGGGCAGACCGAGGTATCTGAGTGTCAGGCCAAGACAGGATTGGAAAGGTGTCTGAAATCGCTTTTGTGTTCGCGGTTTTGCCCAACTGGCGACTTAAAAAAGCCTTTTACGAACGTTCCATTCGTCCGCACCTATGTCGCTGCGATCAGGCAGCAGATTTGGCTTGGAATTTGTCACCAAAAATGCACGACGAGATTGCTGTCATGGACGGGGTTTATTTCAAACCTCGCTACGATACTCCAACAAAGGACGAAGATCGGCTCCGTGAGGTGGTTGTCGATCTGTTCCATGCTGGAAAGATCAAGCGGCAGGCTGGAACGTCCCTGAACGATAGCCACATTTACCCCGCTTTCCAAAAGGTACTGGAAGGCTATTTTGCCCGCGGCCTTTACGCGCAATTGGAGGCGCATCTTACTGTTCCGGGGGGCTATGCTATATGGCCGCATGAGGATGAGCTTGCTTGGTGGCGTAAATTCGCAGAAGCGGGTCAGACGCAACGGGTCGTCAGGATGTGGCGAAACCACCTTGGCGGAAGAAAGAGTGATTACTGGTATCGGATCGCAGAGCGGAAGGCGGGTTATAGAAAACCCAAATATTCGGGTGCAAGCGATGCCTCAGATCGCAACACCTACAACAATATGATCGCGCAGATCCCCCGGATAAAGGAAGATATTCTGGGAAACATGGCTTTCGCGCGGCACTGGTTCGAACGTATGGACGTGCCGCGTGCCCAGCTAGAGCAGCTTGCTGCGGATCGCG
>JBCDLX010000005.1:0-204117 GCA_038744785.1 Pseudomonadota bacterium
ACCGTCGATCTGGTCATAGGCCTTGAAGTCGCCAAAGTACTTCGTGATCGCCGCCGTCAGCGTCGTCTTCCCGTGGTCAACATGGCCAATCGTGCCAATGTTAACGTGCGGCTTGTTACGTTCAAACTTTTCCTTCGCCATGGGGCGCCAGCCTCATTCCTTATGGGGCGCGTATGCGCCCGATTGTCATCCGCGCGGGAGGTACTGAGTTGGGACGAGAATTTCAAGCGCGAGTTGGCGAATTCTCTGACCGCCACGGTCCGCAAAGATCAGCCGTTAAAGCGGTTCGATTTCGGAAATCCGCGTGGCGGGCGCTTCCCCTGCCCCCCGCGGTTTTGCTTCCACGGCCCCATGTCAGGCTCGTGCCGGGTATTGCCGTTGGGCATGGGCCATCTCAGACCCTCCGCGATATCAAACGTGGTGATGTCTGAAAGCCCGCCATCAAGTTCCAGTTCACCCTGACGGTTGTGCACGCGCTTATAGCGTTGCAGCCTTACCCCCTTGCCGCGCGTCAGCTCGCTGATCTCAACTGTTGGAAATACCAGAAGGTTCCCGTTCTGGCTGACGACCGCTGTGTGATCGCCAGCCACAGGTACGCAGACCTGCGCGACCGCCGCGTCCTTGAGGTTCAGCGCCTGCTTCCCGGCCCGGGTCTGTGCCGCGACTTCGGCTTCGGGGACGATGAACCCTTCGCCCGCGGTCGACGCCACGATCAGCTTTCGTGACGGATCGTGGACCATCAGTGCGACGATCCCGGCCTCATTTGGAAGATCGACCATCAGCCGGACCGGTTCGCCGGTGCCGCGCCCGCCCGGCAGATCCGACGCGCGCAGCGTATAGAACCGCCCGTTCGAGCCGAAAAGAAGAATGCGATCAGTAGTTTCAGCGTGGAAGGTGAAGCGCGGCCCGTCGCCATCCTTGAACTTCAGCTCCTGATCAAGCGCGATGTGTCCCTTCATCGCGCGAATCCAGCCCATCTGCGAGCAAACGATGGTCACCGGCTCTTTTTCGATCATCGCTTCGAGCGGCACATCCTCGACCTCCGCCGCCTCGGTCACCTCGGTGCGGCGCGGACCAATTGGATGGGAGGGGCCGAACCGTTTTTTTGTTTCCTTCACCTGGTCCGCAATCCGGTCCCATTGAAGCGTCGGGTCGGCCAATAGATCCTCGATTTCGGCGCGCTCCTCCAGAAGCGCGTCGTATTCGCGCCTTAGCTCCAGTTCCTCAAGCCGACGCAGTGCGCGGAGACGAAGGTTCAGGATCGCTTCTGCCTGAACCTCTGTTAGATCGCCCTCGGCATCAGCGGCAAGGATCGGCGGACTTTGATAGGCGTCCTCATCCAACGCGCGGGGCGGCACACGCGCCCAATCCTGCCGCATCAACGCAGCCTTCGGATCCTCGTCGTAGCGAATGATCTCGATCACGCGATCAAGGTTCAGGAAGGCTGTTATAAAACCTTCCAGCACTTCCAGCCGGTGATCGATCTTGCCCAACCGGTGCCGAGCACGGCGCACAAGCACCTCACGCCGATGGTCGAGCCAGGCGCGCAACACCTCTTTCAAGGTCGAAACCTTGGGCGTCACCCCGTCAATCAGAACGTTCAGGTTTAGCGAAACCCGTGTCTCAAGATCCGAGTTCCGGAACAGAAGGTTCATCAACACATCGGGGTCTACGTTTTTTGAGCGCGGCTCAAGGACCAGCCGGATGTCTTCGGCGCTTTCGTCGCGCACATCTGCAAGGATCGGAACCTTCTTGGTCTGTATCAGTTCAGCGATGCGTTCGATCAGCTTCGATTTCTGAACCTGATAGGGGATTTCGGTCACGACGACCTGCCATTGACCGCGGCCCAAATCCTCGGTCGCCCATCGTGCGCGCAGCCGGAACCCGCCCCGACCGGTGCGGTAGGCCTGGGCGATCATCTCGGGCGGTTCGACCAGCAGACCGCCCGTGGGCAGGTCCGGACCCTTCACATAGTTCAGCAGCGTGTCGTCGCGCGCATCCGGGGTTCGGATCAGATGAAGACAGGCATCACAGAGCTCGCCGATATTATGGGGCGGGATGTTTGTGGCCATGCCAACAGCAATCCCCGAAGCCCCGTTCGCCAAAAGGTTCGGAAAAGATGTGGGTAGGACCACGGGCTCTGACAGGCGGCCATCGTAGTTGTCTCGAAAATCGATCGAATCCTCGTCAAGCCCTTCAAGGATCGCTTCCGCGAACTCGCGCATCCGGGCTTCGGTGTAGCGCGCGGCAGCCGGTGCATCGCCATCGATCGACCCGAAATTGCCCTGCCCGTCCACAAGCGGGTAACGGATGTTGAAATCCTGCGCGAGCCGTGCCATCGCGTCGTAAATCGCGGCGTCGCCGTGGGGGTGGAAGTCCCCCATCGTATCCCCGACAATTTTGGCCGATTTCAGAAAGCCGCCTGTCGACGACAGCCGCAACCGGTTCATCACATAGAGGATTCGCCGATGCACCGGTTTCAGCCCATCGCGCGCATCAGGCAGCGCGCGATGCATGATCGTGGACAGCGCATATGTCAGGTAGCGTTCACCGATTGCCCTGCGCAGCGGCTCCGCCACCTGGCCCAAGGGCGCGTTGTCTGGCATATCGGGCGGTTGGGTCGGGTCGCTCATACCATATTTTGTAGTGGTCGATGGACCGATCCGCAAGCGCGCTTTCTGCTTGCAACAGAGACGGATTTCACACACCTGCACAAGGATTTGTGATACAATTTGCTGGCCAAGGGGGAATTTGGATGAAACGGGTTTTAGGCGTTGCAACGATCGCGTTGCTGACAGGGGGTATTGTGTTGGCCCCGACGGAAGACGGCGATGCGCAAACACATGCCGCATCGGTGCCGGAGGCCCAATCCGATCCAGAGGTCCAGAGAGCCGCGCGGCCCGACTTTCTGAATAGGATTAGAATTGCACCCTCTCGCCGGGCGCTGCCGGAAGGACCGAGCGAGGCGGAAGCTATAAACATTGCGATGGCACGCGGCGCGGAACTGCGCGCGAAGCGCGCGGAAGGCGCGCCTCTGCTGCCTGCGTCGCTTGAACCCGAGGCGGTCGCAGTAACGCCAACAGCAGACGCGTCCGCACCCCTGCCGGCGGCCTTGCTTTGGGAAGTTACCGGTACAAGGGTAAACCTGCGCGCTGGTCCAGGCACCTCCCATCCGGTGGTGGGTCAGGCTAGCCTGGGTGAGCGGATGGAGCCACTGGGTGACACTGGAAACGACTGGATCGAAGTACGCCGCTCAGGAGGCCAGAAGGCCTGGATATTCGCCAAGTTCCTGAAGAAGTCTGGCGGCTAACGTATGTGACCTCTTGCGCCTTTGCTCGGTCGGCCCTACCCCGATCGACGGGTCCGGCAGCCGAGGCAGAGCATGCGCACACTTTTGATCACGGGATCCTCGTCCGGAATCGGATACGACGCAGCGCATGGAATGCGCGCACGAGGATGGCGGGTTTTCGCCTCCTGTCGGAAGGCCATGGACTGCGAGCGATTGAAGTCGGAAGGGTTCGAAAGCCCTCGGATTGACTATGAGGACGCACCGAGTATCGAGGCGGGCCTGACCGAGGTTCTGGATGCGACGGGCGGGTCGCTGGATGCGCTTTTCAACAATGGCGCCTACGGCATTCCCGGCGCGGCCGAGGATTTGCCCACAGACGCACTTCGAACAATATTCGAAGCAAATTTCTTTGGCTGGCACCACCTGACGCGGCGCGTGATCCCCGTTATGCGCGATCAGGGTCATGGTCGGATCGTTCAGAACTCTTCAGTTCTTGGGTTTGTCCCCTTTCCATGGCGGGCCTCATACGTGTCCACAAAGTATGCTATCGAGGGCTACACCGACGTACTCCGGCTGGAGATGGCGCGGACGAACATTCATGTGGTGCTGATCGAACCCGGCCCGATTACAACCAAGATCCGCGAGAACTCGGTTCCTCACTTCGAACGCTGGATCGACTGGAAAGCGTCACCGCACGCGGTGCAGTACCAGGACACACTGATGAAACGGCTTTACAATCCGCCCGAAGGCCGGGACCCCGGCGAGTTGCCGCCCTCTGCCGTAACCAAGAAGCTTGTCCATGCGCTTGAACACCCAAATCCGCGCCCGCGCTACTACGTGACGTGGCCGACCCACTTGATGGGTGCTATGCGACGGCTTCTGCCTAGCAGAATGCTCGATGCGGTGATCAGGCGCGCGTTCTGACGATGCGGCGCCGAGTGACCGAACCCGCCGAAGCGCTGTTTCCGCAGATAGCATACGTTGCCCTTCGCCTTTTCCGCCGCGCCGCCTATGTGACGCGGGAAAGGAGACCAATATGCTAAACGACCCATTTCTAACCGTCGTGATTCTGGCCGCGCTGGCAGTGTTGGTCATTCTCCTCATCGGGGTCGGCGGGTTCGCAAAGGGCGGGGAATTCAATCGCAAAAACGCCAACAGAGTAATGCGCTGGAGGATCGGCGCACAGGCTTTTGCCGTCGTCTTGATCCTGGCGTTTGTGGCGTACCGCGGCAACGGAGGCTGAGCATGGTCGTACTGAACAAGATCTACACAAAGACAGGCGACGCGGGAGAAACCGCGCTTGGCAATGGCGCGCGCGTGGCCAAGCACGCCTTGCGTGTCACTGCCTATGGCACCGTTGACGAAGCAAATGCAACGCTGGGTCTCGCGCGGCTCTACGCCCAAGGCCCAATCGACGCGCAGTTGGCCGCAATCCAGAACGACCTGTTCGATTTGGGCGCAGACCTGTGTGTACCTGATATCGAAAACGATGCCGGTGCCGAGTATCCGCGCCTGCGCGTGGCGGATGCACAGGTTACGCGCCTGGAAACCGAGATTGACGCCATGAACGCCGAACTCGATCCTTTAAGGTCTTTTATCCTGCCAGGCGGGTCGCCATTGGCCGCACATTTGCACCTGTGCCGGACTGTCACGCGTCGGGCCGAACGTCTGACAGTCGAACTGGCAACGATGGAAGCCGTCAACTCGGCGGCAGTCAAATACCTTAACCGGCTATCTGACTGGTTCTTCGTCGCAGCCCGGATTGCGAACGACCAGGGCAAGGCCGACGTGCTTTGGGTTCCGGGCGCCAACCGGTAAGAGTGGCGGGCGCAACACGCCGCCTCCCTCGGACCGACGAACGGCTTGCAACTCCCTAAGTAACTATTTAGTTACTACTTCAAGCGACTGGAATCTTGCGCGACGCGGCGTCCTTAGACCAAACCGCGTCGATTTTGCACTGTCGTCCGCCTCGGGGCCGCGATAGACCCCTGCCGATGGATTGACGTGGGGCGCCCTGCCCCGCCACCGAACCGATGGGAGAATGCCACGCCATGAAAGTCCTCGTGCCCGTGAAACGCGTCATCGACTACAACGTGAAGGTCCGCGTAAAGGCGGACGGATCGGGTGTCGATCTGGCCAATGTCAAAATGTCGATGAACCCGTTCGACGAGATTGCCGTGGAAGAGGCGATCCGGCTTAAGGAAGCGGGTAAAGCCGATGAGGTTGTTGCCGTGTCGATCGGCGTGAAGCAAGCGCAAGAAACCCTACGAACGGCTTTGGCGATGGGTGCGGACCGGGCGATCCTGATCGTCGCAGCCGACGACGTACATACGGATATCGAGCCCCTGGCCGTCGCCAAGCTGCTGAAGGCTGTGATCGACGAAGAAGATCCAGGCCTTGTGCTGTGCGGCAAGCAAGCCATCGACAACGACATGAACGCGACCGGCCAAATGCTGGGCGCGCTGACAGGTTGGGCACAGGCGACCTTTGCCTCGAAAGTCGAAATCGACGGAGAAACCGCGAACGTCACCCGTGAAGTCGATGGCGGTTTGCAATCGATCAAGGTCAAAATGCCCGCGATTGTCAGCGTGGACCTGCGTCTGAACGAGCCGCGCTACGCGAGCCTGCCAAACATTATGAAGGCAAAGAAGAAACCGCTCGACGAAAAGACGCCCGAAGACTACGGCGTCGATGTCACTCCGCGCCTCGAGATCGTTAAGACCGAAGAACCGGCAGCGCGGAAAGCAGGCGTCATGGTCGGTTCGGTCGAAGAACTTGTGACAAAACTCAAAGACGAAGCGGGAGTGATCTGATGGCTGTTTTGGTTCTGGGTGAGGTCACGGACGGTGACCTGAACATGGACGCCACCGCGAAGGCGGTGACAGCGGCAAAGATCATTGGCGACGTTACGGTTCTGTGCGCAGGCGCATCCGCCGCTGCGGCGGGTGAAACGGCCGCCAAGATCGACGGTGTGTCAAAAGTGCTGGTGGCCGAAGATGCGTCCCTCGGACACCGACTGGCCGAACCAACAGCGGCCCTTATCGCTTCGCTGGCAGACAGCTACGATCACATCATCGCGCCCGCGACAACGGACGCAAAGAACGTGTTGCCGCGTGTGGCGGCACTTCTTGATGTCATGGTGATCTCGGATGTGTCCGGTGTCGTCGACGGCGACACGTACGAACGTCCGATCTATGCCGGAAACGCCATCCAGACGGTGAAATCGTCGGATGCGAAGAAAGTCGTTTCGATCCGGACCGCGACCTTTGACGCAGCAGGCGACGGCGGTTCGGCCCCTGTCGAAACCATTGGCGCGGCCGAAAACCCGGGCCTGTCTGAATGGGTCGAAGACAAAGTGGCTGAAAGTGATCGTCCTGAACTTACCAGTGCGGGAATTGTGGTTTCCGGTGGCCGCGGCGTGGGGTCGGAGGATGATTTTGCACTGATTGAAAGCCTGGCCGATAAGCTTGGCGCAGCCGTCGGCGCATCGCGCGCAGCGGTCGATTCCGGGTATGCCCCGAACGACTGGCAGGTTGGACAGACAGGCAAGGTCGTGGCGCCCGAGCTTTATGTTGCCGTCGGTATCTCTGGCGCGATCCAGCACCTTGCAGGCATGAAGGATTCGAAAGTGATCGTCGCGATCAACAAGGACGAAGAAGCACCGATCTTTCAGGTCGCCGACTATGGCTTGGTTGCGGATCTGTTTTCTGCCGTGCCGGAACTGATCGATAAGCTCTGATCCACGCCGCTTCATGCAACAACGAAGGCCTGCCATCCTGGCGGGCCTTTTTCGTCTAAAGACGCGTCTGAAGGGTCGGGGTCAGCTCCTGCGCAATCTTGGAATGCGCGCCGGGGCCCGGCAGTTCGCGCGCCACCATCGCCTCAATCCCAGCCCCAACGTCTTCGTCCAAGGACGTATCAGAATGCGACACAATGACCTCGACCAATCCGGACGCGCGGGCGCCGACCTCGTCCAGCATCGCGCGTGTCACGAAAAGCGGCTCTGACCCATCGGGCAGATCGGCTGGGACATCCGGACTGTGGTCGGCGATCCACAGCATCACGGTCGGCACCTGGACACGGGTCACAAGTGCCACCATTCGCGACACCCAGGCCGCCGAAATCTCATCGCGCACTTCACGAAAGCGGCCGGCATCAATCGACGCAAGCATCGAAAGCAGATGCCGAGTGAAGTGGATTTCGGTGAATTCAGCTTCAGGATAGAGCGTTTCAAGAAGCTTTGAGGCCGCAAGAAACCGGTCGTTGCGGCGCGGATGCACGGTATAAAGTCGGTTCGATAGCTTTTGCGCCCCCATGATCTGCACCACACACGCCTGCGCGCTGCGGCACAGTTCTTGGACAGTGGGATCATCGTGGAACGTGTCGATCCCGGCGTTTACGCAGCCAAGGTTCAACGATGTCATGCCCAACGCCTGTCCCGTCAGCTCTGGATAGGGCATTTCGATGAACTTCCCATAGGTTTCCGTCGAGCCGAGGAAGGCCACATAGTCCCCGCGTAGCGATGCACGCGGGCCGCGAAACAGCAGTTTCGACTTGCCGTACCGGCACGGGGCGTAGTCGAGAGCCCCGTCCAAAAGACGCTCATAAGCCATGGTCCACCCAATTTTTCACTCACCGCTGCCGGTTGTCCCAGACAGACCTTGCCATTTCGCTAACCCCGCCCCTTGCGGCCACCCGCTCCGCCTGCATATGGTCGCGCCGGATCAGTGCAGAGGACAGGTCATGGAAATCCGCAGCGTGGGCATTGTTGGGGCTGGCCAAATGGGCAACGGCATCGCGCATGTCTTTGCCTTGGCGGGCTATGACGTCACGGTGAACGACATAAATCGCGAAAGCTTGGACCGTGCGCTGCAGACGATCGAGGCCAATATCCATCGCCAGGTTGCGCGTGGAAAGGTCGCAGAGGCCGACGCAAAGGCCGCCCTTGCCCGCATTGGCACGACAATGACGTTGTCAGATCTTGGCCAGACCGATCTTGTGATTGAAGCGGCCACCGAACGCGAAACGGTTAAGGTCGCAATCTTCGAGGACCTTGTTCCCCACTTGAAGCCCGAGACGATCCTGACATCGAACACATCGTCGATTTCGATTACCCGGCTGGCGAGCCGCACCGATCGGCCCGAGAAATTCATGGGATTTCATTTCATGAACCCGGTGCCGGTGATGCAACTAGTGGAACTGATCCGGGGGATAGCCACGGATGAACAAACCTTCGAGACCCTGAAAGGCGTCGTGGACTCGCTTGGCAAGACCGCAGCCAGCGCCGAGGATTTTCCAGCCTTCATCGTCAACCGCATCCTGATGCCAATGATCAACGAAGCGGTGTACACGCTCTACGAAGGGGTCGGCAACGTCTCTTCCATTGACAGCGCGATGAAACTTGGCACCAACCATCCGATGGGCCCGCTAGAGCTTGCGGATTTCATCGGCCTGGACACGTGCCTGGCGATCATGAACGTCCTTCACGATGGTTTGGCAGATACGAAGTACCGCCCCTGTCCGCTTCTGACAAAATATGTCGAGGCAGGTTGGTTGGGTCGGAAGACTGAGCGCGGCTTTTACGATTACCGTGGCGAGACACCTGTTCCGACCCGATAGGCCGGTGCAACAGGCCTACCGGTGTTACGCGCGAAGCACAGGTCCCGAGCCTTTGCAGGAACGTTGTTTCCCCAGTCCTAGGGGGCCAGCGACAGGGTTTGTTCCCGAAGCCACGCCATAAAACCCCTTGGATTACCCGCCCATGCCTTGATCTCTTCATCCGTCAGCGGAGCGCCGACAATGGGCCGCTGTGGTTTATCAAGTGCGTGTCGCACTTCGTAAAGAAGCAATCCCTGGCGCAGCGTTGGCGAGATGCGATTGGCCATCTGGTACCAACGTGAATTGGCACCGGGAAACTTGATCGGCAAAACCTGTGCGCCAGACCGCTGGATCAGCTTGGCGGTAAACGGGTTCCACTCTGCTTCGATGGCCGGGCCAAACATCGTCTCTGACGAGGCGACAACGCCCGACGGGAACAACACGATCGTGCCGCCCTGCTCTAGGTGCGCCATCGCTTTCTTACGCATTTCCAGGTTTTGCTGCAGCGCATCCGCTTCGTGTGCGAAGGGCACTGGAAGCATAAATTCATCGATCTCGCCGACCCCGGTCAGAAGCGACCGGGTCAGAATCTTGTAGTCAGTGCGCACCTTCCCGATCAGTTCGGCTAGCACCATGCCGTCGACCAGACCATGGGGATGGTTGGCCGTAATGATCAGCGGGCCTTCCTTCGGAATGCGGCCAATCTCTTCGGACGGGGTCCGAAGTTCGATCCCCATAACTCCTAGCGCCTGAGCCCAGAACGGTTGACCATAGGGGACGCCCATTGCTTCGAACTTCCGGATGCGCCTCAGCAGGTGAAGCTTTCCGGTAAATAGTTCCATCGTCTGGATGACGCTGCGCTGAATGGGGTGCGGAAAGGTTGATGCATAAGAAAGGCGCTTGCGATCGTAGGGCTGATCCGAAAGGTCGCCCCCATCGCCCTGCCCCAGCTGCATGCGCACCTGCCGCGTTGGATCAGCAACGTCGCCGCTGCGCCGTCGCGTGATGCGCGTGGCCTTATTCGCGGGTCGCGGCCGGACTTGAGTGCTGTCGACCAATTCTAGAAGGCCTCCCGGCGCCGGCGGATCACATCTCTTCCCCGAACCGGTCGGCAACCAGCGCTTCAAGCGCAATGGCCAGCTCTTCGGCTTCGGGGCCCGATGTCTCTACCTCTATCGAAGTTCCTTTGGAAGCCGCAAGCATCAGAAGACCCATGATCGAATCGCCCGATGCCGACAATCCATCCTTCGACACTTCGCAATTTGCCTGATGGTCTTCCACCACTTCAGCGAGCCGGGCGGACGCGCGCGCATGCAATCCCTTGACGTTTACAATCTTCAGGGTGCGCCGAACTGTCTGTGTCATCGGCCGTTCTATCCCATGTGCCCGTCAAAGCTGTCGATATACTTGCGCCCAGCCGCCAAAGCAGCCGAGACCGCCTCGTGTACAGGCTTACCGCGCGATTTTGCAAGCTTGATCAGCATCGGCAGGTTCGCGCCATACAAGATTCTGCGGTCGGCCGGGCTGCAGGCCAAAAGCGACAGATTCGACGGCGAGCCGCCGAACATGTCGGTCACCACGACCACGCCGTCGCCCGCGTCAACATCATCCGCGGCACGACAGATCTCTGCCTCTTTCGCGGGCCGGTCGTCGTCGGGCGCTATTGAGATGGCCGCCATACCGGGCTGCCGGCCAACCACATGTTCGACGGCGGCGAGGTACTCCCGCGCCAAACCGCCATGTGCCACAATCACAATACCAATCACTCCCGCTTCACCCTTATCACCGTCCGGTCATCGCGCGCCATTCGCGTTACAGGTCCCGGTGTCGAATTGACACTTGCCACCCTTCATCCGCAAGGCTTTGACCGAGTTTTTCTGCGAGCATCACCGAGCGGTGTCGCCCGCCCGTACAACCAAAGCCAATCGACAGATGCGCCTTTCCTTCATCCAAATAGGCCGGAAGCAGCATAAGAACCAGTTCCAGCACGCGGTCAAAGAATCCCTGGAACCGAGGGTCGTCCGCAACATGGGCCGCCACCCGGGGATCGCGCCCGTCCAAGGGGCGCAGGTCTTCCACCCAGTGCGGGTTCTTTAGGAAACGGACATCAAACGCCGTGTCCACATCTTGCGGCAACCCGCGTTTGTAAGAAAAACTCTCGACCGTAACCCGAAGACCGGGACTTGCCAGGGAGCCAAATCGCTTATCAAGCGCGGCCCTCAGGTCGTGCGGTGACATGTCGGAGGTATCAATCAAAGAGTCGGCCTTGCCCCGAAGACCAGCCAAAAGATCCTGCTCGCGCCTTATCCCAACGGCTGGTGCGCCATCCTGACTGAACGGGTGCCGGCGGCGCGTCTCGGAAAACCGTCGCAGCAGCACATCAGGACGGCAGTCCAAAAACAGAAGCGCACTTGAGTAGGACGGGGTCGCGCGCAACGTGTCAAGCGCGCGCTCGAGCGCGTCCGCCGCGAAATCACGATTTCGGATATCAAGCGTCAAGGCCAAGGGGCGGTCCAACGGACGCCCGTCCAAAAGGCGCGGAAGAAGAGACAGCGGCATGTTATCAATCGCCTCGAACCCCAGATCCTCAAGTGCGTTCAAAGCCGTAGACCGGCCCGCGCCGGAGGGACCGGTGACAAGAACGAGCTGAGATTGGGTCTCGGTCACGCAGAGGGTCTCAGAGCCGGGCGAATCCCTGTGCAAGATATTGCATCAGCGCCGAAGGAAAATGGGCAGTTCCAGTTTTGTGAAGCAGAACCACGTCATGCCCCAAGACTCGGCATACCCGAAGGGACGGCAAGCGCGCTGTTTCTGTAGTGGCCAGATCGAGGATCGCCGTAATGGGTGCAGAGGGTGCAAGGCCTGCATTTAGAAGCCCGAGCCCCCGCGCTTCGATGGCCGCTGGCAGGCCATGAGGGGCAAGGGCCAGTGGCGCAGACCCCGGGCGTGGACGAAGCTCTGTGCGATCATCGGCGATCAGTTCCGCCCCAAGCGCCATTAGCGCCAGTGCCAGTTCGGATTTGCCGCTGCCAGAAGGCCCGCAAATCACCAGGGCACGGCCTTCAACTTCGACCGCCGTGGCATGGATGACACCGCCCGTTTCTGAAAGTTCGGCAAATACCCGCGGCGCGGCGTGAACTGTCGGCGTCACCACAGTAACAGCCGCTTGGCACGCTTAGACCGGAAGGCCAACGACAAAACGTGCGCCCAAGGGTTCCGACGTTATGTCGGCGTCGGTCGGGCGGATGTTTTCGGCCCAGATCACGCCACCATGTGCCTCGACGATCTGCTTCGAGATCGCAAGGCCAAGCCCCGAGTTGTTGCCAAAGTGATTTGCGGGCCGTTCAGAGTAGAAGCGGTTAAACACCTTGGTCAGCGCGCTTTCAGGGATACCTGGGCCTGTGTCTTCGACGACCACCAGAACCCTATTGTCGCGCTTTCGCGCCCACACCCGGATCGCGTCCCCGTCCTCGCAGAATGAAACCGCGTTTGTAATCAGATTGACAAAGACCTGCGCCAGCCGGCTTTCCAGCCCGTCGATGATGATCGGCTCGGACGGTAGGTCAGTGATGAATTCGATGCCGTCGGCCTTAGCTTCGCCGCCCAGATGGTCGGTCAGACCACGGATCATCTTGATCAGGTTGAAAGTTTCCTCTTCTTCCTTGACCAGTTCGGAATCGAGCCGCGATGCATTCGAGATGTCCGACACCAGCCGGTCGAGCCGCCTCACGTCGTGTTCGATCACATCAAGAAGCTTACCACGCTGCTCATCCTTCTTGATAACCCGCAGGGTGCCGATGGCAGAGCGGAGCGAGGCAAGCGGGTTCTTGATCTCATGCGCGACGTCGGCGGCGAACTGTTCGTTTGAATCGATTCTGTCGTAAAGCGCGGCGACCATGCCGCGCAATGCGCCCGACAGACGGCCGATTTCGTCGGGCCGTGCGGTCAGATCGGGGATACGGACGCGGGCCGGGCTTATCTTTCGCGAGTTTCGGTCGCGGCCGATTTCGGCAGCGGCGGCAAGATCGGACAAAGGGTTGGCGATCGTCGAGGCCAGAACAAGCGACAGACCTACCGAAACAAGGATCGCGATGACGAACATCTGCAAGACCTGCTCACGTTCGTTTCGAACCAGCTGATCAATTTCTCCAGTCGCCGAAACCAGGGCCACAACGCCCACCGCTTCGCCATCGACGACAATGGGCGTCGCAACCTGAAAGATCGTGTTTCCAAAGGGATCGGTGCCGGTGTTCACCTGGGTCCGGCCCTCAAGGGCCGCTGGGACAAGTGTTCTGACCTGATCCTCGCCCGGGGCCGCTGGGCCGATGCCCTCGTCGCGGCCGGAAAACACGATCGAGAGCCCCTCCCAGATCCCATTGAGAAAATCGGTGATTAGCGTCGTTCTGTCGTCGCGCTGCAAACCCGAGATCGGGGGCGGGTCGCGGCGATCCTGGCCCACTGTGGTGGCAACAACGGTTCCGTCAGGTGTGAAGACGAAAACGTCGACCGGAGTGGTCAGATCAAGGGCTTGCAGCGTCTCTTCGGGATCGAACCCTCCGGCCCGGGCACCTGGCGCGATGCCCCGGGCATCAAGCCGAGCTTCATACACTGCGGCGACCAGTTCCGCCTCAGAGACCAGTGCCCGCTCGCGCTGAAAGACAAGGCTGTCCCGGAACGGGTTGAGGAACAACACGCCTGCAACCAGCATCAGGATCGCAAGCAGATTGAACGTGATGATCTTCCGCGCAAGCGGAGAGCGGTTGATCGAGATCAGGCCCCGCTTTTCGCGTTTTGCCCGAAGCTCGCTCTCCGCCCGCGCGTCCGGTCCGACCCAATCCTCGCCAAGAACCACTTCGGGGTTCTTGGGACGTTTCAGAGGTTTGGCGCCCACCAGGTCTATGCCCGACGCCTTGTTCATCCAGCCTTCAGCTTTGCAGGTTACTCTTCGTTGTAACGATAGCCGATCCCGTAAAGAGTTTCGATTGCCGAAAACTCTGAATCGACCATACGCATCTTTTTGCGCAGACGCTTGATATGGCTGTCGATGGTACGGTCGTCGACATAGACTTGGTCATCGTAGGCGACATCCATCAACTGATCGCGTGATTTGACGAAGCCCGGACGCTGTGCCAGCGCCTGGAGAAGCAGGAATTCCGTCACCGTCAGCGACACGTCCTGACCCTTCCAGCTGACCGAGTGGCGTAGGGGATCCATCGAAAGCTCGCCGCGCTGCATAACCTGACCGGTTTCGCCTTCACCGATCGCGTCGGCGTCCATCACTTCCTGGCGACGCAGCAACGCACGGATACGCTCGACCAGAAGTCGCTGCGAAAACGGCTTCTTCACATAGTCGTCCGCACCCATCCGCAGACCGAGAACTTCGTCGATCTCGTCGTCCTTGGAGGTCAGAAAGATGACCGGCATCGCGGTTTTCTGGCGCACGCGCTGAAGCAGGTCCATCCCATCCATCCGCGGCATCTTGATATCGAACACCGCCATATCCGGGAGCTTCTTGTTGAAAGCGTCCAAAGCGGCTTGTCCGTCGTTGTAAGTTTCGACCTCGAAGCCTTCTGCCTCGAGCGTCATGGATACAGACGTCAGGATATTCCTGTCGTCGTCCACCAGTGCGATCCTCGACATGGGTGAGGTTCCTTATCCTGCTCTGCGTGCCTTATTGTTTCGTGACACCAAACAACACACCTGGACGCAGAATCAACATTCTTGTGCGAATCACCACACGCTTCGCACGGCTCATGTGACCTGAAAACAAACAACGAATGGCTAAACTGTGGCAAAGTCGTGCAATGATTGCGCTAAACGCAACATGGTTGCGCCAACACCCGACTTTATCCCGGTTACGCAAACAATCAGAATCGGTATGTTAGTCATAACATCTGGGGTTCACCCAGGCGGCGATCGTGCTATGTGCGGCACATGGGGAATCGGAGGGACAGCAGATGGAAGCCGGTCGGGTAAATCCGAGTCTTACACTCAAAGATCAAGGAATAAAGGGGCTTGGGTGTGTCTACTACAACCTTCTTGAGCCTGCGCTAATCCAACATTCCTTGGTCCGCGGTGAGGGAGCGCTGGGGCGCGGCGGATGTCTGTTAGTGGAAACAGGAACCTTCACGGGGCGGTCCCCGAAGGACAAACACATCGTTCGGTCGCCTGAAACCGAAAATGTCATCTGGTGGGACAACAATGCCGCAATGAGCCCGGACGGTTTCGATCGTCTTTACGCCGATCTGCTCGAACATATGAAGGGCCGCGACTATTTTGTTCAGGATCTTTTCGGCGGCGCGGACCCCGCGCACCGGCTTGATGTCCGCCTTGTGACCGAGCTTGCATGGCACTCGCTATTTATCCGGCATATGTTGCGCCGCCCCGATCGTGACGAGCTCGACAGCTTTGTTCCCGAATTCACAATTCTCAACTCGCCGTCCTTCCGTGCTGATCCCGAACGTCACGACTGCCGATCCGAAACGGTAATCGCGATCAACTTCGAGAAGAAACTGATCCTTATCGGCGGCACTGAATACGCCGGCGAGAATAAGAAATCGGTGTTCACGCTTCTGAACTACATACTGCCTGGAAAAGGCGTGATGGCCATGCACTGCTCAGCCAACCATGCCCCGGGCAATCCGGTCGACACCGCAATCTTCTTTGGCCTCTCGGGCACGGGAAAGACGACACTTTCGGCCGACCCGACGCGGGTGCTGATCGGCGATGACGAGCATGGATGGTCCGACCGGGGCACCTTCAACTTCGAAGGCGGATGCTATGCCAAGACGATCAAGCTCAGCCCCGAGGCAGAGCCCGAGATCTAT
This sequence comes from Pseudomonadota bacterium, assembly GCA_038744785.1. Classification (GTDB taxonomy): domain Bacteria; phylum Pseudomonadota; class Alphaproteobacteria; order Rhodobacterales; family Rhodobacteraceae; genus Ovoidimarina. The sequence goes on from JBCDLX010000005.1 coordinate 15,715, forward strand.
GCAACCACATCGAAGTTTGGAACGGTCATCGAGAACATGGTGTTCGACCCCGAAACGTTCGAGCTTGATTTCGAAGATGACAGCCTGACAGCGAACATGCGCTGCGCTTACCCGCTCGACTACATCTCGAACGCTTCAAAATCGGCGTTGGGCGGGCATCCAAAGAACATCATCATGCTGACCTGCGACGCATTCGGGGTTCTGCCCCCCATCGCCCGACTGACGCCGGCACAGGCGATGTATCACTTTCTGTCCGGGTTCACGGCAAAAGTGGCGGGCACCGAGCGCGGTGTGACGGAACCGCAGCCGACATTCTCGACGTGCTTTGGGGCACCTTTCCTTCCCCGACGACCCGAGGTCTATGGCGAGCTTTTGCGCGAGAAGATTGCGCGCCACGGCGCAACCTGTTGGCTGGTGAACACTGGATGGACCGGGGGCGCATTTGGAACCGGCAGCCGCATGCCGATCAATGCGACGCGTGCTCTTCTGACCGCAGCCCTGGATGGCTCGTTGGCCAATGCCCAGTTTCGGAAAGATCCCAACTTTGGGTTCGAGGTCCCGGTTTCGATCGACGGTGTGCCGGACCTGCTGCTCGATCCGCGCCGCACTTGGGACGACACGGCCGCCTATGATGCCGAAGCTGCAAAGCTTGTCGGGATGTTTGCCGAGAACTTCACCCGGTACCTCGGCTCGATTGACGATGACGTGCGCGACGCGGCGATTGGTTAGGCTCTGAACCTTGGCGCCGCGCGCTTGCGGAATTCGTGGATAGCGGCGCCCAGGGTCCTTATCGTGCATGTTGCGCGCAACGCGCGCGCGCCCCGGCACCTGATAGACCTCAATCAAGATCTGTCGGCACACCCGCCCGTGATAGCCGATTTTGCGCTTGCAGATGACCGCCATCACCTCTACGTCACAATGCGCCGTTGGGGTGTAGCCAAGTGGTAAGGCAGCGGTTTTTGGTACCGTGTATCGTAGGTTCGAATCCTACCACCCCAGCCACCTCATTCTTTTAGCCGGATTTCTGGTTTGGGGCGCTGCTCATTGCGTGCGGGAAGCCATGGAATAGGGCCGCCCCGCAGACCGCCTGATCCCGGCGAGACACGAAGGCAAGGGATTTGCGCGTCGTTTTGGCTCATATCGGCATCCCGGAATGCTGGCGTCGAGGCGACGCGGGACGCGCAGAATGAATGCGCCTCCGAAGTGGCCCCTCGATGTTACGAGCATCCCGATCACTATCGCGACCTGTTAAGATTGTGGGCATGAAGCCCCGGTACCGGACCCGCTTCTACCTGCCCAAACGTCAAACGGGCGAAGGGCAGGTGGTGATCAGATTGCGCTCCAGATTTTGCTGATCTTCTTGAGAACGCCCACGACGATAAGTAGGCAAAGCGTCAAGACGATGCGTCCGTGATAGACAAGTGATATCCATCGACGCTGCCATTTGCGGCCTTCGAAATCCAACGCCGCGCATTCATCGCGCATGTCCGCGATGGTCTGACCAAAATGGTCTGCATAAACTTTTCGGGGAAGAAGAAATGTCAGGAGGTTTACCCAAAAGGAACCCGGCGCTCGCGCAATATGGCGCTTCCGAAGAGCATCCTGCACCCAAAAATAGCTCAAATAACCGGTGAATGCGGCAAACGGAACCGCAGCAAAAGCGGCTGTCCCGAGAAAGAATGTGGTAAGTGGAACCGAAAAACCGAAGTGCGCTACGAGCACCGTCATCCAATACCCGCCCCCAAAACAACTGCAGAATACGAGCAGAAACGCCACCCACCCGCGCGGCAGCTTCTTGAACACACGTCTCCGATTTTTTTCAAGCATACCCGTAACCCGCTGACCCTAGCGCGGCCCTGCGGGCGTCTTCTGCGTTCATCACTGCTTGGCCAAGTCCGGTGATCCGATAGCGTTTCCGGGGCAAGCCGGGATGGGAGGGTTCTTTCTCTTCCTCTGCCGTTAGGTATTTCTTTTCGACCATGCGGCCCAGCGTCACGTAGACCGTTCCGCGCTTTAGCGCGCCATCTGAGCGATGCACCAATTCGAGGCCATAGAGTTCGCCACCTGCGCGCAGGAGGTCCAGAATGAGATATTCCGTTTTCGATGGGGTCATAGCTCTAGGGCTTCCGTTTGGTTACGCCTTTGGTCAGGCGATTTACTACAGAGTGATAGGCGAATGCGATCAGGGCGCGTACGATGTTGAGGTAGAAACTGCGAAGAAGGGCCTTTCGGGCATGTGATTGGCGCTCCCCTTCGATCTGATCGATTTCATAGTACAGATCAGCGAGGCAAGGCTGGGCAATGCTTGTGAACGCCGCCTTTGGGAGGTGCCTTTCGAAGAAGGCCAACCTTGCTGTTCGATCCTCCAACTCTGCGGATCGAGCCTCTTCTGACGCATTCAGATGGGCGATGAAACGTTGGGGCGGCAATGAGACAGTCCTACGTCTTACAATTAGAGTTTCCAATCTCCTCCGCCTGAAGTTTTCCGCAAACGAAAGAGACTTGGGTTTGGCCAGTTCTTTTTCTAGCCACTGCTCGAACTGAAGGCTGTCATTACGTCCATCCTCGTCCAAGTTGAAACGAATGAGGCTCAAATCACGCTTTAGGTTCTCGGTTCCAACATTCGACTCCATGTGCGACTTCCACCAGTTCGCGAGATTTGCCGGATCGACGTCCCGGTGAAACTCACGATCCGGTTGAGTGCTGGCATCTAGTTTTACCTTCCTACCGCTCATCGCCCGTGCCTCTACCCAGATGTTTGGACAAATCATACATCGTGTAAGACTCGAACGCAACTTCCAACCCAGGGGGCCCCAATGTCATCCCCCAAACGTCCAAAGATCCGACGTCATAGATCGAACAGACCGGGGGAACTTGGCCCACCCTCGGCACTGCAGATGACGCTAGGGGATCAACCCGGGCAGCGGTTCGATCGCCGTGCTGGGGTCAGGCTTTGTTGTACTTCGCGTCGACCGCGTTGATGGCGTTCACATTCCCTGCCGATCGGCCATTGGGGTCGAAATCCGCCTGCAAGAACGCCTCGGCGATGTCCTTCGCCAATTCCGGGCCGACGACGCGCGCGCCAATGGTGATGATCTGCGCGTTGTTCGACGTCGCAGCCTTTCCGGCTGAATACGTGTCGTGGCACTGGGCCGCGCGGATACCTGGCACTTTATTGGCGGAAAGGCAGACACCGATGCCCGTGCCGCAAATCAGGATCACCAGGTCATAGGTGCCGTCAAGCACCGCCGCCGCCACACGGTCAGAGAGGTTCGCGTAAAACGGATCCGGGCCCTGATCGGTGTGGGAAACCCCGTTCACGTCTTAGGCGGCGCCCAGATACTCTGCCAAAACTCTAGCCAGCCCCTGGCCGGCGCTGTTGCCTGCAACGGCAGATTTCATTTGGCCTTCGGTTCGGTTGTAATATGACGGCGGCACGATGCGCGAGGATATTCAGGTATCCTTCAATATCCCAGGTCGAGCACCCGATAGACAGCCCATCGATGTTCGCAGATCCTATTAGCTCGGCGCAGTTGCCCGGGTTTACCGATCCACCATAGAGACAGCGTAAGCGTTGCCCGAGCACATCTTCGGCAACTGCGATGATTTCCGCATGCCGTCCATTGGCATAGTCGGCCTTTGCCGGGCTTCCTCCGTGCGAGATCGCCCATACCGGTTCATAGGCCAACAAGATCGGGGCGGTTTTCTGGTCGAGCGTAAATTCTTCGAGCGCGGCCCGCGTTTGCTGTTCAAGGACGGACTGCGCCCTGCCCGCTTCACGCTCTTCGAACGTTTCTCCAATGCAAATCAATGGGATCAGACCATGGCGTACCGCCGCTGCCGCCTTAGGGCCAACCGCTTCGTCCGTCTCGCCAAAATGTGCCCTGCGCTCCGAATGGCCAAGTTCGACGATGTTTGTGCCGCAATCGATCAATATCGGGGGCGAAATCTCGCCGGTCCAAGCGCCGGCGTCGCCCCAAAGCATCTTCTGGACGCTGACCGAAAAACCGACGCCGGTGCCAGTATCGACACAACCTCGCGCACGGTCGTGAACGGGGAATGACAAAGCACTGAATGCATTCGTTGCGCCTAGTTTCGGCTTGCGCAAGCCCCCTGGCAAAGCGCTCTGCCTCGCCAAGCGTCTTGTTCATTTTCCAGCTTGTCCCGATCCAAAAGTCAGCCGTGGCGATGGGTGCGCAACTTTCAACCTGCAACTCCAAAGCGCTTGTTCCCGACCTGCGCGGGTCTGCCCAGGCACCATAAATCTGGATCAGCCTTTTTCCATGCTCTTTGCCATTGCCTTAAGAAGCATCGCTGCGGACGTCGCGCCAGGGTCCTTGTGGCCGAGCGAACGTGCCCCAAGGCGCGCGGCGCGTCCCAGCTTGGCCTGCATGCCTGCCGTCGCCTCGGCGCCTGCCGCAGCCGCATCGGCAGCTGCATAAAGAACCACGGCGGCCCGCTGGCCTTTGGCAGCAGTCGCGGCATCGGATGCAGGCCCCCAAGCATCAAGCATGGTCTTATCGCCTGGCGCAGCCTTGCCGCGATGGGCAATACCTTCGGCCATTGCGGATACCAGACCGGGTACATCTGCATCGTCGATCTGCTTCTTGCCCTTCACGGCCGCACCAGCCCGCATGAACGCGGTTGCGTAGAGAGGCCCCGAGGACGCCCCGACTGCATTGAGAAATGCCTTTGCGGCCGTGTTAAAGACATCCGTAGGCACCGCTCCGTCGAGATCCGCAATTGCGGTCCGAATTGCTCCGAACCCACCCGACATCGCAACGCCATGATCTGCGTCGCCGATCTCGCCATCTAACGCGCAAAGTTCATCGCGGGCATCATCCATCGCATCCGCGGCAGCTAAGAGCATCGCCTTGATGTCATTCGCATCCATGCCTCAGACCACCCGGAACATCGCGCAGTGGCAAGGCCGATCGATCAACCTTTGCAACGTTTCATCAAGGTGCATGACCGTAACCGATGCGCCTGCCATCTCAAGCGAGGTGCAGTAGTTGCCGACCCAGGTTGCGTGGGTCGAAATGCCTGCGTCTTCAATACGGGCCTGCACCCGTTTATTCATAATGTACAACTCCATCAGCGGTGTCGCGCCCAGACCGTTCACAAGAACGGCGACCCGGTCGCCCTGTTCTGCATCCATCTCGTCAAAGATGCGATCCATCATCTCGTCAACGATCTGATCTGCGGGTTTGATCGGACCGCGTTCGATCCCCGGCTCCCCGTGGATGCCCATTCCGATCTCCATCTCGCCCTCGGGCAGATCGAAGTTCCACCGCCGCGTCTGGGGCAGCGAACACGGGCTAAGTGCGACGCCCATTGTATAGGTCCGTGCATTGGCGTGCCGCGCAATGCGTTCCACCTCTTCGAGATCCCTCATCTCGTCTGCCGCGGCACCGGCTGCTTTGAAGATAAAGAAGTTTCCCGCTACGCCGCGTCGTTTTTCGATCTCGTCGCGTGGGGCCGAGGCCACGTCATCCGTGGTAAGAACTGTCCGTACCTCTATGTCATCCATGGCTGCCATTTCGGCCGCCATGTCGAAGTTCATCACGTCCCCAGCATAGTTTCCGTACATAAACAGAACACCGGCACCGCCAGAGACCTCTTTCACACACGCAAGGGCGGGATCGGGCGGCGGGGAGGCAAAAACGTTCCCAATCGCGGCCGCGTCAGCAAGGCCCTGCCCGACGAACCCGACAAAGGTCGGCTCATGGCCGGACCCGCCGCCGATGACAAGACCAACCTTACCCGCGCGGGGACCATGTCGCGCGATGATAGCCCGGCCAGAGTCTTCGGAGGCGCGCAAAGTGTCGCCATGCGCCAGCAGTATACCATCAAGCATCTCGTCGACGGCGTCGTCTCCGTCGTTGATGATCTTTTTTGTTTGCATCTGCGTGTCCCTCCCTGCCCGGGCTGCATTTAGCCCGCTTTGGAGCCCCGTCTGCAAGACCAAACGCTTCTGCCCAGTTCACCCGTCCGTTCACTGACATGGTGACATCGACGGTCGGGCCCGGCAGATACGACTAGGCCGGCGCCACGACACCCTTCTGAAGAATAATGTTCCCGTAAAACCGGGTCTCACCCGTTTGAACAACGCAGTAGGTTTTTCTGGTCTCGACATAGAATTCGTGCCGTTCAACGCTGCTAAGCCTAGCAGGGTGATCTGCAGTCTCATCAATGATCGATTGGAACTCTGCAACGATTTCGGGGACAGCTTGCGGGTCGCCGACCACCTGCATTGTCCGGGCCGGACGTTCGACATACGAGTCGAGGGGCATGACCGTCAGGATCGCCCTCAGGGCGTCGGTCGCACTCACACCTGCAAGACGCTCGATTCGCGCGGCACACGACTCTGCCGGAAAATTCGCATCGGCGATCACTAATTCGTCACCATGACCCATCGCCCTGATATGTCGCAATAAATCAGGTGTCAGTATGCTCGGGATTCCGATCAACATCCGCGCCCTCCGTTCGTCATGCAGCGTCGTCTTCGAATTTGATTGACGTACATCACCACATACCTCAAGATTTTTCTAATTGGGAGGTTCAATGACACGCGTGACTGCGCAGGACGTGGCCAACGAGGCGGGCGTCAGCCTGGCGACCGTTGACCGTGTGCTCAACAAACGGAAGGGCGTGCGCGAAACCACGATACAGCGCGTGGTGGACGCAATGGATCGCCTGAACTTTGTACGAGATCAAACAGCGGCCAACCTCGCGCGGGGTCGCTCGTACACGTTCACTTTCATCGTGTCTGCCGGCGAGACCGCCTTCTTCAATGATGTGCGCACCGAGATCGAACTGGCAAAACACCAAGCATCCAAGGAACGCATTCGGATCAATTCCGTCGCCGTGCCGCCACTTGATCCAGCGGCGATTGTGGAAGCGATAAACGATCTTGGCGACGAGATTGGAGAAGGCGTTGCACTTGTGGCCGTTGAAAGTCAGATCGTACGAGACGCGATTGCCACGCTGCGCCGGCGCGGCGTCCACGTTATTTCCTTTATCTCGGATATCCCGAATTCCGAACGTGAGCGATTTGTCGGGATCGACAATGTGGCAGCCGGACGCGTCGCGGCCAGTTTGCTCAAGCGTTTCGTCTCGCCCCGTGCAGGTGATGTTGCGGTCGTCGCCGGTTCTGGGACCTTGCGAGATCATGTAGAACGCCGAATGGGCTTTGAGCAGGTGATGCGCGCAGAATGCCCGGATTTGAATGTGCTTCCCTGGATCGAGGGCGAGGAACTTGCCGGAATTGTCGAAGAGAAACTCTCGTACCTTTTGTCGCAGAACCCCAACGTGGTTGGGATCTATAGCCTTGGCGGCGGCACGCGCGGCGTCATCGACGCAATCGAAACTGCGAAGCAAGAGATAAGCGTGGTCACGACGGAGCTTTCCGAACACACGCGCGCTGCGTTGATCACGGGATCAGTCGATGCGGTTTTGGTACAAGATCCAAGTCACGAGGTGCGAAGTGCCATTCGCGTCCTCAAACATCTCGCGGACGAAACGCCAGTAAATGAAAAACAGGAACGCATTCGGATCGAGATCTTTGTCCGCGACAATCTGCACTGATGACGAAAGCGGTTTGAAATGAACGACTGTAGAGGGTGGGAAGTGAATTTGGGGGGCTACCACATATGTCGGAGCTGAAAGTCGATAACCTCCGGCGCACCTTTGGTAAGGTCGTTGCGCTTGATGGTATGTCTTTCGATGTTGCGGATGGTGAGTTCTTCTGCCTCCTAGGTCCCTCGTCCTCTGGAAAGACCACAACGCTGCGCGCGATCTCTGGCCTTGAGGAACTTGAGCATGGCAAGGTTTCCTTTGCGGGTCAGGACGTTACCGAAAACCCGGTGCAGGGTCGCGGGATTTCGATGATCTTTCAGACCTTTGCGCTCTATCCTCACTTGTCGGTGGAAGCCAATCTCGCGCACCCCTTGCGTCGCGCGGGAGAAAGCAGCGACGCGGTGCGCAGGCGTGTGGGCGAGGTTGCAGAGCTTCTGCGGGTCACTCACACCCTGAAGCGTAAACCGACCACCCTATCTGGGGGCGAGCAGCAACGCGTGGCAATCGGGCGTGCAATAGTCGGTCGGCCCAAGCTCCTCTTGCTGGACGAACCTTTGACCAACCTCGATGCCAAGCTGCGTGATGAGATGCGGACAGAGTTTAAACGCCTGCACCGTGAGTTGGGCATGACGATGCTTTACGCCACGCCCGACCAGATCGAAGCATTGACCATGGGCGATCGGGTCGGCGTGATTCAGGACGGCAAAGTCGTCGCGATCGGCGCGCCGAGGGATCTGTATCGCTCTCCGACCGACACATACGTCGCCAGCATGATCGGTTCGCCGCCGATCAACTTTGTTTCCGCAACGGCGCCGGCAGACGGTCAAATCGGATTACCTTTTCTTGACAGTCCCCTGGACGCGCCGGGCGTGTTCAGCGGTCAGCCGCTGGTCGTCGGACTTCGCCCACATGACATTGCGCTTGCCGACGGAAGCGGCACCGGCATTCCTGTGAAGATTCACCTGACCGAGCCGCTGGGCGATGTAACCATTATCGATATCAGAGCGCGCGACACCGACATGAAGATGGTCCTGCGCGAGGAGGTCGCGGCCAAATACAGCGTCGGCGACGAAATCGCGGTCACATTCGACCCGAAGGATCTTCATTTCTTCGATCCGTCGACAGGCGCGCGCGCATTGCACGGAGTGGCATAAACTTGCGGGGGAGCAGTAAGACAAAGGCAAAACGAGAAAGACAATCAGTGGAGGAGACTATGAAAGCACCCAATGTTACCAGCACCCTGATGGGCGCTACACTTCTTGCCGCGGGGGTCGTTGGCGCTCCCGTCATGGCAGCCGACATTACCATCACGATGGCTGCACCAGACTGGCCACCGACGCGGTTCATGAAAGAGCATTTCGATCAGACATACACCTCGCCTGCGGGTCACACCACGACGTTGGATATGGATTTCATTCCATGGCCCAGCTTTTACGAGCGTGTTGCAGCCTCGCTGACATCCGGTGAACAGAAGTACCAGATGATCGTGACCGACAGTCAGTGGCTGGGTGCGTTTGTCGAAGGCGGGTACTACATGGACCTGACCGACAAGATCAATGACGATCCCGAGCTAACGGCGATCATGCAGGACCTGCATCCGGCGCTGGTTTCGGCCTACTCAACGTATCCACACCGCACGCGCGCGCAACTTGAAGAAGCTGGCGAAGTTCCGGCACCGGGTGTCAGCTACTACGGCTTCCCGCAATTTCCGGACACGTATGTAACCTTCTATCGTGAAGATATCTTCTGCGACGAAGGCGAAATGGCGGCTTTCCAGGAAGCGTACGGCACCAACCTGCCCTGCTCTTACGAAGACTGGCAGGACACCGATTGGACGAAATGGGGCCAGATTGGCGAGTTCTTCCAGCGCGACGCGGGCGAGATGCTGGCGGGCGAAGAGCTGACCGAGCCGTTCTACGGCATCGCCTATCAGGCCGGGAAGGGCTACGACTTCTCGACCATGCAGATCAACGCCTTCATCTGGCAGCAAGGCGGCGACATCTGGGATGAATCGAAAGCACCCGAGGCGCAGGCCGAAGGTGTGGTCAACTCTGACGTCGCAGTGGCCGCGTTCGACGAGTACCTGAGCTATCTTCAGTACATGCCGCCTGTGGCGCAAACCGGTCAGATGGACATCTTCGTGATCCAGGACCTTTACATGCAAGGCAAGGTCGGTGCCATCATCGACTGGGTAGGCCTTGGCGAACCGGTGCTCGATCCAAGCGCGTCAACCGTGCACGACAAGTCGGCGTTCGGCCCCGCCCCGGGCACGCGTCAGGCAGACGGCTCGATCGACCGGACCGGCAACATCGGCGGCCAGCCCTTCGTTCTGACCACCTGGAACTCTGACGAGGTCGTCGACGAAGCGCTTAACGTTGTGAAGTGGTGGCTGAATCCAGAAACGCAGCTTGCTGCTGTGGCAAATGGCGGTCAGTCAGGCCTGATGAGTGTTATGGCCGATCCAAGCTACAACGATCTGCGGCCGTGGAACCGTGCCCATGTCGAGATGATCGACTGGCAGAAGGACGTCTGGCACATCCCTGAATTCTTCGAGATGCTCACCCAGCAGCAAGAAGAGTTCGACAAGGCCATCACAGGTCAGCAATCGGCCCAAGAAGCCCTGGATGCGGTAGCAGAGTTCCAGCAGGAGCTGCTCGAAGACATCGGGTTCATCGAGTAATTCGTTCCTCCCTGCGGGGTCCGGCTTCGGCTGGGCCCCGCTTTCCCAGACCAGTTTAACAAGGACGGCCCTTCATATGGCGGACAGTGCATCCACCAAAGGCGGTTTCGGTGCTTGGCTACTCGATCCGAAACGGCGGGGGGCGCTGCTTGTCACGCCCGCGATACTCATCCTTTTTGTGATGAACATCTTTCCGCTTCTTTGGTCCTTCGGCCTAAGTTTCTTTAACTACAAGGCCTCTAGCCAGCGCGTCCCGCGGTTCAGGGGGTTGGACAACTACGCCGATGTTCTGACCGACGACAAGGTCTGGGAACGGTTCCAGACGACCGCCATCATCGTCGGCTCATCTGTTCTTCTGCAACTGATTGTTGGCTTTCTTCTTGCCCTGCTATTTGCCAAGGCGTTCCCGATGCGGCGGATCGTGTTGATGCTTGTGCTCACACCGATGATGCTGTCCTTTGTCTCGGTCGGCGTCTTCTTCAAGCTCTTCTACGAACCCACATTCGGCGTTGTCAGCTACGTCATGAACTTCTTCACCTCGGACCCGTTTGTGACGCTTGCGACCCCTGCAGGTGCAATCGCCGGGATCGTTATTGCCGATGCGTGGATGTGGTCGCCGTTCGTAATGCTACTGGTTCTGGCGGGGCTCGTGTCGGTGCCGAAGTACCTGTACGAAGCTGCAGAAATTGATCGTGCTAGCAAATGGCGCACCTTCCGGACAATCACATTTCCCTACATCAAGTCGCTTCTGTTGCTTGCTGTGCTGTTTCGCACGATTGAGACGTTCAAGCTGTTCGACATCGTGTACATCATCACCGAGGGTGGACCGGGATCATCCACTGAAACGATCGCTGTGTATCTGTACCGGACCGCCTTCCAGTTCTTCAGAACCAGTCAATCCTCAGCCCTTGCCTATATCGTGCTTTTCATCGTGATCGTCCTAACGAACCTTTACCTTTATGCCGTGAACCGGCGCGCCGAGGAGGTGGACTGATGGCACGGAAACATCGTGAAATCGGCAAAGCCGGCTGGGGCTATACTGCAATCGCGTCGGTGATCGGGCTGATCTATTTCTTCCCCGTGCTTTGGATTATCCTGACAGCGTTCAAGACTCGCACCGATGCGCTTGCCGTCCCGCCAAAGCTGTTCTTCACGCCCACGCTCGATAACTTCGTCAGCGTCTTTTACAGAACCTCGATCACCACCGGAACGGCGCAAGCGACCGATATGGGGCTTTATTTCTTCAACTCGATCTTCATCGCGTTCACATCTGTGGGATTGGCGCTGATCGTGGGCACGCTCGCGGCCTATGCGTTCTCGCGGTATCCGCTTAAAGGGAATGACACGTATCTGTTCATCATTCTGACAACGCGAATGATGCCGCCTATTGTCGTGATCATCCCGATCTTTCTGATGTTCAGGCTCAGCGGTTTGGCTGGCAGCTACTGGGGCATCATCCTGCTTTACACGGCGTTCAACATCCCGTTCTCCGTGTGGCTGGTTAAGTCGTTCTTCGACGAACTGAACCCCGAGATAGAGGATGCCGCCCGAATGGACGGCGCGACGGAACGACGGGTTTTCTTCAACTTCTGCATTCCCCAGATTCTTGCAGGCCTGTCGGCGACCTTCGTCTTTGGCCTGATTTTGACGTGGAATGAATTCCTGTTCGCGCTCCTTTTGACCGGGGTCGAGACGCGAACCGTGCCCGTCGCGATGGCCCGAACGCTTGGGGGTGAGGTTGGTGTGGATTACGGTCTGCTGGCCGCAATCGTAACGCTGTTCCTAATCCCGATCTTCTTTGTCACCTTCCTGTTGCAGAACCAGCTTTTGCGCGGCGTCACCTTCGGAACGGTCAAAAAGTAATGACGATCGAACTCCAGAAACTCACCAAGCGCTTTGGGTCGCTCACGGCTGTCGATACCATCGACCTGGATGTTGGGGACGGCGAGGTTTTGTGCCTGCTTGGCCCCTCGGGTTGCGGCAAGACAACGACGCTTCGAATGGTCGCCGGGCTTGAGGCGGCCACCGAGGGCAATGTCATGCTCGGCGGAAAGCGGGTCAACGAATTGGCTCCACGAGAGCGCAATGTGGCGATGTCGTTCCAATTCTACGCGCTTTATCCGTCACTTTCAGTGGCCGAAAACCTTGCCTACCCGCTCTACGCCGAGAAGCTTTCGGGCGCAGAGATAGAAAAGCGGGTCGGGCAAGTCGCCAAGACCCTGCAACTTGAAAGCGTCCTCAAGCGGACGCCGAGCCAGCTGGCCGAAGGCGAAAAGCAACGGGTCGCTGTTGGACGTTCGATCATCCGCGACCCTCAATGCTTCCTGTTTGATGAACCGCTTTCACGCCTTGACGTGCAATTGCGCGAAGAGATGCGCGGCGAGATCAAGGAAGTGCTGCAAGACCTGTCGCGACCCACGGTGATCGTCACCCACGATCAGCTTGAAGCGCTGACCATGGCCGACCGAATCGCTGTGATGCGAGCCGGCCGGATCGAACAGGTCGACACGCCGCACAACGTCTTTCAGACGCCGTCCAACCTGTTCGTCGCAGGTTTTATCGGCACACCGCAAATGAACCTGATCCCGGCAACACTGACAGGGTCGAGTGGCGACGGTCTTGCCGACTTTGCGTTTGAGGGCGACCAGACCCTGAAGATCAAGGTTGATCCGGCCGTTTCGCAACTTGCGCCTGGCGCAAAGGTTACGCTTGGCATCAGACCGCGCAACCTGGAAATCAGCACAGAGCCCACCCAAGACAGCCTGTCGACAAAAATCGATATGGTCGAACCGATGGGGGCCGAGACCCTGGCCCATATGCACGACGGATATCACGATCTGCGGTTGGTTACCGACTGGCGTGTGCCGCTGTCCGAAGGCGACCAAATGCATACCCGCTTCCCGCCGGACACGACGCATATTTTCACGGAAGACGAACAAGTTCTGAGGAGCGCACGATGACCGCCGCGCAAGCGAAACTGATTGAACGGTGCATCATTGGGCTTTGCGTCCTGTCGATCATCTTCATATTCCAACCGTTTTCACTACAGCTTTTCTCGATAGGCTGTGTGACCGTGGTGATCGGCGCGCTCGCCTTTAACCTTGTGCCGCTCTGCCGCGAGGGCGTTCCCCTAAGCGCGCTACGAAAGGCCGTCATCATTGTTCTGATCATCCTCGGCGTCGCTGCTGCGCTCGGCGTGGGAACCGCTTTCCTCTATGTCGGATATTTGGAAACCCTGAGATGAGCGGCTTCGACGTTTCCGTAGTCGGGCTTTACATCCTCGATATTCTGGGGCGCCCGGTCACAGCCATCCCGGATGGCGGCAATGTAGAGTTCATCGATGAGATCCGACTTACGGTCGCCGGCACCGCCGGGGGCACTGTCGTCGATCTAGCGAAACTCGGGCTAAGGTGTCAGGCGGTCGGGGCTGTCGGAGACGACGAAAAAGCCGACTTCGTCGTTGATCACATGACCCGTATGGGCATCGATTGTCACCTTATGCAGCGTCTTGAAGGCATAGAGACATCGGCTACGATCCTGAATGTTCGCCCAAACGGAGAACGCCCTGCCTTGCATTGTCGCGGCGCGTCAGATCACTTCGATGTGTCCGACGAAATGCTTGGCAAAGTTCTGGACTGCCGGTTTTTCCACCTTGGCGGCACCGGGCTTTTGGCCAAGCTCGACGGTGCCCCAAGCGCCCGGCTTCTAAAGGCGGCGCAAGAAGCGGGATGTGTGACGACGTGGGATCTGGTCGGCGCCGGTCCCGACACGTGGCAGTTCGTCGAACCCCTGTTGCCGCATATCGACTACTTCATTCCCTCGATCGAAGAGGCCGAGATCCTTAGCGGGATCGCGGGCGTGGAGGAGAATATCAAGTTCTTCCAATCGCGCGGCGTCAAGTGTCCCGTTCTGACCATGGGTGGCGACGGATCAATCGTCGCAAACGGTGATGATCGCATTCACGTGCCCGCCTATGACATTGTGGTTGTCGATACGACCGGCTGCGGGGACGCTTTTACAGCCGGATTCATTGCCGGCCTCGCCGATGACCGCAGTCTTGCCGAGGCCGCGCATCTGGGCACGGCGTCTGCTTCGCTCGTTGCCAGCGGCCTTGGCTCGGACGCGGGAATTGTCGACCGCGCACAAGTCGAAGCCGAGATGGCCCGCTGGCGCTCATGATCGCCGGGGTTGCAGGGACCTTCGACACCAAGGGCAAAGAGCTCTCTTACATTGCCGACCTGATCCGATCCGCCGGGCTGGACGTGCGCACAATCGATATTGGAACCAGCGGTCGCGGCAGCGCCGATATACCAGCGGACACGGTTGCCGGTTTCCACCCGGATGGCGCGGCGGCCGTGCTGGACAAAACAGACCGGGGCGCTGCCGTCGCGGCGATGGCATCGGCGTTCGAGGCCTACGTTCGTCAGGCCGACTGGATTGGTGGGCTTATCGGCGCGGGCGGATCCGGCGGCACTGCGCTTTTGGCGCCCGCGATGCGTGCTCTTCCGGTTGGCACGCCCAAGGTGCTGGTCTCGACAGTCGCCAGCGGCAATGTCGCCCCTTATGTCGGCCCCAGCGACATTGCGATGATCTATTCCGTTACGGATGTGCAAGGCCTCAATCTGATTTCGGGGCGTGTCCTGGGCAATGCCGCGCACGCGCTCGTCGGGATGATGCAACACCGCATCCCCGCAATCGACGTGAAGCCAGCAATTGGCCTGACGATGTTCGGTGTCACAACAACGGCTGTCAGCCATGTCGCGGGCGCGCTTGCCCAGAACTATGATCCGCTGGTTTTCCACGCGACCGGAACCGGTGGCCAGTCGATGGAAAAACTGGTGGACAGTGGCATGATCGAAGCCGTCGTTGATCTGACGACGACCGAGGTGGCGGACATGATGGTAGGCGGCGTCTTTCCGGCTACGAAGGACCGGTTTGGCGCAGTGATCCGAACGGGCATCCCTTATGTGGGGTCGGTAGGTGCGCTTGATATGGTGAACTTTGGGGCGCGCGACACGGTGCCCGAAGCGTTCGAGGACCGCATGTTCCACGTCCACAATCCGCAAGTCACGCTGATGCGCACAACGCCAGAGGAAAACGACGCATTCGGCGCCTGGATCGCAGAGCGCTTGAACGCTATGACCGGCCCGGTGCGCTTTTTGATCCCAGAAGGTGGCGTATCGGCCATCGATGCCCCGGGCCAACCCTTCCACGATCCCGAAGCCCAGGCTGCTTTGGCGGAACGGTTGCGGGCTGACGTGGTAGAAACGCCAGAACGCGCTTTGGTGCCTGTGTCCTACAACCTGAACACAATTGAATTCGCCGAGGCAGCCCTTGCCGCATTGAAAGAGATTACCTGATGCGCATTCCCCGCTCCGAGATTCTATCGCGCCTGAACGCCAAGATCGCGGATGGACAGGCGATCATCGGCGGTGGCGCAGGCACCGGGCTTTCCGCGCGCTGCGAGGAGGCCGGGGGAATAGATCTGATAGTGATCTACAATTCCGGCCGATACCGGATGGCCGGTCGAGGCTCGCTCGCGGGCCTTCTGGCCTATGGCAACGCGAACGAGATTGTCGTGGATATGGCCAAAGAGGTTCTACCGGTTGTAAAGCACACTCCGGTCCTGGCCGGGGTCAACGGCACGGACCCGTTCATGATCCGGGACCGGTTTCTCGATGACCTGATCGCACTTGGTTTTTCCGGGGTACAGAATTTTCCGACCGTCGGTCTAATTGACGGGACATTCCGCGCCAACCTTGAAGAAACAGGGATGGGATACGAGCTGGAAATCGATCTAGTCCGTGCCGCGCGCGAGAAAGATCTTTTGACAACCCCTTACGCGTTCACGCCAGAAGAAGCCCACGCAATGGCAGCCGCTGGCGCCGACATTGTCGTTGCCCACATGGGTCTAACAACAGGTGGCGATATCGGGGCGGAAACGGCGCTTAACCTCGACCAATGTGTAACAGCGATCGACGCGATGGCCGAAGCCGCGCGGGACGCCAATTCAAAGGTCATCGTTCTTTGCCACGGCGGCCCCATCGCGATGCCGGACGACGCACGTTACGTTCTGGGAAAAACCCGGGATTGCCAGGGTTTCTATGGCGCCAGTTCGATGGAACGCCTGCCTTCTGAGACCGCGCTTGTGGCACAGACACGGGCCTTTGCTGAAATCGGAGCCACAAAATGACCGGAACATTCATGATGTCTGCCGACACCCCGCCTGAGGAGCTTGATTGGGGCAAGCTGCGCTGGATGTCGCATCCCCCTTCAACCGGTGCCGGGCAGTTGACCGTGATCGAAGTGAATATCACGCCAGGGAACGGCCACGATTTCCACAAACATCCGGATCAGGAAGAGGTCATCTACTGCATCTCGGGCAAGGTCGAACAGTGGCTGGGTGAGGAGAAACGCATCCTCGGCCCCGGCGATAGCGTGTTTATCGGTGCCGACGTTGTGCATGCCAGCTTCAACGTCGGCGCAGACGACGCCAAGTTGTTGGCCATCCTCGGGCCTTGCGTCGGCGATCAAGGCTACGAACTTGTCGATGTGGCGCGCGAAGCCCCTTGGAAGGACCTTCGCTAAGTCATTGAGTGCCCGTTTGATCTAGGGCGCTTCCCATTGCCCTGTTTCCGCAGATTTCAGCACTGCGTCAGTCACGAGATCGGTCTTGTGCGCGTCGGCGAAGGTCGGGGCCGCCGGGGTGCCGTCGAGCCCGGCGATGAAATCCGCCGCCTGGTGCACAAAGCTTTCGGCATAGCCGATCGAAAGACCCGGGACCCACCAATTGCCCATGTAGGGATGATCGCCGTCCGTGACGTGAATGGACCGCCAGCCGCGTTCGGTTCCTTCGTCGCCGTGGTCAAAATACTGAAGACGGTGCAGATCGTGCAGGTCCCAGATGATCGACGCGTTCTCACCATTGATTTCGAGCGTATAAAGCGCCTTGTGACCGCGCGCATAACGGGTTGCCTCAAACAGCGCCATCGATCCGTTGCCAAACCGCGCCATAAAGGCGCTGGCATCGTCGATGCCAACGGGTTCCACTTTGCCCGTCAGGTTGTGCTGCCGTTCCTTGATAAAGGTCTCGGTCATCGCTGAAACCTTGTCGATCCCTCCATTCAACCACATGGCGGTATCGATGCAGTGCGCCAGCAGATCGCCTGTGACGCCCGAACCGGCAACCGATTTATCCAGACGCCAGAGCGCTTCGCCGCCCTGCGGCAGATCGTCGGCAATCGTCCAATCCTGAAGGAACTGGGCGCGGTAGTGAAATATGCGACCCAGCTTACCGGAATCGATCAGGTTCTTGGCATGGGTCACCGCGGGGATGCGCCGATAATTGTACCAGACCATGTTGGGAACGCCCGCCTTTTCGACCGCGGCGACCATGTCCGCGGACTCTGCTGCGGTTCGGCCCAAGGGCTTTTCGCACATGACCATCTTGCCCGCTTCGGCAGCGGCAATGGCGATGTCGTGGTGCATGTCGTTCGGTGCAGCGATATCGATTAGGTCGATGTCATCCCGCGTTACCAAAGCCTGCCAATCGGTCTCGACACTGCTGTAGCCCCATTGGTCAGCAAACGCTTCTGCGCGGTCCTTGTTGCGTGCACATATCGCCGTCAGCTCTGGCTCGTAGCCGAGATCGAAGAACCGTGGGGCCTGCGTGAACGCGTTCGAGTGCGTCCGCCCCATAAATCCATAACCGACCATTCCGATCCGTAGCTTTTTCTTGCTCATCTTACTGGCTCCACCCATGGGCATCGCGCACCTTAATCATGGTCGCGAGGATATCGTTCCAGGTCTGCTGGTCCTCCAGAACGGCGTTCGGGAACATGCATCCGTCCCAGCAGATGTGGCGCATCGCCTTGATCGGCGTGCCATCAGGGTTGTTCAGCCAGAAACCCGAATGCTTAACCACGTCAAGCTTTCCGTTCGGATCCGTTGCCATGCAGTGCCGACCCGTTTTGTCATGGCTGCCGCTTCCATGAACTGTCCCATCGTTCTGGGCCACGTGGAAATCTATGGTCCAGGGACGAAGGGCATCGGTGATCGTCCGCAAAGCCGCGTCTAGGGCGTCCTGGTCGTCCAGCTGATCAGCCGAGATCAAGGCATGCTCTGACGCATTGTAGCCCATGGCGTAAAGCATGGTATGGGCCAGGTCCGCCTGGAACCCCAGTACATCCGGCCGGTCCACAGCTTCCAACAAGCCGACCATGTCCTTCCACGAATGCATGCCGCCCCAGCAAATTTCGCCCTCGGCGGCCAGTCGTTCGCCATGATCGGCGGCAATGTCGCAGGCCTGCCGGAAGGTCTCGGCCATCTTGGAAGTGTTGCCCGCTGGATCCTCGGCCCACTCGGCGACGCCGGTCGCGGTGTCGATGCGCACGACCCCGCCCTGCCTGACGCCCAAGTCGCGCAACCGCGACATGATCTTGCAGGCCTTTTCAACCGCCGCCAAGAACGCCGTACGCCCCTCACCTTCGTCCATTGCCGACCCGCCGCCGACGGGTGGCCACACCGGCGCGACTGCCGACCCGATCGAAAGGCCGCGGCTACCGACGTTGTCGGCAAGCGCCTTCACCCCATCCTCGTCGACATCAATCGAGGTATGCGGATCGGCTAGGAACAGATCGACACCGTCAAACTTTACACCGTCGACCTGTGCCGCAGCAGTCATATCAAGCATCTTATCAAGCGCGATCGGCGGCTCGTCTTCTCCCTTGCCGACAAGGCCCGGCCACATTGCATTGTGCAGTTTTGGGAATGCGTTCCCTACCATTGCGTCCTCCCACGGTCGGTTTGCTTTTGCCGCCATGCTTTCGGGTCGCCAACGCAAAAGCAATCTTTTTCTGACGTACGCCCCTCATATCTTGCTTTCCCGATCGCCGGTGGAGGTCTATGCTTCGCCACATCGGCACAGGGGAAATCTTATGAAGATCGGATTCTGCATGCTCCTTTGGACCACGTCCCTGGGAGAAGAGCACAAAGGGCTTTTGGAGGACATCAAGGCCACGGGCTACGACGGAGTTGAAGTTCCAGTCTTTGCTGGGACACCGGACGACTATGCAAAGACCGGTGAGATGCTGGATGAATTGGACCTGGGCCGAACCGCAATCTCGGTTATTCCGACACCGGAAATGAACATAGTTAGCGAAGACGCCGCTGATCGTAGGCGCGGCGAGGACTACTTAAAATGGCTGGTCGATTGTGCGGCCGCACTTGGCGCGGATGGCATCGGCGGCCCCCTGCACCAGACGCTTGGCCACTTCACTGGCGAAGGGCCGACAGACGCAGAGTTCGAGCGCGCCCGCGAGGTGCATCGGGCGGTCGGCGACCATGCCGTGTCCAACGGCCAGGTTATCGCCCTGGAAGCTGTGAACAGGTTCGAAACCTACTTCGCCAACACGATGGACGATCTGTGCGCCTACACGCGAAGCCTTGATCATCCGGCAATCAAGACGATGTACGACACCTTTCATGCCAACCTAGAGGAACAAGATCCGGTCGAGGCGTTTGTCCGCAACGCCGCCGACGTTGTGCATGTCCACATTTCAGAGAATGACCGCGGCGTTCCGGGACGTGGGCATATCCCATGGGACAGGACGTTCCGGGCCCTAAAGGCCAGCGGCTACGACCGTTGGCTGACGATCGAGGCGTTTGGTCGCGGGCTGCCCGAACTGGCTGCAGCAACGCGTGTGTGGCGCGATTTCGCTGAATCGCCCGAAGCCTACTACCGCGATGGATACACCTGCATACGCAACGGATGGGATGCGGCATGAGCGATTTCGAAGGACAAACGGCCGTGGTCACGGGCGGCGCCCAGGGCATTGGCGGCGCGGCTGCAAGCGCGTTTCGGGCACGCGGCGCACGCGTTGTGATCTGGGATATGGACATCGCTTTGGCGGAAAGCAAAGCGTCCGAACTCGGCGGTGATGCGCTGGCGATCAAGGTGGATATTGGGGATTGGGACAGCGTCAGCGCGGCTTGCAAGCAAACGCTCGATGCGACAGGCCGGATTGATGTGGTTGTGAATTCAGCTGGCGTGGCCGGTCCGAACCACACAGTGGAGGATTACCCCGTCGACGTCTTCGCAGACATCATGCGGATCAACACGATGGGCACATTTCACGTGAACAAGGCCGTGGTGCCCACGATGCGCGCCCAAGGCTACGGGAGGATCGTGAACATCGCGTCGATTGCGGGTAAAGAGGGCAACCCGAACGCCAGCGCCTATTCCGCGTCGAAAGCGGCCGTGATCGGGTTCACCAAGTCGCTTGGAAAGGAACTGTCCGACATCGATGTCGCTGTGAATTGCGTCACGCCCGCCGCGGCGCGCACGCGCATCTTCGACCAGATGAGCCAACAACATATCGACTACATGCTTTCCAAGATCCCGCGCGGCCGGTTTCTAGAGGTCGACGAAGCCGCTGCCATGATTGTCTGGCTCTGTTCGAAAGAGAACTCTTTCACAACGGCCGGAGTTTTTGACCTGTCCGGAGGGCGCGCAACCTATTGATCAGCCGAACCGCTCAGGGGCTCAGGCGATAGAACTCAATTGCGGTTTCACCGAACACCCGCGCCTTTTCCGCCGAAGTCAGGTCTGACGTAAGGTCAGTTGCAGCCGCATGCCAGGCTTCGTACTCGCCGCGCAATCGGCAAACCGGCCAGTCCGAACCCCACATGACACGGCCCGGACCGAACGCATCTAGAACGCAGTCCGCATAGGGACGCAATCCGTCAACCGTCCAGTCCTCATTGGCTTCGGTGATCAGCCCCGAGAATTTGCAGTAGGCGTCGGTTTCTGCCGCGATGCGGCCCATCCCCTCGGCCCATTGGGCGAAACCGGTATCCGAATGGGCCCGGATTTCCGGTTTCATGCAGTGATCCACAACGGTGCGCATTTTCGGATAGCGCGACAAAAGCGTGAAGAAGTTGTCGAGGTGCCGCGGAAACCCCAGGGCATCAAACGTCAAATCCAGATCGATGACAGCGCTGTAGGCCCACTGAACATCCGCGCGCAGCATCCAGTCGACATCCGGAATATCCTGGATCATTGGCCGCACGCCCTTGAACTTCGGATGGCCCGCAAGCCGTTCAAGCTGCTTCCGGTGGTTCGCGTCCTCAAAATTAATCCAACCGACCACACCGGCAATACGGGGCGTCGCGTCCGCAATGCCAAGCATGTATTCGGTTTCTTCGACGCTGGCGGCGGCCTGCACCAGGACGGTCAAGTTGACCCCTGCGTTATCCAACTGAGATTGCAGATCCTGTGGGCCATAGACGCGGCTGAGCACCGGATCGTCTGGCGGCATCCAAGCATAGTCGCCGCGGGCAGGGTTCCAATAGTGCTGGTGGGCATCAACAAAGGTCATCTCGGCTCTCACGGCTTTGGCGCTTCAAGTTTCGACGGGCCTGACTGTCGAACAAGCGACTCATAGCGTATTGCGCGCCTCCTAGCAGCACCCGTCTTCAAACCATCGCGGCGACAAAGCTTTAGCGCCTGCTCTTCAGATGCAGCCCCCATCAAGCGTGCAGCAGTCCCGAACGGCGAACGTCTGGAGGCCAGATCCTCCAAGTATGCCCGGCATTGAACCCAAAGCAGGGACCGGGGGGCGCTAGAGACGTTCGCTATCTGAGGTGCGCACCTCAAGCAGAGGTGTTCTAAGCTTTGGAACTAAATCGCGACAATTGGACCAATTGGTCTTGTCGGAGCGAAGCTTCCGCTCGCGCCAGCATGCGACGACCTGTCGCACACTTTTCGTGTCTTAGTGCCCAGTTTTGCCAACGAGATCGGGAGACATCCTGTGAACAACGGATCACGGACCGCCCATCGTTTGATCGATTGCAGGCCTGCTAAAGCATTAAAATAATTATTAATTTCCGGCATGAAGATCGCAAGAACAAGTGGGCGGATTGTCAGAGAAAATTGACAATTGATTTTGTCAAGTAATTCTGACATTACTCGACCTTATGGGGTGCGTCATTTTGACGCTCCTTGAGATGCAAGAAGGCGGAGTTGTTGCACAGCGCCGTTGTTTTGCGCCGACCAACCAACCAATGAGGAGATCGGTCATGTCCGAAGATCCCGAAAAAGTCTGGCCGACTGGTCTGACTTTGAAAGAAGCAGAAGAAGTGCACAGCTACCTCATCGACGGCACTCGCGTATTCGGTGCGATTGCGCTTCTTGCTCATATTCTTGTGGCGGTTTCCACGCCATGGCTGGGATAGCGGGGTAAAGTCATGAACAATGCAAAGATGTGGCTGGTCGTTCCCCCTGCTGTGGGTGTCCCGGTTTTTCTTGGCGCCGTCGCCGTCGGATCCTTCGCGGTCCATGTCGCGGTTCTGAGCAACACCTCCTGGGTGTCCGACTTCCTGTCCGGACAACCGCTTGGCTCGGGCGATGTGGCTGCGGCAACGATCAAGCAAGACGCCGAGACGGCCAAGGCATCCTACGCGACGGATATGCCGGGTAGCGGAACCGAGCTAACGGTCATCCTGCCCGATGGCACCGTTACGCGCGCCGTCATCCAGGGAAACGACGTGCTGGCAAAGGCGGATCCGCCACCGCTGATCGCGCAGTAGATACGCAAAGAGCTTGGGCGTCCATCGCCCCGGTTCGATCCCTCCGGAAGCCTGTGGCCGCCCCGGCTTAGCGGCGGCCCAGGACCCCGGCCTTTGGAGACACGCGATGCTCAACTACCGCGCCATCGTCCTGCGCAAACTTGCGAACATCGCACCACGCTATCTTCCGTTTGCCGATGTCGCGACCGAAGACGTGCCGCTGTCGCGGCTGCTGCGCCTGTCATTGTTCCAGGTGACGGTCGGCATGGCGCTGGTTCTGCTGGTGGGCACCCTGAACAGAGTGATGATCGTCGAACTTTCCGTTCCCGCCTCGCTGGTCGCGGGAATGCTGGCGTTGCCGCTACTGTTCGCGCCGTTTCGGACTTTGATTGGCTTCAAATCGGACATGCACCGGTCAGCGCTCGGATGGCGCCGCGTGCCCTATATCTGGAAGGGAACACTTTATCAGTTCGGCGGTTTCGCAATCATGCCATTCGCGCTTTTGGTCCTGTCCGGCTATGGCGAGGCTGTGGATGCCCCGCGCTGGATTGGCCTTTGGTCTGCCGCACTAGCCTTTCTCTTGGTCGGCGCCGGTTTGCATATGGTGCAGACCGTTGGCCTGGCGCTTGCAACAGACCTTGTAAATGAAGAAGACCATCCCAAGGTGGTCGGGCTTATGTATGTCATGCTTCTGGCCGGCATGGTCATCAGCGCGCTGATCTTTGGCGCACTTCTTGCCGACTATACGCCCGGGCGATTGATCCAAGTGATCCAGGGATCGGCCGTAGTCACCATTGGGCTTAATCTGATTGCGCTTTGGAAACAGGAAGCACGAGATCGGAGCCGCGCACGCGTGATGGAAACGGCACCACGCGTCCATTTCCGTGACGCCTTGGGGCACCATCTGGCTACACCCGGAACCGTCCGCCTTCTCGTCATCATCGGTCTTGGCACGTTCGGGTTCGGAATGGCGGATGTGTTGCTTGAACCCTATGGCGGACAAGCGCTTGGGTTTTCGGTCGGTCAGACGACCAAGCTTACAGCGCTCCTGGCCGGGGGTACGCTTGTTGGCTTTGGCCTTGCATCCCGCGTCCTTTCAAACGGCGGTCTGCCGATCCGATTGGCCAGTGCTGGCGCGTTGGTCGGAATTCCCGGCTTCGCGACAATCATCCTGTCGGCAACAGTTGGGGGGTCCCCGCTTTTCGTGATCGGCACGTGCATGACCGGTGTCGGGGCGGGGCTTTTCGGCCATGCCACTTTGACGGCGACAATCCGGTCTGCCCCACCCGATCAAATCGGGCTGTCGCTTGGCGCGTGGGGAGGTGTGCAGGCAACATGCGCCGGACTGGGCGTCGCGCTGGCGGGGATCGTTCGGGATCTGCTGGTTGGCTTGCCGACGCTTTCGGGACTTTCCGCACATACACCCTACAATGTTGTTTTCATGATTGAGATCGCTTGTCTCGCACTTGCAGTTCTGCTTGCGGTACCGCTTTCCATGCGGCGCACAGGGCGCCTGTCTGGCCGTCTTTCTGCCCCGAAACCCAATCCGGTGGAGGTCACATGACAATTGTCATCACACGATATTTCAACGACCCAAAGAGCGTCCGTGCGGCGACCGAAGAACTGCTGTTGCGGCGACGGTTCTCTCTCAAGATCATTCGTGTTTTTGAAGATGCACAAACCTTGGCCAGGGATCTGAAGGCAGAGCAGGTCGATCCATCGGCGGCCGCCGCCTATGCGCAACGCATGGCAAACGGCGGCGCGGTCCTGTTGGTTCTGGCGGGCTACAAACCGCTTGGGGTCGCGCAGATCACCCGTGACGTCGCCCGAGAGTTCGGGGCCGTGGACATGGGCGACCTAGTTGAAGAGGTCTACGTAAAGGAGCAGGTGCGCCCGACGCTCAGCATCCTTGACGACCATCCGCACATGATGTTTCGGCCCCGGTATCCCGAAAGCACGACCTATCACATGGCCAATTGGCCGATCCCCCTGATCAATCGCCGCAAGCCATACGACGACTCGCTGTTTCCGCGCCATGCACGGATGGCCAATATTGGGCTGCCGCTGACCATACGGCGCGAACCCTACAGTGAATCGATGTTTCCCCGACATGCGCGTATGGCGGATTTTCCGATCCCGCTTCTCAGCCAGCGGAAGCCATATCGCGAGTCCATCTTTCCCCCGCACGCGCGGATGGCCAACTTTCCAATCGGTCTGATCAGCAAACGCAAGCCCTATACCGGTTCGCTTTTCCCGCGCCACCAGCGGATGGCAACCGTTCCCTTCCCGCTTCTTATCAACGGTAAGACCGGAACGAATGCCCTGATGCCGAACGGCCCGCGGATGGCCAACTTTCCAATCGGCCTTCTAAGCCGCCGAAAGCCGTTCACGGGTTCAATCTTTTCGCGGCATGCGCGGATGGCCAACTTCCCCATCCCGCTCTTGAGCCAGCGCAAACCCTACACCGGATCGGCGATCGAACCTCATGCACGCATGGCTGACCTGTTTCTTCCGCTCGTGGTCAAGCACGCCGAGGATAGCGAGAAGGGGAGCGAGGATAGCTTCTCGTTCTCAAAATGGCTTGGGCTTCCGACGATAAGCAGGCGATAAAGAAGCAACCGGATCGATATGCGTTGGTAGGCCCCGAAGGATTTTGGCGCACCTGTAACTCGCATCCCCTGACCACCGTCACCGGGTGCTACGTTTCGCAAGGAACTCGCAGACTGCGCGCGTCTCCCCGAAGCTTCGAAGTCGACGGGCCTCGCCCCCGCCAGCACGACTTTCACCTCTCATAGCCTTGGCGACCGGATTTTCCCCCTGACTGAAGGGATCGCACCTGTGGGGCACTCCTGCGACCGGTTGCCGCGGGCCAGATCATGAAACCGGTCGAATCTCCAGCAAATGGCCCGATTTGATCCACACCTTGGCGCCCTGCGCGCCCGCCTGCGCCGTTGCTTTGGTCCCCGGCGGCAGCCGCAGCCAATCCCAACGGGCGAGCCCGTCCCCCCCTTCGCGCAGATCTCCTTCCAGCACGAAAAGCTCTAGACCACCGCTCGCGTCCAAAATCACCGTCTCGTTCCTGTCCCAAGCCTCGATACGCACGTCTTCGGCCTCATCGGAAAACAGCGGCCGCCGCGCCTGATCCGACGCGGTGGTATCAATCCGCATTTGCTTGCGATCCGCCGGATCGAACTGATGCAGTTTCACAAGGATCGTCGCCCCATCCGGCGCCGAAGGCGTGTGGCGCGTTGTCGGTGGATTTCGCACATAGGTGCCTGTCGGAAACGCGCCGTGTTCGTCGACAAAGGTGCCGTCGAGTACAAGGAACTCTTCACCGCCGTCGTGGGTGTGGGCCGAAAAGGCGCTGCCTGGCGCGTAGCGGACAATAGACGTGGCACGCGCGACCTCGGCGCCGATCCGATCCAACATCTTGCGATCGACGCCAGGCATCGGGGATGCGACCCAGTCTGTGTCAGCAAATCTGACAAGTACACGCTGCGAAAAATCTGCGTTTACTTTCATGGAATTGCCCCTTGTTTTCATTCATTTGACTGCCTCGGCCGGCCTCATAGCACCAGTAACCTTGCCTGATTACGACCAAGAAGCCATTTCAGTCGTCCGATTCTTTCCTGGATTCAATTGCGCGGCGTCACGCACAAGATCCGCCAATCCGGTCAGTTCTCCGGCCAACGGGCTTGTCCGACGCCAGATCATCCCCACCGTGCGACCGATCTCTGCGCCCGGCAGAGGAACAACATCAACCGGGGCGGAAAGTGTTTCTACACCCACCGCCATTTCCGGGATCAAGGTCACCCCCTGCCCGGCCCCAACCATCTGAACAAGTGTCGAAAGCGAACTTCCATCAAGACCTGCGCCGCGCCCGGTGCCGCAGAAAGACAACGCCTGATCGCGGAAGCAATGGCCCTCTTCCAGCAGCAACAACCGCATCTCAACCAGGTCGGCGGCGGTTGGCACAGGTGCATTTGTATCGGCTGCAGGACGCACCAGCATCATCGCTTCGTCGAACAGCGCAATCTCTTCAAACGTAGACTCGGAAATCGGCAAGGCGACAAGGGCGGCATCAATCCGCCCTTCGCTAAGTTCCGCAATGAGACGCGAGGTCACCGTCTCGCGGATGTGCACATCGAGCTGGGGATGGCGCTTTGTCAGCGACGAAAGAAGGCGCGGCAGCAGGTAGGGCGCAATCGTCGGGATGACACCCAGACGCAAACGACCACTCAGGGTTCCTTGTGCCGCCCGGGCCACATCGCTCAATCCATCGACTGACGCAAGAATATCGCGCGCCCTTAGAACGAGCTCTTCGCCAACAGGCGTAAGGCGGGCCGCGCGCGCGCTACGCTCGACAAGCTGAACATTCAGTTCCGTTTCAAGCTGGCGCACCTGCACGGACAACGCTGGTTGCGAAATCGCACAGTCTTGCGCAGCGCGTCCAAAGTGACCGTGTCGTGCCAGAGCCTCGAAATAACGGAGCTGTTTCAGCGTGATGTTTATCATAATTTATAGTTATCGATTTGATACGAAATTACAACTTAATCATATGAATTTGGTGGTATAGAACGATTCTAAGATTTGGGAGGCACTGCCGGCAGGCGCTTCGAAAGACACCCCCCTTGCGCGTCCTCACGTCCAGGCCCGGACTTCCAGGACAGCAAACCTATGTCTTTTTGGCCCAAGGTATTCGCTCTCTCTGTCTCAGGAAACGAAACCCAGCGACCCTAATCCATTGGAGATATAGATGGACGGAAACGACGCCGCACCGGCGGGGAAATGCCCGGTAATTCACGCGACCTTCAGCGTACGTTCGAACCGCGATTGGTGGCCAAATCAGCTTAACGTAGGAATCCTGCATCAGAACACGGCAAAATCGAACCCGCTTGGCGAAAGCTTCGACTACGCCGAAGCGTTCGATGGCCTCGATCTTGATGCGGTTATGGAAGACCTCAATGCTCTGATGACCGACAGCCAGGACTGGTGGCCGGCGGATTACGGACACTATGGCGGGCTTTTCATTCGCATGGCCTGGCACAGTGCCGGGACGTACAGGATTGCGGACGGGCGCGGCGGCGCCGGCACTGGGACGCAACGGTTCGCGCCGCTCAATTCGTGGCCCGACAACGGCAATCTCGACAAGGCGCGGCGGCTTCTTTGGCCAATCAAGCAGAAATACGGAAACGCGTTGTCATGGTCGGACCTGATGATCCTCGCGGGCAACGCAGCGCTGGAATCGATGGGCTTCAAAACCTTTGGTTTCGGCGGCGGACGTGAAGACGTCTATGAACCAGAGGAGGACATCTATTGGGGATCAGAAAACGAGTGGCTTGCCACATCGGACAAGCCCGGAACCCGCCACACAGGCGAACGTGACCTCGAAACGCCGCTGGCCGCGGTCCAAATGGGTTTGATCTATGTGAACCCGCAGGGCCCCGATGCGAACCCCGATCCCCTGCTTTCAGGCCGTGATATCCGCGAAACATTCGCACGGATGGCGATGGACGACTACGAAACCGTGGCACTTGTCGCGGGCGGACACACGTTCGGCAAGATGCACGGCGCGGGCCCCGAGGATCATGTTGGACCCGAACCCGAAGGCGCGCCGATCGAAGCGATGGGATTGGGCTGGTTGTCGACCCACGGTTCGGGCAAAGGCAGCGATACCATAACCTCAGGTATCGAAGGCGCCTGGACGCCGAACCCCACCCAATGGGACATGGGCTATTTCGATGTCCTGTTCGGCTACGAGTGGGAGCTTGTAAAATCCCCGGCCGGCGCTTGGGAGTGGACGGCAAAAGATCTGAAAGAAGAAGATATGGCACCCGATGCCGAGGACACCTCGAAGAAAGTGCCGATCTTCATGACCACCGCAGACATGGCGATGCGGATGGATCCCGCGTATGAGAAAATCTCGCGCCATTTCCACGCCAACCCCGATGAGTTCGCAGACGCCTTTGCTCGCGCCTGGTTCAAGCTGACGCACCGGGATATGGGCCCGAAGGTTCGCTACCTCGGGAAGCAGGTCCCGACGGAAGAGTTGATCTGGCAGGACCCGGTTCCGGCCGTGGACCACACACTGATCGACGACGCGGATGCATCCGACCTGAAATCAAGGATCCTCGAAACCGGTGTTTCGGTTCAGGACCTCGTCTACACGGCCTGGGCGTCGGCCTCGACGTTCCGGGGGTCCGACAAGCGCGGCGGCGCGAACGGGGCCCGAATCCGATTGGCGCCTCAGAAAGACTGGGAAGCCAATGAACCGGTACGTCTGGCGAATGTCATCGCAGCGCTGGAAGGCGTGCGGGCAGACTTCAACGCGAGTGCATCCGGCGGCAAAAAGGTGTCGCTGGCAGATCTGATCGTGCTTGGCGGTGCCGCAGGCGTGGAAAAAGCCGCACAAGATGGTGGCAACGCTGTGACTGTTCCCTTCACCCCAGGCCGAACCGACGCAACGGACGAACAGACCGACGCCGACAGCTTCGCCGTGCTGGAACCGATCGCCGACGGTTTCAGAAACTATATGAAGGGAAGCTACACCCAGCCCGATGAACAGCTCTTGATTGACAAGGCCCATCTTCTGGGGCTGACCGCGCCAGAGATGTCTGTCTTGGTCGGCGGGATGCGGACGATTGGCGCAAACTACGAGGGCTCAGCCCATGGTGTGCTGACCGAACGTCCCGGTGCGCTTTCGAATGACTTCTTCGTCAACATCCTCGACATGGCGTACGACTGGACGCCAGTGTCGGACGCGAGCGAGGTTTTCGAAGGCCGCGACCGGGCATCGGGCGAACTGAAGTGGACGGGCACGCGGGTCGATTTGATCTTCGGCTCAAACTCCCAACTTCGCGCGATCTCAGAGGTCTATGGTCAAGACGATGCCAAGGCAAAGTTTGTGACCGATTTCGTCGCTGCATGGTCAAAGGTCATGGACGCAGACCGGTTCGAGGTCGCGTAGGCGCCCCCTTCGGGCCGGGGCGTTGTAAGCGCCCCGGCCCCTCGCCCGTCCGAATGCGACGGCGATGTTCGGTTTCAGACCAGCAGGCCAACTTTGTCCTTCCGATGCTAAGCTCGCCGGGAGCCAGAGGAAAGGTCACACCCCATGCGAACCCACGCACAAGCCGTCATCATCGGCGGAGGCGTCGTTGGCTGTTCGATTCTCTATCACCTTGCCAAGCTCGGCTGGACGGAGACCGTTTTGCTCGAACGCGACGAACTGACGAGCGGTTCTACTTGGCACGCGGCTGCGAATATTCACGGGTTGCACGACGTCACGAACATCTCGCGGCTTCAGCACTATACCATGACGCTCTACAAGGATCTGGAGCGTGAGACGGGCCAGAGTTGCGGCGTGTTTCAGCCGGGCAGTCTGTACCTCGCCCAGACTGAAGAGCGAGAGCACCAGTTACGCCTTCAAGAAGCGAAGGCACGCCGCTATGGTATGAACTTTCACGAGGTCACACGCAACGAGGCGGAACGGCTTCATCCACTTGTGAACTTCGACGGCGTGCGCTGCATTATGTTTGAACCCGACGGCGGCAATGTCGATCCGTCAGGCGTAACCCACGCCTACGCGATCGGCGCGCGGCAGATGGGGGCCGAGGTCGAACGTTTCACACCCGTCACCGGGACCGAGGCGCAACCCGACGGCTCGTGGGTCGTGCGCACGCCTAAAGGCGACATCCAAACGCCCTGGGTCATAAATGCTGCAGGGCTCTGGGCGCGCGAGGTTGCGGCGCTCGCCGGTCTCGACCTGCCGCTTATGCCGACGGAGCATCAGTACTTTGTAACCGAAACCATCGCCCAAATCGCGGAAATGGACCGCCGCCTGCCATCGGTCGCAGACCGAGACGGCGAGTACTATCTGCGGCAAGAAGGTAAAGGCTTGCTGGTCGGCGCCTATGAACGAGACATGCGATTCTGGGCCGAAGACGGGACACCCTTGGATTTTGCCCACGATTTGTTTCCGGACGATTTGGAGCGGATCGAAGAAAACATGCTGCGCGCAATCGACCGGGTGCCGGCGGTCGGCGAAGCCGGGATCAAACGTGTCATCAATGGACCAATGATCTGGTCACCGGACAGCTCTGCCTTGTTCGGACCCGTGCCGGAGATGACAGGATACTTCTGCTGCAACGGCATTATCCCGGGGTTCTCGCAAAACGGCGGACTGGGAAAGCTCGCTGCAGAGTGGATGGTCGAAGGTGAACCGACACTCGACCTCTTCGGCTGGGATCTGGCGCGCTACGGGCACTGGGCGTCGAAGGCATTCACCAAGGCCCGCGTCGAGGACCAGTATGCCCATCGTTTCAAGATCCACTTCCCCGGCGAAGAACGCGCCGCAGGCCGGCCCGTACGGACGCGACCAGTCTATCAGATGCAAAAGGACATGGGCGCGTCGTTCGGGCTGAATTATGGGTGGGAGCATCCGCTTTACTTTGACGCCGCTACGCCCGACAGCGCCGGTTTCGCCCGCCAGCCATGGTGGCACAGCGTCAAACGCGAGGCGGAAGGCCTGCGTGAGCGTGCCGGGATCTTGGACATATCGAACTTTGCCAAGTACCGGGTCGAAGGATTCGGGGCAGAAGATTGGCTAAATGCGATATTTGCCAATAGAATACCCCGCGCCGTTGGTCGGTCGTGCTTGACCCCGCTGATCGGAAAGCGCGGCGGGATCGCAGGCGACTTTACCGTCACCCGCACGGCAGAAGACGAGTTCTGGATCATCGGTTCGGGCATGGCCGAACGCTTTCACCAACGCTTCTTCCGTGCAGTACCGTTGCCCGATGGCACGACGTTTGAAAGCCGGACCGAGGCGATGTGCGGCTTCAACGTTGCAGGTCCCAGGGCACGCGATCTCCTTGGACGGATGACCAATGCGGATTTGTCAAACACCGCATTCCCGTTTTTGCGCTCCGCCAAGATCGATGTCGCTGGTGTACCCTGCCTTGCCCTGCGGGTTTCGTTCACCGGTGATCTTGGATGGGAGTTGCACTGCGCGACCGAAGATCAGTCAAAGCTCTATAGCGCGCTTTTGCAGGCCGGAAAGGACTTCGGCGCGGGGGCCGTTGGAAGTCGCGCACTGATGTCATTGCGTCTGGAAAAGGGCTATGGCTCGTGGGGCCGCGAATACAGCCCAGAATGGTGGCCACAGGAATCCAAACTCGATTGGCTGATCAAATCGGATAAAAGCTTCCTGAACAAAGACGCTTGGCTGGCGCTTGCCGAGCGGACCCCGCGCGAAACGCTCGAGATATTCGAACTTGAAACCGAGAGTGCGGATGCCTCTGGCGGCGAACCGATCTTTTTGCCCGATGGGACACCCGTTGGACAGGTGACATCGGGCGCCTACGGCTATGCCGTTGGGAAATCGCTGGCATTGGGATATGTGAAATCGGGAACCGTTCGTCCAGGCGGCATTGTCGAGGTTGCGGTGCTTGGCCGGCCGCATGAAGCACGCATGCTGGCCGAGGCACCATTTGACCCCAAGGGCCACCGACTTCGCGGCCTTGCAACAGAGAGCCAAGCCGCAGAATAGGCCCGTGCTTTTCAACCCAACCCCGTTACGCTAGCCTTCATGAAACGGCCGTAAAGGGGCGGATTCATTGGATATCTACGGGTTGCCGGGCCACCTGATCCGGCGCATGCACCAGATACATAACTCGGTCTTTCAGACGCGGGTACGCGAAGCAGGATACGACCTGACATCGGTCCAGTTCGCTGCACTTGCGGCCATAGACGCGTATCCCGGGCGAGACCAGGCAACGATCGCGGGACTGATCGCGCATGACAAGGCCACGATCGGCGGGGTGCTTGACCGGCTTCAGCAAAAGGATCTGATCCAGCGCGGGATCCGCGAACAGGATAAACGCGCGCGCGTTCTAACGCTCAGCGAAGCGGGGCATACCGCGCTGGCAAAGCTTCAGCCCGTGATTCAAGGGATTCAAACAGAGATCTTGCCTGGCCTGACCGACGAAGAACGCCGCGTCTTCGTCATGCTTTCAGCCAAGGTTGCAGAGGCGGGAAACCATCTAAGCCGAGCACCCTTGGACATGGGCCGCGTGGCGATCAATAAAATTCAAGGCGACGCAAGCGAGCGTCGTTAACGCCGGCGAAACACTCGGTAGCGTAGCAGATCGGGCCAGAGCGACGGAAGGCCGTCGCGCCTCATGCGAAACCCGACCGGAGTGTATTCCCATGCGATTTACCGCCGCCTTTGCCATCTGCTTGGCCAGTGCCGTTCCTTCTTTTGCCAACGATTACGAACCGAAGATGCAGGAATACCTGGACACCCAGATCAAGACCTGGGCACAGAATGAGGTGCTTGTCGCCGCAATCCGCGCCCAGAACGAAACGACAACGGGCTATTCACAAGATCAAATCGACGCGCTGGACCAATCGTGGCGCGACGAAGTGGGGCTGACCGAGCGCCCCACGATCGAACCGGTTCTGCAAAACGCAGCGTCGGAGTTTCTACGCAGTATCGTGGCCGAAACCGGCGGCACTGTGACCGAGGTTTTTGTGATGGATGCGCGAGGTCTTAACGTCGCCGCAAGCGCCGTAACATCAGACTTTTGGCAAGGTGACGAAGCAAAGTTTTCGGAAACATATCCCAATGGTGATGGCGCCGTTCATTTTGGGGATGTGGAGTTTGATGAGTCCAGCCAAACCTATCAGGGGCAGATCTCTCTGACGATTGCTGACCCGTCCAACGGCGAAGCCGTCGGTGCCATGACCGTCGGAGTAAACGCTGAAGCGTTGTTCTAATACCGTCCCAACTCTCTAAAGGGCACACCTATGTCACCGTCCCGGTTTCCCCGGTTCGCCGGATCAGTTTTTTTCAAATGCCTGGCAATGATCGCCGTCTCGACAGCAGTCGTGGCTGGCGCGATCACGTTCATGTCCCTGCGAAGCACCGAAGCGACGGTTGGGTCGACCTTCGCCGGATTTGGATTGGAGCTGACAGGTCTTATGGCCGATCAGGCCGGTGGTGCCATCCAGTTTCGCAAAGTCGAGGATCTTGAAAACCTCGTCGGTGGTGCTCTGAACGGGCTGGCGGACAAGGGATCGGGTGGCTTGGTGCTTCAAGCCGCCGGTCCTGTTCTTTACACACAAGCCCCAAATGCGGCGGCCGCAGAGGCAATGCAAACTCTTGGCGAGCGTGCGATTGCAGAAGGCGAAACTGTTGCAGACACTGCCAACCTGACGTTCGCCAGCCCCGCGCGGTTCGGGGCCTCGAACGAGATTGTGGGGGCCGTTGTGATCGCCTTAAGCACAGCCGTAGCCGAAGGTCAGGTGAACGCACAGCGTGATACCGCTTTGGCAGTTGGCGGCGCTGTTCTGGGTGCAGTTCTCTTGGTGATGGGAACCATTCTTCGCGCTATGATTGCCGTTCCCATTCGGGTCGTTGCCCAGGCGATGCAGGATGTTTCGGACGGGGATCTTGATACGCCAATCCATATCTCACATCGGGGCGACGAAATTGGTGTGCTCACCCGGACGCTCGGAGATCTGGTCGAGAAGCTGAAACGCGCACGCGACATGACAGCGGACGCGGTGATGAAGGGCGGTGGGTTCGAGGGATGTTCAGCGGCGCTTGTAATGGTCGACACGTCGGGCGTCGTCACCCACGTCAACGGTGCAGGCTCCATCCTGTTGCAGGATCATTTTGAGATTGACCCCGACACCCGGAACCTTCCCGGGAGTGCGATCGGTGAGTTGCACGAGGCCGCGGCCAAGTTGGCCGACCTGATCGCGGACGGACCGTCCATTGCCCATAGTGTCGAGCTGCAAATCGGATCATCCTACCTTTCCGCTGCGCTTAACCCGATATCGGACGCATCGGGCACGGTGATCGGCTACGTCATCGAATGGCAAGATGTCACGGGAACGTTGTTAAATGACGCGGTGCTGGCGTCGCTTGAAGAGAACCAGTTGAAGGCCGAGTTTTCTGCACGCGGCGATCTGATGTCTGCGAACCCCAAGCTGCACGCGGCTTTGGACAGCGCCGATACAGCGAGTGCCACCCTTCGGACGATGATCGCGACGCAAGAAGCTTTGGACGCCCAGGCGAGCGGACAAGCATGGTTTGGCGATCTTCGGATTGAAACGCGGGGCGCGCACGTGATCCTTCATGGCGGGCTTTCGCCCGTTTTCGACGCCTCAGGCGAACTCATGCGCACGGTCCTGATCGGTACGGATGTTACCGCAGCGCGCGAAGCCGTCATCGCGGCTGATGCACAGCGCACCCAGATCGAGGTTGCCCAGGATCAGATGATGGCCGCGCTTCGTGGGGGGCTGGCCGAGTTGTCGCGGGGCGACCTGACAAAGGCGATCGATACACCGTTCGACGGGGAAAACGATCGGCTGCGTCTCGATTTCAATGCCGCGCTTGG
Organism: Pseudomonadota bacterium; assembly: GCA_038744785.1. Lineage (GTDB taxonomy): Bacteria > Pseudomonadota > Alphaproteobacteria > Rhodobacterales > Rhodobacteraceae > Ovoidimarina. The sequence goes on from JBCDLX010000005.1 coordinate 50,944, forward strand.
ACGCCTCTCAGAGTCGATCGGGACCGTGTCCCACCGCGCCGCATCCATCCGTTCGGAAGTCCGCGATATCTCGGATGCCGCTGACGATCTGTCGCGCCGGACCGAACATCAGGCGGCAACACTTGAAGAGACGGCGGCCGCGCTTGCCGAGATCACAGCATCGGTGAGTTCGGCAGCAGACGGTGCGCGCAAGGCGAACGAGGTCGTCGCTGAAGCCAGGACAAATGCCGAAGAATCCGGTGGCGTCGTCCAGGACGCTGTCGCCGCCATGGGGCAGATCGCTGAAAGCTCCACAAAAATTTCTAGCATTATCAGTGTTATAGATGACATAGCTTTCCAGACCAATCTTCTTGCACTGAATGCCGGTGTCGAGGCGGCCCGGGCGGGCGATGCAGGCCGAGGCTTTGCGGTAGTCGCGTCAGAAGTGCGGGCTCTTGCGCAACGGTCCTCGGATGCTGCACGCGAAATAAACGCGCTGATCTCTGCGTCCGGGGAGCATGTCGACCGCGGCGTTACGCTTGTCGGCGATGCAGGAGAAGCGCTGAAGCGCATCGTGTCCTCGGTCGGCGGCATCTCGGGTCATGTAGCCGACATCGCAGCCTCGGCGCAGGAGCAATCGGCCGGTCTTGCCGAGATCAATACTGCGATGAGCCAACTGGATCAGGTCACGCAGCAGAATGCAGCGATGTTCGAGGAAACAACCGCGGCAAGCCGAACGCTGACGGAAGCCGCAGAAGATCTGTCACAACATGTCTCCCTGTTCACAATCGGCGGACAGGCACATATGCATGCGACCGTGGGCGCCTCCGTACCGCAACAAACCCCGCTCCCAGAGACTGCTGGACATAAGACAGCCACGGCCTCAAACGGCAGCTGGCAAGACGCGCCGAAAGCGACCGGGACTGATGGACCTTACGTCCCAAATGAAGACGATCTTGACGATGACTGGGCGGATTTCTAGTCCGAAGCGGGATCGGGTCGGTGCGGGTCATTGTGCCGCCGCAACACCCGCGCGGTACCAGTTTCGGATCTGTGCCCTTTCGTCTGGCTCCATCCAGGTCACGTTCCCCGGCGGCATGGCGTGGCTCGCCCCGGATTGGAGATAGATATCGCGCGCAGTGCCCGCAATCTGGGCATCGGTTTCGAGCATCACGCCCTTTGGCGCCCAGCGAATTCCTTGCCACACTGGTTCTCGGGCATGGCACATCGAACATCGTCCCCGCACAAGATCGGCAACCTCGGAAAAGCCGGGAGACCCGGCAAAGGCAATCGCGGTGGGCGACAACGGCGCTGCCTCGGCGCGCGCATCCGGGAGGGGAGGAGCCGTCGAAAGCCACATGATCGCAATAAAGATCACGGCTGTGGCGGCCCAGGTCCAATGCGGGCGACCGCGCCGCGCATGCATCGAATTGAAGAAGTGTCGGATTGTAACACCCATCAGAAAAACGAGAACGGCGATCAACCACGACCAGTGCGTCCCGAACGCCAGCGGATAGTGGTTCGAAAGCATCAGAAAGATCACGGGCAGCGTCAGGTAGTTGTTATGCGTGGATCTTAGCTTTGCGATCTTGCCATACTTGGCATCGGGTACTCGCCCGGCGACCAGATCGGCAACGACAATCTTCTGATTGGGTATGATGATCAGAAAGACGTTCGCTGACATGATCGTTGCGGTGAAGGCGCCGAGGTGCAAAAGAGCCGCCCGTCCCGTGAAGACCTGATTGTATGCCCATGACATCGCGACAAGGACAGCGAACAGCAAAAGCATCAACGTGGTCGGCCGTTCGCCCAGCGCGGAATTGCAAAGCGCGTCATAGATCAGCCAACCGATCACCAGTGACCCAGCTGAAATCGCGATTGCCTGCCACGCGGCAAGATCCACCTTGCCAGTGTCGATAAGGTAAAGTTCGGCCCCGGCCCAATATACCACAGCAAGCAAAGCCGCGCCCGAAAGCCACGTTGCATAGCTTTCCCATTTGAACCAGGTCAGATGTGCAGGCATCTCTGCGGGCGCGACCAGATACTTCTGGATGTGATAAAACCCGCCGCCATGGACCTGCCACTCTTCTCCGTCCGCGGGCCCCGGGATGTCACGATTTAGACCCAGATCCAATGCGATAAAGTAGAAGGACGACCCAATCCAGGCAATTGCTGTAATCACATGCAGCCAGCGCACGGCAAATGCCAGCCAGTCCCAGATAATCGCAAAATCGTGCATCAAGGTCTCCTGAACGCCCGAAGAAGCCTATCGATCAATGCTGCACTGCGGAATTCGGAAAAACCACTAGGCAGTTTCAAATCATGCGCGATAATAGGCGCATGTCCTACCTAGACAATATCCGAACGTTCGCGCGCGTGCATGAGTTGGGCTCGATGTCGGCGGCGGCGCGCGATCAGCGTATTTCTCCGGCCGTTGCCTCAGCTCGGATCGCCCAGCTTGAGGCACATCTGGGCGTCCGGCTTTTTCAACGCTCGACCCGCAGCCTGAAACCGACCGAGCAGGGCCGCCTGTTCTACGACGGCGCCTGCCGGGTCATCGAGGCTCTGGATGCTGCGGAAGCTGCCGTGATGAACGTGACCAAGTCCCCGCGGGGGTCGCTGTTCGTGGCAGCGCCCCTGGGCGCCGGTCGCCGGTTCCTGGCCCCGCTTGTCCCTGCGTTCAAGGCCGAATACGCCGAGATCGATTTGCGGCTGCGGCTGTCAGATCGCAGGATTGATCTCACGGCGGAAGGGCTTGATCTTGCGCTGTTTCTGGGTGCTCCAGAAGACTCAGCACTTCGCATTCGCAAGATCGCGGACTGTCCGCGCATTCTATGCGCCGCACCTGCCTACATCGCACGACGAGGAAACCCACCAGATGGTACAGCAATCGTCGAAGACAGACACGATTGCCTGAACCTGCGTTTCCCGGGCGCCCCGGAATTTCGTTGGACGCTTACGACCAAAGAGGGTCCAGAACGGTTCAGCGTATCCGGCCCGTTTGAATCGGATGACGGCGACGTGCTGACCGATTGGGCGCTGGATGGCCACGGGATCGTTCTGAAACCAGTGTTCGAGGTGGCCGACCATCTGGCGTCCGGAGCGCTCGTGCCTGTGGCCGAGGCCACACCGCCCCTCCCCGTCCAACTGGCTTTTCTTTATCCTCACCGCCGCCTTCAGGATCCAAAGACGCGGCTCTTTATGGAGTTTGCGGGCGACCGCATTGCAGCTCAGCTGCCGCGATAGGTCGCGTACCCAAATGGCGACAAAAGAAGCGGCACGTGGTAGTGCTGTTCTTCGGACATTCCGAAGCGGATGGGAATTACATCTAGAAAACGCGGGCTTTCGAACGGCACCTTGGTTGCATCTTGCCAAGCACCTGCGAGGAATTCGAGCTCGTAAACGCCGGTCCGAAACTCGGCCTCCGGAAGGATCGGACCATCGGTGCGGCCGTCTTCGTTGGTAACCTTCATACCAAGCGGCATGCGCGCATCACCTTCTATCCGATAAAGCATGATCTTCATGCCCGCCGCGGGTCGTCCCCGCGCCGTGTCCAGAACATGGGTGGTCAAATATCCGGCCATTTTACACTTCTCCAGATGCGGTCATCCCGTTTTGGCGCAGGACCGGGTTGAGAGGAAAGGGAAATCGAACGAAGGTTCTTTCAAGAATCTCGTGAAGGACAATGGCCGGATGCCTGCCCATAGTTGTGTCGCAAATGATGAAAGGTTCCCCATGCGCTATCCCCGCGACCTCATCGGATATGGCGCTTCGCCGCCACCCCAACCCTGGCCGAACGACGCAAAGATCGCCTTGCAGTTTGTGGTGAACTACGAAGAAGGCGGTGAGAACTGTCTTCTGCATGGCGATCCCATGTCTGAGGCCTTCCTGACAGAGGTCGTAGGCGCAGAAAACTGGCACGGCGCGCGGCATTGGAATGTCGAGACAATGTACGAATACGGTGCCCGTGCCGGGTTTTGGCGGCTTCACCGGCTTTTCACCAGCTCCGGCATCCCGGTCACCGTTTATGGTGTTACGACCGCGCTGGCCCGGGGGCCTGAGCAGGTGGCAGCCATGAAGGAGGCCGCATGGGAGATCGCTTCCCACGGGCTAAAGTGGATCGAATACAAGGACTTCTCGGAGGCCGAGGAACGCGCGCATATGGAGGAGGCGATCCGGCTTCACACCGAGGTCGTGGGCGAAAGGCCACGCGGATGGTACACTGGCCGGGCCTCGATGAACACGGTCCGGCTGGCCGCCGAAGACGGTGGCTTCGACTGGGTTGCCGACAGCTATGCCGATGACCTGCCGTTCTGGATGCAGTTTGGCGACCGGACCCAACTGATCGTCCCCTATTCGCTGGATGCCAATGATTCACGATTCATTGGTGCCCAGGGCTTTAGCCATGGCGAGGATTTCTTCCAGTATCTGAAGGACACATTCGACGTCCTTTACGAGGAAGGTACAGCGGGCGCGCCCAAAATGATGTCGGTGGGTCTGCATTGCCGTCTTGCCGGAAAACCTGGTCGGCTTGCAGGGCTGAAGCGCTTTATTGAATATGCCATGGGCCATAAGGCGGTGTGGTTCGCCCGCCGGGGCGATATCGCGACGCACTGGGCCGCGCACCACCCGCCCGTATTGCAAACAAAGCCATCGGAAATGGATCGTTCGGCGTTTATCGAAACATTCGGCGGGATATTTGAGCACTCCGATTGGATCGCAGAAAGCGCTTTCGATCTGGAACTTGGTCCCGCCCATGACACTGCGCGTGGTGTTCACAACGCGCTGGCGCGGGTGTTTCGCGCCGCAAGCGACACGCAACGGCTGGCGGTCCTGAACGCGCACCCCGATCTGGCGGGCAAACTCGCCGCTGCCAAACGGCTGACATCGGAGTCGACGGTGGAACAAGCAAGCGCAGGGTTGGACGCGCTGACAGATGCCGAGCGCGCCGCGTTCGAACGCCTGAACGCGGCCTACACCCAGAAGTTCGGCTTTCCGTTCATCATCGCAGTGCGCGACCACGATAAGCGAGGCATTCTAGACGCCTTCGAACGCAGGATCGAACAGGATCGGGCCGTCGAGTTTGCCGAAGCATGCCGACAGGTCGAACGCATCGCAGAGTTGCGGCTTCAGGCGCTTTTGCCGTGAGGATCTTAACCGAACTCCTGACGGCGCAGGCGTTTCAGCCCTTTGGCGATGTACTGGCGGTCGCAGGCCCGCCGGATAAACTGATCAATCAGGGGATGTGCGGTCGCTACCACGACCGAGCAAAACTTGAATTCCACAACGGGAGGGCCGGGGTTAGCATGTTCAATGCAGAGCCAAGGGCCCTGCCTTATCGCCTTGAAATGGTCGAACGGCATCCCGAGGGGTCGCAATGCTTTGTTCCGATGTCCGAACATCCGTTCCTGGTGATCGTCGCGCCCGACACGGGCAGGCGTCCGGGGACGCCCCGCGCGTTTCTAACCGCGCCGGGCCAAGCTGTGAATTACCACCGTGGGACCTGGCACGGTGTCCTGACGCCCCTTCACACACCGGGGCTTTTCGCCGTCATTGACCGCATCGGACCGGGTGCGAACCTCGAAGAGCACTGGTTCGACCAAGCCTTCGAAGTGGTCGCAGGCTAGCGCGGGGCGCTGCCCCGGACGCCAGAGTATTTTTGCCAGGATGAAAGACTAGAACGGGATCTCCGTTGCCAAGCCGCGTGCCCGGGCCGCATTTACCGCCGCGGCGGCCACCGCGAGATCCTGCAGTCCGACCCCGGTGCCGTCAAAGAGTGTGATCTCGTCAGGTGTGGTTCGGCCGGGATGTGTGCCACCGATCACCGCGCCAATCTGGGCGATGTCGGTTTCAGCCTTGAGACCCTGGGCCACTGCATGCTGCGCCTCGCCAAGGGAGATCGATTGCGCGACCTCGTCTGTAAACACAGTCGCACGGGCAATGAGGGCTGCATCAACCTCTTGCTTGCCGACAGTGTCTGTCCCCATGCAGGCAAGATGCGTGCCGGGGGTGATTTGCGCGTCTTTCAGGATCGGATCGAAAGACGAGGTTATTGTAATGATTGCGTCGGATTCGGCGCCCATCCGATCGAGGTCCACTGCCTCAAACGGCAGCCCAAGTTCAGCGGCAGTATCGGCAAGGCGCGACAGCATCTCGGGATGGTAGTTCCAACCTATGACTTTTTCGAAGTTCCGCTGGCGGACGGCAGCCCGCATCTGGAACGCGGACTGATGCCCGGCCCCGACCATGCCCAAGACTTTTGCGTCCTGGCGCGCCAAATGCTTGATCGACACAGCCGACGCCGCCGCCGTCCGAAGCGCGGTTAGAAGGTTGCCGCCAACGACGGCCTTTGCACGGCCGGTATCAGCGTCAAACAGGAACACGGTCGATTGGTGGTTCGTCAGCCCACGTTCGGCATTGCCCGGCCAGTACCCGCCAGACTTCAGGCCAAGGGTCAGCCCTGCCCGGTCAAAGCCAGATTTGAAACCATACAAGGCATCGGCATGGCCAATGGCTTCGCGGATCACCGGGAAGTTATAGGCATCCCCCCGCGCCATTGCCGCAAAGACCTCTTCGACCGCATCAAAGGCTGCGTCGGCATCAACAAGATCGCCAATGGCACTTTCGGGAACGACTGTCAGCGTATGTGTCACTTGTGCGCCGTCCATCAGTAGGCCTTTCCGCGCGCCGAGACGGGCCAAAGGGATTCCACCCGCCCGTTCCGGACGCCCACATACCAGTCATGGACATTGCAGGTCGGATCACAATGCCCAGGCACCAGCTTTAGCTTGTCATTGATTTTCAGCTTGCCGTCTGGGTCGGCGACCACACCATGTTCGTCAGAGCATTTGACGTATTCTACGTCGGTCCGGCCGAAGATCACGGGTAAACCGGAATCCACCGATTGCGCCTTCAAACCCGCGTCGACGATGGCCTTTTCGGCCTTTGCGTGGCTCATGACAGAGGTCAGGATGAACAGCGCGTTTTCCCACTCGCCCTGGTCGATCCGGTTGCCGTCCTGATCCAGAATGCGCCCGTAATCGGCGTCCATGAAGGCATAAGACCCGCATTGCAGTTCATTGTAAACGCCTGAATTACTTTCGAAATAATAGCTGCCGGTACCGCCGCCACCCACGATATCGCAAGAAAGGCCTTCGGCCTTCAGCCCTTCAACGGCGTCGCGCACCATCGCGACCGCAATGTCGATCTTGGCCTTGCGATCTTCGTAGGCGTCCATGTGCTGCATGGCCCCTTGATACGCTTGGAGCCCCGCAAACTTTAGACCCGATGCAGCATCGATTGCCGTCGCAATCTCAACGACGGCCGGTGTCGTCGTTACGCCGCAGCGCCCGGCGCCGCAGTCGATCTCCACCAGGCATTCGATCTCCGTGCCATGGCGCGTCGCTGCGTCGCTCAGGTCAGCCACGTTCGTCACGTCGTCGACGCAGCAGATCGTCCGCGCGCCCAAAAGGGGCATTCTTGCCAAACGATCGATTTTTGCCGGATCACGCACCTGGTTCGACACCAGAACGTCGGTGATGCCACCACGGGCAAATACCTCTGCCTCGCTGACCTTCTGGCAACAGACGCCGACCGCGCCACCAAGTTCCACCTGCAGTTTCGCCACGTCCACCGATTTGTGCATCTTGCCGTGCACCCGGTGGCGCATTCCGTGTGCTTTCGCGTAATCGCCCATCTTCTTGATGTTGCGTTCCAGCGCATCGAGATCCAGCACAAGTGCGGGTGTCTGGATCTGATTTTCGTCCATGCCGATGGCGGCAGGAATGTCGTAGCCAACTTCGTAGTCTTCGAATTTCATGGGGGCGTTCATGTCGTCCTCCGTTCACTTCAGCCAGGGCAGCGTGTCAAGATCGACATTGCCGCCGGTTATGATCACGCCGACACGTTTGCCGGCAAATCGGTCGCGGTTCTTCAGGATCGTCGCCAACGGAACCGCGCAGGACGGCTCCATCACGATCTTCATGCGCTGCCAGGTAAGCTTCATCGCATCGATGATTTCGTCTTCGCTGGCGGTCAGGATGTCGGTCACATGGTTCGATACAAAGTGCCAGGTCAGGTCCTTCAGTGGGACTTTGAGCCCGTCTGCAATCGTTTGGGGCGCGTCATCCGCAATGATGTGCCCCGCCTTGAAGCTGCGATAGGCGTCGTCGGCCTGCTCCGGCTCGGCGGCAATAATGTCGACCTCGGGCGCAATGCTCGACAGGGTCAGGCACGTGCCCGATATCATGCCGCCGCCACCAATTGGGGCGACCATAATGTCGACACCGCCCGTCTGTTCCATGAACTCGCGCGAACATGTACCCTGCCCCGCGATCACGCGCGGGTCGTTGTAGGGATGCACGAATTCGGCCCCGGTACGCGCCTGAGCCTCGGCGAACACGGCTTCGCGCGATGTGGTCGAGGGTTCGCATTCGGTAATCTGGCCGCCATAGCCGCGGACGGCCGCTTTTTTGGCTTCGGGTGCCGTGCGTGGCATCACGACATGGCAGGGAATCCCACGACGGCCCGCGGCATAGCTTAAGGATAGCGCGTGGTTTCCTGAGGAATGGGTTGCGACACCTCGTTCGGCCATCGCGTCGGACAACCCGAAGACCGCGTTCGACGCGCCGCGGACCTTGAAAGCACCCGCCTTCTGAAAGTTTTCGCACTTAAAGAACAGCTCGGCGCCCACAAGGTCGTTGAAGTAAGACGATGTTAGAACCGGTGTCCGGTGGATGTGGGGTTCGATCCGCGCGTGCGCGTCGAGAACGTCCTGAAAGGTCGGGATGTTTAAGTCTGGCAGGTCTTTCATCAGGCTGCTTCCTTCTTCGCGAACGCGTCACCCGCACGATACACGGCTTGCGCCGCCGCCACGCCGGAGCCGAGGCGGACATCAAGGCCCAGATCCACCAAAGCCATTTCGGCCGTCGCGATGCCAGATAGCGCAAGGGGTTCGGAAAGCATCCCCAAATGGCCGATCCGGAACACCTTTCCAGCGACATCGCCCAAACCGACGCCAAAGGCGACATCATACGCCTCGGCCGCATGGTTTACGATCCGGGTTGCGTCGAATCCTTTGGGCGTGCGGATTGCAGTGACGCTGTTTGATTGCCACTCGGGCCGGTTGGCGCAGACGCGAAGTCCCCACGCCCCTACGGCGGCGCGCACACCGTCGGCGATACGTTTGTGGCGGGCAAAGACGTTGTCGAGACCTTCTTCCAGTAGCATCTCGCAGGACAGTTTCAGCCCATTCATAAGGCCGACGGCGGGCGTGTACGGATAGCCAGACTTGGCGTAAGCCGCCTCCATGTCCCGAAGATCGAAGAAGGTGCGCGGCAGGCGCGCGGTGTCCATTGCAGCGCGCGCCTTTGGCGAAACACCAAGGATCGCAAGACCCGCAGGCAGCATGAAGCCCTTCTGGGATCCGGTCACTGCAATATCGACACCCCAGGCATCCATCTGGAAATCCATTGACCCGATCGAACTGACACCGTCGACCAGAAGAAGCGCGGGATGGCCGGCCGCGTCCATGGCCGCACGGATCTCTGCGATGTCTGACACGACGCCGGTCGCAGTTTCGTTGTGCGTGGCCAGCACCGCTTTGATCCGGTGGTCTTTGTCCGCTGCCAGCGCAGCGCCATAGCGATCAGCCGGTAAGCCGTCGCCCCAAGGCGTTTCGATGATTTCGACGTCCAGCCCAAACCGCGTGCACATGTCGATCCAACGGTGCGAGAACATTCCGTTGCGCCCCGCAAGCACGGCATCCCCCGGCGAAAGCGTGTTCGAAATCGCGCTTTCCCACCCGCCGGTGCCTGACGCGGGCAGGATGAAGACGGCACCTGCTTCGGTTTTCAGCACCGACTTCACGCCCGCAATTGCCGGGTGAAGGATGTCGGCGAACGCCGCCGAGCGATGGTCCAGCGTTGGCATATCAACAGCTTTGCGTAAAACCTCAGGCATGTTCGTCGGGCCGGGGATGAAAACAGGATTCTGATGCGTCATCGATGCGATCTCCTTTGGGTCGCATGCTTGAATAGCCGCCCGAGCCACGAAAAACAATTTTTTTGAAATACTTTTTCTACTATCGAAAAAAAGTATTATATGTTTATTATCAATGGCTTGATTTTTTCACGTTGGGAAAATATATTTCGGAAAGCATGTTTCAGGGGTCTGGGCAGAAGGAATGACACGACATGCCAGAACGACGGCAACGCGGGCGACCCCGCGCTTTTCACGACAAGACCGAACAAAACACCATCCAGTCCCTTGATCGCGCGCTCACAATCCTTGAAACGCTCGGCCAGGCCGGTGGCCTTTCGCTGACTGAACTTGCCAGCACACTCGATCAGTCGCCAGCGACCGTGTACCGTGTCCTGACCACCTTGGAACAACACGGCGTTGCGGAACTCGAGCCCGCCACCCAAAAGTGGCACATCGGTGCGGGCGCGTTTCGCATCGGATCGGCATTTCTTCGCCGGACAAATCTTGTGGACCGGGCTCGGCCTGTTATGCAGGCCTTGATGCAGGCCACCGGTGAAACAGCAAACCTCGGCGTCGAAAACGGCGCGCGGGTCCTGTTTGTCAGTCAGGTGGAAACCCATGCCTCGATCCGTGCGTTTTTCCCGCCCGGCACGCAATCGCCCCTTCACGCCTCGGGCATCGGCAAGGCGCTTTTGGCGCAACGCGACCCCGCCCAGATCGACGCCGTTATCGACACCGGCCTTGAACGTTTCACCAAATGTACGCTGACAGACCGCGACGCGCTTCTTGCCGATCTTCGGACAATCCGGCAAAGAGGCTATGCAATCGATGATGAAGAGCGCAACGACGGTATGCGCTGTGTAGCGTCACCCGTCTTCAACGCAACCGGGGTTGCTGTCGCGGGCCTGTCGATTTCCGGGCCAACGGCGCGTGTTTCGCCAGACCGCATCAACGAAATGGCGGCCCGCGTTTGCGACGCTGCTGCGACATTGTCGCAAAGGCTGGGCGCACCGTGAGTAACCGGGCTGGATGGGTTGTCTTTGCGCTAATCGTCGGGACTTTGGCCGTTGTTTTTCTGACGGTTGATGGCGCCGCGTTGTTCACAGCCCGGAAGTTTGCCGATCTCGTGAACTGGATGGCCTTCTGGCGCTAACATTTCGGGTTGACCTTTGACGGCGAACCCTGTTCCTAACCCGCAAACCGAGTATCCAAGGAGCAAGACATGACGGTCAAGGTTGCCATCAACGGATTCGGACGGATTGGGCGCAATGTGCTGCGCGGTATTGTTGAATCGGGCCGCACCGATATCGAGGTGGTCGCAATCAACGATCTGGGCCCTGTCGAGACCAATGCCCATCTTCTGCGTTACGACAGTGTACATGGCCGCTTTCCGGCCAAGGTCACCACCACCGAGAGCACGATCGACGTCGGGACAGGCCCAATCGAGGTTTCGGCGATCCGCAATCCCGCCGACCTGCCGTGGAGCCATGTCGACATCGTAATGGAGTGCACGGGCATATTCACGGCCCGCGAGAAGGCTGCAATTCACCTCGAGAACGGCGCAAGCCGCGTTCTTGTGTCGGCCCCATCGGCCGGCGCCGACAAGACCATCGTCTACGGCGTCAATCACGATACTCTGACCAGCGACGACACCGTCGTGTCGAACGCGTCCTGCACAACCAACTGCCTGGCGCCCGTTGTGAAGGTCCTGAACGATACCATCGGGATCAAAAAAGGGTTCATGACCACGATCCACAGCTATACCGGCGATCAGCCGACGCTGGATACGATGCACAAGGACCTTTACCGGGGACGCGCAGCTGCGATGAGCATGATCCCAACGTCAACCGGAGCCGCAAAGGCCGTGGGCCTTGTCCTGCCCGAGTTGAACGGAAAGCTGGACGGCGTCGCGATCCGCGTTCCGACGCCGAACGTTTCGGTCGTCGATTTCCACTTCGAGGCAAAGCGCGACACCAACGTCGACGAAATCAACGACGCGATCCGTAATGCAGCGGGAAATCAGCTGACCGGGATCCTGGGCTTCACGGACGAAAAGCTTGTGAGCATGGATTTCAACCACGATCCGCATTCGTCGATCTTCCACACCGACCAGACCAAGGTTCTGGAAGGAAACATGTGCCGTATCCTAACCTGGTATGACAATGAGTGGGGTTTTTCGAACCGGATGGCGGATACGGCCGTTGCCATGGCGAAGCTTATCTAGCTGCAGATCAGCACTTGGCTTTTGGGGAAGGGCGCCATTGGGATGGCGCCCTTTTCCATTTAATCTTTCTGCGTTGCAGAATTTGCATGGCGGGTCTTCCGTTTTCGGGTCTGGTTTAGCGCTATCAAAGGCGCAAATAGTACCACGAGGCCGATGGTCGGCCTCTGGAAGACCACCATTACAGAAAGACGGAGACACGCACATGATCGGTCTCGCAAATCGCCTAAAAACCGCGGCCGGCCGCTACGCCGAGTACCGCAAGATCGTGGACGAAATCGAAGGCATGAGCACACGCGAAGCCAACGACCTGGGCATCAGCCCCAGCGATGCACGCCAGATCGCCCGCTCGGCCGTCTACGGACGCTAACACACACGGCACGGGATGCAATCCCGCGCCACATCACCTGACACTGAATAGGAGAGCATGAAATGAGCTTCTTCAACGACATCCGTACGGCCGCACGCAAGCGGTCAGATTACAGCCGCACCCTATCGGCATTGAGCCGAATGCCACAATCGACCGTGTCGGATCTTGGTCTTGAAGGCAAAGACCTGCGAGACATCGCCCGCCGGGCAGTCTACGGCGTCTGACACTGTACCAGATCGCGCATTCGGGCCAACGACACGGATCATCGCGTTGAAGTTGGTAGGTCCTGGATACGTGAAAACCGACGCGACACCACCCTGCGGGCGGGCCAAGTGGCCCGCCCGATTACGTCTGACGCCCAATCAGCCGCGCGGATAGCGGCGAGCCAGGGCCGCGCCCACCAAAGGTGTGACGAATTTTGAAACGTCGCCGCCAAGCCGCGCGATTTCCTTCACCAGCTTTGACGCAATCGCCTGATGTTCGGCCTCGGCCATCAGAAACACTGTTTCGATGTCGTCGTCGAGACGTCGGTTCATGCCGACCATCTGAAATTCATACTCGAAATCGGCAACGGCGCGCAGACCTCGGACAATGACTTGCGCGCCCACATCGCGTGCACAGTCGATCAGCAGGTTTTCGAACGGATGGGCCACAATTTCGACGCCCTTGTCGCGCGCGATCGCAGCGCATTCGGCTTCGATCATCTGGACCCGCTCTTCCAACGGAAACAGCGGGCCTTTGTCGCGGTTGATCGCGACGCCGATGACCAGCCTGTCCACCAGCACTGTCGCACGCTCGATGATGTCGATATGTCCCAGCGTAACCGGGTCGAACGTCCCCGGGTAAAGCCCGATCCGCATCGCTGCCATCCTCCAGCACCAGCCACTTGCAATCAGGATCGGCTTAGGAAAAACAAACCCTTATGGCAAGAGATCAGTACCCCATGATCATGCCTTCAAGGGCGTCCTTCTCCATCTTCACTTCTTCCAGCCGGTACTTCACAACATCGCCCAGTGTGATCAGGCCCACCATTTTTCCGTCCTCGACGACGGGCATGTGGCGGAAACGCCCCTTGGTCATCTTGGCCAACACTTCGTCGGCTTTTTCCTCGATGGTGCAGGTGACAAGTTCCCGCGTCATCATGTCCGCTACCTTCTCGGACAGGCATCCCGGCCCCCGTCGGCCCACCTCGCGAACGATGTCACGTTCGGACAGAATACCCAGGGCCTTTGATGCGTCGTCGGAAACAACAAGCGAGCCGATCCGTCTTTCGCTTAGAATCGCCGCCGCGTCGGCGACCGATTTATCGGATGCGATGGTTTGAACGTCGCCAGATCCCTTGGATCTCAGGATTTTTGCCACAGTCATGCCGCGTCCTCCCTATGAAAAACTTCTTGCGAAACGCTGGGAAGACAGCCGTCCGCAAGATGCTGCGCCACATCCAAAAAATTATTTGCCTCTCGCCCTTTTCCGATGCCCCAGACAAAAGGCGAAAGGGTATTGGTAACAGTTCAGTGAGCGTGGCGCAGGCTCCCCCGGCATGTCAAGCTTTGGCGCGATCTGAAGTTTTGCGCGAACGCAGCCGCACGCTGCGGTTTTGTGGCTTTTCCCCACCTTCTTGCGCGAGTAGGGTCCGCGCGGACTACAGGAGATGAGCCATGGACGAGCTTTCGCACTTTATCGACGGCAAGCGTATCGCCGGAACGTCAGGACGGTTTGCCGATGTCTTCAATCCGGCGACGGGCGAGGTCCAGGCCAAGGTCCCGCTTGCCTCAAAGGCCGAACTTGACGCGGCTGTAGCCTCGGCGGCACGGGCACAACCGGCCTGGGGAGCGACGAACCCCCAGCGCCGCGCACGGGTTCTGATGAAGTTCGTGCAACTGTTGAACCGTGACATGGAAAAGCTTGCCGAAGCGCTCAGCCGCGAACACGGCAAGACGCTGCCGGATGCGGCGGGAGACGTGCAGCGCGGACTGGAAGTCGCCGAATTCTGCATCGGCGCGCCGCATCTATTGAAAGGCGAATACACCGACAGCGCCGGACCTGGCATCGACATGTATTCAATGCGTCAGCCATTGGGGGTAGTCGCGGGCATAACACCCTTCAACTTTCCTGCCATGATCCCAATGTGGAAGTTCGCTCCAGCCATTGCATGCGGCAATGCGTTTATTCTCAAACCATCCGAACGCGATCCGTCCGTCCCGATCATGCTTGCCGAGCTGATGCAGGAAGCTGGGCTTCCTGATGGCGTCCTGCAGGTTATCAACGGCGACAAGGAAGCGGTCGACGCGATCCTAGACAATCCGGTGATTCAGGGCGTGGGGTTCGTGGGGTCGACACCCATTGCGGAGTACATCTACGCGCGCGGCTGTGCTAACAGCAAACGGGTTCAGTGCTTTGGTGGTGCGAAGAACCACATGATTGTCATGCCGGACGCCGACATGGACCAGGCAGCCGATGCATTGGTGGGTGCTGGCTATGGGGCAGCGGGTGAGCGTTGCATGGCAATATCGGTTGCCGTTCCGGTGGGCGATGAAACAGCGGATCGGTTGATCGAGAAACTGGTACCCAGGATCGAGAAACTGAAGGTTGGGCCTTACACAGCCGGTACGGACGTCGATTACGGGCCGCTTGTAACGGGTGCCGCGAAAGAAAAAGTCCTTGGTCTTGTTCAGTCCGGCATTGACCAAGGCGCCGAACTGGTCGTTGATGGCCGCGATTTCAGTCTTCAAGGCTACGAAGACGGGTTCTTCGTAGGTCCCCATCTATTTGACCGTGTGACGCGGGATATGGATATCTACACGCAGGAGATCTTTGGCCCGGTCCTGTCGACCGTCCGTGCGAAATCCTATGAAGACGCGCTCGCACACGCGATGGACCACGAGTACGGGAATGGCACCGCAATCTTCACTCGCGACGGCGACACGGCGCGCGATTTCGCCAATCGGATCAATATTGGGATGGTTGGCGTCAATGTGCCGATCCCGGTACCGCTGGCCTACCATACATTCGGGGGCTGGAAGAAATCGGCCTTCGGCGACCTAAACCAGCACGGTCCGGATGCGTTCAAATTCTATACGCGGACCAAGACCATTACGGCGCGTTGGCCCTCTGGCATCAAGGAAGGCGGCGAGTTCAGCATTCCAGTGATGGAATGACGCGGCGACGGCCAAGAGGACGTAGTTTCGGCTTGATCTAGAAATGGAAAAGGGCGGTCTGTGACCGCCCTTCTATTGCGCGATGCACCCGCGCCTAAGCTCTTGGTTTTCTGCGGCGAAGCGCAAGCAGACCGCCAAGCCCGCCAAGAAGCAAGAACCCGGCTGCGGGCAGCGGGATCACTTCTACCTCATGGAACTTCACTTTCTTCAGCTTGAAGGCCGCTTTCTTATCTGAAGCCCCGACACCTATGACCGACCCGATCAGATTGTAGCTCGATACGTCGACTGAGTAGACGCAAAGATCGTAGCTATTGTTGCAGTACTTTTCGACACCGTTGCTTTTGATGTCGATAGATTGCTGATAGAACTCGACGCCGTCGCCCGAATAGAGGGCAAGGTCGAAGTCATCGTAGTAATCGTGCTGATTGACGTAAGAAAAGACGAGTTGTTTCAGAGAAACCGTCGTGTCCACCCAATCAAGCTCTAGGATCTCATCGTAATAGTAGCCATCGATCTGATGGCTTTCGTCACAGTACGCCGTGCTGTTCGAACCGACGGAGGTCTTGTCGTCCAGTCGGTAGGGATCGACCGGATCAGGATACGAACAGGCCCCAGCCCCACCGTAACTTCCGCTCCAACTGGCCGTATACGCATCGTAACTTATGATTTCGCCGGTGCTTGAATTATGCCGCGCCGCGTTCACGTTCACCGTGTACCCGTCGCCTGTGTATGTGTTCACACCTTGGTTCCAGCCCCGGCTGGTTGCAAAGCTGACAGTTGCAGCGTTGGCTACGCCAGCCAGTCCCGCCAATGCCATAGCGGTTAAAAGTACTTTCATCTAATCCCCCAAAACCCAACAACGCTAAATGCCTTGTTAACGATTATCACGTTTTCGCGAGAAGTTCCACACTTTGTAGGGCAGCCCCCAAAAAGAAGCTCTTGAAATCGTCTGCGGTCCTCGCGGCTTCTTTCTTGCTGGGCCCCCGCGTTCGTCGAAACGCGACATAAGCACTTGGTTCGCCAAGCAAAATGCGCAGAAATCCACTGTGGCGAAGAGCGGCTTGCCAACTGGGTGTGGGGTTGTTCAGACTAAGACGGGACAGAAAGAGGTGGATGTTGCCCGAGCCTGAATTCACGATCGGGATCGAAGAGGAGTACCTTTTGGTCGACCCTGACACGAAGGCGCTGGCCGAGGCGCCCGACGGGTTGATCGAGGAATGCACCGCAGATTTCGAAGGGCAGGTGAGCCCCGAATTCCTGAAATGCCAAGTCGAGATCGGCACCAAAGTGTGCAAAACCATCGCCGAGGCACGGGAGGAGCTTAAAAAGCTCCGTGCATGTGTTTCAAAACATGCAAAAAATCATGGTTTGGCGCCGATTGCAGTGTCTTGTCACCCTTTCGCAAACTGGCGCGAACAGCACCACACCGACAAAGCGCGATACAACATCCTTTCAAAGGACCTTGCCGGTGTTGCGCAACGGATGCTGATCTCGGGCATGCATGTTCATGTTGGCATCCCGGACAACGACATGCGCGTCGATCTGATGAACCAGTTCACCTACTTTCTACCGCACCTACTGGCGCTAAGCTGCTCGTCCCCATATTGGCAGGGACAGGACACCGGGCTGTCGTCTTACCGCCTGACAATTTTTGACAACCTGCCGCGTACCGGCTTGCCGCCAAGGGTCGCAAGCTGGGGAGAGTATGAACGGGCGACCGGCGCGCTGATCCACATGGGCGTTATCGAGGATACGTCAAAGATCTGGTGGGACCTGCGGCCATCGTCGCGTTTCCCCACGCTCGAATCCCGGATTTGCGATGTCACGCCCCGGATTGAGGACACGCTGACACTGGCGGCCCTGACCCAGGCGACCATGCGGATGCTGTGGCGGCTGGCGCGGAAGAACCAGCGATGGCGGATCTATGACAGCTTCCTTGTGGGCGAAAACCGTTGGCGCGCCCAGCGCTATGGGACGTCCGAGGGGATGATCGATTTCGGCGCGCGCGAGATCATCCCGTTTCGCGACGTGGCCGAGGAATGGATCGGGTTGATCGAAGAGGACACAAATACGCTGAAATCCACCGACGAGGTGGCCCGTGTTCAGCGCATGATCCAAGAGGGCAACAGCGCCGACCGCCAGCGTGCCGTGATGTCGGCCGCGCCCGACACCCAAAGCGGGTTGCGCGATGTTGTCGCCGCGCTTGTCGAAGAGTTCCACGAAGGGCTCTAGGCCAAGGTCCGCGGCTTCTCACCGAAGAGTGGGCTGCGGAGCAGTCACCTAGCACTCAAAAGCGAAAACGGCGCCCGAAGACGCCGTTTTGCAAGGATCGTGCAGAGAGAGCTTAATGCGCGACTGCGCCTTGCCCCATCTTGGCCGCTTCCGCCGCACGGGCCGCTGCGGCTGCCTCTTCCGCCGCCTCGTCCCATTCGATGGGCTCGGGCGTGTCGGTAAGCGCCAACTTCAAAACATCCGAAACGTGCTCCACCGGGATAATTTTCAGCCCGTTCTTCACATTGTCAGGTATCTCGGGAAGGTCCTTGGCATTCTCTTCCGGGATTAGAACGGTCTTGATCCCGCCCCGAAGCGCAGCAAGCAGTTTTTCCTTCAGGCCCCCAATCGGCATGGCATTGCCGCGCAGGCTGACCTCGCCCGTCATCGCGATGTCCTTCTTCACCGGGATACCCGTCAGGACAGACACAATGGATGTGACCATCGCCAGACCCGCCGACGGCCCATCTTTGGGTGTTGCGCCATCGGGCACGTGGACGTGGATATCAAGTGTGTCGAATTTCGGCGGCTTGACCCCGATCTGCGGCGCAATCGACCGGACATAGCTTGACGCTGCATCAATGGATTCCTTCATCACATCGCCTAGCTTGCCTGTTGTCTTCATCCGGCCTTTACCTGGTAGACGCAGGGCCTCGATCTGCAAAAGATCGCCCCCGACAGACGTGTAGGCCAAGCCCGTCACGACACCGACCTGATCCTCTTGCTCAGCAAGGCCATAGCGGAACTTCCGCACACCCAGGAACTCTTCAAGCTCCGCCGGTGTAACCACCACCTTCTCGGTTTCCTTGCGGACAATCTTGGTTACCGCTTTCCGCGCCAGTTTCGCGATCTCACGCTCCAAGTTCCGCACGCCCGCTTCACGGGTGTAGTAGCGGATCATGTCGGTCAGACCCTCGTCGGCCAGCTCGAATTCGGACGATTTAAGCCCGTGGTTCTTCACCTGCTTCGAAATCAGGTGCTGCTTGGCGATCTCGCGCTTTTCGTCTTCGGTGTAGCCTGCAAGCGGGATGATCTCCATCCGGTCCAGAAGCGGGCCCGGCATGTTGTAAGAGTTCGCCGTCGTCAGGAACATCACGTTCGACAGATCGTATTCGACCTCAAGGTAGTGATCGACGAAGGTTCCGTTTTGCTCAGGGTCCAGAACCTCCAGCATCGCGGACGCTGGGTCGCCCCGGAAATCCTGCCCCATCTTGTCGATCTCATCGAGCAGGATAAGCGGGTTGGTCGTCTTCGCCTTCTTTAGCGCCTGGATGATCTTGCCAGGCATCGAGCCGATGTAGGTCCGACGGTGGCCCCGGATTTCGCTTTCATCGCGCACGCCACCCAGCGAGATGCGAATAAACTCGCGCCCCGTAGCTTTCGCGACCGATTTGCCAAGCGATGTCTTCCCGACGCCCGGAGGGCCCACGAGACACAGGATCGGGCCCTTCAGCTTCTTCGAGCGCTGTTGCACCGCTAGATACTCGACAATCCGCTCTTTGACCTTCTCAAGGCCATAGTGGTCGTCATCAAGGATCTTTTCTGCTCGGCCAAGGTCCTTCTTCACGCGGGATTTTACGCCCCAGGGAATGGAAAGAATCCAATCGAGGTAATTGCGGACCACGGTGGCCTCGGCGCTCATCGGGCTCATGTTCTTGAGCTTCTTGACCTCGGCATCGGCCTTTTCGCGCGCCTCTTTCGACAGCTTGGTTTCTTCGATCTTCTCCTCAAGCTCGGCGATTTCGTTGGAGCCGTCCTCGCCGTCGCCCAGCTCGCGCTGGATCGCTTTCATCTGTTCATTGAGGTAATACTCGCGCTGTGTCCGCTCCATCTGCGACTTCACGCGTGTCTTGATCTTTTTCTCGACCGACAGGACGCTCATCTCGCCCTGCATCAGACCATAGACCTTTTCCATCCGCTCAGCGACCGACAGCGTTTCCAAGAGCTCTTGCTTCTGGGCAACCTCGACGCCCAAATGTCCGGCCACAAGATCCGCAAGCTTGTCGGCTTCGCGGGTCTCGCTGACAGCGACAAGCGCCTCTTCGGGGATGTTCTTCTTTACCTTGGCATAGCGCGAAAACTCTTCGCCGACCGAGCGCACGAGGGCCTCGATCGTGTCGGCGTCGCCTTCGGTTTCTTCAAGTTCAACCGCGGTCGCTTCGAAGAAGCGGTCATTTTCGACGAATTCTTCGATCCGGACGCGCGCACGCCCCTCGACCAGGACCTTTACCGTGCCGTCGGGAAGCTTAAGAAGTTGAAGGACATTAGCCAGAACGCCGGTTTCATAAATTCCGTCGGCGGTCGGTTCGTCCACAGCGGGATCAATCTGGCTCGACAAAAGAATCTGCTTGTCGTCTGCCATCACCGCTTCCAGTGCGCGCACCGATTTTTCGCGTCCCACAAACAAGGGCACGATCATGTGCGGGAACACCACAATGTCCCTCAGGGGCAGCACCGGATAGCTTTGTAGGGTTTGCTCGGTCATAGGGTTTCCTTGTTATTGGCAGGATGACACCGGCCCCTACCGGCAGCCACGGTCATCCCCATCACGACTATGCTACATGGGGTCTGTTACGCCCCGATCAACTGCGCGCTTTTCACGCTTGCGCGCACTCTGACCGCTGCGGCCGATGAGAGCAAGCAAACAGGGAGCCCTGGGCGGGCGATTTAAGGAAAACTTCGATCCATCAAAGGGGCGCGATGTCACCTTGGGCCCGGTCTGCGTGGAACCGGCGTTCCCATTCCGCAAACCGCCCTACGGCGATTGCATCGCGCATCCCCGCCATAAGGTCTTGGTAGTAATGCAGGTTATGCCACGTCAAAAGCATCGACGCGATAATCTCGTTTGAGCGAAAAACGTGATGCAGGTATGCGCGGGAGTATCCGCGGCAGGCTGGGCAGCTACAATCTTCGTCCAAAGAACGCGGATCATCTGCGTGGCGCGCGTTCTTGATGTTCACAACTCCGCGCCTTGTAAACGCCTGACCCGTGCGGCCAGAACGCGACGGCAGCACGCAATCCATCATATCGATTCCCCGCTTCACAGCCCCGACGATGTCGTCAGGCTTGCCGACCCCCATCAGGTAGCGGGGTTTGTCAGCGGGCAGCATGTCGGGCGCATAATCGAGACAGGCAAACATCGCGTCTTGTCCTTCACCGACGGCGAGCCCGCCCACCGCGTAGCCGTCAAAGCCGATTGCGCGCAACGCTTCGGCGCTTTCACCGCGCAGGTCCTGCTCCAGCCCGCCCTGCTGAATACCAAACAGCGCGTGCCCGGGCCGATCTCCAAACGCGTCGCGCGATCGCTCCGCCCAGCGCATCGACAGCCGCATGCTTTCCTCTATGCGGGCGCGGTCCGCAGGAAGAGACGGACATTCGTCGAAAGCCATCACAATGTCAGAGCCAAGTAGGCGTTGAATTTCCATCGACCGTTCAGGTGTCAATTCATGTCGCGAACCGTCGATGTGGCTGCGGAAGGTCACGCCGTCTTCCGTAAGCTTCCTCAGTTCGGACAGGCTCATCACTTGAAAGCCGCCGGAATCGGTTAGGATCGGCCTATCCCAGTTCATGAACTTATGAAGTCCGCCGAGCCGCGCGACACGCTCGGCCCCCGGGCGCAGCATAAGATGATAGGTATTGCCCAGAAGGACATCGGCCCCTGTTTCGCGCACGCTTTCCGGCAGCATTGCCTTGACGGTTGCCGCCGTGCCCACGGGCATAAATGCGGGGGTCCGGATCTCGCCCCTGGGCGTTTTGATCACGCCAGTGCGTGCCGCACCATCAGTTTCGGTAAGCGAGAAGGCAAAGCATTCGGTCATGGCGGCGCTGTCTAGGGGGAATCGGGACCGCCCGCAAACGGCTTTGCACCTAGGATGAGACGGCTTCGAAGAAGTTGAACCGCCCAGGCACCTGCATTCCATCAGCCGTTTCATAGGACGCCAGATCATCCACGATCCGAGCGACAATGCGCATCCTTTTGTCTTCGCCTGCCCCCGTTGCCCGGATGATCCGAGAGGCGAGTCCAAGGCGCGTCGCTTGATCGGCGGCTTCGGCCAGACGACCAGGCGGCGTGATGTCGAGGTCAACCACCGTGCCCTGCACGTCCTCCCATCCTGCCGCGCGTAGCAAATTTTCGACGCGGCCAATGTCGCGAAACGCGGTCGGGCTTGGCGCGTTCGGGTCGACCTCTATCATCCCGAGCTCGGCATCGGCCGCCGCTTTCGGAATGTGGAACCAAGGGTTTTCCTCTGCAGAGGCCCAGGCCGCAAAGCATAACCGACCCCCGGTTTTCGTCGCCTTCCGAAGATTAGCGAAGGCGGCGACGGGCTCCTCAAAAAACATCACCCCGAATTGCGAGACGATACGATCATACGTTTCGGGATCAAAGGGGTGATCCTGCGCGTCAGCCTCAAGAAATGTGGCGAAGGCACCTTCGGGAAGCGACGCCTGGGCGTGCGCCAATAGCCGGGGTGACAGATCAAGGCCTGTCACCCGCGCGCCAGCGCCAAGGAACGCGCGCACGCTTGTCCCTGCGCCGCATCCAACGTCTAGAACCAACTGGTTTGGCAGAACCCGGGACCGCCGCACAAGTTCGCGGGTGACGTTTGCGTGCGCAGCGTCAATCCGTTCGGCCATCTCTGCCCATTCGTTCCCGGATGGGGATGTCCAGTATGCTTTTTGTGCGCTGTTTGCCATGCGTGGTTCCCGGTAAAACCCGATCCAGTCTGAGCGAGGATACGGCGATTCCCAAAAAGAAATGCACCGCTCCGATTCCCGCGCAGCCCGGTCAACATCCTGAGCCACGCAAACCCTAAAAGGACCACCTGCCCGTCCGGAACGGGCCGTACTGGACGCCGCGCGCCCAAATCCTTATGTAATCGGTCAACGAACCTGCTTTCTCGGGTGAGACATGACTGCCGAACACTCTTCGCAAATGGAAGGCGCGCCGTTAATCCGGCCGTCGTCGACCGACCATCCTTTGTATGACACGGTGGTTGAGGCTTGCAGAACCGTGTTCGATCCCGAGATTCCGGTCAACATCTACGATCTTGGCCTGGTCTACACGATCGACATCGCGGACGAAGGCGATGTGGGCGTGGTGATGACGCTGACCGCACCGGGTTGCCCGGTCGCGGGCGAGATGCCCGGGTGGCTGGCAGAGGCGATCGAACCGCTTCCCGGCGTGAAGACAGTTAATGTCGAGATCACATGGGAACCGCCCTGGGGCATGGATATGATGTCCGATGAGGCGCGGCTCGAACTGGGGTTCATGTAGGCTCCGGCGCCGTCACAAAAGCTTTGCACGACCGTTAACGACTTGTGATGCGTCCCGGCCATGGTCGGCCCGCCGGTTGTCTGGGGGAAATCGGCAGTTGGCGGCCGCCAATGGTTTGCGTTTTTCATGGGGCGCCGGCCATTCCCTCGAACAATTTGCTCTGGCCTCGCCCTGCGGAATGCGGGGTGAACGGTTGAACGTACGAAGCTTTGATCGGAACTGATTTGATCAGAACCTTTTCGTGTGACGAGTGCCGGGCGGCCCTAAGGCCGCCCAATTCGTCGTGAACCCCGCCGTTCGGTAAAGAAATCGCGCAAAAGCGCCGAGGCCGCGTCAGCACCGACACCGTCGATGACCTCTGGCTTGTGGTGCGTTTGGGGGTGCTGGAACACCCGCGCGCCATGCGCGACGCCGCCGGATTTTGGATCTGGCGCGCCGTAGACGAGCCGCCCCACGCGCGCCGCCGCGATGGCTGCCGCACACATCGCGCAAGGCTCGAGCGTGACATAAAGCACGGTCCCCGGTAGGCGCTCCGACCCGACTTGAGCGCACGCTGCGCGAAGCACCAGCATCTCGGCATGTGCGGTGGGGTCCTTTAACTCCAAAACACGATTGCCTGCTCTGGCAAGCACCTCGCCATCTGCGTCTGCAATGACCGCCCCAACGGGTACCTCGCCGCGGGATGCGGCCGCTCGCGCCTCGTCCAAGGCTGCGTCCATATGGGAGTGAAACATCACCGTTCCGCCTGGCTGTGCCAACGGCCCAGTTCTGGCAAACAGCACCCTGCCCCGCAAGCACCGCTTTCCAACGTCGTGCCCGCAAGTTAAGGCAGGCTATGTCGAAACAAACCCACCCCGGTAACCGCATCGCCAAGGTCTTGGCTCGCGCTGGTCTGGCCTCCCGGCGCGACGCAGAGCGCATGATCAGCAACGGCCGGGTCGCCGTGAACGGCAAGACGATTGGAAGCCCTGCCCTGAACGTTACAGACAGGGACAAGATCACGGTCGATGGTCAACCGCTCGCCGAGCCTGACCCAGCCAGGCTCTGGCTCTATAACAAGCCGCAGGGATTGGTGACGACGACCAAGGACGAGAAAGGCCGTCGCACGATCTTCGACGATTTGCCCACGGATATGCCGCGTGTCGTCACCGTGGGGCGACTTGATCTGAATTCCGAGGGCCTTTTGCTTCTTACAAACGACGGCAGCGTCAAACGCAAGCTTGAGCTTCCTTCGACAGGCTGGCTACGGAAGTACCGCGTTCGGCTAAAGGGGACGCCGGACGACGAAACCTTTGCACCCCTTCGAAAGGGTCTGACGATCGAGGGGGAGCGGTTTCAGCCTATGACTGTTATACTTGACCGCCAGCAAGGTGCCAACGCCTGGGTGACCGTATCGCTTCGCGAAGGCAAAAACCGTGAGATCCGGCGCGCGATGGAAACGGTTGGGCTAACCGTGAATCGTCTGATCCGGATCAGCTATGGTCCTTTCCGCTTGGGCGACCTTGCATCCGGCGCCGTGGAAGAAGTCCGTCCGCGCATCGTCGCCGACCAATTGGGGCTTCAGCGCCCGGACGGAAGCCAGAAGAAGGTGGGAAAAACCCGAAAACCTCGACCCCCACGAACAAAAAGGGTATAATTTCCATATTTTTAGTTGGGACGACCGTGCATTTTCGAGACCATCGTCCGACTGTAGCAACCGGCCTGCCAATGCCATATATTTGAGGGTGAGGAACCGAAAGGCGGGGAACCATGCAAAGGCTTGTATTGGCCGTAATAATTGTCGCGGCACTGGTTGCGACGGTCACCGTGGTCGCGACCGTGTTGCGCCAAACCGTTGCGCGCGGCGGGACCCAACCTGCTGCTCCCGGCAACAGCGTTCAAGTGATCGCCTATACCCTGCTTCTGGGTTTGATCGTCTATGTCAGCTTCGCAGGCGGCGACTGATGGCGCAGCGCTTTGGCGGGAAATTCAGCCCCGGCGCATCGGGTGAAAGCGAAGGCGGCGCTCTGAAGGGCCGCGTGCCCGCGCGGATGGGCGCGCGTGTGAACCTCTTGTTTGTGGCCCCGTTCCTGATCGCGGTGTCTGCCTTCGGACAGGACCCCGTAGGACTGGCACTGCATCTGGCGGGTTTTGCGCTTATGATGCTGGCCGCTTGGCTGACCAGAGAAGGTCTTCGAGCCGAAGACGCCTATAACGCGCGCAAGGTCGCGCGGCGGCCGGCGATCCCGCGAAAGCTCTTTGGGTCGGCCTTAATAGGCGGCGGGCTGGCGCTTGCAGGTATCTCGACCGACGGTGGCGTGCTGGCACCGGTGATTTTCGGGCTCCTCGGCGCAGTGTTACACGCATTCGCCTTTGGGCCTGACCCGATGACCGACAAAACGACAGATGAAATCGATCTGTTCCAGTCCGACAGAGTCGCGCGCGTGGTTGATGAAGCTGAACAGCACCTTGAGGATATGCGCACGGCGATCGCGAAGCTGGGCGACAGGCATTTGAATGATCGCGTGGCCCGCTTTGCAGCCACGGCGCAAGATATGGCGCGCACGGTCGAGGATGACCCCCGGGACCTAACAGGCGCCCGCAAGTACCTGGGCGTGTATCTCCAGGGCGCCCGCGATGCGTCCCAGAAGTTTGCCGAACTCTATTCTCGCGGGGCCGACCCCGCCGCGCGAAAGGACTTTGAGACTTTGCTCGACGACCTTGAAAAGAGCTTTGCCGCGCGAACCGCGAAAATGCTTCTAGACGACAAATCCGACCTGACGGTCGAAATCGATGTGCTGCGCGAGCGGCTGGAACGCGAAGGCGTACGCGCCGAGTAACGAGGGAGATCAACCGATGACAAGCCAGACCATCCGCGAGAAAGCCGCGGAAGCAGGGACAATCGTGGAAGAAGTCGCAGGCCATACGCTGACCGAGCCCGGCGCCGAGATCGTGCCCTACGAAGAAGCGCAAGGTCCCGTCGCGGCCGAGATCGAAAAGCGGATCACCGAGCTTGATATGACATCGACCCAGTCGATCGTGATGTTTGGCTCTGCCGCCCAGGCTGAGTTGCAGGAAATCTCGCAATCGATGCTTCAGGATGTCCAGAACAAGGATGTGGGACCCGCTGGTGACAGCCTGCGCGATATCGTTTCCACGATCCGCGGCTTCTCGGTTTCCGAACTGGATGTGCGTCGCGAACGGTCCTGGTGGGAATGGTTGACGGGAAAGGCCGCGCCAATGGCGCAGTTCGTGTCGCGGTTCGAGGATGTGCAGGGCCAGATTGACAAGATCACCGACAACCTTTTGAGCCACGAGCACAAGCTGTTGAAGGACATCAAGTCGCTCGACATGCTGTACGATAAAACCCTGTCGTTCTATGACGAATTGGCGATTTACATCGCGGCCGGCGAAGAGAAGCTGTCCCGGATTGACAAAACCGATGTTCCAGCCAAAGAGGCCGAGGTGGACGCCGCGTCCGAACAGGATGGGGTCATGAAGGCCCAGGAACTGCGTGACCTTCGGTCGGCGCGCGACGATCTGGAACGCCGCGTGCACGATCTGAAGCTTACAAGACAGGTCACGATGCAGTCCCTTCCCTCGATCCGGCTGGTTCAGGAAAACGACAAATCGCTTGTGACCAAGATCAACTCGACGCTCGTGAACACGGTGCCGCTTTGGGAAACGCAATTGGCGCAGGCCGTGACGATCCAGCGTTCGGGTGAAGCGGCCAAGGCAGTCAAAGAGGCCTCCGACCTGACGAATGAGCTTTTGACGGCAAACGCCAAGAATCTGCGCGAAGCCAACCGGACTGTGCGCAAGGAAATGGAACGCGGCGTGTTCGATATCGAAGCCGTAAAGAGCGCCAATGCAGAGCTGATCGCAACGATTGAGGAAAGCCTGCAGATCGCCGACGACGGAAAAGCGATGCGAGCCCAAGCCGAGGAGGATCTCAAGTCGCTCGAGTCTGAACTTAAGGACGCGCTGTCTGCCGCCAAGGCGCGTGCCGGCGATGCCGAGGTGACCACTGGGTCCGCTGATCCGGGGACATAACTTGACCACACGTGCGGCCTTAGTCTCTTTGATCTTCCTCACATGCATCGCGGGCTGTGTCAGCACTGCACCGGATCGCGCACGCACAGACGGCGACGTAGCCCGGGTTGCGTCGCCCCCAGAAAGCGACGCGGCGGGCGAGGCAAGCCAGCAACTCGTGTCCTACTACGCCCGGGTCCAGCGCAGCCTTGTAGCCCAAGGGCTTTTGCGCACCGATTCACAGGCTGCGGACGCGCCCTATACGTCGACGCATCTGACCGAGAACTTCCTGAGGATAGCGCTCTTCGAAGAATACTCGGTTGTTTCAGGCCGGCCTATAGCAAGTGTGACCGAAAGCAAGTTGCACCGTTTCGCCGAACCCGTGCAGGTGTCACTGGAATTTCAGGGTACCATTCCAGACGTGGTTTCCCAGCGTGACCGGCGCACCGTGTCTGAGTATGTAACGCGGCTTGCCCGCGCATCCGGCCATCCGATGCGCATGGTCCCAAAGGATGGGAACTTTCAGGTGATCGTGGCCGATGAGCCAAGCCGGCGCGCGCTTGGACCACGACTGACCGAGCTTATTCCGGCGATGGACCCCGGAACGTTGGGCACCGTGTTGAACCTTCCCCGATCTTTTTACTGTATCGTCATCGGTTACGACCCGCAGGACGATGGCACATACACGCAAGCTGTCGCCATCATTCGTGCTGAATTGCCTGATCTAATGCGCGCCTCGTGCTTTCACGAAGAAATCGCGCAAGGTCTTGGGCTGTCTAACGATAGCCCTGCAGCCCGTCCCTCGGTCTTCAATGACGACGAAGAGTTCGCCCTTTTGACCCTCCACGACGAACACCTGCTTCGTATTCTTTATGATCAGCGCCTGCGGCCTGGTATGGAAGCCGCGGACGCCACCCCGATTGCACGTACCATTGCCGAAGAGCTTGCGGCAGGACCCAGCTAAACCAAGGAGCATCGCCCATGGGCATCTTCGATTTTCTTTCCGGTGAATTCATCGACGTCATCCATTGGACCGACGACACCCGCGATACGATGGTCTGGCGTTTCGAAAGGGAAGGCCACGAGATCAAATATGGTGCCAAGCTGACGGTGCGCGAGGGCCAATCCGCCGTGTTTGTCCACGAGGGCCAGTTGGCGGATGTGTTCACGCCAGGGCTTTATATGCTTGAAACCAACAACATGCCGGTCATGACCACGCTTCAGCATTGGGACCATGGCTTCCGGTCGCCGTTCAAGTCCGAGATCTACTATGTCGCGACGCGCCGATTTACCGACCTGAAATGGGGTACCAAGAACCCGGTAATCCTGCGCGATCCTGAATTCGGACCCACCCGGCTTCGCGCGTTTGGGACATATTCGGTCAAGGTTTCGGACCCAGCCCTTTTCCTGACCGAGATTGTTGGAACGGACGGCGAGTTCACGCAGGACGAGATTTCGTTCCAGATCCGCAACATCATCGTGCAGGAATTTTCGCGCGCCATCGCCGGGTCTGGTATCCCGGTTCTGGACATGGCGGCAAACACGCAAGAGCTTGGTCGGATCGTCGCAGAGGCCATCAGTGCGAGTGTCGCTGCATACGGCCTCGTTATCCCAGAGCTTTACATCGAAAACATCTCACTTCCCCCGGCGGTGGAAGAGGCGCTGGACAAGCGCACATCGATGGGCGTCGTTGGTGATTTGGACCGCTACACCAAATACGCAACCGCGGAAGCCTTGCAAAAAGGGGGCGAAGCATCGTCCGGGATCGGCGCGGGGGTCGGGGCCGGGCTTGGCATGGCCATGGGGGCGCAGATGGCCCGCCAAGGTCCCTGGGGTTCGCATGCAGCGCCCGTGGCCCCGCCGCCTCCGCCCGTCGAACACGTCTGGCACGTCGCCGAAGACGGCGCGACGAAGGGCCCCTTTTCGAAGGCCGCGCTGGCGCGGATGGCGGCCGAGGGCAGCGTCACCCGCGATACCTATGTCTGGACCCAAGGCCAGGACGGCTGGTTGCGCGCAGAGGATGTCGCTGAACTGGCGCAGCTTTTCACGGTCCTTCCTCCGCCCCCGCCGGGTGCGTGATCCGGAGCCCAGGTCGCGATGAGCGAGGTTACATCTGAAGATCACCGGTTTCCATGCGAAGCCTGCGGTTCAGACCTACGCTACCAGCCGGGCAGCGGACGTCTTTATTGTGATCACTGCGGAAACGAAGAAGCGATTGCCGATGTCGGTCCCTGGGCGGGCGCGATCGTCGAACTGGATTTCCGCGCTGCGATCGAAGCGCGTCTTCCCGAGCAGGAAATCGAAGAAACCCGGGTTCTGTCCTGCTCGAACTGCGGCGCGCAGGTCGAGTTTTCTGAAGAACTTCACTCCAAGGAATGTCCGTTTTGCGCCACGCCAGTGGTGACCGACACAGGCACGCACCGCCACATCAAACCCAAAGGTGTCTTACCGTTTCTTCTGTCTGAAGAAGAGGCGCGCAAAGCAATGACGGATTGGCTGGGACGGCTTTGGTTTGCACCGAACGGGTTGAAGGACTACGCGCGCAAGGGGCGCAGGCTCTCGGGCATCTACATTCCTTATTGGACATTCGACGCCGATACGCGTTCTGCCTATCGCGGCGAGCGGGGTACGGTGTACTACACCGGGTCGGGGAAGAAACGGCAGCGTCGGATCAAATGGCGAGGCGTGTCCGGTCGGGTGGCGCGCGCGTTTGACGATGTGCTTGTCCTGGCCTCGCACTCGCTGCCGAGGCATCACACAGACGCGCTTGTGCCCTGGGATCTTTCTGCGCTCGAACCCTATCAGCCACAGTTTCTGGCCGGGTTCCGCGCCGAAGGCTACCAGGTGGAACTGGGTGACGCATTTGGGGATGCCCGCGATCAGATGGACCGCATCATCGCCCGTGATGTACGCTTCGATATCGGTGGTGACAGTCAGCGGATTCACGAGATCAAGACCCAGGTTTCCGATGTTACGTTCAAGCACCTTTTGCTGCCTGTCTGGACCGCGGCCTACAAGTTCCGCGGCGAAAGCTACCGCTTTATTGTCAATGCACGGACCGGTCGTGTCAGCGGCGAACGACCCTGGTCGGCGTGGAAAATAGCGGTTGCCGTGATCCTTGGGCTGATCGTGGCGGGAATTGTGGGGTACTTTGCTGCCCTGAACGAGATGCAGAGTTTCTGAAGCGCGCCAAAGCGCATCCATAGATCCGGCCCTCAGATACGATGGCGGCGAGGGCCACCTTTGATCATCAGATAGTTGCGGCTAAGCCCGCTCGCGATCTGCCCAGAACACACGCAAAACGAGAGCGTCCGTTGAGCCGGCGTCAGATTATCCCCGCAAGTTCGAGCCGGCATGCGCCGATTCGAAAATGAAGCCCAAATTGGCGCCAGTTGGGGCCTAGTTGACGCGCAATCGCGTACCGAAACGCAGCAGTTAACCAAGATCTCGACGATTGTCGCCGGCTACGGAAACTATCGCACTGGTTGATTGCGATGCAAGTCGATCGGTTTTGTGTTAGGCATCTTCTGGGAGTTGGAGAACGGGCGCTGTTGTTCCTGCCTAGATTTTTAAAGGAGTACATCGCATGGCAAAATCAAAAAAACTTAGTGATAAAGAGCTGTTGGGGGCGTTTGCGGACCTACTTGGGGAACCGGTAACAGTTCAGCCCGCCGCACCAGAACCCGAGCCAATTGAGGCCGAAGTCGCTGCGGTAACGGTTCCAGACCTGGACCCCATGTTGGAACCCCGGGACCTGCTCTTGGATCTTGATGCGTTCGAGATCGATCTTGAACTCGAAGTGCCGAACCGTGCGTCATTGGCCGACGCCGCGCACACGGCCCTTTCGCTTGGCGACGGGTCAGACGAAGACCTTGACGATCTCGCCGATCTTTTAGCCCTGGGCGCGGCGATCTCGTCACGGCTGAGATTTGAAAACGGTGCCCCCTGCCCGCTTGAACCCGCTGACGCTGACGAGATCGGGCTGAGTGTCGCTGAGTTCGAAACGGCGAATTTTGTGGTTCGCGGTATGGTCGCGGGACAGACGGTCGTCGCCACCAACTTTGCACCGACGCTGGTTGGGCCAAGCCGGGTTGGGGCAGGCTTGTACATCGCGACCGCCGTACACCACGGCGTCGTCGTTCATGCCTTCATCGGGGGGCTTCTCAGGCTCCTGTTCAAGCTGTTGCAATTGCTGTGGAAAATCGGTGTTCGGGCTTGGAACGCTCGCAAACGTCTTAAAGCTGCAAATCGGCTGCGTGGCCGGTGGGCGCGCGAGGTTGCCAAGGGAACCATGACGCGCGCGGAACAAATTCGGAAACTGGCCGGCTTGATCAACAAGCTGAAGGTCGAGATTGCTGCAATCGTAGCAACACTAGCAGAACTGGCCCTTGAGATCGCGAATGCAGAAAAGGCTCTGGAGGATGCGGAAGATTCCGATACCAAGAGCGAGATCGAAGACACGCTTCGCAAGCTTCGCGAGCAGATGAACAAGCTCGAACAAGAGAAAGCAAAGCTCGAAGCAGAAAAGAGCGCCGCCGAACAAGAGCAGCAGGAAGCGCAAGAACAAAGCGGCGACTAGGCCAGGGAAGGAACAATTGGCAAGGCGCCTGCGTGGCGCCTTGCCGCCGGGAACACTCTCCGCAAACGTCCCGTACTTACCAGGTTCGCAGTGCAACATGTTCGCCGTCGGAGTCCTACTGGGTCATTCCACCTTGCGTCCGATGGTCACTTCATTTGTGGACCGGCGTCCTGCGCAGCCGACAGCAGCGGTGTAAAGCATCGTCCTTTCGAAACCTTCAACTAAGCACAGGATTTTCGCATAGGGACCGACGACGATGGGTACCGGCGTCTCGCCCGCATGGGAATCGATTCGCTTGCGGCGATTGGATTCCGTCAGAAACTGCCGCCCAATCGCCGCGACAGTGATTTACCCTTTTTGCAAAGGCCCTTGGTCGGGGTCACGTCTCGGGATAGCACAGTTTCCGGTTGGACAGACCCGGCACGGGCGGCGAGCAAAGGCCAAAGCGAAAGCAAGACTAGCCTCTGCATCGCGACATTCCCCGTTTTTGGGTCCCGAAAACAGGATGAACCACACACACCGAACGTCACGTTTGCCAATGCGCAATGAATGGAACCGCCAACGCCGTGGCGGCGGCCAAAAAGTGGCAGCTTCCGATGAAAGCCGCCGCTCCCGCCATCTGTAGCAGATTACCTCACGGTGATCCGTACGTCGTCGCCATGTATGCGAACGGTCTCGCGCCCAGGACGCTCGGCAACGAAGATCGTCTCATACGCCGGTGTCCACCCATTGCATCCGCCGCTGCGGCGCACACCGGGTTTCCCGAATGCTATGCGGCCCGTCTTGAGCTTTGCATTGATATCCGATTTGCTCTTCGCAAGATCGGCTTGCGTGGGAAGCTTTCCACATTCCCCGCGTCGACCATGCACAATCGCTGCCTGTCCCACATTAAGTGTGATGCTTTTCTGATGCTTGATCTTATTGTTGGCATCGGCAATCGACGCGGTTTAAATAACTGAAAACAGCGTGGCAATCGCCGCAATGGCCAGGCCACCCGTCAAACGTGTCATCATGAACTTCCTTAAACTATCGTTGCCCATACTAAAGAAATATCCGCACACGTGATCAAGGGTTTTGAGACGAGAGTGCCCAAACAAACAGTTCGGTTTGTTGGGAACGGTTCACAACAGCAACATTGGCGCATACCGCAAAGCGTCCACACGCCAGGTATTGCTCAAAACGCTCAAAAGCCCGGTCAGATCAGCCGCACTTGTGCGCCAACGGGAACCAGATCAAAAAGTTCAGCGATCATTTCGTTGTAAAGCCCGATGCAGCCGGACGAGGACCGCCGGCCAATCTTGCGCGTGTCGTGTGTACCGTGGATCAGATAAGCGGGCCAACCAAGGTACAGCGCATGGGTGCCAAGCGGGTTGCCGGGCCCTGGTGGCATGAACTCTGGCAGACTGGGATCACGTTCGCGCATCGACGCCGTCGGCGTCCAGCTGGGTCCAACCCGTTTGCGCACCACGCTGGTGTAGCCTCGGCGGGTCAACTCTTCGGTCGCCGGCACAGATGTCGGGTAAAGCCGGTAGTCGCTTCGGTCCGCGCTCCAATAGTGCAAGGCGCGCGAGCCGGTGTCGCACAGGACCGAGACGACGCCGGCCTTCGAAAAGTGGTCGCCCCATTGGTGGGTGCGGAAAGACGATGCGTTTCGGCGGACCTCGGGATTTACACGCTCGGTCGTGGTCTGCGCAGAAACCAAGGCTGGTGCAGTAAGACAAGCGGCTGTGCCGGCCAAAAACACCCGGCGGGTCTGTTTGAATTGGGTCATAGATACCCTCGAATTTACCTCGTAAGCGTCATGCCGCGCATGGCCGCTTCGATCAAGAGCCCATGCTGGCCATTGGCGCTTTTTCACGCAAACGTGCACCGCTTGCCCCCCGCTCGGGCGGGCGGTAACCCTTGTTCAAGCCGCATAGGGAGGACGCTGGTGGATTTTGCGTTAAGCGAAGAGCAGACGGCCATTTTCGACATGGCACATGCGTTCGGCTCCGAGCACATCGCCTCGTATGCAAGAGATTGGGAGGCGGCGGGAACGATCCCCAAAGACCTATGGCCGAAGCTTGCCGAGCTTGGATTTGCCGGGCTCTATGTGTCCGAGGACAGTGGGGGATCTGGTCTGTCGCGGCTTGACGCAACACTTGTGTTCGAGGCGCTGTCTGCATCGTGCCCGTCGGTCGCGGCGTTCCTGTCGATCCACAACATGTGCGCGGCAATGCTGGATCGGTTCGGATCCGATGACCTGCGCGCCCGGTTTCTGCCCCAGGCGCTGACCATGGATACAGTGTTCTCCTACTGCCTTACCGAACCCGGCTCCGGTTCGGACGCAGCGGCACTGCGCACCCGTGCCGCACGGACCAACGAAGGGTGGCGTCTGACCGGGACAAAGGCGTTCATCTCGGGCGGCGGGTACTCTGATGCCTATATCGTAATGTGCCGCACTGGCGAAGATGGACCGCACGGTATCTCGGCCATGATTGTGGAAGACGGTGCTGCGGGTTTGAGTTTCGGAAGTCTAGAGCAAAAAATGGGTTGGCGCAGCCAACCAACCCGGCAAGTGCAGTTGGACAATTGCGACATTCCGTCAGGAAATCTTCTTGGTGAAGAGGGCCGGGGTTTCACATATGCAATGTCGGGGCTGGACGGCGGGCGCCTGAACATTGCCGCGTGCGCCCTGGGCGCGGCGCAATCCGCAATGGATCAGACGCTGGCCTACATGCGTGACCGCCGCGCGTTCGGACGGGCGCTGACCGACTTTCAGGCCCTTCAGTTCAAGCTTGCTGATTGCGAAATCGCGCTTTGCTCGGCGCGCACGTTTCTACGCCACGCGGCCTGGGCGCTGGATGCCGGGCAGCCGGACGCCACCAAGCGCTGCGCAATGGCTAAGGCGTATGTCACCGAAGCGGCAAGCCGGGTCGCGGACACCTGCCTTCAGCTTCATGGCGGGTACGGGTACCTCGCAGACTACGGGATCGAAAAGACCGTGCGCGACCTTCGTGTGCACCAGATCCTTGAAGGCACCAACGAGATAATGCGCATGATTGTTGCCCGCGGCCTGATCCAATGACCGATCTACTGATCCGGAGGGAAGGCCGTGCTGGCCGGATAACCTTGAACCGCCCGAAAGCGCTGAATGCTTTGACGTACCAGATGTGCCTCGACATCGAGGCTGCGCTTGATGCGTGGCGGAACGACGAAGCCCTGGATCTTGTGGTCATCGACGCCGAGGGTGACAAGGCCTTCTCGTCGGGCGGTGACATCGCCGAAATGTACCGGTCGGGGACCGCCGGCGACTATGCCTATGGCCGGAGGTTCTGGGCTGACGAATATCGGCTGAATGCCAAGATCGCAGAGTATCCCAAGCCCTATGTTGCGTTCATGCAAGGGTTCACGATGGGCGGCGGGGTTGGCGTGTCGTGCCACGGCAGCCACAGGATCGTCGGTGACACGTCCCAGATCGCGATGCCCGAA
This sequence comes from Pseudomonadota bacterium, assembly GCA_038744785.1. Taxonomy (GTDB): domain Bacteria; phylum Pseudomonadota; class Alphaproteobacteria; order Rhodobacterales; family Rhodobacteraceae; genus Ovoidimarina. The sequence goes on from JBCDLX010000005.1 coordinate 86,260, forward strand.
TGCGGGATCGGGCTTATCCCGGATGTGGGGGGCTCTTATCTTTTGTCCCGCGCACCGGGACGGCTTGGCGAGTATGTGGGGACGACGGGGTTTCGGATGGGCCCAGGCGACGCGATCCACATTGGGTTTGCAGACACCTACATCCCCGAAGACGCGTGGCCAGGATTGATCCGGGATCTAGAGCTTACGGGAAACGCCGATGTATTGGCCGAGGCCGCCTGTTCCGCACCACCCGGCGTGCTTGACACCCGCGAGGGTTTCACAGACCGGCATTTTCGCGGCGCCGCGATCGGCGACGTCGTGCGCGCGCTTGAGCTGGATGACTCCGACACTGCCAACGACGCGCTCAAACTTCTTTCACGACAAAGCCCACTTGCAATCGCCTGTGCGTATGAGGTCATAGGGCGCGTGCGTGGCCTTATTGGCATCAGATCCGCTTTAGAGATGGAATACCGCTACACGTACCGCGCGATGGAGCACGGCGATTTCATCGAGGGCATTCGGGCGGCGATCATCGACAAGGACAGAACGCCCGCATGGCGGCACGCAACGGCCACAACCGTTCCGGCGACGGATGTGACGCGCATGCTGATGCCCCTTGGCGCTGACAAGTTGCGGCTGGAAGAGCCAGCCACACCGATGGGAGAAACGAAATGAAGATCGGGTTTATCGGCATTGGCAATATGGGCGGTCCGATGGCCGCCAACCTTGCCGCGGCAGGCCATGACGTGACCGGATATGACCCAATTGCCCCCTACCCCGATGGCGTGAACGCGGCTGCAACCGGCAAAGACGCCGCGCGCGGCAAGGACGTGGTGATCACGATGCTGCCCGATGGCGAGATCCTTCGGGCTGTGGCCGCTGACATCATCCCGGTGATGTCCGAGGGCACGGTGTTTCTCGACTGCTCGACAGTCGATGTCGAAAGCGCGCGCGCCGTCGCGACCGAGGCCGAAGCCGCGGGCCTTCTGCCGCTTGATGCTCCGGTGTCTGGCGGTACCGGCGGGGCTCAGGCTGGCACATTGACGTTCATGGTCGGCGGGTCCGACACCGCCTTTAACACGGCGGCGACGCTGTTCGAGGTGATGGGGCAAAAGGCCGTCCATTGCGGCGGTCCCGGCAACGGTCAGGCCGCAAAGATCTGTAACAATATGATCCTTGGAGCGACGATGGTTGCCACATGCGAAGCCTTTGCACTTGCAGACAAGCTCGGCCTTGACAGGGGGCGCATGTACGATGTGGTCTCGACATCGTCTGGCTACAGCTGGTCGATGAACGCTTACTGTCCAGCGCCCGGGATTGGACCGGAAAGCCCGGCTGATCGCGATTATAAACCGGGGTTTTCGACGGACCTTATGCTGAAGGACCTGCGGCTTAGCCAGGCGGCGGCAATTGCGGTAGATGCCGACACGCCGATGGGTCGGGCCGCAACGGAGCTTTATGCTCGGTTCGTCGAAAAAGAGGATGGCGCGGGCAAGGATTTTTCGGCCATGCTGCCCCGGTTCGAGAAGCGTGGACGATCCTGACCCTCGGGTCAACGTCAGACGTGTCAATCGCGGCCGCTTGAAACTGTGCCTTACCGCCAAGCATTCCGGGCAACGCGGGTTTGCTGACGTCGAGTGCTGAAGCCAGTTGGTTGGGCGAACGCCGCTCTTGGTCACCCGCCAGATCAGGTCGGTCACTAAGGCAGACCGGGTGGTCAGATGAAGCACACGTGAAATGCTGTGTCGACACACGCGACGGGACGCGCATAGTGTCGCGGAGAGCAAAGGATACCTGAGATGCAGATCACCGAACCAGCCCGTCAAATCGACGTTGTGCACCGATGCGATGTGTTGGTGGTTGGCTCTGGCCCTGGCGGGCTGTCGGCCGCACTGGCGGCAGCACGCGCGGGCGTCGACGTGGCACTGGTCGAGCGGTTCGGTTGCTTCGGCGGCAACATAACGGCTGTCGGCGTTCAGGGATTTGCATGGTACCGCCACGAAGACACAGTGGAAGCGGGCGGCATCGGGCGCGAGTTCGAGGATCGCGCAGCCGAGATGGGCGCCGCCATCCCGGAATCCCAAAGCTTGTCTTACGAATTGGACAGCGAGGGCTTCAAAATCGTGGCGGATCGGCTGGTCGAAGAAGCCGGTGTCATGCCTTTGCTTCACCGGATGTTCGTTGCTCCGATTATCGAAGACGGGCGCATCACTGGCATCGTCACCGAGAGCAAAGCGGGGCGAGAGGCGCTTTTGGCTAAGGTCGTGATTGACGCCACCGGTGACGCCGATGTCGCCGCGCGCGCTGGCGCGCCCGTGAACCAGCCGCCCCGGGCCGAGATGATGTCGGCCAGCGTGATGTTCCACCTTGCCGGTGTCGACAAATCGGCCTTCATGGACGGTGTTCGCGCCGATCCGCAGACCTACAAAGACTGGGCCGGCTGCGGCGAATGGAACATCGAGACCTCGGGCAAAGAGGACGACATGTTTTCGCCCTTCATCCGCAAACCGTTTCTAAAAGCTATCGAGGACGGTCTAATCCCACCACATTTGCAGACGATTTCGGGCACTTGGGGCGCGTTGCACGACACCGGCGAGCTGACCTACATGAACCTCGTTCAGATGGACGACATCGATGGAACCGATCCAGAAAGCCTGACCAAGGGCGAAATCGAGGGACGCCGCCAGGCGATGATCGCCGTCGAGGCACTGCGCCGATACATGCCGGGCTGCGAAGGCGCCCGTCTTCGGAATTTCGGCATGACGCTTGGGATTCGGGATACCCGCAAGATAGACGCGGTCTATAATATGACCGAGGACGATGTGCGCCATCAGGGTCGCTTCGAAGATTCGATTGGGATTTATCCTGAATTCATAGATGGTTATGGCGTCCTTATCCTTCCCACAACTGGTCGGTATATGCAGCTTCCCTATCGCGCGATGCTGCCAAAGACCGTGCAGGGTTTGTTGGTTGCAGGGCGGTCAACCGGCGGTGACAGGATCGCACATGCCGCGACACGAAACATGTCTTGCTGCGCGGTGAACGGACAAGGCGCGGGCATTGCTGCAGCACAAGCGGTGAAGTCGAACGCCGAGCTTGACGCGATCGACATCACGGCCGTGCAATCGGAACTTGCCCGGCAAGGCGTTCGGATCCACTAGGTCCTCGATTCGGGAACCATCTTGGGTCCTGGCGCGCATACGCCAGGGATGCTGCTGCAAGAGGACGAGAGACGCTGCATGCGCGTTTGATCGCGGAGTTTTGAGCGTCGCGTGTGCTTGCAAAATCGGCACGATTGCGGATGTAGCGCATCCATGAAAGGTGCGCTCAATCGAGAATGCCGCCCAGCCTAGACCTTGGACGGATGCAGAGTTTAACACGTCTCAGAGCGCTAAGAAATTTTGCACCTTCCTGAGACCGCGGAACCCCGCCGGACACCCGTTGATGCGTGTTTCTTCGGTGTTGAGACGCGGAGAGGCCGCGAAATGGGGGGCGCCCAAGCCTTAGCGTGACAGAATAGCTAGACGCCCGAATGTTCGCCGCTCGGGCATCCCAGCCAGCGGATGCCGGTGAGCCTGATGGGCGGGTCGTCCAACGGGTCTTACCAGTCCGGCGCTACACGCAAGTGTTGGCGTTAACACCCGATCGCGCCTTGAATATGGGCACGGAAGCCATAAAACGAACGACAAGCTCCGCTGACATTAAAACAACCCGGGGCATCAAGGAGGATACCATGTACCGCACCACTTTCGCAGCAGCGGCAGCCGCTGCTATCGTCGCAACGAGCGCTTTCGCTGACGAGGACAGGACCGGTTGGCCGTCGAGCTTCACAGTCGCAACAGCGAGCCAGGGTGGAACATATTTCGCTTACGGCTCTGGTTGGGCGAACCTTGTGGCCGAAGAGCTTGGAATTTCAGGCGGCGGCGAAGTGTCTGGCGGCCCCGGCCAGAACATGGCGCTTGTGCACACCGGCGATGTTCAATTCGGAATGACAACGATGGGTCCTGCCGCCGAAGCCCTGGCAGGTGAAAGCCCGATTGCACCGGGTCTTCAGATGACAAACGCCTGCGCGATGTTCCCGATGTACCAAACCCCTTTCGCGATCACGACACTCGCGTCGACCGGTATCGGTGCGATCTCGGACATTCCAGACGGCGCGCGGATCGGTTTTGGTCCGGCAGGTTCGACATCAGACACCTACTTCCCACGGATGATGGAAACGCTGGGCGTGAACTTCGAGCGTCGGAACGGCGGCTGGACTGATCTCGCGGGGCAGCTTCAGGACGGGCTTTTGGACGTGATTGCTTTTGCCGCCGGTGTACCGACACCGGCCGTAAGCCAGCTTGAGGTGCAAACGGACATCAACTTCATTGCGTTCACGCAGGAAGAAAAAGACCAGGTCCTGGGCGCGTTCCCCGTGTCATCTTTCATCATTCCTGCGGACACCTACGACACCATGGAAGAAGACGCGCTTTCGGTGTCGATGTGGAACTTTGCCATCGCGAACTGCGACTTGCCAGCGTCGTTCGTCGAATCCGTGGTTGATATCATTATGTCCGACAACGAGCGGATGATGGGCATCCACAAAGCGGCACGCTCCACTCTGCCCGAAAACTGGGACAAGAACGAAGTGTTGAAGTGGCATCCGGGTGCGGCGAAGTGGTTCACCGAGAACGCTGGCGCCGCCATCCCGGCGGATATGGTCCACGGCGGCTGACCCTGGCGTGAATTGACGCGATCGGGCCGCGCGGGATAACCGTGCGGCCCAATTCATTGCGGAAAGCCCGATGTTCGCGAAAGAGAAGCTTGAATACGAGGCGTTGCCCCTGCCCGATCATCAGGACATGTCCGATGCGGCACAGTTGCGTGCGGCGCAAGACTATTATGCCAGGATGAAAACCAGGCATTCGGTGCGTGATTTTTCAGATCGTCCAGTTGACCGGGCAGTGATCGAAGCGGTGGTTCAAACCGCAGGCACCGCGCCGTCGGGGGCAAACCACCAACCCTGGCATTTTGTCGCCGTGGGAGACGCCGAGACCAAGCACAAGATTCGCCTGGCCGCGGAAGAGGAGGAACGCGCCTTTTACGCTGGCGGCGGTGGCGACGAATGGATCAAGGCACTGGAACCTTTGGGCACCGGCGCCGATAAACCGCACCTCGACACGGCACCTTGGCTGATTGTGATTTTCGCCCAACGCTGGGGCGAGTTTGACGACGGCACCCGGTTTAAGAATTACTACGTCCCAGAAAGCGTTGGAATTGCGACCGGGTTTCTGATTTCGGCCTTGCACCACGCCGGTCTTGTCGCCTTGACGCACACGCCCAATCCCATGAAGTTTCTGGGACCGCTTCTGGGGCGCCCTGCTTCGGAGAAGCCCGTGATGATCCTCGTGGCGGGACACCCAGCGGACGACGCAACAATTCCAAAGGTCGCCAAGATCAAGAAGCCCCTAGACGAGATCCTGACAATTCGGGTTTGATGCGCCCCATTGCGCTGGAAGGAATGGAATGACCGATCAGACCGACGATGCCCACCTGATCGCCGAGGGTGTTGATGACGAGCCGGTGGAAAGCAACCGGCGTCAGTTTGTCGGCTGGCGGTTCACTGTAATTGCAACCTTCGCAGCGCTTTATGCGTTCCTGCACATGGCGGCGCTCAATGGGCTGTCGATTTCGGATTGGACCGGGGTCGAGATCCCGTTCCTGCCAACCTTCCCGTTGGAGACCTGGAATTTCCGCATTGCCCATATCGCGGGCGCGCTTGGACTGGGGTTCCTGCTGTTTAGTGCGTTCACGTTCAAACCAGAGCCCGATCCGCCAACCCCGCTGCTCAGCTGGCTCGCCCTGGCCCTTAGTGTCCCGGCGCTGGTGTCGCTTGGGGCGGCGATCTATTTCTCCAATCAGATTTTCAGCGGCACCCTGCCGGAACTTGGCGGAGTGACCACCTGGCCCGCCTTCGCGGGCACGCCGATCTACAGCCAAGAGATCTGGTATTTCGGCTTACCCCTTGTGGTCGCGACAGGCGGTGCCATCGTTCTGGGCTGGTTCGAGCGCACCGACCGAACGCGGTTTCGCGCCTCTGACATGGTGCTGGCGTTTTGCGGGATTGTGGTGGCTTTCTACCTGATCCCGGTTTACTCGACCGCCGCGCGCAACTCTGTCGGCACACCCTTTGTGCCAATTGGCGTGGCGTTCGCTGCCACGGCGGGCGCGGCCTTGATCCTTGAACTGACACGCCGCGTCGCGGGCCTTGCTCTGGTGATCATCACCGGTGTGTTCCTAGTCTACACCTTCACCGCGCATCTGTTGCCCGGTATTCTGGCCGTCGATCAGCCCTACAGCTGGCACCGCTTCTTCGGCCATGTCTACTCTGATGCGGGTATCCTTGGGCCGACGACGGCAGTGTCATCGACCTATATCATCCTCTTTATCATCTTCGCAGCTTTCCTTCAGGCGTCGAAAGTGGGCGACTACTTCGTCAACTTCGCTTTTGCCGCCGCAGGCCGCGCGCGGGGTGGCCCCGCCAAGGTTGCAATTTTCGCCTCTGGCCTGATGGGCATGATCAACGGCACCAGCGCGGGGAACGTGGTGGCCACCGGCTCGCTCACGATCCCGCTAATGAAGAAGGTCGGCTATCACAAAAAGACCGCTGGCGCGGTCGAGGCCGCTGCCTCAACGGGTGGTCAGATCATGCCGCCGATCATGGGTGCGGGCGCCTTCATCATGGCCGAGATCACCGGCATTCCTTATACCGAGATCGCGGTTGCCGCCGTGATCCCGGCGGTTCTGTACTTCGTCTCAGTCTACTTCATGGTCGATTTCGAGGCCGCAAAGCTCGGCATGCGCGGGATGCGGGACGATGAGCTTCCAAAGTTCAACCGCATGGTCCGGCAGGTTTATTTGTTCATCCCGATCATCATCCTGATCTACGCGCTCTTTGCAGGCTATTCGGTGATCCGGGCGGGCACGCTTGCAACCGTCGCTGCCGCCGTCGTTTCGTGGTTGACCCCGTTCCGCATGGGCCCGCGTGGGATCATCAAGGCGTTCGAGCTTGCCGGCACCATGTCGATCCAGATCATCGCAGTCTGCGCATGCGCGGGCATCATTGTGGGCGTGATCAGCCTCACCGGCGTGGGCGCGCGGTTCTCGGCGCTGCTTCTTGGAATTGCCGAAAACTCGCAACTTCTGGCGCTGTTCTTTGCAATGTGTATTTCGATCCTTCTGGGGATGGGGATGCCAACGACAGCGGCCTATGCGGTTGCGGCCTCAGTCGTGGCGCCCGGCCTTGTGCAGCTGGGCATCCCGCAACTGACAGCGCATTTCTTCGTCTTCTACTTCGCGGTCCTGTCCGCGATCACACCGCCCGTGGCGTTGGCGAGTTACGCGGCTGCAGGGATATCCGGCGCGAACCCGATGGAAACCAGCGTCGCCAGCTTTAAGATCGGTATCGCCGCCTTCATTGTGCCGTTTATGTTCTTCTACAACGGCGCACTGTTGATGGATGGCTCTTGGCTCGAGGTCGTCCGCGCCGGCATAACAGCCGTGGCAGGTGTGTTTATCCTATCATCGGGCGTTCAGGGCTGGTTCATGGGCGGGCGTTCGGCCTGGTTCGTGCGTTTGGGCCTGCTGGCCGCCGCGCTCTTCATGATCGAAGGTGGCTGGCAAACGGACGTGATCGGCGTCGGTCTTGCCGTTGCAATGTACGCCATCCAGAAGGTCTTCCGCCCCAACCCCGACGCCCCGATTCCGGTACGTGGCGCGGACTGAGTTGCAGCGGATCACCCAAAGCCCGACCGATCCGGGCTTCGTCCAGAACCCCTACCGCTTTTACGACCAGGCCAGGGCCATGGGCGATCTGGTCTGGTGGGAAGACTACGCAATGCCGGTCGCGACAACGCACCGGGCCGTCATGGCGATACTCAAGGATCGCCAGATGGGCCGCGCACCGCTTGATCCACCGCAGACACCACAGCACCTTGCGCCGTTCTATGCCATCGAAGCGCACTCGATGCTGGAACTTGAACCGCCCCGTCATACCCGCCTGCGCGGTCTTGTGCTGCGGGCCTTTACGTCGCGCAGGATCGCGACCTTGGCGCCCGAGATCGAAGCGCTGTGTCACCGCTTGATCGATAGGTTCCCCGACGCGCCTTTCGATCTGTTGCCCGCCTATGCCCAGCATGTGCCGGTGACCATCATCGCCCGGCTTTTGGGCGTGCCCGAGAGTATGGCAGATCAGCTTCTTGACTGGTCGAACGCGATGGTTGCGATGTATCAGGCGCGCCGCGACCGCGCGGTCGAAGAGGCGGCGGCAGCAGCCGCAACCGACTTTTCGGCATTCTTGCAGGAATACGTGGCAGCCCGCCGGTCAAAGCCAGCGGACGATCTGATTACCCATCTCATTGCCGCCGAAGAAGATGGCACCCGCCTTTCCACAGATGAGTTGATCACCACCTGCATCCTGCTTTTGAACGCCGGGCATGAGGCGACGGTCCACAGCCTCGGCAATGGCGTGAAAGCGGTACTTGAAAGCCCAGGCGAAATGCTGGCCGCCCGGTCCGAAGACCTGGCCGAAGAGGTGCTGCGCTTCGACCCGCCGCTCCATATGTTCACCCGCACAGTTTATGAGGACACAGAAGTGTTCAGCCATCGGCTAAAGCGTGGCGACACGGTCGGCGCGCTTCTGGGTGCAGCCAATCGGGACCCTGCGGTCTGGGATGCTCCCGGCCGCTTCGATCCGGGGCGCCAAGTCGGTATGCATGCGGGTTTCGGGGCTGGTCTTCACTTTTGTGTCGGTGCACCGCTGGCGCGGCTGGAACTGGCAATCGGCCTTCGAACGCTTTTCGCGCGGTGCCCGGCGCTCGCCCTGTCAAGCGAACCCCACTACGCGAACCTCTATCATTTCCACGGATTGCGTGAGCTGATGGTCACCCGGTGACCCCCAGAACGCGAATCAGCGAACCGGAAAGCGGGGCACGATCGCCTGAACAAAGGTGCTAGAGCGGCAGCGCCGTTGTTGACTTGATCTCTTCCATCGAAAGAAGCGCAGTGACGTTATAGATCCGCACCTCTGAAATCAGGGCCTGGTAGAACGCGTCATAGGCCCGCGCGTTCGCAACCCGAACTTTTAGAATGTAGTCGATATCCCCCGCGAGCCTATGCGCCTCTTGCACTTCTGGCCGAGCTTTCAGGGCAGCGAGAAATTTCTGCTGCCAATCAGCCTCGTGCTCTGAGGTCCGGATCAGCACAAAGAAACACGCCTCAAATCCAAGTGCTTGCGCATCGAGTTTTACGGTTTGAGGGCCCACAATCCCTGCCTCGCGAAGCTTGCGAATGCGGTTCCAGACCGGCGTCTTGGACGATCCCACCGCCCGCGCGATTTCATCGAGCGACCGGCCTGCATCACGTTGCAGTTCCGCCATAATTTTCCGATCTGTTTCGTCGATGCGGACAGACATTCGCTTCTCCTGCCGAATTAGAACCCGACGTTCTCTTGTCGCGTATAATCGGAACGAATGTCCTTATTTGCAATCACATACTGCAGAACATCGGAACAATGTTCTAGATATAGGTCTAGAAATGAGGTTCCGATGAAGCACTTCCCGATCTTTCTGGCACTTGAAGGTCGCCGCGTCGTGGTCGCAGGTGGCGGGGATGCCGCTATTGCAAAGCTGCGCCTGCTTCTGAAGACAGAGGCGCGCGTTACGGTGTTTTCCCGAACGCCCGCGCCGAAGATCGAGGAATGGGCGCAGGAGGGCAGGCTGAGACTGGTGACGCGTGACCTGGAACCCGGCGATGCGGCCTGCACGGCGCTGTTTTATGCGGCCTCTGACGACGATGCCGAAGATGCGCGCGCAGCGCGGCTTGCCCGCGCCGACGGAGCTCTGGTCAACATGGTCGACAATCTCGAAGGCTCAGCCTTCATCACGCCTGCGATCGTTGACCGTGATCCGGTGACGGTTGCAATCGGTACCGAAGGCGCGGCACCGGTCCTTGCGCGGCGGATCAAAGCGCTCCTCGAAGCGCAGCTGTCGCCGATCATCGGGACACTTGCACGCGTCGCGCGTGGCTTCCGTCCCCGCGCCGAGGCCTTGCCCGCAGGGCGCGCGCGCCGCGAATTCTGGGCGGAATACTACGATACAGCCGGTCCCCGGGCACTAGAAGCCGAGGGAGAGGCAGGCCTGCCCGAAGCGCTTGAGGATCTGCTGGAAGACTGTTTGAACGGCCCGGCGTCAGAAGGGCGTGTCGATTTCGTGGGATCAGGCCCCGGCGACCCGGAACTTCTGACACTGAAGGCGCGCAAGGCGCTCGATGCCGCCGATGTCGTGATCCACGACCGGCTTGTGACGACTGAAATTCTTGAGCTCGCCCGGCGCGAGGCCTTGATCATCGACGCGGGCAAGGAAGGGTTCGGCCCGTCGATGAAGCAGGATGATATCAATGCGCTGATCGTCGAACATGGACTTTCGGGCGCCCACGTTGTGCGACTGAAATCAGGCGACGCGACCGTATTCGGGCGGCTTGACGAAGAAATCGACGCGGTGACTGCAGTTGGCCTGCCCTATGCGATTGTCCCCGGCATCACCGCTGCCTCCGCAGCCGTTGCAACAATCGGGCAGAGCCTGACCAAGCGGAAGCGCAACTCGTCGGTGCGGTTTCTCACCGGTCATGACGTCAAGGGGTTTGCCGATCACGACTGGTCCGCGCTCGCGCGCCCGGGCGAGGTCGCGGCGATCTATATGGGAAAGAAATCCGCCCGTTTCATCCAGGGGCGGTTGATGATGCACGGGGCTGATCCGGCGACGCCGGTGACCGTCATCGAAAACGCCTCCCGCGCCGATCAGCGGGTGCTTGAAACAGCCTTGTCCCGTCTGGAACCCGATCTCACCACGGCCGGTCTGACGGGTCCCGCGCTGACGCTTTACGGGTTGGCACCGCGCGCCGCCTTGGCCGCCGCCACAGCGCTTGATGTCAAGGAGGTTGCACAATGAGCCGCCAGTTCACCCCCAAAGTCGTTACGGGCAACCGGCTTCTGGAAGGCGACGCGGTTTGGCTGACCGCTGACGACCGCTGGAGCACGCGCATCGAGGACGCCGAACTGATAGAAGACGAAGCGCATGCCGACCTTCGTCTTCTGCATGCCACAAGCCAGGGTCATGTCGTCGTTGGGGCCTATCTGGCGAACGCATTGGCCGGCCCAAACGGCCCGGAGCCGACCCATTTTCGCGAAGCGTTCCGCACGCGTGGCCCGTCGAATTACGCCCACGGCAAACAAGTCGAAACCGTCGCGCCCAGGACTTGATCCCAGACGACGCGCAGGAGATCACAAGATGTACACCTACACCGAGTTCGACGAAGGCTTTGTCCGCAATCGGGTCGCCCAGTTCCGCCAGCAGGTGCAGCGCCGGATCGACGGCAATCTGACAGAAGACGAATTCAAGCCGCTGCGGTTGATGAACGGTCTCTACCTGCAGCTTCATGCCTATATGCTGCGCGTGGCCATCCCTTATGGAACGCTGAATTCGCGGCAGATGCGCCAGCTTGCGATGATTGCCGAGCGCTGGGACAAGGGCTATGGCCACTTCACCACGCGTCAGAACATCCAGTACAACTGGCCTAAGCTTGCGGATGTGCCTGACATGCTGGATGCGCTCGCCGATGTCGGCATGCATGCCATCCAGACCAGCGGCAATACGATCCGGAATGTGACAGCGGACCACTTCGCCGGCGCTGCGGCGGACGAGATCGCGGATCCCCGACCGATCGCGGAACTTTTGCGGCAATGGTCGACGGATCATCCAGAGTTTCAGTTTCTACCACGGAAATTCAAGATCGCCGTGACTGGTAGCCCGAATGATCGGGCCGTGACGAAGGCGCACGACATTGGCCTGCGCATGGTCGAACAGGACGGCGAACCCGGGTTCGAGGTTATTGTGGGCGGCGGCCTTGGCCGGACGCCGATGATTGGCAAGGTGATCCGGGATTTCCTTCCAAAGGCGGACCTGTTGCCCTATGTCGAGGCAATCGTCAGCGTGTGGAACCTTCTGGGCCGCCGCGACAACAAGTACAAAGCGCGGATCAAGATCACAGTGCACGAGCACGGGATCGAAGAAATCTCGCGCCTTGTGGAACAGCGATTTGCCGAGGTGCGGTCCGCCTTCTCGGGCATCGATCAGCACGTGCTCTCCGGTATCGAGGCGCAGTTCGCCCCGCCGGCGTTCCGGGCCGTATCGGCGCTTCCGGCGACCGATCTGGGCGGGGCGTATGCGTCGTGGCTTGATACGAATGTCGCGGCCCATCGCAGGGGGGACCATACAATCGTTTCGATCAGCCTGAAGGCACATGGGGAAACGCCGGGCGATGCGTCGGCTCACCAAATGCAGATCATGGCCGATCTCGCCGAGCGCTACGCCTATGATGAGCTCCGCATCAGTCACGAGCAAAATGTGATCCTGCCGCATGTGCCGCGGGACGTGCTGCCCGAAATCTATGTCGCCCTGCGCAATGCCGGAATTGCGACTGCGAACATTGGCCTGATCTCGGACATCATCGCGTGCCCCGGGATGGATTACTGTGCGCTTGCGACCGCGCGCTCGATCCCGATTGCCCAAGAGATCGCAACCCGCTTTGACGAGCTGAAGCTTGAACACGAGATCGGCGAATTGAAGATCAAGATCTCGGGCTGCATTAATGCCTGCGGCCACCACCATGTTGGACATATCGGGATTCTCGGGCTCGACCGGGCCGGTGTTGAAAACTACCAAATCACCCTGGGCGGCGATCACACAGAAACAGCGGCAATCGGAGAGCGGGCCGGGCCCGGCTTCTCGGCCGACGAAATCGTGCCAGCTATCGAACGCCTTGTCGGGGCATATCTGGACGTTCGCGAGGGGACCGATGAGACTTTCCTAAACGCGTATCGTCGATTGGGCGCAGCCCCCTTCAAAGCCGCGCTTTACCCCGAGAAGGAGGCGCGCGATGCCGCTTGAGAGTCCTCCCATCCCGGTCACCGAGCGGGTGGCGGAGTTGAACGCACGCTACCGCCACCATTCGGCAACGGATGTCCTTGGTCACGCGTTGGAGGATCCGCAGGTCGGACGCATTGCGATGGTGTCGTCGTTTGGCGCGGAATCTGTAGCGCTTTTGCACATGCTGTCGGTGGCAGACCGGTCGGTACCGGTTCTGTTTCTGGATACCAAGATGCTCTTTCCCGAGACGCTTGACTATCAGCGCGAGGTGGCCGCGACGCTGCGGCTTGGTGATGTGCGCATCCTGACCCCGGACCGAACAGAGCTTTTTCTGCGCGATTCGGACGGGGATCTGCATCTCGCCGATCCAGATGCCTGCTGCAGTCTTCGCAAGGTCGAGCCCTTGGAGGATGCCCTGGAACCTTTCGATGCATGGATAACCGGCCGAAAACGGTTCCAAGGTGGTCGACGGCAGACGATGGAATTCTTCGAGGCCGAAGGTGACCTGCGGATAAAGGTGAACCCGCTGGCGCATTGGACGCCCGAGGATGTCCAAGAATACATGGTCAATAACAGATTGCCACGCCATCCGCTGGTCGAACGTGGATATCCTTCGATCGGATGCGGACCGTGCACGAGTAAGGTTGGCCCGAACGAGGATCCACGCGCCGGACGCTGGCGGGGACGCGAAAAGCAGGAATGCGGCATCCATTTCATAAACGGCAAAGCCGTGCGCCTTGGCGCATCTGCAGTCTAGCTGCGTAGTTTGCATGGCAAGGCTGAGTACTTCAACCAGGGTGAAGACAATGGACAACAACACCTCCACCGTGATCGTACATGATACCGGATTTGCGGCGGATGATTGGACCCATGGGTTCCAAAGTGATGCCCCCATGGCCGCCAATGCCGCGAACGTAGCGCTTGATCTGGCCTCTGATGCGGACCCGGCCGAGGTTCTGGATGCGCTCGACCGGATAGAGATGATCCGTGTGGACTTCCCCAGCTTTGCCGATGGGCGCGGGTTCACCATCGCCCGTCGGCTTCGTTTATTGGGCTTCAAGGGGCGACTGAGGGCCAAGGGACACGTGATCGCCGATCAATACGCCATGGCCCGGCGCGCCGGGTTCGATGAGGTGGAAATCTCGGCAGATCTCGCGGATCGCCAGCCCGAAGACCAATGGCAATTCCGCGCCGATTGGCGCGCGCACGACTATCAGTCGCGTCTCCGAGGCGCATCCGAGGCAGAACCTGCCTTTTCCTAATCCGATTCAACGCTTATGAGGGAGCGCGGCAGGTCGTCCCCACCCGCGCCAATGACATATGACCGAGCAAAGCCCCGTGAACAAAGTATCCGCTACCCCAGCCGCAAAAACCCCGACCCTGCCCGACGCTCAAACGGTGACGGAAGTCCAGCACTATACCGACCGTTTGTTCAGGTTCCGCACGACCCGCCCCGCGTCTTTGCGGTTCCGGTCAGGAGAGTTCGTGATGATCGGCCTGATGGGCGATCCCGATCCCAAGACCGGTAAACAAAAGCCGCTTTTGCGCGCCTATTCCATTGCGTCTCCGTCCTGGGACGAAGAGCTAGAGTTTTATTCAATCAAGGTGCCCGACGGTCCGCTGACGTCCAAGCTTCAGCACATCCAGCCCGGCGATCAGGTGATCTTGCGCCCGAAGCCCGTGGGCACGCTGGTCCACGACGCGCTGCTTCCGGGTAAAAGGTTATGGCTTTTTGCGACCGGCACGGGGTTTGCACCGTTCGCTTCGCTTCTGCGCGATCCCCAGACCTACGAAGACTTCGACGAAGTCATCATTACGCATACGTGCCGCGAGGTGGGTGAATTGACCTATGGGCGCGACCTGATCCAGGCACTACGAGAGGATGAGCTTTTGGCGGAACTGATTGGCGAGGGGTTTCACGAGAAGCTGCGCTATTACCCCACGACCACACGCGAAGAGAGCGCCAAGATGGGTCGGATCACTGATCTGATGCGTTCCGGCGTGGTGTTTCGCGATCTGGACGTACCGCCTTTGACACCTGAAACCGATCGCGCCATGGTCTGTGGCAATCTGGCATTCAACCTAGAGATCAAGGATATGCTTGAAGAGTACGGACTAAATGAGGGCGCGAACTCGAACCCGCAGCAATACGTCGTCGAAAAGGCGTTCTTGGACTGATGGCATCCCCGCCTGTCTGTGATTTTGGTTGGCCCGCGCCGGACTTCAATCTGCCTGCGACAGACGGGGCGCAGCACAGCCGTGATGCGCTAATGGGGCCGAACGGCCTCCTGGTTATGTTCATTTGCAACCATTGCCCCTATGTCCTTGCCATTCTCGACCCTTTGGTCCGCGAAGCCCACACGCTGATGGATATGGGCGTTGGCGTCGCAGCGATCTGTTCGAACGATGCAACCACCCATCCCGCCGACGGATTCGGGCCGATGACCGAAATGGCGGCGGCCCGTGGATTTCGTTTTCCCTATCTGCACGACGAGGACCAAAGCGTTGCACGGGCCTATGACGCAGCCTGCACGCCCGATTTCTTTGGCTTTAACCGCGAAGGCGCGTTGCAATACCGGGGCCGGTTCGACGCGACGCGCACCGGCGTGCCCGCACGCGACGCCCCGCGTGATTTACTTGACGCGATGCGCCAGATCGCGGCGACGGGCATCGGCCCTGAAGAGCAGGTGCCGTCAATCGGATGCTCTATCAAGTGGAAAGCTACCTGATTTCGGTCTATTGGCGCTTGAACCGGCGCCAAGCCCCGCCTATTTTGCACCCCTCTCTTCAGGAACGATAAAAGGACAGCGAACATAGCCCGCAGACCCCACAACGCCCCGCCTCAGCGGGACACAGGCCCCCGCGTGAACGACCGTATCCGGGCCTCAGAAATCCGGCTCATCGGTGCCGATGGTGAAAACGTCGGACTTGTTACCCCTGAACGCGGCCTTCAACTGGCCGAAGACGCGGGGCTCGATCTGGTAGAGATCTCGCCCAATGCGACGCCGCCTGTCTGCAAGATCATGGATTTCGGCAAATTCAAGTACGAAACCCAGAAGCGCGAGGCCGAAGCCCGGAAAAAGCAGAAGACGATTGAGGTCAAAGAAGTCAAGTTTCGGCCGAACACCGACACGCATGACTATGACGTCAAAATGCGCAATGTGGTCCGTTTTCTTGAGAATGGCGACAAAGTGAAAGTAACGCTTCGGTTCCGCGGACGCGAAATGGCGCACCAGGAGCTTGGGCGCGATCTTCTGCACCGTGTGGCCGCCGACATCGAAGAACTGGGTAAAGTCGAAAACATGCCCAAGATGGAAGGGCGGCAGATGGTCATGATGATCGGACCCGCCAAGTAAAATGATCGCACGCTGGCGAAGGGGCGCTGGAAAGCCAGGTCCTTATGGCGATGACCAGCTTCAGGACGGGCGGCTTTTTAACCCAGTATGCCAACGTAACAATCCACCAATGGTGGCGCGCCTTGCGCCACTGCTTCTTGACCAGTCCGGGCCGGTCCTTGAGATCGGCGCGGGCACCGGCCAGCACGCCGCAGCCTTTGCACTAGCCTTCCCAAATCTTGACTGGTGGCCGTCTGATCCCGAACCGCAGCATCGTGCCTCAATCCTGGCGTGGCAGTCCGCGCTTCGTGCGCCACGGCGTGCGCCCTTGACAGTGGATGCGGCAGCGGACTGGGCCGCGATGGATACTGTGACAAGGCTCGGCCCCTTGACGGCCGTGCTGACTATGAATGTTATCCACATCGCGCCGTTTTCAGTGGCCGAGGGGCTTTTCCGGGGTGCCGCGCAATGCCTGGCGCCAAATGGGCTCTTGCTATTTTACGGACCGTTCCACGAAGGCGGACAGCCCACTGGTCCAGGAAATGCAAGTTTCGATCGCGAGCTTCGATCACGAAACCCTGTTTGGGGCATCCGGGACATCGCGGAACTGGCGACCACAGCGCGCTCTTTTGGCTTCGCTGAGCCAGAGGTTGTCGAGATGCCGTCCGACAACCGGCTTTTGATCTTCAGGCGTCGACCCTGACGGCCCGGGTCTGGAAACAGTTGTTCCGGGCCGACCGGATATCCACATGCGCGATGTCAGGATCATCAAGCAACTGCGCAGCATAGCCTGAAAGCGTCTCGGAAGCGACCACTTGCCCTGTTCCATAGACGATACGCCCGTCGTCGGAATAGCCGCGTGCAATGTAATTGGGAGAACTTTTGAGGATCGGTGGCACGCTATTGCCGGTCCAGGGCCTGCATTCTTCAGCGCAAAGAAAGATCGGGCCTGTTTCGGTGTAGGGATGCAGGTCCGCGAAGGGACGCGCCGCGACGATCAGATAGGCCGCACCAGCCGGAACGTCCCTCAAGCAGGACCGGCAGGGAACGCCGTTCCCATCCGATACAGCACGCTCTGCAACCCGCCCATAGGCGTCAGGCGCGCCAGAGCGTACATCCGCCACAAATTTCGGATCGAACGGTAAAAATCTGATTTCCATAGGTAATCTCCAAGCGATTGATCAGATTTACCGCTGGATCGCGGTTGCAGCGACCCGGATCGTGCGATTTCCTGCCGCGTCACCGGCCCAAAACAAACCCCGGAACAGTCCAACCATTGGCGGTCGCGGCAGGCAGAGCAGGTCTGAACTCTGACATCATTCAACATTTAAGTTGAATTAGGCGCATCGATGATTTATTCATCCATATGGTTGAACGAGAGTCAGACCACCTGTCGGCAGTTTTAAAGGCAGCAAGCGATCCAACGCGACGCGCGATCCTTACGATTCTCGTTCAGGAAGGACCAGCGCGTGTCACCGATCTGGCGGCCCGTTTCGATATGAGCCTTAACGCGGTCTCAAAGCACATAAAGGCACTTGAAAACGCTGGGCTTGTCAGCCGCAAGACCGCCTGGCGCGAACATCTGATCGCTGCCGAAATGGGGCCCACGCGACTGATCGAAACCTGGTTCGCAGAGCTCAGATCGATCTGGGAGATGCGTCTTGACCAGCTGGACGAAGTTTTGAAGGAGGAAACCGATGACGACTGATCTTTCCCTGAGGGTCACTAGATTTTTTGCTGCGACGCCAGAACGGGTGTTCGACGCCTGGCTCGACCCCGCGAAACTGGTTCTGTTCATAACCCCTGACCCAACACTGGCCGCGCCGGACGTAACCGTCGATCCAGCCGAAGGCGGACGGTTCGACATTATCATGAAGGGAACCAATCGAGACCTGCCGCATTGGGGCGTTTATCGCGAGATCCGGCGCCCCGAGAAACTTGTCTTCACATGGGAATCCGAATTTTCCATCGCGGGAAGCACCGTCACCCTGACGTTAGAGCCTGAAGGTGATGGTACCCGCCTGACGCTCACCCATGAGCACTTCAGCAGCGAAGAGATTCGCGACAATCACGAAGAGGGCTGGTCGATGATCACTGACCATCTTGCCAAGGTCGTGGAGGGGGTGGATTGATGGTAAACCCGATCAGCGATGAATGGCGCGCCGCCCGACTGGCGCTTCTGGAGCGCGAGAAGGCCCATACAAGGGAACGCGACGCCCTGGCAAATGCGCGGCGTACCCTGCCCCGCGTCCCGGTCGATACAGATTACCGCTTCACCGGCGCTAAGGGTGATCTGACGCTCGCCTCTCTCTTCGGTCCGCACAGCCAGCTTGCAGTCTACCACTTTATGTTCGGCCCTGACTGGGTCGAAGGTTGTCCAAGCTGTTCATTCTGGGTCGACAATCTGGACGGGATTTCGCTGCATCTTGCCCAGCGTGACATGGCGTTGGTGTTGGTCTCTCGTGCACCGTTTGAGCGCCTTGACGCCTATCGTCGCCGCATGGGTTGGTCACTGCCCTGGGTCTCAAGCGAAGGGAGCACGTTCAACCAGGATTTTTGTGTCAGCTTCACGCCGGAACAGATTGAAAGTAAATCCTTTAGCTACAACTTTGGAACCGGCGGGTGGGCCGGAGAAGAGATGCCCGGGCTCAGCACGTTCGCAAGGGAAAACGGAAAGGTCTGGCATTGCTATTCGACATACGCGCGGGGGCTGGACCATTTCAATGGCGCCTACCAACTTCTCGACCTGATGCCCAAGGGCCGGGACGAGGCCAACTTGCCCCACTCTATGAGTTGGCTGAAACGACGCGATCAATACCCCTGACACCACCATTTGGCCACGATTCGGAAGGCGCCAAACAACAGTTGGCCCCGTTCTGTCCGATTAACCCATATTCAGAAACAAACTTGACCTGAACTCCACCATTCGATTGCCTTCCCTGACCGGTCATCGGTATTTTCGGGCCTGTAGGTGGTGGGATGCGTAGCGATGTCTGAGCTTGTGACGTTGTCGGAAGAGTTGACCGACGCGGAATGGCTTGCAGAGATCGCCGACATCGGTGCGGAACGGGGATATTTCGAACCGATCGGCGACGACCATAGTGCGTTGTTCGTCGACACAGCATTGGACGTGCTACTTGTGAGTTTCGACACAATCGGCTCGGCGCGGGCAGGCAGCGCATCCGGCATCCCCCACGGCATGCTGCAAGCGGAAGTCAACGGGTGGTCACATCTGTCGATACTTACAAAAACCGCCAGTTGGTTCCGCGACGAAAACCTTTACGCATACTTCGACCGATTGATCGACGAGGCGTTTTTTGAAGATTTCGACAAGGTCATCTTCTACGGTGCAGGTATGTGCGGCTATGCCGCGGCCGCCTTCTCGGTCGCTGCGGCAGGCGCGACCGTGATACTCGCCGGTCCCGTCGCGACACTCGACCCGGAAATTGCGGGTTGGGACGACCGGTACTCCGGTGCACGAAGCAAGGATTTCCGGACGCGCTACGGCTACGCCCCCGCGATGGTCGACGCCGCCGAGCGCGTCGTATTGTTCTACGATCCGACGGAAGAACTCGACGCGATGCACGCCGCGCTTTTTCAAGGAGAACAGGTCACCAAAGTTCGGTTCCGCCATGCCGGGCCCCGGATTGGATCAGAGTTGCAGGCCATGAACGTGCTTGCCCGGGTGTTCAAGGATGCAGCCGACGGGGCGTTGTCGGAAAAGGAAATCTATCGCGCGCTCCGCCGACGGCGCGAATACACGCCCTATCTGCGTCACCTTCTGAACCGTGTGCACATCGAAGATCGCGATTTCCTGACCGCAATTCTGTGCCGCGCCGTGCTGACCCGGCGCGAAGCGCCGCGGTTCCGCCACCACCTGGACACTGCAGAAAAAAAACTCTCCGCAGCAGGTAAAACCCTGCCCCCCATGCGCCGGGCCAAGCGCGCCGCAGACAAGCTGCCAGAGCTTGGACCCTAACCTAAAGCCCGCCCTCGCGCACGATGAAAGACACCACATCCTCGACGCCCCGTCCGTCGCGAAGGGACGCCATGACGTAGGCCCGTCCGCCCCGCGCGGCTTGGGTGTCCGTTTCCAATTGCACCGGATCGACGCCGACATGCGGGGCGAGATCGGTCTTGTTTACAATCAACATGTCCGAGCGGGCTACGCCCGGTCCCTTTTTGCGCGGGATGTCCTGACCCGCCGCCGTGTCAATGACATAAAGCGTCAGGTCGGCGAGTTCCGGGCTGAACGTCGCGGCCAGATTATCGCCGCCAGACTCGATGAAGATCACGTCGAGATCGGGGAGCTTCTCGCGAAACTCTGCGACGGCTGCGAGGTTGATCGACGCGTCTTCGCGAATCGCTGTGTGCGGACAGCCGCCGGTCTCCACTCCACGAATGCGTTCGCCCGGCAGGATCTGGGCGCGCATCAGAAATTCTGCGTCTTCGCGCGTGTAGATGTCATTCGTGATAACCGCGACCGAGTAGCTGTCTGCCATCGCCCGGCATAGCGCTGCGGTCAGCGTGGTCTTTCCAGCTCCGACCGGTCCGCCGATGCCCACGCGCAAGGGGCCGTTCTTGCTCATGTTCGGAATATCCTTACTTCCAATACCTCATGCGCCATGGCCGATAGATCAGCGCCCGGCACGCTTGTTGTGATGGCATCGACAGGCGTTTTTGCAGCCGCCGCAGCGACACCTAGGACCACCGGCTGCAGCGCTTGGACGATGGCCTGCCCTTCTGTCTGGCCGAGGGGCACAAAACGGACAGCCGCCAACGCGAGATTTGCGACAAACGCCTGAAGATAGAGTGCCACCACCTGTTCAGGGGGCAACCCCAGGCGCCGAGCCGCCCGTCCAACGGCAACGGGAAGCGCGGTCGGTGGGTAGGTGGCGCCGAGAAGCGCGTTCACCGTCTCGGTGAAGGCCACGCCTTGCGAATAGGTCTCTTCCCAGCGTTCGCGCGACGACGCGAGGGCACGCGCTGTCGCCGAAAGACGATGGTGATCGGCGTCTTTTGCCATCGCAGCACACAAAATCACCGCATCCGACCGGCCGGACCCGACCTGCAGGACATCTGAAAGCCAACGCTCGATCTCGGCAGGATCAGTCATCCCGTCGGAAATCGCCGCCTCAAGCCCGTGAGAATACGCAAAACCACCGAGGGGAAACGAAGGCGACAGCCATTGGCTGAGTGTAAGTAGCCCGCTGTCAGTCATGGCTGTGGGCATTGTCACCCGGCCCGTGACTGTGCCCGAACGTTCTGCCGTGCCCGTAGGCGCCGCCTTCGGGTCGAAACGGTTCCGTGACCCGCACAAGCGTTGCGCCCAATGTCTCCAGCATCGCGGCAAGGACGTGGTCTTCGCGGATCAGCAGGCGGTCTGGCTCAACCCGGCAGGGCGTATGCCGGTTGCCAATATGCCAGGCGAGGCGGGCCAGATCGCCGCGAATTTCGATCAACGGCTCGGGCGCGGCGACGATCGCCACGCGGGTGTCGTCATCAAGCACGAACGTCTGGCCTTCATCCACTGACCGGACCTCGGAAAAATCCACGAGAAAGGCGCGTCCCTGTTCCGTTACAAGCCGCTTGCGGCGCAAAAGGCGACCTTCATAGTCAAGCGTAACCATGTCATTGGCGGGACCATCGCTCAGGTCCTGCGCACGCGGGAGGGTTGGGGCTGCTTCTGTCATCGGGAGCGAGAGAACACGGGCCTCCTGGCGATGGCAAGCCCATAGGCGTGAACCGACACCGGACACGCAAACCCCGCCGCTTTTTGAGGCACTTACGCTCCGCAGCGATAGGCGATGCCTTCGATAAACAGTGCGTCCGTGTCCTCTGGCCCGCCCACGACGAAGACGATCGTGTCGCCCCCGGCACCGAGCGCGTCCTGCGCCATGCGATTGCGTGCGGCCTGGAACACTTCGTCCCGCAGCGCTGGTCCTGACAGACCAGGCGTAGAGGTGAGCTTTATCACAGGGGCGCAGCCCGTGACGCTGTCTGCCGTCGCGACGTTGATGCCTGCGGGGTTCACACCGTTGGGCGGCAGGCCGCAGGCCAGAAGAAGCAAGGGGGTTGCAAGTGTAAGGGCAATACTGCGCATCTAAAGCGGTCTCCGATCAGATCGGATGCAGCCTGCGCGGCCTGCCCAAAATTGGCAAGACCTGCTTACTGCGCGCCCAGACCAGCAATGTAGTGCCGCTTCAGCGCTTCGCGGTCCAGACCACGGACAGCCAGCTCTTGATCGCTGAGCGAAAACAGATGTGCCATGCGCTTGGCTTGGGCCAGGTGATTGAAGAAATTCGTGAATTCGGACATCGCTGCGTCCTCCGTCTTGGTCTTCGTGTTACGCAACGGATGTGCGCTTCAGTGAGGCCGTTCACAAGACGGTGTTTCGGAATGTCCGGGTTGCAGTGGGCGCATGACCCGCCGTAGATCACGCAGGCGGCGCGGCGTCCTGCGCGGTGCAAACGCCTAGGGTCGCGACGGTTTCACGTGCCTCAGATCCGACCGCTGCGACGGCATGGTCAATCAGGTCTTCGGGCGCCTCAACCAGCGTTTCAGCTTTCTCCACAACGGCATCCACCCGCGATGCCAGGGCTTCAACCTCGCCACGCATCTCGGCGTAAGCCGCGGTCCGACGAGCATCGGCGCTGTCCTGCGCCGTGGCTAGCGTGTCGCGCAGTCCCTCAATGTCATCGGCAAGTGATCGCAATTCGTCCCGGACCGGCGAGAACTCGGCGAGCCGGTTGGCGACCTCTGCTGCTATGCCGTTTGTGGCCTCTGCGACCTTCCAACCCAGAAACAGGCACAGCGCCAGAAGGATCAATGTCGCATTGAAAAGCGCCAGGAAAAGGTTCCAAAGCGTCCGCCCAAGGCTGCGGTCGGCCATTTGCATCTCCTAAAACCAAGCGCGATTGCGACAGAGACTACAGGCCGAGGACCGGCAATGAAACGACTGATGAAGACGCCTCCATGATTTGCAACTACCTGGTGGGCGGGCTCTGACTGCCTTGGTCGATGGGAAATTGGCAATTGGCCTTGTGGCGCCGCTCAGAACATAAAGTAGCGCTGCGCCATCGGCAAAACGTCGGCCGGTTCGCACGTCAGCAATTCCCCATTGGCGCGCACTTCGTAGGTTTCCGGATCGACCTCGACCTCGGGCGTTGCGTCGTTCAGGATCATATCCTTCTTGCCGATCCCACGCGTGTTCTCGACCGCCATCACCGCTTTCGAAAGACCAAGCGTATCGTCAATCCCAGCATCCATTGCCGCCATCGACACGAACGTCACCGCCGAACGTTCAACCGCGCGCCCGTACGCACCGAACATGGGCCGGGTGTAGACCGGCTGCGGCGTCGGGATCGAGGCATTGGGATCGCCCATCTGCGCACACACGATGGACCCGCCGATCAGCACCATCTCGGGCTTCACGCCAAAAAAGGCAGGGTTCCAAAGGACCAGATCTGCGCGCTTGCCCTCTTCGATCGATCCGATGTGCTTGGACAGCCCGTGCGCGACGGCAGGGTTGATTGTGTATTTCGCGATGTAGCGGCGGACGCGCAGATTGTCTGCGGGTCCGGTCTCTTCGGGCAATTGCCCGCGCTGGCGCTTCATTTTGTCGGCGGTCTGCCACGTGCGAATAATAACCTCGCCGACCCGCCCCATCGCCTGACTGTCCGAGGCAATGATCGAAAACGCGCCCATGTCGTGCAAGATATCCTCGGCCGCGATGGTTTCGCGACGGATCCGGCTTTCGGCAAAGGCCACATCCTCGGGGATCGCCTTGTCCAGGTGGTGGCACACCATCAGCATGTCCAGATGCTCTTCCAGGGTGTTCACCGTGTAGGGGCGCGTCGGGTTTGTGGATGACGGGATGACGTGGTCCAGTCCACAGACCTTGATGATGTCGGGCGCGTGCCCACCGCCCGCGCCCTCGGTGTGGAAGGCGTGGATCGTTCGGCCTTTCATCGCGGCCACCGTGTTTTCGACAAACCCGCTTTCGTTAAGCGTGTCGGTATGGATCATCACCTGAACATCCATGTCGTCCGCCACGGACAGGCAGCAATCGATTGCGCCCGGGGTCGTGCCCCAGTCTTCGTGAAGCTTCAGCGCCGAGGCCCCGGCTTCGACCATCTCAACCAAGGCCGCCGGCGTCGACGCGTTGCCCTTCCCAGACAGGCCGAAATTCATCGGAAAGGCATCAAGCGACTGCAGCATGCGCCCGATATGCCAGGGGCCCGGCGTACAAGTTGTGGCAAGCGTCCCGTGCGCAGGCCCGGTGCCACCGCCCAGCATCGTGGTCAGGCCAGAATGCAGCGCATCGTCAATCTGCTGCGGGCAGATGAAATGGATATGCGCATCGAACCCGCCAGCGGTCAGAATGCGCCCCTCACCCGCGATCGCCTCGGTCCCCGGCCCGATAATAATGTCGACGCCAGGCTGCGTGTCGGGATTGCCCGCCTTCCCGATCTTCTTGATGATCCCATCCTTCAGGCCGACATCGGCCTTGTAGATGCCCGTGTGGTCAACGATCAGGGCGTTGGTGATGACCGTATCGACGGCCCCTTCGGCGCGGGTCGCCTGCGATTGCCCCATCCCGTCGCGGATCACCTTGCCGCCGCCGAATTTCACCTCCTCCCCGTAGGTTGTGAGATCATTCTCAACCTCGATGAACAGCTCCGTATCGGCCAGACGCACCATGTCACCGGTGGTGGGGCCGTACATATCGGCATAGGCGGCGCGGGAGATTTGGGTTGGCATTTGTTTCAGTCCTTCACCAATGCGTGAGGCGTGACCAGTTTCGGCCCAATTTTGAACGTCGCAAGACATTGATATCGTTATTCAGAGCACTGCTTAAATGAGGCAGTGGCCAGAAAGATATTGTGTGATCCCAATTGGTTTTGTCCCTATTGGGAAGGATGTCCAGCCGCACCGATTCGCGGCGAATGAAACGTGGCATCCTATGTCGAGCACCGCCTTCTGGCTTCAGACCATTGCCTACGCGCTCTTTCTCATCGCCATTCTCGGGCAGTTTCGCGGATGGTGGTAGTACGCCCACGAACTGGCCCAAAGGACGAGCAGCCCCCGGCTGCCCCTGCCCTCGGTCTGGGGATACGCGCATCGCGTCGTGCACCGGCAGGCCCTATTCCGCCGCGCTCTTGGGCGGCAAGTCGGCCGGCAGCGTCACCGCCTTCTTCGCAGGTGTGCGCTTTTTCGGGGCCGGGCTTTTGTCCGCGTTCGCAGCGGTCTTGGACGCCGCGGCAGGTTTCGGGGCGGCCTTGGCCGTAGGTTTCTGCGCTGGCTTCGCGACAGGTTTTGCCGCGACCTTGGCCGTCACCTTTGCGGGCGTCGTTTTGGCCGCAGGTTTCGGTGGAGTGGCCTTGACCAAAGTCTTGGACGCCGATTTGGCCACAGGTTTTGGCGCCACCTTGGCCGCAGGCTTCGGCGTGGCTTTAACCGGTGACTTCGCTGCAGGTTTCGCCTCGGCAGGCTTTGCAGTCGGGGCTGCTTTCAATGTCACGGGCCGCGCGGGCGCACGGCGCGCGGCTGGCTTGCGGGGTGCGCTTTTACGCGGTGGCATGCCCTTTTCCAGGCCAATCTCGGACGCGAAAAGGCCCTCAGGCAGAAGGGGGTTCACCGCGCAGGC
Source organism: Pseudomonadota bacterium (assembly GCA_038744785.1). Classification (GTDB taxonomy): domain Bacteria; phylum Pseudomonadota; class Alphaproteobacteria; order Rhodobacterales; family Rhodobacteraceae; genus Ovoidimarina. The sequence goes on from JBCDLX010000005.1 coordinate 112,191, forward strand.
CATCTGCCAGCCGATGCGGGTCATTTCCATCTGCATCATCGCCACGTCTGTCCAATAGCGGACCGGATTGGCGAACATGTCGGTGGGGTTCGGATATTGCATTGAAACTCCTGCGAAAAATTAGTCGAGGCCGCCCATGACAGCCCGGTTAAAGCCCTGAACGACGCGCCTGCCTGAGTATGGCACAAGTCGCACTTCGCGTGTTTGACCCGGCTCAAACCGCACCGCTGTTCCGGCCGCGATATCAAGCCGCGTGCCGCGCGCTGCCGCCCGGTCGAAGGACAGGCCCGAATTTGTTTCTGCAAAGTGGTAGTGACTGCCCACCTGCACCGGGCGATCCCCTGTGTTGGAAACCTCCAGCACAATCTGTTCGCGACCTGCGTTCAGTGTGATTTCTGTGTCTTCGGTGATAACCTCGCCTGGGATCATACGTCATCTCCGTAATCGGGTTCGCGGCGCTTCTGTACACGTTCGATCAATCGCGGTCCGAAAACGCCCAGAAGTGCCCCGAACGACAGCGCAAAGCCCGATCCGTTGCCGAAGATCCAAGCCAGCATCGAGGCCAGCAACAGGCACACCGCAAAGGACAACATCCGAAGCTCGATCTCAGACAACGCCACGTCCGACAAGAGCATCCCCTCAAGAAGCCGTTTCACATGACTTTCTGCGTAGGGCGCCCCTGCCCCAGCCGCTATTCCCAGAATGACCGTCGCGAGCATTGTTCCCTCCTTTAGCGGATCGGATGATGAACGGTGACCAGTTTGGTTCCGTCCGGAAACGTCGCCTCGACCTGCACGTCATGGATCATCTCTGCAATCCCATCCATGCATTGGGCCCGCGTGACCACATGTGCCCCGGCTTCCATCAGGTCCGCCACTGAACGACCATCGCGCGCACCTTCGACGACGTAATCCGTGATCAAGGCGATCGCCTCGGGATGGTTGAGCTTGACCCCGCGCTCCAGCCGACCGCGCGCCACTATCGCCGCCAAGCTGATCAGAAGCTTGTCTTTTTCTCTCGGGCTCAGGTTCACGTGTTTCTCCCTCAGACCTGCCAGACGCGCGGCAATGGGCCGCCACGCACCTGTTCCAGTACACCGGCCAGCCAGCGGCGCAAAGGCCATGGATCAAGGGCCATGGCACGAACAATCAACTTACCGTCCCATGCGGTTGCGAATGCGCGGAAACTTGCCGCTTCGCACAGGGCCCGGACCGGACCCAAAGCGTCCTCTGCCCCTTGCGACAGGAACACAAGTGTCGTCAGCGCGCGCGCGCCATCAAGACCCGCGCGGCCCGGTCGAGCCAGCGCAACGTCGTCAAGCGACAACGGTTCGATCATCAAGGGTACGCCGGCTCGGGTGACGACCCGCCGGTCGGTGAATTCAAGCGCGCTTACGGTTTCGCCCATCGCACCGCGACCAAGCACGACCGTCTCGGCCATCAAAAGCGTCGCGCCCCGGCAAAGCTCTGCATGCGTTTCGCGGCGAAGACCCGACCCGTTGAACAGGATTGTCTCTTGCGGCAGCCAATCGAGCCGTCCGGCCGCGTCGACGCGCAGTTGAACGTCCAACCGGGCATGCCCGCCGGGGCTTTTGTAGGCGCGCTCTGCTGTCTGTGTTGTGCCAATTGCTCCTGCGCCCCCACCAACCGACAAGACAAATTCCATCTTGTCGCCGCCCGTCAGGCCACCTGCCGTATTCAGGAAAACGACCTCTGGCAGATCCCCATGCGTGCGGGGCAAAAACGCTTTCGCCGAGCCTTGTTGCCCCAGTCTTTCCAACTGGCCGCCCGGACCAAGCGCGACATGGGCGCGACCGCGCGTTCGCTGCAGCGTGGTGGAAGGTGGCGCATCAAACATGGACGCCACCCTAGCGGGACAGGACCCGGGTGCAACGGCGGAGCAATGGCTTTTTCCGCCGCGCCGCCCGGTTCGCGCGCAAATGCCCAAGCCTTAGGCAACGCGAGGGGCTGGAATCGCCCAAGGTGATCCGCTAGGGCGTGCCCATGACGACACGCCTGACACTCCGCCGTCCCGATGACTGGCATCTTCACTTGCGCGATGGCAACATGCTGAAATCGATCCTGCCCGAAACGGCCCGTCATTTCGCACGCGCGATTATCATGCCCAATCTGGTTCCGCCGGTTGTTACCGGCGCCGACGCGGCAGACTACCGGGACCGGATCATGTGGGCGAAGCCCGCGAACTCGGACTTTCAGCCCTTGATGACCCTCTATCTGACCGAGGATACCGATGTGCGCGATCTGCGCGCAGCCGCCGAAATCGGCCTTGTGCACGCCGTCAAGCTGTACCCCGCAGGCGCGACCACCAATTCGCAATCGGGCGTGCGCGACTTTGCCAAGGTGCGCCGTGTTCTGGAGAACATGGCACAGATCGGCTTGCCGCTGTGCGTGCACGGCGAGGTAACAGACGCCGATATCGACATCTTTGACCGGGAAGCGGTGTTCATCGAGCGCGTGCTTGATCCGATCCGCCGCGACATCCCGGAGCTTCGGGTGGTGATGGAACACATCACGACGAAAGACGGGGTCGACTATGTCCGTGGCGGTGGGGAAAATATCTCGGGCACGATCACGACACATCATCTGGTCATCAACCGGAACCACATCCTCGCGGGCGGCATCCGACCGCATTACTATTGCCTTCCGGTTGCCAAGCGAGAGGAACACCGCTTGGCCCTTCGCGTAGCCGCCACCTCTGGCGATCCGTCGTTCTTTCTTGGCACCGATTCCGCGCCGCACACCGATGCCGCCAAACTGCAGCCCTGCGGATGCGCTGGCTGTTTCACGGCCACGAACACCTTGTCGATCCTTGCGCATGTTTTCGAGGAGGAGGAGGCGCTTGACCAACTTGAAGGGTTCACGTCGGTCCATGGGCCATCGTTTTACCGCCTTCCCCTGAACGACGGCACGGTGACACTCCAGAGAGGTGACCCGGTGGTTTACCCCGACCACATCGAAACGCCAGATGGGCCTGTGACAGTGTTCGACCCGGGGTTCCCGCTGCATTGGCGGGTGGTGCAGTAACCCGCAAACCCTGCGAAAGGAACGTGTCCGATGATCCCGACAAGCTTCCCCGCCAAGGACGAGATGGCGCGGCTGACCGCATCAATGCTTCTCGAGATCGAAGCGGTTCACTTCAACGCAGACGACCCTTTCATCCTTGCATCGGGGAAGCCGTCGCCCACCTACATAGATTGCCGGAAGCTGATCAGCTTTCCGCGTATTCGCGCGACGCTGATGGACTTTCTGGCCTGCACCGTAATGCGCGAGGCGGGTTTCGAGGCGTTCACAAATGTCGCAGGCGGCGAGACGGCAGGCATTCCCTTCGGCGCGATGATGGCCGAGCGGATGGCACTTCCGATGACATATGTCCGCAAGAAGCCCAAAGGGTACGGCCGGAATGCCCGCATCGAAGGGGTGATGAGGGAAGGCGACCGCGTGCTCTTGGTCGAGGACCTTGCCACCGACGGCGGATCAAAGCTGTCCTTTGTCGATGCGATTCGCGAAACCGGCGCAGAATGCCGCCATACGGCTGTGATCTTCTTCTACGGGATTTTTCCGGGCGCCGAGGCCGCATTGGGCGACCACGGTGTCTGCCTGCACCACCTTTGCACCTGGAAGGATGTCGTGGAAGTCGCGCGCGGGACTGACAAATTTACCGCCAAGACGTTGGATGAAGTTGCCCGATTTCTCGCCGATCCGACCGGCTGGCAGGCCGCGCGCGCCTGAACGGGCGAGACGCCGAAACGCCCGGACCGTGAAAAATCGCGCCCGACATCTGCCCGGTTCGATGTCAAATTTGACGGGAATTCCACAACATCTTGTGGTATGGTGAAAGTCCACAGGCCGTCCACAGGCTTATCCTGATTGATTAGCGAGGCCGGTTTGGACATACGTGATCGAACCGGGTGAACGGCAACAAAAAAACGACAGGGGCAGAACGGGGTGAACCAGGTTACACGCGTTGAAACGGCGGCAGCCGACACGGATGCCGGGCAGATCCCTCACAATATCGAAGCCGAACAGCAGCTTCTTGGCGCGATCCTGACGAACAACGACCTCTACGACCGGGTCGCGCAGATCATCGACGACAGCCATTTCTACGAACCGGTGCACGCGCGGATCTGGGAGGTCGCGGCCGCGCGCATCTCGAAGAATGCGCTTGCATCGCCGGTTACGCTGAAGGCCTTCCTGGAAGAAGACGAAGGCCTGAAGGAACTGGGCGGCCCCGCCTATCTGGCGCGCTTGGCGGGTGCAGCAATCGCCTCTTTCGCCGCGCGTGACTATGCGCAGATGATCTACGACCTAGCGATCCGGCGGAAGCTGATTGATCTTGGCCAGGACATTGCCGACAAGGCGGCCCGGGTCGAGGTCGCATCGGAGCCCAAGGAACAAATCGTCGAAGCCGAACAGGCGCTCTACAAGCTTGGCGAGCAAGGCCAGACGACTCAGGGTTTTCAGTCCTTTCTTAAGGCTGTTACCGATGCCGTGAACGTCGCCAATGCAGCCTACCAGCGGGACGGCGGATTGGCAGGTTTGTCCACCGGTCTAGCCGACATGGACAAAAAACTGGGCGGTCTGCACCGCTCGGACCTTTTGATTCTTGCGGGGCGCCCGTCAATGGGAAAGACCTCGCTTGCCACCAACATCGCGTTCAATATCGCGAAAGCCTACAAGCGAGGGCAGAAGCCTGACGGCAGTACCGGCGCAGTCCAGGGCGGCTGCGTCGGTTTTTTCTCTCTCGAGATGAGCGCCGAACAGCTTGCGGCACGGGTTCTGTCCGAAGCCTCTGAAGTCCCGTCCGAGCAAATTCGGCGTGGCGACATGACCGAGGCCGAGTTCCGCCGCTTCGTCGAAGCGGCGAAAACGCTAGAGGCGTGCCCGCTTTACATCGACGACACCCCTGCCCTTCCGATCAGCCAGCTAGCGGCCCGGGCCCGGCGGCTGAAGCGTGAACACGGTCTTGATGCGCTTTTCGTCGACTATCTTCAGCTGGTTCGTCCGGCGTCGGCCAAGGACAGTCGAGTCAACGAAGTGTCGGAAATCACCCAAGGTCTCAAGGCGATCGCAAAAGAGCTCGACATTCCGGTGGTGGCGCTCAGCCAGCTTTCGCGTCAGGTCGAAGCAAGGGATGACAAACGGCCCCAGCTATCGGATTTGCGGGAATCGGGGTCGATCGAACAGGACGCGGACGTTGTGATGTTTGTGTTCCGGGAAGAATACTATGCCGAACGCGAAAAACCATCGGACGATGCGCTCGACAAGATGACCGATTGGCAAGAGCGTATGGCGCGGCTGCACGGCAAGGCAGAGGTCATCATCGGCAAGCAGCGGCATGGGCCGATCGGGACGGTGGACCTGAGCTTCGAGGGCCGGTTCACCCGGTTCGGCAATCTTGTGAAACCCTGGCAGGACGGGCGCGAAGACGGGTTCGGCTAGCAGCCGTGACCTAGTGGATCTGGGTGTTCCATTGGTCGAGCTTCTTTCTGAGCGCTTGCAAACGCGCCTGTGTTTCCTCGAGCGTACCGTCCGGACCCTTTGCGAACACGGTAATCAGTTCGGGATGCCGGTCGCGAAATGACGCGAGCAGCTTTTGCCCGAACTGAACGGCTTCTTCTGTGTGTTCGGAAATAAGCTCCATCACCCGGCACTTCCCGGACGCGCTTATGCTGCTGAAGCTTGGCTTCTGCAAACCTTCGACCTGCGCTTCGATGCCGTGAACAAGTCCGTAAAACGCGACCAGAAGCTGCATGTCCGCGTCAGGAATCCAGTGAATATCAGCGATCCTGCTGTCGTAGATCTGGGTGTGCGCACGGTCTGTAATGTGCGGGATCAGAAATCGCTTCTCAGTAAAGCGCTCCATCAACTCTTCGGACCCAGGCGCGACCCGCAAATAGTGCTGAAGATTGCCAACCGTAAAGTCGATCTCTGCAAAAAGCGCGCGCATTAAATTCGCCTCTGCCTTTAGCCGGCGATCTTCCGCGCGCGCATCGTCGATCAGTCGTTTCGCGAACCAGACAACGAACCCCAGTGTCGGAGCGAGGAAGGCAAGGGAAAATCGAATATCGATCTCGGACATGACGCATATGGCGAATGACGCAATGAATGCAAAAACAACCTCTTCATGATTGCAGATCAGCATAGCGCCCCACAACTCTTAATGCAGGCGTCGCTTCACCCAATGAGGTCATATTGCTGGGTCTGAGAAATGGGTGTCGCCCTTCACTGCGAGCTACTGGCCAACGCACCGTCCCATGCCTCTGACGGGATCTTCACCTGATCCGGATCGGCCATGTAGGACGGCGTCATGATCTGAACGCCGTTTTCATTGAACACGTCCACGATGTTGCGATGCAGGTCGGAGAGGATCTTGGGGATGATCGATCCCCGCGTCGTGAAAGCGTTGATCTGATAGTTGATCGCGTAATCGGTAAGTCCCGTCCACAGGACGAAGGGCGTGGGCGTGTTCTTCAGACCGTCCGTGCGGCGGGCCGCTTCGACCAGCATTGCCTCGACCTTATCCTGCGCTTCTTCGTACCCGATGCCGACAGTTGTGTGCACAAGGATGCCGCGGCCGTCGATCTTGCGGGAGTAGTTCACGACTTCGGAATTCAGAAGCTGGGCATTGGGGATCGAGATCATCTCGTTCTTGATCGATTTGATCAATGTTTCCATCAGCCTGATTTCAACAACGTCGCCCACTTGCTCGCCCACCTTGATCCTGTCGCCTAAGTTCGTGCTGCGGCGGTAAATTACGAACAGACCAGCCACGATGTTGCTGATGACGCTGTTTGACCCCAACGACACCATAATCCCCGCAAGAATCGTAAATCCCTGAAAGGCTCGAGATTCTGATCCGGGGATGTATGGGTAGGCGAATATCAATGCGATCACGACGACAATGCCGCGCCCGATATTGAAGGTCGGTGTGACCCAATGCGGTTCGAACGTGCCAAGCTTTATTGTTCCGGCTTCGACATTGGCCAACAGAAGCCGCAGCCCCTTGATGCAATAGCGCGCTACAAGCGCGATGATCGCAAGCGAGATCAGGTTCGGCACAAAGCCCACAAAGCCGCGAACGACGTTCATCAAGGGCTCGGATACATAGGTCAAAAGAAGTTGCGCGAAGGGACGCGTTTCGGCGAAGGCCAGCAAAACGAATGACAGGTAGTAATAAAGCAGAACAAACAGCGTCACCCACAAGAGAACGCTGGTTACAAACTTGCCCAGGCTCGCAAGCGCTTGGCGCCTGACAACACTGCCGGTGGCTTCCTCGAGCCCGCCAAAACGCGCCTCTAACCGTTTGCCGACCCGCCGGGCGATCCTTTTGCGGAACTTCAGCAGCAAGGTGGACAGGACAAGAAATACAGCCGTCCAGCCAAACGCCGCAAAGGCACTGTCGACCCGCGCGGCTTCCGTCCGGCGCATCCGATACGCTTCGATCGCGGCTTCTATGGCCTCGACATGAAGCCCGGCAAGCACATCGATATCGGCCTGTTCATACTCGGCATCGGCCGTGGTCGTTACGTGGACCATCCGCCCGTTTGCCAGTATCGATTTGCCGAACTCGCTGTCACGCGCTGTCACCGTGACCTCGCGCTCTTCAGGCAGATCGGCGAACTCTATGATCCGATCCTGAATGGCCTTCGCCCGTTCTGTGGCTGGCAACGCCGTGAAACCCCGCACCATGAACAGGGTTTCCCCGTCAATGACAACGGGGGCAAGAAACACGCCGTCATCCTCTGGCACGGGTTCAGGGGACGGCTCCTCCGGCGCATCCTGCGCAAACGAAATGGCTGTACTCACAGCAAGACAGGACGCGCCAACAAACACGACCACAAGCGCGCGAAACAGCGCCGCAAAGACTGGACCCGCCATGGAAACCTCCCTTTAGCAAGGAAGCTTAGTCGGGGATTGGCGCACAGACGATGGAGTTGAGCGCAAGCACCGCCTTGTGTTGCAGGGATGAGATGGACATCGCGTCGTATACAGTGCGATCGCCCCGCGGCTTGCTACGATGCGCACCCGAGCGCAGCATCGCCATCGCGCCGGTTCCGAAGGCAACGTCCATCTTTCTGCAACTCAACCACCCAATCGTGAGTGGACAGCGCGACGGGCAACCGAAAGACTGCGGGAATGCGCATTCTGTTGTGTCTTCTGTTCCTCGCGGCCCCCGCCCTCGCAGACCCAGCGGAGGTTGATGTCGAACTTTATCTTGCTGTCGATGTTTCCCGGTCGATGTCTCCTGCAGAACTTGAGATCCAGCGCCGCGGCTATGCAGAGGCCTTACGGTCCCCAGACGTGGCAGAAGCCGTCGCAGGAGGGCTGATCGGAGAGATCGCGCTGACATATGTCGAATGGGCCGGCACCTATGCGCAGCGTGTTGTTGTGCCTTGGACGCGTGTCCGGACTGCGGCGGATCTTAACGCCTTTGCTGCGCGGCTTGAGGTTCATTTCGATCCTTCGCTGCGCAGGACGTCCATTTCAGGCGCACTCTACCACGCAACTGAAAGCCTGCGGATAAATGAATTCAAAGGCTTGCGTCGGGTCGTTGATGTGTCTGGCGACGGCCCAAACAACGAAGGCCGGCCCGTCTTGATCGCCCGCCAGACGGCGCTGGCGACAGGCGTGACTATCAATGGCCTGCCGCTTATGACCAAGGACGGGCTTGGCCAGCAATGGAACCTCGATGACCTCGATCTCTACTACTACCACTGCGTGATTGGCGGGCCCGGCGCGTTTATGATCCCAGTCCTCGATTGGGCGGAGTTCGCCGATGCCGTAAGGCGCAAACTGGTTCTTGAAATTGCCGGACTGCCGCCCGACCGACTGTGGCGTGCCAATACCGGAGCAACTCCCGAAGGCTACGACTGCATGATTGGCGAGAAAATCTGGGAACGGAACCGACGCTATTGGGGCGGGCCCTAAGCCAAGCCTTGACGCCGCGTGCGCGCCTGTCAGAAGGGGGCATGGCGAGCGGAACGCTGACAATCGATCTCTCTGCGCTGGCAGAGAACTGGCGTACCTTGAACCAGATGGCGCAAGGCCGCGCTGGCGCTGTCGTCAAGGCGGATGGCTACGGCCTGGGCGTGCGCCACGTGGTGCGCACTCTGGCGCAAGCGGGCGCTCACACGTTCTTTGTGGCACAGGCCGAAGAAGGCGGCGCGGTCCGCGAGGCGTTGGGATCAGACGTGGAGATTTGTGTCTTTGGCGGACACATGTCCGGCGATACCGATGCAATCCGTGATCTCAATCTGACCCCGATGCTGAACTCGGTTGCGCAGCTGACCCGGCATTTCGAGGCGCTTCCCGGCCATCCGTTTGGCGTTCAACTTGATACCGGGATGAACAGGCTGGGTCTTGAGGCCGCGGAATGGGCCGCGGTCCGCGACATCGCGCTAAAGGCCGGCCCGCGCTTGGTGATCAGCCACCTGGCCTGCGCGGACACGCCAGACCATCCTATGAACGCGTCTCAACTTGCGGCATTTCACGCGATGACAGACGGGTTCGACGCACCGCGCAGCTTTGCCGCGACGGGCGGGACGCTTCTGGGGAACGGGTACCATTTCGATTTGACGCGTCCCGGTGTCGGGCTCTACGGCGGGCAACCTTTTTCCGCGGCGCGGCCCGTGGTGCATCTTAGCCTGCCCGTGATCCAAATCCGCGACGTGGCGCCTGGGGAAACAGTGGGCTACGGCGGAGTCTGGGCTGCAGAAACGCCTGCGCGGATCGCGACGGTGGCGGGCGGCTATGCCGACGGTCTGATCCGAGCGATGGGCGGGCATGCGAAGCTTTGGCACGAAGACATCCCCTGCCCGATTGCTGGCCGCGTTTCGATGGATCTGATCACGGTAGATGTCACCCATCTGGGCAGTGCAGAGCCCAGTTCGCTTGACCTGCTTGGACAGACGCAGACCGTCGATGACGTCGCCGACGCAGCAGGCACCATTGGATACGAAATCCTGACATCGCTCGGCCCGCGCTATGCGCGCCGCTATATAGGCGTGGCGTGAGGCCCCTGGCCGCCATCGGGCGTGGAACGCTTGGGCTTCTCGGACTTATTGGCCGCGTTGCAATCTACACCGCTAACACCGTCAGCCATGTGCTGCGGCCCCCCTTCTATCCGCGCGAGTTTATTCAGCAGCTGTTCCAGATTGGCTGGCTGTCCTTGCCGGTTGTTGGCCTGACGGCGCTCTTTACCGGCGGTGCTCTTGCATTGCAGATCTATTCAGGCGGCGCCCGGTTCAATGCGGAAACCGTTGTCCCGTCAATCGTTGCAATTGGCATCGTGCGGGAGCTTGGACCGGTTCTTGGTGGCCTGATGGTCGCAGGCCGTGTCGCGGCCTCGATCGCTGCCGAGATCGGGACCATGAAGGTCACTGAACAGATTGATGCGCTTGTGACGCTGTCGACGCATCCGATGAAGTACCTCACCGTCCCGCGCGTGCTGGCCGCTGTCGTCACGCTTCCGGTGTTGGTGGCCATCGGCGATATCATCGGGATCATGGGCGGCTGGCTGGTTGGCGTGTTCCGGCTGGATTTCAATGCCGCGACGTATATGCAAACCACACTGGACTTTTTGGAGGTCGGCGACGTGGTGTCGGGCCTTGTAAAGGCAGCCGTCTTTGGCTTCATCGTCGCGCTCATGGGCTGTTATCACGGAATGAACTCTGGTCGCGGCGCACAGGGTGTGGGTCGCGCCACCACGCTCGCCGTGGTTTCTGCCTCGATCCTGATACTCGCGTCCAACTACGTGCTGACAGAGGTGTTCTTTTCGGCATGATCGAGCTGTCCGGTGTCACCAAGGCGTTTGGCCAAAAGGACGTGCTGCGGGGCGTTGACCTGACCGTCCCGACCGGACGATCCATGGTCATCATCGGCGGCTCGGGCACCGGAAAGTCGGTCACGCTGAAATGTATCCTTGGCCTGATACAGCCGGATGGCGGGAAAATCACGCTTGATGGCCGCGACGTCGCCCATGAACCAAGGGACGCGTTTCTTGCAAGGTTCGGGATGCTGTTTCAGGGCGCCGCCCTCTTTGACAGCCTGCCGGTCTGGCAAAACGTCGCGTTCCGGCTTCTGCGCGGTTCGCTGAAACGGCCCCGTGGCGAAGCGCGTCGGATCGCCGTCGAAAAACTGGGGCGGGTTGGTCTGGGCGAAGACGTGGCCGACCTTTATCCCGCCGAGCTTTCTGGCGGGATGCAAAAACGCGTCGGGCTTGCGCGCGCGATTGCCGCCGAGCCCGAGGTGATTTTCTTCGACGAGCCCACGACAGGATTGGACCCGATTATGGGTAACGTGATCAACGGGCTCATTCGTCAGATCGTGACCGAAATGGGCGCGACCGCAATCACCATCACGCATGACATGAGCTCGGTCCGGGCCATTGCCGATGATATCGCCATGTTGCACGGTGGAAAGGTGCGTTGGACAGGCACAGTCGGCGAGATGGACGGAGCTTCGGACCCTTACGTCGAACAGTTCATTTTTGGCCGCGCCGAAGGGCCAATCGAGACGATCCGCTAGTCAGCCGTAAAATCGCCCGGCAGGGTCACGCATTGCGGATAGCCATATCCCCAGCGCCACGGAAGACCTGTGCATGGTCCGCCGCCCAGCCGCACCGCCAGAAACATCGACCCAGCAATCGTGACGTAAGCCTGCCGCACCGTATCGTCTTGCACGCCGTAGAGATCGGCAATGACTTCGATCCTGGTTTCGCCTTCCGCCTCCACACAGGCGCGCAACGCGGTATCCGCCACCAGTCGCGCATCGTAGCTGGCATCGGCATCTAAAGTTCCACCGGCGTCGTGATAGGCACGGTCATGGGAAACGCAGCATCCTTGCCACGGCGGCACGCCGCCATGCGCCTCTGCAAAGTCTGGAAACTGATCGGCGACGACGGTCCAGCTTGCCGACAAACCGCCGCTACACCCATCGGTCGTAAAGGGCGCAAGCGCAGTGTCTTCCCGCGCCATGATCCGTTGAAGTGCGCGATGTGCGGGTAGTTCGACCGTCCGGCCCGGATCAAACCCCGACTGCGCCCCTGCAGGGTGCCAGACGATGACCAGTGCGGCGAAGAAAAGACTACGGGTCGCCATCGGGATTGTCCGAAAAGGTCACGCCAAACCGCTCGGCCAGCACCAATGCAAGACGCTCTGGTGCCGTCATGTCGACGCGGGCTGCGATGACCTCTTGTGCCAGTTCGGGAAAATCCGTGATCAACCCGTCGGCCCCCATTGAGATCGCGGAAGACATGCTGACGGGATCGTTGACCGTCCATACATAGAGGTCCTTACCCTCCTCAGCCGCCGCGCGGGCAAGTTTGGGACCCGCCTGCGCGGAGCTGACGGCAATGAAATCACCATCTAGCCTGGTTAAATCCCCCACAGCCGTTGCCGCCAACACGCCCGTGCGCCAGTCCGGGCGCAGGTCGATCATCTTCTCGACGGCGGGGTACTTAAGCGACATCACCGCAACCTGATCCGCCATGCCCAGTTCATCGACGATTGCCGCTGTGCGGGCTTCAAGGTCGACATCGTGACCGTAGTACTTCAGTTCGATCAGCAGGTTCGTACGCCCCCGGACGGCTTCCAGCGCCTGTACCAGTGTTGGGGTCCGCTCATCGGCATAGGCCGCATCATACCAGCTTCCAATGTCGATGCTCTCAAGATCGGCCATCGTGGCGTCCCAGATCTTCAGGGGATTTCCCGCCATTTTCATAAAGTCGCTGTCGTGGACGACCACGACCTCACCATCGGCGGTTTCCTGAACATCGATTTCAACCCAGTCGGCGCCAATCTCGGCCGCGCGGTTGATCGAGGCGAGCGTGTTTTCGGGCCTGGTCCCCGCGGCGCCGCGATGGGCGATAACTTCGACGGTCTGGTCGCCATCGACCCGCGATAAAAGCCTGCCACCCATGGCAAACCCGACGACCAGAAGGACAATCAAACCGCCCGCCAGAAGCTTCGGGCTCGTGCCAAAGTCCCGGGTGCCCGAGGGTTCAGCCACTGTGCCATCATAGCGCCGGTCAAGCACCCGCGCGAGCGCGCCGAGTGCCGTCGCGGCAACCATCATGTTGCACAGGATCCAAACACCCGCCAATGCAAGGAAGACGGTCAGCGCGGCACGAAACCCAAGCCCCAAAAGCGCAGGGATCGCATCGGCCAGTGTCACGAACACAAAGCCGATGATCAGCATCAGGGCGGTGCGCACGGCCAGCCAAAGCGCCACGTCCTTCACCAATGCCAGTCGCTGGCCGGTCATACGAGCGCGGCTGTCGGCGAACGCCGCGCCGGGGGACACGCCCCCAAAAAGAACCGCATGAAGCGAGACCGACCACCCAAGAAGTCTTGGAACAAGCACGATTGCCAGCAGTATCAGAAGGATCGCCGCGATCCCGATGAAAAGAAGGAACTCGGGCGGGCGGGCCGACAGGTAAAAGTTAATGTCATAGGTTCCGATCAAGGCCCTTGCTGTAACAAGCCCCGCGACAGCAAACGGCACAACGTAGGCCAAAACCCGCAGCGTCAGCAGCATTGCAAAGCCAATCACCTGCGGAAGCCGGGACAGAATGCCCCCGAGCGCCAGGCGCAGCGCCGACACTGCCCCGGGGCGCCCGTGGCGCACGTCAAAAGACAAAACCGCGAAACCAAGAGCCGATCCGGCAAAAAGAACCGCAAGAGTGAACAGGCCAGCCAGAAACCCAACCGGCGACAAGAGGAAACGCGCAATGTCCTGATCGGTCAGTGCCGACTGTCCCGACAGCAAAAGCGCGGCCGCGAGCAAGGCAGACACTGCAGGCGCGACGATAGCGACCCCGATCAGCCTGGACGCCACGTAGATCGGGAACACGACGGACTTACGCTTCCATGCCAGCCTGAAGTCGGAAATGACCGTGGACACCCGCGTTTCCTTTTGTCTTGTCTCAGTTTCCCAGGGACTGTGACAGGTCAACGGACCACTTGTAAACGATGTGAAAACACAGCCGACTGGCCGTAGGTTGCAGTCGCAACGCAGTGTTGCGCGCGACAGCACCGGCCGCCCTGTCTGTCCCTTCGCAAGGCGCATGAGGTACCCGAACCGCTTGGCACCGCCCAGGCACCACGATAGGACCGAACTATGGCGAAAACCCCAAGCTTTACCTGTTCGGCCTGCGGCGCAGTCCATTCGAAATGGTCCGGACGCTGCGACGCCTGCGGCGCGTGGAATACCATACAGGAAGACAGCCCCCTCTCCGCCGGACCTTCGAAAAAGGCGCTTGGTGCTGCGCGCGGAACCTACGTTGCCCTAACCGATCTGGCCGCTGGCGAGACACCGCCCGCTCGGGAAGCCAGCGGAATTGCCGAGTTCGACCGGGTCCTTGGTGGCGGGCTGGTGCCGGGATCAGCCATCCTAGTGGGCGGCGATCCAGGGATCGGCAAATCCACCCTTCTGTTGCAGGGCGCTGCGCGATTTGCGGCGCAAGGTCTGAAGACGATCTATATCTCGGGCGAAGAAGCCACGGCGCAGGTCAGGTTGCGCGCGGGGCGGCTTGGCCTTGCGGATGCCCCGGTGCGTTTGGGTGCCGAAACCAACCTGCGCGATATTCTGACGACGCTCGATGCCGAACGACCCGCGCTGGCAATCATCGACTCGATCCAAACCATGTGGCTCGACACCGTTGACAGCGCACCCGGTTCGGTCAGTCAGGTCCGTGCAACGGCCCATGAGCTTGTGACCCACGCCAAGAGTCGCGGCACCGCGGTGATTCTGGTGGGCCATGTCACCAAGGAAGGCCAGATCGCGGGCCCCCGCGTTGTCGAACATATGGTTGACACCGTGCTTTATTTTGAAGGGGAGCGTGGCCACCAGTTTCGCATTCTTCGCGCGGTAAAGAACCGGTTTGGCCCTGCAGACGAGATCGGCGTCTTCGAGATGACCGGAACGGGCCTGGGCGAAGTTCAGAACCCCTCGGCCCTGTTTCTCGGTGAGCGGGAGACACCCGCGCCCGGTGCAATTGTCTTTGCCGGTATCGAGGGGACCCGACCTGTCCTTTGCGAGATACAAGCATTGGTTGCGCCGTCTCCGCACAGCCAGCCCCGGCGGTCGACAGTGGGCCTTGATAGCGGGCGGCTGGCGATGATCCTTGCGGTCCTTGAAAGCCGTTGCGGTATACCTTTCGCGGGGCTTGACGTTTACCTGAATGTTGCTGGCGGCTTACGCGTTGGCGAAACAGGGGCCGATCTTGCTGTGGCGGCGGCGCTACTTTCGGCGCGCGAGGACGTGGCATTGCCGCCCGACACTGTTGTTTTTGGGGAAATAAGTCTATCAGGAGCCTTGCGTCCCGTGACGCAGACAGAAAGCAGGCTTAGGGAAGCGGCGAAGCTGGGTTTCACCGCTGCACTGATGCCAGAACGCAGTAAGACCGGGCCGGACACCGGGATCGAGGCACAGAAGATGCCCGACCTTTCGGCCCTTGCAGGGGGCATTTTCGGCGCGGGTTAGGCCCGCTGACGGAGCGAGCAAATGGACGGCTTTACCATCGTTGACGGCATCGTCGCGGTTATTATCCTGATTTCGGCAATTCTGGCCTATTCGCGCGGTCTGGTCCGTGAAATCCTTGCCATTGCAGGTTGGGTCGCGGCTGCGGTTGCAGCATTCTTCCTGACACCAATGGCGGAACCACTGGTTCAAGAGATCCCGTTCATCAACGAATTCCTGGCGGGAAGCTGCGAATTGTCGATTGTCACCGCATTTGTTGGCGTGTTTGTTCTCGCCCTTCTGCTGATTTCCATCTTCATCCCGCTCTTCGCGGGCGCGGTGCAGCGCTCGGCCCTGGGCGGCGCCGATCAGGCGCTGGGCTTTCTCTTCGGGGTGGTCCGGGGCGCGCTTCTGGTTGTGGTCGCCCTGATCGTTTACGACCGTGTCCTGATCGGGGACCCAATTGAGGTTGTCGACCAAAGCCGGACTGCAGCGATCTTTGCCAATGTGCAGGACCGGCTGGCCGATAGCATCCCTAGCGAAGCGCCGACCTGGATCGTTGAACGTTACGAAGAGCTTGTGGGAAGCTGCGGCGCACCGGAATAACGCTGGCCCCTGGATTTTGCTGCACATGCAGCCGCTGACCGATCGATCGGACTGGTTTGTTTCGCCGGAGTCACGCCTATCGTTTCGCCTTTTCGCGTAATTCCGCAAAAATCTGACATGTTAGCCGGCCTTTGTCAGACCGAACGCCTTATTCTTGCCTCAATCAGGCGGAATAAGGCAAAGGTGGGCCTTGGGCACGACACGCCCGAGCCCTTTGCGGCAAAGAAAAAGAGAATTAACATGCTATACGTCGCGCTTGTATTTTTGTGCCTGGCTCAGATGCTGCATTTCAGCCGGCACTGGCTGACCCTCACGCAGAAGATGCGAGAAGACGCCCGCGATGTGCGCGTTCGCAGCGAGTTGAACTGGAAAACGCAGCGCCGAAACCCGAGCCTGAGCGGAGGGGAGCGGACTGGCCTGTTCGGGCGGTCCTAGTCCAGACGCACCCTGTGCCGTCCCGCTAGATCCGTAACATACTGCCATGCCACCCGACCCGACCGCGCGCCTCGTGTGGCTTGCCATTCTATCGCCTCTGCACGAAGCGTTTCCTCGTCGATCTTGATGCCGAACGCATCGCAGTAGCCCCGGATCATCGCAAGGTATTCATCCTGGCTGCACGGGTGAAATCCCAGCCACAAGCCGAAACGATCCGACAGCGAAACCTTTTCCTCGGTCGCCTCTGACGGGCTGATCGCGGTGGACCGTTCGTTTTCAATCATGTCGCGCGGCATCAGGTGCCGGCGGTTAGACGTGGCATAGAAAACAGCGTTCACGGGTCGTCCCTCAACACCGCCATCCAACACAGCCTTAAGCGATTTGTAGTGCTCGTCATCATGGCTGAATGAAAGGTCATCGCAAAACAGCAAGAACCGCTCTTCTGTACCACGCAGAACCGACAAAAGCCGTCCGATAGACGGAAGATCCTCGCGCTGCACTTCGACGATCTTTAAGGGCAAGCCCTGGGCAACAACCTCGGCATGAACGGCTTTCACCAACGAGGATTTTCCCATTCCACGTGCGCCCCAAAGCAGCGCATTGTTTGCGGGCAGGCCTTGCGCAAACTGAACCGTATTGGCCAAAAGTGTATCCCGGGCACGGTCGATGCCAAGAAGAAGCGGCAGATCGACTCGGTTGACTTTGGGAACCGGCGCCAGCCGGTCAGGCGCGACATGCCACACAAACGCGTCCGCCACGCCGAAATCCGGGGCATCCAGAGGCGATGGCGAAAGACGCTCCAGTGCAGCCGCAATCCGGTCGAGCGGGTTTGTCATGCCCGGGCGTCATCCTCATCGGCGTCGCCGTAAAGCTCTTCATCCTCATCAAGTACGCCAGCCTCGCGCAGTTCGCGGGTTCTCTTCCGTTCCACGCCTTTCACCAGCCAGATCGAAATTTCATAAAGCCCGTAAACGGCTGTGAACAGAATGATTTGCGTGATCACGTCGGGCGGGGTCACAAGTGCTGCCAAAACCAGGATGCCAACCATCGCGTATTTGCGCACGTTCCCCAAACCGCGCGAGGTGACGAGCCCGGCCTTTCCCATCAGTGTCAAGAGCACCGGAAGCTGAAAGCAAAGCCCGAACGCCATAATGAATTTTAAAGAAATATCGAGCGATTCGTTCACCTTCCCAAAGAATGTGACCCGTATCCCCTCTTCCGTTTCCGGGACGACCACAGGTTCGGAAACGGTGTCGCCACCGGCAACAAGGTTCGCGAAGATCGAGCTTACGTCGGCAAAGCCAAGAAAGAACGCCATCGCCAACGGTGTGACAACCAAATGGGCGAAAGCGGCCCCAAGAAAGAACATGATCGGCGAGGCAATTAGGAACGGTAGGAACGCATTTTTCTCGGATCGGTACAGACCTGGCGCCACAAAACGCCACATCTGGAAGCCGATCACTGGAAACGCCAATGCGAAACCAAATACGATCGAAATCCGAAATAACGTGAAAAGGTATTCTTGCGGGCTTGTGTATTGCAGTGTCGGTGACGGGTCGCCTAGATCGCGCAACGTCGCCTCGATCGGGGTGAGCATGAACTCAAGCACGTGCGTGGCAATGAACTCACCCTGCACCGGGATGAAGAAGAACGTAATCGCGACCATGAACGCGATCACCGACCTGATCAGACGAGTGCGGAGCTCTGCCAGGTGCTCGATCAGCGGCGCCGAGCTGTCTTCGATGTCGTCATCAGGTTTGGCCATTAGCGTCCCCGCTTGAGGGGCTTGCCTGCCCCCTTCTTCGGCATGTTCTTTTGGCGGCCTTCTGGCGGGCGCACCGGACGATGCTCCGCTTTCGGGGCCACGGGGGCCGGATCGGCTTTTGGTTTGGATGCCGTAAAGGCCGCTTTTGCACCATCGCGATCCTTTGCCGCCGCAAGACGCGCAGCCGTTTCTTCCTGGATCTTCCGTGCCTTCTCAGCCTTTTCTTCGCGGAGTTTCGCGGTGTGCGGGCCCTCGGGCTTGGTATCGGTTTTTGGCGGGTCTTTCTTTCCGGGCTCCCACTTTTCAAAGCTGTCTGCAGCCTTGTTCAGCGTGTTCAGCCCCAGGGATTGCGACGATGTCATCGTCTTTAGCCCCGCGGCCGTTTCCTTCATGCCCGATTGGTCGGCGGCGTCATTCATCGCCCGCTGAAACTCGCGTGCCATGCCGCGCGCCTTGGCGGTAAACCGTCCCAACGCCCGGAACATTCCGGGCAGGTCCTTCGGCCCCACAACGATCAGCGCCACAATGCCGATCACAAGGAGCTCCATAAAGCCGATGTCGAACATCGCCGTTTAGCCTCTTTGGATTAAGCTTTGTCCTTGGGCTTTTCGGCCTCGTCCTCGGGCGTGACGTCGCGCGCAACCGCTGCCGCATCGTCCTCGATTTCTTTCTTGCCGTCGTCCACGCCCTTCTTGAAGGCGGTGATGCCTTTGCCGACCTCTCCCATTAAGGACGAGATCTTTCCGCGTCCGAACAGCACCAGGACAACGATCGCGATCAGAAGAAGGCCGGGAAGGCCGATGTTTCCAAGACCCATTATGAGCTCCTTGGGCGGCGGGCGCCCGAAATGTTCCTATCCGGCGACCGTTCTATGCAGGCGCGCGCAAAACGAAAAGGGATGGGCCCCTGTTCTGCCACTCAACGCGGGTCAATCGTGCAAGTTTCTTGACTGTGGCAAATTCCAACTGACAGGTTTATGTCAGTTGGAACCGTGTAGCTCCGGGATATCACAACTCGAATCGGAGATCTCACATGAAACTGCCTCTTACCCTGTCGCTGGCTGCGGCCCTCTTGGCCCCGGCAGACTCAGCGCGCGCCACAGAACCCACTGCCGGGCCAGTGATGGAAATCGTCACGTACCGGCTGAAGCCCGGCGTCGATCACGACGCCTATCTTGCTGCGGCCCGCGCCACCGAAGCCTTTCTGCGGGACACCGGCGCCGTGACGGCGCGCGCGCTAACCGTCGATGCCGATGGCACCTGGACCGACATTATTCAATGGACCTCGATGGACGCGGCCAAGGCCGCCGAGGCAGAGGCGATGCAACGCCCCGAGTTCGGCGCGTTCTTTGACGCTTTTGATCCCGACAGCACGGTGATGCGCCATGCCGAGATCGTCTGGCAGATGGAATAACATGCGCCGCAGCGACCGACTTTTTGAACTGATCGGACTGCTTCGCGACGGTCGCCTTCACAAGGCGGCCGATCTCGCAGAGCGGCTGGAGGTCAGCCAGCGCAGTATCTACCGGGACATGGAAACGCTAAAGGCATCCGGTATTCCGGTCGAAGGCGAACGCGGCGTGGGCTATATTCTGACAGCGCCGGTCACGCTTCCCCCTTTGAACCTCACTCTGACCGAACTCGAAGCCCTTCACCTTGGAATGGCGGTTGTGGCCGAGGCGGCGGATGAAGACCTGCAAGCGGCTGCACGGTCACTCGCCGCGAAAATCGACGCCGTTGTGCCAGAGGATCGGACGGCCCCGGCAGAGGGCTGGGGGTTTGCTGTCTACCCGTTTGCCGACGCCGCCCGCGGGTTTGCGCATATGCCCGCGCTTCGTTCGGCGATCCGCGCCCGTCAGAAGCTGCACATCAGCTATACCGATCTGGAAGGCGCCCGTTCCGCGCGGACCATCCGGCCGCTGCAGATGGAATATTGGGGACGGGTCTGGACGCTGACATCCTGGTGTGAAACGCGCACCGACTTCCGCGTGTTCCGCGTGGACCGCATCGACACTGTCGATGCCCTTCCAGAGCTGTTTGTCGACGAACCCGGAAAGACGCTTGGGGACTACTTGGCGCGACTTGGTGCGACTTAAGCCCTCGTTCCTCCCAGCCTGTCAGTGTGCCGGAGGATTCCTATGCTACGGGCCCTCACTGAAAGGCGAAGTTCCCGTTCACAGCATCGGCACCATCGACGCAAGCAAGAGCGCGGCCATCGTCCAGTTGAAGACCCGAAGCCGCGCCGGGTCGGTCAGCCATAGGCGGATCCCCTGCCCCAGAACGGTCCACGTGCTGACCGACGGAAGATTGATTGCACCGAACACAATGGCCACCAGGCCGACAGCCCAAATCCCATCACCCGGCGCATAGACAGTTACTGCCGTCAAAGCCATGGCCCAGGCTTTGGGGTTAACCCACTGAAATGCCGCTGCCTGAAGGAACGTTAGCGGGCACCCGCCGCCGCCGCTTTCGCCCGGGGCGCGGGCATTGGCGATCTTCCAGGCGAGAAAAAGCAGATACGCAACGCTGGCGATCTTCATCGCCAATTCGAGCGCCGGAGATCGCACGAAAACCTGGGCAAGCCCAAGCCCCACAAGGGCGACCATTACCGTGAACCCGATCCCAATCCCAAGCATGTGCGGAATGGACCTCCGGAATCCAAAATTCGCCCCGGAAGCCATCAGCATCAGATTATTCGGCCCCGGCGTGATCGACGTGACAAAAGCGAAGACCGCGAGCGCTATAAGTGGTTCTTGTACCATCGCCACAACGATCCCCGATCTGCAAGGCAATAGGGTTGCGAAGTTGCAGAAAATACGAAAACATCTGCAACAAATGCCTGTTTTGGATCGTATTGGCGAGCATATATTGCATGAGCTTTCCCGCAACGGTCGGATCGCGAACACCGATCTTGCGGACCGCGTGGGCCTGTCCCCGTCGGCCTGCCTGCGGCGGGTCCAAGATCTTGAGCGCCGCGGGATCATCACCGGTTATCGCGCCATCATTGATCGGTCGAAGCTGGGGATTGGTTTTATCGCCTACGTCGCCGTGCGCCTTGGCGAGCACACCAAGGCCAGCCAGGAAGCGTTCGAACGCGCCGCCGCGCGGGCACCAGAGGTCCGCGAATGTCACAACGTCACGGGAACGATCGAGTACTTTCTACGGGTCGAGGCCGAAGATCTGTCTGACTACAAAAGGTTTCACACGGATGTTCTGGGCACTTTACCACAAGTTCACGCGATAACGACCTATGTTGTGATGGGCTCTCCAAAGGATGCGCGCGCATAAGGGTTTGGTATCAACCGCTCTGACGTTTGTTGGCCGGGATTGGACACTATGGAACGCACGCGACTAAAGGTAGACTGGGGCAACTTTTGGGGCGCGATCTGGTTTCTGGTCATCGGCGGCGGGTTCGCCATATTCGGCGGCTACCAGATTTGGGTCACGACGGTTTTTCTTAGGAACGCTGAACCCGTGCGCGCTGTTGTGCTCGAGAACCCGTCAAGCTGCGACGACGACGGGTGCAGTTGGTGGCCACGGGTCAGCTACGTGACACCCGAAGGCATATCGCGCGAAACCAAGACGCAGTTCGGTTCGTCAAGCTATGGCTGGAACGAAGGGGCCGAAATCGACATTCTGCACAACCCGGCCTTCGACTATATCCGCATTCCGGGCGGCGATAACCTGTATCTTCTTGGGGGCGCTTTCTTTGTGCTTGGGTCGCTGCCGGTTGTGATTGCGATCTGGATCTTGTTCCGGCGGGTCTTTTCGCGCGTTCCGGTCGGCGACGAGACCCGTTGATCCAATGCGTTTGACGTAACACTTGAAACGTCATGTGTCACATATCGCGTTGAAGTCTTCGATTTCAGACGGGGAGAAGTGATTAGGGTTTTCGCACAAAGCTTTAGTCGCCCTCTGCGTCGCGGCGAGGGAAAACGAAGCACCGCTCCCGCCGTAACATCAGCCACAGGGCCGTGCCCGGTTTTGGAAGAAACACAGAAGGCACCGCCGCCTTCAGGACCGATCCGTCGTGATCCATGCGAAAGTCGACCAGACTTTCATTGCCGATAAAGCGCGCCCGTTCGACCACGCCTCGCGCCGGGGACCCGTCCTGGGGCGTCGCGTTCGGACCGCGGCCCTGGCGATCAAAATCAATGCGCAAATGTTGGGGCCGGATCACGATTTCAACTTCCGTCCCGTCAGGAACTCCAGGCGCCAGAAATCGACCGAATGGCGTATCGGTCAGTGCGCCTTGAACTACCCCTGATACAACGTTGATATCGCTGAAGAACGCGGCAGCCATCTTGTCTGCAGGCGCATTGTAGACGGTATAGGGCGCGCCCTGCTGAACAATACGCCCCGCGCGCATCAACGCGATCTCATCAGCCATCCGCATCGCTTCTTCTGGCTCGTGTGTGACCAACAGAACCGCCGTTCCTTCTTCCTTAAGGATATCCAAGGTCTGATCGCGAATGCCGTCCCGCAACCGGTTGTCGAGACCGGAAAACGGCTCGTCCATCAGCATAACCCGCGGGCGCGGCGCCACCGCGCGCACAAGCGCCACCCGCTGTTGTTCACCACCCGATAACTCGTGGGGAAACTTGCCGGCATAGGCCCCGAGATGCACCCGCTCCAAAAGCTCCATCACTCTGGCGCGCTTGTCAGCCCCGGATCCACGCAATCCGAACCCCACGTTATCTGCAACGCTCAGATGCGGAAACAGGGCAAAATCCTGAAACATCAGACCGACGCCACGCACTTCTGGCGGATCGTGACGAAGCGCTCCGGAAACGACGACACCATCGACCAGAACCTCTCCCGCATCCTGACGATCGACGCCCGCTACGATCCGCAACGTAGTGGACTTGCCGCACCCTGATGGCCCAAGAAGACAGGTCACCTGACCTGGTCGCACAGAAAGTGACACGTCACGCACAACGTCGCGCCCGCCAAAATGGCGCGTGAGTCCGCGTATCTCCAGCCTTGGTTCCGGCACTGCTGCAATCCCGATGGAAGCAATCAGATGGGCGGCCTACCAGCCGGGCTCGGGCGCGGCAAGGGAAAGCGGTCATAGCACCAGCACACCAGTTGCAGATGGACATGTATGGCGGCAATTAAAGTGGCCGTGGTCTGGAAAGAGGTCTTCAGCCCACCTCGCCTTCCGCATTCCTTCAAGGTTTGAGAACGTGCATCTGAGGACGCCAACCGCTAACCAATGCTACTGTGGCGACGATCGCGCCCGCTGCAACCACAGGGCGCGCAAGGCAACCAGGTGCAGGCATATCCCCAGCGGCGGACCAAAGAAGATCGGAATTGTATTGATCGGAAAATCGTCCGACCGTGGGCCTCCATAGATCTGCGCGGGGACCGGGGCTACGATCAAATCCGATGTTCCAAGGATACACCATGCGACCACAAGGATCTGCCAGAAACGAATGCGCCGCCAGGCCGCAAGCGCGACCGGAAAGGCTAGGACGCCTGTCAGCACATCGCCCCATCCGGCGTTAATCGCGAATTCACGCGAGATATAGCCGTCGAACCAGAAGTGCGACATCAGGAAGACCGATCCGGCAACCCGGTAGACCTGAACCCCCACCAGACGATGGACGCTTACGTGTTCCAAGAGCGCGGTGACCGGTTTCGCAAAGGTCGAACCAAGAAGAAGCGCAAGCGGGATCACAAGCGACGGAGCGAGCCAAAGAAAACTGTCACCGACCAAGAGAGCGTACGGAATGGCCAGCGCCGCCCAAAGCCAAAGACACGCGACCATGTATCTCGCGGCGGTGCGCTTATTGGCAGCTTCCCCTGCTATCGAAATCGTGCGGCTGACATGTATGAGTACGGACGCACCCACACCGAAGATGATCACAAAGAACATAAGATTGGCTGTGGTCATCTGACGCGTTTCACGAACCACTATACTTTTAATAGTGACTATAAATAACGCAGTGACTACTATAGCGCCAATGGCAAAGCCGTACGATATGGATTGCCCGGTGGCGGCCACGCTTGATGTGATCGGCGAACGCTGGACAATTTTGATTTTGCGCGATCTGTTTCTGCAAGGTCCGCGCCGCTTTCAGGATTTTCAGGACAGCTTCATTGCGGCGAGCCCGAACACTCTTGCCGCGCGCCTAAAGGGCCTGGAGGTAAACGGCATCATCGAAAGAGACGTTTATCAGTCCAACCCCATTCGGGCGCGATACGTGCTTACGCAGAAAGGCCGCTCGCTGGGCCCTGTGATGCTTGCACTACGCAAATGGGGAAACGAGCATACTTCGTCGCAAGGGATCTAACCGGTTGCCAGCACACGGAACCACGTAGTCGTGGCAGCGCTTCTTCGGGGAAACGACGCGATATCATGGTCATAGGAAGCGCAACGCACCGCCAAGCCTCTTCTTTTTGCGAACTTCAGAACATCGCACCCATCCGGGCAACCCAATGGCGTGCTAGCAGCCGCCGCTCGATGCACCTGCAACGTTTCTGTCGAACGGCACAACCATCCCGCAGCCTTCGAAAATCCCGTGATGCGTACTGAAGTCCCCGATGAGTTCAATCTGTGGTGCAAATCGAGTCTCGGTCAGCATCCGCCAAGTGTTGCCGCATACAGGAAACACGCGTCCGGTTTCGATCATATGATATGCATCCAGCCGGAACATGCGGGGGGCATGGGTTATCGTGCCGGTACAGATCACGGCCTGACCGAAATCTGCAGCGCCGCTCCCAAAGAAGGGCGCGTATATTGGGCCGGAGCCGTCCGGTTCGGCGACGTTCCCACTCCGGTCCGCGTGCGCTCGACGCCTGTACAACAGCATTGACCGCCTTCGTACCGCACCGCAGCCGCGCCGTCATGGGCGCGATCAGCGAAATGACGGTCGAAAGGCTTATCCAAACCGCGGCCCGCCCGGTCTTCGTGGCGGATACACCGCCGGGCCGAGCCTACGACTGCGCGATTGTAGCGACCGACGCCACGCCCGCCGCAAGCCCCGCGCTCGTGACGGTGAAAACCTGGATGCCAAACACACCGGTGTTCTTTTTTGCCGTCGACACCGGCGTCATTGACAACTTCCTCCGCGACCCAAAGCACATCATGAGTGAAACGAAATTGCGCGACGCCCGCCGGATGGTGCGCGACTGGGCCAGTCCTTGAGGGCTGCCGGATGGTATGGCAGACCCGGTATTCGCCGCAGGCTCGATGCGCTCGCCTCGTTAAAGCGCCTTGAAACCCCCGACACCAACCTTGCGTTCCACGGCGCACAGGCAGATCGCGGGCTGGGGTAAGGGCTCCTTGGCGGCGTCATCCGCGACGTCGTGCGCGACCCGCCCTTTGGTCTTCTGATCGGGACACCAGCTTAAATCGTCGCATTTGTGGCGCCGCCGTCCAAAAGAAGGTTCTGTCCGACGATGAAGCCTGCCTGCTGCGAGCATAGGAACGCACAGGCCGCCCCAAACTCTTCAGCTGTGCCGTAGCGCCGGACGGGGATGGTTGCCTCGCGTCGGGCGCGGGCCTCTTCGATTGTAATTCCCTCGCGCTCTGCCACGGGTCCATCGAGCGCTTGCGCACGATCGGTGGCATGGATACCCGGCAGCAGGTTGTTGATTGTCACGCCCGCCTCAGCGACCTGTCGCGCGGTTCCCGCGACGAACCCAGTTAATCCGGTACGCGCCGTGTTCGACAGACCAAGCTGAGGAATCGGCGCCTTTACCGATTGCGATGTAATGTTGACGATCCGGCCCCACTTCCGCGCCATCATCCCTGGCAGAACGGCTTGGATCAGGGCAATCGGGGTCAGCATGTTCGCATCGAAGGCCGCGATAAAGTCGTCACGGCTCCAATCGGTCCACATACCCGGCGGGGGTCCGCCCGCGTTCGTGACCAAGATATCGACATCGCCAGCCGTCGTCAGAACCTCTTCGCGCACGGGCTCAAGCGTGATGTCGCCCGCAACGGTCGCGACGTTCACCCCAAACGTCGCGCGAAGCTCGGCCGCAGTGGCCTCTAGCGCTTCGCCCCCGCGCGCATTGATTACAAGATCGACCCCTTCGGCAGCCAACGCCGCGGCACACCCCTTGCCCAGCCCCTTTGACGCCGCGCAGACGATTGCGCGTTTTCCATTGATCCCGAATTCCATGGCGCTGCCTTCCCGATTGATCCTTGCGCAGGGCTAGCAGAGCACGCGCGCTACCGCCAGACGCCGGGTGCCTATCCATATGGTCTGCATATGGCCGCGGCGGGGGGCGATGCCCCCCAGCCACGAGCAACCTCGCGGCACAATGCCGGATCAGCCCATGGAATAGAAGAACTCTTCCCGAACAATCCTTCCATCGGCGACATGATAAACGGCGATCTCGTCCATGTCCGCAACGTCGCCCGTCTCTTTGTTCTTCGTCTTCATCGAAAACCGGACGGCGAACCTATCGTCGCCATGCGGATAAGGGTCCGAAATATCGCCCTCCAAAACCTCAAACGCACCGTCCCACCAGTCATGCTTGCCCTTGATGCCGTCGATGCCTTTTGTCTCGACCCCCATACCCATCGGATCAGCCGCTTCAACCGACACCGCGTCGGCCGCGTAAAGCGTATCAATGTTTTCCCTTGCCCGGTCTTCCCGGCAGCCCGCGACAAGTGCGTTCGCAATTTCATTTAAGGTCATTTCAGGGTCCTCCCTTCCAAAGAAATTTTCCGCTGCCCGAAAATTTGTTCTTGTTATGTTCCTATGTTGCCCGATCCTCGGGACGGCGTCAATCCCGGACCGGGAGCAGAAATCATAAGTCGCGCCACGCGCGCCCAAGGGGGATGCTTTTCATCGCCACGCTCGGCGTCTATATCCGCCCCATGTTGGACCGCGCCTCGAACTCTTCCCCACTTCCGCCTGAAATCGCCCGCCGGCGAACGTTTGCGATTATCTCGCACCCCGATGCGGGCAAGACGACGCTGACCGAGAAGTTTCTGCTGTACGGCGGCGCGATCCAGATGGCCGGTCAGGTTCGCGCCAAGGGCGAAGCGCGCCGCACGCGGTCGGATTTCATGGCGATGGAGAAAGACCGAGGCATCTCGGTTTCGGCGTCGGCGATGTCGTTTGATTTTGACAAGTACAGGTTCAATCTTGTCGACACGCCCGGACATTCGGACTTCTCGGAAGATACCTATCGCACACTCACCGCCGTTGACGCCGCCATTATGGTGATCGACGGCGCGAAAGGCGTTGAAAGCCAAACCCAGAAGCTTTTCGAGGTGTGTCGCCTGCGCGACCTGCCGATCCTGACGTTCTGCAACAAGATGGACCGCGAAAGTCGCGATACGTTCGAGATTATCGACGAGATCCAGGAAAATCTGGCGATTGATGTGACCCCTGCGTCTTGGCCGATCGGAATGGGACGCGATTTTATTGGGTCCTACGACATTCTGAATGACCGGCTGGAACTGATGGAACGGGCAGACCGAAACCGTATCGCTGGAAGCATTGCCATCGAAGGCCTCGACGACCCCAAATTGAACGAACTTATCCCTGGGCCGCTTCTGGAAAAGCTTCGAGAAGATGTGGAAATGGCGCGCGCGCTTCTTCCCACTTTCGATAAGCAGGCGTTTCTTGATGGGACACTGACACCGATCTGGTTCGGTTCGGCGATCAACTCGTTCGGTGTGAAAGAGCTGATGACCGGGATCGGCGACTATGGGCCAGAGCCACAGCCGCAATCGGCCGAACCAAGGCAGGTCAGCCCGGACGAATCCAAGGTCGCAGGGTTCGTCTTCAAGGTGCAGGCCAATATGGACCCCAAACACCGCGATCGTGTGGCGTTTCTTCGAATGGCGTCAGGCCATTTCAAGCGGGGTATGAAGCTGACGCATGTCAGGACCAAGAAGCCGATGGCGGTATCAAACCCGGTTCTGTTTCTTGCCGCAGACCGGGAACTTGCGGAAGAGGCGTGGGCCGGCGACATCATCGGCATTCCGAACCATGGTCAGCTTAGGATTGGCGACACGCTCACCGAAGGCGAAGCTATTCGCGTGACCGGCATCCCTTCGTTCGCGCCAGAGCTTTTGCAGAACATCCGGGCCGGTGACCCGCTGAAGGCCAAGCATCTTGACAAAGCGCTGATGCAATTCGCGGAAGAAGGTGCAGCAAAGGTGTTCCGACCGATGATCGGCGCGGGTTTCATCGTGGGTGTGGTGGGTCAGCTTCAGTTCGAGGTGCTCGCAAGCCGGATCGAGCTGGAATACGGGCTGCCGGTTAGGTTTGAGCCGTCGCAGTTCACGTCTGCCCGCTGGGTTTCGGGGCCCAAGGACAAGATCGAAGCTTTCATGGACACAAACAAAGGCCACATCGCCAGCGACAATGACGGCGACGTTGTCTACCTCACACGGCTCCAGTGGGACATCGACAGGATTGAACGGGATCATCCAGACCTGACGCTTTCGGCAACCAAGGAAATGATGATCTGACGCGAACGTCGTGCGTGTCTGACCCATTCCGGACTCTTGCCGTTGTCGCTCGGTGTGCGGCAAGAAGTTTGGCGCGAGGGTCACGCCCGACAGCAAAGTATCCGAATGCCTGACGTCCGGTGCCAGTCCTAGCAAATTGTTAACCAATTTCGCCTGAGATCCAGGAATGCGTGCAAGTCTTGGCCTTGTCCTTCTGGTGCTCTTTGGGTGCACGTGGCCCAGCGTGGAAGAGGTGAACCCGCACACCGGCCTGACGACGATTGCGTCGCGCGGTTACACGCTTGAATTACAGTGGAACGCCACGCTTGCTGCGCGCGCTGTACACTTTAAACGCAACGGGACGGACGTGTGGTCTGTCTATACTTATGTATCACGCGACGACCGGAACACACCGCTTGTCGATTCTGCATGGTCATTTGGTCGAAAATTGCCCTATCGCAAAATCGACCGTCGTCGAACAAATTGCGCGATAGACTGCAACAGGCAAGAACAGGGCGAGATTGTCTTGAACCGCCGACTGTTTGAAATCCTTAGCGAAACCGGGCTGACCTTTCACCTTGTTGGCAAGAGAGGAAGCTACACGGGGCACTTGCCAGCGGATGCGTTCGCCAACGTTCTTGCAAAGTCACAAATCCACTAGCCGTCGCCCCAATGACCGTCATGCGGACGCAGCCGGCGCACGTTTGTCGGGGTGACGCGCCGACGCGCAACCGGCTGGTGTTGGTCCTGCGGCGGGTGCGCGCGACGACGGGACGTGCGCCGCTTTTGCCGACGTGCCGCCCGGCTTACAACGATGAACAAGAGTGCCATGCTGATATAAAGCGGCACCGCTGCCTGATAATCCGTCGGAAGAAACGGAAGGATTTCCAACAGCTTGTCGGTCTCCTGCGGGGAGCTTTCCACCGCGCGGTGCCCCGGCATCCGTGCCAATCCGTCGCTCATTTTCGTGCCACCTTTGCTTTAGTTCATGTGAAGCGAACCCCCGGATTGTGGCAGGAATGCGGTCGATTGTTCATGAGACGAAAACGGTCGAACCTACGTTGCGAAATTGTCGCGCGTTCAGTCCGGTCAGTATTCGCGATTCTCACCAGCTTTGTAGCGCAAGCGCAGGTGTGTCCCGACTTCGCGGAACGTCTCTTGCCGGGCAGCGGCTTCGAGATCGCGGATCATTTTCGAGTTCATGCGCGTCCGGCGGCGCGAGGTGCGTGCGAGCACGACGTACATCAGTCCGATCGCAGCAAATAGCATCCACAACTCGTCGAACCCGCCCGACATGCCAAAAAAGCCTTCCGCAAGCGTCGGCTCTTCCGGACGTCCATATCCCGGTGCATATCTATGACCCGCGAAACGTTCGAGTGTGTTGGACAAGGGCGGCAGTCCTGTGGTTCCGTTTTGCTATATTGCAGCTCAATTGTGCCGAAACTGTGGCAATAAGGCCTGAGATACCAAACGATTGCTGTGTGTTCGATGGAATTGGAGACAAATTCGTCCCATTGGCACCGGCACCTTCGCAAATGCAGAAAGCTTACACAGCAGCGTAATCCGGTTAAGACACTGTGGATAACTCTGTGTGCGGAATAACGGCCTGACCCCATCATTCGGCGGGACGGAACATACGATTTTGCACCGGCCGGACACCTCGACATACGACACACGGTTCTTTTTGGAACGAGGCACGCGGACACCGAACCACGGCGCTGCGGAGAAAACAGGAGCATAAACGTATTTTCAGGAAACAATCACGATCAAAATGCCAGCATTGTTCGAAGCGGGCAGGCATCCATTGACCTTCACGCATATTAAATGTAGCCACGCGACCATTCAGGGGCGACATGTGGATAAGATCCAGGCCATACGGGCCGCGCCTCTTAGCCGACGGGCCACGCATAGGTCCGTAAACCACGGACCAATATGACCAAATTCGCAGACCTCAATCTGTCCCCGAAGGTATTGAAGGCCGTTGAAGAGGCCGGATACGAAACCCCCACGCCCATTCAGGCAGGCGCAATTCCAAGTGCGCTAGAAGGCCGGGATGTATTGGGCATCGCGCAAACCGGCACAGGGAAGACAGCATCGTTTACGCTGCCAATGATCACGCGGCTTGCGCGTGGCCGCGCCCGCGCCCGGATGCCGCGCAGCCTTGTGCTTGCGCCAACCCGCGAACTTGCCGCTCAGGTGGCCGAGAACTTCGACACCTATTCCAAACACGTAAAGCTCTCAAAGGCTCTCTTGATCGGCGGTGTGAGCTTCAAAGAACAGGACGCGCTTATCGACAAAGGCGTCGACGTTCTGATCGCCACGCCCGGCCGGCTTCTCGATCATTTCGAGCGCGGGAAGCTTCTGCTGACGGGCATTGAAATCATGGTGGTGGACGAAGCCGACCGGATGCTTGATATGGGCTTTATCCCGGATATCGAGCGGATCTTCGGTCTTACGCCATTTACACGTCACACACTTTTCTTCGCGGCCACCATGGCGCCCGAGATCGAACGTATCACCAATACTTTTCTGTCAAATCCGGAGCGCGTCGAAGTGGCGCGCCAAGCGACCGCTTCCGAGACGATCGAGCAGGCGGTAGTCACGTTTCGAGCGTCTCGCCGCGACCGGTCTGGCACCGAAAAGCGGTCGCTTCTGCGCGCCATCATCGACGCCGAAGGCGAAAAGTGCACGAACGCTATTGTGTTCTGCAACCGCAAGACCGAGGTCGATATTCTGGCCAAGAGCCTCAAGAAATATGGCTATGACGCCGCGCCCATTCACGGCGACCTCGACCAATCCCAGCGGATGCGCACCCTTGATGGGTTTCGCGAAGGGTCCTTGCGGTTCCTGATTGCGTCTGATGTCGCAGCCCGCGGCCTAGATATCCCTGCCGTTAGCCACGTTTTCAACTTCGATGTGCCGTCCCATGCGGAAGACTATGTGCACCGCATCGGTCGCACGGGCCGCGCGGGCCGGAATGGTAAGGCGATTACCATCTGTTCGATCCCGGACGAGAAGTACCTTGATGCAATTGAGAAGCTGATCGCCAAGCCCATTCCGAAGGCCGCAGCACCTGAGGGTGCGAAACCAACGCCCGAACCGGCCCATGACGAAGACAGCCCGCGCCGCAGCAGGACCAGAAAAAAGAAAGACCAAGTTGCCACCGAGTCGGCTGTGGTCGACGCGGCTGCGGGCAACGACACGCCTAAGCCGCGGCGCGGACGCGGCAGTCGCGGTCGCGACGACCAAGGCGTGGTCGGGATGGGCGATCATATGCCGTCCTTCATCGAAAAGAGCTTCGAAGAACGCCTGGCTGTTTGACCGCAGAAGCACCTGGAAACGGTCATCACGGGCTGGCAAGCTGGCTTCGCGTTTGCAGGGGGACAAACTGATGCCATTGATCGACATTCAGGTGCTGGAAGGTGTCTTTGATGATGCCGACAAACAGCGGATCATCGAAAAGGTCACCGACGCGTTCGGAGAGGCCGCAGGCGGCAAGATGCGCGATGGCACCTCTATCCGCATCCACGAAATCAAAAGCGGGTCCTGGGGCTATGCTGGCCGCATCCTGACGACAGAGCACGGGCTCGCGATCAAGGATGCGGACCCTTGAGCTTTGTATGATAGCTTTGAATCACTTATCGCTGCCTGAAATCAAAGACTTCAACGCGATAAGTGATACATGATGTTTCTGGTATCTTATCAAAGGTGCTAGCTGACCCGGCTGACCACCACCGTGACCTCGGGCTTTTTGCCGACCTCGTTTTGCGCAGTGTTCCGCACAATCTGGCGCAGTTCCTTTTCGATCCGGTCGTCATCCTTCAATGTCTTCTCGGACGCCCGGAACAGAAACTGCGATAGATCCTCTTCCAAGACCTCGACCAGGGCCGCGTTCGACCGGCCGGTTTCCGGCAACCCCATTGTGTCGCACCAGGGCTCGCCCAGCGGCTCCCCGGTCTCTTCAACGATGACGGTCACCGTGACGTGGCCGTTCAGAGCCATTCGAATTCGGTCCCGGACGATGCCGTCCAAAGCGCCGATCTGCATGTCACCGTCCAAGTAGGTACGGCCCGTCTCGATATACTCGACGACCTGCGGTGTATCGCCGGTCAGATCGACCATCGATCCATTGGGGGCGATCGCCGCAGAGATCTGGCGCTGTTCCGCAAGCTTCGCGTGCGCGCGCAAGTGTCGGTGTTCCCCGTGCATAGGGATCACCATCTTAGGTCCAACCAGCTCGTGCATCGTTTCCAGATCGGGACGGTTAGCGTGGCCCGAGACATGATATTTGCCGCCATCATCATCAACAACGTCGACGCCCCGCTCAGAGAAGTTGTTCATAATCCGGGCGACCTCCACTTCGTTGCCGGGGATGGTCTTTGAAGAAAACAGAAACAGGTCACCTTCAGACAGCTCCAGCCCAAGATACTTTCCCCGGCTCAGCGCTGCCGAGGCCGCGCGGCGTTCACCCTGACTGCCGGTGGCCAGAAGCATCACGTTCTGGCGCGGTATTTCTGCGGCCTCCTCGGGGCTGACGGTCTTGGGGAAGTGGGTCAGGACGCCGGCTTCCACGCCCGCTTCGACCATCCGCCGCATCGCCCGGCCCAGAAGGCAGATCGACCGGCCAGCCCGGCTTCCTGCTTCGGCAAGCGTTTTGACCCGTGCGATGTTCGAGGCAAAGGTTGTCGCTACAACCATATTCGGCGCAGCCGATACGAGCTTTTCAATCTCGGGCCCCACGCTTGCTTCGCTCCGGCCTGGGTGAGGCGAAAACACATTGGTCGAATCGCAGACAAGTGCCTGGACGCCCGGCCGGGAAACCTCGGCCCAAAGCGCGCGGTCAAACGGCTCGCCCACGACCGGGGTCTCGTCGATCTTGAAATCGCCAGTGTGGATCACCCGGCCCGCGGGCGTGTCAATAACAAGCGCCGACGCCTCGGGGATAGAGTGTGAAACCGGCAGAAACGCCACGTTGAACGGCCCTGCCCCCACCTGATGCGGCCAAGGCGCATGGGTTTCAACCACGGCTGGGTCGCTCCCGGCCTCTTCCAGCTTCCGTCGGGCAATGTTCGCCGTAAACGTCCGTGCATGAACCCCAGCCTTTAATTTCGCAAAACTGTGGCCCACCGCGCCTACGTGGTCTTCATGCGCGTGCGTGATAAACACGGCCTCGATCCGGTCGGCGCGTTCGATCAACCAGTCCATATCCGCCCAGATCAGATCGACCCCGGGCGAACTGTCCATGTTCGGGAACGTCACACCAAGATCGACCACGATAAGCCGTTCCTTGCCCGGCGCGCCATAGCCATAGACGTAACAGTTCATCCCAATCTCCCCCGCGCCGCCGAGGGGGAGGTAAATCAGCCTATCGCCGCTCATCTATTGCCCGTTTTCCTTGTTATACGCGTGGATGACGGTCAGACCGTGCATTGTCAGATCGTCTTCGAAGACGTCAAAAAGCGCGTCACCTTGCTGAAACAACGGGGCAAGCCCGCCGGTACCCACGACACGCATCGACCGTCCGAACTCGGTCTTTACCCTTTCCACGACGCCATTCACAAGCCCCACATACCCCCAGAACACACCCGATTGCATACAAGCCACTGTGTTAGTGCCGATCACCTGATCTGGTTTGGTGACATCGACATGGGGCAGCGCTGCTGCCGCTTGATGCAGCGCCTCAAGCGACAAATTCACACCCGGAGAGATTACGCCGCCGATATAGGCCCCGTCTTCATCAACCACATCAAACGTCGTTGCCGTCCCGAAATCGACCACCACCAGGTCACCGCCATGCCGGTCATACGCACCGGCGGTGTTTACAAGCCGGTCAGGTCCGACCTGCGTTCCGGTATCGACCCTGGGCGGCGCGGGCAGAAGACAGTCCGGCTTACCCACCACAAGGGGGCGTGTCGCGAAGTACCGATCCGAAAACACCCGTAGATTAAAGACCACACGCGGGACAGTCGACGAAATGATAACCTCGGTGATGTCCACATCGAGCTTGCGATGCGCCATCAGCGTCGAAAGCCAAACATAGT
Source organism: Pseudomonadota bacterium (assembly GCA_038744785.1). Classification (GTDB taxonomy): domain Bacteria; phylum Pseudomonadota; class Alphaproteobacteria; order Rhodobacterales; family Rhodobacteraceae; genus Ovoidimarina. The sequence continues at coordinate 146,939 of JBCDLX010000005.1, forward strand.
ACTGGTCCGCCGTCCTTTGCCATTCGGTCGACGTGCGGAACGTCGCCAGAAAGCGTTCGCCATCCCAGATCGCCATGACGGTGTTGGTGTTGCCACAGTCGATGCAAAGAAGCATGGAGCGCGCCCTCCTATCTAGAAATAGATCTCGGCTGCCGGAATCCGCACCGGTCCGGTCCCCGTGATCAGAACAAGCTGACCCTTGTCATCGATTGTGTCAAAAATGCCTGTGACCTTACGGTTGCCGATTTGGGCCGCAATCTCTTCTCCCAACCGTGCCGCGCGCTCCAACCAATCCCGGCGGATCGGCTCGAAACCCAATCGCTCCAGAACCATCTCTTCGGTCGCGTAGTGTCCTGCCAAGATGCGCAGAAACTCGTCTTGACGAGGGGCTTCACCGGTCACCTCGGCCACTGAGATCGGGGAAAACGGTGCCTGACCCTCGGACGGCGGCGTCTCAGACAAGTTCACGCCTATGCCAATTGCCAGCCAGTCGATGTGCCCTTGAATGCTTGTGCTCTCAAGAAGGATACCCGCCACTTTCCGCCCATCCAGCAACACATCGTTCGGCCACTTTAATGCAAGCTTGTCGCGCGCCACATAGAGCGCGAGCGTTTCGAAAACGGCATTGGATGCCAGAAACGTACGCAGCGCCGCCCAACCCGGTACCCCGCCTGGGCGCATCACAAGCGTTGCCGCGAAGTTTCCATGTGGATGCACCCACGTCTTGCCTCGTCGTCCCCTGGCGGCAGTTTGATGGCGCGCCATGATCCAGGTTGGCCGCTGCAAGTGCGGTGCCTGGCGGGCGGCTTCGGCATTTGTACTGTCGACCGTCCCCAAGACGATCTTCTGATAGCCTTCTGGCCAGAGGTCAGTTGACAAGGGTCGCCGCCGCGGCTGCGGCCATCGCCTCGACCCCGAAGAGGTTGATGACCCCAAGCACCATCGCCACAGCGCTGACCATCAAAAACGCGGTCAGAACAGGCGAACCGCCCGGGTCTAGCTCTTGTCCCTCTTCTCCAAAGTACATCAGGTAGACAAGCCGAAGATAATAGAACGCTCCGATCACCGATGCGATGACACCCGCGATGGCAAGCCAGGCCAGACCGGCTTCTACCGCCGCGAGCAGGACATAGTACTTTCCGAAAAACCCGACCAGTGGCGGCACGCCCGCGAGGCTGAACAACAGGACAAGCATTGCAAGCGCACGGCCTGGAGAAACCTTGGAATACTGGTTCAGCGACGCGATATCGACCACCTGTTGCCCGTCGCGCTCCATAGACAGGATAAAGGCAAAGGTGCCCACGTTCATCGTCACGTATATGGCCATGTAGACAAGCATGGCCTGCACCCCGAACGCCGTCCCCGCGGCAAGACCCATCAGGGCGAAACCCATATGTGCAATCGACGAATACGCCATCAGGCGCTTGATGTTCTTCTGCCCTATCGCAGCAACTGCACCAAGGAACATCGACAAGACGCTAAGAAGCGCAAGCACCTGGCTCCAGTCGGACACAACGCCCCCGAATGCATCGTGAACAACGCGCGCAAACAGGGCCATCGCTGCAACCTTGGGCGCGGTGGCGAAGAAGGCTGTCACGGGCGTCGGCGCGCCCTCATAGACGTCTGGGGTCCACATATGGAACGGTACGGCAGAGATCTTGAAGGCAAGGCCCGTGATCAGGAAGACAAGACCGAATAAGAGCCCTAGCGGCATGTCCCCCTCGGCCGCGACCGAGATGATGCCCGCAAACAGTGTCGTTCCCGCATAGCCGTAGGTCAGGGATGCCCCATAAAGCAACAGACCAGAACTCAGCGCACCAAGGACAAAATACTTCAACCCCGCCTCGGTCGACTTGATGCTGTCGCGCCGCAACGATGCAACGACGTAAAGCGACAGCGACTGTAGCTCGAGCCCCATGTAGAGCGTCAAAAGATCGCCGGCGGACACCATCACCATCATCCCAACCGCCGACAGCGCGATGAGTATTGGATACTCGAACCGTAACAGGTCCCGCCGCACCATATAGCCTTGGCTCATCACCAGAACCGCGGCGGCCGATACGAGGATCATAACCTTGGCAAAGCGTGAGAACGCATCGTCGACGAAGGCACCGGTAAAGGCCACGTTTGTCGCCTGACCCCCGAGGCCGATCCAGCCCGCCAGAACGACGAAGAGACCGGCGGTCACCCATACTAGAAGCGGCGCAGTCTTGTCCTTCGACGTGTAGACAGCAAAAAGTAGCGCGCCCATGGCAAACGCGGCCAGGATGGCCTCGGGGATGATCGCGGTGAAATCTGCGCTTGTCATCGCATTGCCCTCAATTCTCGGCGATCCGGGGGGCCACGGCATCAAGCGATGCTTGATAATCCGTGACCAACGCCTCGACGGACGGCCCGATCATATCCGTAACCAAGCTCGGATAGACCCCCAAAAGAAGCGTCATCACGATCAGGGGTACGAACACCACACGCTCGCGCACGCCCATGTCGGTAATCGACTTCAGGCTTTCCTTGATCAGTTCGCCCATCACCACGCGTCGGTAAAGCCAGAGTGCGTAAGCTGCTGACAAGATAACGCCCGTCGCGGCAACGGCTGCAACCCAGGTGTTGACCTGGAACACCCCCAGGATCGTAAGGAATTCGCCGACGAAGCCCGACGTGCCCGGCAAGCCGACATTGGCCATCGTGAACAGCATGAAGACCGCCGCATAGGCCGGCATCCGGTTCACAAGCCCGCCATAGGCGTCGATGTCGCGTGTGTGCATCCTGTCATAGATCACCCCGACGCACAGAAAGAGGGCCCCCGAAATAAAACCGTGGCTCAGCATCTGGAAGATCGCGCCATCAACGCCTTGTTGGTTCGCCGCAAATATGCCCATCGTAACAAATCCCATATGCGCGACCGACGAATAGGCAATGAGTTTCTTCATATCCTTCTGTGCGAGCGCAACCAGCGACGTATAGACGATCGCAATCGCAGACATCCAAAGGACAAGGGGCGCCCAAATATCCGAGGCCACCGGGAACATCGGCAGGCTGAACCGCAAGAACCCGTACCCGCCCATTTTCAGAAGGATAGCGGCCAGCACAACAGACCCGGCGGTCGGCGCCTGAACGTGCGCATCCGGCAACCAGGTATGGACCGGCCACATCGGCATCTTCACCGCAAAGCTGGCAAAGAACGCCAGCCACATCAACGTCTGCGCGCCGCCGACGATATGGATGCCCAGCACCTCGATATCGCCAAATGCGAAGTTGTGATTCAGAAGCGTTGGGATATCGGTCGTGCCGGCATCGACATACATCGCGATCATCGCGACCAGCATCAGGACCGAGCCAAGGAAGGTATAAAGGAAGAATTTGAACGACGCATAGATCCTGTCCTTCCCGCCCCAGATGCCGATAACCAGGAACATCGGGATCAGACCGCCTTCGAAGAACAGGTAGAACAGCACCAGATCAAGCGCCACAAAGACGCCAATCATCAGCGTTTCCAGCACCAGAAACGCAATCATGTATTCCTTTATTCGGGTTTGAACCTCCCAAGCGCTCAGGACGACAAGGGGCATCAGAAACGTTGTCAGCATCACAAAGAGAATTGAGATGCCGTCGACACCGACCTTGTAGGTCAGCCCCAGAATCCACTCATGCTCTTCGACGAACTGAAAGCCGGTGTCCTGCCGATCAAAACCGGTCAGCAGGAAGATCGACGCAATAAAGGTCGCCACCGTCGCGTAAAGCGCGATGCGCTTGGTGTTTCTGTGCGCGGCTTCGTCGTCACCCCTCGGCCCAATGAACGCAAGGATCGCGGCGGCGAGCAAGGGAAGGAAGGTAACGAGCGAGATCAGCGAATTCGACATCACTCGCCTCCGCCAGCGATCGTCATCCAAGAGATCAGGATGACAACACCAATTACCATCGCGAACGCGTAGGTGAAGATATAGCCGGACTGCGCGCGGCCTGCGAGACGGGTAAAAAACGGCACAATCCCCATTGCCAGTCCGTTGATACCCCCGTCGATTACTGCGCCGTCACCCCGCGTCCAAAGAAAGTTCCCGAGCCATTTCGCGGGGCGCACAAAGAGGAAATCGTATGCCTCGTCGAAGTACCACTTGTTGAGAAGAAAGAGGTACAGAGGACGCTGATTCTCGGCCAGCTTCTTCGGCCAGTCAGGTCGGCGGATGTACATCTGGTAGGCTGTCAGGAACCCAAGGACCATCGCCACGAACGGCGAAAGCTTGACCCAAATCGGAACGTAATGCGCGTCGTGCAGAACGTGGTTGTCGGGATGCATATAAATCGCGCCCTCGCCCGGGTCGGCATGTGACCCCGCGCCATCAGCGTCCCCATGATCACCACCCGCGCCGTCGGTTTCTTCGCCGGCGGCCAACGCCGCTCCAAGCAGGGCCAAGGCGGCGTGGTCATCCTTCGCCGCGTCGTGAGACCCGGGAATTCCAAAGAACTTCTGAACCTTGACCTCGTCTCCGAAGAAAGGCTTGTACCAGATCATGCCGGCGAAAATCGCGCCCAGCGCCAGGACCCCCAGCGGGATCAGCATTGTGTTCGGGCTCTCATGGACGTGCTCATGGGTATGCTTGTCGCCCCTGGGCGCGCCGTAGAAAGTAAGGAACATCAGCCGCCAGGAATAGAAGCTGGTGAAAAGTGCCGCTACGACGAGCGAACAGAACGCAAATCCAGCCGCCATCGTTCCCCCGGCAAAGGCGCTTTCGATAACTGCGTCTTTCGACACAAAGCCCGCAAAACCGACCGGAAAGCCAAGGTAAAGAAGCGGAATACCGACGCCCGTGATCGCAAGCGTCCCGATCATCATTGCCCAGAATGTGTAGGGCAGCTTGTCCTTCAGACCGCCGTAATTCCGCATGTCCTGTTCATGGTGCATCCCGTGGATCACCGAACCCGCGCCAAGAAACAGCATTGCCTTGAAGAAGGCATGCGTGAACAGGTGAAACATCGCGACCGAGTAGACACCAACGCCAGCGGCTACAAACATGTAGCCCAATTGCGAGCACGTCGAATAGGCGATCACACGCTTGATGTCGTTCTGCACAAGACCGACGGTGGCGGCAAAAAACGCCGTCACTGCACCAATGTAAACGATAAAGGTTTTGGCATGCGGCGCGAACTCGATCACCGGGGACATGCGACAGACCAGAAACACACCCGCCGTCACCATGGTTGCAGCGTGGATCAGGGCCGAGACAGGCGTGGGACCCTCCATCGCGTCGGGAAGCCAAGTGTGCAGAAACAGCTGCGCCGACTTCCCCATTGCGCCGATGAACAAAAGAAACGCCACCAGTTCAACGGCGCTTACGTTCATCCACAGGAAGGAAATCTCGGTTTCCGCCAAAGTCGGAGCGGCAGCAAAGATGTCGTCCATCCGGATCGAGTCGACCAGAAAGAAGATCGTCGCGATCCCAAGAAGAAACCCGAAATCTCCCACACGGTTGACGACGAAGGCCTTGATTGCAGCGGCGTTTGCACTGGGCTTCCGGAAATAAAAACCGATCAGGAGGTACGAGGCGAGGCCCACACCCTCCCAGCCAAAAAACAGCTGCACAAGGTTGTCCGCCGTGACCAACATCAGCATCGCAAAGGTAAAGAGGCTGAGATAGGCGAAAAAGCGCGGACGGTAGCTTTCGTCTTCGCCGAAGTTTTCGTCATGCGCCATGTAGCCGAAAGAGTACAAGTGCACGAGCGCAGACACGCTGGTGATGACAATCAGCATAATCGCCGTCAGCCTGTCGAGCCGGATTGACCAGTCCGTGCTAAGCGAGCCGCTTTCGATCCAGCGTAGAACTTGGATTTGCTGCAATTCGCCATCATGGCCAAGGAATACGATCCAACTCAGAAGCATCGACAGGAACAGAAAACCCGTCGCCGTCCATTGCGCCGCGAGTTCGCCGATCACGCGCCAGCCGAAGCCACACAATATGGCGCCGACAAGCGGGGCAAAAAGGATGATCGTTTCCATATCAGATCAGCCTTTCATGACGTTGACGTCTTCGACGTCGATCGTCCCGCGGTTTCGGAAGAAACAGACGAGGATCGCCAGCCCGATCGCAGCCTCTGCCGCTGCGACGGTTAGGATAAAGAGTGTGAAGACCTGTCCGACAAGGTCCTGAAGATGGGCCGAGAACGCGACGAAATTGATGTTCACGGCCAGAAGGATCAATTCGATCGACATCAGAAGGATGATGATGTTCTTGCGGTTCAGAAACAGCCCGAACACGCCGATCACAAAAAGCGCCGCCGCCACTGCGAGGTAATGTTCAAGTCCCACCATCGGGGTTCCTCGTCTCTGGTCCGGGCAGCGTAACTGCCCCTCATCTGTATTGCGCCCCGGACCCGGCCCGAAGCGCGTCTTCAGCCCGCGTAGGGCGTTTTGGTGCCGCGCGCATCCGGGTAGAAAGCGGCGCAAGCACAGGTTTCTGCATCTGCCACAGCGATCTCGATGTCGCGACCTGTGCCATCAAGCACGCTGGCCAATCGACGGAAAGAAAACAACTCTGGCGCTGCGCGAAGTTCACGCGCGATCAATGCAATAGCCTTCTCGGTTCGGTCGAACGACCGCTCGGACACGCGCTCTTCGCGTACGCGTGTACGCAGAAACTCTCCGCTGTGGCAGGTCATGATCACGAGATCGGTATAGACGCCTTCCTGGCTCCACCATTCGGCATAGCCCACGCGCCCGCCGCCGAAGTCGCGGTGCCCGGTTTCGCCGCCGTGGCTGACATGGGTGGTTCGGTCACACGCCGTAGGGACAACTGCCAGAGCCGCGGTGCATGTCGTCAGAAGGGCAGCGGCCGCAAGATAAAGCCTTGGGCAAAAACGCGCCCCGCCGCGATCCTTTGAGCGGCCGGGCATCAGGACAGCCCCTGCCCCGGCTTGACGTCCTTAAGCTCCAGCGCCTTGGCCGGATCGCGGTACATCTGCGCCAGTACGTCCTGTCGCTTGATATCCGCCCGGTGCCGCAGCGTCAGAAGGATCGCGCCGATCATGGCCACCAAAAGCACAAGGCCCGCCAGTTGGAACATCAGGAAGAAGCGATCATACAGGATCTGGCCAAGCGCCTTGGTGTTGTGTACATCGCCCGGCGTTTCGGCCATGCGCAGGCTTTCAGCATCTTCCGACACGGTCCAGACCCCGAACGCGATGCCAAGCTGCATCAGAAGTACGACACCGATCAGAAGCGCCAGGGGCACGTACTTCGCCATCTCGGCCTTCAGTTCCGAGAAATCGACATCCAGCATCATAACGACGAACAGAAACAAAACTGCGACCGCGCCCACGTAGACGATGATCAACAGCATCGCGACGAACTCGGCGCCCACCAGGACAAAGAGACCCGCCGAGGACAAGAACGCCAGGATCAGCCACAGCACCGAATGGACGGGATTGCGGCTGATGACAGTGAACAGCCCACCCACCAGCGTCGAAGCCGCAAACAGGTAGAACGCAAACGAAATCGCCGTCATTCCTCGGGTCCTTCCGTGTCTTCCATCGCCTCACGCGCGAGGTCCATCGCTTTGGTCATGGCCGGAACACCTCCAAAAACGCCGACAAGTGCAATGGCTTCCGCAACTTCCTGTTTGGTGGCGCCAGCTTCCAAGGCGTGACGCACCGTAATGCGGATTTGCGCTTCGGCTTGCGCCCCAAGAATGGTCAGGGCGCCAAGCGTCAGAAGCATCTTGGTCTTCGCGTCAAGCCCATCGGGATTGAAGGTCTTGCCCATGAACGTTTCCATCATGTCCTTGGGCATCGTCGGGATCAGCGCCTCGAACCCCTTTGGCGTGAAGTGTTCCAAGGCCGGATTCATGGCACGGGCCATCTCCTGACCCATCGCCATCATCTCAGCAAAGGGGTTACGCGGTGCGTCGGTCATCGATACGGCGCGTCCAGTTCAAGATTCTTGGCGATCTCCGCTTCCCACCGTTCGCCGTTCGCAAGCAGCTTTTCCTTGTTGTAAAACAGCTCTTCGCGCGTCTCGGTCGCGAACTCGAAATTCGGGCCCTCGACGATGGCATCGACCGGGCAAGCTTCCTGACAAAATCCGCAATAGATGCACTTCGTCATATCGATGTCGTACCGTGTGGTCCGGCGCGAGCCGTCTTCCCGCGGTTCTGCATCGATCGTGATCGCCTGCGCGGGGCAGATCGCCTCGCAAAGCTTGCAGGCGATGCAGCGTTCTTCCCCATTGGGATAACGGCGCAGCGCGTGTTCGCCCCGGAAACGGGGCGACAGCGGACCCTTTTCGTGGGGGTAGTTCACAGTGGCTTTCGGCGCGAAGAAGTATTTCAGGCCAAGCTGAAAGCCCTTCACGAAATCCGCGAGAAGGAAGTACTTCCCGGCCCGGTTCCAGTCGATCTGGGTCAAGTCAGCCTCCGATCAGACCCCAGCGCGCATAAAGCGCGCCGAAGATTTCGAAATGCGCAAGGAAGGACACGACCACCACCCACGCCAGCGACATTGGCAGGAACACTTTCCACCCGATCCGCATAAGCTGGTCGTACCGGTAGCGCGGTGTGATCGCCTTCACCATCGCGAAAAGGAAGAAGAAGAATGCCATCTTGCCGACCATCCACAGCGCACCATCAGGCAGACCAGGAATGGGTGACAGCCAACCACCGAAGAACAATAGGCTCATCAGCGCGCACATCAGGAAAATCGCGATGTATTCGCCCGCCATGAACAGAAGAAAGGGCGTCGATGAGTATTCGACCTGATAGCCGGCCACGAGTTCGGATTCCGCTTCTGGAAGGTCAAAAGGCGGTCGGTTGGTTTCTGCGAGCGCCGAGATAAAGAACAAGGCCACCATCGGCAGGTGCGGCAACCAGTACCACCCGAAGATCCCCCAATTGGTGTCCTGGGCAGCGACGATATCGCCGAAGTTCAGCGAGCCTGTGGAGATGATTACGCCAATGATGATCAGGCCGATCGAGACCTCGTAGGAGATCATCTGCGCCGCAGACCGGAGCGAGCCAAGGAAGGGGTATTTCGAGTTGGACGCCCACCCGCCCATAATCACCCCGTAAACCTCCAGCGATGAGATCGCGAAGACATAGAGGATCGCGACATTGATATCCGACAAGACCCAACGATCATTGAACGGGATCACGGCCCAGGCGATCATCGCAAGGACAAAGGACAGCATGGGCGCAAGCATAAAAACCGTGCGGTCCGCACCCGCCGGGATCACGATTTCCTTGACCACGTATTTCAGCGCGTCAGCGACCGTTTGCAACAAACCGAACGCCCCCACGACGTTCGGACCCCGGCGCATTTGAACGGCAGCCCAGATTTTGCGGTCGCCATAGACAAGGAACAGCAGGCTCACCATCACGAACCCGATCACCAGAAGGCATTGCGCCGCAATGGTGACTGCGATCCCTAAGGGCGTAGTCAGAAAATCGGTCATCAGACCCCCGGTATTCCCTGGTCCGCGCACGCGGTCCGTGTCTCTGTACCGTCCAGCACGAAGTCGCCATCAGGTCGCACGGTTGAAAGTGTGTAAACCGCATCCGCGCGTGCAATACCAGACTCTTCCGACGTCAGAGTGCGTACATGGCGCGCAAATTCCGCATCGTTTAGCGTCATCGCTTCGGCCAGTGCACAATCTGCATAGGATTTTAACGCCTCTGTGGTGCTGCCCGCGTTCATTTCGACAGCAACTTGCGCCAAATCATCTGTCAGAAATGTGACCGCAGACCCGCGATACTGTGGCTCTGCGGATGCCGGCGGCTCTAACTCTTGCTGAACGCAGGCCGTCAGGGTCAAGGCCATCAAAAGCCCCTTGCTTTGCGTCACTCTGCTGCCAACTTGCCGGGCTTGCGCGCGTCGGCCATTGCGGAAAGGTCGGCCATTACTTCGGACGCGCGCAAAACGGGGTTTGTCAGGTAGTGTTTGTGAACCGCTGATCCAAATTCTCCGGTACCCAGATCCCCTTGCTCCAAGGGGCGCCAATCGTTTTCCGGGACCGTGTCGATCGCGGCGAGATGGGGCACCTCGGCCACCAATGCCTTGCGTAGGCCCGCAAGGCTATCCCACGGCTGGGTCGCACCAATCTCGGCTGATAAGGCACGTAGGATCGCCCAGTTCTCTTTTGCTTGGCCCGGCGCAAATCCGGCCCGCAGCGCAATTTGCGGGCGGCCCTCCGTATTGACGAATAAACCCTGCTCTTCGGTGTAGGAGGCGGCAGGAAGGATAATATCCGCGCGGTGTGCACCCCGGTCACCATGGCTGCCCTGATAGATCACCGTTGCGCCGCTCGGCATGTCGATCTCATCGACGCCCAACGCAAAGACCACTTCGGCTCCGTTCAAAGCCGCATCCAGCCCACCTTCGGTCACGCAGCCCGCATCCATTGCCCCCACCCGCGACGCTGCCGTGTGCAGGACCAAAAACTTCGATTCCGTGGCCTCTGCAAACGCCATCGCCTCTGCAAGCACCGCCGCGCCGTCTTGCCCAGTAAGGGCAGATTGGCCGACAATCACAAACGTGTCGCGCGACAGGGCATCCGAATGGTCGCCTTGATTGAGTTTGGTCAGACCTTCCCGTCCAGTTCCCAAATGGAAATAGTCGTATGTAAGGTCAACGGCTTGACCGACGACGCCGACTTTGGCGCCACGCGTCCAAGCCTTGCGGATACGCGCGTTCAGTACAGGAGCCTCTAGCCTTGGATTGGTGCCGATCAGCATGATCGCGCCAGCAGTCTCTATATCTTCAATGGTACCGGTGCCAACATAGCCCGACCGGTTTCCAGCGGGCAGTCTTGCCCCGTCGGTCCGGCATTCGACCGCGCCGCCCAGACCCTCGACCATCTGTTTCAGCGCGAACGCAGCCTCGACCGGTGCCAGATCGCCGACGAGCCCCGCCACCTTGGACGCCCCGGTCAGCGCCGAGGCAGCCGCCGAAAGCGCCTCTGGCCAGGTGGCCGGACGCAGCTTACCATGCTCGCGAATATAAGGCTTATCAAGACGTTGGCGGCGCAACCCGTCCCAAACATAGCGCGACCGGTCGGCAAGCCACTCCTCGTTTACCCCATCGTGGTTACGGGGCAAGATGCGCATCACCTCGCGCCCCTTAGTGTCGACCCGAATGTTTGATCCAAGCGCGTCCATCACGTCGATGGTTTCGGTTTTCGTCAGTTCCCATGGCCGTGCCGTAAAGGCATAAGGCTTCGATGTCAGCGCGCCCACGGGGCAGAGATCGACGATGTTGCCCTGCATTTCGGAATCGAGCGTTTGGCCAAGATAGCTGGTGATTTCCGCGTCTTCGCCCCGGCCGGTTTGACCAAGCTCCGGCATACCCGCAACCTCGGTTATGAACCTAACACAGCGGGTGCACGAGATGCAGCGGGTCATCGCCGTGCCCACAAGTGGACCGAGATCCATGTTGTCGACTGCACGCTTCGGCTCGCGGAAACGCGAGAAGTCGACCCCATAAGCCATGGCCTGATCTTGCAGATCGCACTCACCCCCCTGATCGCAGATCGGACAATCGAGCGGATGGTTGATCAGAAGAAACTCCATCACACCCTCGCGGGCCTTTTTGACCATGGGAGAGTTCGTTTTGATCACGGGCGGTTGGTTATCCGGGCCAGGTCGGAGATCACGCACCTGCATCGCGCAAGAGGCCGCTGGTTTTGGCGGACCACCGACAACCTCAACCAGACACATCCGACAGTTTCCTGCAATGGACAGACGCTCATGGTAGCAGAAGCGCGGAATTTCGACGCCTGCCTGCTCGCAGGCCTGAATCAGCGTCAATGCTGGATCGACTTCGATGCTCTGATCGTCGATCACGATGGTCCTTAAATCACTCATCATAGCATCCCGTGCTTCGCATCAATCCGACCGCCTAGGCCCTGTCCTATCAAGGGTATTCGGGCAACCCAAGGGGACAAGATCGCCCACCCAAGCAGCCGACGTCAGCCATCTGTTCCGGAGTCTGCCGGAGGCAGAGGTTCGTTGGAAATTCCGCCCGAAAGGCCCTGGGCGCCAAGCCCGATCCCAGAATCCGGAGACGCCAGCCCGCCCGCACCGGTCCCCGCCGTCTCCGGAGAGCTAAGAGCGCCGGTTCCAGTACCGCCGATGGCCGTCAACGCGTCTGCCGCGATCGCTTCCGGTGCGTTTGAAGAATACGCCAAGCCCGGAAGATCCGAAAGGTATGCCCCGATCCTTGAGCCTCCCGCGATCTGTCCCCGTGCGACAGAGCAGTTGGATTCCGGGTCAGAGAAACGAATACCGGTTTGATTGGTGAATGCGTCGACGTCCCCGGCAAGCCGCGTCTGGCTGACCGCGTCAAGACGCGCACGGACATCATCTTCCGACAGGCCTGATGCCGCAACGACCCCGCGCACCTGCGCCTCACCATTGGAGATGGCACCTTCGTTAACGGATATCTCGGCGCACGCACTTGCAAGCCTTCGGGCAATTGTGGCTGCGAAATTGTGCTCGTAAAGCAGGTTGATCGCACGCGCCGGTTCGACTGTCGGCACCGGCGGAAGGGGTGCAACATTGGTCTGAACCGGTCCTCTCGCCGGAACACAGGCCGCGACCGCGCTTGACAGCAAGAGTGCACAAACAACCCCACGCTTCATCGTAGGTCCCCCTTCGCTTTTCCGGCCATATGCATTCGGTTCGATGCGTTTGCACATCGGCTCAGGCCCGCCCGCTGCATCTGCCACGCACCACCAGATCCCCATCGGCCGTCCGGACCGCAGCCCACTCGGTCCCCGACGGGTCGAGTTGCCAATCAATATCACTCAATCCGACACGCCGCAGACAATGCCGCGTCGCCGGAAAACGCGCGCTTTCGCGCACTGCGTCAAGCGATGCACCCTGCGCCCGCACCGTTACAGTAAAGTCGCGCTTGTCATCGCCGGTCTGGATCCGGGCGCGATAGGGCAAGCCATCAACATTATTGCCCCCAGATCCACCGAACCATCCGCGCACGGTCGCACAGCCTTGCAGCAGGATGGCCGACAAGAGGAGAGCAACTACAGTGCGCATCGATTTTCTTACTCCGCGGCCAAGTTTGTGCACGTGCGAGTCTTATGAAGCCGCGCCTCGGACAACCAGTCCCAACCAAAGGCGTCTGCTGTATCGCCCCGCGATTTTCGCAATTCAAGACGCTCGAGAGCTTCGTCCAGCGTGGGATTGTGGCCTTCGGGAACCCACCACATGACGAAATGCATCTGTCCCAGCACTTCGAACCACTCTTGGCGCCGCTCATAGAACTGCCGGTGGACGGTGTTCCAAACGAATTGTTCTAAGGTTTCGACAGTTTCCCAAACCGTCAGGTTCGCGACAAAGCGCGGATCGCCACCGATTTTGGCTTCGGTATTGCCCGTTCCCGGTTCGCCAGAGCCTTCCATCATCCAGACAAAGCCCGGCATACGCTTGCCCATGCCGTTGATCCGGTCGAGGGCAGCCATAAACTCGCTAACCCGCGGGTCATCAGTATCGGCAACGAGCCGGCCGATGTTCAGTTCTGCGAGATGTTTTTTCATGCGGCCGATCTCCTTGACCGAGCATATCCAAAGTCAAAGGCGGCATCCGTAGGGCCAAGTTCACGAAGATGGGCGCGGCGCTCCATGGCCTCGCTCAGACCGGGGCGATGACCCGCAGGGATATCCCATAGCACATAACGTGGCCGATCTTGCGGCGCGAACCATTCGGCTCTTCGACCGAAGAACGTTCCGTGCATCTTTCCGTACGTGAACGCTTGAAGCGTTTCAGCAGAGGTCCAGACCGACAATGTGGACGCAACCCTTTCAGGAGGACCGATGTCGGACATGTCCTGCTGCGCGGTTTCCATATCATGATCGCCAAGGCGCCAAACAAATCCGGGGCTTTCCGAAGCCGCCGTGTTCACGGCGTCCAGCGCCGCGACAAACGGCGCAACTGCGGGATCGTCCCAATCCGCGCGCAGCACACCCCAATTGAAATGAGCCAAGTGCACAATCACTCTGCCGCCACCGCCGTCATTTTGACTGATCGCTTTGCCGCGATACGGTCTTCGATTTCGTCGCGAAAGTTCCGGATCAGCCCCTGAATCGGCCAGGCCGCAGCATCGCCCAGTGCACAGATCGTATGGCCTTCGACCTGCTTAGTGACGTCCAGCAACATGTCGATTTCCTCGACATCTGCCTCGCCCTTTACCAGACGTTCCATGACTCGCATCATCCAGCCCGTACCCTCACGGCACGGCGTACACTGGCCGCAGCTTTCGTGTTTGTAGAACTTCGAAAGCCGCCAGATTGCCTTGATGATATCGGTCGAATGATCCATCACGATGACCGCCGCCGTACCGAGACCCGAACGCTGCTCGCGCAGATAGTCGAAGTCCATAATCGCCTCGCGCATATTCTCGCCACGGATGCATGGCACGGACGAGCCCCCGGGGATAACGGCCTTAAGGTTGTCCCAGCCGCCCCGGATACCACCGCAATGCTTTTCGATTAGTTCCTCAAAGGTAATCGACATCGCCTCTTCGACAACGCAAGGGTTGTTGACATGGCCCGATACAGCAAACAGCTTGGTGCCTGCGTTGTTGGGTCGTCCGAAAGACGAAAACCAGTTGGCCCCTCGACGCAGAACTGTAGGCACTACGGCAATCGATTCGACATTGTTGACCGTGGTGGGGCAGCCGTACAGTCCAGCGCCCGCCGGAAACGGCGGTTTCATGCGCGGCATGCCCTTCCGGCCTTCCAAGCTTTCAAGCAGGGCGGTTTCTTCGCCGCAGATGTAGGCACCCGCACCATGATGCAGATAAAGATCAAAGTCCCATCCTGACCCGGCAGCGTTCTTGCCCAACAATCCTGAATCGTAAGCTTCGTCGATGGCTGCCTGCAGTGCTTCCCGCTCCCGGATATACTCGCCACGAATGTAGATGTAGCTGGCATGTGCGCCCATCGCGAAACTTGCAATCAGACAGCCTTCGATCAGCGTGTGCGGATCGTGGCGCATAATTTCGCGATCTTTGCAGGTTCCGGGTTCGGATTCGTCGGCATTCACCACCAGGTACGACGGTCTGCCATCTGATTCCTTTGGCATAAACGACCACTTTAGCCCGGTAGGAAAGCCGGCTCCGCCGCGGCCCCGCAGGCCAGACTGCTTCATCTCTTCAACGATCCAGTCCCTGCCTTTTGCAATGATCGCCGCCGTGCCGTCCCAATGTCCACGCGCTTGAGCACCAGCGAGGGTGCGATCATGCATCCCGTAGATATTTGTGAAAATCCGGTCTTCGTCCTTGAGCATGTACGAGCCTATCCGTCAGTCGTCGCGGCGCTTTCGCCACATCTGCCATGTCACGATGATGCACCAGAGAAAACCGCCAAGTGCAATGAGGTCAAAGAGCGCAAGCGTGCGTTGATCGAACCCCAAAGCCCGTCCTATGCCTTGGGCCACAATGTACAGCAGCGCCGTCCCTGCAATGACAAGCGCAATGGTACGCCCCTGACGCCCCTGATCGTTTCGGCCATCGTCGCCTTGGGGCATTCGTCCATCCTTATGCCCGTGTGCCGGTTATCACAAAGACCATGCGCGCCTTTCGTGCGCCCGGTACGTCCTGCGGTCCCGGCTACCCGGCCAGCTCCTTGGCCTGCGCCACCCAACCGTCGCGGCTGACCCGGCCCTTGAACCCTTCAAGGTTGTCGTCGACCCAAGCAACCTCCGCCTCGGTCCAGTTGGCGATCTGATCGTAGTGGTAAAAGCCCATCCGGTGCAGCATCGCTTCAAGCTTTGGGCCCACGCCCTTGATTTTCGTCAGATCGTCCGGCCCGCCTTCGCGTGCGGCTGCAAGCGTTGATGGCGCGGCCGCATCCACCTGGGCCGGCGCGGGCGCCGGATCAATCGGTGCCGGCGCTGGCTCTGGCACCGGCGCTGTTGTGGGTGCCGCTGCAGGTGCAGGCGCGGCGGTCGGGCCCCCGGCCGCAGTTGGCGGTTCCACCTTGTCATGAACACCACGAAACAGGACCATCCAGGCGACCGCACCAACCAGAATGCTGATAAAGAGCGCCGGAGAGAACGTGAATCCAAAGAGGACCATAAGGATAAGGAATGCCGCGAGCGCAATTCCACCTGCAATCACGCCGACAAGCAGCATGGAATCCTGAGTTTGACGTGCCATCAATGACTTCTCCCTGACCGTGATCGATTGAACGATCCTTCGGGCATAGTCTTAGCGCGTCAATCCGCCCCTGTCTCTCCCCCATTGGAGAGGATTTTGGCTTGCTCGATCCAGCCGTCGCGGTCGATCCGCCCCTTGAAGGACAATTTCTCGTCCATTGCAGCCACATCTTCCGGTCCCCAGGCCGCGATTTGCGCAAAACTCATCACACCGGCGGCGTGGAGCTTCCTTTCAAGAGTTGGACCAACACCTTTGAGCTTTTTGAGATCATCCGCGACGCTCGTATCATTTGAATCAGCATCGGATGCGGGCGCTGCCGGTGCGGGCCGCTCCTCCCGGGCCGAAGTCGCTTCGCCCGACAGCCACGGGGTGACGAGCGACACCTCGGTCCCATCGATGCGCTTGATCGTGTCGGCGATCTCTACCGCCAGCGCGGCGGACGCGTTGTGCGTCGGCCTGCTGGCCTCGTATTCCGTCAGGGTTGTCAGGCCCGCGGCAGGTTCCGATGTGAAACGCCCGTTCTGCGGTCCTGGCACTGGCACGTTGCCATTGGACAGCTCTTCGATGATCTCGCCCAGCCGGTCAGCTGTTAGATCTTCGTAGTAATCCTTGCCGATCTGCGCCATCGGTGCGTTAGCACAGGCCCCAAGGCACTCGACTTCCTCCCAGCTGAACTTACCGTCCGCGCTAATCTCATGTGCGCGGCCAGCGATCTTGTCCCTACAGACCCCGATCAGATCTTCGGCCCCGCAGATCATGCAGGACGTAGTGCCGCAGACCTGGATATGCGCGACGGCTCCAACCGGCTGAAGCTGGAACATGAAGTAGAACGTCGCAACCTCTAGCGCCCGGATGTACGCCAGACCAAGCATCGCGGCGACGTGCTCGATCGCTGGGCGGGAAAGCCAGCCTTCCTGCTCTTGCGCGCGCCAAAGAAGCGGAATGATCGCGCTGGCCTGGCGGCCTTCGGGATATTTGGTGATCTGCGCCTCGGCCCAAGCCTGATTGGCCGGTGTAAACGCAAAACCGGCAGGCTGTTCAGGATGAAGACGACGCAACATTACTCAAGCACCTTTAGCTTCACATCAGGGGAGTACGGGGCGCCGAAGTCGGCTGGAATGAACGCGGGCGGCGTCGAAAACACAAAGAACCCAACCACTTGCCACGCCTCTCTGGGCGTTGCGCCTTCGTCTTCCAACTTCTGCCTTAGCTCGTTTCCGCTATAGCGACCGGGGTTTTCAAGCACCAGTTGAAAGACCCGTTCGTCAAGCTCTTGCCGACGTGAGAACTGAAGATCTTGCGTAAGATAGTTTCTTGCCACCGCCGGAACCAAGTAGTTGCCTTCCGTGTCGCGAACGATCGCCGCCTTCTCGGTCAATCCGATCAGGCCGCGCCGCACGGCATTTTCCTGCGCTGCACCGGTACCGACATCAGATGCAAGCCCGGACGAAAAGAAAGCCGACTGCACGCTTGAAACGATGTCGTCAAACGAGATTCCATGGACCCCGGCACCGACAACTACCCGGTAAATCTCGGTCTCCTGCCAGGATCGATCCACGATGCTCTGCCGCAGCTGAACGTCTTTATAGTACGTGTAGGCAAAGCTTATGAACGCGACGAGGCCAGACAGCGCCGCAACCGCTTTCAGGCCATCATATATCTTCTGCGTGTTCACCGATCAATCTCCCCGAACACCACGTCCATCGTGCCGATGATCGCCGCGACATCCGCCAGTTGGTGCCCGCCCGCGATATAGTCCATCGCCTGCAGATGCAGGAACCCCGGCGCACGGAGCTTCGCGCGGTAGGGGCGGTTCGTGCCGTCAGCGACAAGGTATACGCCGAACTCACCCTTCGGCGCTTCGACGGCGGCATAGACCTCTCCCTCGGGCACGTGGAACCCTTCGGTGTAAAGCTTGAAGTGATGGATCAGCGCCTCCATCGACGTTTTCATATCGCCCCGGGACGGTGGCGTGACCTTGCCTCGGGCCAGCACATCGCCCTGCCCCTCGGGCGCACGCAGCTTTTCACAGGCTTGTTTGATGATTTTCAGCGATTCCCGCATCTCGGCCATCCGAACCAGATAGCGGTCATAGCAGTCGCCGTTCTTGCCAACGGGGATCTGGAAATCGAATTCGTCGTAGCATTCATAGGGCTGGGATCGGCGCAAGTCCCAAGCGAGGCCCGAGCCGCGCACCATAACACCAGAAAACCCCCACTTCTGGATGTCTTCTTCGGTCACGATGCCGATATCGGCGTTGCGCTGTTTGAACACGCGGTTCTCTGTCAGGAGCCCGTCGATATCCGCCATCACGCGCGGGAAATCGTCGGCCCAGGTGTCGATATCGTCGATCAACTCAGGTGGAAGGTCCTGATGCACACCGCCCGGGCGGAAATACGCCGCGTGAAGCCGTGCGCCGCAGGCGCGTTCGTAGAAAATCATCAGCTTCTCACGCTCTTCAAAGCCCCAAAGTGGCGGGGTCAGTGCGCCGACGTCCATCGCTTGCGTCGTGACGTTCAGAAGATGGTTCAGAATACGGCCGATCTCTGAGTAGAGCACGCGGATCAGGCTGGCTCGGCGAGGTACCTCAACGCCTGTCAGCTTTTCGATGGCCAGACACCAGGCATGTTCCTGGTTCATCGGGGCCACATAGTCCAGCCGGTCGAAATAGGGCAGGTTCTGAAGGTATGTCCGGCTTTCCATCAGCTTTTCTGTACCGCGATGGAGCAGACCGATATGCGGGTCGCAACGCTCGACAATCTCGCCGTCAAGCTCCAGCACAAGGCGCAACACACCGTGGGCCGCCGGGTGCTGGGGGCCGAAGTTGATGTTGAAGTTCCGGATCTTCTGTTCGCCGGTCAGAGCGTCCTCGAATTTCCCGTCCATCGCCTACACCCTTTCCGTCCAGGCCGGGGGCACACGTCCCATCGCCCGTGTGATGTAATCATATTGCGGAGCCAGCCAATCGCGCGCGGCACGCGCTTGTGCCGCCGACATCGGCAAGGGTTGACCAGCATGGACAACCTTCGACAACGGGGGCGCCGGCGAGATCCCGAGGAATGCGCAGATCATCTTGGTCGCATCGCCAGAAAACAGGTCCTCAAAGAACACCACCAGACGTCGGGGACCCGGGACAGCGTGGCACAGCCGATCAAACATTCCGCGATAGTCTGAGCGGCTTTCTATCTCTGCCTCGTGGCCTGAAAGGGTGCGAGACAGAATACGGCCGCTTCGCGCGTCTGTCACGGCGCCGTCGGGTTCGCGCCGCCCTGCGATCATGCGAACGTGGCTCCAGAGCCGGGCGACCGGGTCGCGCAGAATCAACAAAAATCGCGCCTCCCCCAAACTATCCATTCGACGAAGATCAGCCTCCGGCAAAAGCCCGTAGGCTGGTGTGATATCACCGACCACCGCACGTTCACGGCCCAAATAATCCAGGTAGGCCGCGTCCGATGGTGTTGAAAACAGCCCGATCAAGTCATCAATATCCTGTAACCGCTCTGATCCGGCCCTGCCAGACATCAGGTCGTCACGTTCCGTGGCCAGCTCTTCGATGCGGCGGGCCATACGGTCCCGGCTTAGGGCATCGAAGTAGTGCAGCTCTTTCACGGAGCGCAGTCCAACTTCGGAATGGCCCCGCAGCCAGTGGTGCAACCAACTTGTACCGGCTTTCGTCGCGCCAATCCCAAAAAGAAGCCGCGGGCCACTCATCTCGATGGGCCCGCTGCACCGAAGCGGCCGCATGGGCAACGCGCATCCATATCAGGACGCCTTTTCGTCAAGCTTCTCGTCGCCTGGCAAAACGTATTCCGCGCCTTCCCAAGGACTCATAAAGTCAAACTGTCGATATTCTTGCACCAGGCTGACAGGCTCATAAACCACCCGTTTTTGCGCTTCGTCATAGCGCACCTCGGTGTAGCCCGTCGTCGGGAAGTCCTTTCGCAGCGGATACCCCCGAAACCCGTAGTCGGTCAGGATCCGGCGCAAGTCGGGGTGGCCCGAAAACAGAATGCCGAACATGTCGAACACTTCGCGTTCAAACCAGTTCGCAGATGGGTGAATGCCCGTCAAAGACGGGACCATATCCTCTTCGCGGACCAATAGTTTAAGCCGGATCCGTTGGTTCTGATACATCGAAAGAAAGTGATAGACGACATCGAACCGCTTTTCGCGCTCGGGATAGTCAACGCCGGTTATGTCGACAAGCGTTGAGAAGCGGCAATTACGGTCGGTCCGCAAGAACTCAACGAAACTGACAAAGGAGGACAAGGTCACTTCGATCGTCAATTCATCGTGTGCGACAGCCCAATTCAGCACACAGTCCGGGCGTTTCAGCTCGATATGCTGACCCAGTTCCTGCAATTCATCCGACATCGGGCTTACCTCGCGATCGTTCCGGTGCGGCGAATCTTACGCTGAAGCTGCATAATGCCGTATAGAAGCGCCTCGGCAGTCGGCGGACATCCCGGCACGTAGATATCGACCGGAACAATCCGGTCACACCCACGTACAACGGAGTAGCTGTAGTGATAGTAGCCGCCCCCATTGGCACACGACCCCATCGAAATGACATAGCGCGGCTCTGGCATCTGATCGTAAACCTTGCGAAGCGCAGGCGCCATCTTGTTGGTCAGCGTGCCTGCAACAATCATCAGATCCGATTGGCGCGGGCTTGCGCGCGGTGCGGTCCCGAACCGCTCAAGATCGTAGCGCGGCATCGAAGTGTGCATCATTTCGACCGCGCAACACGCGAGTCCAAAGGTCATCCAATGCAAACTGCCGGTGCGCGCCCAGTTGATGATATCCTCGGTCGATGTGACCAGAAACCCCTTGTCCTGAAGCTCGCGATTCAGCGTCTGGGTCGCAACCTCTTTGTCGGCGCCAGCGGTGGCTGCTATTCCCATTCGAGCGCACCCTTCTTCCACTCGTAGGCGAACCCAACGGTTAGAACGCCTAAGAACAGCATCATCGACCAGAAGGCGAGATCTGTCATTCCGCCAAAAGCCACAGCCCAAGGGAACAGAAATGCGATCTCAAGATCAAAGATAATGAACAGGATCGCCACCAGGTAGAAGCGCACATCAAACTTCATTCGCGCGTCGTCGAAGGCGTTAAAGCCGCATTCGTAAGCGGAGACCTTTTCGGGGTCAGGATCGCGCGGTGCAGCGACCGCTGCCGCGAGAATCAGGACAAGACCCAGCCCTACGGCGAGGCCCAGAAAAATCAGTATCGGAAGGTACTCGCGCAGCAGGTCTTCCACGTGCCGGGCTCCTTGCGTGTGGGCGTCTGGTACGCCCCGGCCACTTTAGCTTGTACGATTACCCGTGCCCCAAAGCACCGTCAATGCAGGTGCGGCAACGATCGTGCCTGTTGGACTATTGGACGCAGCCGTACCAGCGCACGTCAGGATAGGCGAAGGGGCGCCCCATCGGTACCGTGGACGGGGGCAACGGGCGCATCGCTTCCTAACTCGTCCTTTGCAACCTGGCCCACCGCCTTGCGACAGGCAGACACGGTTTGCGGGTTCTCACGCTCCCAGACTTCAAACCGTTGCTGGCCCAGTTGAAGGGCTGCCTCGCGGACTTCGGGACCAAGCGCCAGCATCCGACGTTCTTCACCCGTGAGGTAAGCGATCTGAACTGCAATCATGGCGTCTTCAGGCGACAGGGCGGAGCCCGTTGACCGGTCGCGACGGCAGTTCGCCCCATCGCTCGCATAATACGCGAGCAGGAGAGAGTGGTCTGGCGTCATGGTCTGTCCTCTAGGCTTTTAACTGAACCGTTTGGTTCATATAGGGTCTAAGGAATTAGGTACCAGTACCCGAGGATCAGATAATTGTGATCTGTTCGAAGCAGTTGCAGGCAGAGCTTCACAGCGCACCGAGACCGCGCACTAATCATTCCCCGCGCGGAAATCGCTGCCGGTCTTCGAGATCGTTCAGATCCATGTGATTGCGCATGTAGCGTTCGGATGCCACGCGCAGCGGCTGGTGATCCCATGGGTAGTAGGCACCTTTCCGCAAGGCGTCATATACCACATGACGCCGGGCCTGGCTTTCCCGCACCTCGGCATCGAAACGGTCCAGATCCCACCGCGCCTCGGACTTTTCGCGCAGTTCAGATATCGTACCTGCATGGGCCGGATCGTCGGCGAGGTTGCGAAGTTCGTGCGGATCAACCTCGAGATCATAAAGCTGGTCGGGATCAAGCGCGCACCGGGTGTACTTCCATTTCCCGTACCGAAGCGACACGAGAGGCGCGTAGGACCCTTCGGCGGCGTATTCCATGGCAACCGGCGCGGTGCGCTCGCCGCCCTGCCCGAGTGGAACCAGGCTTTCACCCGTGGTCCAGGGCAGAACCTCTTCCATCGACACACCGGCGAGAGCACAGATCGTTGGACACAGATCTATCGTGGACACGGGCGCATCGATCCTGCCCGGTGCCATCTCTGGTGCCGCGACCATAAGCGGCACGCGAGAGGAGCCTTCAAAGAAGCTCATTTTGAACCACAATCCCCGCTCGCCCAGCATATCGCCGTGGTCCGACACAAAGACGACGATCGCTTCCTGCCGAGTTGCCTCTAGCACCCGCAGAACCTGACCGATCTTGTCGTCCAGATACGAAATGTTCGCGAAATACGCCCGCCGCGACCGTTGGATATCGTCCGGTGAGATCGTGAAGCTGCGCCAATCATTTGCGTCGAAGATGCGTTGCGAGTGCGGATCCATCTGGTCGTAGGCAAAAGCGGGTACCTCGGGCATCAAATGGTCGCAGCCGTCGTAGAGATCCCAGTATCTTTGCCGCGCCACATAGGGGTCGTGCGGGTGGGTGAAGCTTACGGTCAGGCACCACGGACGGGCATCGGAAGCGCGCGCCAGATCATAGAGTTTCTGCGTCGCGAAATGGGCCACCTCGTCATCATACTCTAGTTGGTTGGTTGTTTCTGCGACCCCCGCACCAGTCACCGAGCCCATGTTGTGGTACCACCAGTCGATCCGCTCGCCGGGTTTGCGGTAATCCGGTGTCCAGCCGAAATCGGCCGGGTAAATGTCTGTGGTAAGCCGCTCTTCGAACCCATGAAGCTGGTCTGGCCCGACAAAATGCATCTTTCCAGACAGACATGTCCGGTACCCCGCGCGCCGCAGATGGTGCGCATAGGTGGGCAGATCCGACGTGAACTCGGCCGCGTTGTCATAGACCCGTGTTCGCGACGGCAGTTGGCCTGTCATAAAGCTCGCCCGGCCCGGCGCGCATAAGGGGCTTGCAGTGTAGGCGTTCCGAAACCGTGTCGACCGCGCGGCCAGGCGGGCAAGGTTCGGCGTTTGCAACCATTCCGCGGGCCCATCCGGAAAAAGCGTGCCGTTAAGCTGATCGACCATCAGGATAAGGATGTTGGGACGGTCACTCATGGTCGGACTGGATCGGGGGCCGGATAAAACTCTTTGGCATAGAGCCTCTCCGCGCCTTCGGGTGGAAGCGCAGACTTGAAGCCAGGGCGTGCAGTGATCCGGCAGTACCACGCGTCCAGGGCCGGAAACGCCTCGGTCTTCACGAAATGTCGCGCCATGTAAACGGCATGGCCCACACTGATATCCGCCGCCGAGAACCCGCTACGCAGAAGAAAGTCCTGATCTGGGCCCGCAGACAAAAGGTGTTCCTCGATCGCGCCAAAACACCTGGAAAGCCGCTTGGCTTCGATCGACATAACTGTCGGACTGCGCATCCAGTCTTTGTAAAGCACAATATGGCTTTGTGTTAGCGCGGCTGTATGCTGGCTGACGGTTTCCGCAAAATGCACCCAGATCAGCCAGTCAGCGCGCTCCGCGTCCTTAGGTGCACGCCCAAGTCGAGCCTCAGGAAACCGTTCGCACAGCACTTCGGTGATTGCACCCGATTCCCAGATCACGTTGCCGTCCAACTCTAGCGCGGGCACACGGCCCACCGGATGCAGGGCCAGATAGTCTTTCGATCGCAGGGTCTTTCCGAACGGGTGCACCACGACATCAAACTCTACGCCCAACTCGTTCAGCAGCCAAAGTGCCCGCATCGAGCGGGTCTGGTGGCAGTGGTGCAGGCAGATCATCTTAAATCCTCAACCAACCGGAACCGTTCGCAGACCAGTTCCATGTCTGGGTCCCAACCGCCATTGCGCTCGAAATACGCCCTGTGATCGCGGCGCCAGCCAAATAGATCGTCATTTTCGCCTTCGGCCAAGGCAAAGGTTTCGTCCACTTCGGAAAACCGGCGGATCGACACGTCAAGGGTTTGGATGACAAGGGCGGGCTTGCCGTCCCAATCTAGCGCTACGTCGTGGCGGCCAACTTTCGGAAGTGGTTCGCCTTCGGCGGAGAAATCCCGAAGCGCGCCACAGGTCGCCGTTTTTCGCCCAGCGCGCACCAGCGCCAGGAGCATGTCGCAAAGCTTGCGGGCGTCGCCAAAGGTGAAGGTCACGGCACCGGGATACCGCGCCAATGCCTCGTTCAACGTCATTGGGAAGGAGGATGGCGCGACGCCATCAGGCGCGCCATTGAAACCGCACGGTGCCACCGCACCGGTTCTCTGGTCCTGAGGGTCATCGCCCTGCCTCAGTAAGCTTGCCTGTGACCAACCCCTCGTTCACTTCAAGCCAACGCTCGCGGTAGGCATGCCGCGCCGCTTCGGCGACATCGTTCTGGAATGCCGCGTTTGTGCCGGCCCCGATCACCGCGCCTACAAGCGGCGCCATCTGTCCGATTTTCCGAGCCGAAAGGTTTACGCCCAAAACATGCGCGACGCGGCGCGATGCCGCCTGAACGCCCGCAGCCTGACCGGTCAGCCGGACGATTTTGCCCCAGCTTTCCGGCGACAGATCGCTTCGGTCCTGTGCCAATCGGGTCAGCGCCTCCTGTTTCTCGGCCATGGTGTTGGCGCCCGCGAGATGCAAAACATCAAGGATAAACACGCGTTCGGACCGCGAGGCATCCCCGAAGCCATAGCAAAGACCGGTCAACCGAACAGTCCGAAGCGCTAAAGTGATTGTGGCAGGCACATCAACGGCAAGGCCCGCCGCACCCAATGCCCCGGCAGCCCCGCCGCCCGTTACCGCGTACCCAAGAGCCCAGCGCCGCATGTCTGCAGCCGCCGCGTCACAGGCCGAAAGGTCCAGAAAATCGTGCCCGATCGCAGACGACCGGATCGATGCCGAGGCTGCCCAGTCTGCCCCGCGAAGCGCCGCCTCAATCGCCTCGGCAGGGATCAGACGATGGGTCAGGAACGCCACGGGGCGGGCCATGCGGCGAACCATCCGCGGAAGCAGAGACGGCGGTGCGGCGCGATAGGCATCCTGCGCCTTCAATACTTGATCCAGATAGACTTGCGTATCCATCAGCGTGCCTCGTACTCGGCCAGCCTCGCCTCGAGCAACAGCGTTTGGCGCGCGGTCTCGTGCATCTGACAGGCAGCGGTGGCCGGGCCTTGTCCGGTGCCTCCTCCCCATTTCGTGCGTTCGTACTCGCACAATGCATCGCGATAACCGATCCAGGCACGCTGCATATCGAGAAGCGCGGGCGCCATCTCGGGGACCGTGGCGCCGATGTCTTTCATTTCGGTGTCTTCTGCCTGGTCCGCTGCGCGAAGGGCCTGGTAGACCGCGTTAAGCCGCGCATCCCACCAATCGCGTTCCCTACCAAAACAGAACCCCATGCCCACGGTCGTGTAGCCATCGGGTGTTTCAGTGCAGGCACCAGCCGATAGCCCGATGCAGTCCTCTCCCCCGCGGTCTTCAAGACACGACAGCGTAGCGTCGGGCGAAAAGGCGATATCCTGAGCCATCGCGGGCAGCGCGATCAAGATCAGCAAGGCCGCCGTTTGACTTGCACATTTCACGCGTGTTCCTCCTCTGCGGCACCCTTTACTCTGCTGCGAGGCCGCGTTTCCGGGTTTTGCCGACCTCGTCCGCAATGATCCGCGCCAAAAGCGCGCAATCCTCAAGACTGAATGTCAACGGCAGACGCATGTCCATCAGACCTCGCAGCAGACGATCGGTTTCTGGCATCGGCGCGCTCTCGGCGTAGCGCCAATGCCCGTAGGTCGATGTGAAGCCATGAGGCCTATCAGCCCCGAACCACTTCAGTTCGACACCGCGCGCCGCGCAGCCTTCGATGACGCCCAAAACGTCACCTTCGGCCCAATCCAGCAGAAGAAACTGGATCGAAGACCCAACGAAAGCCTCTTCTTCAGGCCGGTCGATCAACGTCAAACCCGGCACGTTTCGCAGCCCCGTTTCAACAGTCCGATACCGTTCGGTCCAAGCCGTACAGTCTGCGTCGAGACGCGCAAGCTGCGGCCGTAAGATCGCGGCACGCAGGTGATCCATGCGAGACGAGACGTTGGGAGTTTGAAGCTTCAGGCCCTCGAACACTTCAGAAGCGGGTGCCGCGCCGTGGCGGCCATACAACATATAGGAACCTGACAGCAGGACGGCACGCGCCGCCGTTTCTGGATCATCGGTGGTAAGAAATCCGCCTTCACCGGAATTCATATGCTTGTAGGTCTGGGTCGAGTAACACGCGACCTGTCCGTGGCGGCCCGAATACACCCCGCGCCAGCGCGCGCCCATCGTATGCGCGCAATCCTCGACCACAGCGATGCCCGCACTGTCACAGATGCCCATCAGGCGATCCATGTCGCAGATATGGCCACGCATGTGACTAAGAAGAAGGACGCATGCCCCGCTTTGCTCAGCCTTCGCGGCAAGATCCTCAAGATCGATAGTCAGCGCGTTTGTCATGCCAACGAAAACCGGTCGTGCACCGACCGCGGCGATTGCGCCAGGAACGGGCGCAAGCGTAAAGGCATTCGATAGAACCGGCACACCGGGTCCCACGCCAAGCGCGCGCAACGCAATGCCCATCGCAGCGCCCCCGGACGCGAGCGCCACGCAGTATCGCGTCCCAAGCCACGCAGCAAATTCGCGCTCGAGCGCTGCAACCTCTCCTTCTTCACCCGGGCCCAGGTTATATCGATGAAGCCGGCCCGAGCGCATAACCTCGGTCGCCGCCGCAATCGACGCTTCCGGAAGGGGAAGCTGTTGCGTGAAGCTGCCTTTAAAAACCTCTTCCATGGCTTGCACCCTGCGCCCTGCCCTAGCTCGCGTCAATCCGCCCTAGCCGATCAAGCGTTCGACCAGACGTGGCAACTGCCCGTAATCAGGCAAAAGCGCATCGGGAGAAAGCGCCGAAACCTCTTCCCCGTCCGGGCCGAATGTCACAAGAACCACTGGAACGCCCGCGGCGCGTGCCGTATCGACGTCAGTTTCCGTGTCCCCGACCAGAAGCGACCTTGCCGTGTCGCCGCCTGCCCGCGCCACGGCGGCGAAATAGGGTGCCGGATCCGGTTTACGCACTGAAAGCGTGTCGGCGCCGACCAGGGCGCCAAACATATTCCGTACGCCGAGCCGGGTCATCAGAAGCTCCGCCAGGTTCTCGGGCTTGTTCGTGCAGATCCCCACAGCATAGTCCCGAGATTGCAGGGTTTCGACCGCCTCCATGGCGCCGGGATAGAGTTGTGTGTTGGCGTCGATCCCATCGCGGTATTTTGTCAGAAGGATCGGGTACTGCGCATCGACGGCCATCTCATCGGTCACGCCAAATCGCGATAACCCAAGCCGGAGCATCGCGCGCCCGCCCCGAAACGCAGTCGCGGCGTCGGCAACCGGATCCAAGGGCTGTCCCAAACCCAAGTCCTGAAAACAGGCGTTGGCCGCGGCAATCAGATCGTGGCTGGTGTCGGCCAGCGTGCCGTCAAGATCGAAGATGACCGTACGCATTCTCGTTCCGCCGACCCCCGTGCTGTAACGCAGCGACATGTTCTGTGATTGGCCACCCCTTGCGACATGGCCCGCGAGGGGTAAAACGACGACAGCAAAAAGGGAAGAGCAGCCCATGCCTACACATCTGATCGTTTTGGCAGCCGGCCAAGGCACTCGAATGAACTCGGACACGCCCAAAGTCCTGCACGAGATCGCCGGATTGCCGATGTACGCCCATGCCCTTGCATCGGCGCGCGCGCTCGACCCCGGACGTCGCGTGCTTGTGGTCGGCCATGGCGGCGACGCGGTCGCAACCTCGGCTGCCGTGCTTGATCCGGAAATCGCGATTGTCCAGCAGGAAGAACAGTTGGGGACGGCACACGCTGTCGCGCAAAGCTCGACCGCCCTGGACGGTGCCCAAGGCGATGCGCTTGTTCTTTATGGCGATACGCCCTTTATCCGACCCGAAACACTTGCCGCGATGTCAGAGGCGCGGGGCGCGGGCGCAGATGTGGTTATTCTGGGTTTCGAAGCTGCCGATCCGGGCCGCTATGGTCGGTTAATCATGAATGGCGCCACGCTTGACCGCATTGTTGAGTGGAAAGAAGCTGAACCCGAAGAACGGGCCATAACACTATGTAATTCTGGTGTTGTTTTAGCGGATGCCAACGTACTTCTGGACCTCGTCCGCCGCGTGAAGAACGACAACGCGGCCGGAGAATACTATCTTACGGATATTGTCGGTCTTGCACGCAGCGACGGGATGCGCGCCACTGCCGTGATTTGCGACGAGGCCGAAACACTCGGGATCAACTCTCGCGCGGATTTGGCAACTGCAGAGGCCGCGTTTCAGGCAGCGCGTCGGCAAGAGGCAATGCAGGACGGTGTCACCTTGACTGCACCTGAAACGGTGTTCTTTGCCCACGATACGGTGATCGGTCGCGACAGCACCGTGGAACCCCACGTGGTCTTCGGACCCGGCGTCACGGTCGAGACTGGCGCGCGTATCCGTGCGTTTAGTCACCTTGAAGGGTGTCACGTTGGCAGTGGCGCGACAGTCGGACCATATGCCCGCCTTCGCCCCGGTACAGAGCTTGGAAACGGGTCACGCGTCGGAAACTTCTGCGAGATCAAGGCGTCCGAGATCGGCGAGGGCGCGAAGGTCAATCACCTTAGCTACATCGGCGATGCATCTGTCGGTGCGGCAACGAATATCGGGGCGGGTACAATCACCTGCAATTACGACGGCGTTTCGAAACATCGGACCGAGATCGGCGAGCGTGTTTTCGTCGGATCGAACACGATGCTGGTCGCCCCGGTTCGCGTGGGCGACGCCGCGATGACCGCGACAGCGACCACAGTCACCCGCGACGTACCGGCAGGTGCGATGGCAATTGCCCGGACCAGACAGGACAACAAAGAAGGCTTCGCCATTCGGTTGATGGACAAGCTGCGCGCGGCGCGCGCGCGCAAGAAGGGGTAAGCACATGTGCGGTATCGTCGGCATCCTTAGCGATCACGAGGCGGCGCCAATCCTGGTCGAGGCGTTGAAGCGACTGGAGTACCGGGGCTACGACAGTGCCGGGATCGCGACCACGGATGCTGGCACGCTGGACCGGCGGCGCGCCCTTGGAAAACTGGTGAACCTGTCGGACCTGTTGGTGCGCGACCCGCTGCCGGGGAAGTCCGGAATTGGGCATACCCGCTGGGCCACGCATGGCGCGCCCTCGGTGGCAAATGCGCACCCTCACAAAGCCGGGCCGGTTGCGGTTGTTCACAACGGAATAATAGAGAACTTCAAAGAGTTGCGCGAAGAACTTCAGGTAAACGGTTACAAGGCCGAAAGCGAAACGGACACTGAAACAGTGGCGTTGCTGGCCCAGTCATACATCGACCAGGGACTCGCACCCCGGGACGCTGCAGAGCAGACGATCGCCCGGTTGGAGGGCGCCTTTGCACTGGCGTGTCTGTTTGATGGCGACGACGATCTGATAATCGGGGCGCGTAAGGGATCTCCTCTCGCCGTCGGCCACGGTGACGGGGAAATGTTCCTTGGCTCGGACGCCATCGCGCTTTCGGGCATGACCGACCGGATCACCTACCTCGAAGAAGGCGACCGCGTGATCCTGACCCGCGACCGCACCCAGATCTTCGACGCAGAGGGCCGCCGCGCCAACCGCGCAGTCCAGACAATCCAATTGGATACCGCAAGGATAGAAAAGGCGGGACACAAGCATTTTATGGCCAAGGAGATCGCCGAACAGCCAACGGTGGTGGCAGATGCGCTTGGTCACTATCTTGCAGATGACGGCACTGTGCGCCTGCCCCGCGATTTGGACTTCACGCGCTTCGATCGGGTCGTGATGGTGGCGTGCGGAACGGCGCATTACGCCTGCCTGACCGCGCGCTACTGGTTCGAGGCACTTGCCGGTCTTCCCGTGGACATCGATGTGGCCAGCGAGTTTCGGTACCGCGAGCCGCCCATCGGGCCCAACACGCTCGCGATTTTTGTCAGCCAATCGGGTGAAACTGCCGACACGCTTGCAGCGCTTCGCTATTGCGAAGCGAAGGCGATGACACTTGCGGTTGTCAACGTAGCGGAAAGCTCGATTGCGCGCGAGGCGGACCAGTCGCTTCCGATTCTCGCCGGAACCGAGATCGGCGTCGCCTCGACCAAAGCGTTCACCTGCCAGCTAACTGTCTTAGCGCTTCTTGCGCTCCACGCCGCGGAAGCGCGGGGAACGATGGAACCCGACGCTCTGGCCGCCGCGCATTCGGCGTTCCGGTCACTTCCGGGCCTGATTGCGCAGGCCCTATCCACCGAAAACCGAATCCGCGACGTGTCGCAGGAACTGGCCGAGGCGCGTGACATTCTATTTCTTGGGCGTGGCGCCATGTTCCCGCTTGCGCTTGAGGGCGCCTTGAAACTGAAGGAAATCAGCTATATACACGCCGAAGGCTATGCATCCGGAGAGTTGAAGCACGGCCCCATCGCCCTGATTGATCCGTCCGTCCCCGTGATCGTAATGGCCCCGCACGACGCGCTTTTCGATAAGACCGTATCGAACATGCAAGAAGTCATGGCCCGTGGGGGCAAGGTGGTTCTGATCACGGATAATGAGGGCGCAGCCATCGCCTCGGACGGAACTTGGCATGTGATCCAGATGCCCACCGTAGCGGACCTCTTTGCACCGATCCTCTACGCAATACCGGCACAACTTCTGGCCTACTACACCGCAGTTGCGAAAGGTACGGATGTGGACCAGCCGCGCAACCTTGCGAAGTCGGTAACCGTAGAGTGACGCCCGACGCGGCCATTGCCGCGTTGAAGGCGGCGGGGCATCCCCAGAAGGCCGTTGAAATGGCGGCCTATCACAAGGTACCGCGTACCTACCTTGGTGTCGCAAACCCGGTAATTGACGCGTTCGCGCGCGACTGGCGCAAAGCGTCGGGCGAAGATGCGCCCTTGCCTCTTGCCCGGGCGCTTTGGCAAAGCGACATTCATGAGGCCCGCGTGGCCGCGGCGAAGCTTGTCGACCGGGGCCGCATTCGCCCGGGCGACGGCCCGGCATGGCGCATCATCGCCGGTTGGGTGCCTGACTTTGACGCATGGGCCATTGCCGATCACGCGGCTATCGCGGGACAAAAAAGGCTGCTTGCCGACCCAACGCGGCTGAACGAGGTCGAGACCTGGACCAAAAGCCCGCACCTTTGGACCCGGCGCGCGGCGATGGTGATGACCTTGCCCTGGGCGCGCATCAAAGACCCCGATGCCGACCAGCGTGCGATCCGAACGCGCATTCTGGGTTGGGCTGCCGCATACCTCTCTGATCCTGAATGGTTCATCCAAAAGGCGGTCGCGTGGTGGCTGCGCGACCTGTCAAAACGCGACCCCAGCGAAACGCGTGCCTTTCTGGATGCGCACGCCTCGCGAATGGCGCCTTTCGCCCGTCGTGAAGCGGGCAAATACCTTGGGACCTAACCGTCGCCCGGTTCCCAGCCGACGAAGCATTCTGGCGCGAGCGAGATGATTTCTTCCAACCGCGTCTCAAACCCAGGGACCTGTGCCGCCGATTCGGCGCGGGCCCGCGCCTCGCGGCAAACGGGGCTGTTATATTCGTAGGGTCGCCCATCTTCCGCTTGTCCGATTTCGGTAGCGCTTGCATCGGTCGACGAGGCAAAACCAAGCACCGGTACGCAGATGAGCGCTGCCGCCGCGACGAATTGCGGTACCACGCGTGTCATTCCAGTCTCCAATCGAATCTTTGCCGCACGAAACGGAACGACGCTCGCGCCCCGCGCATTGTTGCCCGATCTCACGGACAAGGAAAGGGAATTACCCAAATCCCTGACAAGCGCGGCGCGCAGAATGCGCGTGGAACAATCCTTCTCTTGCGACCCCTTGGCCACAGCACTAGTTTCTAGCCGGAATGAAAGTACCACTGATCGATCCTTTTCAGCGCGCCATCAGCTATCTGCGCGTTTCGGTGACTGACCGATGCGATTTTCGATGTGTCTATTGCATGTCGGAAGCGATGACTTTCCTGCCCAAGGCAGAGCTCCTGACGCTTGAAGAGTTGGATCGATTGTGTTCGACCTTTATCGGGCTCGGGGTGGAAAAGCTGCGGATCACTGGCGGCGAACCGCTGGTGCGAAAAGGGATCATGACGTTCTTTGACGGGATGTCGCGGCACCTGGAAAGTGGTGCGCTTAAGGAATTGACACTTACGACCAATGGCAGCCAGTTGTCCCGGTTCGCAGATGACCTTGCCGCAGCGGGCGTGCGTAGGATCAATGTGTCGCTTGACACGCTTGACGAAAAGAAGTTTGCCGACATCACACGCTGGGGTCGGTTGCCGCAGGTTTTGAAAGGCATCGACGCCGCATTGGCCGCGGGAATGCGGGTCAAAATCAATACCGTGGCACTGAAAGGCTTCAATGAGGATGAGCTTTTCGCCCTAGCCGAGTGGTGCGCGGATCGTGACATGGACCTGACCTTTATAGAGGTCATGCCAATGGGCGATATCGGGAACGAAAACCGGCTGGGACAATACTGGTCGTTGAAGGATCTGCGCGCCAGGCTGGCGGGGCGCTATACGGTTATGGACGTGGCCGAACGCACGGGCGGCCCGGCCCGCTATGTGCGGCTGACAGAAACAGGGCAGAAGATCGGTTTCATCACACCGTTGACGCACAACTTCTGTGAAAGCTGCAACCGGGTGCGGGTGACCTGCACGGGCGAGATCTACATGTGTCTCGGTCAAGAAGACCGCGCCGACCTGCGCACCGCATTGCGCGCGCACCCCGACGATGATGGCCCACTGGAAGAGGCGATCCGCGCCGCAATCGCCCTGAAACCCAAGGGCCACGATTTTGACTATTCCCGCCAGAAACTTGATGGGCAGATGTCGCGCCACATGAGCCACACGGGCGGCTGATGGCCCAACCTGCGGCGACGCTCCCGCTTCGGCTGTACGGGGCGCTGGGACGTGTCCTGTCCGGCCCGGCGCTTGCACGCACCGACAAGAAACTGACTGCTGCGGGCATTTCTGACGAAAGGCTGGCCGAACGCCGGGGTTGGGCCACACAGGCACGGCCCCATGGGTCGTTGATCTGGGTACACGCAGCAAGCGTCGGCGAAAGCTTGTCTGCGCTTCCGCTCATCTCACGGTTTATCGAAGACCACGCGGTGCTTGTCACAAGTGGCACCGGCACATCGGCAAGGATCATGGCAGATCGCCTTCCCGAAGGCGCGATACACCAGTTCGCGCCCATCGATACGGCGCCTGCGGTCCGAGCCTTCTTTGACCACTGGCGCCCCGACCTGGGAGTGTTTGTGGAAAGCGAACTCTGGCCACGCCTAATCCTTGATGCCGAAGCCCGGAATATACCGCTGGCGCTTGTGAACGCACGGATGTCTGACCGAAGTCTGGTCAGCTGGTCGCGCGTTCCGGCCACCGCGCGTCGTGTCCTTTCGGCGTTCCGGCTGATCGTGACCCAGAACGCAGAAACCTGCGACGGTCTTCGACCCTTCGTTTCGGGTACTACGAAGCTTTGCACCGGTACAAATCTGAAAACCGCGACACCTGCACCTTCGGCGAATGCATCGGCTTTGGCGGACTGGCAGGGCCTCTTGGTGGACCGTCCCGCCTGGACCGCGAGTTCCACGCATCCGGGCGAGGACGGACCGATTCTGGAGGCGCATCAAAGACTTCTACAGAGTGTCCCGAACGCGCTGTGCATTCTTATCCCGCGCCATCCAGAGCGTGGCCCAGGCATCGCAGAGCTGGCCGCGTCGCATGGGCTGCGCGCGGCGCGGCGTGGCGCGGGGCACACCCTGTCGTCCGAAACACAAGTCTATGTCGCAGACACAATTGGCGAAACCGGGCTTTGGTATCGGGCTGCCCCGGTGGTTTTCTTGGCGGGGTCATTCGGCGATGCAGGGGGGCACAATCCGTGGGAGCCGATTGGCTGCGGCGCGGCACTGCTTTTCGGGCCAAAAGTGCCAAACGCAGCGGCGGATTATGCGGCCCTGACAGATCTTGGTGCCGCGCGGCAGGTCGACGGTGCCCCGTCGCTGGCGACCGCCGTGGCAGACCTTTTGCGCAGTCCAAAGGCGCTCCGCGACATGCGGGATGCAGCCGAGGGCGCGACGGGCGAAGCGGACAAAATGGCCGACGCCTTGTCGGCGGACCTTATCGATTTGATCAGGCACACAAATGGAGGTTGAGGCCAAAGACATCGACGTGATCGCTCCGAACCTGAAGCGCCGCTTTTCGGGCGTGACGTCAACCGTGGTACGCCTGGTCCCACTTCAGGCGCGCGACATTGCGATTGCGAGTGTGGGTCCGGTGCTGCCCGAGGCGATGCCGCGCATCCCACTGCATCGCGTCATCGCGATGTCCCGGAGCGGGCCGTCGGGCCCTCGTGTCTGGCACGCTCGCCGCAACACCGAGATGCTCGCGGGATTGGTATTGAAGCATTTTTTGCGCAAGCGCCTGAAACTAATGTTCACCTCTGCCGCGCAGCGCCGGCACACGGGTTATACACGCTGGCTGATTGCGCAGATGGACGCGATCGTTGCGACCTCTGCACGGTCGGCTGGCTATCTTGAACGCCCCGCTGAGATAATCCATCACGGCATCGACACCGAAACCTTCGCCCCGCCTGAAGATCGCGGCGCGTTGCGCCGGCGACTGGGGCTTGACCCCGACGCGGTTCTTATCGGCTGTTTCGGGCGCATCCGCGCTCAGAAGGGCACCGATCTTTTTGTAGAGACGATGATCCGGCTTTTGCCGAACCATCGAGATGCCCAAGGCGTGATCATGGGTGGCGTCACCGCAGATCAGCACGGGTTCGTAGACGGCCTTAGGGCGCGGATTGCCGAGGCGGGACTGAACGACAGGTTGCACATCCTGCCCGAGGACAAAGGATTCACCATCGCGCCCTGGTTTCAGGCTGTCGATCTTTACGTTGCGCCGCAGCGCTGGGAAGGCTTTGGATTGACACCGCTAGAAGCGATGTCCTGTGGCGTGCCTGTGGTCGCGACACGCGTAGGTGCGTTTGAGGAACTGGTCGCAGACGAAGAGACAGGGTTTCTGGTACCGGCTGAGGATCTGGATGCCTTGACGGGTGCCACCGCGCGATTGCTAGGCGATCCAGCGCTTCGCGCCCGCTTTGCCGGGGCATCGCGGCCACGCGCGGTCGATGGCTTTAAGATCGAAGCAGAAGCCGCGGCGCTGAACGCAATTTACCGTCGCCTTCTTGGCGAGGCTTAGGGTGGTTCACCCGACGCCCAGCGGACGCGACCCGGGTGCGAAGCATCTTCATCCGGGCAAGTGTCAGAACGCTTTAGGCCGCTGGCATCCGCTGTTCAACGATTTCGGCGAACCACGAACAGCCTGCCGGGATCACGTCGTCGTTGAAGTTGTATTCAGGGTGATGGACATGCGCCGTGTCACCATTTCCGACCAGGATATAGGCGCCCGGCCGCTCGTTCAGCATGAATGAAAAATCCTCGCCCCCCATCACAAGGGGTGCGTCTTCATCGCAATCGCCAGCGACGGCACGGGCCGCATCAGCCGCGTAGACCGTATGCTCTTCGTGGTTGCAGGTAACCGGGTAGTCCCGATCATAGGTCACCTCTGCCACTGCCCCGAAGGCCGACGCCACCTGCGTGCAGATCGCCAGAACCCGTTCTTCGGCCAAATCCTGCACTTCTGG
Source organism: Pseudomonadota bacterium (assembly GCA_038744785.1). Classification (GTDB taxonomy): domain Bacteria; phylum Pseudomonadota; class Alphaproteobacteria; order Rhodobacterales; family Rhodobacteraceae; genus Ovoidimarina. Next base: position 183,101 of record JBCDLX010000005.1, read on the forward strand.
GTCATGCGTGCGCACGGTCCCCTGAAGATGCGCAACCTGCGAAATCACGTTCTGCGCGACGCTGTCGGTGTGAAACGAAGTGATCGACACGACGACCTGTTTTGTCGGATCGACATTCCGGCTGGCAATCGTCTGAAGCGCCAGGATGACATGGCTTGCGACAACTGTGGCGTCGATCGTTTCATGAGGTTTCGCGGCATGCCCACCCCTGCCCGTGATCTTGATATCAAGCCGGTCCGCCGCCGCAAAGAACGGCCCCGGTCTGATCGAAAAAGACCCCAAAGGCCGACCGGGCCAGTTGTGCATGCCGTAAACCTCGTCGATCCCAAACCGCTCCATCATCCCGTCTTTGACCATCTCGCGCCCACCGCCGCCGCCTTCTTCGGCGGGTTGAAAGATCACCACCGCAGTGCCGTCAAAGTTCCGTGTCTCGGCAAGGTATTGGGCCGCCCCCAGAAGCATCGCGGTGTGGCCATCGTGACCGCAGGCGTGCATTTTGCCGGGCGTCTTCGACGCGTAGTCAAGCCCCGTCGCTTCCTCGATTGGAAGTGCATCCATGTCGGCGCGGAGCCCGATCGTGCGGCCCGAGCCGTTCGTTTTGCCCCGGATTACGCCCACAACGCCCGTCACACCAATGCCTGTCACGACCTCGTCACACCCAAAGTCCCGCAATTTCTCTGCCACCAGCGCCGAAGTCCTTTGGGTATCGAACATCAGTTCAGGGTGAGCGTGAATGTCACGGCGCCAGGTTGTGATGTCAGAGTGTAGCTCTGCGAAACGATTTTTAACGGGCATGTCGCGTCCTAAAACGATCCAATATGGAAAACAGTTGCGCCGGAATAGGAAGAAACACCCACGGGATCAAGCACCGTACGAAACGCAATGCCTGGAACAAAAAAGAAGCCCCCGACGCGCTGCGGCGGGGGCCCTTGGTCTTCGGGTCAGTGACGGATCAGCTTTGGTTCTGGCATTCCGCCGTACGGTCAAGGGCGCGGTTGATGTTTGTGCGGGTCAGGTCGATGTCGAACCCACCGCCATTCACCGTAATGCCACGCATGGACTTTCGCGTGCGCAGGTCGTTGGCAAGATCGCTACCGGTACCCGACACGATGAATCCACCCCAGAAGCCCTGGCGTTCCTGACTGTGTGCCTCGGCGATGTAGCGATTTGGACCCGATTCCAACACAAGCAGCGGATCTCCGCCCGCGTTCTCAGGTGCTTCACCTGGAATGTAGATCCCAAGGTAGCCAAAATCGTCCGCGCCACCTGCGCCAGTCATAGTCTGCAACGACCCGACCTGAAGCACGATACCTTCTTCGGTCTGACGCTCCATAAAGCAGCCGCCAGTCGCCGTCGAACGGAAGATATTCCACCCTTCACGGAACTCAAAGAATTCGAAATCCTGTGCCGACGCGCTGGTCGCAACAACGCACGCGGTCAGTGCAGCCGCCGCAGCGGTTACAAGTCTTTTCATCGATCATTCTCCCCTGTGTGAAACGTGATCTTAATCACCACGTCGCGTTTCACGAATGCGAAACATGCTCAGTATGCAAGGTTTTGAACCGGTTGCAACATTCGGCTATGCAACACGTTTCCGGATACGGCGAACCATGAACCACACCAGAAGAACCACAATCGGGGTCACGCCTGCAGTCAGCAATCCCTGAGAGATATTGGCTTCATCCGCGACCGGCCAGATGATGTTGATCGCAAGGTTGACGGCGTAATAGCTGATCGCCACCACGCTTAACCCCTCGACAGTATGCTGAAGGCGCAGTTGCAGATCAGCGCGCCTGTCCATGGATTCGAGTAGCGCCTGGTTCTGGGCCGACCGTTCGACATCGACCCGCGTCCGCAGCAAATCGCCCGCCCGCATCGCGCGCTCTGCCATGGCCTGAAGCCGCCCTTCGCCCGCTTTAACCGTTCGCATTGCCGGGTCAAAACGCCGCATCATAAACTCGCCGAACGTCTGTCGCCCCCCAAACCTTTCTTCGCGCATGATCGCAATACGCTGGTTCACAAGCGCTTCGTAAGCCCCTGTCGCCCCGAATCGGAAAGCGCTTTGCGCCAGAAGGTTCTCTAATTCGGACGAGATCTTCAGCAGAGCTGTCAATGTGTCCTCGGCACGCGACGTCTCCCCCGCCATCTCCCCCATCAGGCCGGTCAATTCATTGTCGATCCGGCCCATTTCTGGGCCCAGTTCGCGCACACGGGCAAGCCCCAGCATTGACATGGACTTGTAAGTCTCGATCTCGCACAGCCGCTGCACGATCCGGCCAAGCCTGCGATCGCCCGCATCAGGCCGGACAAAGACAGCAAACCGCATATGCCCTGCCGGGTCGATCCGGAAATCACCAGCGACGATCGCGGTGTCGTCCACTACCTGCGAGACGGCAAGGCTTTCCGGCACAAACCAGTCGGCCAGTTTTTTGGCCACGTCATCGTCGTCCCTGTGAACATCGACCCGGATCAGGGCAGAGGTCATGCGAACGCCAGGCGCCGTCTCAAGCCAATCCTTTGGAAAAACGTCGAAGACACGGGTATCAAACGGACGGTCGTCATTGTCCGTTCCAAACACAGAATAGGTCACGAACTCTGTGTGGCTTTCCCATTTCAGCCGGTACTTGCCGATCTCGCCGAACCAATGCGTCGCCCCTGGCTGCGGATGCGCGGCACCGAACCTGTCCAACAGATCGATCAGATGTGCCCGATCGGCCTCACGGTCGCGTGCAGCGGCATTCTTGGGCTGCTTGATCGCCAGATAGGCCGCCCGGCATGGCGCCGATAACGGCGGAAATGGCCGCGCATGCAGCTCATTCGCCAACTTGTAGCGAAGCGGATGATCTTCTGGCCGGGTCATGGGCGCATAACCTAGTCGGAATTGCCAACCTGTAAACGAAAAAATGCAAGCATTCTGGCCACTTAAAGGTACACCATCGTAGACCGAACAACCAAGGTCGCAAACAGACAAGACCTAACGCCTCCAGCCATGCGCGGCTGCGGCAAAGAAGACTGGAATGAAAACGGGGAGGTGGCGATGCGCATCGGTTTCATCGGGCTGGGAAATGTCGGTGGCAAGCTGGCAGGCAGCCTTTTGCGAAATGGGTACGATCTGACGGTGCGCGACCTTGACAGGGACGCGGCAGGGCCGTTTCTTGCCGGCGGCGCGACATGGGCAGAGAGCCCCCGATTGATGGCCGAAACATGTGATATGGTCATCACGTGCCTGCCTTCTCCGGCGGCCTGCGCCACTGTCATGGAAGCCAAGGACGGTCTTCTCATGGGTCTCGGGCCGGGCAAGATCTGGGCGGAAATGTCGACGACCGACGCGAATGAGGTGCGCCGTATTGCGGATCTGGTCACGGCGCGGGGCGCCGAAGCAGTGGATTGTCCCGTCTCGGGTGGATGCCATCGGGCGGCAACCGGGAACATCTCGATCTTTGCAGGCGCACCGCGCGAGACGTTCGAGCGGGTGCTGCCGGTCCTGACAATCCTCGGCCGCCGGGTTCTGCATACTGGCGACGTGGGCTCCGCGTCCGTTCTGAAAGTACTGACAAATTATCTTGCGACAGCAAACCTTGTCAGCCTCGCCGAAGCGCTCACCACGGCAAAGGCCGCGGGAATGGACCTTGCAATAACCTACGAGGCGATCCGAATTTCGTCAGGCACCTCATTCGTCCATGAAACTGAAAGCCAGGTGATCCTGAACGGGTCCCGCGACATCAACTTCACAATGGACCTGGTTCTGAAAGACATCGGTCTTTTTCAGGACATTGCCGAAGAGAATGGCGTGCCCCTCTCGCTCTCACCGCTCCTGGTTGGATTGTTCCGCGAAGCCATCGACGTCTATGGCGCCCGCGAGTTTTCACCGAACATCATCCGCCGGTACGAAGAGCCGACCGGGCTCGCCATACGGGCGCCCGGCTTTCCACCAGAAATGGTGGATGACGAACCCGAAGAGCCTGGATACGAAGTCACGCCAAAACGGGTATGATCCTTCATCCTGGCAAAATACTCCGGGGAGGTTCGGAGGGGCAGAGCCCCTCCGATGGGTCGGATCGCCACACGCGATACGAAGCACAGCTTCAGGCCAGATGCTCGCTAAAGAATGCAAGCGTTCGGTTCCACGCGAGGGTCGCTGCCTCTTCGTCGTAGCGGGGCGTGGTGTCGTTATGGAAACCGTGGTTCACGTCCGGATAGAAATGCACGCTGAACTCCTTTTGGTGTTCGCGCAGCGCCGCTGAATAGGCGGCCCAACCCTCATTGATGCGATCATCCAGACCCGCATAGTGGATCATAAGCGGCGCTTCGATCGCCGGGACATCGGCGGCATCGGGCTGGCGGCCGTAGAACGGCACCGAAGCCGCAAGATCGGGATAGGCCACGGCCAGTGCGTTGCATACACCGCCACCGTAGCAAAACCCCACCGCCCCTACTTTACCCGTCGAACCATCGTGATCGCGCAAATATTCGTAGGCTGCAAAGAAGTCTTCCATCAGCTTCGCGCGGTCCAGTTCACGCTGCATCTCGCGGCCCTGCTCGTCCGTTCCTGGGTAACCGCCAAGCGGCGTCAGGCCATCTGGCCCAAAAGCCAGATATCCGGCCTTGGCCGCGCGCCGGACGACATCCTCGATATACGGGTTCAGACCGCGGTTTTCGTGCACGACAAGCACCGCCGGAAGTGGCCCTGACACATCGGACGGCCTGGCCATTAAGCCACGGATCGTTCCGTGGCCTTGCGCGCTTTCATACTCTGCCACCATCGTCTCGATCGACGGATCATCTGTGGCAACCTGCTGCGCCAAAGCGTAGTTCGGCTGCAGCTGCTCAAGGAGCATCGCGCCGGTGACACCGGCGGCCGCGTACTTTCCGGCCTGTGAGATGAACTGTCGTTTGGTCAGTTTACCGTGCACGTAGCCATCGAAAATCTCAAGAATGCGCGGGTCGAAATCGCTGGCCTTCTTGCGGGGCGACGGCGTTTGCTGAACGTTCATGGCAAGTCTCCGGTCCGGGGTACGATAGTCAAACTACCGCAGTTCGGGCCAAACGCCAAAACCCAAAGCGGGCGGACCTGAAAACCCCAAGCCCGCCCGCATGAAACGGTTCGTGAGGTGCTCCCCTCGTCACTCGATCTTCGGCAGAAGGGTGTCGAGCGAAGCTTTCGCATCGCCGTAGAACATCCGCGTATTTTCTTTGAAGAACAGCGGGTTCTCGATTCCGGAGTAGCCCGTGCCCTGCCCGCGCTTCATCACGAATGTTTGCTTGGCCTTCCAGACCTCCAGAACGGGCATGCCCGCGATCGGCGAATTGGGGTCGTCCTGTGCCGCCGGGTTCACGATGTCATTTGAACCGATCACGATAGAGACATCGGTATCCGGGAAGTCATCGTTGATCTCATCCATCTCAAGCACGATATCATAGGGCACCTTCGCCTCAGCCAAGAGCACGTTCATATGCCCCGGCAGGCGTCCGGCAACGGGGTGAATGCCAAAGCGCACTTCTTTTCCTTGCGCGCGCAGCTTGCGCACCAGATCGGACACCGCGCCTTGGGCCTGCGCAACCGCCATTCCGTATCCCGGCACGATGATCACGCTATCGGCCTCGTTCAGGGACGCCGCAACGCCGTCCACGTCGATCGCGACCATCTCGCCCTCGACTTCGGCTGCCGGGCCACTTGCGCCGCCGAAACCGCCCAGAATGACACTGACAAACTGACGGTTCATTGCCTTACACATAATGTAGCTCAGGATCGCACCCGACGAACCAACAAGCGCGCCAACCACGATCAAGAGATCGTTCGATAGCGAGAACCCGATCGCTGCCGCCGCCCAGCCGGAATAGCTGTTCAGCATCGAAACGACGACGGGCATATCCGCCCCGCCAATACCCATGATAAGATGGTAGCCGATGAAGAAGGCCAGGATCGCTACAAGGAACAAGGGCCAGGTTGCCCCGCTTGACAGGTAGACGACCGCAAAGACCACCGACAAGATTGCCGCGCCGGCGTTCAATAGATGCCCGCCCGGCAGTTTGGTCGCCGCCGAGTTCACACGCCCTGCAAGCTTCCCATAGGCGATGACCGACCCGGTGAACGTAACCGCGCCGATCCAGATCCCCAGCAGTAACTCGATCCTGAGAATGTTGATCTCGACCGGGGTCTTTTTGGCGACAAGAGCCGCAAACCCCCGAAGATCATCGCCGCCGCCATCGGCCAGCGCGCGCGCAACATTCCCAATCTCGAAATCCGCATTGAACCCGACGAAGACCGCCGCGAGCCCCACAAGCGAGTGCATGATCGCGACAAGCTCGGGCATCTGCGTCATCTGCACTTTGGTGGCAAGCTGATAGCCGATGGCCGCGCCGCCCGCGATCAGGATCAGGGACAGGACCCAAAGCCCCTGCCCCGGCCCGATCAAGGTCGCAACAACCGCAATCGCCATCCCGACGATCCCGTACCAGACCGCGCGCTTGGCGCTCTCTTGCCCCGAAAGGCCGCCGAGCGAGAGAATGAAAAGAACTGCCGCGACGACATAGGCCGCTGTCGTGAATCCGAAGTCCATCTGCCCTGCTCCGCGCTTTAGGATTTCTGGAACATGGCGAGCATGCGCCGTGTGACGAGGAAGCCGCCGAAGATATTGATCGCGGCCATGAACACCGCCAAGGCGGCAAGGATGGATACAAGGATCGAGTTCGATCCGATCTGCATGAGCGCGCCAAGGATGATGATCGACGAGATCGCGTTCGTCACCGCCATCAATGGCGTGTGCAGCGCGTGGCTAACGCCCCAGATCACCTGGAAGCCAACAAAGACCGACAACACGAAGACGATAAAGTGCTGCATGAAGCTTGCGGGCGTATAAAGCCCCGCAAGCAGGATCAGCGCCCCGCCAATTGCGATCAGCGCAACCTGGTTTCGGGTCTGCTGCTTGAAGGCTGCGATTTCTGCGGCCCGCTTTTCTTCGGGCGTCAGTTCCTTTGGCTTTTCCTTAGGCTTTTGCGCCGCAATGGCCGCGACCTTGGGCGGCGGCGGCGGGAATGTGATCTCGCCCGCATGGGTAACCGTGGCGCCCCGGATCACATCGTCTTCCATGTCATGATTGACGACGCCATCCTTCTCGGGCGTCAGATCGGTCATCATGTGACGGATATTCGTGGCGTAGAGCGTCGAAGACTGGGTCGCCATCCGACTTGGGAAATCAGTGTAGCCGACGATGGTGACACCGTTATCGGTCACGATCTTTTCGTCCGCGATGGTCAGTTCACAGTTTCCGCCGCGTTCGGCAGCAAGATCGACAATCACCGACCCGGGCTTCATCGCCTCAACCATGTCCTTCGTCCACAGAACCGGCGCGTCCCGGCCCGGGATCAAGGCCGTGGTGATGACAATGTCGATATCGGGCGCAAGCTCGCGGAATTTGGCAAGCTGCGCTTCGCGGAACTCGGGTGAAGACGGGGCCGCGTAGCCGCCGGTTGCGGCGCCGTCCGTCTGTTCTTCGTCGAACTCGAGGAACACGAACTCGGCGCCCATCGATTCGATTTGTTCGGCAACCTCGGGGCGCACATCGAAGGCCAGCGTAATCGCACCAAGCGATGTCGAGGTGCCAATCGCGGCAAGCCCCGCCACACCGGCGCCGACGATCAGAACCTTTGCGGGGGGCACTTTACCTGCTGCGGTGACCTGACCGGTAAAGAAGCGACCGAAATTGTTCCCGGCTTCGATCACCGCGCGGTATCCAGCGATATTCGCCATCGACGAAAGCGCGTCCATCTTCTGCGCCCGGCTGATCCGGGGCACCATGTCCATCGCGATCACGGTGGCGGATTTCTTGTTCGCGGCCTCTAGAAGCTTCTCGCTTTGGGCAGGATAGAAGAAAGAAATCAGGGTCTTGTCCACCGTCAGCCGCTTGATCTCGGCATCGGTGGGCGGCCGAACCTTCGCGATGATATCGGCCGATTTCCACAATTCCGCAGCGGTCCTCACAACCGCCACACCGGCGTCCTCATAGGCCGCGTCGGTAAACCCTGCTGCGGCACCCGACCCTGCTTCGATCAGGCATTCGTGCCCAAGTTTCTGCAGCTGCCGTGCACTGTCAGGGGTCATCGCAACGCGATCCTCGCCTGCAAACGTCTCTTTCGGTGTGCCGATTTTCATCAGGTCTGTCCCTTTTCTCCGGTGCGAGCCACCGGTTAGGTTTTGGGTCGCATTTCGAGAAGTTCAAATAACCGGCGCGCCGAAAGTTCACAAGCAAGTAACCAATCAGTTACAACCAGCGTCGGACTGCTGTCTTATAGTTCTGGAATTCCGAAGGGAACTCTTGGTGAAGCCGCGCTTCTTCTGCAGCGATGAAACGCTTAGAGATCAAGATCATAAAGACCGGCACAAGGACAGTCGACGGCACCGCCTGCCACCACAGCACACAACCAAGCAAGATGGCGGTGTCGCCCAGATAAATCGGATTTCGGGTTCGGGCAAAAACACCGGTGGTCACGATGGCTGACGGCATCTGGTGTGGGATGACCGTCGTCCTATGACGGTGAAACTCGACGACAGCGGCGGCCGCCAACACCACCCCGGCAAGGATCAGAAGCGCCCCCAAGGGCGGCGCCCAGGGTCCAAACCCGCCAATCGGCAGAAATCGCGCCTGCATCCAGGTGAGCGCGGCAAATCCCACAAGCCAAACGGGGGGAAGATCGATCCACTTTAGCATCGCTGCAGTTAACCACCCGCATCATGTGCTGCCAATTCCCCTCGCCTCTTCTTTACTTTCGAAATATTGCGGGAGGCGGGGTGGAAACGGCCCCTCAACATGATCAGAGCACCAGAATGACTGACTTCGCCGCGACCCGCGCCTTTTTTGATCTGCCAGAAGGCGTCACCTATCTGGACGGCAACTCCCTTGGCCCTTTGCCCAAGGGCGTGCCGACCCGCCTTGAAGCGATGCTAAAGCGCGAATGGGGCGAGATGCTGATCACGGGGTGGAATGCGGCGGGTTGGATGGCGGCCCCCACGCGGCTCGGCGACAGGATCGCGCCCCTTATCGGCGCCGCGCCAGGGACGATCACAACCGGAGACACGCTGTCGTTAAAGGTCTATCAGGCGCTGGCCGCAGCGCTTGAGATGCGGCCGGACCGGCGCATCATATTGTCGGATCAAGGGAACTTCCCGTCAGACCTTTATATGGCCCAGGGTCTTATTCGCACGCTTGGCAAAGGCCACGCGCTCAAGACTGTCGCGCCCGACGCAGTCCTGGAAGCGATCGACGAAGACGTGGCCGTGCTTATGCTGACCGAAGTGGATTATCGCACTGGGCGTCTGCACGATATGGCCGATCTGACCGCAAGGGCCCATGCTGCGGGCGTCGTCACCGTCTGGGACCTTGCTCATTCCGCAGGCGCTCTTCCCGTAGATCTGGCCGGGACGGCCGCGGATTTTGCGGTCGGCTGTACCTATAAGTATCTCAACGGCGGACCGGGGGCGCCCGCGTTCATCTATGTTCGGCCAGATCATGAGGACACTGTTCAGCCAGCGCTTGCGGGTTGGCTTGGCCACGAAGCCCCCTTCAACTTCGATCTAGACTACCGCGCAGGACGCGGAATTGAACGGTTGCGGGTCGGGACACCCGCAGTTCTGCAAATGGCGGCCCTCGACGCAGCGCTTGACGTTTGGGCCATCGCTGACATCGGCGATGTTCGTTCGCGATCCTTGGACCTTTCCGAACGGCTGCTCGCCGGCATCGAAAGCCGATGCCCGTACGTCAAACTCAATAGCCCGCGCCATGCGAAGACCCGTGGCAGCCAAGTGGCCTTTCGACATCCCGAAGCTTACGCAGTAATGCAGGCTTTGATCGCCGAAGGCGTGATCGGAGATTTTCGCGCACCCGACAACTTGCGGTTTGGGATCACACCTCTCTACATCGGAGAGGATGAGATCGACCGCGCTGTCGACGTGCTCGCCCACATTCTGGATACAGAAGCCTGGAACCGTCCCGAATACAGAACGCGGAAGCGGGTGACGTGACCCTGTCGCTGCGTCCGGTCGCGAATCATGACACCCACGCATGTCTTTCGATTTACTTGGACGCCATCCACAATGGCACATCCCCCCACTACACCGAGGCCGAGCGTGAGGCGTGGGCCCCACGTGACGCGGCGCATGACCTAGATGCCTGGGAAAGCCGTCTGAAGACCGGCTTGAGCTTTCTGGCCGAGGACGAAGCTGAACCTGTCGGTTTCATTACTATGACGGGGGACGGCTATTTGGATCTGTTCTTCGTCCGGCCAATCGCACGCCGGAATGGTGCGGCAGCCGCGCTTTACGACCACCTGTTGACCGCGGCACGCGAAAAAGGGCTAACGCAGCTAACAACCCACGCCAGCCACCTGGCACGCTGGTTTCTTGAAAGGCGCGGCTGGACAGTTCTCGCCCCCGAGATGGTTGAGCGACATGGTGTGTCGCTCGAACGGTTCGAGATGTGTCTGACCCTGAATGCGGACTGAACGCGCGGGCGTTCTTGCATGCCCCGACCCAATCCATGACTGATTTAGCGCGACAGATGCGCCCGTAGAAGCGCCACCGATTGCTGCAACGCTTCGGCATGGGCCACCGTCCAAGCGTCCTCGGGCGTTGCGCGCAAGGCGGCCGCCTGCGCCTCCTCTTCGAGGAAGGCAAGCTGGTCTCTTCCGCGCGCATCGGGAACCGTGCCGTCAGAACCATGGTCAAGAAGAAGACGCATCATTTGAGGTTTCGGTCCCGCAAGCATCAATGGGGTTGCTCCGGCCAGTTTGCCGGGTTCGAACGTGTCTGGCAGGCAGACGTCGGGGTTGGCACCGATTGTCAGCAAAGCCTCGACCTGCACCTGCGAGTCCTGAAGGATACCCCGGTGCAGGACGGCCATTTGTTCGGGCACAACATAATCCGGGTCGACCCCTTCGCTTGACAGCACGGCAAACAGCTTCAACTCGCTGTCATCGGACACCGTTTCCCCATGCGGGTAACCCATAGACCAAGAAAACGCATTGTCGCCCTCTTGTGTATGAATGACACTAGCGTCCGCTCCGGCCTCGATCAGGGCGACGATCGTTTTGGCATTTCGGCCAGGTGCATCAAGTGCTGCAAGGATCGCGGTGTGCATCGCATCACCCGAAGGCGTGTTCAAATCCGTGCCCGCCGAAATCAGCGCCTGGGCCGCCCCGGGCAGACCTTGCGCGAGATCGGCATAAACGTCAGGCATGGGATCGGCTATTTCTGCGCCCCCAAGCGCTTCGGTCAGATCAGAAAGGTCGAAAGTCAGTTCGACCGCCTCTTCGTTCTCCGCATCAAATTCCAGACCTTCGGTCAACTCGCATCCGGACATCAGTGTTTGTGCCCGCGCATAGTCCCCGGCCCAAAGGGCCGCGTCCATCTCGTCCACGCTGGCCTGTCCGAGCGCAGTCATTTGACGCAGCATATCGATTTTCTCGTCAAATTCGGCAACATCGGCCCCTGTCGCGGCAACGATCTCCTCCATTTTGGCGAACACCGCCGCAAACGCATCTAGATCCCCGTTTGAGGAAATTTCCACGACCTCGCCGATTACACTATTCAGGGCGTTGACGCCCTCTTCCGGCGTCATTCCGGCTTTGCGATCCCGATCCATGCTACATCCCTCGTCGGCCTGCGCTGCCCCACGCAGACGGTAGGGGTCAAACAGGGCAAATTCGTGGCAAACGAGAGTTTCCTAGGCCGTACGCAACCGCGCGGGCCGCGCCCCGGACGCCCAAGCGCGCGCGGCCGCGCCAAAGGCCTTGAACAATGGACAAGACACGGGATCTTCGGCGGCATTGTATTCCGGATGCCATTGTACGCCCAGCGCAAAGCCAGGCGCGCCATCGACGTAAATCGCTTCAGGTGTCCCGTCGTCGGCGCGCCCGTCGATCACAATGCGTCCGCCAGGCTCCACGATCCCCTGACCATGTAGTGTGTTGGTTCGCACGACCTCGGCCCCGAACAGCCGGTGAAACGGGCCGCCTGGCGTAACGATCACATCATGGCGCAATTCGAACTTTTCATCGAGCGACCCGTCAGGCGGCATCCGGTGGTTCATGCGCCCCGGCAGTTCCCGGATCTCGGGGTGCAGGGTTCCGCCAAAGGCCACATTCATTTCCTGAAAGCCCCGGCAGATCGCCAAAATCGGCTGTCCGCGATCGACGCAGGCGCGCAGCAGCGGCAGAACAAGACCATCGCGTCCCCGATCAAACGTACCATGCGCGTCGGTTTCCGATTGACCGTACTCTTCTGGATGGACGTTTGCACGCCCTCCCGGCAGCACAAAGCCCGCGAACGTTTCAAGAAGGGCGTCCAGCGAAACAAGCCCAGGATCGGATGGAACAATGACCGGAACCGCATCTGCCACGTCCGCCACCGCTTGGCTGACCATGCGTCCCGCAGCATGGGCCGGATACTCGTCACCAATCAGGTAGCTGTTGCCTATGATCCCGACGACCGGTCTTGCCATGAAACGTTCTGCTCCGACTTTTGTGACGTTGGGTACAGTCTAGTCCGGCTTCTGGATGGGCGAAACCCGGACAAACGCACATCCGGTTGTGCAATGCGCAACGCGCGTTGGCGCGATAAATATTTGTGCGTTTTACTCGGTTTGCCGGAAGAACGCCCAGGCGTCGATCGCGCGCCCGTCAGGAAGACGGCAAATCCCGGTCTTCCCAGTGTCGCTGTCTCTGATCTCGTACGCCCCGCCCGCGTCAAGACAGGCCGTCGCAGCGGGGTTCGCAAGCGACGCCGCGTGCGCCCGGCGCAAGAGCGCCCAAGCATCGATTTCCGCCCCGTCCGGCAGGCGACAGATCGAGGAGTTCAGCTGGTAGGCCCCGCCGATCCCCGCACATGCGGCAGCGGCCGGATTTGCGATCTGCACACCCGCGCTGTCCGCTGAGGAATCCGCCGCATCTCTATAAAGGTCCCAGGCATCGACCTGTTCCCCATCAGGCAGAAGACAAACCCCACGCTTGCCGGCGTCTTCATCGACCAACCCAAAGAGCCCACCTTCAGAAATGCAGTGTTCCGCTGCCGGATTGGCAAGCCCAACGCCCGCGTTGACTGGCTGCCATGAAAGAACTGCGGCAGCGACACCGAAGAATCCGACGGGCACCAGCGATATGCGCGAGGGCATGTTGCATTCCTTATCTATTTGCAGCCGGGCGATCAGGTTTACAGGACCTAGACTTCGGGGACCAGACCCACGGATTCGATCCCTGACACCGCCGCAATTGCATCGTTGTCGGACGTATCCCCGGTCACACCAACGGCACCGATCACATTGCCCTTAGCATCCCGGACCAGCACGCCGCCCGGAACAGGCACCATTTGCCCGCCGAAGGCACCGTTTGCGGCCTGAATGAAGTAGGCTTGGTCTTCGGCCCGCTTCATCTGCGCAGTACCTGCCATCCCCAGCATGACCGCGCCGTAAGCCTTGCCCTGTGCAATTGCAAATCGTCCCGGCGATGCGCCGTCTTCGCGTTCGAAGGCCTTCACATGGCCGCCCGCGTCCAGCACGACGACCGAAAGCGGCTTCAGCTCCAGTTCGCGGCCCTTTGCGAGCGCCTGACGCACGATGCGCCGTGCGCGGCTGAGTGAGATATCCGCCATATCAGATCCTTCCCTACAGTGTGGCCTTAAGTTCAAGCCGCCGCTTGTGCAAAACTGGTTCGGTATAGCCAGAAGGCTGCGTGCGACCTTCGAAGACAAGATCGCAGGCCGCCTGATAGGCGATCCCTTCAAACCCTGGCCCCATTGGCCGGTAAAGCGGGTCGCCTTCGTTCTGGCGATCCACAACGGCAGCCATCTTCCGCATGATTTCTTCCACTTCGGCGCGGCTGACGATCTCGTGGTGAAGCCAGTTCGCGATGTGCTGGGCCGAGATGCGGCAGGTCGCACGGTCTTCCATCAGGCCGACATCATTTATGTCAGGCACTTTGGAACAGCCGACGCCTTGATCGATCCAGCGGACGACATAGCCCAGAATACCCTGCGCATTGTTTTCGACCTCTCGCAGAATTTGATCCTTCGGCCATTTTCGGAACGCGGCCAGCGGGATATCGAGTATCCCGTCCACATGGGCGCGCCGTCCTCCGGCCTTCAGGCGCTTCTGGACCCCGAAGACATCGATCTTGTGATAGTGCAGCGCGTGCAGCGTGGCCGCTGTTGGCGAGGGAACCCATGCCGTGTTGGCACCGGATTTCGGATGCTCGATCTTGGCTTCCAGCATCGCGGCCATCTGGTCCGGCATCGCCCACATGCCTTTGCCAACCTGCGCCCGGCCCGAAAGACCGCATTCAAGGCCAATATCGACATTGCGGTTTTCGTAGGCTGTGATCCAGCCCTTCCGCTTGATCCAGTCCTTGCGGCTAAACGGTCCGGCCTCCATTGACGTGTGGATCTCGTCGCCAGTTCGGTCGAGGAACCCGGTATTGATAAAGGCGACCCGGTTTTTTGCGGCGCGGATACATTCCTTGAGGTTCACGCTTGTCCGCCGCTCTTCGTCCATAATCCCAAGCTTCACGGTGTACTGCGGAAGGCCAAGTATGGCTTCGACCCGAGTGAAGACTGCGTCCGCGAACGCCACCTCGTCTGGTCCATGCATCTTAGGCTTCACCACGTAGACCGAGCCGGTCACGCTGTTTCTAAGGCCGTCGGATTTCTTCAGATCATGCATCGCGATCAGACTGGTGATCGCGGCATCCATGAGCCCTTCGAAGACTTCGGCCCCATCGGCGTCAAGGATGGCGGGATTCGTCATAAGATGCCCGACATTCCGCACAAGCATAAGAGAGCGGCCTTTGACCGTCACACGGCCTTCGCCATCCGGCGCGGTAAACTCAAGGTCGGGATTGAGCTTTCGCGTCAGAGACTTGCCGCTCTTCTCGAAGGTCTCCTGAAGATCGCCTTTCATCAGGCCTAGCCAGTTCGAATAGGCGAGCACCTTGTCCTCTGCATCAACGCAGGCAACCGAATCCTCGCAATCCATTATCGTCGACACGGCTGCCTCAAGACGCACATCTGCAAGGCCCGCCTGGTCACGCGCGCCGATGGCATGAGTACGGTCAAAGATCAGTTCGACGTGAAGGCCATTGTTCTGCAACAACACCGCGGACGGCGCTCGGGGATGGCCGCGATAGCCGATGAACTTTTCGGGCGTCATCAAAGGCAAATCGTCCACCAGCAACTTACCACCGTGCACGTGGTAGCGGCGCGCGTCCGCATGGCTGGTGCCCTGAAGCGGAAACGCCTCGTCCAGAAACACGCGCGCCCGGGCGACGACACGTGCCCCGCGACCCTTGTCGTAGCCGCCCGCGGGCGGCGGGCTGCCGATTGCGTCCGTGCCATAGAGCCCATCATAAAGGCTTCCCCAACGCGCGTTCGCTGCGTTCAACGCATAGCGGGCATTGGTGATCGGAACGACAAGCTGGGGCCCTGCAACCGAAGCAAACTCCGGGTCGGTGTTCTGCGTTTCGATTTCGAATTCACCGCCCTCGTCCCGCAGATACCCGATCTCGGACAGAAACGCCTTGTAAGCCTCGTGGTCGTGCGGCTGGTTCTTGCGCTTCAGATGCCACGCGTCGATATGCGATTGCAACGTCTCGCGGACCTCAAGAAGGCTGCGGTTTTGCGGTGTGGACGCATCAAGAAGGCCCGCAAAGCCCGACCAGAACGCCTCTGGCGTGATGTCTGTGCCTGGCAGCGCATGTTCTTCCACAAAGGCGGCAAGCTCTGCCGCCACCTGCAACCCTGCCCGGTCAACCCGTTCTGTCATTCTGCCGTCCCCGCTTCTTTGCATACCGCTGCACACTTTGGGGGTGGTTCTAGGGTTCGGACCGTTGGACGGCAAGGGCATTGGTCCGAAAACATGACCAATTCATTGCTGCAGTCGGTCAGGGCGGCGCACGGCCTTGCCTGGGTTTTCGTGTGCGGCGGCATTGGTCCGAACAATAGCGCACGTCATCCCAGACCGCCGCCCATTTGCGCCGCCAGGCGAACGGGCGCCCACAGGCCGCGCACCGTTTGGTCGGCAGATCGCCCTTTCGGCGCATCTTCTTGCCTTTAGACATCCAGGTTCAACTGCCGTGGATCGTCCCGCTTTCGGCGCCGTGGAGCGCGATCGTTTACGAAATGCGGCCCCTTGCGGCTGGCATGCTTCTTGACGACGCGGGCCGCTTCATCGCCAAACGCCCGCCCCCGCCGCACGGACCAGACCTTTTCCCGTGCCGTTCGCGCGGCGGATGGCACATCGACGATGGGCTGCGGGTAGTGAAGTTTGGCGAACTGATCCCAGCGCCACGGTTGCTGCAAAAACTGCGCGGGCACCGAGGCAAGCTCCGGCACCCAGCGGCGCGTGAAGGTGCCGTCCGGGTCCTGATCCGCGCCTTGCTTGATCGGATTGTAGATACGAATTGTGTTCATTCCGGTAACCCCGGACTGCATCTGCATCTGCGGCCAGTGGATGCCAGGTTCGTAATCCGTGAACCGGCGTGCGAGCACGGGCCCCGTGGCCCGCCAGTCCAGCCACAAATGGTAGCTGGCAAAGGCGACAAGCATGGATCGCATCCGAAAGTTCAGCCAGCCCGTGGCTGTCAGATAGCGCATGCAGGCATCGACAAAGGGCACACCGGTTTCACCAGCCGTCCAAGCCGACAGAAGCGCGGCATCCGGGACGATGGGGCGTAGGCTCTCATAGGCGCTGTGCATGGCGCGGATCTCAAGCTCGGGCTCGTCCTCAAGCTTCTGGGTGAAGTGGTCGCGCCAAGCAAGCCGTGCCTGAAAGCTCTTGAGACTTCCGATCCACCCTTCGCGTGTGTTGCGAACTTCGCGCTGCCGTGCGGCCGTGGCGTGGACCGCCGTGCGCACGGTCAAAGTGCCCCAGGCGAAATGCGGCGACAGGCGCGAACAGACGTCTTCGCCGGCAAGTGGTGACGACATCGCGCTCCGATACGTTCGGCCGCGCTCGGACAAGAAACTGTCCAACAACGCCTCGGCCGCGCGCGCACCGCCCCGCTGTGGATCGGCGCCGTCAGGGCCAAGACCAAGGTCGCGCGCATCCGGCAATGAGAATTCAGGAGCCGGAACGCCGCGCAATTGTTGCGGTGCAGGTACCTTGTCGGCAAACATGTACCCATCACGGGCCTTGGCCCACCCATCGCGGGCCGGAAGCCGTCGAATGACACCCGATTGCGGTGGCTGATCCCAGACGATCCCGTTCGCTACAGCCCAGGCACCGACCTTTCGGTCACGTGCGTAGCTCCATAGGTTCCCGGTCTCCTGATGCGAAACGAGCCGTTCGATCCGGTGGCGCCGATGGATCGTTTCAAGCACTTCGACAGCCTCACCCTGCACGACGTGCATCGGCGCGCCCAGCCAGGCCATATCCTGCGCCAGGTCCTGCAAGCTTTCGAACACGAAGCGCCATTGACGGGCCGAGGCATCGGGTTGGGACCAAAGCTCTGGTTCGATGATGTAAATCGGAAGAACGGGGGTATCTTGCCGCGCGGCCACCGCAAGTGCGGGATGGTCGCGAATGCGCAAGTCACGCTTAAACCAAAGGACCGTCACAGCCATATGTGATCTCGCGCCCCCAGCATCAGGAGGATGTCTTGAAAGGCGCAATGCGTGTTCATGCGTTCCATGGTCAACCGCGTCAGGGGCGCTTGACGGCCCGACCCGTTGACATAAGCTTGCCCTTCGCGAATTCCATAGAACCGGGAGAGACGCCCTCATGAAGGACGCCGCACCGACGGCCATCTACTTGGCTGACTTCACGCCTCCGGCCTATCTGGTGGACGAGGTGCACCTGACGTTCCGTCTGGCGCCGGATGCCACGCGTGTTTTGTCGAAGATCGCTTTCCGGCCTAACCCGGAAACGACCGACCGGACCTTTCGGTTGGACGGCGAAGGACTGACGTTAATCGCCGCGACCATTGACGGTGTTCCGGTCACGCCGTCTATGGATACCAACGGGCTGACCTGCGATGCACCGGATTGCGCCTTTACCTGGGAGGCCGAGGTCGAAATCGCCCCGGCTTCGAACACCGCGCTTGAAGGCCTTTACATGTCGAACGGCATGTACTGCACGCAATGCGAAGCGCAAGGGTTCCGCAAGATCACCTACTACCCTGACCGCCCGGACGTGATGGCACCGTTCACCGTGCGGATCGAAGGCGATGCCCCGATCCTTTTGTCGAACGGCAATCCTGCGGTGACTGGCGACGGGTTTGCAGAATGGCATGATCCATGGCCGAAGCCTGCCTACCTGTTCGCTTTGGTCGCAGGCGAACTGGTCGCCTTCTCGGACAGTTTCACAACCGCCTCCGGCAGAGATGTCGCACTGAACGTCTGGGTGCGCCCGGGCGACGAAACGCGCTGCGCCTACGCGATGGACGCCCTCAAACGGTCGATGCGCTGGGATGAGACATCTTATGGCCGCGAATACGACTTGGACGTTTTCAACATCGTGGCCGTCGACGACTTCAATATGGGCGCGATGGAGAACAAGGGGTTGAACATTTTCAACTCCAAGTACGTTTTGGCCAGCCCCGAGACCGCGACAGACCGGGACTTTGAATTGATCGAGGGTATCGTCGCCCACGAGTACTTTCACAACTGGACCGGCAACCGCATCACCTGTCGCGACTGGTTTCAACTGTGCTTGAAAGAGGGGCTAACGGTCTTCCGTGATCAGCAGTTTTCCGGCGACCAAAGATCTCATGCAGTCAAGCGGATAGACGATGTTCTTCAATTGCGCGGGCGGCAGTTTCGGGAAGACAACGGTCCATTGGCGCATCCCGTACGGCCGGCAAGCTTCGTCGAGATCAACAACTTCTATACCGCGACGGTCTATGAAAAAGGCGCCGAATTGATCGGGATGCTCAAGACGCTAGTCGGCGACGCGGGCTATGATGCCGCGCTGGATCTGTACTTCGATCGCCATGATGGGGACGCGGCGACGATCGAGGATTGGATCAACGTGTTTGAGGATGCGACCGGTCGGGACCTGTCGCAATTTGCGCGCTGGTATGCCCAAGCCGGCACACCCAGACTGCGGGTTGAGGATCGGTTTGAGGACGGCACCTACACGCTTGATTTCAAGCAGGAAACGCCCCCCACGCCGGGTCAAGACGAAAAAGGCCCGCAGGTCATTCCCATCGCCGTCGGGCTTTTGAACCCGGGGGGCGAAGAAACCCACCCAACCACCGTGCTGGAGATGACCGAGGCACAGCAGTCCTTCCGTTTCGAGGGTCTTTCGGCGCGACCCATTCCGTCGATCCTGCGCAACTTCTCGGCGCCATTGATCCTTGAGCGCGACAGTACCGCCGAAGAACGCGCATTCCTTCTGGCGCATGACACGGACCCGTTCAACAAATGGGAAGCCGGACGGCAGCTGGCCAAGGACGTGCTCTCGGCGATGATCACGGACGGGGCAGCGCCTGGTCCGGACTATCTTGACGCGTTGGAGCGGGTCGTGCGCGACGACACGCTGGATCCCGCGTTCCGGGCTTTGGCGCTGCGCCTGCCCTCTGAAGACGACATGGCCCAAACCCTGTTTGACGCGGGCCGAACGCCGGATCCGCAAGCGATCCACGACGCGCGGGAAAAAGTGGCAATGGCACTCGCTCGCCACCTCGCATCGGTGCTGCCGGGTCTCTACGAAGCGATGGACCTTCCTGGTCCCTACTCGCCCGATCCGAAGGCGGCGGGGTGCCGCGCGCTTCGATTGACCGCGCTGTCGCTATTGACACGGCTGGACGATGGCGCACGCGCCGACGCGCTTTATCACGCCGCCGACAATATGACCGAGGAACTGGGCGCGCTCGCCTGCCTGCTCGATGCCGGGAACGGGGCCGAAGCTGTGGCACGCTTTTATCGCCGCTGGGGCCATGACCGTCTGGTGATGGACAAGTGGTTCGCACTGCAAATCCTGCACGCCGCTCCTGAAAAGGCGGCATCGGTGGCCGAGATGCTGACCGAGCATTCCGATTTCGACTGGAAGAACCCAAACCGGTTCCGCGCCGTCATCGGCGCGCTCGCCGGGAACGCCGCAGGGTTTCACCATGCGTCGGGCGAAGGCTACCGTTTCGTCGCCGATTGGCTGATCAGACTTGATCCCCTCAACCCGCAAACGGCGGCCCGGATGACAACGGTCTTTGAAACCTGGGGCCGGTACGACGGTGATCGTCAGGGAATGATCCGCGATGCGCTCGAACGGATCGCCATCACGCCAAACCTAAGCAGCGACACAACAGAGATGGTGGGCCGCATTCTTGGCGGATGAATTCCGTTACGAAAGACCGGCGCGCAGGCCAGCGGGCTATGCGATGGTGGGTTTGGGCCTTGCCCTGCTGTTGGCACTTATCTTCGTTTTCGACGCCCATCCGCTCTTGATCGCTGTCACAGCACTCGCGGTCTCGCCTGCGCTTTATGAAATAATCCGGGGTACGAATGCGACGCTGCGGGTCGATGACAACAAGATCGCTTGGACCAGCGGGACACGAGCGGGCGAAGTTCCACTTAACCAGATCGACACAGCGCGGTTGGCCACGACTCTTGATTTCTCACAGCGTGCCACTCTGATCCTGAAAAACGGCACCAAACTGCGGCTGCCGCCAGAAAGCCTGCCGCCTGGCCGCGCGCTTGACGGCGAATGCGAAAAACGCGGGATCGCGCACCGCAGGTCGCTTTTCAGCTTCTGATCGCAGACGAACGAAGGGCACTGGCAAAACCCGGCGAGTTCCTGCGACGCATAGGGTGCGCTGTCACAAAAGACTTTCCAGCTCCGGTTACATGGCCGTCATCTAAGAGCGTCTTGATCCGCTCATCGCCGAGCGGGCCGCGTGGACTCTCGACGATACTCCGTGGGCCCCTCTGGCGCGCGATCCTGATGCGGATGCTGGGCCATGGCCGCACGCTTGGGCTTTCCGATTTCTTCCGCGACCGGCCGACGCACGAAATCATGGGTACGATGACCCGGCTCGTGGCC